>VXMF01000030.1:0-90217 GCA_009841225.1 Terriglobia bacterium | reverse complement strand
GTGTTGTGCCGGCCCCCCCCGCCCCGCGGGGGTTTGCATAGATCGGATCGGTTTTTCTCCTTTTGGGGGCGCGCCCGCCCGGGGGGCGCCCGCGCCCGGCCGCGCCCCTGCGATTCCTATGGAAGGGCCCCGCGCCATCCGTTCCGAAGCTGAGCTGAGAGCGTGTCTACCACTGCCGCATTCTCGGGCTGGTCGGCGATATTGACCGTTTCGGACGCGGACTTCTCGAGATCGTAGAGCCCCCGCGCCACCACTGTCCGATCACGGTCTACCCACTCGGTGAAGCGAAATCGCTGCGTGCGCATGCTGTAGCCCATGTGAACCCAGTCTTGGTCCGCCAGATACGGGCGCGGGATTTGACTGAAGGCTGCCTTCTTCCACGGACGGTCCGGGTCTTCCAGCAGCGGCAACATCGAGGTCCCCTCCAAGTCTTCTGGCGGATCAATGCCGCACGCTGCGCACAGCGTCGGGTACATGTCGACGAACTCTACCAGCCCGGCACAATTCCTCCCGCCCGTGGCCATTCCAGGGACCCGCAGCATCATCGGGGCGCGGGCGGCGAGCTCGAAATTTGTGGTCTTGGCCCACGTCTGTTGTTCGCCTAGATGCCAGCCGTGGTCGCCGAACAGGATCACCACAGTCGTGTCGGCTAGGCCGAGGCTCTTGAGTTCCCCCAACACTCGGCCAACCTGCGCGTCCATGTAGCTGGTGGCGGCGTAATACCCGTGGATCAGTTCTCGGACTTTGGCCGGCGGCACCAGCCCCTCGTCGGGGATGTCCGTGTAGCCGCGCAACTCTTGCGAGCGGGTGAAGGCGACTGCCGACGTGCCCACCGGACGCTGGGCGTCTTTAGGCACTCGCAGCGCAGCCGGATCGTACAAATCGAAGTATTTCTTCGGCGCCGTGAAGGGCAGGTGTGGTTTCTGAAAGCCGACAGCCAGGAAGAACCGGTCATCGCGCAAGCGGTGCAGCGCGTCGACCGCCCGATCTGCCACTTGGCCGTCTTGCAGGGCATTGTCAGGCACCTCGGGCGACTGCCAAGAGGCTTTCTTCTTCCATTCCAGGGTCGGGATGTCGGCGCCTGACCACGTATGGTCGGGGCTCTCCCTGCGCATCGCTGCGAAGCGTTCCTCGTCGACGTACTGCATGCCTGCCTGCCGTCCGCCCGCCGGCCAGGCCGGCACGCTCCATGACGGCCGGTCGGCTTTGTTGCCGTGCAGTACCTTGCCGATTGCTTGGGTGTAATATCCGGACTGCTTGAAGCGTTGCGGCAGCGTGACCAGATCTGGCATCGTCTCGCGGAAGTGCGTGCGGTTGCCCCAGACCTTGGTGGTGTCCGGTCTGAGTCCTGTAAGCAACGACGCCCTCGAAGGACCGCAGACTGCCGACTGGCAGTAGGCGCGCTGGAACACTAGGCTGCTGGAGGCCAGTCTGTCCAAATTCGGCGCGTGGACGAGGTCGTTGCCGTAGCAGCCCAATTCGGGCCGCAGGTCGTCCACCGCCAGGAACAGCACGTTGAGTCCGTTGCCGGCGGCATTGGCGGAGTGTCCGCCCAGGCCAGAGGCGATGGCGGCCGTGAGGAAGTCGCGGCGATCGATCACTGGGATGTCTCCGCTGCGCGGCGCTGCCATGTGTATGCCTCCGGGTCGAAGATGAAGGCCCCCTTGGTGGCAGCCTGCGGAGCATTAACCTTGGGCAGCCACTGCGCATGCTGCGAGATCACGGTCGCGCTGTCGGGGTCGCTAGCCAGATTCGTCCACTCCTCGGGGTCCGTGCTGTGGTCATAGAGCTCTTCTGCCCCGGAAGCGTAGCGAACATAGCGGTAGCGCTCTGAGCGAACGGCGTGGTTGTTGCGGCGGAAGGTCATTACCGCCGGGCGCTCCCATTCCGACGCCGGATCCTCGAGCAGCGGTCGCAGGCTCACTCCTTCAAGGTCGTCCCGTGCCGGCAGGCCACAGAGATCCACCAGCGTCGGATACATGTTGATCAGGCTCACGGGCCGGCTGCACCGCCCGCCCTGCGTGCTGACGCCCGGGGCGATGATCGCCAACGGCACGCGCGACGATCGCTCCCAGAGCGTGTCCTTCGCAAAGTGGTGCTTCTCGCCGAAGTGATAGCCGTGGTCGGACCAGAACATGACGATCGTGTTCCGTGCGTAAGCACTTGCGTCGAGCGCGTCGAGCACGCGTCCGACCAGCGCGTCGGCGTGGCGGATGCCAGCCGTGTAGCTGCGCACGACATCGCCCATGTCACCGTGCTCCACGATTAGCTCCAGATCGGCTACGCGGGATGCGGCCAACTCGCGACCGGCCTCGGGCACGTCATCCAAATCTCCCGGCTTGTCCAGCGGGACGGGCGCATCGTCGGGGCCCACCGACTCGTACCACGCTCGCGGGGCGTAGAACGGCAGGTGTGGCTGAAACAGTCCGACCGCCAAGAAGAACGGACGGTCGTGATCCCGAGATAGGAATTCCTCGGCCCAGCGCACCGTGGCGCCGTCTCCCATCTCCATGTCAGTCTTGTCCAATGGCCCCCAGTCGAAGCTGCTGATGTGGCGGGGGAGGCGGTAGGGGACTAGGAAGCCATCGGTCTTCAGGTCGCTGACAAGGTCGAAGTATTCGTCCCACGAGTCGGGCGGGTTGAAGCCGGGCGTGTGGTGGAAGATCTTGCCGCCGCCGGCTGCGTAGTAGCCGTTGTCCTTGAAGTAGCGCGGCAGCATTACGACATCGGGCAGATTCGGCTTCCACCACTCGCTGTTGACGTAGACGCCCGTCGTCGACGGCCGCAAGCCTGACAGGATCGCAGTGCGGGACGGGTTGCATTTCGGTGCCGGGGCGTGTGCATTCGTGAATAGCGTCCCCCGCTCGCTGAGCCGGTCGATGTGGGGTGTCCTGGCGGCCTCGTACCCGAGAGCGCCGACCCAGTCGTTCATGTCGTCAACGCTCAGGAAGAGCACGTTGGGTGGTGCCGGGGGAGGTTTCGAGCACGCTGCCAAGGCCAAGACGAGTCCAAGGGTGGCGATCTGAAATCTCAGCATGATCCGCAGTCTCTGGTCCAGCCGCGCTAACCGCGGCCGCATCGTGAGTGTACTCAACCTTGTGGTCAACGTTCCAAACGGGTGGTTGACAACGTGCTCCACCAGGCGCGCCCGGCGCATGCCGGGGTCGCGGCTCACATGCCGGTTCCTGTCGACGCGATGGGACTGGGTGCCGCGCTCAGTGGCCGTCGCCCGTGTAGGTCATGTACGGATAGTGCCCAATGCTCGCTCTGCCGCTGTACTCCAACCCGCGCGTCTGCAAGCCGAAATCGACGGGGTCTAGGCTATTGCGGGGATGGACGCACAAGAGCGTCCAAGGAGCTGATTTCAGCGGCCGCGCGGGTTGCTGTCTCGTTACAGCGGGTAGTCAGTGAATCGAGGTCGTCCGCGCCACAAGATTTCACGATGACAGCCTTGACCGAATCCGGGGCCGACTCCGCGGCGACGCCTGGCTCTAGGAGCAGTCCCAGAGTTCCGTTGATGCTCCGCCAGGTCTCGGCGGCTGCGACTAGGTGCCGGCCCGTGTCCTCGGCGATCAAGCGTTGCTCGTAGGCGCTCCGAAAGACGGATGCCGCGGTCGGCGCCTCCTGCTCCTCGGCCAGGGTCGGGTGGGCGATTTGCAGCACACGGGCGGCGTGTTCGACGTCACTGAGGCCGCCCGGAACGTCGTCGAACGAGAGCGAGCCGGGGCGGGTCCTGCCGGCGGGCCGCTCGCTCAGCATCTCCGCCAAGCCGCCCCTAAGGGTGCGATCGGCGAGGATTTCACCCCTCGCGCGCCTAAATCTTGCCACGACCGCAGAATCACCTGCTGTGAAGATGCAGCGGGAGCGCGTTAGGCCAAGTCGCTCCGGAGAGCCGCCGTTGCTGTGGAATTCAATAAAGTCAGCGAGCGAGTGCACGGCGCTTCGGCCCCCGCTCGGTGAAGCTGGAGCGAACAGCATGTTGTCGCGCGAAAGCGTGTCGAGCGCATTGCGGAACTTGCGGCAGAGCAACTTGTGGCGTTCGAGGGGCCCGCCATCACAGACGAACTCTATACACAGTTCCGCATTTGGAGCAGCATCCCCGGCAGCTAGGTCCCCGACGAGCACCGCCGCGACCCCACCTTCGGTAGGGCGACCGGCAAAGTTCTTCTCGACAGCAGAGAGGGCTCCGACAACCGACGCTTCGGCAGCATTGGAGAACGCCTTGGCCGCCTCCAGCGGAGAAAGGCTGCCGCGCATCGCATGCACGCCAATCTGGAACGCCTTCTCGTTTGACCAGTGCCGTATCACCTCCACTGCCTCCCGGACGCCTTCGACAGGGATGTCAGAGATGCGCTCGATCATTTCCGGCACGCCGAATTCGTGGGTCCAGTAGAGGCGTGCCAAGCCGCTGCGGGCGATCCGGTCGAATTCCGGATCCGCTTCCAGGCCACTCGGAAGTTCGAGATCTGTGAACTCCTTGAGTCGAAGGCAGTCGAGCAGCTCCGGGAATCTGTCGATCCAATTGGCAAGTCGCGGTGCCGAGGAATGAATCTCGGCGATTGCATTGAAGGCATCCGGGCGCGCGGCGAAGGCGGCGCTATCGTAAACGCTCCAGTCTTGGACCTTCGGATAGAAGTGCGCACGCCACTCCTCGACGAGCGGGTCCATGGTCTCGAACCACCGCTTGGACGACAGCGCCAGATTGAAGACCTTGGCATAGCCTCCTGGCATGCGCGGCGCCAGGTCCTCTCCCTGGTTCTGCAACAGGGGATAGAAACGCGTGGGCTTGCCGTGGTGGTCGGAATGCCGCTGTGTGTTGTAGTAGAGCCAATTGGAGAACTTCGACACGGCGTTCCAAGAGTGCCAGGGTCGAAACCGCTCGAACCGACCGCTCGGCAGGTACATGCGCGTCAATCCGTAGTGTTCGACATAGTCGCCGAGGCGCAGCAGGAACACTGCGAATGTGCACTGGATCAAGAAGACCAAGCTCCCCAGCGCACCCCCCATCCAGCACGCCAGAGCAAACCATCCTCCGTTGAACAGCGCATAGCGCCAGAATGGATTCGTGTAGTGCCACATGGATCGGCGACGGAGTGCCAGCCGATCGCGCACGGTGCGCCACGACGCAACGACGCTGCCTGCGACAGCCCAGGGGAGATACTGCCAGAATCCCTGCCCCTTGCGGGCCGACATCGGGTCGTGGGGGGTGGCAACTAGCGCGTGATGCACATAGACATGCTCCGATGCGTACTGCGCGCAGCCTATCGAGCCCAGTATGAACTCGCCCACGCGGCGTTGCCAAACAGTGCGCTCGTGGACGACTTCGTGGCCCACAACGAGGATGATCGTGGCCACGTTACCGAGCACGACCGCCATCACGAGCACCTCCCAGATCGCGAGGTGACCGACTGCGAGGATCTGCCAGAGCGCGAAGACCAGCGTTGGCGGCCACATCGCCACGCATGTCCACATCGCCACTTGGTACCAGAGCAACTTCTTGTCGAACCTCTTGGTCGGATCCATGTTCCGCTCTTCCGTGCCGAACAACTTGTCCAGAAGCTCCGCGAGCATGAAGAAGACCAGCG
Source organism: Terriglobia bacterium (assembly GCA_009841225.1). Taxonomy (GTDB): domain Bacteria; phylum Acidobacteriota; class Terriglobia; order Bryobacterales; family UBA6623; genus VXMF01. The sequence continues at coordinate 84,632 of VXMF01000030.1, read as the reverse complement.
GAGTCGCCATCCACCAAGAGCCTCGAATCGCCGCGTTTGCGACGAGCAAGAGAACTAGGACAGGCGTGAAGTACGGAAGCGCGTGGCGGATTGACGGCTCAACGCTTCCTAGGGTCTTGGCGCTGGCGCTGCTATGGGCCGCCGATACCTCAGCCATCGCTGCCTCCGGTAAGCTTCACCGTCTGCACCTACCAGGGATGGCCCCTCAGTAAGCCGATCCATGCTTGGAGGACCGCTTGTCCGCAGCCAATGTGTTCCAAGGCTCGCGCGTCCAGCACTCTGTCTCGGAAATGCCCAACAGTGTCGCTCGAGAGACCTTGATGTCTCGTCGGCCCTGTTGTGCCAGATGCGAGGCCTAGGATCATCATTCTATCCGCCTGGGCGCTCCTGCTGCCGTGCGGTCCCGGCGGGAGTCGGCCCGGCCTGCTCCGGCGAGCACATCAGCAGGAATACATAGGCCTTGACTTGGTCGACGCGATCTTCCGTCGCAACGAGCTTGACGTGGTGAACGCCCCGAACAAGCACGAACCGGCCGGCCCTTCCGAACAGCAGCTCGGCCCCGGACGACCAGTTCTCCAAGGCCGTCAGCTTCTCCGGGACGGCAAACTGTTCCTCGCGCATGCTGTCGATGAAGGCGGTCCAGTTGTTCGGGGCGTCCAACCAGTAACGCCCTCCCTGCAGCCAGGACATGTCCCGAGCGTACAAGCCCAGCCCCAGCTTGGGGCCCAGGCCGTCCGCGCGAACGTCAAGGTGGACCGCGATGGTGCCGAAGCCGTCGCGGGCTTCCAAGTGTGCGAGTGTGGACTCCACAGAAGCTGGCGGCCATGGCCATCCTGCGCGCTGAAGGAACGTCATGACCTCACCAGAGGTCTCGAACCCCGTAACGGCGAGGCGAATGCCTCTCGTGCGGCATGGAAAGGCGCCCAGAGACAGGATGCGTGCTTCCGGCTGGAGGGCCAGGAAGAGGCGCTCGACCTGGCGCCTTTCGCGGGCGTCCCAGTCCCAGCCAGTTGCGGCGACTCCGTCGAGTACGACGCCTAGGTCCTCAAGGCGCCGACTGGCGTCGCGGCCGTAGAGCGGTTTCTCGGTCGGATAGAGGAATGCACCTGGGGCGGGATGCAGGCCGTCTCCGCTAGGGTCGATGTCGTATTCCAGCAACATCTTTCTCCCCGTGATGCGGTTCAGCAGCGAGTTCTTGCGGCCTTTCTCTCGCACCAGCCGGGCAAGTTCGGCCAACACTGGGTCTGCATCCTTGCCGTTTCCCAGGCTCTGGAAGTGTCTCGCCGATCGACTGCCCGAGACCAAGGAGACCCCGAAGTCTGCGTGCGGCCGCTGTTCGTGCAGCGGCAATTCGAACCCGAAGGGAAAAGCTGCCAAAGTGGACGGCAAGTCGCTGGCGCGCTTCAACAGGGCTTCCCAACTCGCTCCTCCGACGAGTGCGTGGGAGATGCGACTCCGTAGCCGTTCCAGCAAATCGCCCAATGAGGAGGCCTCGCTGAACAAGCGCTCTTCGGTGTCCATCCATCGATCTTCGATATGCATGCTCACTCGGATCGGGTACGATCGCAACGCCGGCAGAAACCGCTCATATGGTCACCGGCGCAGGATTGAGATCCGCCTCTGCAATGCGTTCCTCGCGCAGGCCCATCTCGAGAGGCACGTCGAAGAGGCGACCCGGCGCGAAGCGCTCCCAAAAGTGCCGCAGGCCGGGCACGATGACTCTGGCCACGGGCATGCCGATATCGGGCCGTGTCTGGTCAAGAACTAGGAGTTCCATGCCCTTGGCCTCTACTAGAAGCTGAGAGCGCTCCACGTCCTCTTTGAGATCAGCGGTGTCGGGAATAGAGTAGTCCGAGGCACTGGTCGAGCGACAACAATCGGGGGCAAGCCAGGGATTGTCCTCTATCCTCGCGTTTTTCCACCACTCTAGGGACATCGGATCTTCGATTTCGCTGCCGGGAGCCCCGGAGAACTGCACCCAATCTAGGAACTGGTTCATTTCGCAAACCGCGCGCAATGCCGCAATCCGCGGGTCTGCATGTGCTCCGGCCCCGTAAATGATGTCCTGCTCTTCCTTGTCAGTGCGCCGCGAAACCGCTACGAATGTGGGAACGCCCAGATCGCTGGTTGCGTCCAGCACCCACAACTCGCGGCTGAGCCTTGCATAGTATTCGGGCGCGTCAGCGAGGTAGCTGTCGTCGAAACTCGCCAAGTCTACCTTGGGCAGGGACAGGCGGTTGTACCACCAGATCGCGAACGCATCTCGCTCTACCAGTTCGTAGAAGCCTTGCAGAATGGCCTCCTCGAGAGTATTGCCGGCGGCACAGCCGTTCGTATCCGCCTTCAGGTCGGCTCCGTCGCGCAGCTCGGGCGGAGCAGCGTAGAGTATCGAAGTCGGCAGGTACCGGTGCCGTTGCTGCGTGAGCGACCAAACGGGCGACCAGTCAATCTCAGCATTCAGGTCCAGGCGCGCCGGGACGTGGTTCAACGGGTGGCCGCGCGCGTTGATCTCCTCGGAGTGATCGAGTTGCCAGTCGCTGAAGAGTTGCACTTCGTTCGGGTGAATCGCTTCCGCGCTGCCAGACCCTTCGAACTCGGAGTAGCTCAGGCGCCGTCGGATCTCGTCGCCGTGGAAGGCGCAGCAGTAGCGCTCGATCGCCTCGCACATTGCGCTTGCCTTGGACTGCTGGGAGGTGCTGCCCTTGCCGGCGCTCTTCGCTCGGAGGCTGCGTCGCAGCGTGCTCAGAGCCCTGCTTCTGAGCGCGAAATTGCTTCCGGCCGAATGGACATGCAGCCAGCTGTCCGTCTCGTCCGTCGAGCGTCGCAGCCATGTCACCACTCCGCTGACTGGGCTAACTAGGTGGCGGTACTTCGAAAGCGTCTGCTCCGGGGACAGCGAGCGCAGGCCGCCACTGTTGCGAACGGCCTTCGGGCTCGGCTGCAATCGAATCGGCACAGGCGGTCGATCGGCGCGATACAACGCCTCGTCTCCGCACTCGAAGCACTGCGGACGGCGCTGCGTGGGATGGTGCTCGCATTCAAGCTGCGCAAGGTCCAGCGAGATGGCATTGCTGTGCAACGGTGCCGCCTCTCCGAGCACGAGCCACTTGGCGACCTCCACCGCGACGAGTCCGCTCAATAGGTCCAAGACCCCTGGCTCCCCCGCAGATGGCACGAACGCGGCATCGGCGCCGCCAAGGTTTCGCAGGAAATTGTGGACCTCTTGGTGGCCACGCAGCCTATAAGCGAGACAGCTCCAGCATGGTCCGCGCTCCGCTGGCCGAAAGATGGGGCCAAACAAGGGATGCATACCCTTGGGCACGGCCAACATCCACGGCACGCCGGACGCAATGTGGAGTCGATTAACCTCGGCAAGCCGTTCGTCGAGGTAATCATCACAGACGACGATCGATAGGGTCGGATCATCGGTGGCGATCGCCACTCCCATAGCGCCGAGCTGTCGAACCAAGCGACTGTCCTCAGGAGCGACCTCAACGCTCGCTGTTCGCAGCCGTTCCTCTGCCCACCTGGGTGACGCGCCCAATGACGACCAGAAAGCGGCCCGTCCATGCTCCATGGCGTATTCGCCGGACATGACATATCCCCGCGACGACAGGGCAGCGAGGGCTGACCGGACTTGGGATTCCGAATGTGCGCCTGCAAGGGCGACAGTGATTTCTCCTTGGGATCGTCGCCCGTCAAGGAGCGGCAGCAAGGAAGCGTAGATCTCCCCGTGGATCAGCGCATTCCTCGCCTCTGAGACGATGAGAACCTCCTGTTGGCCCATGAGGCGAAACTCGAGATGCGGTGCCAGCACCGGCACTTCTACGACACCGCGGTCGGCCGGCAGGGTGTTTGTCAAGACTCCATGCTCCGTGCGCGCAGTTGCGGCGGCTCACTGGGCCCGCCTCGTTGGAGGCCCAGACGAGGTCCCTCGAATTTTCCAGCGCTAGGCTGCTGATTGGACACAGAATTCATAAAGATCAGACATGCTTACAACAATCAGTTAACTATAGTAAGTCGAGGCAGGCAAGTCCGTCAGGTGGGTCGCGGCGCCCGAGGGCGCGACCCCTCGGGCGCCGCGACCCACCAACACGAAGGGGGAGATGTTCGCCGTGGGTCTGGAGCAACTGCTGAACGAGTCAGCGATTCGACTCCGCATTCGCTCAGGATGCACGTTGGGAAGGTCGGAGGACGGGCGCGCGCTGATCCTCCAGGCCGACAATGGGCGAGTCGTCCGCCTCTCGGACTATGTCTCGCACTACGACGCAGCCATCGATGGGATTGCGAGCGGCGCGACGCTCGCTGAGCTCCGCGACTCCGTCGTCGCCTCTGGCGGCGAATGGCATGCCATTGCACTCCTTGACCATGTGGGGGTGCTGTGTCGCACGGGATTCGTCGAGTACCCCCTTGTAGAAGATGGCACCCAGTACGCGGTCGTCGTTCCCCAGTGGGCCTCGTTTGTCCCCTCGCTCGCTTCGCGCACACCTCCGATAGAGGATCGACTCCAGCGCTTCGCCTGTGTGCGCCGATCCGGTGACGCCTGGCTGGTCGAGTCGCCACTGTGCGGGGCGAGGCTTGTTCTAGCCGACCTGAGTGCGCTGGACGCGCCTCTTGTCCGGCGTGCTCTCGCCGCTGCGGGGTTCCTGCAAGACGCCCGGGCGGAGAACGATTCCCACCAAGAGGCTTTGAAGCTATGGGAATTCCAGGATCTCCTATTCCACACGCATCAGCGCCGGGGCTGGCATCGCGACATGCTGGGTGCTGACTTCCCTTTCGTCGGTGAAATCGATCCTCCTCCAGCAGAGCGCCCGCGTTGGCCGGGCGAACGCATCGAACTCCCCCGCGCTGCTGTCGACTCTGGCAGGGAAGCGTTCGCCTCTGTGCTCGAGCGGCGTCGCACCGTGCGTCGATTCGACGATAGTCGTCCGATCTCGGTGCGGGAGCTGGGAGCGCTGCTCGATCGGTCGGCCAGAATACGGTCGGCCCGCGTTGTCCCAGTCGCAAGTCCTTCTGGCCAATCGGCCCTCTTCGAGATCACCAAACGCCCGTATCCGAGCGCCGGAGCATGCCACGAGCTAGAGATCTACCCGGTGGTTGCCCGGTGTGCGGATCTGGCGCGCGGCGTGTACCACTACGATGCTTCTCATCATTCGCTGGTGCGCATATCCGCCAACGATGCCGACGTATCCCGGGTCGTTGCCGACGCAAAACGGGCGTCAAGCGATGAGGCCAATCCTCAGATCATCCTTGCGATCGCGGCCAGGTTTGCGCGGGTCATGTGGAAGTACAGGTCAATCGGATATGGAAACATCCTCCGTAACACCGGCGTCTTGTATCAGACCTTCTATCTGGCAGCGACCGAACTTGGACTCTCCGCATGCGGAATCGGCACTGGCGATTCCGCCTTGTTCGCCCGCATCACCGGTTTAGACCCTCACGTGGAGGGTACGGTTGGCGAGTGCATCATCGGACGGCCCCTGCGGTCCGATGTGTGATCGCGAAGGGGAAACGCACCGTATGTCGAGGATAGGAGGCCGGTTCGCGAATCTTCGCCTCGAAACTCGCTCCAAATGTGGCTGGAACTGCTGGCCGAGAATGTTTTCTATATGTTCTCTATGTGGAACTTGACACGTTTCACTTTACAGTGATTTAATAATTGGCGACATGTCCTAATCGTTTAGGGCAATAAGAAGAGACAGGAGGAACAAAAATGAATTCTGCAATTGAACTAAGCGCCCGACTCACCGAGAGGGCCAGCGTTGATGGCGACTTCCGCAGCAGGTTGTTGTCAGACCCCAAAGCCGCAGTCCACGAGGAACTGGGGGTAGAAGTTCCTGACGGGATTGCGATCAAGGTGCACGAGAACGACATGCAGACGGTGCATGTAGCGTTGCCTGCGACCGAACTGGCCGAGGAGCAGCTTGAGGCGATCTCGGCCGGTCGCTGCTGTTGCTGCGCGTAGCGTTCGAGTTCATCGAGTGCGCAAGGGGGGCAGGGAGTCTGTTTGCGCTTGAACATGTCCAGACGGGGCTCCCCGGCCGAGGTGACCTCGGCCGGGGAGCCCCTCTTCCCCGCATGTTCGATGCCTGCCCGGCAGTCCCGCCAGCGCTTGGCGCTGGCGGGACCCGAGATGGCCGAGAATCCGGTGAATTGGCTACGATCGTTTGGCAAGATTCCTGCCGTATTTGAGGGGCGCGAGGCCGGTGTTCAACAGTCCGTTTCTGGAAGAAGCTGCCGCCAGCAGGAACGAGCGCCAACAACTCGACCATCTCTTGCGTGTTGCGGCACCTCACGAACGCGCCGTGCTGGCTGGCATTGGCGCGCTGGTGCTTGCGCTCGTAGCATGGGCACTGTTCGGGAGCGTAGTCCGGACAGTTGCAATCGACGGCGTACTGATCAAGCCCGGAGATCGCTACGACGTAGTCTCAAGCGAGCCGGGCCATCTCGTGGAATATCTGGTCGATGTCGGCGATCGAGTCGCGGCCGGAGTTCCGGTTGCGCGGCAGAGTGTGCCGGAGCTGGATCGCGAAAGGCAGATTCTGCGTGATCGAGTGGATCTCTTGCAAGAGGAAATCCGGAACTCGGTTGGAGGCGGTGGGGCCTTGCGCTCGCGCCTAGCCTCGGCCCGCTCGGCGATGCTCCAGCTAGAAACGCGTCGTTCGGCAAGAGAGGTTCTCGCGAGCCATGTCGAGGGCGAAGTGATGGCCTTGGGGCTGACCTCGGGAGACTACATGGCGCCCGGCACCGCCGTCGCGCAGATTCGGACTGCCGAAGACGATACCGTCCAAGCGGTGACGCAGGTTGGTTCGAGGCTTGCGGAAAGCATCCGACCCGGGATGAAGGCATCGATCGAGATCGCGGTGCCCGATGGTGGCATCCGCCGACTGAATGCAGACGTGGCTCTCGTGACCCCAGGTCCCCTCCCGGAGTGGCTGGCGGCTGAGCGTGCTCCGGTTGTGGGTGAAGTACACCGAGTTGACGTTGCTCTCGATCCGGAGGCGGACCTGCTCGACCTCGACGGTGCGGCTTGCCGAATCCGCGTTGAGCTGGGGCAGTACCGGCCGATAGCCTTGCTGGGCTCTCGGCTGATCGGAACGAATTCGGTCCACCCGTAGAGACAAGCAACATTGAGCCAGAAGCGCCAGATTCCCCGCGAGCGGCGGCGCCTTAGGACCCCGCTGCTCTTGCAGATGCATGCGACAGAATGCGGTGCTGCGTGTCTTGGCAGTGTACTCGCACACTTCGGGCTCTGGGTGCCTCTCGCTGAACTGCGGGGTCGGTGTGAAGTCGGCCGGGACGGCTCCACTGCCGCAGGCATCGCGCGCGCCGCAAAGCACTACGGCCTGAAGTGCACCGGCCGCAGCGTGTCTGTGCGGGTTCTCCGAAGAATGCCGCTGCCGCAGGTGCTGTTCTGGGAATTCAATCACTTCGTCATCTTGGAAGGCTACGATCAGGGGCACTTCTATCTCAACGACCCGGCTGCCGGACGTCGGAAAATCCCTGAGGAAGAATTCCGGAAGGGCTTTACCGGGATCGCGCTGGAATTCGCTCCCGGACCGGAGTTCAGGCGTGGAGGTGTCCGGGCGAGCGCCCTCCAGCACTTCCGGATCTGGTTTCGTGGTCATTCGGGCGCGTTGCCATACGTCGTTGCATGCGGGTTGCTCCTAGCCGTGCTGTCGCTCGTTACACCCGCAATGCTCGCAATCTTCGTGGATCGCGTTCTCGAGGATCGCGAGCCTTGGGGCGGCGTCATCGCCGCGATCATGGGTGGCACGGCGGTACTTGTCTATGGCTTGGCTTGGTTAAAGCAACGGTGGCTGCGCCGCCTGTCAGTGCGGTCTTCGGTGATCGCTGCGAATCGGTGTGTTTCGCGGCTGCTCCGGTTGCCGGTCGAGTACTTTAGCCACCGCCTTGTCGGCGACCTAACCGCTCGCGTCCTTTCTATCGACAAGGTCGCCACGGGCCTGTCAGAGCATTTTCTCGACTTGTTGATCGAGATCGCGATGAGCGCGGTGTTCTTCGCGGTTATGCTGGCGTACGATCCGGTGTTGGCGCTAGTCGTCCTGGCTCTTGCCGCGCTCAACGCGGTCGCTGCGCGGGCGGTTACGAGGTTTCGCACCGATAGCAGCCACGCCCTAAGGCGCGAGCGGGGACTGCTGGTTGGCGTCGGCATGTTGATGCTGGAGCGAACCGACATCCTCCGCGTGACAGCCTCGGACGACCGCTTCTTTTCACGCTGGGGTGGCCATCAGGCTCGCGAGCTGGCCGCTCACCAACGATTCACTGAGCTGGGCCATTGCAACGCGGCCCTGCCGAGCCTGTTCACGGTTGTAGGTAACGCGACGGTCTTGGCCTTTGGGGCCACACAAGTCGTGGCTGGAGAGATTTCCCTGGGCACGCTGGTGGGGTTCTATATCGTGGCGTCAATGTTCCTTGCGCCTGTCGGACGGTTTGTGGAGTTCTTCGGAGAGCGCCAGGCTCTCGAGAGCGACATGCAGAGACTGGAAGACATCACTGAAACCGAGGAGGATCTGGGCTTGGCCCGGCGAGGCCAGGCCTCGGAGGCAATCGCCACGCTCGACGGCCGGCTGCGTCTCTCCGGCCGGGTCGAATTGCGGAACGTTACGTTCGGCTACAATCGGAGCCACCCGCCGCTGATCAAGGATTTCAGTCTGAGAATCGAGCCGGGACAGAGGGTCGCGGTTGTCGGTCCGAGCGGCTCCGGAAAATCAACTCTTTCGCGCTTGGTCGCCGGCGTCTATCAGCCTTGGTCCGGCGAAATACTCTTCGACGGCCACAGGCGGTCCGAGGTACCGGAAGAGGTGCTGTCGCGCTCGGTGTCGATGGTGGATCAGCATTTTGCCCTCTTCTCAGCCAGCGTGCGCGAGAACATTACGCTTTGGAACCCGACGGTGCCCGACGAGGTCTTGGTTGCTGCGGCAAGGGACGCCAGCATTCATGACGAGATTCTCAGTAGGCCCCTCGGCTATGCGACGCAGGTAGACGAAGGCGGGGGGAACTTCAGCGGGGGGCAGAAGCAGCGGCTGGAGATCGCGCGTGCTCTAGCTGGCAACCCGACGGTCCTGATACTCGATGAGGCGACGAGCGCTCTTGATGCCGCCACGGAAGAGCGCGTTGACGATGCGTTGCGTCGTCGCGGCTGCAGCTGCCTGATCGTGGCGCACAGGTTGAGCACGGTCCGAGACTGCGACGAGATCATCGTGCTCGAGCAAGGTGCGGAAGTTCAGCGCGGCACGCATGACGAATTGATGCAGGACACGGACGGCGCATACTACCGGCTCGTCAGCGCAGGCTAGTCCTATGGCACACTCGCAATCCCGCTCTCTTGCCGACCTTGCCCTAGAGTTGGGCGAACGGGTTCCGTGTGCCGGCAACCTGCCGCTCGACATGGCCGATCCGCAATACTCGTGGTTCATTCAGGAAGGCGCGGTCGACCTGTTTCTGATCGAGTGGCAGGACGGAGTGGAGCAGTCTGCACCGCAGCACCTGATGCGCACCGACGCCGGACGCCTGCTGCTCGGAGTGGAACCGCAGGTTGAAGACACGACGCTCGGGCTCATTGCAAAGGGACTGCCCGGCACAGTGCTCCGGCGCATTCCGGCCGCCAGTTTGGACGCTGTCCGAAATGAAGAATTGGCGGAGCAAGTCGACGCTTGGCTTGCAGACGTTTCGGCCGTCCTCTCGCGGGACGTCGTCGACCGGCCGCGTCCGGATCTGCTGGTTGAACCAGGGAAGACTCTGGCGGCGCAGGCAGGCACGCTCTCGGCGCGGCGCGGTGTGGCGTGGGTGTCGGAGCTACCGCCAGGCTCGGCATCGATCATGGGGCTGCTTGACGTCGGGCGGGACTTGCCAGAGCGGGATTCCGGCTGCAGCGCGATACCGCTTACACCAAGCCTCTGGCTGACAGTTACAGACGAGGTGGCAGTTTCGGCCCAGTCCTCCGAAGCTCTCGCCGACAAGGGCCTCTTGCTCCCTGCTTTGGCGAGCTTCCACGCCATGGGATTTTCCTTGGAACGCCTCAATCGCAGGCTGGCAGTTGTCGACCAAGCGAACCTGGACTGGGCGCGGGCCACCAGTCGCCGAGTCGACGAAGATAGCGCCCGGCGTGGCTTGTTCAATCTCTACGATCTTCCGGTCGACGGCACTGAAGGCGAGGGCGATTCACCACTGAAAGAGGCTCTGCGGATCATTGGTCGGCATCAGGGCATTGAATTCAAGTGGCCCGCGCGGGCGACCGCATCCGATGCGACGCGAGTCCTCGCCGAGGTGCTTGCCGCGTCGGGGGTGCGTGCGCGACGAGTGCGGCTTGACACCGAAGATCGATGGTGGACCGGCGACAGCGGTCCAATGCTGGCATGCCGGGCTGTTGACGGCCAGCCCGTCGCTCTCCTGCCGAGATCCTTCGGACGCTACCGACAGGTCGATCCCAACGAGAGGCGCAAGACAAGGGTGACGGCTAGTGTTTCCGAATCGTTGCGTCCTGAAGCGTGGATTTTCTACACGCCCCTGACCTCCGCTAGCGCCGCGCCGAGGGATCTCTTGCGTATCGCGCGCAGCGGTGTCTCCGCCGATCTCGTGCGCTTTGTGGCAAGCGGGCTGGCGGGCGGGTTGGTCATGCTGTTGCCAGCAATAGTTTTGGGCATTGTCGCGGACGAGATGATTCCAACTGGCGAAACCGATCTGTTGTACCCGATGACGGCTGCACTGGCGACTTTCGCAGTTATCGGGGCGCTCTTGCACGTTCTCAGAGGTACTTCATTGATGCGTTTGGACGGACGGGCGTCGTCGAGAATGGAAGCCTCGTTCTGGGACCGAATGCTCCGGCTCTCGCCGGCCTTCCTGCACCGGTATGCCGCAGGCGACCTCGCAATGCGGGGCATGACGTTCCAGAATCTCCGCGATGCCGTGCACGGTGTTGTGGGCAACTCTGTTCTTTCGGTTGCGTTCCTGTCCCCCGCGCTATTGGTCACCTTTTTCTACGACGCCGCGCTGGGTAGCGTAACCGTCGCATTTGGTCTGCTGTCGCTGGCAGTGACTGTGGCAGTAGGCATGTGTCAGATCGCGCCCCATGGTCGCGTGATCCGCACTGTCCAGCGCCTGTCGGGTCGGTTGTTCCAACTCATCAACGGTATTACCCAATTGCGAGTCGCCGGAGCGGAGGGTTCGGCGTTCGCAGCTTGGGCTAGAGACTATCGCGAGCAGAAGCACGCAGAGCTGCGAGTTGGCACCTTCGAACAGCATCTGCGGGCGTTCGGTGAGGCATTGCCCTTCCTTGCAGCTGCCGTGCTGATCCTAGCGGCTGCGTTTGCGGACCGAGAAACGCTCCCGGTCGGAGACTTTCTGGTCGTCTACACCCTGTTGGTACTGTTCCAGTCGGCGGTGACCAGCCTTAGCTCGTCTTTCAGTGCCGTTGCTGCTAGTGTGCCGGCCTTCAATCAGTTGCAGCCACTCCTTTCCGAGTCTCCGGAAGTAGACGTCGACGGCGAATCAGTCGACCACCTGGGAGGCGAGGTCGTGTTCGATCATGTCAGCTTTCGGTACGATCCTGACGGCCCACTCTTGCTCGACGACGTGTCCATGCGAGCAGATCCAGGCGAGTTCGTCGCGATAACGGGCGAGTCGGGTTCGGGCAAGAGTACCCTATTCAAGCTCGCGTTGGGCCTGCACCAGCCATCGGCTGGAGTGGTGTACTACGACGGCCGCGATCTCAAGCATCTCAATATCAAACAATTGCGTCGCAAAGTCGGCGTGGTGCCGCAGGATGTGCAGCTGCATCCGGAAGATGTGTGGGACAACATCGTCGGCGACTACGAAGACGCAACTTCAGCAGAAGTATGGAATGCAGCCCAGATCGCGGCGGTGGATCGCGTGATCTCAGACATGCCTATGAGCATGATGACCAACGTTGGTGCTAGGGCCAGCGTCATGTCGGGCGGTGAAAGCCAGCGAATCGTTGTCGCCCATGCTCTGATTCGGAATCCGCGCATCTTGTTTCTGGACGAAGCCACGAACTGGCTAGACAACGAGAGCCAGGCCGAGGTCATGAACAATCTCGCGAGCCTCACCGCCACGCGGATTGTCATTGCACACCGGCTCTCCACCTTGCGCCAGGCGGATCGGATCTATGTGATGAGTGCAGGAAGAGTGGTTCAGCAAGGGTCGTTCGCGGAACTGGAAGCAACAGCGGGCCCGTTTCAAAACCTTGTCCGCCGCCAATCGGTCTAGCCTACGGTCCCAGGCCTATGCTCCGTCTCGTCATTGTCGGATTCGCTGATGATCTGCACCCTCGGCACACAGGTTAGCGTCGCCTTCCTGTTCCAGTGCTGCCACTAGGTGCCAGAGGGCGTTGATCACGGTAGAAGTTGTATGGAGCCGGTACTGGTCCAGAAAGATCGTTTCCCAACGGGTTCGCTTCCGTTTCCCCGGAAGCCACAAGAGCGGGTTGGGACGCATCATGTGAGGATTTGGGATCAGCATCGCGGCGGAAGAACTCCAGCTCCCGTCACGTCTCTGCGCATTTGCCAGCCAGGCGCCAATACGCTCCTGAACGGGGCCCAATTCACCGGCCATCGCCAGCCCTCGCAGGGCAAGACCAGTCGCAAAGGCCGATCCTTGGGGAAAGTGAGGTGTGTTCACCGCACCGTCTTGCACTCGGCGGGACAGCCATTGCACTGCGGCCACCACGCTACTCGCATATTCTGCGGAGCCACGGAGGCCCTCAATGCTGAGCGCCGTAGCGTATTCGGGGTCCATCCACCAGTATCCGTGCCAAGAACCGGTTGACTGTTGAGCGAGGCTTAGCGCGCGGACTAGTGTGTCCCGCCAAGGCAACCCGGCGAGCGAACTGGCCGCGCTGGTAACGCAGGGATGGCCACGGTACCAGCCAGGGCTCCGCATCTGAAAATCATCGCCGTATCTCTCAAGAAAGTCCTCGTGTATGTAGGTCGCGATCTGACCGTCTTCACACACGTGTTTGTGCAGGAATTCCAAGGTCTCCGAAGAGATTCCGAACCCCAGTTGTTCTCCGAGCCGGGAAGCCCAGATGGTGGAGTCAGCGTCGAGTGCTGCGACATCGGCGTATGCCCATCGGCCGCGATTGCCAACCTGCTGGAGCCATGCGTAGCTTCGCTCGGCCATCGAGCGAGTGTTGCCGAGCGATATCTCCGACACCATGGTGCCCACGTATGCAGTCAGCCACATGTCGCTTTCGAAGGGAAGGCTAAAGTCCTGCCAATGTCCGTCCGAGTCCTGACGCTCTTCGAGGAAGTCCAGTCCGCGAGAAATGGCTCGCGTCAATTGGTCGACACTGCTCACGTTCTTGGTTCCCGCTCTTTCGCGCGACCTTCGCTACAGCATTTGGCTAGGGGGCAGGAGGCCTAACGGCCCGTCGGGTCCGGCACGGTCTCCGCGAGTGCCGAGCATTCTACCAATGTGCGGAAAGCCGTGCGGAGCCCGCGCCCACTGCGGCCGGAGCCATTCGCAAGTTCCGTTTCATGCCTCACAGTTCGGCCTGCCGGCGCCAGTGCAAGAGCGCGCCCGGGGTCGCCGAGCGGCAACCGGCTGCCGGGAGGCGCTGGGAAATGCTGGGATTAGTGGTGACGGCTAGGAACGAAGAGGAGAATCCCGACGACAATGCTGGCGGCCTGTCGGCCGGTTGAACCGCCCCTCGTAGCGTCGCGCCGCGACTCCGCAAGGCGTGGACGTGGGAATCGACCGTTGCGAGGCTGCCTCGATCAACGCTCCGTTCAGGGAGCGCGCCTGCCCTCAGCCGAGGCTGGCTTGCTTGGCGCAAGATATGCGGTGTAGCTCCAGCCCTCTGGCCGCACGTACTCGCCGTTCTCGCGCGTGGACTCGATCTCGGCCTTCAGGCGAGCCGTGTTCGCTGGATCGAGAAATGGATCCTCGGTCTCCTCGCGCCATTGGTGCAGTCTCGCCTTCAGGCGCTCGAAAGTGTCGTCGTACGCGGGGTCCGATGCGAGGTTGTTGAACTCGTGCGGGTCGACGGTGAGGTCGTACAACTCGTACTCCGGCGGTCTGCCCATGGCGTGGTATGCCGTGCGCACTCGCTGCGGGGCGCGGCTGACCGCTTCTTGTAGTTCCCCTTCGCTGAAGAACCTGCCGAGCGTGAAGGCATGGCCGGGGTTGACAGTGTTCGGCATCAGGTTGCGGATCAGCTTGTACTGTTGGTCCCGGACGGTGCGCTGCGGAAAGTAGTTGTGGTTCGAGTGCAGGTGGAACTCGGTGAAGAGATACTCCCGCCACGGAGGAGTACGCCCGGCAAGCAGCGGACTCAGCGAGCGGCCTGGCAGCCCTGTAACCTTTCCAGCGGCAGACGCCTCTAGGAACGTTGGCATTAGGTCGAGCGTCGAGACCAGTTCCTCGCGGACTTGGCCAGCCTGCTGCAGGCCTGGCCAACGGACGATCAGCGGAACGCGCACTCCACCCTCGTAGGAGGTCCGCTTGCCACGCAGCAGGTCTGCGCCGTGATCGCCGAGATAGACGACCAGGGTACTTTCGTGCTTGCCTGAATCGAACAGAGCCTGCAGCAGGTCCCCGACGTACGTGTCCAGTCTGTTCATGGAGTTGTAGTAGTCGGCCGTTTGCTCGCGCAGCTCAGGCGAGTCGAGCCCCATGTACTCTAGGGGCTCGATATTCGCCGCTTGCAGCGGCCGCCCCGGGATGCCGTCGACCTGGGTGAGGAACGGCCGGTGGGCGTCGGGGTAGTTGACGGACAGAAAGAATGGTTCCTCGGCCTGCCCCATGAACTCGGCCGCGAACGCGGCGTAGCGCCCCATGTCCTCGCGCTGGAAGTTGGCTGATGGGATCTTGGAGAAGTCGAAGGGGAACGCCTCGGGAGGATTGATGTGCAGCTTGCCGATGATGCCAGTGCGGTAGCCGGCTTCTTTCAGGCTGCGCACGATGTTGGGAGTGTCGCCGCGATACAGGCCGAACTTCCACGTGGCTAGGCCGATCTGGCCGTTCTGGTGGGGATACAGTCCGGTCAGAAAGGCCGCCCGTGACTGGCTGCAGCCCGCCTGTGGCACGTAGGCGTTCTGGAAGAGCACACCGCTGGCTGCCAGCGCGTCCAGGTTCGGCGTCGATACGTGCGGTGCGCCATATGCGCCGATTTCAGGCCCATTGTCTTCGGAGACGATGAGGAGGATGTTGGGCCTGACGCCCAAGGCCGACTGGTCGACTTGGTTTGGAACAGAGCAGGCGGCGAGCGCGATAAGGGTCGCCGTTGTGACGCAGATGCGGGGTGTTGTCATTGCTGCACGGTCCGATCGAATGGTGGCTGCCAGCCTTCCGGCTCCGCCAGAGGCACGGTCATGGCCTCGTTGGGCTTGAGCTGGCGAGAGCGATCTGTCTCCGCAAGCATTCCAACGCGGGACGTCGTTCGTTGGCCGCAGCTCATGCTAGCTCCATCGCCTCACGATTCCGGTCGCCGCCGCTGCGGTACGCAAGATCCATACTATTCCCCAACTCTCTCCTTGCGCCACCGGCGTCTTGGTGCCGAGCCTGCTATCGCGCGGGCCCGACCGCGACTACCACCTGCTCGGGTCCTCGCAGCACTGCTTGCTTCCGCGCCCTCGGCTCTGTGACCAAGCGTATCGAGGGAAATCGTTCTAGCAGCGCCGAGAAGGCGATCTTGGCTTCCATGACAGCTAGCGGAGCGCCGAGGCAATAGTGGATTCCGCGGCCAAACGAGAGGTGGCTTGTTTGTTGCCGTCCGATGTCTAGGCGATCGGGATCAGGGAAGGCTTCCGGATCACGGTTCGCTGCTCCGATCGCGCTGATGACGATGTGTCCAGGCCGGATATCGCGCCCTCCAATCTCGATTGGGCTGAGGCACAGTCGCCCGTCTAGTTGTACTGGGGCGTCATAGCGCAGGAACTCTTGGACGGCCGAGTCGAGCAATTCCGGACGGTCTCGCAAGCGCTGCATCTGCTCGGGATGCCGCAGCAGGGCGAGGGTGCCGTTGCCGATCAGGTTCCGCGTGGTCTCGTTACCTGCCACCAGCAACAGGGTGAGCGTGTTGATCAGTTCCCTGTGGGTCAGCTTCTCACCTTCTTCCTCGGCTGCGATGAGGGCGCTGATCATGTCGTCTTGTGGCTTGCGGCGGCGCAACTCGATGATTTCCTCGAAGTAGTCCTGCAATGCCACGGTGTTGTGCCGCATGAACTTGATCTGCTTTGCAGTAAGGATCGGTTCAACGCTCAGCGCGATTCCGTTCGACCACTCTTCGAAGCGGTCCATGTCCTCAGGCGGAACGCCCAGCATCTCAGCGATGACCGTGATGGGCAGTGGGTAAGCAAACCGTCCGATCAAGTCGAAGCGTTCCTGGCCGACCAGTGCGTCGAGAAGCCTTGCCACCAAGCGCTCAATCCTTGGGCGGAGATTCGCCACAGCGGCGGGCGTGAACGCCTTGGAAACTAGCCCGCGCAGCCTCGCGTGGTCGGGAGGATCGGTATCGAGCAGGCTTTCCAGCCGCTCGTCCAAGACCCGTGTGCGGTTCGAGAATGCCACGTGGTCGCGCAGCACCGCATCGACATCGCGATAGCGCGTGAGGAGCCAGCCGTCGATGATCCGTGTGCGATGCACTGGATCTCTCGTGCGCATCCTTTCGTAAAACTCATACGGGTCGACCCGCATCTGTGCCGAAATCGGGTTGAAGGCGCTGCCCGATTCCAATCGCTCCCATGCCAGCTTCGCTGCAAATCCTAGAGGTTCAGTGAGTTGCCGCAAGGATCGCAAGAAAGCTGTCATAGACTAACCAGCATTTGCCACCCCGGCGCTACATCCAGAAGGCCGTCTCGGAGGCAAAACAGTATTCTACGGGGCAGCAGCGGCGCGGGCTTCTCGGCCAGATGTTGTCGAGACCGTGATCGAGTTGGGCATGCAGATCCTTAGAATCAGATGGGCATGACCACCGACAGCATCATGACGAATTCCGAAGTCCAGACTCTAGCCCGGCGGCAACTGCACGACTACGATGCCCGGAAGCCAGGCATGGTGTTCGCCGAGCCTACCTTCCACTTAGCTCTGGATGATGCTTACCTCGTGCAGATCGAGACTGCGCAGTTGAGGATACTGCGGGGAGAGACCGTTGCGGGATACAAGATCGGTTGCGTGAGTGCGGCTGTCCGCCGCCAGCTTGGGACTGAACACGCGGTCTTCGGGCACCTGTTTGCGAGCGAAATCCGTGCCAGTCCTGCGAAGCTCAGCGCCGACGAGTTCTGCTGCCTCGCCATTGAGGGCGAGTTGGCGCTGATCTTGGACGAGGACATTGACGACATAGATGAGCTGCGCAAGCATCCGATGCGGTTCGTGCGCTCCGTGTTTCCTGTGATCGAACTCCACCACTACATCTTCCGGGGGCCTAGCCCTTCGGCCGCCGAAATCGTCGCGAACAACGCTCTGCAGGCCGGGATTGTCGTGCCAGCGGCCCGAGCAACGGCTGGTACTGCCGATCTGCTCGACGTTACGGTAACGATCAGCGACCGAGTAGAGGAGACGGCGACGGTGAATCCGTTGGAAACCGTCTATGAGCTTGCCAGCCGGCTGGCTGCGTTTGGAATCAAGCCTAGGGCCGGCGAGATCCTGCTGACCGGTTCTCCTCTGCCGCTTTATCCCGTGGTCCAGGACGACGGAATTCAGGTGCAGTGTCGTGGAGTTGCCGCGGTCACGGCTACAGTCACCTAAAGCGCTCGCTGGCAGTCACGATTCCGCAGGAGCCTACACCAGCCCCAGCCTTGGCACACCTCTGCAGAATTCGCGGTCCGGCCAAGCGGCGCTCGAAGGAAGGCACCATGCGCACGGCCAAGATTGTCTAGTGGGGCGGGAAGAGGGCTCTTGGATCGGGTATCTCGAGGAGTTTCCTGACTACTGGACCCAAGAAGACACATTAAAGGACCTCGAATCCCACCTCTGCGATCTGAACCCGGACCGTACGAGCGACGAGTTGCCAAGGATCCGTAAAGTGGCCGATATCGCTGTCGCGTGAAACGAACAGCGCTGGTCATTGGATTGTCGCTAGCCGGGCCGGATCGGCGCGGCAGAGACTCTCAGAACGGATTTACGCGACGCCACGTTAGTAGTCGAGGAGATAGTTGAACTTGATGAAGAACGCGTGCGTCTCAAGCCGCCGTTCGACGCTGTGCGGATCGATGTAGTCGCGCATCAGCATGCCGGTGTTGTAGACCACGAACAGCCCTGTGCTGGAAGTTGACAGCAGCCCCAAGCGGAGGTTGTGCGACATCTGATTGGTCCGATTGCTGTACTGGCTCAGAGTCTGGAAATAGCTCTTGGGCGTGATCGACCAGTTGAACCGCAGGCTGGCTAGGTCCGTGTTGAAGGCCCCGACCGGCAGGTCGATCATGTTGCGAGCCCAAGTTAGCGTCCAAGTCAGGTTCTGCCCTTTGCGGACACCTCCGGTGAGGCTGAAGGCGGTGATGTCGCCGGAATAGAAGCTTCCCTTTGCGACGCTGCCGCCACCAAAGGCGACCGCGCTGGGGTCGCTCTGGAAATTCGCGATCGTCTCGCCGAACTGGTAGGCTCCCTCGGGCACCTTGATGCCGGGGAACACGGCGAACGGCCGCCGTAGCAGCTCGAAGTTGCGGTTGTAGGCAATCCCTAGCCGCCCGCCGTTCTGGAGCCGCGAGTCGAAGTGGTAGTGCTCGAAGCCGGACTCCTTTTCGTTCGTTCCCAGCGTGTACCAGTTCTGGACGAACGCATGCGGCTCGATCGTGCGCCATGCACCCTTCTTCGGGTAGTAAGTATAGCGATATGAGGCACTTGGTTTGCGGAACCTCACGCGACGAACAAATCCGACTTCGGGATTGAAATTCTCCCCCACCTCCAAGTAGCTGACACTGATCCGGTGTATCGCATCGTCGTAGTCAAAGCGGCTGGAATAGGCATGGGAGCTGCCCTCTAGCCCGGGAGACTGCGTGCCGGCGACGTAGTTGAACCAGTTTCCGTACTTGCCGATCCCGATGTTGGCGTCCGCTCCGAAGGTCCGGTTGTACGCGCGAACTCCTTCGAAGCTTCCCGCGGTCTGCCGGTTCACCGCGATGACTCCGATGGAACTGCGGTTTGGCAGCTCGCGGCTGACGCGCCCGACCGCATAGTTGTTCGCCGGAGCGCGGCCCTGGATGTCCCGGGTCTGCATGTTCAGCAGGCCGACCTGGTACTTGCCCATCTTGCCGCTCACGCGCGCGCCAGCATCGATCGGCACCTGTTGGCGGTGCTCGTCCAGTCCGATCCGGCGGGAGAAGAAGATCTCGACCTCCCGCGGAGTGCCGAACTCGAAGAAGCCGGAGTTCTCGAGGAAAAAGGGCCGTTTCTCGGGAAAGAACAGGTCGAAGCGGGTCAGATTGATCTGCACGTCGTCGACCTCGACTTGCGCAAAATCCGTGTTGAGCGTGCCATCCAGCGTTAAGCCCGGCGTGAGGCTGTATTTGAGGTCGAGACCCCCATTGAGCTTGCGGTCTGTCCGGCCCTGGTCCAAGCGAAAGTCTTGCGAGAAACCGCTGATCACGTAGGGCAGGAGCTTGAGGTTGCGATGGGATTTGGCCTCGATCCCACGCAGTTTCCCGGCGATCTCGATCTGGGTGAACTCGAACGCCCGCGACACCGGAGACCAGAATGAGAGTTCATTGCGACGACGGATATTGCGCGAGAAGTTCAGGCCCCACGTCTGGTCCGCTCCGGGACGATACCGCAGAGTCCTGAAGGGAATGGCGACCTCGCTTTCCCAGCCGCGCTCGGTCACTTGCGACCGGACTCTCCAGACGGCATCCCAGTTGAGGTTGAAAGCCGCCGCGCCAGCTCGCTGAGCGCCTCCCCCGCCGGCGCCGCCGGCTCTGGCAGGCCCCCCGGCCGAGCCTCGGGTCTGTCCAGCCTTGGTCACTTGGGCGTCGAACTCGATCCCGGTCGGGCTGGTGCCGAACACGAAAGCGTTCTGACCATCGTTGTAGGCGTCGATCAGAATCTGAATGGAGTCCGTGTCAATTAAGCTGCCGTCGCGCCGGTTCTGGGTGACAACGATGTTTTCGGGCTCGCGGTCGAAGCAGATGATTCCAAAATAGAGGTTGGAATCGTCGAACGCGATGCGCACCTCGGTGCGCTCGGTGGACGGCGCACCCTCGTGCGGGTTTTGCTGGATGAAGCCGGTGGCCGGCGCCAGGCTGTCCCACATGGCTTCGTTGACAACGCCATCGATCTCCGGGGGCTGTTCTACGCGCCCGGCATCGATCGTCGGCACATAGGTGGGTGCGTCCTGAGCTAGGAGCGGGCAACAACCAAGAGCTAAGGCGATGGCGGTCTGGAGCTTGAGAATCTTGCCCAGATGGTGGCTGTCATGCACTTGAACCGAGAGGAGTTGCACAACGCAAGGGGAACACCAATACTCGCACAGTCGGCCGAGGCTGCCGGGGCTCGTCGAGCGATGTACCGTGGCAGGGCTTGTGTTACTCGCCAGCGATTGTTATATTCATATATAACAGCGGAGGGCTCAATGCATACCACAAACCTACGCAAGGTCGGCGGTTCCGTCATGCTCGCCGTTCCCCCGGCCATCCTGGATCTCCTGAGCCTTGCAGTCGGGGCCAAAGTGGACATTGGCGTGGAGAGCGGTCGCATGATTGTGAAGCCCAGAAAGCGACCGAAGTACACACTAGACGAGCTTCTGGCACAGTGCGGGGAGGTCGGGACTCCTTCTGCCGAAGATCGCGCCTGGCTTGAGGCTAAGCCGGTCGGCAGAGAGCTTCTATAGTGAAGCGAGGCGACATCTGGCTCGTCGGCCTCGACCCTACGTCCGGCCATGAACAGCAGGGCACTCGTCCGGTCTTGATCGTTTCCCCTCGTGCCTTCAACGAACTGACTGGAACTCCGATCGTTCTGCCGATCACCACAGGCGGTCGCTTCGCGCGCCAGCATGGATTCGCAGTATCGCTCGATGAGGCGGGTATCCGAACGAAGGGTGTCGTCCGTTGCGACCAACCTCGTGCGCTCGATCTCGACGCTCGCAATGGGAGGTGTGTTGACACCGCCCCTGAGAACATCGTGGACGAGGTGATTGCTCGGCTCGCCACCCTGTTTGAATAGATAGTACGGATCGGCGTAGCCCCGCTTCAGACGCCGCTTGAACGTTTGGATGCGTTCCCGCACCGAGGACCCACTGGCCTCTTTCTCAGCCCGAATCTTGAGGCTCCGCGCGACCCAAACGGAGGGTTCGACCCGTACCACCCGCTGTGCTGCTTTGATTCAACTGCGCTGCTGGAGGCAGAGCCGCTAGCCCGAGATCGGAATTGCTAGCGGAGTCCGAATAGATCCGGCCGGACTCGCTCGTAGTTGAAGCGATTCGGATTCACGGCCGTGAGCCCGGGCGTGTCGACCTCGATGATCGTGCCGGCAATCGGCTCGTAGGCGGCTCGGAACGCAACTGCGGCCTTGACCACCAGGATCTTCTGGCGCTCCGGTACGATTCCAGCGCTGGTGAGCTGGCCCAAGCTAAAGGGAGTATGCCTCTTGCTGTTGACCAGCACAACGTTCGGCAGATCCGGGGTGGAACCCTCCGCATGGATCACGGCGGTGATGCCCTGATCGAGATAGCGGCGCCCCCCGTGGCGAATCGCAGTCTCGACGTACTGCCCGTCGTAAATGAGCTTGACTTGGCCCCTTATCCGAACCGGAGACCCGTGAAGGTCGTCGCTCTTGCCTCCGACCATTAGGTCGAAATCCCCCCCGATCCCTACCTCCACCGCATGCCGAACCGCGTCGGGATCGAACATCGCGGACACGTATCCGCGCGCGCCTTGGTTGACGAGTTCCTCGAGGATCGCAGTGCTGTCGCCGGCCGACCCGCCCCCGATGTTGTCGCCCATTTCCACGAGGACCACGGGCGTGTTGGGCTCGGAGAGCGCTTTCTCGACGGCCTCGGCAGCATCGGGCAGGTTCAACTGCATCACCTTCCGGTGCTCCCACATCATGTCAGCCAGTCTCTTTGCTTCCGCCTGTGCCAACTCGGGATCTGCGTCAGTGACGACGACGACACTCGGGCCCATGTGGGGAACGTCCGAGTACTGGTAGCCCACCGGGACGCTGACCCCTAGGATCTTAGGATTTTCCTTCTCGAGACGCCGCGCCTCCTGCACGAGAGGAAGCATCGGCTCGCGGTTGGTGTTATGGAACAGGATGTTGTAGAGAAGTGGCGGCTTTTCGATCGCCTGCGCTGGCCGGACGCCTTCGTTGACGATCTTCGCCATGATCTCCGCTGCGTGCATGCCTCGCTCGCGCTGGTCCACATGAGGAATCTCCTTGTACAGCACTAACGCCGTCGATAGCTCGATCTCCAAAGGCGCAACGTTAGCGTGGGCATCGTGGGTCACGACTATCGGCAGGTCATCGCCGAGTGCCAGACGCAAGCGGCGCAACACTTCCGCATCCCCATCGGGATGGCTCTCGACGACCATCGCTCCGTGCAACGCCAGCAGGAGCCCGTCAAGAGGCCCCGCCCGCCGAAGCCGCTCGATGAGCTCGGATGTCAACGTGTCGAAGGCGCGATCGGTGACCGGTCCAGCTGGGGTTGCGTTTCCGACGACGGTGAACACCAAGTCCAAACCATGGGCCTGGGCTCCTTCGATGTAGCCGCCGATCTCGTGCTGCGAAGCAGCGTACTCGTCCCGGATCTCGGGTCCTCGACGAAGCGACCTCCCGCGAAAGTCATCGAGATCCGTGAGGTCGGACGAAAAGGTGTTGGATTCGTGCAGAATTCCTCCGACGGCAATGCGTGGTTCCATGGTTTGGCCAGTAATCGAAACGGTAGCTGCGGCCAATACGAGCGACGCCTTAGCTACGATTCGCCAGTATTCCTCTACCATGCCCGTACCGTCGACGCCAGACGCCACCCGTAAGGGTAGACCGACTAGTACGGTCTAATCCTCTCTGGGAGCGGGTCGCGAGCGCTGATAGCCTTGCGGATGAGCTGGACACGAAGCGTGTTGAGCAGGCTCGCATGTTGCGGCGACTGTGCCACGTTGCGCAGCTCGTGCGGGTCCGTGGAGTAGTCGAACAGCACCTCTTCGCCGTCGGCGTCGATCCAGTACTTGGCGGACTGCGTGCGGACCATGCGATTCGACATCGCCTGCATGTAGATCAGTTCCCGTCCGGGCCCGCCCTGCATGACTGGCATTAGCGACATGCCTTGGTTGCCCTTGGGCAGCTTGAGGTCGAGCATTTCAAGCAGTGTCGGCATCACGTCAACGATCTCCACAAGCTCATCAGACACTACGTCGGCAGGGACGCCTGGCCCGCGAAAGATGAGCGGAATCCTTAGCGCGCCGTCGTAGGGGCGAGCGCTCTTGTTGTAGAGGTTGTGGTCTCCGAGGTAGTCCCCGTGGTCGCTGGTGAGGACGAACAGCGTGCGGTCGGCGATCCCGGCCTGCTCGACAGCGTCAATGATGCGACCGATGTTTTCGTCGAGGTGCGACACCATTGCATAGAAGTACTTGCGATACGAGTCCCAAGTGTCTTCGGGCGTTTCCAGCAGCGCTGTCATGGAACGCGCCAGGTTCTGCGGCAACAGCGAGACCTCGTCCGCCGAATAGCGGCGCGGGGGAAGCTCGCGACCCTCGTACAGAGCGAGCGCCGACGCCGGGGGGTTCAACGGGGGATGCGGCGCGTAGAACCCTGCGTGCACGAAGAACGGCCGCCCCGGGTGCCGCTTGAGCGTGTCGTCGATGAACGTGAGAGTTTCCGTGGCCACCCACGAGGCGTGGGTCGTGCTGTCTTCGCCTTCGAAGACATAGTGCTCGAATTGGAGTCGATCGCCCGGCATGGTGACGCGCGCCTTCTCGCGCACGTCCTTGCCTTGGGCCCAGAGCCACCGGCCGTAGTCATCGTCGTAGCAGCCGGGCTCGTCCGATAGCCGCATCTGGTGGAAGCCGTAGGGCGGGTGCGGCTCCCGGTGGTCGCGGTCCTTGTGGGGCAAGAAGTGCAACTTGCCCATCTGGCCGGTGTAATATCCCGCTTCGCGCAGCACGTGCGTGAGCGTCACCTCGTCCTGCGGCATCTTGATGCCGTTGCTGATCACGCCGTGGGAGTGCGGATACCTCCCCGTCATCAGCGAGGCGCGGTTGGGGGCGCAGGCAACGCCAACAGTGAAGTGCGTCCGAAACGTGACGCCCTCTCGCGCCAAGCGATCCATGTGAGGCGTCAGGATCGCGTCGTTCCCGTTGGCTGCCACGTGGTCCCAGCGGAGGTGGTCGCCCGTGATGAGCACGATATTCGGAAAGTCGTCCATCTTGATGCCGGGATCTGGCGGGAAATACTCGGCCTGCGCCCGCGCCGACTGCGGCAGCAGTAAGCCGCAGCACAGGGCGGCTGCGAGAATCCACGCCGCGCCCGCTGTGGGCTGCCGCGAAGACTGGCCCGGTGGGAAGCGATGGAGGCGAGTAGGGAACGACGAGACGAGGGGCCGTTGCATCGCAGCTATGATATCGGACGGCCCAGCCAAGCTGGGCGGGCATGGCCGGCCAGTGTGGTCGCCATCCGGCGAGGGCACGGAGGAATTGAGATGACAGTGCTAGGGGATTCTTCGGGCTTGGTTCGCTGTCGGCCGCGCAGCCGCTCCGGAATCGCAGCGCTGGGCGCCGTGTGCGCTGTCGGCGCACTGCTCGCAGCAGCGGCCGCTTGTCAGCCAGCGGCCGAAGGCCCGCCGCCGCCCAACGTGATCGTGGTTGTGGCGGACGACCTAGGCTACGGCGACATCAGCGCCAACGGCTCCGAGACCATCCAGACGCCGCACATCGACGAACTGGCCGAGATGGGCGTGCGCCTGACGGACGGCTATGTCTCCGCCGCGGTGTGCAGCCCTACGAGGGCGGGCCTGTTCACGGGTCGCGTGCAGAGCCGGTTCGGCTACGAATACAACCCGACTGCCAACTACGCTCGCGGCCCCGACGCCGAGCTCGGGCTGCCATTGGACCAATCGACGCTCGGCGATCTCATGCGTGGTGCCGGATATTCCACCGGCTTGGTGGGCAAGTGGCACTTGGGCGCGCTGGAGCAGTACCACCCGATCAATCGGGGCTTCGACGAGTTCTTCGGAATTCTAGGGGGCGGCACGAGCTACATCGACTCGGCCAAGGAAGGAGTGCATTCTTGGCCCGGGGAGATTTCCGGGGACCGCACGAGCGCGCACAACGCCCGCGAGATCTTGGACGGATTCGAGGTCGTCAAGGTGGAGGAGTACTTGACCGACGTCTTCGCAGAGCGGGCAGTTGACTTTATCGAGCGTCACGCGGACGAGCGGTTCTTCCTGATGGTGACGCCGAACGCTCCGCACACGCCGATTCAAGCGACCGAGGAGTATGTCAGCCGGTTCCCGCACATCGAGGGCGAGGGCGCGCGGATCTTCGCCGCGATGGTGGCGTCGGTGGACGACATGGTTGGCGATATCGTCGCGACCCTCAGGAAGCATGATCTTGAGCAAGACACGCTGATGGTGTTCCTCTCTGACAACGGCTGCATCAACTACGCACAGGACGTCATCTGTACCAACGCGCCGCTCAGCGGAGCGAAGCGTTACCACTTGGAGGGCGGCGTACGCGTGCCGTTCATCGTGAAGTGGCCCGCCGGGCTGCCGCCCGGAGCGGTCTACGAGCAGCCGGCAATCTCGCTAGACCTGTATGCCACCTTCGCGGCGGCGGCAGGCATGGGCCCGGGCCAGGCCGAGAACCCTGACAGCGTGAACCTATTGCCGTACTTGCGCGGTGAGGCCGAGGGCGCGCCGCACGAGTTCCTGTTCTGGAGGTCGGCCCCCAACATGTCGGTGCGTTGGGGCAAGTGGAAGCTGTGGAAGGTGGACCTGACTGACCTCAAGCAGGAGGATTTTCCTGGCGGAAGGCTGCTGCCGGAGGTCGACTATCCGCCGGTCTCGCCACACGGCCAGCTGACGGTGCTGTACGATCTCTCGGTCGACGTAGGAGAGCGGGAGAATCTGGCCGATGCCCATCCCGATATCGTCGCGCGCCTGGAAGCGGAACTCGCCGAGTGGAACGCGCAACTTGCGGAGCCGCTGTGGACGAGTCGGCGCTCGACCATCGACGAGCTTGACGGGCGCACGATTCAGCTCTACTTCTGAGCTGGGCTCGGGGCTCGGTTCCCCGCGGCGAGAGGGTTAGTCCCCGGAACTCGTTTGGTACGCCGGCTGCTGTACGCCCACTCGGCAGATCCGCCGCAACCAGAGGCCCAGGTCGTCCAGGATGACGTAGTAGGTCGGCAAGACCACTAGTGTTAGGGCGGTCGAGGCAAGCAGTCCGCCCATGACCGTGCGGGCAAGCGGAAAGTAGCTCATGCCCATCAGATTGGCGTCTCCCCACGCCAGCGGGATCAGGCCCACGATCGTGGTGGCGGCGGTCATGCAGATCGGCCGCAGGCGCTCCTCGCATCCGCGCAGGATCGCCCTGCGACGGGCGATCCCCGCGCGCCTGAGGTTGTTGATGTGATTGATCAGCACGATGCCGTTGTTGACCACGATGCCGATCAGAATGATCAGGCCGACCTGCGCCATCACGTTGAACGGCGTGCCGGTCAGGAGCAGGAACAGCACAATGCCCACAGCCGAGAACGGCAGCGAGAGCATGATGGCGAACGGGTGCAGCAGTGACTCGAACAACGCGGCCATGACGAAATAGACCATCAGCAGCGCCAGCACCATGCTGAAGGCGAATTCCTCCGCGTCCTTGTTCTGTTGCTGGGTGAAGAACCCGTGGCTCCAACGGTAGCCCGGCGGGTACGGCAGCTGGTCCAGTACCGCCTTGACGGACTCGCGCCCATCCTCGATCCGCTGCCCGCGGTAGACCACCTGAATCTCCGTGAACGTCCGGCGGTTCTCCCGCTTGACGCGGCTGGGCACGCGCTCGACGCTCAAGTCGGCCACGTTGCCGAGCAACACTTGTTCGCCGGAATCGGATCCGCCCACCACGACGGACTTGAGATGCTCGATGCTCTGCATGTCGGCCGGATCGAGTCCCATCCAGAGCTCCATCTCGCCTTCGGGCGTGCGGAAGTTCCGCATGCGTCGTGAGCGCACCGCGATCCCCAGCACCTGCGCGACCGTGCGGGGGGAGACGTTGTACTTGCGCGCTACGTCGCGGCGCAGGCGCACGCGCACCTCGTCGCTCGCTCCCGATATGTCGGTGTAGACCTCCGTGATGCCTTCCGTGACGAGCAACTTCGCGCGGGCCTGCTGCGCGAGCTCCCGCAACACTGCGGGCTCTTCGCCGTGAATGTTGGCACTGATCCAGTTGCGATCGCCCTGGCCCTCTTGGCCGAGTTCGATGCGCGCTCCCGGAATGACAGGCAGGCCCTTGTTGATGGCCTCGCGTATCTTGCCGATCTCGTCCGGAGAGATCGCGTCCGCGTCAAGGTACGCGCGCGTCCAGGCCCAGTTATTTCCGTAGGCACTCGATGTGGACTCGAGCTTGAAGCGGTCGCTGTTCGAGTGCAGGAAGTCCTCTACAGGGCTGACGAAGTCGCGCTCGATCTTCGCGTAGTGGTAGTTCTCGCTGAATTCGTACGAAACGCGCAAAGAAGACACGGCGTTGGCGTCGGGAGAGTTGTTCGGCACCACGTCGGTCAGGGCCCAAATGGCGGCCCCTAGCAGCAGCGGCACGCCGACTAGGCCGACCGCGAATCTACGGTCGAGGTGCCAAGTCACTGCGGAGAGGTAGCGCCGCATGAGATCTGTGCGGCGGCTGCGCTCGCGGCCAGCCTGGGACAGGCCCGGGGCGAATCGCACGCGTCCCGCGAGCGCCTTGAAGACCCCACGGTCCCGCCTAGCCGGGCCCGGCGTCGGGCGCCTGAGCAGCTTTGCCGCTACCAGCGGGATGAGTGTCAGCGAGATGAACAGCGAGCAGAGCAGCGCGAAGATGATCGAGATCCCGGCATGGCTGAGCATGATCGAAATCTGTGATTCGCTATCGAAGAGCAGCGGTACGAAGATGATCAAGGTCGTAGACGTGGCCGCGATCACAGCGATGCTGACTTCGCCTGCGCCGAGTCGAGCGGCGCGCTCGGTCGAATCGCCCCTTTCCAGCCTTTGGAAGATGGACTCCAGCACTACGACGGCGTTGTCGACCAACATGCCGGCGGCCAGCATCAGGCCCATCATCGACAGGACGTTGAGCGTGCTGCCGTTGAAGTAGAGCAGGCCCACGGCGGTGAGCATCGAGAACGGGATCGCCAGACCGATGGCCAGGCTTGCGTCGAGTCGCCTCAGGAACGCGAACAGCACCACCACCGCCAGCACCGCGCCGATGCAGCCGGCCTTGACCAGCTCCCCCAGTCCGTTCTCGATCTCTTTGCCCGAATCGTGCCACCAGCGTGCCGCGAGGCCATCCATGGATGGATCCTCGGCCCACTCGTCAAAGGCCGCCATGACTTGGTCGACGACGTCTACGGTGTTCGCCTCGGAAGTCTTCTGAATCGCCAGACCCACCGCGTACGTGCCGTTCTGGTGCCGGCCCGAATTGCGCGGGCGCTGGTCGAACACCACGTCAGCGACGTCGCTGAGCACCAGATTGTGCCGGCCGACGGGGAAGTCGGCGATTGCATCGACCGAGTCCAGCGCTCCCTTGGAAATGGCCGTGTAGCGCTGGCCACCATCGGCGACCCGGCCGAGTGACAGGTTCAGCGCCGAACCGTCCAGGGCCTGGAACAGCTCGGAGATGTCAACGCCGTGCCGCTTGATATCCTCGATCCGCAAGTAGACATCCACCTGCTTGCGGTCAGTGCCCCACAGGGTCACCTCTCCGACGCCTTGGATCCGCTCCAGCGGCTTGCGCACCCTGGCGTCGAGAAACTCGAAGCTGGTGCGCAGATCCCGATCGGCAGTTAGAGTGCCCTCGAGTATCGGGATGTCGTCGGTCGAGAAATTGTGGATCGTGATCTGGCGCAAATCTTCGGGCAAAGTGTCACGGATCTGTTCGATCTTCTCGCGAATGGCCGAGCGGAGCAGGGAAGTGTCGGCGGCCATGCCGCACCAGATCTGCAGCTGCATGCCGTTGGGCGACGATGTCGAGTTCATCCGCTGCACGCCGGGCACCGTCGCGACCGCCTTCTCAATCGGCTCGGTGATCGATTCGAGGACTTGGTCCGGCGTGGCGTTGGCGTAGTTCGCCACCACGAACATGACGGGGGCGTCAAGCTTCGGCACCAGCATGAGCGGAATGCGGCCAACCGCGATCGCGCCCATGACCACGATCGACAGGAAGATCATGCAGACCGTGACCGGATTGCGGATCGCCATGGTGGCTATGCGCGCTCCGGAGCCGCTGTTCTCGGCAGGTGGCAGCATTTCGGGCATGTCAGGACTGGGGCAGGGGGCTTGGACTGGGCCTGACCCGGCCGTCCGCGGGCTCGTCCCTGCCATCGTCTCGCACGGGCGCGAACCGCTTGCGATCAACCAGTTCGTAGACGACCGGGATCACAAACAGAGTGAACGGCGTCGATGTGAGCAGGCCGCCCATCACCGCAACCGCCATGGGCATGCGCACCTCGTCCCCCTCGCCCCACCCGAAGACCAGCGGGAGCAGCCCCAGCAGCGTGGTTAGGGATGTCATCAGGATTGGACGCAGGCGAATACTCCCGGCGCACAGCAGCGCGTCGCGCTTCGACATGCCATGGGCGCGCAGACGGTTCGTGTAGTCGAGCAGCACGATGCCGTTGTTGACGGCGATGCCGGCCAGCACGACCGCGCCCAACAGCACCACCACGCTTAGCGCCACGCCCGTCAGCGCGAGGGTGAACACAACGCCGACCAAGCCCAGCGGGACGGTTAGCAGGATGATGAACGGGTGCAGCAGCGACTCGAACTGCGACGCCATCACGAGATAGACGAGGAACACGGCCAGCGCCAAGGCAAATGCGAGGCTCCGGAATGAGACCTCGAGCTCTTGGTTTTGCCCGCCGATGCTGGCTGTCGCCCCCACGGGCAGTACCGGGCGCAGTTCGGCCAGCATGTCTCGGATCTCGGCAGATGCGCTGCTTAGGTCGCGTCCGCTCAGATTGGCGCTCACGACGGCGGCCCGTTGCGAGCGGATGCGGCGGATCTCCGCCGGGCCGCGCCGGACCTCGACCTCGGCTACCTGGCCTAGCCGGATCGGAACGAACGGTGTCCTTGCCCGCTGGTTGGGTGAAGGCTCTCCATTCCTGCGCGGCTCGCTTTCTCCTTGGACGGAGTCCTGCACCGGAGCGTCGTCGTTCTCCGAGACGCGGCCAGACGAATTTGGCGACCGTCGGGGAGAGCTGTTGATGACCATGCTCTCGATGTCAGAGATTGCATTGCGATCGGGCTCGTCGACCCGCACCAAGATGTCGATCTGACGGTCGCCCTCGCGATAGCGCGAAGCTACGTCTCCGCGGATCTTGTTTCGCAGCACGTTAGAGACCTGCTCCTCTCGCAGGCCGAGGCGCTTCAGGCGACGCCGGTCAAAACGGATCTGGATCTCCGGGCTTCCCAAGCGGGCGGTGGTCTCAATGTCACGCAGCCCATCGATACGGGCCATGCGGTCGGCGATCAGGCCGGCTGCGACGCGCTGGTCTTCGATCTCGTAGGCGAAGACCTCCACCTCTACCGGTGTCTTGAAACTGAACAGGGTGGGGCGCTGGAAAGTCGGCTCAGCCTCGGGAACCTCCACAATCAGCGAGCGGATCTGGCGAACTACCTGATCCTCGAGGGCGTCGTCCTCGCGGTCCGCGAGCACGACGTGCAGCGTGCCGACATGCTCTTCCAAGTCGCCGCTCGCGAACTGGTTCTCTTGGCTGCCACCCACGGAGGAGAAGACGGCCGCGACGCCGGGGATGGCTTGGGCCTCACTCTCGATCTTCCGCATGGCAGCGTCGGTGGCCTCCAGCGGGCGCCCCTCGGGCAACTCGACCTCGAATGAGAACTCGCCTTGCGAAAGCGGCGGGATCAGCTCTCCGCCCAAGAACTGGAGGGTGATCCCGGCTAGCAGCACTGCGCCTAGCACGCCGCCTAGGACGGCCCGCTTGGCGTTGAGCGACGACTCCAAGAGCTTCTCGTAGCGTGCCTCCAGCACGGCGATTCCTCGGTCAAACGTCGACAGCGGCGGCCCGGCCCAGCGCAACGCCCAGGCAGACGTGGAACGCAGCGCCGCCCGGAAGTCGCTGGCGATCACCTGCGGGGCGTCGACAGTGACGAAGGTCAGGGCGTCGGCCCCCAAAGCGGCGAAGCGGTTGGTAGGCCGCGCGGAGCGCTTCGCCGGCGCGTCTGGAACGCCTAGCTCGCTCGCGCTTCGGAAGCGGGCCGACAGCAGCATCGGGATCACAGTCAGCGCGATCCCTAGGGACGCCAGTAGCGAGAACGTGATGGTGAGCGCTTGGTCGCGGAACAGCTGGCCTGCGATGCCTTCGACGAAGACGAGCGGGAGGAAGACCGCCACCGTCGTTAGCGTCGAGGCCGTGACCGGCATCGCGACTTCCTTGGTGCCGTTGTAGACGATCTCCGCCAGCGGCTTGCCTGGCTCGCGGTGACGATGCACTGCCTCGAGCACAACGATCGAGTTGTCCACCAGCATGCCGACGCCTAGGGCGACGCCTCCCAGCGACATGATGTTGAGCGTGATGCCGGACTGGTACATCGCCGCGAACGTCGCCATGACCGAGATCGGTATCGACGCGGCAATGATGGCGGTGCTGCGGCCGTCGCGGAGGAAGAGGAACAGGACGAGGGTCGCCAGCGCGCCGCCGACCAAGGCGGCCCAGAGGACGTTGTCAACGCTCTGGGTGATGAAGCGCGACTGGTCGAAGACTGCCGAGGTCTGCACGCCCTGCGGGAACGTCGGTTCCTTGCTCATCCTCTCGAGCAGATCCATGACCGCGCGCGAGACGGTCACCGTGTTGGCATCGCCCTCCTTATACACGGCCATCTCGACGCTCTCGCTGCCGTTGTAGCGCGCGATGATTTCGCGTTCCTTCGAACCGCGCCAGACGTGCGCGACGTCACGCATCAGGATCTTGCGTCCCTCGTCGTCAGAGACCACGATCCCGCGCACGTCGTCAACCGAGCGGAACTCGTTGACCATGCGGACCATGTAGTTCATGTCCAGGTCGTACAGGCTGCCGCTGGCTTGGTTAAGGTTCTCTTGCCGCAAGATGTCGGTCACTTGCGTTATTGACAGGCCCAGCTCGGCCACCTTCCGCTCGTCGATTTCGACGCGGATCTGCTCTTCGCGGCCGCCGACCACTTTCACTGCGGCGACCCCTTCGACCGCTTCGAGGCGTTTGGAGAACTCGCGGTCCGCTACGTCGCGCAGACGGGCGAGAGTCAGGCCACCGTGGACCTGGATGCGCAGGATAGGGTCGTTCGCGGGATCGAATCGCAGGATCACCGGGCGCTCGGAGTCCTGCGGGAACTCGATCAGGTCGAGCTTCTCGCGCACGTCCACGCCCGCGATGTCCATGTCGGTGTCCCAGTTGAATTCCAGGACCACTTCGGACTGTCCCGGGCGGGAGATTGAGCTGATGCGATTGAGGCCCCCGACCACGCCCACGGCCTCTTCGACCGGGCGAGTGAGCAGCGCCTCGATCTCTTCGGGTGCGGCGTCTTCGTAGTCGGTCTGGATGGTCAGCGACGGATAGGAGATTTCCGGCAGGAGGTTGAGCGCTAGCCGGTCCAGAGACACATAGCCGAACAGAAGCACAGCCGTGACGGCCATGAAGACCGTGACCGGGCGCCGAATCGCTATCCGCGTGATCTGCACTGGCTGGTCCCGCTGCTGGGCCGGCAGCTACTAGGTGCCCGAGAGGGATCGCTAGTTCGCCACCACACGGGTCTTGTCCCCGTCTTTGAGCTTGCCCTGGCCTGCGGTCACGACGATCGCGCCGGCATCCAGTCCGGACGTCACCTGAATCGCGGTCTCGTCTTGGTAGCCGAGTTCCACTGCAGTGCGCCGCGCCGTTCTGTCGTTCCCGACCAGCACCACGTAGGTCTGCCCGTCTTCTTCAATCACGGACTGCTTCGGGATTAGGATGGCGTCTTCCAGGGTGTGTGTTTCGATCTCGACACGCACGAATGCTCCCGGCCGGAAGGCCGAGTTGGGAGGCCTGAACCGCACGGTCACCTTCACCGTGCCGGTTGCGTCATCCACGACCGGGCTGACGCGTTCGACCGCGCCTTCGACCGACTCGCTGCTGGCGCTACCCAAGCGCACGGCGGCCTTCTGGCCGGCGCGCACAGAGCGGGAGTCGTTCTCTGGCAGGTACACGTCGGCGTACAGCGGTGTGAAGGCTCCCAGCGTATATAGCTTTTCGGCGCTGCGGATCGATTGGCCCAGTTCGACGGTGCGCTCCGTGATCCGGCCGGCGAACGGCGCCGTGATCGCTGTTCTTGAGATCTGCAGCTCGACCTTGCGAATCTCGGATTCGAGCTCGTCCTGCCTGTGGCGATTCTCGCGCACGGTGGACTCTACGGCTTGGATCTCATGCTCTAGGTCGTCGATTTCGTGACGCTGGACCGCGACCTCCGATTCCGCAAGCAGGCCCTCCCGCAGCGCCTCCTCGTTACGCTCGAGTTCCGTGCGCTTGTTGCGCAGCCTGGTCCGGGTCTGTTCCGCGCGAATTACTGCGGACTCTATCTGGATCTTGGTCTGGGCCAGCCTCTGTCTGGCTAACTCTAGGTCGATCTGCAAGTCCCGGTCATCGATCGCGCAGAGCACCTGCCCTGCCTTTACGAAATCACCCTCTTCGGCCCTTACCGAGATGACGATTCCGGCCGCTTGCGCCGCCACGGCCACCTCGCGGCGCGCGCGCAGGTTCGCGGTCGAGCCGAGCAGGTGTGAAATCGGTCCACGAATCGCGACTTCTGTAGAAACGGGCACGGCATCGGCCAGAGCCGACTCTTCGGCACCGGACCGTTCGCTCCCATCAGAGTTCCCGTTTGAGAGCCAGCCTTTAGCTGCAAACCCGCCCGTTGTCAGCGCCACGACCGCGAGCAGCGATGCGTAGGTCTTGCCACGAGTGGTCATCTAGTCAATCCTTGGCACTGCCGCGGTCGAAATATGGTGGCCAAGGACACCAATTAGACGCGCCTGCCCTTGTATTTGTTAACCCCGAGCGCCACCCGAAGTTTCAGCTGCCTACAACTCCCTTCTTGAGTATGCACCACGAACTCGAATCACGCCGGAACGGCCGGAATTCCCGACCATCGAAGCGGTCTCAGGCGCAGCTGCACGCGTCGCCGAGCTTATGATGGGGGCGGGCCGGGTCGGCCCGGTGGGGAAGGCGATGTGTGGGCGATTCACGCAAGATGTCGACGGGGATGAACTAGTCGATCTGTACGAACTGGACCCCTTCATTCCTCAAGTCGAGCTGCGCAAGCGCTGGAACGGTGCGCCAACGCAGATTTTCGCCGTATGCAGAACGGGCTTGGACGGACAGCGCGAACTGGCCGCTCAGCGCTGGGGCCTGGTCCCGGCGTGGTCGCGCGATGCCAAGATCGGCGCTCGCCTGATCAATGCCCGCTCCGAGACTGTCGACTCCAAGCCAGCGTTTCGCAGCGCGTTCCGGCAACGTCGCTGCTTGGTGCCGGCCAACGGTTGGTTCGAGTGGCAAAGCGATGGCTCGCGCAAGCAGCCGTGGTGGATATCGCGCGGCGGGGAACTGTTCTCCTTCGCGGGCCTGTGGGAGAGCTGGGACCGCGGCGACGGACGGATCGATTCCTTCACGGTCGTGACATGTCCGGCTGGTCCCTCGATGCAGTGGCTGCACCACCGCCAGCCGGCGATCATCCCACGCGATCGCTACCGCGAGTGGCTGGATCCTGCCACTCGCCGGCCAGAATTGCTCGCGCTAGTGCAGACGCCTCTGCCCGGGCCGTTCGACTTCCGCAGGGTAGGGCCGGAAGTCAACAACGCCAGGAACGACTTTCCGGAGTTGCTGGCCGCGGTCTGAGCGCCGAAACCCACCGCGCTCAAGCTTCCGGGCTCGGGAGCGACTCCGGCATCGGCATGCCGGCCTGCTTCATCAGCTCGATCGCGTTGCCGCGCATGGCGGGGCCCTGATGCAGCCGGTAGTCGAAGTGCATCTCTCCCTCGCTGAAAACATCTTGGAAGTGGACGTTGGTCACGCGCTCGGGTCCGTGCTCCGCCCACCGAGTCACATTGCGGTCGTGGGTTGACAGCACGGCGAGCGAGGAGTCACTCCCCAGCAAGAACTCCGCCAAGACGACCGCCCCGGCATAGCGGTCGTAGGAGTTGGTGCCGGCGAATAGTTCGTCGATCAGCACCAAGGTGGGGTGGCCGGATCGGATGCTCTCCAGTACCAGGCGGATCCGGTTGAGTTCGGCGGCGAAGCGCGACTCGCCGCGCTGCAGCGAGTCCTTGACGCGAATGGAAGCGACCACGTCCATGGCTGAAATCGTCATCGCAACGGCCCGGACCGGGGCGCCGGCGTACGTGAGCGCGACACTGGTGCCGATCGTCCGCAGGAGCGTGCTCTTGCCCGCCATGTTTGCGCCGCTGACGACCAACACCGGATGGTCATTGTCGAGGCTGACGTCGTTCGCCACGGCCTTTTCACCCAGCAGCGGATGGGCCAGCCCCTCGGCCTTGAGGACGGGCCCCTCCTCGACCACGCTCGGAAAGCTGTACAGCGGATGCTCGAAGGCGAAGCAGCTGATGGACGAGTACGCTTCAAACCAGCCGATGGCATCGATCCATTTCGGCAGCCGGTGGGCGTGCGCCGCGCGCCAGCGCTCCAGGGCGAGCGCGGTCTGGGTCTGGTAGAGCACGAGCGGGCCGAACATGCCGACGATTTGGTTGTGGCGGGCCTCGAACAACGAGACCAAGCGGCAGAAGCCTCGCAGCAGCTGGCTGGCCCTGTGGCCGTCGTGTCGCAGGTCGTCGGATAGCTCGCGCAAGTTGCGGGAGTGGAACTCCAGATCGTCCAATACCTTCACAAGCGACCGCAACTCGTTGCAGTCGTGGTGGATGCCCTCGGAAGTGACAACCTGCATTGTCAAGTACCGCTGGCCGAACTTCCACAGCACGAGCTCGGCCAGCAGTATGCAGACGAGGGCCAGCAGGCCCGCTGGGGTCGGGCTGAGGGCCACCAGCACGGATTGGACCACGAAAGCGACGCTGAGCGCGAAACAGCCCGCCGGGAACCAGTTCGGTGCCGCGACAGGTTTCTTTTCGGCCCAGGCCTTCAGGAGGTCGGTCCGGATGTAGGGCAGTTTCTTCGAGCCCTCCACGAAGAGCCGCTCGCGGAGGTCGAGCTGCGACTTGAGTTCCTTGACCGCGGCCTGGCGTTCGATGATCTCCTCCCGCGAGGCAGGCTTGGCCAGCATGTTCGCCAAGATCAGCAATCCATCTTGGGTCGAGCCTAGGTTGAGGAAGTCGATCAGCCCTCCGTCCTCGGCGAGGTCCACATCACGTGCGTAGGGATGCTCTTCCGGCAGGGTGAGGGCGTCGGACTGGCTCGAGGCACTCTTGCGTTTCTCGCCGATGACGGGGGTGGCGTAGAACATCATCGCGATGCCCGCGGACCGCCTCAGATCCTCCAGCCGCGAAAACACTTTGGAGGAGGCTAGGAACGCCACCGCAAGCAGGCCCACCGCCCACCAAGTGAACGACGGGAACGTGCTTTCAACCCACCACAGCCCGAGCAGGCTCAGTCCAGCCGCGACCAAGCGGGCGTTGCCGAACTGGCGGTGCCGCTTCTTCCAAAGCCTGTACTCGCTGTGGCGGCTCTCTAGCCGCTGCTTGCAAATCTCAACCGGGCCCATGGGAGAATTCCGTCTTGGTCACGAAGCTGCACGGCCGCCGGGCCGTGTGCACGAATCAGGCTGTCTCGCGCAGAGCCGCAGCCCAGCGCATGCCGCCGGGCTGCGCCAGTTCGAGCGCAGGCGAGCGAGGTCAGGGGTGGTTCTAGCGGTCATTTAGACGTAGGAGCGAGGCAAAGCTCGCATCAAGGTGCGCCGTTCTCGGCAGCTGCGCCAGGTCCCTCGGATTCTTCGGCATCCATCCATTGAGCGGCGTCGAAGCCCCAGAAGTTGCACAGCAGCACGCCATCGGCTGTCTCCAGAGCATCGCCAACTTCGATCGGCCGCGGAGCGCTAGGCTCGGCACGATCGGATTGCTCGCGGAGCCTGCGCCACAGTTCGTAGGGCCCTTCCGCCGTTAGCTCCGGACCGTTCTCGTAGTGGGACCTGCGTAAGACGAAGGGAGGTTTGCGCGGACTTCTTTCCCGGAACCTCTCGCCCGCTTCAGCGGTTAAGTACAGGATGCGAAAACTGGTCATCGCGCCGATCCCCTATTTTGCCGGAAGCGACCAGCCAGTACAAGACCGGCGGGAATGTTCTCGCCTGCTTTGGGCCTGCCGGTTCTCACGGCGCCGAATCGTCGGCCGTGCGCAGCACAGCCCGGTCGCCCGTGCGTGCGTCGGTCAACATCGAGAAGCCGGCGTACGAGAACCCGGCCAAGAAGAGCGCGATCACCGGCAGGCCGAGCCAATGCTCGATGTCGATTGCAACTCCCAGACAGACCGCGAAATAGCTGGCCGCGGCCAGGTTGGCGATAGCGCGCCAGCCGCCGCGACGACCGTACGTCTTGCGCGCCAGCGCCGTAGCGCTTCGGTCACCGCTGTATTTCGCCGTGCGCTCGAAAGCTGAGCGTGACCCGCGCAGGGCGCCCAGCACCGCCCGCGAGTTGCTGATGGACAACGCGATGCCCGCGAGCACCAGTGGAGGCACCAGTTTCAGGTGGCGGTGGACTCCGCCGCGGCCCAGCTCCGCCTGGGCCAAGGTGTAGAAGCTGGACAGAGAGCAGAAGGTGAGCAGGAATGCCGGCAGGTCCAGCCAGAGCAGCCGACCGTCTAGGAATTCATGGCGCACCAGCATCGAGGGTAGGATGAGCGCCGCAAGGAGCAGCATCATCGGGTAAGCGATGTTGGCGAGCAGGTGAAACGCGGCCTCTAGCTTGATCTTTGCGGGCCGGCCTGAGCGCAGCAGGCCGGGAAGCAGCTTCAGCCCGGTCTGCAGCAGCCCCTTCGCCCAGCGGAACTGCTGGACTTGGAAATCGGCCATATCGGCGGGCAGTTCCGATGGCGCTCCCACGTGTGCTGCGTATAGGAACTTCCAACCGCGCATCTGCGCCCGGTAGCTCAGATCGGTGTCCTCGGTCAGCGTGTCGTGCTGCCAGCCGCCGGCATCCTCGATCATCGCCTTGCGGAGCATCCCGGCCGTCCCGTTGAAGTTGAAGAAGCGCCCGGACCGGGCACGCCCGCCGTGTTCGAAGACGAAGTGGCCGTCCAACAGCATTGCCTGAACCCGGGTTAGCAGCGACAGGTCGCGGTTGCGGAAGGTCCAGCGCGTTTGGACCATGCCGACCTCGGGTTCGGAGAAGTAATGGACGAGCCTTTCGAGAAAGTCACGCCGAGGAGTGAAGTCTGCGTCGAAGATCGCGATCAACTCGCCCGACGCCTGGCGCAAGCCTGCAGCGAGGGCGCCGGCCTTGTAGCCCTCCCGGTTGGAGCGGTGGATGTACTCGATCGGCTCGCCTGCTGCGCGCTTTTCGCCCACGATGCGCTCCAGGACGGCAGAGGTCTCGTCAGTGGAGTCGTCCAGGACTTGAATCTGGAGCAGGTGCCGGGGGTAGCGCAGGGCGCAGACGGAGTTGACGAGATCTGCGACGACGAAGCGCTCGTTGAAGACCGGCAGTTGTACGGTCACCGTCGGCAGTTGCTCGAACTGTCGCGGCGGTGGTCCTTGCATCCGATCGCGGTGGCGGTAGTACAGGTAAACCAGCGTATAGCGGTGCAGCCCGAAGAGGCTCAGCACGGCCATTAGCCCGAAGTACGCTCCGAGCAGCAGGAGGTCGACGATACTCATCTGCGTTACGCTTGGGGCGATCTTGGATCCGCTGGCTCAGGGCTCGGCCGAAGCGCCTCCGACTGCTCCAAGCGCCCGGAGGTTGACGGCGGGCCTCGGGATAGCTGCGGCCCTCATCGAGGGTGGGCTCCTGTTGGTGCTGCGTCTGGAACGTCCGGCCAGCAACGTCCCGGAATTCCTAGCTTACTACCTCCTGGTTTCGATTGCCTATATCGCCGCTTGCTGGATCGCGATTCGCGGGTCGGACCATTTGTCGACTCCTCGGTCTCTCCGCTGGATCTGGGCCGCGGCGCTGCTGTTCCGCGTCACGGTTTTGCCGCTGGATCCGAGCCTGTCTGAAGACACCGCGCGTTACCGCTGGCAGGGCATCGTCCAGCACGCTGGCGGCGACCCGTACTTAGCTCTGCCTGAGGATCCGCAGTGGGAGGTCTTGCGCGACGCCACCTGGCCGAGAGTTGCCGCCAAGGACAAACCTTCGGCGTACGGCCCGGTCTTGGAACAGCTGAACCTGTGGACCTACCGCTGCATTCGACTCTTGGAGGGCGATCCGTGGAAGCAGGTGTGGCTCTTCAAGCTCTCGTTCGCTTTGGCCGAGCTGGGTGTCGGCGCTGCGCTGATGTGGCTGCTGGCAGCTGCCGGACGGTCCCCGGCCTGGGCACTGATCTACTTGTGGTCTCCGCTTGCGGTGACGGAGTTCTGGATCGAAGGCCACAACGACGCGCTCGGCGTCGCGCTCGCCGTAGCTGCCATTGCGTTGTCGCTTCGCCGGCGGCACACTTGGGCGCTGGTCTTGCTGACGATTGCGACCCTGTGCAAGTTCTGGCCGGTTGTCCTATTTCCGTTCTTGGCTCTGGCCCGGAGCGGCAGCCGCTGGCAAGTGCAGTGGAAGGGGCTGTTGGCGGGCGGGGCGGTTGGCCTCGCGATTTGCGGCGTCTACTGGCACAGCGTGTCGGACGTCCTCGCGGTGCTGGAGGGCTTCACGATGGGCTGGCGCAATAACGACAGCCTGTTTGCTGTGCTGCTCTGGGTGGCAGGCGGTGACATGGCGTCGGCCGCGACGGCAGGCCGGTGGATTCTCATCGCTTGCGTGGCTTGGTTGTGGTGGCGCCGGCTTCCGCAGTGTCTCGGAGAGTTGGGCGCGGTGACCGCCCTCTTGCTGCTTTCCGCGAACTGTTTCCCTTGGTATCTGAGCTGGATGTTGCCCCTGCTGGCCGTGCATC
Organism: Terriglobia bacterium; assembly: GCA_009841225.1. Lineage (GTDB taxonomy): Bacteria > Acidobacteriota > Terriglobia > Bryobacterales > UBA6623 > VXMF01. The sequence continues at coordinate 44,474 of VXMF01000030.1, read as the reverse complement.
CCGTGCGGCCTTTGCTTCTTTGGACCGCTTTAGCGCCGCTGGCGTACCACGTGGTTCCGGCCTACGAGGCCACAGGCGCGTGGGAGTACGATTCCAGCTTGGTTTTCTTGGAGTATGTACCAGTCCTGGCTTGGCTGGGCACGCTGGGCATCTTAAGGTCTAGATACCTCCTGCGTGGGCGGGCGGATAGCTAAGGAGCTTGGTTCATGCGAGAGAGAGCGTACGGGCCGGAAGCGCCGGGCACCTCGAAATGGGAAGATCCGTCTGCCCAGTTTCCGCGACCTAGGACACCTTCCTAGCGCGGGCTCGCCAAGCTACGTCGCGGTCGTCGTCGTTCGAGCGCGCCGCCGGTGGCTGATCAGTTGGCCTGCTCGACAGGGTGGACGCTGATCATGCGCCCCATGCGGCCGCGGTTGCGGAACTCCACGATTCCGTCGATCTTCGCGAACAGGGTGTCATCCCTGCCTCGGCCGACGTTGACGCCGGGACGGAAGCGTGTTCCGCGCTGGCGGACGAGGATGCTGCCAGCCGTGACGACTTGGCCGGCGAAGCGCTTCACGCCGAGCCGCTTCGAGTGGGAATCCCGCCCGTTGCGGGAAGTGCCTTGCCCTTTCTTGTGCGCCATCGTTGCTCCTAAAAGCGTCCGTTCCTACTGGCCGGAGATGGACTCGATCCGCACCTGCGTGTAGGACTGCCGGTGCCCCATCCGGCGGCGGTACATCTTGCGACGCTTGAACTTGAAGACGTCGATCTTCTTGTGCCGACCGTGGCCAGAAATGGTTGCCGAAACGCTGCCGCCGGTCTCGTTGCCCGCGTGTAGCGTGCCGTCTTCGTCAGAGACAGCGACGACCTTGTCGAAGGTCACCGAGTCACCGACGCCGCCGTCGATCTTCTCGATCTTGATCTCGTCCCCGGGGGAGACTGTGTACTGCTTGCCGCCGGTTTCGATGATCGCGTACATGGTGCTTGGCCCCAGCTAAGGAAAAGACGCAGACCTTCCATGAGGAAGGTAACTGCGCCGTACTGTGTCGATTGTAGCGGGTAGGCCAGTCACTGGTCAACTGCTGCTGGCGACCACACACAGTCGACTGAGGGCCAGTCTGGTGCAAGGCTGGGCAGCGCAAGTCAGGCCCCACATGCTACAGCCGGAGACGGTGCACTTGCTGCAATCGGCGTTGCATCAGCGAAGCAGCAATGACTCGCAGAATGCCTTCTGGCCTTTGTATCGTTCCGTAGCTAGCTTCCGGCACTCCTGCTTCGGCCTCGACCGCGAACAGTCGACAACGTATTGCTCCCTGGCCGAACGCATTGCCTTTGCGCACTCCGCGTACTCCCACGTGTCCCGCAATGTGCTGATTTCCCTTGGCGGAGGAGGCAGTGGCGGAACGGATCTCGGACCGCCCCCGCGACCGCAGCCACTCGCAAGACAGGACACAACCAGCACGGTGCCGACTACTTGGAACCGCATTCCGAAACTATAGGAGCGGACGCCGCAGCGCAATGCAGGTCGCCCTCTCGGCCTCATGCTAAGGCATCCGATCGATGCATCTGATGTTCTGGACCAGCCCGCGACCGAGCAGGAGCTCTCTAGCAAAGGCGTCAAGCGCTGGATTACCCGCCGGCTAACGTCGAACGTGCTGAATCGGATGGCGCGTCGCGCCGGCGATCCATAAGCGGTCAGCTAGCGTGGGGAGGTCTCGGTGTCTTGGCGAGCAAGCACTAGGCGCTGGAGTGCTGTCTGCAACGTGTGTCCACCTTTTCTCCCCGCGATTCACTTCCAAACGCGCTCGGAACGGCAGGTCTCTAACTGAATCCTGACGCAGTCGAGAAATCCCCCGTCTGCGGCCGACGCCTGCCACCGGTCCCGCGATTTCCGCAGCTGCTTCAGCAAGGCCTGGTCCCGATTCTCGCGTCAGCCACGGGACGGGGAGCGCGATTCGCAGAACCGGCCTTCGCTTGCATGGGTCAGAACTCGAAGCGAAGCGAGATCTGCGCCAGACGGCCGCTCGAACCGACTAGGACGTTGGCGATCCGTCCGAACGCCCCTCGGCCCCGACGCAGTTCCGGGTTGGCGAACACAGCGCGGTTGAACAGGTTGTAGAAGTCCCCGCGAAGTTGCAACCGATGTCGCTCGGTGAAGTTGAACCACTTATGGACGGAGAGATCGAATCCGTTGAAGCCGGGTCCGCAGCAGAGATTCCTGGGACTGTTCCCAATGCCTCCGGGACCTGGTGCCGCAAACAGCGATGGGTCGAAGTAGTTGTTCGCCCTGACGTCGTCCCGCCAGTTCGACAACGCCGCGACCGGCCCCAGAATGTTGGGCCGCTGCACATGGGCGTACGTGTTCGATCGGTTGGTGTTCTCGACAACGCCGAACGGCACGCCGCTACGGAATTCGGCAATCAGCCCGATGCCCCAACCCCCGACAATGGCGTCCAAGGCGCCGCTCTGGAAGTCTATGGGACGGCCCTCGCCGAAGGGCAGTTCATAGACGGCACTTCCGATGAAGCGGTGCCGGACGTCGTTGCCCGAGAGCGCCTTGTCGAGGTGTCGCAGAGCAATGTGGGTGTATCCGTTGCCGACCTCGCCCCCGAGTTCCGTCGCCGCCTCGACATCGTCGATGAACTTCGACCAAGTGTAGTTCATCAGGAAGTTCATCCCCCCGGAGTAGCGTTTCTCGGCTTTCACGTTCATGGAGTGGTAGGCGGAGTTGCCCCACGGCGGGCTCTCATGCCAGACCGTGTTGAACTGAGGGAATGGCCTGGCCGTCTGCGACTGCCGTTCGGGACCGCGACCCCCCACAAGCGGAATCATGTTGATGTTGACGTTCGCGCCTCCCAGATTGTGGCCCACATTGCCTAGGTAGCTGATCTCGGCAAGCAGGTTGCCCGGCAGCTCCTTCTGCAAGCCAAGATTCCATTGCTGGTGCATGCCGTTGTGCTGGGTCTGCTCAAAGAAGTCGGGTGCTAGGCGCGGTCTGTCGCCGATTGGTACGGCGCCGAACGCAGGCGTTAGTTCTTCGCGCGGAACATTGGGCATTCCATCGCTTAGTCGGAACGCCCTAGTGAAGCCACCGTCCGCCGACGTGAACGACCCGCTTAGGCTGAATCCGTTGAAGAGCGTGAATGGCACGGCGCGTGCGTACATGCCGTTGTAATTGATGCCATATCCGCCGCGGATCACGAATCCGCGCGCTGCCTCCCATGCGAAGCCGAATCGCGGGCCAAAGTTGTTCGCGTCGAAATCGTGGGCGTACTTGCTGCGGCCGTCCCGTCCCGAGAACGTAACCACGCCGGGACAGTTGCAGACGGGATTGATCTCATGGAGGTCGAAACCGCTCTGGCGGTTGTCCTGTCGTTCCCATCTAGGTGTGTCGAGCTCCCACCGGAGGCCGATGTTCAGCGTGAACTCGGGAGTGACCTTCCAGTCATCCTGGACGAAGACTCCGTAGAAGTCCGTCCGGCTCTCCAGAATGTCGGCATCGACGAGCTGTCCCGAACCCACATGGCCGAGAAGCAATTCCGCGAGGCCGACGCCAGTGGCCCGGTTGCCAAAGTTGAACCTTCCTCCGGTCGACTGGTTGAAGTCGTCGACGTTCATCGCGAAGCGCCACTCGCCGCCGAATTTGATTTGGTGGTTGCCTCGGACCCATGTGTAAGTGTCCACGAATTGCCACGTCTCGATCGGCGTCTGGATCCTTTCGTGGTTGCCCGCTCCAAGATTGGTCAGGCCATTGACCGCGATGCGGGCTGAAGCTTCTGGATTCACGCCCGGCACGCCGAGCTCGCCGTTCTTTCCGGAAAACCGTCCAGCAGATCGGTTGATATGCAATCGGCGACCCCAGTTAATGCGGACGTCTTGGATCAATGTGGGAGAGAAGTGGTGGATCCAGCTTCCCGTCACATTGGTGTGCCGGTTGGCGCGGGTGCCCGCCCTAGGGTCCGCGAAGTCGTTCGGGTAAACAGCGGCGACTGTTTGCGGATTCCGAGAAAACTGGAAGCGACCGTACATGCGATCGTTGACGCCGAGGTTGTGATCCACCTTCCCGGTGTAGAAGTCCTGCGTCAGGGCGTTCGAAGCGTTGTTAACGAAGTTGTTTGCCGGTGGTTTCGAAAGGTCTCCTGGCTGGTTGGGGGCGGGATACCAGCTCGCGAACTGTCTGCCTAGCGAATCGATCCGGCTTTGGGGAATGATGTTGTCGGGGAAGACCCCTCCGCTGGGGTCATTGAGCACTAGCCCGGCACGGTTCGAGAAGTCGCCTCCGATCTCCGGCAGGTGCGGAACATCGTCGCTGGAATAGGTCACGCCGTTGCGCCGCCGCCCTCCTTCGTAGTTGAAGAAGTAGAAGGTCCTGTTCTTGGCGATCGGACCGCCGGCCGAGGTGCCGAAGATGTTGTAGCGAAGCGGTGCCTTGCCGGGAGCGAAGAACGTCCTCGTGTCGATGGCCTGGTTGCGGAAGAACTCGTAGGCCGCGGCGTGGAATTCATTCGTCCCGGAGCGGGTTGTCATGACGATGAATCCGCCACCGGCCCGGCCGTACTCGGCCGAGTAGTTGCTTTGCTCGGCCTTGAACTCCTGCAGCGACTCGGCCGGGGGGTTCAGGCCGAGTTGAGCGATTCCCAGCGACATGTTCTGAATGACGGTTCCGTCGAGAGTCCACATCTGGTTGCGGGACCGGCCGCCCGCCATCGAGAAGAATGGCAGCGCCTCCGCGCCGCCCTCATTGCGGTAGGTGACGTTCCCCAGCAGGCGCACCAGCGAAGCGCTTCGCCGGCTTGCCAGGGGCATATTGAAGACGGTGTCGCGCTCGATGAACTGACCGACCGTCGAACTCTCCGTCTCCAACAGGGGAGCAGCCGCCTCGACTTCGATCGTTTCGTTCACGTCGCCGATCTCCATTTGTATGTCGATGCCGCGGACGGTGCCGGTCTCCAGTACGATGCCCGACTGGCTGTACGTCTTAAAGCCCGCGAACTCGCAGACGAGTTCGTACTGTCCGGCCGCCGCGAAGGGGAAGTTGTAGCTGCCCGAGGTATTGGTTTCCGCCACCATGGTGATGCCGGTATTGATGTTTGAAATCGTGACCTGCGCACCCGGAATCACCGAGCCGGTGTTGTCGGATACCGTGCCTGTCAGGCGCGTCTGGGTCTGGGCTCCTAGGGGGATGGATGCCAAGACTAGGGTTGCTGCGAGAACACAGAGTGTCCGTTTCACCGTCATTGGGGTTGCCTCCTCGACCAAACTCCTTGCAGCGCGCAATGCGCGTGCCGCGTGGCCGGATTCTAGCCCTTGCTGGCCTGCGTGTCAAGGACTACGCGGGCTCGGTTGGCCGTGACCTGTGCCGAGGAACGGAGGTTTCTGACATTCCGGCGCAAGAGGTGGAGATTCTTGGTTCGGGAACTTCGATTTCCGCCTCCCAGGCTGCGCCATCCGGCTCTTGGTCTGGCGGTCGCCTTACGGCAACCTTCGTAGGATCTGCTCCGCTTCCGCGGATTCCGGAGCCAGTCTCAGGACCTCCCGGGCGACCGACCCGGCCTCATCTTTCCGACCTTGGAGCGCGGGCGCCTGGGCTTGAAGCAAGAGCGGGCCGGGATCTCTAGGCACCAGCTCTCGCGCTCTCAGGATCGAAGCCAGGGCTGCGCCAAATCGCTTGTCTGAAGCTCGTAGCGGGCGAGGTTGGGATGAGTGCTTCGTGAGTCCCGTTCCAGTTCGGCCACCGTCGGGCACCCTTCCCGCGCCTAGTCGATTCTCTACCGATCCATAGGCGATGAGCTAGCGTGGGTAGGTCTCGGTGTCTTGGCGAGCAAGCACTAGGGCGGCAGAGTGCTGCCTGCAACGCTCGCGAAATCCCTCAATGCGCTCTCGCAGGTCCGGCTCTGCGATTAGATTGGTTTCCTCCCCCGGATCGTTGTTGAGGTCGAAGAACTGCTCAAAATCAGGCTGGCGCCCCCGAAAGTCGACGTCTTGCTCGCCGTATTGCGCCTTGTTGCTACGGAAGAAGCGGACGTACTTCCAGTCCTTAGTGCGCACCGCTTCCATGTAGGGGCCGGTGCGTAGCAGGAAAAGGCTCTCGATGAAGATCTCGTCTCTCCACTCGGCACCTGGATCCCCTAGCAACGGGCCCAAGTCCCGCCCCTGCATGCTGCTCGGCACGTCGAGGCCGCCAAGAGAGACGATGGTCGCGGGAACGTCGATGCTGAGGACCAGCTCGTCGACCGTCGTTCCGCGCGAGTCCGCCGGTGCGCGCGGATCATAGACAATCAGGGGCACACGAGTTGTCAGATCGTATAGCAGGGACTTGCCGCCCATCGCGTACTCGCCCATCAGCAGGCCGTGGTCGCTGCTGAACACGATGACCGTGTTGTCTGCGATGCCTCGGCGTTGCAGGCTGTCCCGGAGCTGACCGACCGCATCGTCGACGCCGTGGATCAGCTGGTAGTAGCGGACTTGATGCTCGCGTAACACGTTCGGACCCAGATAGGAGTACGAATAGGTATTCATGCGGCCTTCCCGCGGATGCACGTCCAGGGGGATATGCTTCGCAGTGTCATCCTCGAATGTGCTGGGGGGCTGCAGATTGGCGTCGCGATACAGAGAGCCGTAGGTCGGGTGCTGGCTGAGCTTGGGATGGGAGTTCGCCGGCTTGGTCATGCGAGTCGCTCCATCTTCCTCGGGGTAGAGAATTGATCCGGAGATCGAGCCGTGCGGAGCGGAGAAACTGACCGAAAGCATGAACGGCCGGTCAGCCGGGGCGTCGTCGAGGAAGCGTTCGATGCTGTCGCTCATAATCGGCGTGACAATTTCTGCTTCGGCATCGTGATAGATCGCGAGGTGCTCGAACTCCTTGGGCCAGAATCGCGCCCAGTCATCGTGGCCGCGCCAGAAGTCGAACTTTTCCAGTGGTTTACCGCGGAACGAGTACTGCTGCAGTCCGATCTTTCCCACGAATCCAACGTGGTAGCCCTGCTGGCGCAGCAGCGCCGAGTAGGTTTGGTCCCACTGGGCGTCGGAGAGCACGTTCGGGGATGAGAAGCCGATCTGATGTACGCGCTCGTACTGCCCGTTCATGAAACTTGTGCGGCTGGGCATGCACACCGGGGCAACCACATGGGCTTCGGTGAAGCGCACGCCATCATTGGCCAGCTTGTCAATGTGAGGGGTCTGAAGGATCGGATTGCCGGCGATGCTGAGGGCATCGGCCCTCTGATCGTCGGTGAGCAGAAAGATGATGTTGGGTGGGGATGCGGAAGGTTCAGGGCCTTGGCAGCCTACGATCGCCGCGAGAACGCAGCTGACCGCGCACAGCCGGGAGAAGAATGCTGGCAGGACTCGTTGCAGTGTCATGGAATGTATCCAAGCTTACGGCAACCGTTCCGAGTCGGCTCCTGACGAGGTTGTACCGTTTGCTCTTTGGACTGGCCGCACCACGCAACTGAGCTCAACGGAATGCGAGCTCTAGCAGCGAGTTCCGGTCTGGAAGAGGGCTTCGTTCGCACACTCCACAGCCATCTAAGAGAAGTTTATCTTTAATATGTGTAGCGACCAGAGTGCTAGCTTGCCGCATTGACGGAGTGCTCGCCTCCAGATGGAGAGTGGCACGAGATCGTAGCGTGGGGGCGGGTGTGGTCTACTGCACGTAACGGCGATGGACAAGCGCAGGTTCGAAGAGATCGAGATCGGCGAGGAGCACGAGACCCCCGCGGTCACAGTGACCGATTGGCACGTGATGAACTTCGCGGCCGTGTCGATGGACTTCTTCGAGTTGCACACCAACGAGGAGTACGCCCGTAAGACACAGTTTGGGCGGCGAGTGGCGCACGGATTGCTGGGCCTGGCGATGGCCGATGGCCTAAAGCACCGGTCCTCGTTCCAAATCGAGGCCATTGCGTCGCTGCACTGGTCGTGGGAGTTTTCCGGGCCGATCTATATCGGTGACACGATCCACGCGCGACTCCGTGTCACGGACAAGCGCCCGTCTAGCTCCAAGTCGGACCGCGGCGTGGTCACTGTCGAATATGAGGTGTTGAATCAGCACGGCAAGATCGTTCAGCATGGAACGAACAAGGTCTTGGTGCGTAGACGCTGAAGAGACAGTCGGCGCGGGCGCAGGTGTGAGACCGTAGGACACCGCAGCGAAACTTTCTGCGAACGAGGTGAACATGGCGATTACCACTGAGGCGTTCGAGTATTCGGATGGCAGCACGCTGTTGCGAGGCCAGCTTGCGTGCGATGACACATGGACCGATCCGCGCCCGGGAGTGCTGATTGCGCATACATGGGCGGGCTGTGGGCCCTTCGAGCAGGGAAAGGCGGCCGATGTCGCCGAGCTCGGCTATGTCGCGCTAGCTGTGGACATGTATGGCGGCGGCATTGTCGGCCATAGCACGGAAGAAAACGCCAAGCTGATGTCGGTCGTGCTGGAAGACCGCTCCTTATTGCAACGACGCATGACGGCCGCACTCGATGCCCTCAAGGCTCTCCCGGGCGTGGATTCGGAACGCACGGCTGCGATCGGCTACTGCTTCGGAGGGCTCTGCGTTCTGGACTTGGCTCGCACGGGGGCATCGTTCCAAGCTGCGGTGAGCTTTCACGGCTTGCTCAACCCGCCGGGCAACATCGAGGTGGCGGACGTGAGCCCGCGCGTGCTGGTACTGCACGGATGGGACGATCCGATGGCGAAACCGGATTCGGTCGAGGCGCTGGCTGAGGAATTCACCCGTGCTGGCGCAGACTGGCAGGTCCACGCCTACGGGCGTACAATGCACGCCTTCACGAATCCGGAGGCCAACAACCTTGACATGGGAACGGTCTACAACGCGCAGGCTGATCGACGGTCCTGGCATTCGATGCGGCAGTTCCTCAGCGGCTCGTTCGATCTGGGATAGTTGCCCGGGCGAGCCGAAGGGCGTTACTGACGGGGCATGAACGGATCGCTCGGGTCCCAGTGCGGCTTGTAGACGGTCCCATAGCGCTCCTTGGCCCGATCGGGGGCGTAGTCGGGATTAGGTACTGGCATCGTGGCGCCAACGGACTCCCTCCACGCCGACAGTTCCTCCCGCATTTCGGCGGTGCGCTGCTTTTCCACCGCTGACAAGTCCTTGCTCTCCGCTGGATCCTCGCCGAGGTTGTAGAGTTCAACGTGCGAGTCCTCGTAGAACTCGATCAGCTTCCAGCCTCCCTTGCGAATGGCCCCCGTCGGCGCAGAGCCTGCGTTTGAGTAGTGAGGGTAGTGCCAGTACAGCGTGTCCCGCTCGAGCCCTCCGGTCTGCCTGAGCAAGGGCACGAGGCTCTTGCCGTCTGTGCTGTGGCCTTCGGAATCTTCTGCTGCGGCCATTTCAAGGAGCGTGGGATAGAAGTCGATGCTGCTCACAGGCGTGTCTTCGACCGCACCCGCCCGAACCGCTTCGGGCCAGCGCACGATCAGAGGCTCGCGGATGCCACCTTCCCAGACGTAGCCCTTGCCTGAGCGGAAGCCGCCATTGAAGGCACGGCTCGCTACTCCGCCGTTGTCGGAGAAGAAAAAGACGGCGGTGTTGGAGGCAAGATCGTGACGCTCCAGCAACGAGAGCAGGCGTCCCACGCTCTGGTCGACACCTTCAACCATCGCGGCATAGATCGCGTGGTTACGATCGGTCGGATCGGTCCTGCCCGCGTAGCTGTCGATCAGGTTGCGCTTGGCTTGGATGGGCCCGTGCACCGAGTAGTAGGACATATACAGGAAGAACGGGCGTTCGCGATTCTTCTCGATGAAGCGTTCGGCGGCCTTGGTCAGAGTCTCCGTTAGGTAGTCGCCGTTCTGGACACCGGGGACCTGGAGCCACTTGTGCGGCGCGAACATGGTCCTGTGCGAACCCCAATGGCCGGAGGCGAAGCTCTCGTCGAACCCGCGCTTCTCTGGCATGTAATCGCCCGCTCCGAGGTGCCACTTGCCAACGCAGGCAGTAGCGTAGCCGGCTGCGCCGAGCGGCTCCGCGATTACAGCCTCGTCGAGTGGCAGGCCTAGGGGGAGTTGCGCTTGTAGCAACTTGGCGTGGGGCAGGACGTTGCCGGGCAGGTACTGGGTCAGGCCGAGTCGGGCGGGCCAGCGGCCGGTCAGAATGCTGGCTCGTGTCGGAGAACAGTTGGGGGCCGCGGCGTAGGCGTTTGTGAAGCGCATGCCCTCTTTCGCCAGACGATCAACGTTGGGGGTGCGGTGATAGCTGTTGCCGTAGGCCCCGACGTCGGCGTAGCCCATGTCATCGAGGAGCAGGAAGATGATGTTGGGGCGATCCGCTGTCTGGGCTAAGGACTCCGACGTCAATCCGAAGGCAGTGACAGCGCACAGGGCCGCTGTGGTGGCGAGGCGGCGCATAAATTCCAGCATGGTGACACTGTAGCAACCGTCCGGCCACGAGCGTGTAGAGGCGTTCATTTGATGTGCAAGGTCGGGAACAGGCCGGATCTACTTGAAGTAAGATACTGAAGTAGCTAGGTTTTTCGATAACGGGCCCGTAGCTCAGCTGGATAGAGCGGCCGCCTCCTAAGCGGCAGGCCGGGGGTTCGAATCCCTCCGGGCCCGCCATGGATCTCTTGTAAGTGATTGGAATTGCTAAGCTTAGATTGCAACTACGGATCTCGTTACTACTAGAAATACCACTTTGAAATTTGATCGAATGCCAGTCTTCGTGGAATAGACCGCGCCTGTACAGCTCGATTTTCGCGGACTTGTCGGCGAAGACGCCCGCTATCTGCGCGACAGCTTGTCCGTTCCCCCCTGCGCACCCAGCCCCAGGGCATTACGGTTCACGCCGATAGCCTCGGCCCAGCGTGACCTCGCCCATGCCCGGCGGGTTCCGATCTTCCCCGGCTTGCAGGCGACCGGACCAGCGGACCCCAACGCCAGCTACGTCGAGATGCCGCGGCAGGCAACCGAGCTTCGCAGCGAGGTGCTGGACGAACGCAAGCGGCAGATCGGCCAGCAAATGGAAGCCAACAGCGCGTCGCTTGTGTTTTTCGGAATCGTGATCGGGGTCACCGGCCTTTGGATTCGCTCCAAGCTCTGAGCAATCGCGTCTGGGAGCAAGTGGCGGAGTCCCGAGTGCCCTGAACTATTTCCCGGCTCATCTAGGACTGCTTCCCGGTCCAGTGGCACCCCAAGGGACGTTCCGTGAGGAGCACGAACCAGTCCCCTTTCCCGTCTCGCGAGGACTGGACGATTGCCCTATCGCCATAGCAAGCACGAATGGCAAGGCGCGCAGACCTTGCTGCGTTTCCACGACTGCCTACCACCGAATTCAGCAGCACCGTCGGCGGGGCTATCCTCGAGCACGTGGGACGTCGACCTGCAGCGGGTCGAGGAAGCGATCACCGATTATGCTGACGCAATTTGCCTCGATCCGGACGCGGGCCTCGCCATCCGGGGACTGGTCAACTAGCGGACTAGCGGTGCCGCATTCGGTCTGGCTATCGGCACGGTCCGGCTGGGTCTCTGAGGACGTAGCGTTGCCGCTTGGGAAATCCCCGCTCCCAGCAAAAGGGTCCGCCGTAGCGGGTCGTAGCGCCGTGGTGCAAGCACGGATTCGCGTCGCGGCCCTCTTCCAAGATTCTTCCAACAACTAGGCCCTTAACAGTAGGTTGACAGGTCACGTGGGGATCGGACTAAGGAGGAATCACCGTGCAAATGAGTTGATTAGCCTGCGAAGCTCGCCAAGGTCCGCGAGCGTTCCGCGGAGCTCTTCGGCCTGCTCAAATGTCATGGCGTAGTTGCTGGAGTGAGCCACGTCATTGCGAACCTGCTCAATCGCGCTGAACTTCCTCTTCAATTTTTCTTTCCCGACAGCGAAGTCGAAGGACTTGATAAGGATATCGCGCTTGTCGCAGAACTGTGTACACATCAAGAGATCCACATCACTGCCTCGCTCGCCCTGATCGCGGTACTGCTTCTCGGCCATACACAGCCGACTCTTGCCCAAGTGCTCAGTCCAGTCGACCCGCTTCTCGAAGTGTCTCTTGATCGTCTCGTACATCGTCAGCTCGAATCCGGTCACCAACGCGAAGAGGGCAGCGCGAACCGGCAACTTCTGAAGGTCTGACCACGCAACCAGCCCGATGATCTCTTGGTCGGACACCACCAGGAATGGCTTTTGCCGGATTCGACTGATCAGGGCAACAATGGGCGTTCCCGCACCAATCAAGTCCGCCTCAGACAACGGATCCATGTGGTCGCCTACCCTGGCACCATCGTCGCCTCCACTTGCGGCAACGACCGCGTAGCTGGAAAGCAGTCCGATCAGGTGCCCGTCGGCATCCTTTACAGGAAGATAGTCGAAGACCGGATCGCGGTTGCGCAGTCGGATTTCAGACACGCTATCGCTCGCGCAACACGTCCTGATGTTGGGGCGGAGAACGGCGATTTGCCGGGCCGTGAGACCCTTGTGAACCTCCCCTAACCCCTCGCTCTGCCGACGAGTGTCGGGCTTCTCACTAGGCATCGGCATTCCGTACGGCCCCATGAGAGAGGACCACCTGGCCCGTCCCGGCCATGTCCCCGGGAAACGCGCTCTTGAACTCCAGAATAGAACGGCGGTCAGCGGCACCAACCAACCGTCTCAGCTTCGGTACGTTTCCGGGCGCCCTTGAGGGCCCTCCGGACGGAAAGCTTGGAAGAGGAGCGTTGATATTCGCGAACTCGCAACGAGAGGAGCGCTTCAACTAACTCTGGTGCTTGCGTTTCCAGCTAGAGGCCCAAAGTGCCCGGTCGAGTTCGCGAGTATCGAGGCCGTACTCCTTGCTCTCGTCCCGGAGGAACTCCGTGACCCGGAACCATCCCTCGAGGCTTTCGACTGGAGAGGCTTCGATGGTGGCCGTCACGTACTTGCTGACAATCGGGAATCGGCATCGAGGGAGAGCGAAATGGAGGATGGCGCTTGCCATCGACCAACCGACCCCATCAAGACCCCGAAGGAGCGCAACACGTTCGTGTTCGCTGGCTGCGGGCAATGCCTCGCGGGTCACGTGCTTTACGTGATCTGCAGTGTTCTCGGAGACTTTCCCATCAGGAACGGCCCCGAGAACTACCAGTTCGCGGTGTGCCTCAACTCGCCCAGAGTCATGTAGCCCCGTTGGCGGACGCACTCAAACGTTGATTCGAGCTGCTCGTCGGCCGCACGATTAGGCACTCCTCTACATGGAACATCCAGATAGCATTTCGCGTAGTAGATGACTTGGTCCTTGCTAAGCGGCACCTTCATGTCGCTTTATTTTCCCCTTTTTGGGGGAGGTGCCGAGGAGCGAGGAATACCTGCTGGTGTCGCTGAAGCTCTCGCCGCGGTGCTGCAGGTAGCGTAAGCCACAGGTGCGGCTGGTAGCAGATTCTTCCCCGTGCCAGCAGCGGGAGGCCCGTCGGCCGAGGCGGCGGGCTCGACTGTGCCTGGACCTCAGGCCCCTGCGTTCGGCTAGCACCCGAGCGAGCCGACAATGCCTGGGGTCCTGTGGATTCGTCCATCACAGGACCTACGAGGACGTACGTTTCGCATGCTCGACGCGCTGGACGAGTTCAGTCGGCAGAGCCTAGCGATCCGGGTACGGCGATAGATTTGCTTGACCGATCTAATCGAGGTCCTGACAGATCTGTTCCTAGTGCGCGGGATTCAGGCCAGTCCGCACTCTAGGTCGCGTTCTCATTACTCGAAGGCAATGGATCACACCCAGCTCATTTGCCTCCGAAGTGAATCGAGGATGACCCGAATTCGCCCGGGAAATCCTACAGTCGTGCCGGCTATCGGCTGAGCGATCGTGACCCACATGAGCAGGGGTGTGTCCTTGCTGTGCTCCCCCACGAGCTCGTGGATGTGACCGACGATTGGTTGGTTACCACCAAGATAGGGTCAATGGTGCGGTAAGCCTCCGTGATAACCGCGACCGGACGGCGAGCCTGTAAGCAGGTGTGGGACAGTAAGCACTAGCGGAAGGAGCGGAGTGTGGCTGCGATTTGCTACATATGCAAGACCGGTGACCCAGTTGGTGCCTGCAAGCGCTGCGGTGTTCTGGTGTGCCGGCTTCATGGGGCGAGGAACTCAAGTATCCCTGCCTGGAAGTGTGACGCATGCACAACGGGCGGGATGGTCGGTACGGCAGTCGCAACGTCGGTGAATCGAGAGGACCTCCTGGACACTCCTGTGGGAGCAAGCATTTCGCGACACTGGGTTGACGTGTACTACGGATACCGGAGCCCAGAAGGGTTTGTGACAGCACACGGATCGGTATACGAGGAGGCTATCGCTTTTGGCGAGCGTGAGAGAGAGCGAATCGCTGCTGCCCTCAGCGCACATATCGACACTGAGGAGTTTTGGAGGCTGCTCGGGGCAGGTGGATGCACTCTCGTGCTTTGGGCAGTCGCGATAGTGGTCACGAGGGAGATCCCCCAAATCGACCTCCCGCCCGGATTGCGTGATGTCTGTTTCGTCTGCGATGTTGGTCAATAGTGTGCTATTCGGTTCGAGTGGTACGGAACGCAACCACGAGCGCCGGTAGGGCGCACGTGCCCCCCGCATGGCTGGGACAAAGTAAGGGAGATTGTGAGAACATCTGCGTGCGCGCAAACGGCCAACGCGCGTATTTCGCGATCGATATTAGGGAAGACGCATCGGGAAGAGAGATCTGGGTTCCGACGCGCACGTTCGGATTACCTGCATGTCCAGGTGGCGAGAATGGGTGCGACGAATGCGCCGATCATAGCCTCCGCGTCAAGGTCGAAGCGATCACTAGGAACCAGTACCGATGGCACCGACTCGTGAGAACCCGCTGGGGGCGGATTGAGTTCGCGGGGCTCATCCTATCGACGATAGGCCTGCTCATCACTGCTCCATGGATTGTTGGAGCCGTTTGCGACGCTTGCGTTGTGGTGAGAGTACACCCCGACAGGGTGGGGGCACTTAGTAGCCTGGGAACCTCGCTACTAGCGGTTGGGGCGGCAATCGTAGCTGGAGTGCATGCTTGGGCTCATAGGTAACTGCTGGGCCCACCACTCTAATCTTGTAAGTGATTGAAAACGGTCGACGTAAATGGGAATCAAGAATTTATTTACTGCTAGAAGTACCACATTGGAACTTGACCAAACGCCTGCTTTCGAGGGGTAAAACGCGCTTGTAGCGCCCGATTCCCGCGGGCTTGGTGGCGAGAGTGCCCGCCATCTGCGCGATACCTTGTCCATTCTCTGGCCCCACTTGCCCGTGGCCGGAGCGACCTCGGCGCGCGCTATGCCTAATCACTTGACCGAAGACAGAAGGCTGTTCTAACCATCAATACCGATCGAGTCGAGGCCGCCCAAGTGCGTTCCGATCTGCTCGAACGCAGACCTAGGTTTGCACATTGGCGTACCTGCAGGTCGCATAGCTGCCCCCCCGAGATGAGTGTCCAGAGCCGACGGCACCTCCCTGTCGATCGTCCCTAGGAACGTCCGGTAGTCCTGGTGCGGGTGCCGGGTGGCGCATCGTATCGTCACCTGTCCCGTGGCGTCATGCTGGGGGAGGTGAACAAGGTCGTCGTACCGCGGCAAACGTAGTAATGGCCGAAGCCGTTGAGATAGCCGAGATCCATCGGCGAGGCCATCTGCGTGCGGGCGTGCGCGTGCAGTTTCTGGTCTACGCAAAGCACTGCCGCGTAGTCGGACGGATCCAGGTACAGGCCGACGATATCCCGCACGTTCCCGATGAAGAACGGATCGGTGGACAGCTTGAACGACTGCGTCTCGTGCCGCCGGATGACAAAAGGGTGCTGCCGACGATTGCCGGTCTGATGGGAAGCCCTCGGTCTAGTCGCGGGTGCGCGTGCTTCAGGTCGTAGAGTTCTGGAGACCTTCCTGTAGTGCGCGATTGATCAGGCTCGCCACCTGCTCCACGAAGTAGATGCGTAACCGGCCCGCAGGGAGATCGACACGCGAGCCTCCCACGCAGCGCTCCAGTAAGCGTTGGCGTCACTTGCCCACTGCGTTGGGGAGGCAGTGGCCGTAATCGTTTTGGCCCGCAGTACCAAGACTTGCTGTGGCGTGGGCGAGGTGGGCCAAGCCGGTCAGCTACTCGCCTGTCTCTGCGTTGGGCGAAAGGGGGCGTGTTGGTATCGTCGTGACCTGACTCCGCCGATCGAATAGGTGAGGCCATACGTGCCTGCGGGTCAATACGCTAGCTGGCCCTATTGATCTCGGCGTCGTGCTGTTTCGCGATCTCCAAGATCGTGACGCCGTGCTTTGCCTGTTTTTGGGACGGCGCGCGATCCCAATCGTTCGCCGCGTACCCGGAAAGTGTCTGGGCGATTCCGCACTGCCATCCCTTCAGCAGTCCCGTTCGGACGCCCCAGGCATGAATCTTCAGCCACTGTTCACCATCCAGCTTCTTGCATTCGGCGATATTCTCGTAGTCGACGGGAGTCAATGGTGTTGGACGGTGCCCACTCGGCACCGTGTGCCCCCTCAATTCAGGCGGCATTGGATCGGACAGCTCAAGCGTCGTATTGCGGACCGATTTCCAGCAATCCTCCTTCTTGCACCATTCCGTCACATTCCGACCATTCGCGGTGGTGCGGATCGCCTCGTCGATACCGTTCGACCACGAACGCAGTAGTTCCTCGAATTCACCGGACAGAACTTGCTTTCGCCAGATCAACTCCATGTCAAGCCGCCCGCCAGACTGAGAAGAAACATAGGCAATGAGATACGCAACGATGTTCGCCCGGTAGGCAGGAAACCCTTCCTGACGGACGATTCGTGTGACCGTCTTGTAGAGGATTGCCTTGGCAATGAGGACCTTGTAGTAGGATCCGTCGGGCAACCAATCCGATTTCTTTCCGACGCGCAGCTCTTGCATGAATACGTCGAAGTTCTTCTGAGCACCTCGGCTCACAAGATCCGGCCTCTGGTTCCAACAGTTCTGGAACTTCGCAAGGTCGGTCTTGG
This sequence comes from Terriglobia bacterium, assembly GCA_009841225.1. Taxonomy (GTDB): domain Bacteria; phylum Acidobacteriota; class Terriglobia; order Bryobacterales; family UBA6623; genus VXMF01. The sequence goes on along the minus strand of VXMF01000030.1, from coordinate 27,547 downwards.
TGAACTTGCGAGCTGGCGGCGTCTGCTCCCTGAACCTACGGCTTCTAGCTGGTGTCGTGCCAAATCGGGCCTTGGCTACTTGGTATTGTCCGCGAGCCCGTTCATAGAACCATCGGCCTTGCTCTCCGGGACACCAAATTGTCTGTGAGAGGCGTTCGATCTCTACGTGGAAGGGGTCGTTGGCTGAGAAATCAGCCATCTGAATCACGTTCTGTGTGTTGGCATACCGCGATATCTTCGGAACTATCTCATCTAGCGTTTCTCCCGTGACTCTCGTGATTTTCGCCGGTACAAAGACAGATGACATATCCGCTCCATCGTGCTTCTTCGCACGGTGAACAGAAACGGTCGTCTGTCCGCCGTTCACCACCTGCAGGCCGCGCACCGACTTGATAGCCGGACGACCATCCGGTAGGACGACGGTCATCAATTCATCCACTGTGATGGAAATCCCGTTGTTGTAGGCCATGAAACGCTCGGGCTCATCGCGCAGCGTATCGCGAATACCTCTGTTCACCTTTCCCCGCGCCTGGAGAAACGACCGGACATTGAGCTCCAGAAGCCGGGGGCCGTATTCGTCATACAACCTATAGATCATGTCGCCAGACAGGATTGCCAAGTAAGTCGTATAGTCACTCAGAGGTTGTGGAAGTATCAGGCACGGTACCGCTTCGCCAAACATTTCTTCGAAATCGATTTCAATTTCGTCCCGAGGCAGCCCTGACTGCATGCCCCTGAACAGTCGTTCGCAATCCCAAATCTCAAACCTAGCGGGGATGCCGTTAATTTCTGTAGCATCGAGCTGCTTCAGTTGGGCCACGCAATCGGAAAGGACGAATATTCGAATTCTATCCAGATGTTCTTCGAGTTCATGCGTCCTCGAGGCCATGGAATATGCATCGGATGCGACTTCCATGCCCTGATGGATTCCCCCGAAACATGCCTCCACGAACCGTGCTGCACGCTCTGCTGATTTTCGGATATCGTCGCTGTGCACCGTAGCTGAATTACCGGAATCAAGGAAGACACTTGTGAACACATCCAAGGTGTCCTTTTCATCGTTGAAACCGAAGCCATTGACTTTTGCGATCCCACGTCCGATCCGTGTTTCGTAGTGGCAGACCTCCCCGTTCTCAACCATTCCGATCTCGCACAGATGGTCAATGACGATTTCCGTGAATGCATTTTCCTTGAAGTTCGTTGTTCCGGACGGGCCTCCACCCGTAGCTTGGTCACGAACTTCCGAAAGGAGTCGTTCTACGAAAATGCGAAGCTCACGTTCCAATTTCTCTGCCTCTCTATTCACCCAAGAACGCTGCAATAGCCTCGGAGACTCCTACTCCGTATGGCGTGCAAGCCGCTAAGATAACCGTATAGCTGCATTCCGAGATTCCATCACGGAGATCTCGCGCCGCAATCCGTGGAAAGCCATCTGCTACCTCGAAGAACTTGGTCTCCCTGTGCCTGTAACGTGTACTTGAATACAGCTCAGAATGGGTATCAAGGTAGCCCGCCTCCATTAGTTTTGAGTTGAAACTGTCAAGTGCCGAAGCATCCTGGATTTGGATGGCCGCCCTGATTCGACCCACCAGTTCCGGAAGGCTCTCCCCGGCGCTAGCATCGAGAACGAGTGAGACGTGACAGAGCAGCAACAGTTCGACTAGCGTCTCATCTAGTTGCGTCATGCTGGCGATGTCTACTGCGATCGGAGGAACCGCCGTCGTACTCTTGACTTCGATACAGCGTCCTCTGATCTTAAAGTCCTGGCTTTCCCGAAACGGACCCTTCCATGCATCCACCGAATCATGCGCCGGAATGCGATCGACGAGATTGGCTGCCAGAAACAACAGTTCGCCGAAGAGGCCAATCTGGGCCTCCTTCGAGAGTCCTTCGACTCCATGCTTCCTCATGAAGCTTTGCCAGACGCGTAGTCTGGCGATGAATGTCCTTACGGCTTCGCTTTCACCGGTTGTGAGCGCGATCCTTTCGCTCACATCATTTACGAGCACCTCAAGGACCTCACGATAGCGGGTGTCGGCGAGCACCAAGCACAGCCTGGTCCGGCCGCGAGGTCCCGGTATTACGGATTCGGGATATAGCTCGAAGCCGCGGGCCGACGGATACTCTGCGACCAAACCCACTGAAGTCGAGTCAACCTCTACTAGCAGGGCAGGCACCGCACCGGGTTGGCGCAATGCTACGAAGATGCCGCTGTCTGCCTCCGGATAGATCCGCCGCAGATACCATCCATCCCGCAGGGCGCCCAGATCGGTTGTCGCCGCCAAGTCGTCCCAGATTTCTCCTGCAGAAATCACTGTCTTTACCCGAATTCCTCTTGGGAATATACGTTGTTCACCGTGTACGTCACCGTCCTTGCGCTTGGGCTCCCGGGAAAGCTGATCCCGAATCCGATGATTGGAACATCGCCTTCCACGCGATCGCCCTCTGGGGACAGCGGGTACACCAGAAGCAAACCATTCTGGGCGTTCCGTCTCTCCCGGATGCTCGGCCCCGATGGCGTTGTCGGCTCGCGCCGTCTGCGTGAGCGACCCGGATCCTGTCGCCAACTGGCGATGGTCTTTTGCAATGCCCATTCATAATCCTCAAGCTCGAGATCGATCGCCTCGTCGCGTGGTGCCAGCAGGCGCCTGATCACGTAACGTTCCGCTTCCGGCGTTTCTCCGTCGCGGGAACTGCGTGAACGTTCAGTCGCTTCAACATCGCGGCCCCCGACCACGTATTGTCCTCCCCTGCCGCCCGACATTAGCGCGACCGTCCAACTGGTCAGTTCGTTCACCCCAACCTGTGTCTCAATGAACTCTCGCAGGATCCTGCTGTGCACCCGAACGGCCGTGTCATGGGTCGTGTATGAATCAAGAAACGCCATGACTTCTTCGGCACTGACGTCGGACCAAAGGCACGTACCTTTCCAGCGATGCGTCCCGCCGCTTGGTCTCGATCTCGTAGGACTAGTCTCGCAGGGGATGCCCAACCGCCGGATGAATCCATCGGTCGCATCAAAATTCCTCGAGATATTGTGAGCATCCCTGTGAAATACGACCGTCTCGGAAATAGAGCCCGCAAACGACAGTTGAATCTCAGTGCCATGGCGCATCTTCACCCTTGATGTGACCATCAATGCCGGATGACTCTTGACCCTCAAGCCGTACTGCTTCGGCGTCCCGCCCACGGCAACCATATGATCAAATTCCTGGTGGAGTTCCTCGCTGGCCTGCGTTATGTGCTGGAACCAGTCCGCGAGATCCGGCGTCGTATACAGGCGGCAAAGATCTAGATATCCTGGCCTATAGCCAAACCAGCGGCCCATCTGCATCAGCGTGTCGTACATCCTCGACGCGCGGAGAAAGTAGCTGACGGTCAATCCTTCCAGCGTCAGTCCTCGCGCGAGCTTGTCGCCACCGATCGCGATCACATCCAGCCCGGTTTCGCGGTGTGCGTCGTAATCGAGCACGTCGCCGGCTGTGCCGTTGATTTCCCTCACGGAAATGTCGGTAACGACGTGCGCTAGGTGGACCTTGACTCGTTCCCAGGAAACGTCGACAATCTCTGGGTCATCGATTTGCTGCCTGACTGCGGCGGTCGTCGGTACAAAGTCCTCTTCCCACAATCGCCTGAGATCGGAGACGATTGATGCTTCCGACCCACCTTCTCCTCTGACAAGTCTTCGGCCCAACTGCTGCAGCAATCGTTCCACCTGATCGAAGACGCCATGCTGAACCACCGTGAATCTAGTCACATGGACCAGCATCGAGTTGTGCTTACCTGAGTGTCCGCGAACGCGCCGCGCCGCACAGGACAATATGAACGCGTAAACAGCCTGCCGAAGGGATGGTGGAAGTTCATCCAGACCCTCGTACCGGGGGCGATGTCCGTTGACGTGCCGGGGTGGCATCCAACCCTTGCGCTCGCCAGGATCGAGAGATTCTGCATGGTCTGTCACCGGACGGTGCAGGGGAAGCGGCTCCACGGTACTCGCCACATCGTCGTCCGGCTCCAGTCCAAAAATGCGAACAGGGCCGACATAATTTGACGGCGCCGGCTGGGTCATGATGAAACTGCGAGGAAACAGGTCTTCCCACTCCTCCGCGGTTGTTCCCCGTTCATGGATAAAGATGTTGGCGAATGGTGTTGCGGTGTAGCCGACGTAGGCACTCTTTTCGAAACAGAATAGAAAGCGGCGCACACGTTGGTTGATCGCGGTCGGATCATGCTCCGGATCGGGCTGTCCTGCCTCGTCAAAGTCCTGCTGGCGCGTGTCAACTGACGCAAGATCAGCTTCGTCATCAATGACAAGCAAAGGAACGTTCCTGACAATGGGCCGATCCGTTTCCGCCTCTCTCGTGTCGGCAACACGATCAACCCAGGACTGTAGATTGCGGAGAACGCTGACGTTCTTTTTGATTACAAACAGCAGCGGGCGTCCTCCTGGGTTGATTCCAAGACTGTTCGCCACGGTCCGGTTGAAGTCTCCCTTGTCGGCACGGTTCGTGACGTAGTCTGGCCTGATCGCAGGATCAGGGTCGATCAACCCCGCGCCTATCGTCCGAAAATCCCGAGTGAGTGCCACCTGCGGCGGCAACGTCTCATATCCGAGAAACCCCTCGTCCAGGCGCATCTGCGTCTGGCTTCTCAGATTCTTGTGGAGCCCGGCAAGGACGACAATCAGCTTGTATCCAGCATCGGCGGCCTTGCAGATCAAACCAATATAGTTGGATGTCTTCCCGGCCTGTACGTGCCCCACGACTAGGCCTCGTCGGTCCCACGCGCCCTCACGGTTGGGATCTTCTAGGAGGGATAGGACGCGTTCGGTGACCCTATCCAGAGAATCGACGCTGCTGGGTGCCCAGGAACTCTCGAGGTGCTGTCGGTATCGGGGCCAGTATCGCCGTCCTTGCGCTCGCTCGGCATCCAGCCACCATACGTGATCGTCATTCCCCTCGAGCGTGGCCTCCCGGCCGATCCAGACAGCGAATCGGGTTTCCAATTCACGGACCAGACGGTCGGCATCAACCGCCTCACGCCAGCGGGGATCGAGTGAGAGAACCGCTCTTACGGAATCGGCGATCGCCTCCCGAGACAATGGTCCATCGTCCATTTTTTGCCGGATCATTGGCACTGCGATTGCCAGCACTGTGTCGTAAAACCCTGTCAACGTATTTCCCTTTCTTTGGAGATTGACCTATTCGAGTGCCTTGACCAGTTCCGGATAATTGTGGAACGGCTCGATCGTCAGGAGCCGGCATCGGGCGGAACGGCTGTCGAGGCCAACCGTCTCGATCAGATGGCGATAGAGCACATCCAGTACGACCTGTATATCCGCCGAAGGCGTATCCTCAAATGCTCCCTTGTGGACCTCTCCATGTTCCATAGTATCGATCCACACTCGTTGTACCGGCATGGTCTCCTCCAATAGTCGAAGCATTGCACCTACCGCTTCCTTGAGCGGACCGGCCTGATCAAGGACCTGCTTCACGAGAGGATGGCTTCGGTCGACCAAGTAGGCCACCGAGTCTTTTCGCTGGACGACCCTCCAGGCCCGCTGCAGATCGGGTGTGGAACCACGGGGTCCGTAGCTGCCACGATGAGCGAACACCTGCCGAGCCTGGTCTCGGACGTGTTTGGCAAGATCGCGGAGGCGAATCGCGATGTAGCTAGGAGCCCGCGCCACAGATTTCTTTATGTCGATATCCCAGTCAGCATCCGCCGTGTTCGGAATGTCGAGCCTCAGCCTGGCAAGCTTGTAAGGCTCTTCCCTGGTCCACGCGCGCGTTTGTCCCAGACCGAGCCAGCCGCCCGAGACGAGCATTCGTCGGTTTCTATAGACATAGAAACCCTGCTGTGCCGTCCAGCCCTCGAGCCCGCTACCAGTCTCAAATTCCCGCTCTTTCAGTTTGTCCTTGTGCGGCAGGACAAATCCCTGGACCTCTACAGCTCCAAGAGGCGTTGGTATCGGTTCTTTTGGAGTCGCAATCGTTGCACTGTGATCCTTCATGAAGGGGTCCCACGCTTTCACGCGATGAACTTCGTCGCATCCGTTAATGAATAGTGACAGCTTCGCCGAACCACCCTCGAGGAATCTGTGGAACACCATTCCTAGGTGCGATTCAATCCGATCGATCAGGCTCAAGAATCGATCCTGGGCACTGCTGTCTGAAACGGAGACGTTTCCGACGACCCGATCCAGGCCCTCCCACAAGACCATCGTGCCTTGGCCAAGCTTGAGGAGTGGCTTTAGGACTTCTTCCGATCCAGCGACAGGGCCCTTCAAGAGTTGCCAATCTTCGACCCGCGCCACATGATCAAGGTCCCACCGTCTCGTTGAGAACTGTCCGTTTCGAAGCGACGCGACCGTGAGTTGCCGACACTGCGAGAAGGATGCAGTCTTCAGCCCGAGACCGAACCGGCCGAGATCTTCGGCAGGGCGGCTCTCAAGCGGACTCATGCTCCCAGGTCGCATCGCTGCGGAGAGTTCGCCCTCGGTCATACCGTCGCCGTCGTCCAGAACAGCGATGTGGGATCGGCGACCTTCCCACCAGAACGTGAGCCAGACGTTTCGGGCATGGGCGGAAATGCTGTTGTCAATCAGGTCCGCAATCGCGGTCTCGGGTGTATACCCGACGCCGCGCAAGGATTCGATCATTGATGATGCGGGTGGAGCCGCGATCTCGAAACTTGATTGCTGTGCTGTCGACATTGCTTCCTTCCCTGCCGTCAAGGCCCACCCGGCTCTCGGGGCACGCCAACACGTGCGGAATTTCTCAGTTCTTGATTAGATTTCTGCGATCTTGGGAGACCACGCCAGCATGGAGCGTCCACGATGCCCCCAGGCCGTATCCACGTGTCCGGCAATCTGGAGAATCGACTCTCGGCCTTGCCAGATAAAGGCTTCCGCGGCGTTCAGGACATCCGGAGGTGCCTTCCTGTCCTTGCCCCTCACTGTGCGTTCCCAGATCATAGTCACGTGCCACTCGTACTTCTCTAGGTCACCCTCACCCCGCGGTCTCGCTCGACATTGCGGTTGGATTTGCTTTCCCATAGCACCGCGAGGGGATTCGGCCAGTCGAACAGTAAGTATCCCTGACTGTGCCAGGAGCGTCCGTTTACGAAACCCAAAGTGCGATACGTCGGGATCACGAGGTCGGGTGTGATGGGAATCCCCGCGCCATCGAGCCTGCTCCGAAGCCCCCGCCGGTCAAGCCTGTGGCGAATGAGGGTTTCGGATCCTGCCGCCCTTCCACGGATTCGGCTAATCGCCAGTCGGCGCTGTTTCGTAGTCAATTCGTCGGTGGTCCCGTCTTCCGTCGCAGGAATACGAGTGGGATCAGGCTTCAATTGCCTTCCCCATCGCGCGTTGACTGTCCGCAGCTAGCGGCATTCGGACTTGAACCACCGATGTGGCGGCAACTTGGCTCGATGGTTTGCTTGAGTGTGCGGACACCGCTTCTCGGATCGACTCCATGATCTCCGCAGCGATCGCCCTTGCCATCAAGGGCGGTACTGCGTTCCCGATCTGTCGGAACGCCTGGTTCATCGCGCCCTTGAGCACGAATCCGTCCGGGAACGACTGAATCCGTGCTGCTTCTCGGACTGAAATCGTCCGAGCCTGGGCGTCGTCGTAGTGAATGTGGCTATATCCGTCCTTGCTCAAGTGCGCCATGACCGTACGCACCGGTTGATCCCGCGAAATCTTCCGCCACTTGTTGGGAAACTTGCTTGCATCGTAGGGCGGTACGATCGAGCCCCGTAGCTCTTCGTGCTCTACCGACCCCGGTTCGACGGAGACGCCATTCCTTGTGAGCTCCGACAGCTTCTCGTCAAACATTCGCAAGGCGAGCTTGTGTGCTTCCGGGTACTGATCGCCTTCGCTCATTCGTGCGAACAGCGGGTAGTCGCGCGGAAGATACCGAATGACATGATCGTATAGGCCGTCCCCTGACTCGAATCTGGGCCAGTCTTTCATCGCACGGGCATATTCCGACACGGGGCGGCTTTCGTCATATGGCATCAGCGTGTCGAAACGCCTAGCGCCGCGCTTAAGCTCACCTGCGTGCAGCAGTGTCCGTGCATCGATTTCTGGCAGGTCGCCGATCGCCTCCTCGGCCGTCACAGCCGCGGCCAGCGTGCATGTGGATTCTGGCGGCTCCATGTAGTGGTGCGCTTCCGCGATCAAGCCAGCGTTTGACAGCGCTTTGAGCGCAACGCGGCGTGACCCTTCATAGCCGGGTGGCAGATCGACCCAATGCGTCGGTTTGGGGAAGCTCGCACACCGGGCAATCTCGCGATGATATGCGATCAGAAACATGCGTTCGCGTGTTTGGGGCACACCGTAGAATGCGGAGTTGAGCAGGGTGTAGGCACACACATAGCCAATGTCTTCCAACTCTTCGCACACTTCTTCCGGAACGTTGTGACCACCAAAATTCATAATGTCCGGAACGTTCTCCATCAAGACTGCAAGTGGACGGCAGGACTTAACGTACCTGAGGTAATGCGAATAGAGCGTCGCCCGGGCGTCGTGACGAAACGCCTCGGGGTGCTCCTCAATCTCGCGCAACTTCGATCTTCCGACTCGTGCGAATGCCTGGCATGGCGGACCGCCGATGACGATGTCGAAGGCTTTCGCCGTTGTACCGAGATTCAGTGCCCGTACCAGCTGACCAGGAGTTGTAGAGGTGATATCACGGTGAACCGCATGCCGGGGATCATCCGCATGGAAGTTAGCACTGTAGGAGGCCGCAGCTGTCGGGTCGTTCTCCATCGCGGCCGTAATCTCGAATCCCGCAGCGTTGAAGCCGAGGGAGAGTCCGCCGCATCCTGAAAAAAGATCGAGCACCCTCGGCCGTGCGCCATTTCGCAGCCTCGACAATTTTTCGCTTATTACCCAGTCTGTCATGACTCACGGGACTGCCGTTCCTCTCGACTGAACAGGTCCAGTTGCGGGTAGAAGTCTTCCCGGTCCAGGTGCTCCCGGATGAGCCGTGCGATTAGCGGCGACTTCTTGTAGCCCATTTCCCGGCAGAACGCGTCGAACCGCTCAGCCTGTGGCTTCGGCATCAGCACCTGCACGCGAACCGAATCAGCCATCCGTGCTAGACTCCGCGGCTGGCATTATACCGGACTGTTGCACAGTTTTTAACACATGTGTGCATTATTGCACAATGAGCTTGGCACCCACTACGATTGATCGTTCCGGCAGAGCTCTATCTCCAGGTAGTTGGACAGAGCCGATTCGCCAGGATTCGAGCGCGCCTGCATCGTGCGGCACCGAATGATTTCGCCATGCACGATTACCCACGCTCTCCTCCGAGCCTGCGGGAAACTGCAAACTAGGCAATGAGGGTAGGTGAGTCTCGCAGCGTTCAGGCTGGGGCGTGCTAGTGGCGGTCCCTAAGCGACGAGAACCAGATCCGCATGCTTGGATTAGACGACGATTGTTGCAACGAGAACCGAGTGTGTTTCGTTGAATGCGAACATCTGGCGTGCTAGCACGGGAACTGGGCAGACTCGCGTACCCCCGCAGGATGCTCGTCTCTAGCACAAGCTCAAGCATGAGATGCGGCTTGCTAGACTGGGCTGGGTCGTATGCGATGTCGGGATTGTGCTATCGCTGATCATCCTGACCGATGTGCGGATGGGGCTATTGACCTAATGAACAAGAGACAGCTCCTGCAATTGAAGAAACATGGGGAAGGATTTGGTTGAAGAAGTTGCGCACGGCCTTGATGGGCTTCGGATCGATTTGGTCTATGAAGGTGTCAGACAGCCCAATGGGAGATACGCGGATCCGCTCAGTCGCCTCGTAAACGTCTGTAATCAAGGCGGCTTCAGGTACCGGGGGACAAAGGATAATCCTACGTTAATCGTCCTCACATCAAACTTCGCGGAACCTGATTGGCCCGATGAATTGGATTCAGCAACAGGTCGCTTTGTATACTATGGAGACAATCGCGCACCTGGGCAGAAGCTACACGAGACGGGACGGTCTGGCAACCACCTGCTGCGCGTAGTATTCGATCGTCTACATCTTGGACAGCGGCATCTATGCCCACCAATTCTAGTATTCTCAGCACTGCGCACGAAGCGTTCATTTGTATTTCGAGGATTGGCTGTTCCAGGCTTTCCTGGTGTCCCACCTACTCAAGATTTGGTCGCTGTATGGAAGTCTGTTGACGGGGATCGTTTCCAGAATTATCGTGCCACATTTACGATCCTCGATGAAGCAACTATATCGAGACAATGGATTGATGAGGCCAAGACGGGACTACCAGATAGCACGAACGCCCCCCTTGCTTGGCAACAATGGGTTGAATCTGGCCAGTATAAACCTCTACAAGCACCAGCTGCCAGAGCTATACGCACGATACAGGAGCAGCTACCTCAGAATCAGAATGATAAGCGAATCATCGAGTGCATTCGAAGTCGATTCGAGGGCAGACCAACGGACTTCGAAGCTTGTGCATCCGCGTTAGCTAAACTGCTGTTGCGAGATGTTACAGACCTCGAGTTGACCAGGCCTTGGCGGGATGGTGGGCGCGATGCGGTAGGCAGGATTAGATTAGGTCGTGATAGGGCATCGATAGCGGTAACTTTCGCGCTTGAAGCCAAATGCTACAGCGGCACAGGCGTAGGGGTTTCTGAAGTATCTCGACTTATTTCCCGAATACGCCACCGTGAGTTCGGAGTCCTAGTGACCACTTCTCACGTGGGTACGCAGGCTTACAAGGAGATCGTGGAAGATGGCCATCCCGTTGTTGTTGTCTGTGCACGCGATATCGTAGATTTGCTTAAAGAAACGGGCTACGCCACAACTGAGGAAGTGGTGAAGTGGCTGGATAGCATAGATCCACAAACGACGAAGTCTTTGTAGGACTGCAGACTCCGGCAAGAGTGAACGATCGATCGGCAGGATCGTGAACGCCTAGTGCGAAGGATTGTAGAAAGCCAACAGGGCGTGACCACCCCGGAGCGAAGTTGGCATTCTGAGGATGACCTCCCGATTGGCCTCTTTCAGGTGGATTCCCACTTGATTGGGAAATGAGAGTCATCGTCTCGCCCTTCGTTTCGCTTCCATGGCGACGTTGGAATCACCCGTCGGTGTGTAGCGGCCCCGTTTGTGGCCCCACACTGGTCGGCCGAGATTCTACAGAGAGTCCCCGCTTTTGCCGAGAACCCTACCTCTTGGGTCTACGCCACACGATCGTGGCGGGCCGGAAGAGCCCCCGACAGATGGCCTCCATGTCGGCCCCAGGCATGTCGAATTCCTCTTTCAGCTCGGCGTTTGTGGGCTTGTAGTCGGCTGACGGTACCTCGAACTCACGCGGGAGCAGGACCGTTTTCTTTCCCCGCAACTTCTTTCGCCTCAGTGATATATCGTATTTCCTACAGGCTACTACTAGTACTCTACGGGCGTCAACGGTTGGTACACTTGGGAACTAGTGAGACGTGAGAGAACAATCCATTACTTCCGGATTGAGTGGCCCCCCCGGCAGCAATCGCAACCCTCCCTACTGAGCATGAGGCGAACTGACACGCTGCAAGGGGTGTTAATGAATCTCCTGCTGCAGAACCAAGTTTCGACGGAGGTCTTTCTCGGCAGTGAAAGTGCTCGGATCCTGAGAATTCTCACTGACGGAGGACGACTTGGAATACATGTCGCAGCTTGGACGACCGACGAGACAGTTCCGACAGTCTCACATTCCTCCAGCCTAGCCTTCGGTCTCAACGAAGCACATCCGGAGCAAGGCTGGGATTTCGTGGACTGGGACGGAACTGTTCTCGTAGAAGACAACCATTGCTTGGTCATGCCGAGCAACACGACGCCAAGCAGCTTGTGGCGATATATCAGATTACTGCTCGGCAACACCGATCCTGCACTTGCACAGTTCTCAGAGTATGCAGTTGCCAATGTCAATGCGCTTGAAGCCCTAAATGGAAGCAAGATCAAACGCATCCGGTTTCCTGTAAAGACCTACAGAGAAACCACCTCTGAGAGTAGGGGGTCATTCAGTGACCCGTTCTTGAATCGATTGCTTGGCCAAGACCTAACCTCCCATGCTAGTATTCTGAACGCTGCCAACATCACGACAGAAGTCAGTATCCGAGTCAATTCTAGACGGGCCGGGTTAGACGGGGAGGATCTTGTGCCTTTCTGCAGCGAACTGTTGGAGTCAGACTCGGATGGAGTTGTCATCGAAACACGGAACGGCCGAGTAACGTCAAGCGAGCTAGCACTCAAGAAGGCAGTCCGCATTCCTGCAGTGTCCAAGACAGTCGATCCGAGTAAGGCATTGAGCGCAATGCGTTCCTATTTCGATGAACTCCAACAAACAGGAGCACTGGAACGATGAACACCAAGACCGCATGGCCTCGTGCCGCACTGATCCTGACGAGCCTTGCCGCGTTCACGGTAACCATGATCTATGGAAAACCTGTGACCGACAGCAATCCTGAATCACTCCGGATTCTAGTCACCATCTTCTCGATCCTGTCCGGAATGATTATTGCAATCATCACCCTGACTGGAGACGCCAAGTTCCTCTATATGGACAACTGGAGAACAGCTAATATTCATCGGCGAATGATTATCCGTCGTCTGAACCGATACAAATTCATTTTTCACATCTATTTCGCCGTTCTGACATTGGCATTTCTAGTTGCATTCTTGGGGCGCATTGATTCGGAAGAAATTGCGCAGTTTTGCAAGTCGTGCGAGCGACTTACCCTGAGCATCGGTGCGGGTGCCCTAGTCCTGTCATTCGGACTCCCATCAATCATTGTGGATGCCCACAAAGAACGCCTAGACGATGAGGTGGAAAGGCTCAAGGATCCGTCCGCCTAGCCCTAATGAGTGTATGGCAGCCGGGACGAATGCCCCGATGCCGCCGCCACTGTCGGAGCGTGGAATGAGGCCCAAGGACGCTGGGCTGAGCCCTCGCCGACGGCGAAGCTATGGCACGAAAGTTCAACTCGCTCACGCCGTCGCCATCATCCGAGCCGCCAGCTAGGCCGCAAACCTCGGGGCCAAGGAATTGTCCGGGAGAGTCCGGCTTCTGCGTATGCGCCATTCTGCGCTGGCGATTCGAGACGCAATCACCTTCGCCACGTCCCATCAGCGTTCTCAGGCCTATAGTAGGCAGACTACTGCCGGTAGCCACTATATGCCCTGAAATCATCATCTTGCGCGTGCTGCGCTTGTATCGCCGGATGCAGATTGCTCGGGACAGAGCACGGCTTCGTGGGCCTTGCTTGCGGGTTCGGGCTGACGCATCGTATGATGGCGAATAAAATACGAATACATGGCTTATCTGGCCATTCGCCCGAAGAATCTCCGCGCCCTTGATGCCTTGGTTCGCGAGCGCAGCTTCGGATGGACGCTGCCGATGCAGGGCCAGTTCCGCCATACCCCCGCGCCGAGCGGGATCGTATGGCGGGATACCCGTCTCGGCGGCGACCTGTCATGGGCTTGGTGCGAAACAACGACCCAGAACTGGTTCCTCTGCGGAGAGCACGAATAGCCGCGAGCGGCGAGGCAACTTGGATGTACGTCGAACTCCACAGCGCATCGGGCTTCAGTTTCCTCGAGGGGGCGTCAGACCCGGAGGACCTGCTCGGTGCCGCCGCGAACCTCGGCTACGAGGCACTGGCCCTGTGCGACCGGGATTCGGTTTCCGGCGCGCCGCGGTTCTTCCAGGCGGCACGACCTGCGGGAGTGCGCGCGCTGGTGGGCTGCGAGGTCTCGCTCGACCAGCCGGCTATCAGAAAGGGAACCCCCAACGCGGCGCTGGCCGCCAGGCTGACCGTCTTGGTCGAGAGCCGTGTGGGCTATCGCAACCTCTGCCGCCTACTCACCCGTATGAACCTGCGCTCCCCGAAGGGCGAGGGCCGGGCCCGCTGGAAGGACATCGAGGAGCATTCCGGCGGACTTGTCGCGTTGCTCGGCGACCTCCGCGACGAGGATCCGATCCGCGGCATCTTCGGCCCGCGGAACGTCTACGTGGAACTGCAGCGCCACCTGCTGCGCGAGCAGGAGCGAGCCAATCGCGACCGCATCGACTTTGCCCGCGCGCACGGTTTGCCCTTGCTCGCCACGAACGGCGTCCGCTACGACGCGGAGCGCCGCAAGCCCCTGTACGACGCTCTGACTTGCCTGCGGTTCAAGCGCAAGCTCGATGACGCCGGACGGCTGCTTGACCCGAACGCCGAGCGCCATCTCAAGGCGCCTAGCGAAATGGAGCGTCTATTCTCGGACCTGCCGGAAGCGGTCGCGAACGCTGCCGAATTGGGGCAGCGCCTCGGTTTCACGCTGGAGGACTTGGGCTACGAGTTCCCACGCTATCCGCTGCCGCCGGGAGAGAGCGCCGCCTCGTACCTGCGCAAGATTACTCTGCGTGGAGCGGCCGATCGCTATGGCGACCGCCTGCACCGCGGCAGGGCGTTCCGCCAGATCGACCGCGAGCTAGCCGTGATCGCCAAGCTCCAGTTGGAGGGGTACTTCCTGATCGTTTGGGACATGGTCGAGTTCGCCCGCCGGAACGGCATCCTGTGTCAGGGACGCGGCTCGGCCGCCAACTCGGCGGTCTGCTACTCGCTCGGGATCACCGCGGTCGATCCGGTCGGCATGGACCTGCTGTTCGAACGGTTCCTTTCGGAAGAGCGCGGCGAATGGCCCGATATCGACATCGACCTCCCCTCAGGCGACCAGCGCGAGCGGGTGATCCAGCACGTCTACGAGCGCTACGGGGAGCGCGGGGCGGGAATGACCGCCAATGTCATCACCTATCGCGGCAAGAGCGCAGTGCGCGAGATGGGCAAGGTACTCGGCTTTCCCGAGGAGATGATCGGGCGGTTCGCGAAGGGCATCAACGGGTTCGAGTACGTCGACAGCCATGACGACTTGCTCTACCAAGCGAATGAGGCCGGTCTGGATCGCCGCGATCCGCGGGTTGGCCACTGGCTGCGGCTCTGCATGGACATCCAAGGGCTGCCGCGCCATCTCGGCCAGCACTCCGGCGGCATGGTCATCTGCCAGGGCGATCTCGACTCGGTCGTGCCGCTCGAGAACGCGCGCATGCCGGGCCGCGTCGTCGTGTAGTGGGACAAGGAGGACTGCGCCGACCTAGGGATCATCAAGGTCGATCTTCTGGGCCTGGGCATGATGGCGGCGATCGAGGAATCGACCGCGATCATCCGCTCGCGCGGCGGCTCGTTCGACCTTGCCACGATTCCCCCTGACGATCCCAAGACGTACGAGATGATCCAGCAGGCCGATACGGTCGGTGTCTTCCAGATCGAGAGCCGGGCGCAGATGGCGACTCTGCCACGGATCAAGCCGGCCTGCTTCTATGACCTAGTCGTCGAGGTGGCGATCATCCGTCCCGGCCCGATCACCGGCAACATGGTGCATCCCTACATCAACCGCCGACTCGGCCGCGAGCCCGTCCGATACGCGCATCCGTCGCTGGAGCCGATTCTCAAGCGCACGCTGGGCGTGCCCCTGTTTCAGGAGCAGCTCCTGCGCATGGCCATGACGGCAGCGAGCTTCACGGGCGGGCAGGCCGAGCAGCTGCGGCGAGCCATGGGCTTCAAGCGCTCGGTCGAGCGCATGAGCGAAATCGAGGCGCGGCTGCGCCAGGGGCTGTCGAAGAACGGGATCGGGGGCGATGCGGCCGAGGAGATCGTGCGCGCCATCAAGTCGTTCGCGCTGTACGGCTTTCCCGAGTCGCACTCGGCAAGCTTCGCCCTGCTGGCCTATGCCAGCTCGTACCTGAAGGCGCACTACCCGGCCGAGTTCCTGGCGTCGCTGCTGAACTGCCAGCCGATGGGGTTCTACTCGCCGGCCGTGCTGGTCAAAGACGCGCAGCGGCACGGCGTGCGCGTACTGCCGGTGGACGTGAACGAATCGGACCGGCGCTGCACGGTCAGCGACATGGCCGGCCAGTCTGCAGAAGCCGTGCATCGGCCCGCTTCGTGCGTCCGCCTCGGGCTGATGTATGTCGGTGATCTGCGGGCTGAAGCGGTCCGGAGGATTGTCGAGGAGCGTGCCCTCGGAGGCGAGTTCCGATCGATCGGCGAGTTTGCCCGGCGCGTGCGGCTGCAGAAGAACGAACTCGACCTGCTGGCGGAGATCGGGGCGCTCAACTCCCTGGGAGAAGGGATCCACCGGCGCGAGGCCCTGTGGCAGGTCGAGGGCGCGTGGCGTCCGAAAGGGCCGCTGTTCGAAGGGCAGGACGACGCGCAGCCTGAGCCAGGCCCTCTGGCGCCGATGCTGCCGTTCGAGCGCCTCGAGGCGGATTACCGGGGAACGGGGCTGACGGTGGGCAAGCATCCGATGCACTACCTGCGCGGGCAGATGAAGGGGATGGACGTGTTGTGCTCCCGCGAAATCGAAGCCGCTGCTGATGGTCAGCGCGTGCGCGTCGCCGGGGCGGTGATCACGCGCCAGCGTCCCGGGACAGCGAAGGGCTTTTGCTTCATCACTCTCGAGGACGAGACGGGAGTGTCAAACCTGATC
The DNA here is from genome assembly GCA_009841225.1 of Terriglobia bacterium. Taxonomy (GTDB): domain Bacteria; phylum Acidobacteriota; class Terriglobia; order Bryobacterales; family UBA6623; genus VXMF01. The sequence continues at coordinate 11,016 of VXMF01000030.1, read as the reverse complement.
CTGTCGCCGCAGGTATTTCAAGCCCATCGGCTCGTGGTAACGCACGAAACCTTCGTGCTGGCCGAAGGGATCCTGCAGAATACCGACGGGACGGCCGCAGTGAAGACCGAGGTCCTGAAAGCCCTCAGCCCACCCGAGCTAGGCATCGAGTCGCACGACTTCCACTGAGGGCGAGCCGACAGCGCTCACGGTAGCGGGCACGGGAGAGACTGCCAACGTCTTCCACATGCGAGCCCTATGCACACAGGTCCGATGCATCCGTCTCCGGCAAGAGCGAGCACCTATCAGGTCTTCGTCGGGATTTGGGTGGCGAAGCCCCGCGTTCCCGCTGGGATCGATATGAGATCACCGGACCGCTGCCGGCGAGCGGAGCATCGCCGTGGCCGCGCCTGCGAAGTCACACGCAGCGTCCCGGGAGGGTTGCTGGCTCTAGATCGAGTCATCAAGCAACCTTCATTCACTTCGCCACATCGCGGCGCGAGGACACCCCGATTCTCAGTGCAGCATCGTAGCGATATCGGCCCAATTTGCACGAGTGAGGCACGCAGTGTCTGCATCGGTCTCATCAGGAGCCACGCGGGTCGGCCTCTCGGACGTGCCAGAACCAGCATTACTGCCACTGATGGTGATTTCCTGCGCGAGCGGGATCGCAATCGGATGCGACTGCGACGCCGGACGCTCACAAGGTCCAAGGGAAGGGAGGCGCGTACTACGTCGGTGCGGAACAACGCTGCGTTCCCGTTCTGCAGCCTCCCGGCGATGCTACAGAGCCGGTCTGGCATGTCCAGCAGATGTCAATGCTCCGCCCGGAGCTTGGCGGCACAACATGCCTCTAGGAACCCGACTCGCTCACGTCGATGACGCAGACCGATATCCGGGATCTCTCGGTATCGGAAAGCTGATCCCTGAGCTTTGTCTCTAGCTCACCCGCATTCGCCGGGACCCACCCTTTGAGTGGGGTTGGCTTGCAGCGGCAGTCCTGACCGAACCAAAATACGAGGTAAATCCCGATGCCATCCGCACCCGGATCGCGCGTGTACTTTGGCAACAGCTGGCTTCTCATCGCCGTCCATAGATCCGGGTGACAGCTGCGCTTGATCTCCACCGGGACGTTGAAACCGCCAAAGGAGAGCCGGATGTCGGATCGTTTGTCGTCGGCGTACGCGCCCTCCGGCTGAGCGTCGATCCCTAGTCGGCCGAGTCTGGGTTGCAGGGCCGATAGGATGATGTCGCGGCACGAGTGTTCGGGCCTCGGATCCTCGGCGCGATTGTGTCGATCCACGTTCCAGAACTGCTTCCAAGTTGAGGTGCTGCCGTCCCGGACCAGTCTGGAAAACAACCCAACCTCGTCGACGACCAAAGCTGCCAGGTCGCCAGCATTAGCAGGCCGACCGTTTTGTAGGGTGTTGGTAACCTGATCGATGCCACAGAGCCGGAACTCCCTCATGCGGCGTCTTGCCGAGTGATCTTCGATGGCAACCGAAATGTCCAGTGCCCATTGGGCAAATGCCGAGTCATCCTCAAGTTCTTGGAGGATTTCGGCAGACTCTTGAGTTCCGAAGAGCGATAGACCTCGAATGAGACCGGACATGACTGCCCGCTGCGTCGCGGTCGACTCGACGCCAGCCATGGCGACGCCTGTCAGGTCAATCAGCAGGCTAAGCTCGCTGGCCTCGAACCGCCGCGCAACCGTGTGCGGTACATCCAGCCTGCACTCGAAGTCCAGCAGCGCACCGAGGAGGTCAGGCTCATTCTCGAATGCCTGCAGTTCGCGACGATATCGACCAGGCTCGAGAAAGAATCCGGCCGCGGCCCAGTAGATTCGTTGCGCCTCGGGAAGTCCCTCGCTCCGAAGCCGGTATCGGATCGTCTCCTCGAGTTGGTTTCTTTCACAACTCTTGACCGCTGCGGCGAGCAGCCAGCCGAGGGCTTCGAGAAATACTGTCCCGCTCTCGGCAGGAAACCTATCAAGCAACCTCAGGCAGACCAATTCGGCGACCTTTCGGTGATCCTGCCGGGCCAGAGTCCGAAGCTCGGATGTGGGGAGAATCCCAGCGGTCAGTTTCTGCCAAATCGCCCGTGTGAGAGCGGCTGCGACCAAAAAAGGACGATCCTGCAATACGTGCGATAGCCAAATCGGTGGGAAGGTGCTGAAAGGATCGTGGTAATCCGGCGTCAGCCGATCCGCCGGAACCGAGTGCAGGATGGTGACGGCCAAGCCAACCAATCCGCTGCTCATCTCGGACTTGCCCGGCCGGCCGGGCCAGTCGCGTTCGTGGAGCGCTGCCATGAACGGAAATGTTAACGGTGGCATCACATCGCGAACGTACCCGGCGACAACGTCTGAAGGACGGGGGAGATCGTCCCGTCCTAGCGCGCCTAGCAGTCCCGCGCGGAGATTCGCGGCCAGATCCTTCCGGCTCCCCACAAGCCGGCCCAGCCTATCGCCCGGTGATTCGCCCGGAGTTTCAGGGGCGTTACCGAAGTAGGCCTGCGCTGCCCGTTCCAAAAGGCACGGGCTGCCGTATCCCTGCTGCAACCGCGCGCTCTCTGCCTCAATCTCTGCCTGAATCGCTGTTTGCGCCTCGGTGTCTGAGAACAGGTCGCCTAGGAACGCATATGCTTGGTCGCCAGGCGAAAAGCCAAGCACCCTAATGCGCTCGTCGAAGCGTGCAACCAGCAAGGGATTCGGAGTCAATCGCTGTCGGAAATGCTCAGGAGTCAGGTCGGAAGCGAGGAGATCCCACACCGCGTGATCCACGAAAAGATCAATATAGATCGCCGCGGCGAGCTCAGTGCTGGCGGACAACGCACGGTCTGCGCACCATTGCCCGAAGTTGGGCGGCCGGGCTCCAAACAGAGCGCGCTTCACCGACCGCATGCAGGACACGGCGTCCTCGGCCGACGCGCACTGCTCGACCCCGAATGTGATCAGTTCCTTCAGATTGGCCTCGTTGCGCTCCAGCTCAAGGCCAACTGCCCCCACGATCCGGTCCAGAACTCGGAGGCCCGGCCTCGAAGCAACGAGAAGCCAGCCCCAAAGCCTTTCAATCGGGATATCGTCCATCGAACCGCGAAGCCGGAACTTTAGGAGCTCGGCCGGAAGCTGGCCCATGATGCTGTGAACGGTTGACGTGCCGGTCATGATGGAGCTGAGAGATTCGAAATCGGCAGCGATGGCGTCCAAGAGCTCGCCACGCTGCGCGTCCGTCGATTCTGCCGGGACATGTGTCGCCCAGAAAACGGCGAACTGTTCGCTGACGGTCCCGAGCTTGGGAGATCTCAGATGCTTGAGGATCCTAGCGACAGGTATGTTCCCGGGATAAAGGTCCTTCAGGAGGAGGCCCAGCAGACCGTCGCTTGGATCGTCGAACTTCCCGGTCTCGATGTCGCTGAGGAGTCCAAGCAGGACGTCCGGGTGCACCACATCGCGTTTCCGGTACGCGATCAGGAGGTCGACCGCAGAGCATCGAACCCCCGGCAGCCACGACGGATCCCGAACAATCTGCACCACCGTGTCGACCAGAGCCGGCACCGGTTCTCCGTCCCTGAGAGCCTGCAGCATCATCAAGACGTGAGGCTGGTTGGGATACCCCCGGTCGGGGGCGGAGAGAATTCCATGGAACACGTTCTTCAACTCGGGCGAAACCAGCGGTGCCAGATGCGACCGCCGCCGCAAGTAGAGACAGCCCGCGTTCCCTCGCGCCTCACGGTGGAGATTCGCCAGGATCCCACCTTTTTCCACAGAGGAGAGCGTGTTTTGGTCGCCGGCGTAGAAGAGGCCACCAGGATTCAGTCGGCTCAGCTCCTTTCTCGATGGCCGGTTGTGCATCCCAAGCCAAGCGGCGAAATTACGGAACGGACCCACGAGTTCACCGTCGAAGCCGGTGATTAGCGCGAGAACGCGTTGCAGCGGCAGGCCGTTGTTGATCAGGCCGGATACTCGTCGCGCCGCAAGGAACTCTGCGATCTGACGGTGCGCGGGTGCAAGCCGTCCCTCGGATGTTCCTGTGAAGAGCTTGGTCCTCAGGACCCTGGACACGTTGTTGGCGATTGCTCCGCCCGGAACAGGCGGATAGTCTCGTGTGGCTGTGACTTGATCCAGTTGTGTAAAGCCCGCGAGACCGGCGAGTATCTGCGCTGCGCAAAGTCGGCCGGCTTCCTCCAAGAGCGATTCCGTCTCTCCTGCGGTGGGATTGACGACCGAGTGCCCCGAGTTTGGTTCTCTCACGAGCATCCGGCACGCGAACTCGAATGTTTCCAAGCGCGACTCGGGCCAGTTGCCTCCGGACACCGCCTCAGCCAGCAAGTCGACGTTCTGCGGATTGGTGAGCAAGCTGGCAATCCCGTGCTTGCGAGCTTGCACGATGAACGCCTCAGGATCCTTGATGGCGTGATTCTCGGCGAGGATGCGCTTGACATCCTCTTCGTACAGCGGATCCAGCTGCAACACGGTCAGGCTGCCACTTGAGACCCGGCCCAGGCGGCCCCTGTCGTACGCGCCTAGCCAGTCGGCCCACCGGCAGGAAAGGCGGAACGGAGGGCAGTCCAGCTGGTCCAGTTTCCTTAGGACCTGTTCGAGCGGCGGCCGGCCGTCCACCTCGCCAGCCCGCACTTCATCTAGGCCGTCAAGATAGAGCGTCGTGCCATGCCACTCCGGCTTGTCGAAAGTGAGAAAGTCACGAACCGGAACGACGACCCCGCCGTGCGCTTGCTGCTCCGTCTGGAGCGACGTGGTCTTTCCCGAGCCCGGTTCGCCGATTAGAACATAGGCGTGGTCTTGGGCGAATTCTGCCAAGGGAACTGACGCGGTCTTTGGCGGCTCCCCGGACTGGTGTCCGACGACCACGCTACAGGTCCGATGGGCGATGAAATTCATGTAGGTGTTTTGTCTTGGTCGTTCTCGCTGCCTAGCGGTCACTTGGTGTCGGTCACTCCGATTCGTACCGGGCTGAGCCTAGCGAAGCAGCCGCCCGCGGAATTGACACTGCCCAATTTGACAACCGCGATCAGAAGTAGAAGCGAGTTCAAGAAAGGGCCTGACTAAAGGACCCGTGAAGTCCACGCGGGATCGGAATACTCTCTCTCGGCAGATGGGGTGCCGACGGTACGCCCAACCTACACGGACAGGGTACCAAGGGACTGCTGTGTCATGAGTGCTAGCCTGTGGATCGAAGTTCGACGGCGTGAAGGCGCTAATCGATCCCAGTCGGATCGCGCGTATGAATCTTGGCAGCCTGATTAAGCGCATCTGGAGGGACGATGATTTTGGAAGAGCCATCGCCACGGCTGTTGGGCTGGCGGGAGGACTGATCGCTTGGCGCTCTCAGGGTAGTTTGGGACTAGCGATAGTCGTTACCATCATCGTTTTCTCCATCGCCAAGATCTCGGCGCGCGCGATTCAGTCTCCGTGGAATCAGAGGCGCGAGCGCAGGCACAAGAGAGACCAGTTGAAGCGACTGTTCGAAAACCTCGCACGTGAGGAAAGAACGGTAGTCAAAGGATTTGTCTGTCATGGAGGCAGTGTTGTCACATCGAATGAAGTCAGCTGCTCGAAACTCTTTCCCGGGGTTGGAATACGATCGCTGATCAATCGGGACATATTGCAGGTCTCCTACGTAGGCGAAGACCCAGATGCTTGTTTGTATGCGCTGGATACCGAGCTGTTTGATTACGCGCAGACGGTCTTGGACGACATCCCGTTCTAGCTGCGCGTCAAGGTTTCGTGCACCGGCCCACGAGAGCGGAATAGACATCCCACTACTTCCACCCTAGGCCCCAGTCTTAAGCCATCTCAGCAGGGCGGGCAGTTATGGGCCAGAGTGGCCCATAACCATAACGAGATAAAGTATTTCGATCTAGCGATGACATCGTAATCAGGCCTCGCGGACGGCGCGTCGGCAGCCCTCGGCACCCGGTTCAGGGAACAGACCGTCTCTCCCCACTCGCGCACGGGAAAGCAAACGATAGCCTGCAGAACGACAGTCGAAATGAAACGGAGCTGTGACGTCGTCAAGAGAGCGGCCACCGAGGCGTCACAGCGAGCGATTGACGGAATGATCGCCGACCATGTTCAGGGAGCGAAGACCGATCATCCGTGGATCAATAGGAGCGAGGATGCGGTCAAGAGAGTAAGGGTTCGCGAGAATGCGACCTAGATCCGAATGCGGGACTTCTGACCGGATCGAGGGGTGCGAACCTAGACACCTGCCGGTACAGCGCAATCCTCGAACGGAAGCATGGTCGGTGGCTGCGGGCGGGAGCGGAGAAGAACTATGCGCAGTTGCGGGCCAAGGTGCGACAGCACTTTCGCCGACTGATCTCGGGCCGGGCCTCCGGGCTGCGTTCCGGCCTTGGTTAAGTCCTTTCCAATAGCAAGATGAGCGTGAGCAGCTCTAGGCAGGTGGATATGGGAACCCGCAGGTCATAGCGGAGGGGGCCATGCTGGGGACCGCAGCACTGGCGGGGACGGAGCCGGAGGGAAGACGGGAAAGCCTCCCCTACGTCCATTGACGGGATTCGCTCTCGTTCCGTCCGGTGCACCGACAGCGCCGCGGACGAGTCGGTGCAGTGTGGATTCAGTCCAGCTCGAAGCAGGCGAGGCAGCGGCGCGCGAGCGCCTTGCGGCGTCCCTTCGCGGTGAGCACGGCGTAGAGGCCGCGGTCGGACTCGACGAACCCTGCGCCGAGAGCGACCAAGGTGCCGGCTTCCAGAAAGCGCTCGATATAGCGGCGCCAGCCGAGCGCGACGCCCTGTCCGGCGGCGGCGGCTTCCAGCACGTAGATGTAGCTGTCGAGACCGAGCCGGCGTGGCGCCCCGGCCGGCGTCCCGGCAGCAGCGAACCAGTCCTCCCAAGTCGCCCAGCCTTGGTTGGGGAGCAGGTCGAGCAAGGTCAGCTCGCTCCAGCCGGCGACCGGTCCGGCGAGGGTCTGCTCGTGCGCTGCGGCGTAGGCGGGCGAGCAGACGGGCCGGACCCCCTCCTTGACGGTGACCACGCGGTCCTCCGCCGCCTCGCCGGCCGGGTCCCAGGTCAGCAGGATGTCGGCGGACGGGTCGGCAGGCGGGCCCTGAGTGTGGTGGTAGGTGAGGACACGGATCTGGGCGTCCTCGCCGAGCGCCCGGCAGAGGGCGTCGTAGCGCGGCTGGATGATGAAGTGGGACGAGCCGTGGGAGCAGGCGATGGCCACCTGTTCGGCGCGCGACAGCTCGGCCGCCTCGATGGCGCCACGGTGGATGGCGGCGAGACCGGCCAGAACGCCATCGCGGAAGCGCTCGCCGGCGGCGGTCAGCTGCGCCCCGGCGCGGGAGCGCTCGAAGAGGCGTGCCGACAGCCAGGTCTCGAGCTGGCTGATATGGCGGCTGACGGCGGACTGCGAGGTGCCCAGCTCATTGGCAGCCAGGGTGAAGTTGCCGTGCCGGGCAGCGCTCTCGAAGGCGAGGAGGGCGCTGGCGGGAGGGATGCGGTAGGGGCCGCGCTTAGCCATTCAAGTTGGCTATCGTAACATATCAAAATAGTCAAATCTGGACTTTTGGGTGGGTTTCGACAGTGCTTGCCTAGGGGGCCGGGAACCCGAATGGCGCGGGGCAGCCATCCATTTCTGCTATCGCATCGTGGCATGAATGTCCTTAGCGGCAGTGCCGAGCGCTTGCCGATGTAGGTGCCTTGGTGATGGACAGGATGGAACGGGGCCCGAAGATGATCACTTGGTGGGATGCGAACCGCTGAGCGCCTGCTGCGTGCGGCGCGGACCGGGCTCCGGAGAGGTCGGCGCGGCCCGGCTTCAGTCCAGCTCGAAGAAGGCGAGGCAGCGGCGCGCGAGTGGATTGCGGCGTCCGGTCGCGGTGAGCACCCCGAAATAGGCGCGATCGAATTCGACGAACCCCTCGCCGAGCGTGACCAGCGTGCCGTCTTCCAGGAAGCGCTCGATGAACTGGCGCCAGCCGAGCGCGACACCGCGACCGGCGGCGGCGGCTTGCAGGACGTAGGTGTAGCTGTCGAGGCCGAGGCGGCGCGTGGTCCCGGCCGGCTGTCCGGCAGCGGCGAACCAGTCCTCCCAGGTCGCCCAGCCCTCGTTGGGCCGCAGCAGGTCGAGCAAGGTCAGCTCGCTCCAGCCGGCGACCGGTCCGGAGAGGACCCCCTCGTGCTCGGCGGCGTAGGCGGGCGAGCAGACGGGCCGGACCGCCTCCTTGAGGGCCACCACGCGGTCCTCCGGCGCGGCGGCGGCCGCGTCCCAGGTCAGCAGGATATCCGCGGCCGGCTCGGCGGGGAGGTTCTTGATGTGGTTGTAGTAAGTGAGGATGCGGATCCGGACATCCTCGCCGAGTTCCTTCTGGAGTGCGCCGTAGCGCAGCATGATGAAGCTGTGGGACGCCTCATGAGAGCAGCCGATGACCACTTGTCCGGCGTTCGACAGCTCGGTCGCCTCGACGGCGCCCCGGTGGATGGCGGCCAGACCGGTGAAGACGCCCTCGCGGAAGCGTTCGCCGGCGTCGGTGAGGGTGGCCCCGCCGCGGGAGCGCTGGAAGAGGCGCACCGACAGCCAGGTCTCGAGCTGGCCGATATGGCGGCTGACAGCGGACTGCGAGGTGCCCAGCTCGGTTGCGGCCAGAGTGAAGTTTCCGTGGCGCGCAGCGCTCTCGAAAGCGATGAGGGCCTGGGCGCGCGGGATACGGTAGGGGCTGCGGCTAGTCATGCCCATCTAACCGCCGCGGATTCCGGAGAAGGTGAATACCCCATCCGGAGGAGAATGAATGCTCGATCTGATTGGCTCTATGAGGGCAGCGCATGGATTGCGATGCCATCGAGGCTGCGAAGCAGTCGGGAGGGGGCGCTTCGCCCACCAATCCGAATTGCTGAAACTAGCGTCTGCAGAAACGGCCATTCGTGCCAATGATAGGAAATTAAAGTGAATTTACTATGTATAAATAGGCAACAAAAAATGTTGAACATATATACTTCGGTGATATCTATGTATCTGGCTCGCTTCTGGGCGTGATCCCTCTAGGCGAAGCAGGACCGTGGCTGATGACGCACGAGAGATTCTAGAGCTGGCTGGCGGGGGTGGGACCGCTGCACGCAAGCGCAGTCTTCGCAACGCGAGTAGGCCGTGCAAGAGCGCGGCGAAGGGGCGCGGCGCTGTCTGGATTGCATCACAAGCAGCGTTGGCTGGCGTTGGGGCGTCCGCGGGTGATGCGGCAGCCGGTGTGGCAGTCGGCACCGCGCTGCGTGGAGCGGGCGGTGCCGCTGGCGGGGCGGGCGGCCCTGGCCAGCCGGGTCGGCTCGGTGCCCTTCGTGCCGGGCGAGCTGTCGATCGACCACGAGCAGCGCCGCGTCGCCCTGGTGGGTCGGCCGGTAGAGCTGACGACGGCCGAGTATCGGCTGCTGCGCGCTTCCGGTCGACCGGGGACGGACCCTGATATTCGAATCGAAGTCGCGACAGGCGTGGAGCCGCGATGAATCGATGCCCCCCGACCCCTAGGTGGTGCGTGCCGTCGTGAAGCGGCTTCGCACGGAGCCGGGCGATCGATCGCATGGTCAAGCCGTTCTCGCCGATGGAGCTGGCGGGGGGCCGGGCGCTGCGGCGCCTGGTAGTTCGCGATCGCCACCGATTACGACCCTGTTCCGAGAATGAGCCCATTCCATGGTGGCGCTTCGGAGCAGTCGGCGCAGCCTGGATTCAGTCCACCCGCCCGAAGAGGTCGAGGCAGCGCTGCGCGAGCGGCTTGCGGCGGCCCTTCGCGGTGAGCACGCCGTAGTAGGCGCGGTCGAACTCGACGTAGCCTTGGCCGAGAGCGACCAGCGTGCCGGCTTCTAGGAGCGGCTCGATGAAATGGCGCCAGCCGAGGGCGATGCCGGTGTCGGCGGCGGCGGCTTCCAGCACATAGGCGTAGCTGTCGAGGCCGAGCCGGCGCGGGGTCCCGGCCGGGTGCCCGGCGGCCGCGAACCAGTCCTCCCAGGTCGCCCAGCCCTCGTTGGGACGGAGCAGGTCGAGGAACACAAGCTCGCTCCAGCCCGCGACAGGTCCGGCAAGGGTTCGCTCGTGCGTGGCGGCGTAGGCGGGCGAGCAGACGGGGCGGACCTCCTCCTTGACGGCCGCCACGCGGTCCTCCGGGGCGGCGGCGGCCGCGTCCCAAGTCAGCAGGATGTCGGCGACCGGCTCGGCGGGCAGGTTCTTGAGGTGGTCGTGGTAGGTGAGGATGCGGATCCGGACATTCTCGCCGAGCGCCCGTTGCAGGGTGCCGTAGCGCAGCATGACGAGGGAGTGGGCCGCTTCGTGCGAACAGGCGATGACCACCTGTTCGCCGCTCGCCAGTTCGGAGGCCTCGGCGGCGCCGTGGCGGATGGCGGCCAGGCCGGAGAGGACGGCGTCGTGGAAGCGCTTGCCGGCGTCGGTGAGGGTGGCCCCGGCCCGGGAGCGCTCGAAGAGGCGCGCCGAAAGCCAAGTCTCGAGCCGAGAGATATCGCGGCTGACGGCGGACTGCGAGGTGCCCAGCTCGCGCGCCGCCAGGGTGAAGTTGCCGTGGCGCGCAGCGCTCTCGAAGGCGAGGAGGGCGTTGGCGGGGGGAATGCGGTAGCGGCCGCGCATGATCATGCAGAAATATTATTATAACATATCAGTACTGTGGAATAATTGTCTCGGACCATTTGGCGAGATAGACACTTTATTACTGTGTAGTTTAAGGCAATCTCATGGCGTCTCAAAGACATATGAAATTGATATGTATCTATGTCAAAAATATGTTTTACAACCGTGCCGAATTCTTGCTAAAGTACGCGCACCAGCGATGGAGAGGAGGGGGAGCCAGTGCGAAGACCATCACACGCCGGGACGCCGGCGGCGTTTGTTGCGGCGAGCGGCGGAGCGCCCGTTGCGGGGCGGCCCATGCGGATCTGGGAGGTTCGCGAGCGGGTTCGTAGCGCGGCCCGCGGGAGCTTGACTGTCCCAATAAACTGGAAAAGGGACAGCTCGACAGCTCGACAGCTCGACAGCTCGACAGCTCGACAGCTCGACAGCT
>VXMF01000033.1 GCA_009841225.1 Terriglobia bacterium | reverse complement strand
GTCCGGGGCTGGCGGGCTGGCGGGCTGGCGGGCCTGTTTCCAGTTTAGCAGCGCCCGCAAGCCCCGGACTCCCTCAAGGCCTGCCGTGCCGGACCGCCCGGAACCTCCTACCGGAACGCGCCAGAGCGAGAATTCAATCACAAGCCCTTCTCCTCACTTATTCGGCATTCGGCCGGGCAGTGCCCCTGCCCTTCGCCCGAAACTCCTGCAGCTCGGACGCCAGTTCAAGATCCGTATACTTAATTCCGACCCTACACGAACCTGCGTTATATGTTCGTGAGGATTAGGGTATGTTACATGAGGTTTTCATGAGGTCGTGAAATAATGCCCTCGCAGCAGGTGGCGGGCCGTGATCCGTGACCGCTCGCCGAGGGAGGAGCCACGGCGTATTCCGCCGATGCGAGGCGGGAGAACAAGGCGCTACGCGGGTGCGTCTCCGCCCTCCACGCGGCCAGCCTGCGGCGGCCCCCAGCGAGCCCCCTCCGCCATGAGCTGCGGGTTCCCATGCCCTGTGGCTCAGCGCAGCTCATGCTGGTCTGCCTGTGGGACAGGACTTGTTCCCCGGACGTGGCCTAGCGATCCGTCACAGTCGACGCCGGTATCTAGCTTGGGTATCCCCTGCACAGTCGTCTGCGGCCCCACGCAAGCAGGCCTGCAGTCCGCCAGATCGAGACCAAGCTGTGTCAACTGCGCGCAATGGCTAGCCCGCCAGGCCGGCCTCCGGGGTGACAATGGGCGCATGGCGGAATTGAAGACCAAGCCGACCGACGTGGACCCGCTGGCTTTCCTTGAATCGATCCCGGACACGGCGCGGCGGCAGGACTGCGCCGAGCTCTTCGAGATGATGTCGGAAGCGGCGGGCGCGCCGCCGGTCATGTGGGGCGGCTCCATCATCGGATTCGGCTCGCTGCAATACCGCTATGCCAGCGGCCACAGCGGCACGTGGTTCCGCGCCGGGTTCGCGTCGCGCAAGCAGGCCCTGACCCTCTACCTGATGCTCGATCTCGACCGGCAGGGCGAACGGCTGGCTGCGCTCGGCAAGCATAAGCGCGGCAAGGGCTGCCTATACATCAAGCGGCTGGCAGACGTTGACCTAGACGTGCTGCGCGAGCTGATCGCCGCCTCGTTCGCACAAGATCGCTACGGTTCCTGCGGCGGCTCGCACTAGCCGCGCTCTGGGCGGGCAGCCTGCCGCCCTACACTGGAAAGTGCGGGGTGCTGGCAGCCCGTCGACGGTTGGTACCCACATGCGCGTAGGAGTCGACAGCGGCGGGACGTTCACGGACTTCATCGCATGGGACGGCTCGCGTCTGCGCAGCCACAAGGTGCGATCGACCCCCGCCGACCCGGCAAGCGCGATTTTGGCCGGCCTGGAACGCTTTGCCGCCAGCGAGGTCGTGCATGGCTCCACGGTGGCCACCAACGCCCTGTTGCAGCGCACGGGCGCACGCACCGCGTTCGTCGCCACTCGCGGCTTCGAGGACCTGCTAGAGCTCGCTCGGCAGAATCGTGCCGACCTGTACGACTGGACGCCCGCGCCGCGCCGCGGCTTGGTCGCCAACGGCCAGAAGTTTGGCTTGGACGAGCGGATGCTCCACGATGGCTCGGTGCTCAAGCCGCTCGCGCCTAGCTCGCTCGCAAACTTGCGAGACTCGCTCGGAGACGTCGATTCGGTGGCGGTCTGCTTGCTGCATAGCTACGCCAACCCCGTCCACGAGCAACTAGTCGGCGAGACGCTGCGAGCAGCCGGCCTGAACGTGTCACTGTCCAGCGAGATTCTTCCCGAGTATCGCGAGTACGAACGGGCGGCGACCACCGTGGTCAACGCCTACGTCTCGCCTCTGATGGCGCGCTACATCGAGTCCCTCGAGGCGTCCCTGCCACGGACGAAGCTGCGCGTCTTCCAGTCCAACGGCGGCTCGATCTCCGTCGCCGAGGCATCCGCGCAGGCGGCGCGGACAGTCTTGTCCGGCCCCGCGGGAGGGCTGATCGGAGCTGCCGCCATCGCGCGCACGCTAGGAATCGAACGCTTTATCAGCTTCGATATGGGCGGAACCTCCACAGACGTGTCTCTCCACGACGAGGCCCCCCTGTTCACGACCGAGGGGTCTGCGGCGGGCTTGCCGGTATCGGTCCCGATGCTAGATATCGAGAGCATCGGCGCTGGCGGCGGATCGGTAGCGTACTTCGACGAGGGCTCCGCCCTGCGCGTCGGCCCGCACTCTGCAGGGGCCGTCCCCGGACCGGTGTGCTACGGCAGCGGCGAGGAGCTGACCGTGACCGACGCCAACCTGCTGCTGGGCAGGATTGACGCTGGATCGTTCCCCGCCGGCGCGATCCAGCTGGACGAGGACCGCGCCCGCGAGTATGCCGGGGAATCCGCCCGCCGTGCCGGCGTGTCAGTGCCGGATCTCGCCAATGCGATCATTCGGGCGGCAAACGCCAAGATGGAGCGGGCGATCCGCTCGGTTTCCGTGGAACGCGGGCACGACCCCCGCGACTACGCCATGATCTGCTTCGGCGGAGCGGGCGCTCTGCACGCCTGCGAGCTCGCCACAGCGCTCGAAATCCCCAAGGTCGTGGTGCCGGCCCACGCCGGCGTGCTGTCGGCGCTTGGCATGTTGGTGGCCGATTGCGTCCGCGACTATTCCGCGGCCGTGTTTAGCGAAGCTCCCGAAACGGCGTTCGCACGCCTGGAAGCTGCCGCCCGCCACGACATGCGAGCCCAAGGCTTCGAGGCCGCTACCCTATTGCGCTCGCTCGACTTGCGCTACGAAGGCCAGTCCTACGAGATCAACGTTTCCGCAGGCCGCGCCGCCGACTTCGACGACATCCACGCCAAGCGCTTCGGGTACAGTCACGCCGGACGGCCCGTCCAGACAGTCACTGCTCGGGTGCGCGCCATCGGACGGACGCCCGAGGCGGACCAGCCAGACCTCACAGCGACATCGGACCAGCCGCGCTTCGCCAGCGTGTACGTGCCAAATGGCTGGAGGTGCCGCGAGACCCTGGGCTCGAACACGATCCTAGAGCGCACCTGATCGCAGGAATCGCTCAATCGGAGAGCGCCTCAAGATTCTCCACGGCCACGCGCAATTCGCGCAGCAGGTCGCTGCCACCGGCCCCGCCGATGGCGTCGGCCATCGCGCGGTAGTACCAAAGCGTGCCTTCGCGACCTCCCGCGAAGCGCCACCAGATCACATCTCCGATCTTGGCGTGCTCGGAGATGACCGAGCGGATATTGTGCAATTTGTCAGCCGTCAGCACCAAGCGCGCCGAAGCGTCCATCCCGGCGACCTTGCTCACTGCGGAGCGCTTGCGCTCGGTCCAAGTCCGGCCGGCACCCTTGTCCTCGCTACAGGCATCGACAATCCGGGCCACCTCGGCACCGAACCGATGGCGGATCTCGTCGGCCGTCGCCGCTCCTCCCTGATCCTCGACCGCGTCGTGCAGAAGCGCCGCAATGCACTCGTCCTCGCTGCCCCCGGCTTCCATGACCAAGGCTGCGACTGACAGCAGGTGGGAGACGTACGGTATGCCGTTGCCCTTGCGCCGCTGATGGCGATGCAGGTCATTGGCGTAGGCAAGCGCCGAGGAGAATCGTTCGGTCATTGAGCTAGCTGACTACAATCCCAGTATGGACATAACCCGTCGACAATGGGCGCTGGTCAGCATGGCGGCCGCCGCGAGCTGCGATTCCGGCGGCGATTCCGCGCCTTCCACAGCCCGACCCGACAACCCGAGCCAACCTGCTCCGCGACATGTGATTGACCTGCATTGCGACACGCCGATGCTGCTACGGGACGGATCCTACGATCTCGGAGCGCGCAACACCCGAGGCGAGGTCGACATCCCGCGCATGCGGGACGGCGGTGTCACCGGAGTGTTCTTCTCCATCTATACGAGTGCGACCCGCAACACCGAACTGGAATCCGTGCAGCAGGCGCTCGAAATCATCGACGCCGTCCGCCGCGAGGTCAGCCGTTTCCCCGGCGACTTGGCGCTTGCGACCTCGAGCGACGAAATCGAGGCCGCCAGACGAAGCGGTCATATCGCGATCGTTATGGGCGTCGAAGGCGGGCACATGATCAACTCTTCGCTGGCCGTGCTGCGGAGCCTGTACGAGCTGGGTGCTCGCTATCTGACGCTGACACATAGCAAGGACACCCCGTGGGCCGGATCTTCGGGCAGCGATGCCAATCTGGGGCTGTCGGACTTCGGCCGCTCGGTGATCCGCGAGATGAACCGCCTGGGCATGCTGGTGGACATCTCGCATGTCTCGGACCAGACGTTCTGGGACGTGCTCGACACGTCGGCCGCCCCGATCATCGCATCCCATTCCTCGGCCCGCGCCCTGGCGTCTCACAAGCGCAACATGAGCGACGAGATGATTCGCGCCATGGCCGACAAGGGAGGCGTGATCCATATCAACTACTACAACGTCTTCATCGACGACGCCTATGCGGCGCGTAGCAGCGCATGGAACAGAGCCAACCCCAGCACAGAATCAGGTGACCGCGATGCGCGGACGCGAACCAAGCTGGCGGCGATCGGGCGCCCGCCACTGGACACGTTGCTGGACCACTTCGAGCATGCCATCCAAGTCGCCGGTATCGAGGCGGTCGGACTTGGCTCGGACTTCGACGGCGTGGACGGAGAGCTACCGCAAGGCATGGAGGACATCTCGCAGGTGCCCAATATCGCCGACGGCCTGGCCCGGCGGAACTACAGCCAGGACGAGATCGACAAGGTGCTTGGCTTGAACTCGCTGCGCGTCCTGCGAGAAGTCGAGTCTGCAGCCGAGACCGGGCCGCCCGCCTAGACCAAGGCGGCGGGATTCGACAGCGTGCCGATCTGCGGCACGCTGATCGTGCAGACATCGCCGGGCTGCAGGGCGGATTCCTGTTCCACGATGATGCCGGTGCCCGTCAGAACCACGGTCGGCGTCGGCACTTTGTTGCTCCGCGTGAGGTGGTCCACAAGCTCCTCAACAGTGCGGCGCAGCTTGGACGTCGAGACGCTGCCGCTGAAGGTCTCCCGGCCGTCGCGCGTGATCTGGCAACTCATCTGCAGCGAGTACGGATCGGGCACCTCGTCGGGCGTGACAAGCACCGGCCCCAGCGAGCAGCAGGCGTCGTACACCTTGGACTGCGGAAGGTAGAGCGCATTCTCTCGCTCGATGTCCCACGCCGACACGTCGTTGCCGAGCGTGTACGCGAGAATCCTGCCGCTGGCCCCGATCACCACTCCAAGCTCCGGCTCCGGCGCGGTGAAGGCCGAATCTCTCCGAATCCCGATCCGCTCGCCCGAACCGACGCACACGCGCGAAGTGCCCTTGAAGAAAATCTCTGGGCGGTTCTCCTGCTTGTGGACATAGGAATACATTCCGTCCCGGGTGCCAAGCTCCCCATCCCGGAAATCCGCGCTCGGAGCATAGGTGCAACCGCATGCCCAGACCTCCGCAGGCTCCAGCGGCAGCAAGAGGTCGACATCGTCCCGCCAGCCGTCGGAGGCGGCCTCGGCAGCCACGTCCGCCAAGGACGTGCCCGAGGCGTCAGCCACGGCGAGCAGCGCGTTCATGGACGGACTCTCCAGCAGGCGGTAACCGCCGTTTTCGCGAATCGCGACCGCGACACCAGCGTCGGCGCGAACCTGAGCGAGCTTCATACGAACTGTTCTCCCGCACACATCTTGGCACAGTCGGCGCATACGGCCGGCCGGGCGCGACGCGCTTCGCGCGAACGCTGCGGGTCGGCTAGGACCGGCCTGCCAGCACTGGCGCCATGGCCGGCGCCACGCTGCTGCCGTACGGCAGCGGCTCGGGAACGCTAGCGAACTTGCCGACGGCTTCGAACAACGGCCGGAAGTCCTTGGCAAGGTTCCCGATCAGGCAGTCCGTGAGATCCCCGCGCAGGTCGGGGCGGCTCTTCAGCAGCTGCCCGAAGCTGAACGTTTCCTCGTAGAACGCGTACACGAGCTTGCGCATCGCCTCCACGCCCTCGCACAGATCCGCGCCGTAGGCCGCAAACCGGGCGGCGCGAAAGTCTCCGGCCTCGACAGCGGCGTCCACCGCTCCGGCGGCGCGCTCGCCTCCAAGCAGGGCCAGCAACACCCCGGAGGAAAACACCGGGTCGAGAAACGTGAAGGCATCGCCGGCCAGCACCAGGCCATCGCCGGCGCAGTATCGCGAGCGATACGAGTACTCCGCCGTGACGCGGATCGGCTCGTAGCGCACTCCCGGGTCCAGATGCTTGGCGATCCAGCGGTTTGCCAAGGCCTCGCGGTCGAAGATCGCCTCCAAATCCTTGCCCTCGCGATACAGGTAGTCGCGCTCGGCAACCACCCCCACGCTCACAGTGTCCTCGGGCAGCGGAATATACCAGAACCAGCCCTTGCCGGGCAGGTAGGCCACAGTGGTCGCGCCTTCGTCATGGCCCGCATCCCTGAGGGCGCCCCTGTAGTAGGTCCAAATCGCAACCTTGTTCAGCCGCGGATCGGGAACTACCCAGCCCAATTCAGTGGCCGCGAAACCATGTCGCCCGCCGCAGTCGATGGTGACCGGAGCGCGGATCGGAAAGGTCTCGCCGCCGTGCTCGACCATCAGGCCCTCGCACCGCCCGCCGTTCATCAACAGGCGCTTGGCGGTAGCCCCCATCAGCACTCGCGCGCCCTTCTCGACCGCGTTGTCCAGCATCATCTGATCGAATTCGCTGCGCACCACCTGCCACGTCTGGGAGGCCGCGTGGTCAAAATGCTGGAAGAAGTAGAACGGCGCCGAGACTCGGCCGTCCATGGCCGCGAACTGCACGCTGTACTTCTTGACGAAGCTGGACGCGCGCAGCTTGTCGACCATTCCGATGCGCTCCAGCGGGAAGTAGCAATAGGGCAGCAGCGACTCGCCGACCTTGTAGCGCGGGAACGGCTCGCGCTCCACCACGAGCACGTTGCGCCCCTTGGCGGCCAAGACCGCTGCAGCCGTGGCCCCGGCGGGGCCGCCCCCCAAGATCAGCGCGTCCAAATCCCCGCACAGTGCCGAGCGGTCGTGCTCACGCATAGCGAATGGTGGCGTGCTCCGGGAGGAAGAACGCGTGCAGGAGCCGATCGACCTGGAGCAACCCCTCGCGAGTCAACTCGATCCTCTCCTTGTCGAAGGATAGCAGTCCATGGTCTTGGAACAGGCTCAGCTCGTCCGCCCAGCGGCTCGTCACATCCACCCCGAAACGCCTGCGGAAAGGCTCGGCCTCCAGGCGCCCGAGCTTCAACTTCAGCACGAACTGCCGGATCATGGCCTCCTGAGCCGTGATCGGCAGCGCTCGCGAGACTGGCAGCAGCCCGTTGCCCACAGCTTCCATATAGGGCTGCATGTGCGGCTGGTTTTGGTAATGTACGCCGTCTAGGTAGCCGAACGCCGACACCCCAAGAGCCAGCATGTCGGCGCCGTCCCAGAGTTGGTCGCGATACACAAAGCGGATCCGCGACGAATCCCGGACAGCGGTGTAGGCGCTGCCCACCGTGTAACCTCTGGCCTCGAGCGCTTCAAAGGCCTCGCGCGTCCAGCGACGCTTGGTGGGCCAGTCGGCGACGGGAGCGGTCGCACTTCCTCCTTCCCGCATTTCCCTATAGATCGTTGTATTGAACGGAATCTCCATCTGGTAGACGGTGACAGCATCCGGGGCCAGCCGAGCGGTCTCTGCCACGCTGCGCGACCATTTGGCGTCGGTCTCTCCGATCATCCCGGCGATGAGGTCGAGGTTGACTTGCTCGAAGCCGACACGCTCGATCCAGTCCCACGCCCGATAGACCTCCATCGACCGGTGGGCGCGGTTGTTGCCGGCCAGGATGTCGTCGTCGAAGTTCTCGACGCCCAAGCTCAGCCGGTTGACGCCGAAATCCCGGATCACCTCAAGCTTGCGCTCGCTCAGCGTGCCGGGCTCGCACTCGAACGCGACCTCGCTGGGTGCGTCCCAAGGCAGCGCGGCACGCAGGCCCTTCATCAGGCGCGTCAACTGCCGACCCGACAGGTAGGAGGGCGTGCCGCCCCCTATGTAGATGAAATCGAGCGTACGGCCTGCTAGGAAGCCCTGTTCCGACAGCAATGACGCCTCGGAGACCAGCGCGTCCAGATAGGCTTCGATCTCGCTGTGGTTCTTGTCGGTGTAGACCCTGAAGTAGCAGAAGTCGCAGCGCTTCCGGCAAAACGGCAAATGAATGTATAGGCCTAGTGGCGTGCGTGGATTGCCCGGCGCTTGTAGGCGCTCGGTCGCACTGGCCACGTCGGCTTCGTTCCAAACCGAGAACGGCGGATAGTTGGAGACAAAGTAGTTCCCGGCATGCGTGGAGTCTTGGCCGGACAGCACGCTTTGCAAGTTGGCTACCTGTTGCATGCGCGGAACACTCCAGACCCCCTGTCCATATATCTTTGCACGCCTCCCGAAACAGGGTTTCCGCTATCGCCGCTACAGCCCCGGACAGCCTCCAGAGGCTTCTCCCGAGGCCTTCCCGATGTAGTCGCGCACCCTCTCTTGCAGCATCTCCAGCGGCAGCGGGCCGTTTCGCAAGACTGCATCGTGGAAGTCGCGCACGTCAAAATCGGCGCCGTAAGCGTCGCACGCCAACGCCTTCAGTTCCGTGATCGCAAGCTGCCCCAACTTGTAGGCCAGCGCCTGGCCCGGCCACGCAATGTAGCGATCCACCTCGCTCTCGTCGCCTAGAAAGTCAATGGCCTGCTGGCGGGTCCAGCCCATTGCGTGCAGGCCGGTATCTACCACCAGCCGCCGCGCCCTGAACCGTTCGCTTTCGAGTGCGCCGAAGCGGCTGGCCGGGTCGTCATACACGCCGAGTTCGCCGCCGAGCGATTCGGCGTACAAGGCCCACCCCTCGACATAGGCGGTGGAGCGGAAGATCTTGCGAAACCGCGGCAAGCCCTCCAGTTCCAGTTGAAGGGCGATCTGGAGGTGATGCCCAGGGTTGGTCTCGTGCAGGACCAGCGCAGGCTTGTCGAACCTCGATTGCCTCTCGGGCATGTAGGCCTTGAGATTGAACCAGCCGGGCCGCGTGCCGTCCTCGGAGGGCGAATTGTAGTTGGACGCCGACACGGCCTCGCGATCCGGAGGAATCGCTCGAATCCCGAAAGGATGCCGCGGCAGCCTGCGGAACAGCCTTGGAAGCCCGGGCGACACGCGCAGCGCCAGATCGCGGTGGTAGGCAAGCATGCTCTCCTTGTCAGTGAAGAGGTACTCGGGTGCGGACATCAGGTGCTGCTCGTACTCCGCAATGGTGCCTTCGAACCCGGCCTCTCGGACGATCGCTTCCATGGCGCGATCGATGCGCTCGACTTCCCGTTCGCCGATCTCATGAATCTCTTCGGCGCTCAGCGGCAGCGTGGTGTGATACCTGATGAAGTGGCGGTAGATCTCCTCGCCATCCGGCAGGACTGTCACCGCAGGGGCGGTTCGCGTGTGCGGAACGTATTCGGCGGCGAGAAAGTCCCTGAGGCGGCGCCAAGCAGGCTGAAAGGCCTCTGCGTAAGCATTCTCGGCTTGAGTGCGCAAGGCTTCCCGGCTGGTCTCGAGAACGCTGGCAGGGAAATTTCGAAACGGACCGAGCAGGGGCGATTCCGAGGCTGTCGGGGCCGCCTGCGCATCCAGTTGGCCGATGACCAGGTCGGCGATCCGCCGAGGCTGCACGAGGCCCTTCTCGACGGCCTCGCGCAGAGCGGCAATATTCTGATCAACGTAGGCGGGAATGGCGCGCAGCCGGGCGATCATGCTCTCGTAGTCGGCGGGCGTGCGGGCGGGCATTTCCCGCATCGTGAGCAGGACGCTCGTGTGCAACCCGAATAGCTGGTTCACCCGGATCAAGTAAGCGTCGTAGTCGATGCCAGCGAGCTCCAGATCGAGCTGTCTGCGCAGCAGCCGCCAGCTGATGCCATCTTGCAAGTCCAAGGCTTCCGGGTCGAAGCCATCCAGTCGCGACTTGTAGAGCTTGACTCGCTCGGTCCATTCCAGGCGGGCCGGACGCGACCAATCGCGCCACCGGTCGTTGTACTCCGTGCGGCCTACTGACGTTGCTTCCTCGGGATTCTCGCGCAGATAGTCCTCGTAGTAGTCTTCGAAGAGCTCGTGCAGCTCGTCATTGCGTGTCTGGGCGAGCATCGGCAGGCAAAGCACGAGCACAACGGCAAGGCGGCGCATACTTCACCCTACCCTACGGCTCCGGACCGGTGGTAGAAGTGCCGCTGGAGTCTTATGGCGGCATTCCGGCAGGCTCCCGCCGTCTCCGGCGCGGTGGCGTGGGCAGTCCACTAGAATCGAGGGTTGGCGTTCGACGGCCGGAGTGGCTGTCGCTGCCAACCAAGATGGAGAGACTGGCAGGCAAGGTCTCCGTGATCACGGGCGGGGCTCGAGGCTTGGGCGCGGCGTTCGCGCGAGCCATGGCATCTGAAGGCTCGGCGTGTGTGATCGCCGACATCGCCAGCGGCGAAGCCATCGTGTCCGAAATCCGCGCCGCGGGAGGGCAAGCCGAGGAACTGCCCACCGACGTCAGCGACGAGGCCCAAGTCAAGAACCTCGCACGGCAGGTCCTTGACCGATATGGCGGAGCCGATATTCTGGTCAACAACGCAGCCCTGTATTCCACGCTGCCTCCGATCCATTGCCTTGACATCGAAGCCGACCTGTGGGATCGGGTGATGGCTGTCAACGTGCGCGGCAGCTTTCTGGCCGCCAAGCACTTGGCCCCTCAAATGGCCGAGCGCGGAGGGGGCAAGATCATCAATATCTCGTCCGGCACGGCGTACAAGGGCCAGCCCACGCGGATGGCGCACTACATTACGTCCAAGGGAGCCGTAATCGCCCTGACTAGGGCGCTTTCGCGCGAACTCGGCGAGCGCGGCATCTGCGTGAACACACTGGCGCCCGGCCTGATCCTGAGCGAAAGCATCTTGAAGAACCAGGCCCATCTTGAAGGCGCCAGCGAATCGGTGCTCGCCAGCCGTGCCATCCGACGCCATGGGCATCCGAGCGACCTGATCGGAGCCCTGATTTTTCTCGCGTCGTCGGACAGCGACTTCGTGACCGGCCAGACGATCGCCGTGGATGGCGGGTCAATCAACACCTGATCGGCGGCGGCATACCGATCAGTCAGCTCCTAGCCCTTGGCTTCACAGCGCGTGCTGGCCCTTCCTCGCCGAACGCCAAGGCGGAATCCCCTGCTCATGGGCGCACTGCGTTGGGACCCCTCGGCTCGCTCCACATGTCCGCGCTCAGATACTGCGGCGTCAGCCTGTGAAGTTCCGTTCCAACGACGGTGGGTGTGGCGCTCTTTGGGCTCCGTCGCACTGGATTCCCGAGCCGACCTCCGACGCCGCCACACCGGCTTGGAACCGGCCTAGAGACCTGCGACTCGTCTCCCGAGAACGGACGATTCAGAAGACTGCGCCGAAGGCCAACCGTGTTAGCATTTCGCCGTGTTGTCTGTCATCGAGCAGCGTGGAGCGCGAGAGGATCGGCGATCGGGCACAACGCCGGATGCGGGAGTGCTCACTGCCCGGACTGGGTCCGGACAGCTCGGCCGTAGAAGGTTCCTGCGGGGACTTTGCGCGATCTCGACAGGGACTCAACTACTTCCGCTGACGGCTGTCCGGGCTTCGGCGCAAGAGGCACAGCAGTTCTTGGCCGCCATCGGGAAGGATCCGCGAATGATCGTCCACAACGCCGAGTCGGCGGTCTTGGAGACTCCGGTCGAGTTGCTGCGGCAGCACCTGCTGACGCCCAAAGAGCTCATGTTTGTGAGGAACAATCAAGTTCTGCCCGGGGCCCTGACGCTGAACCCGAATCCGTCCGACAGCTGGAACCTCGAATTGAGCGGTCTCGTAATGCCGGCGCGGACGGTCAGCTTGTCGGAACTGATCCGGCTCGAGCAGACTCTGACGGTTGCAGTGCTGCAGTGCGCAGGCAACGGCCGCGCCTTCTACGCACGATCCGCGATGGCATCGGGCACGCAGTGGCGGCGCGGCGGGATGGCTCAAGTCTCTTGGCAGGGGGTTCGCTTGAGAGACTTGCTCGACGCTCTCGACTTGCGAGTGAGCGCAAACGCAAGGTTCCTCACAGCCGAAGGACTTGATCCAGCGGCGAGGCCCGCGGACGACGACTATGAACAGAGCGTCCCGCTCGGGGATGTGCTGGACACAGCACTGCTTGCGACGAACATGAACGGCGAACCAATACCGGCCATCCATGGCGGTCCGCTGCGCCTGGTGATACCGGGCTACTACGGGTCCATGAACGTGAAGTGGCTGAACCGGCTGCGGTTTGAGGAAGGGCGTTCGTCGAGTCGTCACCATGCGCAGAGATACCGCACGTTTCGAGATCGGATCGAGCCCGGGACCACGCCGGAAGTGACCGAAGAGACGACCAACTCCACTTGGCACCAGAAGATCAAGAGCGTCATCTGGGCACCTGTAGAAGAAGAGCGCCGTTTCCCCGGGCCCATCAAGGTCAGCGGCGTCGCATGGAACGACGGCCGCACTGAGGTTGTCGCCGCCGAGCTTTCCACAGATGGCGGGAACACATGGTGCCGAGTGAATCTCGAAGCGCCGCTGAGCCCTTATGGCTGGTATCCATGGCACGCGACGCTCTGGTACGGAGGGAATCTACGGCTCACGTCAGGCGGCACATTCCGAGATCTCCGCGTGCGAGCGTTCGACGCCTATGGGCGCTCCCAGCCGGACTACGGCTCGGTGCATTGGAATCCGTCCGGTTACGAATGGTACGGGGTGGATCGAGTCAAGATCAGTTTGCACTGAACACCCATTCGGATAGGCGGCTACCCTCGAGCCGACGGGTCAATCGGAAACCTCGGGCTCCATCCCGGTGCCAGCACTTCAAATAGTTCAGCGGTTGGGCGAACATGGACGACCGACAGTCCAACATCTTGGCCGCATTCTATACAATGGGCACAGACCGCCAACGGCCTAACCCTCCGGGCTAATGGTGATTCGGTGAGTGAGTTGTCTGGAGCAAGCCGGCGACCCGCAACGTTTGCAGTGCGGCTCCTGCCGCTGCTGATCGCGGCAGCAGGGCCGGCGTACCCCGAGCCCGCCCGTGAGATCTCTTTCTCGCCCCAGCAGCGCGCCTACTGGGCTCTCCAGCCGGTCGAGCGCCCTAGCCCACCGGTGCTTTCCGGCACGGCTTGGATCCGCAACCCGGTGGACTCGTTCGTACTGGCCAAGCTGTCCGACGAGAGTTTGGCGCCAGCGCCGCAAGCCGACAAGGTGGCCCTCGTTAGACGGGTCTTCTTCGACCTGACCGGCCTGCCACCCTCGCCCGAGGACGTGTCCGCATTCATCGCGGACGATTCCCCGGAAGCCTACGAGAGGCTGGTTGACCGTCTCCTGGCGTCGCCTCACTACGGGGAGCGCTGGGGCCGCCACTGGCTCGACTTGGCTCGCTACGCGGAGAGCGGGGGTTTCGAGCAAGACATCAATCGGCCCAACGCCTGGCGCTACAGGGACTATGTCAGCGACGCCTTCAACGCCGACAAACCCTACGACAGGTTCGTGCACGAGCAGATCGCCGGGGACGAGCTGTGGCCGGAGCGACCGGACGCCCGGATCGCCACTGCCTTCAACCGGAACTACGCCGAAGAGCCGAACCAAAAGGACCTTCTGCTGGCGCGGCAGGAAACGCTGCACGACATCACCAGCGTCGTTGGATCCACGTTCTTGGGTCTCACCTTTGGATGCGCCCAGTGTCACGACCACAAGTTTGATCCGATCACGCAGCGCGACTACTACCGCCTGCAAGCGTTCTTTGCAAGCGTCAACCACGTCAATTCCTTTCCCATGGTGCCCGCGGCCGAGTACAGGGAGTACGAGCGCAAGCTGGCGATCTGGGAAGAGCGGACAGCGGCGATATGGCAAGAGATGTACGACCTCCTCGAGCCGCTGCGGAAATTCACCCCGAAACAGTTGCTCCATCGCTACCCGGATTTCGTCATCGAGGCCCTCGAGACTCCGGCGGACCGGCGGGACCCGGAACAAGAATGGATGGCCAGCCTGCTGAGCACGAAGGTTTGTGGAACGTGCCCGATCGAGCCCAAGCCGTACCTAGACCCCGGCTTCCGGGGCAGAGCGAGACGGGTCAAGGGGGAAGCCAAGAAGCGATTCGAAGAACTCGAGGCCGAACTGGAGAAATTCGCACACCTCAAGCCGGCAGACCTGCCGCGCGGCACGGGCATCTACGACGTCAGTCCGAACGCGCCGGCGACCTACGTCCTCGGCAACGGGCTCTACACCAACCCCGGCGTGGAGGTGCAGCCCGGGTTCCTTTCGATTCTCGATCCCGCGCCGGCGACCATCGTCCCGCCGCCGGACGGCCGGTCCACGGGCCGGCGATCCGCCCTCGCCAAGTGGCTGACCGACCCCGCCAACCCGCTGGTCGCGCGGGTGATGGTGAACCGCGTCTGGCATCACCACTTCGGACGCGGGATCGTCGCGACTCCGAGCGATTTCGGGACGATGGGCGGGAGGCCCACGCATCCCAAGCTGCTCGACTGGCTGGCCTCGGAATTCGTGGACAGTGGCTGGAGCGTCAAGCACCTCCATCGGACAATCTTGCGCTCAAGCACCTATCGCCAGGCCGCAAAGTCCGGGACATCTGAAGGCTCTGCGGCTCGGGCCGAACAGGTCGACCCCACCAACAGCCTCCTTTGGAAGTTTCCCGCGCGGCGTCTGGAAGCTGAGGTCGTGCGGGACGCGGCCCTGTCCGTGGCCGGGCTGCTGAATCCAACCATCGGCGGGCCGAGTGTCTTTCCGCCGTTGCCAGAGGGAGTGCCCAATCCCACAGGCGGCTGGAACGTGACCGAGTCGGCTGCCGAACATCGCAGGCGCAGCGTCTACGTGTTCGTGAAGAGAAACACGCCCCTGCCCTTCCTCGCGAGCTTCGATTTCCCGGACACCCACGAGTCCTGTGGCAAGCGCTACCGCACCACGACCGCTCCGCAGGCGCTCTCCCTGCTGAACGGCCACGAGCCGTCCGAATGGGCGCGGGCCTTCGCCGGGCGGGTCCTGGACTCCGCAGGTTCCGACACGACGAGCCAGGTCGAGATGGCAAACCGCCTCGCGTACGGGCGCGCTCCAAGCCCTCGCGAAAAGGATGTCGCCCTCACTTTCTTGGAGCGCCAAGCGCAGATCGTAGGAGACCGGCCTGAAGCTGCCGAGCCAGCATCGGTACCCGACACGCTTCCCCCTGATGTGTCGCCGCAGCAAGCTGCCGCGCTCGTCGACTACTGCCTGATGCTGCTGAACTCGAACGAGTTCGTCTACAGTCTCTGATGCCGATTGTCCACGCACAAACCGATCGCCCACGGAGGGATGCTACCCAGCTCTCGCGACGCGCATTGCTGTCGCGGACCGGCAGCGGCTTGGGCAGCATCGCGCTGGCGCACCTGCTCGCTTCCGAGGGCGTCCTGGCTCCGGCCCGAGCTGCCGCGGCGGCAAAGCAGGCGCATCACCCGCCGCGGGCAAAGGCCATCATCTGGCTGTTCATGGAGGGAGGCCCCAGCCACATCGACCTGTTCGACCCGAAGCCGGAGCTCGAGAAACTAGCCGGTCAGATCACCCCGAGCTCGTTCAACCTGCCCGTTACGAGTGCGACGGGGTCGCATCGCATGCCGCTGGTGGCCTCGCAGCGGAAATGGAAGCAGCACGGCCAAGGCGGGCTGTGGGTCTCGGACTGGTATCCGCACGTCGCAGAACACGCGGACGATCTGGCGGTCATCCGGTCGTGCTGGTCGGACGGCGTGAACCATGTCGGCGCCAACCGCCAGATGAACACCGGTTCGATCCTCGCAGGACGGCCTTCGCTGGGGGCATGGACGACTTACGGGTTGGGCTCTTCTAGTCGCGACCTTCCGGCATTCGTCGTGCTGACGGACAACAAGGTGGTAAGGGGCGGCCCGACGAACTGGAGTTCGGGCTTCCTGCCAGCGACCTACCAAGGCACGCACCTGCGGAAGGACGGCCCTCCGATCCTGCACTTGCAGCCCCCGAGCAACGTCACGGACTCGCAGCAGCGCAGCCGCCTGGAACTGCTGCGGGAACTCAACGGCATCCACGCGGACAAGTGGCCGGCAGAGGAGGAGCTAGAGGCTCGCATCGAGTCTTACGAGCTTGCCTACCGCATGCAAGCGTCGGCCCCGAAGGCCGTCGACCTGAACAAGGAATCCGAGGCGACCAAGCGCCTGTACGGCATGGACGAGGATGCGACGCGGCAGTTCGGAACCAATTGCCTGCTCGCACGCCGCCTGGTCGAGCACGGCGTCCGGTTCGTAGAGGTGTACTGCGGCAGTGGCAGCGGCTGGGACGCTCACAGCGGTCTCGAAGCCAATCACGAGAAATGGTGCAAGGTATCGGACAAGCCGATCGCCGCCTTGCTCAAGGACTTGAAGGCTCGCGGGCTCTTGCACGAGACTCTGGTGGTCTGGGGCGGCGAGTTCGGGCGGACGCCCTTCACCGATACGAACTCTCTCGTCTCGGCCCCGGAAGAGTACGGGCGCGATCACAATCCTTGGGGCTTCACCATCTGGATGGCCGGCGGCGGGATTCGCGGCGGGCGGGCGATCGGCGCGACCGACGCGATCGGCTTCCGAGCGGTCGACAAGCCGTACCACGTTCACGACATTCACGCCACGATGCTGCACATGCTGGGCCTGAACCATCTCAGCCTGACGTACTTGCACAATGGGCGCGCCGAGCGGCCGACCATCAACGGGGGAGTGCTGATGGAAGAGGTCCTTTCCTGACACCGGCGTCCCTCGGTCAAAGGCCTCGCTCAATGCTCGGGTAGCGGCTGCACGGCAGCCAAACACCCACGGGTTGCGGGCAAGCGTTACTCGCCGCGCATCAATAGTTGACCCACATCGGGCTGCCCCAAGCTACGTTGCCATCCGACTGCTCGACCCGCACGTAGTAGTACTGCATGCCGCGACCTTCTCGAGCGTCTTGGTCCAAGTATTCGAACTCGGCCGTCTGGCCCTCCGGCTCGTGCACGTAGACGACTTCGCCATCGCGCAGCACGTTGACCTTGGCGAGATCGGTCGTGCCTCGCACCTTCACCGTCATAGGCAGCGGCTCGGGCACGAAGAACTCGTCGCCCATGAAGTGCTCGCCCATGCGTACCTCGAGCACGATGTTGTCCGTCGCCCCGTAGGTGTGGCGACGACGGATCGCATCGAGGATGCCTTCTCGCGTGACCCTGTCGGTGTAGACCATGGTGTACGAGTAATGGGTCGAGCCGTGATCCGAGCTGACCGTGATGCCCAGCCGATACCCCTTGTCCCATGCGTTGCGAACCATGCCGATCGGTGCATAGCCCCCAGGAGCGTCCGCCGGCTCGCCACTCTTGGCAGACAGCGGCGCCCCGATGTACTCGTAATTCGTGCGCGCCCCTTGCATGATCTCCACCACCGGTTCGATCTCCGGATCGTTGTCGCGCCAGTCGGTGCCCATTCGCGTGCCCGACGTGTGCGAGATCACGATGCCGCCCATGCGGCGCACCTCCTCGTACAGGTGCTTCGTGTCGTCGCGCACCACGTTGGCGGTTGCGACGCCGGACATGTCGCCGATCGGATTCCTGCCCAGCGCATAACTCGCCTGATCGCGCATGATGAACGGCACGACAGCACCGGAGCGGTCGGCGAAGAAGATATTTCGGTGTCCGTTCGGCTGCGTGACGCTGCGCTCGTAGCCAAAGATGCTCGTATAGGCCCCCGGCACGTGGTGCATGTCGGTCATCTTCTGCGAATACCACCACCAATAGTCGTAGGCTCCACCCTGGTGGTCCGTCGACGCGCCGAAATCCATCGCCGCGGCGTCGATCATGTAGCGGTAAAACTCTTGCAGGTTCCCGTCATTGCCGCCGCCACCGTCCCAACTTAGCTCGGTGTGGCGGTGAAAGTCGCCCCTGACGATCTGCACGGTGCGGCCGCGGACAGTCGTACGGTGGCCCCGAATCGCGTCTAGGTCCGCTGCCTCGTTCGGGTGCCAAGGCTTGACCTCGACGCTATCCAATTCGAATCCGACCAAGCTCGGGGCACGCGGCTCCCCTTCCGGCTTGAGTCGCCCAACCCAAGTCTTGCCTCGAATCGGCCTGTGCGCGTAAGCAGTGGTGCGGTTGTCCGTCGGCCATGCCAGCCACAAGTCGCCATCCGCAGCGTTAGCGAAGCTGATGCGGGTGCTGGATCGCCCGAAGCTGTGCGGAATCGGCGCCGCCGCCGTCCACGACGAGCCATCCAAGCGAGTCAGCCAGTACTCCCAGTACCCCCTCGTGCCCGTAGTTTCGCCGCGGTGGCGAATCAAGCGCTTCGCAGCCACCCGCACGTTTCCGTCGGCATCCACAAACACATGCGGATGGTAGGTCCACTTCGGATTGCCTTCTCCCTCCGCAAAGACTGCCTGCAGCGGCTGGGCCGTGGTCTCCAGCCTCCCGCCAGCGTACGCTGCGATATTCACTTCCCGATCCGCTCCGATGACGACTCCCGGCTGTCGCGGCCGGATGTTGAATCCCGTGTCCTTGCCCCAATTGGCGCCGCCGGATTCCCAGGCCACCCAAACGCGATCATCGCCATCCACCGCCACGGTGGCCTTGGCCTCGTAGCGGCCACTGGCCGCCACCGCGATTTCCGGGACAGTCAGCGCACCGTCACGCACGCCGGTCAGCAACACGTCGTAATTGCCCCTTGCGTAGCTGTCGTAGGCAACCCAGACTGTCCCGCTGGAATCAAACGCGGCCGCAGGCTCCCAGTGATTCGCGGGCTGCCTGGTGATCTGGACCGGATCGGACCAGCCGCCTTCGCTGGAATGGGTCTTGAGATAGATGTTCGAGTGCCGGCCGCGGAATCCCTGCCACACCAGCGCCAGCTTGCCCTTGCCATCGCTCGCCATGCGAGGTTGATATCTGGCAACGGATGATCGGTCAGCCGGACCAGCCGCCCCCAAGCCTGCTCGCCAGGATCGTACGAGCGGGCATACATGTCCCAGTTCCCGTCCAGCATCTGCGTCCACGCAACCCACAGGCGGCCGTCCCCGTCCACGCCGGCTTGCGGCAGCCAGACATCGCCGCTGATGTTCGGCACGTAGCGCAGGTTGCCCCAAGTCCCGTCCTGCCAGCGCCGGATCGCGATCTCGTCGCGCCGGTCCGCGTAGGCGAGCCACACCTTCCAGAGCGAGCCGTCGGGAGCGGCCGCAAGCGAAGGCAGGTCGTCTTCGCGCATCTGCGATCCGGCCATGGTGACGTCCGCCAAGTCCTGGGCCGCGAGCGGAACCACCGAAAGACCGCACAACAGGAATCCAACAACGATCAGGCAGTTGCGACGCATGCCAAGTTCCCTCCATCTCGGTCGGAGCGTTACCGCCCAAACCGCCACGAGTCTACCGCAGCATGGAGGGCCGGACCGGCCGCGCAGGTGTCAAGTGCGGGCGGGCTCGGTCGACTGGGCCGCCCCGCTAGAACTTGCTGCTCCGTTCGACGGAACGGACAGAAGCCGTGTCGGACAACGCCGACTCGACCCTGTCCAGCTGCAGCTTGTCGGCGACTTCCACGACGAACGCGATCGCCACCTGGTCGTCGCGCCGGCCGTTATGGGACTCGATCTTGACGATGTTCAGTCCCTCATTGGCGACGATACTGGTCAAGTCCTTGAGGATCCCCTGGCGGTCATCGACGAAGGCCGTCAGCCTCACTTGGTACGTCGAGCCTTCCTTGGGAGCCCACCGCACGTCGATCCGGCGCTCGGCATCGAAGAGCAGGTTCTGGACATTGGCACAGGAGTGTGAATGCACGCCCACACCCTTGCCGCGCGTCACGTAGCCGACGATCGGCTCGCCGGGGATTGGATTGCAACAGCGCGCCCGATAGATCAGCACGTCATCGATTCCGCGGACTTCGAGCGTGCCGT
The DNA here is from genome assembly GCA_009841225.1 of Terriglobia bacterium. GTDB lineage: Bacteria > Acidobacteriota > Terriglobia > Bryobacterales > UBA6623 > VXMF01. The sequence goes on along the minus strand of VXMF01000033.1, from coordinate 5,304 downwards.
CGCCCTGCAAGGCCAGGCTGGCGTCCAGGTCCTCGGGCACCGGCGGCTTCTTGCGCAGCTGTGACGGGTCGGGCACCGCACCTTCCGGAAACAGCTTGCGCAGAACCTGGCGCACGGAGTAGCGCCCGAAACCGAGACGCGCGTACAGCGCGTCCGTGTTGGAACAGCCGTATTCGCGGCACACGGCCTCCAGCCTGTCGGCGGTGATGCGCCGCAGCGGCACTTTGAAGACCCGGGCCTCCTTCTCCAGCAGCCGCTGGCCGATCTCGATCGCTTGCTGCCGACGCTCGGCATTGAGCCACTGCTTGATCTTGTTGCGCGCCCGCGAAGTCTTCACGAACGACAGCCAGTCCTGCGCGGGATGGCTGCCCGGCCTGGTCAGCACTTCCACGATCTCGCCGTTGGTGAGCGGGCGCTTCAGCTGCGCGATCTGACCGTCCACCTTCGCGCCCACGCAAGTGTGGCCGACCTCGGTATGGATGGCGTACGCGAAGTCGACCGGCGTCGCGTCACGCGGCAAGGTAATGACCTTGCCCTTGGGCGTGAACACGTAGACCTCTTCGGGGTAGAGCTCGACCTTCAGCGTGGACAGGAAATCCGTGGAGTCGCGCATTTCCCGCTGCCACTCCACCAGCCGCCGCAGCCAAGCCATCTGGCCATCGACCGTATCCGGCCCGCGCCGTCCCTCCTTGTACTTCCAGTGCGCGCAGATGCCCTCTTCGGCCATCGCGTGCATCTCCTCGGTGCGGATCTGGACCTCGAAGCGCTGGCCGTCCTGCGTGACAACCGAGGTGTGCAGGGACTGGTACAGGTTCGGGCGCGGCATCGCGACGAAATCCTTGATGCGGCCCGGCACCGGCTGCCACTGCCCGTGGATCACGCCCATCGCCGCGTAGCAATGCGTCTTGGTATCTGTGATGACGCGCAACGCCAGCAGGTCGTAGACCATGTCAAACGTCACGTTCTGGCGCTCCAGCTTCTGGTGGATCGAATAGGGCCGCTTGATGCGGCCCTCCACCCGCGCGGGGATCCCTGCCTGCTCGAGCTTTCGCTCGAGCTCCGCCTGCGTCTCCGCCAGGAATTCCTCGCTCGATTCCCGACGCGACTCGATCTGGGCGAGGATCGTCTCGTACGACCGCGGCTCCAAGTATGCAAATGCCAGGTCCTCGAGTTCGCTGCGCATCTTGCCCATGCCCAGCCGCAGCGCCACAGGAGCGTAGATTTCGCGCGTCTCCAGCGCGATCCGCTGCTGTCGCTCGGCGTCGAGCGCGTACAGCGTCCGCATGTTATGCGTGCGGTCAGCCAGCTTGATCAGGATCACGCGGATGTCCTTGACCATGGCCAGCAGCATCTTGCGGAACGTTTCCGCCTGGCGCGCCTCGGAGGAGTGGTAGCGCAGCCGCCCGATCTTGGTCACGCCGTCCACGCAGCGCGCCACGCCGTCGCCGAATTCGCGCCGCAGCTGCGGCACGGTTACGGGCGTGTCCTCGACAATGTCGTGCAGCAGTCCGCTGGCAAGCGCTGCCTGGTCCAGCCGCATGTCGGCCAGCATGTGCGCCACTTCGAGCGAATGCGCCAGATAGGGGTCGCCGCTCTTGCGCTTCTGGCCGCGATGCCGCTCGGCGGCGAACGCGAAGGCGCGCCGCAACAGTTCAGGATCTTGGTCCGGCCGCTGGTCGAGCAGCTTGCGCTCCAGATCCTCGTAGCGCGTCGACATCGCCGCGGGAACCGCATCCCCTTCCGGCTTGATCCGGCTCTTGGCGGGCATTGCAACGCTCCGGTTCGGTGCTTCCCAACACAGAAAACGGCCCGAGACCCATTGGGCCTCAGGCCGAATTATAAGACGTTCGCCCCGCCGCGCGCTGCGGCACGGGCACCTATTCGTCGGTCGTGAAGGTCTCGATCGTGCTCTCCTCGGCCTTGCGCTTGCGCGTGTCCAGAGCGGTCTGCACCCACTCGTCGGCCTTCATCAGCAGCTCGTCGTGCTCTTCCTTGGTCTCTGCGAAGTCCGCCTTCTCGCGGTAGAGCAGGTTCACGTAAGCCATCGCGTCGTCATAGTCGGGATCGATCTCGATCGCTTTCTCCAGCGATGTCAAGCCCTCGTCGATGATGGGCTGGATCTCCTCGCTGAGGCCGGCATACTCTTCGCGCTGCGAGCGGCTCAGGCGCCCTCTCAGCACGATCGGCCCCTCGTCCTCCTGCTTCATGCCCACGTTGGCGCGGAATTCCAAGCGCGGCTCGTAAGACTGCGTCCACGCGATGACGCCAATGGTGTAGTACGACTCCTTGTGGTCGGGCTCGAGCTCCAGCACCTTGCCGTGCCATTCCTTGGCCAAGTCCATCTTCTTCATGTTGAAGTAGAGCGACGCGATGCTCTGCAGGGCGGTGGAATTCTCCGGGTCGTCCTGCAGCACGGCCTTGAACCCGTCCAAGGCCCTGTTCGCAATGTCGATGTTCTCCTGGTACTCAGCACCGGGCTGGTACTGCATCATCACCGAGTAGGCACTGTACACACGAGCCGCCTTGAGTTCCGGGTCAAGGTCGGCCGCAGCCTCGAAATAGTCGCCGGCACGGACGAAATCGCCCGCCGAGAACGCGCCCACGCCCTTGTTCAGCGAGTTCCGCGCCTGCAACGCCGCGATACTCGTAACGCCGTACTGCTGCATCAGGAACAGCAGGCTGCCTACCAAGACGAGCACCACGACCAAGACGATGCCCCCGATCTTCAGGACTTTCTGCTTATCGATTTCCATTGTTCACTCCGTTGCCCAGATCGCGACGACCGCCGGGCGCTAGGCCCGGCGCCATGCCGCTAGCACTAGCCTACTCGATCTGCTCCGTCAGCAGCCCGATCTTGTCCACGCCGGCGCCCTTGCCGATGTCGATGATCTTGGCCACGTCTTGGTAGTCCAGCTGCGGCGCCCCACGCACGAACATCACGCGCTCGGCGCGGGTCTTGAAGATGTCCCTCAGGTTCTCTTCGAGCGTGTCCAGCGTCGACGGATCGCGATTGATCATGATGCTGCGATCCGCGTTGATCGAGACCACGACCGTGCGCGCGTTGGGCTGAGACTGCTGCTCGCCCTCGTTGGGCTGCGGCACCAGCGCCTCCAACCCCTTAGGGGTGATCGGCGTGATGACCATGAAGATGATCAACAGAACCAACAGCACGTCGATCAAGGGCGTCATGTTGATGTAGGGCACGGACTTTGAGCCGCCCGACCCGCCAACCGCCATTCCCATGGTGAATGTCCTCCTGTGTAAGTGTGCTCGAGAGTCGCGGCGCTAGCTGAAGCTTCCCGTACCCTCTTCCTTCTCTGTCAGCAACCCGACCTGGTCGACGCCGGACGTCCGCACGGCATTGACCACTTCCACGACGCGCTCGTAGCGCGATCGTGCGTCGCACTTGACGTAGACCGTCTTGTCGATGCGATTGCTGACTACGTCGCTGACACGCGACGTGAGCTCATCCAGCGCCTCTAGCTTGGACGTGCCCAGAAAAACCTGGCCATCGCGAGTCACCGCCACGACGACGGCATCCTCCGCATCCGCTTCGTCCATCGCGACCGGGTTGCGCGTACGCACCAAGTCGACGCTGACGCCCTTGCTAAGCATGGGCGTGATCACCATGAAGATGATCAGCAGCACGAGCATCACGTCCACCATCGGCGTGACGTTGATCTCGTTGATGGCGGCCATGCCGCCGCGGGTGCCTTTCTTGACTTCTTCCTCTTCGACCTCGATCAGGCCCTTTTCTTCTTCCGCCATGCTGGTTCCCTCGTTCCCAGGCGATCGGTCGGCAGCGCGCCCTCCGGGCTCGCCGCTGACCGACCGCTACACGATACTACAGCCGGTCAATCCGCTGCGGCTTTGCGCCCAGCGAAGCTCAACCGCTCCTCTTCAGGAAGTAGTCGATCAGCTCAGAGCTGGCGTTCTCCATCTCGACGTCGAAACCCTCGACCTTCGAGTTGAAGTAGTTGAACATCCACACGGCCGGCAGCGCGACGAACAGGCCGATCGCGGTGGCGACCAGCGCCTCCGAGATGCCGCCGGCGACGGCGCCAAGTCCGGTGGATCGCTCCTGGGAGATGCCCTGGAACGCGTTGATGATGCCGACCACGGTGCCAAACAGGCCCACGAACGGCGCTGTCGAGCCGATCGTGGCCAAGCCGCTGAGCCCGCGGTTCAACTCGGCGTGCGTGATCGCCTGAGCCCGCTCCAAGGCTCGCTTGGAAGCGTCGACCGTGCGGCCGGGGACATCGCTGCCCACGTCGTGCGACTTGAACTCGGCCAAGCCGGCCGAGACCACCTTGGCCAGGTGGCTCTTCTTGAAGCCTTCGGAGAGCTTGATGGCCTCGTCCAGCTTGCCGTTGCGCAGAGCGCCGGCAACAGCCGGGGCGAATGCCTTGGACTGCTTCTTGGCGGCGAAGTACGCCAATCCACGGTCGATCATCACTCCGATCGACCACGCCGACATCAGGAACATGACGATGACGACCGCCTTGGCCGCAAACCCCATCTGGTTCCACATCGACATCGTGTCAAATCCGACTTCCTGCTGCAGCAAGAAGGCGGTAGTTGCGAATTGCGAAAGCATGTTGCTTGTTTTTCCTCCTAAAGAGACAACGGAATCCGTTGACCAACTGTTCGTGCCGAACCGTGCGGGCGGCGGCCTTCCGCCGCCCTGGCAGTCCGACTCCCCGAAGGGAGACTCTAGGACGCCAACCTCAGCCGCTGAGAGTGAAGTTCACGTCGATGTTTGTCAGCACCTCGACCGCCTCGCCGTTGAGCAGCGTGGGCTTGTAGCGCCACTGCTTCACGGCCGCCAGCGCGGCCGGGACCAAGAGCGGGTGGCCCGACATCACCTCTAGCTTCTGGATCGAGCCGTCCTTGGAAATCACGGCCGAGAGCTTGACCGTGCCCTGAATGCGCGCCTGGCGGGCCAGCGGCGGGTACTGCGGGCGCACCTGGCGCGTGAGGCGGGCCTTGGCGACGTTGCCGCCTACGCGAATGCGCTTGGGCGGCGCCTTCTTCTTGACAGGGGGCGGGGGCGGGGGCGGGGGCGCGTTCGAAGCGGCAGAACTGATGATGCCGCCCAGCACGCCTCCGATCTGCCCGCCGACGCTGCCGCCGGGCACGCCGCCGACCACGCCGGCGATGCCAGCGCTAGGCGCGGCGATGTCCTCTTCGATGATGGCGACCTTGTCGGGAATGGCGACCGGCTGCGTGAGCGCGCCGCTGTCGAATTCCTTGGGAACCGCCTTCACCACCACGGCCGCAGGCGGAGGCGGCGGGGGCGGGGGC
>VXMF01000053.1 GCA_009841225.1 Terriglobia bacterium | reverse complement strand
CCGCCGGCGCCCCACACCCCCGGCACCAAACCCACTTGCTCACCAGTCTCCTAGGACCATCTCCGGTTGCAGGCTCAGGATTGTCTGTCGCAGCATCGACGAGAACGCGAACTTGCGGCAGCGATGATTCGATGACGGGGCGGGCAAATTCGCGGAGCGATCTCTCGAAACGCTCGATTTCGTGGGCGAGACGATCCTCGATGTAGATACCGTATTTTCTGAGCAGGCTAGCAGCATCGTCGCTCAGCACTTGGCGGCAATACAGGCAACGCTCCTCATCGGCAGCACCGACATGTTCGAGGTGGGATCGATACTGGTATCCCGCTCGGATGAAAGAGTCCCAAGACTCTTCGGGTGGAGCGGGAAGGTCAGCCGCGGCGAAGAGCGTCTCCCGTATGGTTGCGTAGTCTTGCCTTAGCTCAAGCAGGGTTCTAAGTCCCTTGTTGTAGCTACTGTTGCTAAGCTGGCGAATGGCATTCGCAAGTGAGCCTGCTTCAACAAGCGCATTCCGAGTTTGCGTCTTTAGCGTGAGGAGCGGATCGGACACGTCGGCCCGCAACATTGCAAGAGAGCGTTTGATCTCCTGAATCCGCTCGGCCGAGTCCTCGGGGTCTAGTGTGTGCTCCTTCAGTTCTTCTAAGTCAGTGGTAGCGCACAGTCGGTCGATGGCCGAATACAAAGAACTCTTTCGATTGAATCGCGTTCTAAGGTCGATGGGCCACCGACGTAGGCGATCTACGTCACTCTCTGTTCGGGTCTGTATTGCCTGAGCCGCTTGAGTCACATATGAGAACAAGGTTATGGATGCTGGAGTATACGTGTAGCCGATACTCTGATCCACGTGTAGATTAAGTGCTGGGGAGTCGAATACGGACAGCTTGGTAAACGGATCGATTCCCAGCTCCCCGCTCCAGTCAAATGTCAAGTGTTCGGACCCGAGCGCGTATCCGATCTTGGCAGCCGGATCTGAAGCTGTTGGAGGATTGTGCATGTTCGGGAGGAGTTCTTCGACACTTCGACTGTTTGCTAGGCGCTTTAGGATCCTCGAGTAACCAGTCTTTCCCGTGCCATTCGCACCGTAGAGGATTGTCAAGCCTGGACCGAATTCAATCGTCATACCTGGTTCAAGAGCATTGACGTTACGAACTTCGGAGATGCTTCTCAGTGTGAATTCGATGTCTTGATCGTTGTCGGCGGTGGTTGAGGGAATCGTCGGTTCCCGCGGCAGGTCGCGATCATTGAATCCCTTCTCCTCAAGGAAGAGCGCGTAGGCGGAGTCGCAATCTTCCTCCGAGAGTCGAGCACCGGTCGCTAGTACGACTTGGACAATGCGGCGAATCCACTCGTCACTATCGTTCGCCCAGCGGATAAGGATCTCCCTCGGAGTGGCTGCCTGGAGATTGTCTGATGGCTCATTCATCGTTGGTTCTCTGACGGCTGGTATGTCGGGCAGAATCAACCAGCAGGCTGTAGTGATCTGCCAGATGGGCAAAGTAGGTCGCGGCCTATTGCGAGGCAGTCTTGGCGTGCGCTGCGAACTTCCAGCGTACGAGATCGAACCGCCGGTTCAGCAGTTCGACGCTGTTGATGGGTCCTGCGCTGTGATCTAAGGGGCCGCGTGTGCGGGTTGAGGCCTCGCGGGTCTGTCAGTAGGCCCTGTCGAGACAAGGGGTTCCGAGATGGCTGATGTTACGCGTGTGCTCTCCGGGTCGGAGGGCTTCGACGGGATCAGGACGGTCGAGTGTGCGTTGGCGGGTTGGCGGTACCGGTGCGCGTGGCGAGCCCGACGCGGCGTGTCCGCGCTGTGCGACCTTGGTCGCGGGTCGAGGAGTGGCTGACCCAGTGGGCGACGAATCGTCGTTCCTGCGGGCCTTGGGCTAGGAGTCATCGTGGTCGGCGCCGTTGCTCGAGGCCGCTCAGTCGCTGTGCCCGCAACTATCTTGAGATGCGCGACGTAGGAGGTGTGGACGGAGATGGATGGTTCGCGTGACGATGAACGATGGCCGATCCTGTCGGGATCGTCGAGGACGCGCCATCGTGGCTGAGCACCGGCCGCTGAGACGGGGCGGCGGGCAGGGCCGCATCAACGGTTTGGCCGGGTGGGCCCGGTGACGGTCGTCGAGTCACGCCGGGCGGGTGCTGTTCCTGAGCAGGGGAGCCTTGTTCGGGTGCGGGATCGGTACTGGGTGGTCGAGTCGGTGCGGCGGTCGTCTCGCCGGTTGGACCCGGCGAGCTCGAACGGGTGGACGCGCTATCACCTGGTTGGGCTCGTCCCGATCGACGACAAGGGCAGCCCATCGCCGTTGAGCGTCTTCTGGGAGGCCGAGCCGGGAACGGAGGTCCGTCCCCAGTCCGAGCTCCCCGACCCTGCCGAGGGCGTTGACGAGGCGGAGGTCTTCGCCGGGTTCCTCGACGCGGTTCGATGGGGCGCCATTGCCTCGGCTGATCCGAGGGCGTTCCAGTCGCCGTTCCGGGCGGGCATCGACATCGAGGACTATCAGCTCCTGCCGCTGGTGAAGGCTCTGCGTATGCCGCGAGTGAGTCTGTTGATCGCTGATGATGTCGGTTTGGGCAAGACCGTCGAGGCGGGCCTGATCGCCCAGGAACTCGTGCTGCGCAACCAGGCGCAGAAGATCCTCGTGGTCTGTCCGCCGAGTCTGTGCCTGAAGTGGCAGCGGGAGATGCGCGAGCAGTTCGGCTTGGGCTTCGAGATCGTCGATACCGACCACGTCCACCGCCTGAGGCGACAGCGCGGCGTCGGGGTCAACCCGTTCCGGTCCCATCCGCGGCTCATCGTGTCGATGGAGTGGGTCAAGTTCGAGTCTCAGATGCGCTGGTTCGACGAATTCCTGCCGCCGGATCCCAACGAATATCCGCGGGCGTTCGATTTGCTCATCGTGGACGAGGCTCACCGCATCGCCCCGTCCGCCGTGGGCCGTTACGCCAGGGACTCCCTGCGCACGAAGGCGATGCGGCATCTGGCGCCGCACTTCGAGCATCGCCTGTTCCTGACGGCCACACCGCACAACGGCTACCCGGAGTCGTTCCAGGCGCTGCTCGAGATGCTCGATCCGAATCGCTTCACCAAGGGCGTGTCCCCGAGCGAGCGCGAGCGCGACGCGGTGATGGTGCGCCGCCTGAAGTCGCATCTGCGCACGATGCTGCCCGACGGCGCTCGGCGCTTCCCGAAGCGGCGGATCGTTGCGATCGACGTGGAGTTCCCGCCCGAGGAACGAGAGCTGTTCGATCTGCTGGATGCCTACGCGGCTCTGCGCATGGGTTCGGCCAGCACTCCGGCGGAGAGGGCGGCGTCCAGGTTCGTGGCGCTGCTGCTCAAGAAGCGGCTGCTGTCGTCACCGGCTGCGTTCAAGCTCACTCTCGACCAGCACATACGCACACTCAACGCGGCCGCGCACCGCCGGACCACCGAGCGGGCGCTGCAGGAGGCAGCGGCAGCCCTGGAGGACGACACTGACGACGCCGATGGGGTGTCGGGACAGGAGCAGGAGGCTCTGGCTCTGGTCGCTGGCGCGCTCACAACCATTGACGCCGAGCAGGAGGAGGTGCTGCTGGCGAGGATGCGCGCCCGGGCGTTGACCGTCGATGCGGCTGCGCCGATCCTCGATCAGATGCGTGTCCGTGCCGAGGAACGTTGGCGCCGAGCCGACGCCAAGACGAAGCGGCTCATGGAGTGGATCGGCGAGACCTGTTTCCCCGACGGCGAATGGAACGACGAGCGGGTGATCATCTTCACGGAGTACCGGGCGACGCTCAACTACCTCGACGAGATGCTGGCCGCGCCTCGGCCCGGTTGGCCTGCGACAACGGGCCGCGTTGAGGTGTTCCACGGGAGCCTCGACGCCGACGAGCGTGAGCGGATCATCCGCGAGTTCAACTACAACCCGCGCAAGACCAGGGTTCGTGTGTTGCTCGCCACTGACGCGGCCTCCGAGGGCATCGACCTGCACTTGGCGTGCCACCGGCTTGTGCACATGGAGGTGCCGTTCAACCCGAACCGGATGGAGCAGCGCAACGGCCGCATCGACCGCCACGGCCAGCGATCCGACACGGTGGACATCTTCCACTTCGCCTCGGCCGACGATGACGCCCTGGGCCATGACCATTCGTTCCTGCTGCGCCTGGCCGAGAAGGTCAATGACATCCGCGACGATCTCGGCACGGTGTCGTCGGTGCTCGCCGAGCGCGTCGAGGCCCGCATCCTGCGCGAGGGGCACCACAACCTCGACATCGACGACCTCATCGCGCAACGGCGAGACCTGGCCAGGGTGGATCTCGAGAGGCTGAAGATCCAGTTCGCCGCTGACATCGCCCGTGTCCGCGAGCAGTACGAAACCAGCATCGAGGACCTCGATCTGGCCCCTGCGAACGTGCAGCGGGCTGTGGAGGTCGCATTGCGGATCGAGGGCCAGCCGCCGCTGCGGCCCTCGACGCTCGAGCGCGCCGACGGCCGCGTGCCGACCTTCGAAGTCGACGACCTCGCCGGCACGTGGGGCGAGACGCTCGTCGGGCTCCACAACGAGGTCGAGGACTTCCGCCTACCGGTCACCTTCGACCCGGGTATCGCGAACGGTCACCACGATGTCGCCTATCTGCATGTCGGGCACCCGCTGGTGGCGCGCTGCTTGCGGACCCTGCGAGCGCAGGTCTGGGGCGCAGCCGTGGATCGCAGGATCAACCGGGTCGCAGTGCGGTACGCCGACGTGGACGAGCCGGTTGTGGTGGCGCACACCCGTGTGGTGGTCAACGGCGCGGACGGGGCGACGCTCGACGAGGTGATAGAGCCTGCGGCCGTTCGAGTGGGCGGCCGCCAGGGACGCCTTAACGTCGGCGAGACCCGTGCTGCGGTCGCCTCCGCTGACGTGGAACCCGTGCCGGAGCGGTTGCGCGGCCTGTACGCGGACCAGTGGAGCCGTGTCCGGCCGGCCCTCCAGGAGGCACTGAAGGCGCGAGCCGCCGAGATGCTTGAGCAGCGCAGCCGGGCGATCGACGCCAAGCGAAGCGGCGAGGAGCAGCGCCTGAGGGGCACGCTGGAAGACCTTCGATCGAGCATCCTGCGCCGCCTCGACGAGTTGGAGAGATCGGAGAACGTGGAGCAATTGCGCCTGTTCGACACCGACGAGCGCCGCCAGTTCGACGCCGACGTGCGGGCGCTGCGCGACCGTGCCCGGCGGATCGGAGACGACATCGACAAAGAGGTCGAGATCCTCCGACGCCGCTACGAGGTTCGAGACGTCAACTGGTTCCCGGTCGCGGTCGAGTTCCTGGTCCCGCAGGGAGAGAGGTAGTGGCGACCAGCCGGCGCGTCGTCGAGCAGCACGAGGACTGGCTCAACCTCACCGACGCCGAGGCGCCGTGGTTCTCGCTGCCCGCGCTCAAGCGGGCGCTGGCCAACGGCCTCGAACCGGCACCGCCGGAGGTGCGGGCCGAGCACAGGGCCCGCTGGTACGGCGACGACGACGCCGAGTCGGCTCGGCTCGCCGGCGACCGCAGCGACTACATCGCCTGGCTCCTGGGAGACGTGCTCGGCTGGCGGGACAACTACCTCACTGGCGATCGGCTGCCGGCGGACCTCGCGGAGGGGGTCACGCGCCACGACGTCAACGTCGCTCCCACCGGCGTCTACCGGCCGGTCCCGGCGGCGCCCGTCGGGCTGTTCGACGAGCCGGACTCACCGGACGACGCCCCGGAACAAGAGACGCAGCGCTCGCGGGTTCTGGTCTTCTCGCTACCCGTCGGAACCGACCCGCGGGCCCGGCCGTCCGGCGACACGTGGCCCGCCACGTGGGTGCAGCGCGCCGCGCTGTCATGCCGCCATCACCGGGTCCCCCTGGCGCTGGTCACCGACGGCGACCATCTCACCCTCGTGCACGCGCCAGCACTGGGCGCCACCGGCTGGGGCACGTGGCGAGCCTCGGAATTCGCGACTGAGCCCGTTCTGCTCGACTCGTTCCGGACGATGCTTCACTCGCGGCGCTTCATCGGAGCGGCAACGCACGACACTCCCGAGGCGCTGCTCGCCGAGTCCGCCGGCTCCCAGGCCGAGGTCACCGACCAACTCGGCACGCAGGTGCGACAAGCCACCGAATTGCTTGTGAACGCCATCTCGCGGGCCAACCGCGACCGCAGCGGTGCGCTTCTGGCCGGCGTCGCCGTCCACGAGGTCTACGAAGCGGCCGTCACGGTGATGATGCGTGCCGTCTTCCTGCTCGTCGCCGAGGAGAACCGCCTGCTGCCCGTCGACAACCGGCACTACCAGGAGCTGTACTCCATCCGCACGCTGCGGGAGTCGCTGGAGCAGGAGCGCTTCGAGAACCCCGAAGCCCTCGAGACCCGCACCACGGCATGGCACCGCCTGCTGGCCACCAGCCGGGCGCTGCACAGCGGCATCCATCACGACGAACTGGCAGTGCCGGGATACGGCGGCAGCCTCTTCGACCCCGACCGCTTCCCGTTCCTGGAGGGCCGCGCCGCCGACAGCACCTGGCACAACACCGTCGGAACGCCCATCGCCGTGACCGATCTCGACGTGCTCGCCATCCTCGACGCGTTGCTGGTGCTGCGATTCCGCGGGACCGCAGACACCCGGCGCCTGTCGTACCGCAACGTCGACGTCGAACAGATCGGCCACATCTACGAACGTCTACTCGACCACGACGCCGTCACTGCTGAAGACGACGTGCTCGGACTGCGAGGCAAGCCCGGCGAGGAGCCCGAGATCGCTCTCCCGGATCTGGAAGCCAAGATGATCGACGGCACCGCGGCACTGGTCGCGTGGCTGAGCGACAGGGACGCCGAAAAAGCCGGCCGCCGGGTGGGCACCAAGAGGGAGGTCAAGAAGTTCCTTGACGAACCCCCCGACCGGCAACACCGAGCTGGTCTGATCCAAGCCTGCCAGGGCGTTCAGGAGCTGGCCGACCGGATCGAACCGTTCGCGAACCTGCTGCGGCTCGATCTGCGCGACCGTCCGCTCGTTTTCCTGAAAGGCGCGGTGTATGTCACCGAAACCGGCTCCCGGCGCGACAGCGGCACTGCTTACACCACCCGAGAACTAGCGGACGAAGTCGTCGAGCACGCCCTCGCGCCTCTGTGCTACTTACCGGGTCCCCAGGACACGCCCGACACCAACCAGTGGCGCATCCGTAAGTCCACCGACATTCTCGCTCTCAAGGTCTGTGACCCCGCGGTCGGATCGGGGGCCATCCTTGTGGCCGCCTGTCGCTATCTCGCCGACCGGCTCATCGAGGCCTGGCGGGCCGAAGGGAATCGGCGCGCCGTCGATATTGCCACCGCCGCCGACGACCCCAACCGGCTCGACATCGTGATCGAGGCGCGCCGATCGGTAGCCGAGCACTGCTGTTACGGCGTCGACCGCAACCCCATGGCCACCGAGATGACCAAACTCTCCATGTGGCTCACCACGGTGGCCAAGGACCGGCCCTTCACGTTCCTGGACCACGCCATCAAGTCCGGCGACAGCCTCCTGGGCATCACCGATCCCGACCAACTCCGGTACCTCCACTACGACGTCGACGCCGGCAAGGCGCGGCCCATGCCGATCACGGGATTCGTCGCTGGCGGCGAAGCGGCCAGGTCCGTCGAACGGCTCGTACGCGAGGCACAGGAGTCGCGGCGCGAGATGCACGGCATCGAGACCGTCGGGCCGGCCGACGTCGAACGCAAACATGAACTCCACCGCCACAGCGAGGACCGCCTGTCGATCCTCGCGGCGATCGCCGACATCCTCGCCGGCGCGGCGCTGAGCACCGCTGGCGAGCGAGACCCCATCACGGCGCTCACGAACCTTCTGGAAGCCGACTCGGAGGTCATCGTCGAACTAATTGACGGGCTCGACACCCCGGCGCAAGCCGCAGCCCTGGACCGCGCCCGCGGGCTTGCACGACTGCGACTTGACGCCGGCCGCCCCGACGGGGCTCCCGCACGGGATCCGCTGCACTGGCCCGTCGCGTTCCCCGAGGTCTTCGCCAGGGACGAGACCGTCGGATTCGACGCAATGGTGGGCAACCCGCCTTTCATCGGCGGACAGAAGATCACCGGCGCCGCCGGGACCGACTACCGCAACCACCTCATCGCCTGGACGGCGGGCGGGAAGAAGGGGTCGGCCGATCTCGTGGCCTACTTCTTCCTCAACGCCGCCAAGACCGCTCGATCCCTCGGATTCTTGGCGACCAACACCATCGCGCAGGGCGACACCAGCGAAGTGGGCCTCACGCAGATCATCGACGCCGGATGGAAGATCCACCGCGCCGTCTCATCGACAACGTGGCCGGGCGACGCGACCCTGGAGATCGCCAAGGTGTGGGCTACTGCCTACCCATGCGATGGACGGTGCCTGCTCGATGGAAGGCCCGTCGCCGACATCGACGAGATGCTCTACCCGGCGTCGGCATCGGGATGGCGCAAGCAGCGCCTTGCCGCTAACGCCGACAAGTCATTTCAAGGCTCGATCGTGCTCGGGACGGATGGTTTCACCATGAGCCCAGAGGAGGCACAAACACTCATCGCCAAGGATCCGCGGAACGCTGAGGTGTTGTTCCCGTACCTGGGCGGGGAGGATCTCAACCAGTCGCCGACACAGGAGGCTCCGCGGTGGATCATCAACTTCTTCGACTGGCCCGAAGAGAAGGCACGCGAGTACTCCGACTGCTTCACGATCGTGGAAGAGAGAGTCAAGCCAGAGCGGCAGGAGCGCAAGGCGAACGGCGAGTTTAAGCAACGGAAGCCGCTGCCGCAGCTCTACTGGATCTACGCAGAGAAGCGTCCGAAGCTGTACCGAACGATCAAGCCGCTGGAGAGGGTTCTTGCGATCTCGCGAGTCAGCAAGACTGTGCAGCCGGTGTTCGTGAGAACCGGGCAGGTGCTATCCGAGGCGACCGTCGTATTCGCATATGACGATGACTTCCACTTCGGCGTCCTCACCTCCGGCTTCCACTTTCGCTGGGCCGTGCGTTACGCATCGTCGATGAGGACTGACACCCGCTACACACCCTCGGACGTGTTCGAGACTTTCCCGCAACCGTTCCCCAGTGCCGCTGTCGCGCTGTCTGGGGAAGCCCTTGATGACCACAGGTCAAGTCTGACGGCCGAGCGCGAGTTGGGACTGACCGACGTCTACAACCTCATACATGACCCGGATTTGCGGTCCGATGGGGACATCCGACGGCTCCGCGACTTACACGTCGAACTCGACTTGGCAGTACGTGACGCCTACGGGTGGCCCGAACTGGATCTTGGACATGGCTTCCATCGTGTGCGCGGCCAGGGTTTGCGGTTCACCTTCTCGCCCCGTGCTGCTGACGAGGCCTTGGATCGGCTGCTGGAGTTGAACAAGGAGCGCTACGAGGCCGAGGTCGCGGCAGGTCTACACGAGTCGACCAGGACGACGAGGGCCCCTAGGCCGAGCCCTGTGTACCAGGGGTCGTTGCTGGGAGACGACGGATGACCGAACCCTCAGACGCCTCGACGGCAGTTCCGAGCCCCTGGGATCTGAGGGCGGACCTCGTGACTCGGATCACAGCGGATCTGCTGGGGCCGCTCGACGGCGAGGAGGAGGTGATCCGCGGCTATCAGATGCGGGATGGCAAGTGGTCATCGCCGGGGCGGGTGCGTGACCGATATCTGGTGGGGATGCTCGCTCCGAAGGGGACCATCGCGGTGGATCCCGAGCGCGACGACGATGTCGGTCCCGAGGAGGGCGACGAGGCCGACAGCGGCGGTGTTCAGGACGGCCGCAGTCCCCGGCTGGTGCTGGCGCAGTCGTCGATGGGTCTGTCGGTCGTCGTCGACGCGTCGGCGGGCGGGCTGGTCGCTCGGTGCAGGTGGGGGCAGTATCGGCGGGAGTTCGAAGATATGGAGGACGGCTCGCGCGCCGCGGTGTGGGTCCGCGAACCCTGCCAGGTGGATGTCGCGGTTCCGTTGGAGGACGGCGAGTTTGGCCCGCTGGCGGTCAACGGCGAGGGGATCGTGCTTCGGGGTCGGGTGATCCGCTCCGTTGAGGGGCCGTGGCGGGTGACGGTATTCCTGTCGAATGAGCAGGAGCAGGCCGACCTGAACAAGGACAGCCGTTGGATGTTCCAGGCCGGCGTCGAACTGGCGGCTGCCGACGGCGCGGACATCTTCATGGGCCGCGATGATGCGTTGGCCGCTGCGGGCGCCGCCCCGGAGTGGGAGCGCGCCGAGGCCGCGCAGCTCGACTTGCAGTATCGGGATGTTGTGGAGTTCGCGGTCGGGCACGGGGTCGGTACCGAGGTGGAGTTGTCTGCCGCCGGCCCGCGCCGCGCGGTGCGGGTCGGCACTGCGGTCATTCCCCGTCACGAGGTTTGGCGTACGGACGCGCCCCGGCCCGAGGCCGCGCCTCAGCTCGAGGGTCTGACTACCGACATGAAGGTGCTGGCGGAACTGGAACCCGAGCAGTTGAGAGCGGCGCTGTCGCCACTCGCTGATGGCTACCGGGCATGGCTGGACGGCGAACTGGCCCGCCTCGGCGATCCCGAGGCGCGCCTCGAGGGGCACGAGCAGACGGCGCGGGACGTGATCGCCGAAGCGCATCGCGTTGCGGACGCGATCGCGGCGGGCATTGATCTGGTGTGTGCGGATCTCGATGCCCTTGAAGCGTTCCGGTTCGCGAATCAGGCCATGTGGCGCCAGCGTGTCCACACGGTGGCCATCCAGGAGAGGCGCCGGAGCCCCGACTTGAGCCTGCGGCAGGCGGTGCGGGATGCCGAGGTGCCAGCGAACCGGTCTTGGCGGCCGTTCCAGCTCGCTTTCATCTTGCAGTGCATCCCGTCGCTGACAGACCCGGCTCATCCCGAGCGCGCTGAGCAGGGCGCGCTGGCTGATCTGTTGTTCTTCCCGACCGGCGGCGGCAAGACGGAGGCCTATCTCGGGCTGGTCGCCTACACCCTGGCCACGCGGCGGCTCGCGGGCGTGGTGGGGGAAGGACAGGACGCCGTCGATGGGCGTGACGGGGTGGCGGTGCTGATGCGCTACACGCTGCGCCTGCTGACCACCCAGCAGTTCCAGCGTGCCGCGACTCTGATCTGCGCGGCAGAGATGCTGCGCCAGCACCGCGCCCAGGCCGATGACCGGTATGTCGGCGCTCCTTTCCGCCTCGGCATGTGGGTGGGCGGGTCAGTGTCGCCGAACAGGGCCCGTGACGCGGAGAAGTTCGCCGAGGACGCCCGCCTGGGCGGCTACAGCGGTGGCCAGGCCACGCCGATGCAACTCACCGACTGCCCGTGGTGCGGGCGCGAGATCGAGGCGGAGTCCGACTGTCGCTACGACTCGGTGCTGGAGAGGTTCCTGGTGTTCTGCGGCAACGTCGAGGAGTGTCCGTTCACCGAGGCGGGCGCCACCGACGAGGGGATCCCCGTCGTCACCGTCGACGAGGAGATCTACCGCCT
This sequence comes from Terriglobia bacterium, assembly GCA_009841225.1. GTDB lineage: Bacteria > Acidobacteriota > Terriglobia > Bryobacterales > UBA6623 > VXMF01. The sequence goes on along the minus strand of VXMF01000053.1, from coordinate 14,428 downwards.
GGTTCCCTCCTTCGTGATCGGCACCATCGACAAGTTCGCGCAGCTTCCGTGGAACGGGGCGACGGCGACACTGTTCGGGCGGGTGGAGTCGCGCTGTGAGCGTCACGGATACCGCAATCCCGACCTCGACAGGGCGCACAGGTCGCATTGGGAGGAGCGCGACTCTCACCGGCCGCAGGGCAAACACCCCGCGGCCAGGACGGTGGAATCACTGCGGCTTCGCCCTCCGGATCTGATCATCCAGGACGAGATGCACCTCGTGACCGGGCCGCTGGGGACGATGGCGGGCCTGTATGAGACGGCGATCGACCGGCTGGCGACCTGGAACCACGACGGGCTGCCCGTGCGGCCCAAGGTCGTCGCGTCGACCGCCACGACTCGCAGAGCCCGCCAGCAGGCCTGGTCGGTGTTCTGGCGGGATCTGCGCGTCTTCCCACCGCCGGTGCTCGACGTGCACCGTTCGTTCTTCGCCGAGCAGGTCCGACCGAGCCCTCAAACACCGGGACGGCTCTACCTGGGGATATGCGCGCACGGCGAGCGGCTCAAGCAGGTGGAGCTGCGCGTGTTCTCCTCTGTCATGGCCGCCGCCAAGGCCATCTGGGACGAACTCGGCGACGATGCCGCTGCTGCAGACCCGTGGATGACGACGGTCGGCTACTTCAACGCGGTGCGGGAACTCGCCGGGATGCGCCGCATGGCCGAGGATGAGTTGCGGACCAAGCTGCGCCGGGCTCGGTTCACCCGCGGCCTCGCGAACCGTTCGACGGGCCCGCCGAAGGAACTCACCTCCCGGGTGTCCTCGGAGGAGATCAAGTCGATCCTGCGCCAGCTGTTCGTCACGCACGATCCCGGCCGCCCCGAGGACGGTGAACGCCCGATCGACCTGCTGCTGGCGACGAACATGATCTCTGTGGGCGTCGATGTGCCCCGGCTCGCCTCGATGGTCGTCGTCGGCCAGCCGAAGGCGACCGCCGAATACATCCAGTCCACGTCCCGAGTCGGCCGCGACCCGCGCGGCCCGGGCCTGGTGATCACGCTGTACAACTGGGCCCGGCCCAGGGACCTGTCGCACTACGAGAGGTTCAGCCACTACCACGCCACCTTCTACCGCCACGTCGAACCCCTCTCGGTCACGCCGTTCTCCGGACGGGCCCTCGACAAGGGCCTCACCGGGGTTCTCGTGTCGGCGGTGCGCCACGGCGACCACGACTGGAACCCGAACCCTTCGGCGCGGGCGCTGGACCGTCCCGACCATCGGATAGCCGCGCATGTCCGGGCGATCGCAGAGCGCGCCGAGTCCGTGACCGGGGATCTGTCCGCTGCGGCGTTGGCGACCGACATGGCCAACAAGCGTCTCGACGCCTGGGACCGGGAGGCGGCGCTGCGTCCCGATCTGTCCTACTCGAAGCGCTCCGCGCAGGATGTGGCGCTGCTTGCCAAGCCCGAAGCCGGGGACTGGGACATCTGGACCTGCCCGAACTCGCTGCGCGACACCGAGGTGCAGGCCAACCTCCAGATCATCGAGGAGGACCCTACGTACGAGGCCGGCGGCCACCCCGAGATCACGCTGGGCCAAGCGCACGGTGATGGCCGCACGGCCACAGCCGACGACGAAGAGGTGGACGAGGCTGTCGAAGCCGACGAGGCCGAGACCCGAGCCGCCCGGCGGCGCCGGCCATGAGCCCTGCCGGATCCAACAGGCGGCAGTACAAGTCACGCCGGGTCGGGGGCGTCCGCCCGTCGCAGATGATCCATACCTACGGTCCCGGCGCCGTGATGGACCTGCCGCAGCTGTCGGTCGTGCTGGCGGGCATCGACAGGTGGGACATCGACCAGACCGAGCGGGTCCTAGAGCCACGGCTGATCGGGGCGGTGCGGGCGGTGCCGGGATGTCACCGAGTCGTCGAGTTCCGCATGCCGCCATGGCAGGAGGAAACGGCGAGCCCGTTCGACGAATGGGCCCGCGTCGGCGTGCCGGTGCATCCGTTCCCGCGGTGGCTCCGCTGCACGCAATGCGACCTGCTCGCACCCGTGGACCGGCGCCGGTTCCAGCTCGACGTGCCCGTCTACCGACCCGACAAGGCCCGCTATTTCCACGACCGATGCAACAATCGCCGGCCGAGCGCAGTGCCCGCCCGGTTCCTCGTGGCGTGTGCGGCGGGTCACCTCGATGACTTCCCCTGGGAGCAGTACGTCCACCGTGGCAACCCGTGCGCCCGCGGCCCGCTGCTCGAACTCAGAGAGGCCGGCAAGGCCGACCGCGCCACCGACGTGCGCGTCGTGTGCAAGACCTGCGGCACTGACCGGCTCGTGCACGACGCGTTTGGCCCCGAAGCGAACCAGCACCTCCCTCGTTGCAGGGGCCGGCACCCCCACCTGCAGCGCTTCGACGGCGACTGCGCCCAACCGACCCGTGCCCTGCTGCTGGGTGCGTCCAACGCCTGGTTCGCCGTCTACCGCTCCGCCCTCACGATCCCGACCGTCACCGGCGAAATCGAGCAGAAGGTCGCAGAGCACTGGGACCTCCTCGACGACATCGAGGACCGCGACGAGTTGGACTTCATCGTCAAGCGGCTGGTGAGAGGCGCTGGGGAGAAACCGCTGCGATGGTTGCTGCGCTACGACGCCGACGATGTGTGGACAGCCATCGTCGACCGCCGCGGCGGCGGAGCGGAGGACACAGGGACCGGGGATTTGCGCGGGCCCGAGTGGGAGGCGTTCACCGCGGCCGTGCCCCCAAGGTCCGACGACTTCGAGATACGAGCCCTGGACGTCCCGGGCGGGTTCAAGAAGACGCTCGATCATCCCGTGGCCGTGGACCGGTTGCGGGAAGTGCAGGCGCTGTGCGGGTTCACACGTATCGACGGCCCCGACGAGGCCGACCCGAACCGGATCGCACCGATCTGGCACGCGCCGCAGCCGTGGCTCCCGGCTGCGGAGGTTCGCGGCGAAGGGATCCTCATCCGGCTTCCCGAGTCCCGCGTCGAGCAGTGGGAACGCACCTATCGGGACAGCAGGCGTTGCGCACACCTCCAACAGGCGACCCGGAACTGGCGCACGCGGCGCGGCCTCGACCCAGACGGCGGGATGCCGCCCGCCCGATTCGTGCTGCTGCACACGCTCTCGCACCTTCTGATGCACCAGGTCGCGCTCGACTGCGGTTACTCCACCGCGTCGATCCGGGAGCGCCTGTACTGCCGCGAGTCGGGCGATGCCGAAGGCCCGCCGATGGCGGGGTTGCTGCTGTACACCGGATCGCCCGACTCCGAGGGCACCCTCGGCGGCCTCGTGGCGCTGGCCGAACCGGCCCGGCTGGCCGCCGTGCTGCGGGACGCGCTGAGCCGGGCCAGGCTTTGCTCCACCGACCCCATGTGCGCAGACCACCACGCCGGCGACCTCGGCGACACGCTTCACAACGCCGCCTGCCACGCCTGCCTGTTCGCCCCCGAGACCTCCTGCGAAGCCGGCAACCGCTATCTCGACAGAGGAGCGGCCGTCCCCATCCTCGGACACCCCGACGACGCTTACTTCACATGAGCGACCTGGTGACCGACGCGATCGTCGAGGCGGCCATCCACGTCCCGGACGACCTCCTTGCCGCCGGCGCCGCAGCAATCGAGGCCTCACCCCGCTGGTCGCCCAGCTCGCGGTCCGCGCTGATCGGCGCCATCCCGGCTACCCACTACCGCGAGCACGCGACGAAGATCTCACAGGCCTGGGCGCGCACACCCGAGACACCCGGAGCCGCCGTGGCCGCCGCCATGCGGACCGCAGCCGCAACCGCCGCGGCCGTGCGATCCGAACACAACACCAGCCTCGTGTGGACAGGACCATCAACCGAGGTCACCGGCCTGCGCTCGACACGGTCCGTGCTCTCCACACTCGTCGCGAACGCGACCCGAAGCCTCGTGCTGGTGTCCTTCACCAGCTACGACGTAGCCGAACTCACCGCTGCCCTCGCCGACGCAATAGCACGAGGAGTCAACGTCTCGCTGATCCTCGAGACGCCCGACGACCCCGGTGGCCCGCTCACCTTCGGCCCTACCCACCCGTTCGAACCGATCAAGGCAACAGCCCGCTTCTACCGATGGCCCCTCGAAACCCGCGAGGCGTTCTTCGCAAAGGCCGCCCGCCTCCACGCAAAATGCGTGATAGCCGACCGATCATCCGCGCTGATCACCAGCGCCAATCTCACCAGCGCCGGCATCAACGACAACATCGAACTCGGCGTCCTCATCGAGGCAGGCCCCCTCCCAGAGAGGCTCAGCCAGCACCTCGAGCTACTCATCGAGAGCGGCACCCTCGAGCCGACCTGAGCGCGCGTCCGGGGGACGTCCCCTTCGCCCGACATCAAAGCAAGCTGACCGCGCGAACCCCAGGACACAGCCCCCTCGCGTTTGCTGTGGGCGTCAGGTGTGAACCAGTGCGCGTCGAAGCTGTCGAGGGAGGTCGGAGTCGTGGCGATTCCGGCAAACCCAACCGGGAACTCCTCGCCGGCGTCACTCCCCGCTGAAAGCCGAAGCGCCCGATAGGACGCGGCGGGCGATCACGGTCAGTCCCCACGTGTGTTCTGGTCTATGTCGACGCAGGTCGGGGCGTTTGCTGGAGCGGCATCGCACGCTGATGGCGGGGGCGACCACACGGAGACGGCTAGTCCGATCACGCCCAGCAGGGCTCCTATCGCGATGCAGGTGACGCCTGTGCCGAGATGGGTGAGGCGCGCAGCGTTGGTGTTGACACCGGTGGACACGTTCTCGGCGTAGTCGCGTGCCAGATACTTGCGCAGTCCGGACGGTTCCTTGGTGAGCTGCAGAGCGTCGGTCTGCTTGAATGTTGCTCTGCCGCCGATGAGTGCTCCCATGACCAGCGCACCCCAGATCGCCAGCGTGGAACCTGATACAAGCAGGATCCGGGCGATCGTCTGCCGGGGTTGTGTGATGTCGCTGAGGTCTTCTAACTGGGTGAGGAAGAAGGCCGACGCCGCAATCCCGACGGGCAACAGCGCGGCCGCTCTTCGAGTCAAGTACTGAAGTTGAGCGAACTGCGCGTCGAGCTGTCTTCGGCCTTCCGCGATGGCGAGCACTTGGTCGTCTTGGTTCCAGGATTCGATGCCCTCTCCGACTTCGTCGCTGTATTGCTCCCTGTCCTCGTAGATCCTCCAGCGGTATCCGGTCAGTACCGCCAGCACGAAGAACACGTGGCAGTGGACCCACCGTCGCGTGTCGGCCTCGGTCTCAGCCGATTCGGGATCATCTGCGTCAGCGAGATCGGTGTTGGGTTTGTTGGTCATGGTTGGCCGCTGAGAAAGTTCACGATGTGCTCTGTGATGGGGTCCGCGACATCTGGTGGCAAGAACATCCACTGACCGGCCGGGTTCAGATCGATGAAAAGCGGCGGCCCCGATTCCGGGACCAGCCAGTCCTGGCTCGAGAACCCGACGCACAGCTCCGTGGCGAGCCGAAGAGCTTGGGCCTCGACGTACGGCTCCTCGTGTCGCCGCCACGAGTGGTGGGCGTCATCCGCGGCGCGCCAGTCCAGCGGCCAGCGGTCAGCTTCGAGAGCGGCAGCCGTGGCGACGCTTCCGGCGGTGACCACTCGAAGATGCTGTCGGACGCTGATCCGCTTCTGGGCCACGAACGGCGCAGCCCCGAAGTCCCCCGAGGCCAGCACATCGGTGGTCAGCGGAGTCGTGAGCACCGCGTGAGGCTCTCCCTCGGCGTTGATGAACGCTCCGGTCGCGAGAGGCTTGATGACGGCATCACCCCCCAGTGTCCGTTGGATCTGGGCGGGGTCTGCGGACACGATCGTGGGAGGTGTCTCTATCCCGAGCCGGCACGCGGCGGCCAGTTGGTGGATGCGGTCCTCCGCAGCCTGCAACGCATCGATCGTGGTGACCCACTGGCGCTTCCCGTGGCGCGCGATGGCCGCGACGAGCCGCACCCGTGCCCGGAACGAGACATCAGCGACGGACCCGACACGGTCGCCGCTGCCCCAGCGGTTCGGTGCCGCCCTGCGCAGCCAAGCCCGGCCCTCGTCGGCGATCACTTCGCCGTCGACGACGAACTCGTGCGGGGACAGCGAGTAGCCGATCTCAGCCAGCGAGTCGGCGTCGAATACGACAGGCTCGACATCGCGCTCCCGCAGCCTCCTGGCGACGGTCCGAAGATGAGCATCCGACTCGTTGCCCACCAGCAGTGGGCGTTGATCCGTCACACCAGCGGCAACACAGAATGGTCGTCGTAGGTCTCGACGGCTCTCGTGATCATCGTGCCGCAGTCCGCTAGCGACGGCAGCGCGGCGTCGTCTTCGTAGGTCTCTACGGGTGTTGCCGTGAGTACTGTTCCGCATTCCGCGACCGAAGGCAGCAGGCCCGAGTCGTCGTAAGTCTCGGGGCTGTCCGTGACGAGGGTCCCGCGATCAGTAGGTGCGGTCGCGACCGGTAGGCCAAGCAGTTCGAACAAGTTGGTCCTTGACACAGGCACGCTCTCCTCTTGTGACGTTGATCGCAGAGTACTCCTACGAGCCACCCACGAACGGTTATGTCTCCCCGCGGCCTGGGTCCCGCTAACGGCGTGATCCTGTTCGCAGTCGTGCCGTCGACCGGATCATCGTCCGACACCGGTCTCGACGTTCCCGCACGTCTGGACGCGCACGGGCAGTACCTTGCCGGAGGAGTTCCTCCACGTGCGCCTGGCAAGGGGCTGGTGGCACTTCGAATTCGAGGCGGCGTGCCTCGGCGACTTGTCGTCGTGTCCCCGACCCGGCGACCGGCCCCCGGAACTGCTTCTACGCGACGTGGCCCACGATCCGTTCGGCAGTCCCGAGAGAGTCGAGTCGGGCACCGAATGGTGCGAGGACTTCGAGGCCACGCGCGACGCCGAATGGCGGCTCTGGATGACCAACGCCCACGGCGTCACCTGGTCGCTGACCATCGACGAAGGCGAGTGCCCTCAGCCGGGCGAGTCGTTGCCGACGACCGTTCTGAGCGTCAGTGCCATCCGTGGGTCAATTCCCCCTGTTGTTCCTTGCGGCGGGCGACACATGCGATAGGATTCGTTCCACGTGGTCCCAGGAAGTGGGGCCGACAACCTGTGGAGTCCGAGATGCGGCTGTTGCCCTCCGTCACCCCGACCCCCGAGCAGCTGAAAGTGCTCGCAGATGTCCAGCCGGGGTTCCGCATCATCCGGGGCGCCGCAGGTAGTGGGAAGACGACCACCGCGCTACTGCGGTTGCGGGAGCAGATCGCGGTTCGGCTCGGTCGTCGGCAGCGACGGGGCGACGATGTGCCGGTGCGCGTGCTTGTCCTCACCTTCAATCGGACTCTCGAGGGCTATATCTCAGAACTCGCACACCGCTCCGCTCCCGACCACGACGCGCTGGACCTCGAGATCAGCACGTTCGCCCGGTGGGCGAGGTCGCTGGTCGGCGACGTGAGCATTCTGGACCGCAATCAGGTCTCGGCAGTTCTCCGACCGCACCTCCGAGGGATCGTCCCCTCTGAGAGTCTCAACTTCTTCGTCGACGAAGTCGGATATGCCCTGGGCAGGTTCGCGCCCGGTGACTTGTCCGGATATCTCGACGTGGTGCGAGAGGGGCGGGGGCGTGCGCCGCGTGTCGGCCGGCAGTTGCGTGACCGCCTGCTCGAAGAGGTGCTCCCGGCCTACGCGGCCGCCAAGGCCGATTCGGGCAGCATCGACTGGAACGACCTCGCTCTCCTCGCCGCCGATGCGGAACCCGACCTCCTCTACGACGTCGTGATCATCGACGAGGCGCAGGACTTCTCCGCCAATCAGGTCCGGACAGTGCTGAGCCACCTGCACGGTGAGCACAACACCACGTTCGTTCTCGACGCGGTTCAGCGGATCTACCCGCAGTTCTTCAAGTGGTCTGAGGTCGGGATCCGGGCGCGCCCCGAGATCATCTACACGCTGAGGGAGAACTACCGGAACACCGCTGCGATCGCCGCCTTCGCGCACCCCCTTGTCGAGGGCCTTCCCCTCGAGGACGATGGCACGCTGCCGGACTTCACGGCGTGCCGCCGTCCCGGCGCTAAACCGCTGGTCGTGGCAGGCAAGTACAGCGGGCAGCTGGCGGTCATGTTGGATCGGCTCGAACAGACGGCAGACCTCCGGACCCAATCCGTGGCCTTGCTCAAGCCCCGCGGAGGCAGGTGGTTCGACGAGGCCCGTAGGGTGCTCAATCGCCGGGGCATCCCGTACTGCGTGTTGACGCGGGAGAACGAATGGCCAACGGGCCCCGAGAACGTTGCACTCTGCACGATCCACTCGGCGAAGGGATTGGAGTTCGACCATGTAATGCTTCCTGGCCTCAGTCAGCAGGTCACGCCGCACGGTCCCGACGACGGCGACGCAGACCTCGACAAACTCCGTCGCATGCTCGCGATGGCGGTCGGTCGGGCCCGAGAGTCGGTGATGATCGGCTACAAGCCCGGAGAGGAGTCCTCGTTGATTGGGCTCCTCGACCCGTCCACCTACGAGTTGGTGGAGGTGAACGGCAAATGACTTGGGCAAGCGAAGCCATGCCACAGACTGTCGAGGAGGCGCAGAGTGGGCCGAGTTTCCCTGAGGTAATCGAAGCTGCCCGAGAACGTGGGATCGACAGGATCGTGCACTTCACGACGATCAGCGGGCTGAAGGGGATACTGGCCAGTTCAGCTGTCAAGGCGCGGGCGTACCTCCCAGAAGACGCCCGCTTGAAGCATGTCTATGAGCCGAACGCGGCCGACCGCAGCCGAGATGCTCGGTGGCTCGGCTACGTCAACCTGTCCGTGTCGTCGATCAACATGCACATGTTCAGGTTCTCGGAGCGAGAGCACCCCGGCAGACAGTGGGCGATCCTCGAGTTCGGTCCAGAGATCCTCGGCGATCCCGGAGTCGTTTTCTGTACCACCAACAACATCTATCCGGCTGCGCGCCGTGGCATTGGTCGCCAAGGCTTCGAGCAGATGTTCGCTCCGAAGGTGTACGGCCGCTATAGCGCCGAGCATGACCGCAGGAATCGAGCGGTGTGTGAGACTACCGATCCCCAAGCGGAGGTTCTCTATCCGTTCGAGCTTCCTCTACAGGACCTCCGTGGAATTGCTGTCCGAGAGGAAGAGACCCTTGACGCTGTTGTAGGTCTCAGGGCCGTATTCCTCAACTGTCCCTATGTGGAACGTAAGCCGGAGGCATTCCAGTGACTACGACTACCCAAGCTTCTCCCGAACAGGCAGGCCTGTTCGACGATCCCGGCGACGTGAGAGACGACCGCACTAAACGAACTCGGAATTCAATGTTGTGGGCTGCCTACGCGGACGCATTGGGATTTATCAGCGAACTCATCGACGAGAAGGGTCTCAGGCGACGGACCAACGGTGCTGAACTCGATCATCTGATGGGATGGAAGCGTCGCGTCGGAGGACGCGGGGGTGTTGACGTCGAGTTGCCTGCAGGGTGCTGGTCCGACGACACCCAACTGCGTATGGCCGTAAGCCGGGCAATCGGTTCCCATGGCTTCGACGTGGAGGCGTTTGCTCGCGTTGAAGTGCCGATCTGGCGGTCCTACGCGCTCGGCGGCGGCCGAGCCACCAAGGCGGCAGCCGCGAATCTCGGCAAGCCGAAGATGTTGTGGTACGCCAACACCTTCCGAGGGTGGGCCGACGCCGGCGGGAACGGAGCAGCGATGCGGGTTCAGCCGCACGTGTGGGCCTCTGAGAACCTCGATGGCGGCTACATCCTCGATGTGATCACCGACAGTGTCTGTACCCACGGGCACCCTCGGGCCATCGTCGGGGCCTGCTTTCATGCAGAGACCCTCGCTCACTGCCTGCGCGACGGGACTGTCCCCCGCCCCGGCCGGTGGGAGGAAATCGCCGTGGGGCTCAATGACGCACCCTCGCTGATCGAGGATCACCAGTCTCTCGGCCCCACCTGGGTTGCCCTGTGGGAGCAGGAAACCGGCAAGCGATTACGCGACGCGTGGCGAGGAACCGTCGATGAGCTGTGCCATGCGATCGGTCAGGTGGCAGACAGCGCCAATGGTGCCGGAAGCACTTCAGACGTGTACCGAGAAATCTCCGCACGACTTGGGCTTACGGACAAGGACCAACGGGGCAGCGGGATTCTCACTCCCGTTGCTGCAATCGCGCTGACAGCGGCCGCGGTGGATCCCCATGACGCCGCCGTGGTCGCTGCGAACGAGATCGGGACCGACACCGACACGATCGCGACGATGGCCGGAGCGCTGCTCGGCGCCTGCGATGTCTCGACCGAACCTCCGGAGAACCCCCTCGACACTGACTACCTGGTGCGCGAGGCCGATCGTCTTGTCGCCGTCTCGCAAGGCGGTACGACTGCCGGCCACTCGTACCCAGACATCCTGACTTGGGCCGCCCCCCAGGCACAAGCGGACGCGCTGGTGCAGGCCGACGACCAACTGGCTGTAGAGGGCCTCGGTACCGTGACCGAACTCCCGGCTGACATGTCGTGGACATCCAGCAAGGACTTCGCCTGGCAATGGGTTAGAACCGAGTTCGGGCAGACACTCCTCATCAAGCGCCGCCCCGAACTGGGATCGTCGAGAGATGGCAACGCTCTTGTCCCACCGCCGCCCACGGGGGCCAGTTCTCGAAGCGATCCGTCGGCCAAGTCCCTGCGGAGCACTGGTGGTCGATCGGTGAGTACGCCGCTAAGCAGCAGTGAGTTGGAGAGTGCGCTCAGATATGCACGGAAGTGGATAGATCAGGACGGTGCAATCGGACGTACCGTTCGACGGGTTGCCGAGAGAGGCACCCTTGACGATCTCGTTGCTCTTGTGACAGAGCTGCGAGCCGATTTGCGTCGCTGAGGGAGCGCGTGACAACTGCGATCATGGCCGCTTCAAGTCCAACCGATCGCATCCACCTCGCGACTCTGAGTGTCGCGAGTCCAACGCCACAGCCTTGGCGGGCTGGAGTGCCTGCCTCAGCGAGGCGGTTTGTCAGCGGTAGCAGACCCCCGCTGTCCCACAAGACGCGGAGTGCGGACTGCTGGGCTGCGAGAGACGGGGGGCCCTGTCAAGAGTCGGCGGCTGGGAGGCGGTCGCGCCACCGGGTCTCAGGAAAGTGCGAATTCGGATGAAGGGGGCGTATCAGATCGTTCAGGCTGAATCGTACTGGGACTGCATCGACTCGTTGCGCCGTGATGATGCCTATAAGGCCCACTTGGTCGACGCGCTCGCTGAGTTGCGGCGGCAACCGTTCCGCAACCCCAAGCTGCGGACGCACGAGATCGGCGTGGCGAGCAACGGACGCAAGCTGTTCTCGTCGGACGTCGGCGGGCGTGCCAGCAACCGCCGGGTCGTCTGGCAACTCTTCAATCGGACCATCGTCGTGCTTCTCTACGGAACGCACGCTGTGCAGGATCGAGCGAAGCGCATCCGTGTCGCCTTCGACCAGCAGCATCAATTGGTCCAGATCTACGAGAGGTCTCCCGACTCCGGCGTCGAGAGGCCATATCGGGAGCAGCGAGCCCGCGTCGGGAAGCTGTTCATGGCGTGGTCGGACGCCGAACTGATGAAGGTCGGCTTCCCTGAGCCCGCCGTCGAACACCTCCGCCAGCTGAACACCGTCGACGAACTGTTCGACCTGGAGGAGCACCTCGGATCGAGTCGCCTCGAGCGTGCGTTCGATCTAGTCGCCGGGGTTGGCAGTCCGTCGAGCGAGGATCAACCGACTGTTCCCGATGCTCCGCCCGTGCTCCACGCCGACGAGCCAGGACACGCCGCCGCACCGACGGCCGTCTCGTCAGTTGCCGGTCCGCCCCAAGTCACCGCTGATGACCTCGAACTCGAACGGCTGCTGAACGATGAGAGGACCGGGGCCTGGTTCACTCGAGTCGAGCCGGAGTTCCTCGCCGAGATCATCGGCCGGCCCATCGAAGACTGGATGATCTTCCTGCATCCCGACCAGCGGACCGCGGCAACGCGCCGCTACCAGGGTCCGGCTCGGGTACGCGGTGCTGCTGGAACGGGCAAGACCGTCGTCGGTCTGCACCGGGCAGCCGACCTTGCTGCGCGCAATCGCGCCGCCCTCGCGGAGCGCAGCAATCAACTCCTGGCCGATCCGGAGCCGATCCCCCCGGTGCTGTTCACGACCTACATCAGGACACTGTCGCCGGTGTTCGAGGAGCTCTACCTACGCATGCCGGGCACTCGGATCGGTGAGGTGGAATTCGTAAACGTCGACAAGTTGGCCAGGAGGGTGTGTGCCGAGGAGGACGACAGGCCGTTCGTCAACTCGACCAAGATCACGAAGGCGTACGGCGAGGCGTTCCGGCAGGTCATCGTTCCCGGTACACCCCTCCACGGCAGATTCACGCGGCAGTACCTGCGAGATGAGATCACCCATGTGATCAAGGGCCGGGCGGTCGAGGCGCTCGAGGCGTACCTCGAACTCGCCCGCACCGGGCGCCGTGCGGCGTTGGGTCGGCTCCAGCGCACACAGGTGTGGGAACTGATGGAGTGCTGGGATGCCCAGATGGCGCGGCACGGGACCATCGACTTCCCCGATGTGATCCGTCGAGCGCTTGAACATGCGCGCCGGCGAAGCAGGCCCAGCTACTCCGCCGTGATCGTCGACGAAGCGCAGGACCTGACCTTGGCCGGACTGCAATTCCTGCGTGCGCTGGTCAACGCCCCGGACCATCGAGCGGACCGTCCCGACGGCCTGTTCATCCTCGGCGACGGCGCCCAGCGCATCTATCCCGGCGGGTTCACGCTGCGCCAAGCTGGCGTCGAGGTGCGGGGCCGCACCACGGTGCTCACCGAGAACTATCGCAATACGAGCGAGATTGTCGACGCGGCCATGGCCGTCGCAGGAGACCACCAGATCGAAGATCTTGGCGAGGTGTTCGACCGCGGAGCCGAGTCGATCTCGACGGTACGACGGGGTCCGCGTCCCCTTCTCATCGAAATCGACGGATTGGACGCCCAGATCGACGAGATTGCGCGGTACGTCGATGATCTCGTGGGCAGCGGCGACGGCTTCGGGCCGGGCGACATGGCGGTGCTGGCGCCGTCCAACGCCGCCGTCAACCGGGTGCGGAACCGCCTGCAGGCTCTGGGCCGCGGGGTGCAGCCGCTGGACAAGTACGACGGCCGACCGAACGATCAGATCAAAGTCGGAACCTTCCACCGGGGCAAGGGTCTCGAATTCAAGGTCGTGTTCCTGCCCGAACTCGATCGGTTCCCTCCTCCCATGCCGAAGGGACTCAGCGAAGACGAGGCCGCCGAGGCTCGCGAGCTGGCCATCTCACAACTCTTCGTCGCGATGACCAGGGCCCGAGACCTTCTCGTGATCCTTCACGGCGCCCACCTCGCCCCTGAGGTAGCGGCCGCGAGCGCCCACTTCGAGTGTCCTGGAAGCGGTGGCTCGTTCTGATCACTCGCGGCTCGGCGGTGCCGCAATCGAGCCCCACGGAAATCACATCCGGGAAGGCTCGGGGGTAGTTCCGATCAGGCTCCCCGAGATGCACGGTCGCTGCGGCTCGCTGATGTCTGCGTTGAGTCCGAACGCCGACTCGACGGTTTCGATTGTGTGTGCGTCGCGCAGCTTGCAGGCGGTGACTTGCGAGGCGAAGAGTCCCTTCTCCCAGAAGGCCTCCTCGACGGGCCGCGCGGCCAGCCACTCCACCGGCACGACCATCTCGGTCACCTTCGAATCTTCCGAGGCTGCGCCCTGGTTCCACGCCGCGCTCACATCTGGCTGATCGAGGAGCGGTTGAGGCCGACCTTCGATTTCGACGTCGGCATCTCGTGGGGGGATCACCTTGCCGGTGACCCGGCCGATGCCCACGTAGCCGGCTCCGCTCACATAGGCGAACACCCGATGTCCCGGTTCGAGGTTGCGCAGCGGCTTCCAGTACCACGATCCGCCGCCCGCGTTGAGGAAGCCGTACTTGTGGGCGATCGGCCAGCGGGGATCGCCCGGCTCGGCCCGACCGAGGATCACGTAGAAGTCCCGGCCGTTCCACGGGCGAAGCTTGCGGCGCGACGGTCGAGCCGCCTTGTCCTCGACCTGTTGGGGATCGAGTAGCCACGTCCGAGCCAGGTACTCACAGCCGCCGTCGGCGAAGTGGCGGAAGAAGAAGGGGGTAGTCGAGGTAGATCTGCTCTGGTTCCTCGAGGCTCAGATCCTTCGCCCAGGACCCGTAGTCGAGCGCCTGGGCGACGACGTCCCGAGGAGTGCGGTCACGCTTGAGTTCGAGGACGTGGACGCGTCCCTCGGCATCGAGGGCGAGGAGGTCGATGAATCCCCCGAACCCGGTGGGTACCTGCCTGGCGATGATGAGCAGATCGGTTCCGCTCATGCGGGGATCCTCGGCGATCATGTCCTCGAGGCGCTGCTCGGAGTCCAGCGGCGACGACACCAACGGGTGCGGCCCGTCGTCGG
>VXMF01000019.1 GCA_009841225.1 Terriglobia bacterium | reverse complement strand
CCCCCCCCCCCCCCCATCCTTTTTTTTATAACCTACTCCCCCCATAACCAGATTGCATCTTGTCTCTTGGGCTCGGAGATGTCAATAAGATACAGGGGGGGACGAGTCGGCGGGTTCGGCGGGTCGTCATGGTGGGTACCTCGTTTTGCGGGGTGCTCGTGCTTGCACTTGGGCGAGCGGGCCAGGCCGAAGAGGAACTGGCTGCCCGCTCCCCGACCACCGGCGATCACTCAGCCCGGATACGGAGAGACTGAATGACGTGCGGGAGGGGCGCAAGCGAGGCCCACGGGAATGCCATCACGGCAGGTGTCGACGGACCGCGCAAGTTAAAAGGGAAAGCGACCAGGGCGATATTCGCCGCAGGAGCTCGCCGTGGCAAACCCTCTCCTGGCCGCTTCATCAAGAAGAGCTACGTGGTGCCTCGTATCCATGCCCAGTGACCGCCGGCTTGATGGCTCGCGCCTTCGGGAAGATGCGTCCCGCGCCGCTGCCCCGGTCGATCCCCACCGGATTGCTCCCGAGCTGCGACCTCATCGAGATCTGGTAGAGGAATTCGGCGTAGCGGTTGAAAAAGCCCTCCATCGCCCTCGTACCCTCGATGTGGGCTTCGATGGTGGGGAGGTCCTGGGCGGTCGTCAGGTTGTCATAATGGGTACCTCGGGTGGGCGTGGTGGGTGCCCGGGCGTGGGGTGAGCAGCATCGTCGCCCTACCAGACCCACGGGGCGCTAAGGGTCGCAGGCCCCTCGCAACACCTACCCTCCGCCACCGCCTTATCAGCGTTGCGAGCAGCGGAGGGATGCGGTCCCTTCCCTACACCGTCCGCTTGACGCCCTTTCCGTCATCCTTAACCTCGTCTATTCCATTCGCGTCGCGGTGATCACTCGAAGTCTGGGGGGTACACGGACAGCAATTGGCAACATCCCTTGCCTCCTCTGTGAAATCCGTTAGGATTCTAGTTTGCTTACTCCTATGGACTGGATGATCGGACATGGCAAGAGACAGAGGCATCATCGAGAGACCCTTCGGGATTATTGTCTTCTTGCTGGGCCTTCCGGCGCTAATGGAAAGTGCAATATCGGGGTGGCCATCATGGATTAGGGTCATGAACGAACTAGCTAGAGATTGGGCATTGGTGATCATAGGTATCTCACTGGTGATTGGAACTAGACGCCTTACGCAATGGTTCGGCAAGCTCTTTCCCAGCCTTAGAAAGCAGGATGCGAAACTAACTCAGGTACTCCTTGATCAGATGCAGAAAGGAGAGAAGGCATTGACTGAGACGAAAGGCGAACTGTCTAATACGCGCCTCGCTCTAAGAGTAAGCATGGCTATCCATGCAAGGAATCGTCAAGAAGCGGAAGGCGGCCTATCATTCTTCAGCATCGGTGGTCAGTTGCAAGTAGATTTGGTCAAGGGGGAACTAGCAAAACTCGATATCGCATTGCCCGAAGCGGACAAGGATGCGGTTGAGTTGGTGGAACTCATCCGAGATGGCAAGACCGAACGAGCCGCAGGACGGTTTCCGCTAGATAGAGGACCAAGACCACCGATACTGCCGCCAACACGCCCGTCATTGTGACCAATGACCATCCAATATGGATGGTCTTGATTCTATCACCCAGCTAGCGCCAACAATGGGAATGTCATTCCAATTGTACAAGTATAGTAGGTCACCTGACACCCGGCCTCACCGAAGTCAGGTCCTGCCGTTGCGGTCGTCACCTTCTAACTGCCGAGGGTTTACGGGTGAGCTTCTTGGGAAAGACATCGTAGGGCGCCTGCCCCTCCACGCGGTGACCGCGTGGGGCCGACTCTGGCGCGGCCTTGGCGCTACCATCCCAGCTCTCCATAATCTGGCGATGCTGCCCACCGATTCCACTCGGCCTGATCTGACAGGGAAGCGAGGCCCCGGTCGTCGAGGACTAGGAGCCGGATCTTTGCGAGCCGTTGGATGAGCTTGGGGTATGAGCCGTCGGCGCGGGCCGGGGCGAGTTGGTCGACGAGCCGGGAGACGCGGAAGTAGCGGGCCGAGAAGCCGAGCCAGCGGGCCTGATGGCCGAGTTCGCATGACACCCGTCGGTGGACACATTGCGTCGGAATCAGTGGACGAAGTGCGTCGGAATCAGCAATCGGCCTAACCGTTCACCGTCGCGGCCACCGACGGCCAACGGCTCAGTCACTTGCATCTGCTGACCGGGAGACCACGAATACCTCACTCATCATCCCCAAGGTGATGACCCAAGGTTGTCCCGGATCTTCCTCGTCCAGGAGCAGGGCTCCGCCCAATAGCCGAAGGCGATCGCCCACCTCAAGTCCCTCGGAGGCGGTCCTGACGACTGCGCGCAGTCCACTCCATGGGCGTTCGATCCTAGCATCCCAGCTGGATGGTCCGTGCCTAGCCGCAATCGTTACCTCGCAGTCGCCGAAACGCGTCTTGCGGGTTTCGTCATACCGCTTCGTTCGGACAACCTCGGAGGCCCAATACTCATCGCAGAGATGCCGAACTTGGCACGACCGACAGTTGACTGGGTCCGGTTTGGCCTCCGGAGGGCACTGAGCGACGGACGCGCGCGCACCAGCCCCGCGTTCCAGGAGTTCTTGTTCAAGTGCCCTGTACCTGTCGGGACTTGGAACAGGGACTTCCACCTCTCCATTGTCGTACGCCAAGATGAGCCGATCGGCCAATCGGCCTTGGGGGTTCCGTTCTTCGTCAAGGGTCCAAAGCAGCGAATACACCTCAATCTGGAACCGATGCGCGTCGTTGGGCGCGCCCGTCTTGAAATCGATGATCTCACATGTTTCAGGCGAGATCGCCAGTATATCCAGCTTGCCCTTCCAGCCGATCCTATTGGCCGAAACCTCTAACTCCGCGTATGTGCCAGTTGCTAAGGGCGTATTGAACCCCGACGACCGCTCATGTCCCTGCGATCTGCCCTCCAGCCGGGTCCGAGATAGCATTGCCTGAACTTGTGTTCGAACCTGGGGGATCCGTGCCCGAAGGAACTGCGTATAGTAGTCCAAATGACGCTGTGCGCGTGGGTTTTCTCGAAGACGGCTGGTCACCCTGTCAATGCAATTATCCAAGACGCGCGTGTAGCCTCCCAGATTTCGCATTACCGAGACCGCCGTCGCGTCCTTTACTGACGAACAACCAGTCCTGACGAACTCACGAATGATCGTTTCGAGTGCCAGGTGCGTCACGCTTCCGAGCAGAGCACCCAAATGTACGCGCGGTGGGTATCCGTAGCCGCCCCAGAGCTTGGGGTAGTCGGCGTGCCTGAGAGCCCACCGGCGAGGACACGCCTCAATGTCATTGAGGGCCGTGACCGACATGTTTCCCGGTACCTCGGGCCACCTCGATGGCCGTTCAGCCGTCCAGGTCTCCGGATGCGCCACGATCGTCTTCACGCCATCAGCGGTGACCGAGCCTGTCGAGCACGGCGTTCGTTGCACTCGGCAAATTTCGCCGCACCACGAGTTCATCCACCAAGAGTACGGGGACTGTTGAGTACTCCATGAGCTCTCCCATCTCTGGAGTGGCAGCCTGATCAGGTGTCAGCGGGCTGTGAAGACTGACGACGAACTCTTCCCCATCGCCGCCTGACACGAGGATCGGAGCTACAAGCGACCCCAATCCAGGGACAGACATAGTTGCATTTCGAGTAAGCGTAATCCCATCGAGGCCTTGGCGTTCGAGATCGTCATATAGGATGTCGGTCGATTGTTGAATCCGGGTACCATCGAGGATCGGAGGAGTACCGTACAACAGGTAACGCAATAAGCTAGCACCCACATAGCGGTCGAGTTGATCGTGTTCGAACTTGTTCTTGTAGCTGCGCAGGCAACGATAGCAGGATCGATCACATTCGTCCGGGCATGTCTCTAGGATATCCAGGGCGTCTTCAAAGACCTTGAGCCCTAGCTGACCCACGCGCCGCGAGAATCCGGCTCCGCCCGCCAAAGTGTCGTACAGGTAGATCTCGGCTTCCCTGCCCTCACGACCGTAAGCAGTGAGGGCCGGCCGGTACTCTGCTTGAAGTTCCGTGGCTTCCAACTCAAGCAGCTTGCATGCAGCCTTCGTCAATGCCTCACTTAGAGTGCGGAGTGCTACGTCAGTTGCAAGCAGACGCGGTGCGACTGTGACGGGTGGATCTACTGAGATGGAGATGAGTAGGATGTCGCTGATGAAATCAGTGCCGAGCACCAACCCTAGCGTCGTGCCACCGCCTAGGCAGTCCTCTTCCCTCGGATCGGGAAATGGCTTCTTGTGGGCCGATCCCACCGACCCTCTCGGGAGGGCAGTCGGTTCAATGAGGCCACACTTGGTGCAATACGTGTAGCCCTCCTGTCGTGGTCCACGGTTGGTGATGAGCAGGTGCTTTCGAGTCGGATGAATGCGGATGGACGAGTTCAGTTTTTTCCACTTCGAATCATCCGGTGGAGTGTGCATTGTGAGCTTCGCTCGTGTCGCATAGCTCCGCGCAGGCTGGTCATCGGGTGATGTGCCTTCTTCCTTGAAGGCCGGATGTGCAAATCCGGGGGGTCGCAACCATTGTCTTGCTGGTCCAAGTGTACCAAGACCGCCGCATGCTGCGCAGTCCTTCACCTCTCCGCGTGAACCGGCGTCGAGTCGTTTCTTTTCGGCGTAACCGCAGTCTCGGCATTCGTAGTAAAGACGCCGGCTTTTCCAAGCGCGATACAGGTCATCTCGCATTGGAGAGTATATCGCTCCCGATGTCCATAGCCTATTCGCGATCCACACCTCCTTGCCTGGTGCGTATTGCGACAGAGCTACCCCCAACCCCTGAGACGGCGTGAATCGAAACGAGGGCCGATAAGATGTCGACCGCTCGCGATCAAATACGTGAAAAGCTGCCACGTCCGTGGGAAAGGCATAGCGTGGTAGAACTCCTTCGTAGAGCAACCGATCAAGGAGGTTCTCGGAGGCAGGATCGCGCCCCGGAATCTCCTCCCCCTCTTCGTCTAGCAGTTCCAGAGCAGTGTCATCCTCATGCGCTTCTGTCGTCCGTGATCGAATAACGTCTTGTATTGCTGCCGCAGTTGTTTCCAGCTCGTAGTCGATCGCACGATCAATGAGCTCCAGTGTGCCCGAGGTCAGCGAATCCAAAAGGGATTGGCGATCGCTAGCCGAGATCTCGGTGGGCAGCCACCCATCAACCTCGTCCTTCAAGCTGGCCTGATTCCGCTCTAGCCATCGTCCGAGATCGGCCCGGTTGAGGGGGTTGTGAGGATCCTTGAAGTCCGCGACTGTGCCAAGGACCGCGAAAAGGTGAGGCTGGGCTTCTGGTTCGATCTGTGGCAGTGCCGCTTGGTGGTACCGCTGAAGCAGGTATGCAGTTAGGTGCCGACGGGCGATTTCCCGATTGTCGAGCGTGAGAGTCGGATCATCAACCTTGCCTCGGATCATCTGGTCCGGGTGCGTGAAGTAGTGCTCGTCGTGACTGTCCGCGCTCCCAAAGGCCGTCACGGTGGCGACGGCGTTGCCGCGGCGCCCGGCACGACCGGAGCGCTGTTGGTAGTTCGCACGGGCCGGTGGCATGTTGCGCAATGACACACCAGAAAGCGAGCCGATGTCGATGCCAACCTCCATCGTTGTCGTACATGACAGGACATCGATCGCCGGGCGACTACGCCCCGAGCCATCAGGCCCGAGATCGACATCCTGGAACAACAGTTCATGTTCTTCTGCCTTCGAGAACACCTCAGCGGATTGGGCGGTATTGAGCTGCGCCGTGTGCTCAGCGGCTATTAGCGCCATAGGAGGTTCGGGGGGATCTTTCAGCGAGTTGACAGTGCTGGCGCGGTAGTAACCCTTACGGGCAACAAAGACAGGATCCTTATCGGGATCGATCGGCATCGCGGCGTCCTGGCCGCAATTCACGCATGTCACTCGTCGAGGGAACGGACGCTGGGCAGTGCGGCAGGCCTGACAGTATGCCCATTCCCCTCCGATGTCGAGAGACAATTCGGTACCACGCAGAAGGAACTTCCCCGGTGCCTTCGGCTCTGCTAGAAGTTCGAGTAATCTGGGGATCCATTTCCTCTCAAAGACCTTCCTAGCCTTCGTGTCCTTGAGGAAGCGCGAAACGGCGATAAACCTCCCGGATCTCGTCTGGATGTCTTGTGACAACCACGCAGAGGGCATTTGATTCAGCCAGAATCCCGGGCGAAGCCAGCAGCGAAGCCACACTCGCGCTAGAGCAATCTTGCTTTCCGCAGACTCCGCTACACCAAGTAAGTCAGGTAGTTCGGTCATCTTCGGCGTATGCTCTGGTCGTTCTACCAGCGATGCGAGTGCTAGGGACTCAAGCCCGTAGTAGCGATCCGTTAGTGCCTTAGTTATGGCACGGAGGAGTGATTCGGGGGGTCGAGAACCCTTGACACGCACCAGAAGTCGAAGGAGTTCGGCATCGCTGTCCAAGGCCCCTCTCTCCACGGCCTCCTCCACGATCCGCTGTTCCCTGAAACTCTCACCACTCCTAAGTTCAGGACGCAGGCGGACGCCCATCTGCCTGGCGGCGAGGAGGACACCGAGGTACAGGTCCTCCAAGGAAAGCAGATCAGCGAGGATCGGAGACCGCGCCAGACGTGCGTATCCAGATACGATCAAGGGGCGCAGAGCATCCTGTGTGGAATACGTTTGGAGATTGGGGGCGAGTCGAGCTGCTGTCTGGCGGGAATCCGAGAAAACCAGAACCTTCCTGCCCCTAAGCGGTGCGAGTTCGGTAGCTTCGACAGGATTCGGCGGTTGCACCTGTATCTGCTTCGAGATCAACGCCTGAAAGGGCTGATCACCCTTCGTTTGATGGTCTTGGACGGACGAGCGACCAAACGCGGCACCTTGGCCGCATACAGCACAGGGCCGAAACTGACCACGCCCGGCATTCGGTTGCTTGCCATTGGCTTCGGGAGGAGTTGATCGCCCTTTCCGAAGGAAAACCTGTCGGTTGCGGGGACCCAACTGCTCGGGATTCAAGCGCCCAGTCACGAGGTCATACTCTGCTGGTTCGACTTCCTTGAGGAAAATGGGATCTTCCAGAAACAGATCGAGGGCTGCTAGCTCTTCGACATGGCCCAAGCGCGTACGGAACGCTCCACCCGCTTCTGGCCACAGGTAGTCCGGGTCTTCCACATCATTGGTATACGCCCGACCATATGCAGCTCCGCAGTTGCGGCAACTGTAGAGTTCGAGAACACACGCGCCGCAGTCGCACCGGTCACGCGGCTGACCAAACAACATACCAGTGGGACCACCGCGCTCTGTTGGAGAAAGGCCAAGGCAGTGCGGATCCATACAGACCCAAAGCCCAGCCAGTCCGCGGTAGAACGAGTGAATCCGACATGGAAGGAGACCCGGTTCACTCGGCTTTCGCTTCGCTAGGCTACCAAGAGCGATCAAGTTTGTGACGGCAAGATCAGCTATTGCCAACGGGACCCCTCGAAACAGTTCTGCGCCCAGAGCTTGGATCGGACGCGCCGCAGTCATCGTTTGGTTGATCAGGTTTGCCATAGGTGGGAATGAGGTGAGCGCTTCGTAGAGCGAGCGCTGCAAAGTAGACCGTGGCGATACGCCTCGGTACTCCAAGAACGACGTGAGGTGCGAAAGACGTACGTCATCGCTGTCAGATTCGTAGAAAGCCTGCAAATTGATCGCGGCGAGCGCTTCGGCGTCAAGGAGAGTCCCGTGCTCTGCCTCCGACCGGAGGAAGAGTTCACCCCCAACGCTACGAAAATCACCAAGGTCCTTTCCTGTCAACTGTGCGCCGAAGATCACTGCTTTCTCAGAGTCGTCAAAACTCGCACTGGTACAGATCACTTGGAGGCGATTTGGCGAGATTCCGAGACGCGTTCGCAGACGCCGAATGAGGAGGGCAACTTCCGCGCCTGCCGCCCCCCGATAGAGGTGTGCTTCGTCGATAACGAGCAAGAAGTTCTCGTTTGGATTGGCTTCCAACCAATCGCGCGTTCGATCGAAGATAGGGCGCTCTAGGGGACGCATGAGCATGTATTCGAGCATCGAGTAGTTCGTGACTAGGATATCGGGCGGCGCAGCCTGCACCTCGTGCCGGGTGAGGAGTTCGGGATCTTGGGGGAGCGTCACGCATCTCTTGAAATCCCCGGTCCTAGAGTCACGCCATCGAGTACGTTTCTTGCCGTACCAACGAATCAGATCCGGCTTAGCGGGCCACTTGCCGCGGCTCTTGAGCTCGCGCACTAGCGAGGCGGCGGCTTGTTGGTCGGGCGACGGTGGCTGCTGGGCGCGTTCCAATGCCTCAACGTAGTACTTCCCGATTGGCGCAAGTCGTTCTCGGTCCTTGACATTCGTGCGCACTCCTGGATAGAGCGTGCGACTTGTGTACCTCGCAAACCGCGCTGGACGACCTGACCAGTTCATGAATCTGTCCACGATTCTCCGGTCCCCGAACAAGAGGCGGAGGCGTCCCAGTTGATCGTTCACCAGGGCGTTCATCGGATACAGGACCATCGCTCGCATTGCAGTATTGGTCCTGAAAGCTCCTCCTGAATCTGCGGCTTCACGGGCGAGCTTCCCGAGTATCGGGAGGAGGAAACACTCAGTCTTGCCTGAACCGGTACCAGTCGTCACCATTAAGCTCTTGCCTCCCAGGAGGGAGAGTTTTACGGAGACGGCTTGATGTTCGTACGGAGGGTCATGGATACGGATGTCCAAGTCGCCCTCTGGCGTAGACACTGCCGAGTAGGCTTCAAGCACCGGCGCATCCAAGCCTAATTCGGCAAAGGGCTTCGCATGCTTGTATCGGGGAGTACTCTCCAGATAGGGACGCTGGTGGATTATCCCCGGTTGCCTGAGGATTCGGCGGCGCTGCTCCACGAGTCCGGGATTGCTCAGGTGATAGGCCGCCTCTATGTAGTCCTGCAATGCCTCCCGCAATTCGTGAATCGTCTCTCCGATGGTGGGTGGCGCGTCCGACACTCTCATCATCCTCCGTTGGCAAGCTGGTCAAGCCAAAGCGCTCGATGAATGAACCGTAGCTCTTGAGGGAGCTCATCTTTGGCGATTCGATACGCAAACAGACACCGCTCGTTCGGAATGCGCACACCGATGACGTCCCAGCGCCGCTGCGACCACATTGGAACGGGCGAAAAGAAGGCTAGGATGCGGGTGTCATCGGGTCCAACGCGGATCGCAAACCTCTGGGGGTTCCCACGGCTTGCATCGATGGCCATCTGTAAGTGCCACGCCTCGTCGCAGCCGCGCCACCGACTCTTAGGGAGCGGGAGATCGACTAGCGCTTGTGGCTCTCCGTCTGTTACCTGCACGTAGCACCACAAAGGAGCGCCGTAGGCTTGGTCTCTACGTGCAACGAAGCGCCCCGACCGCCTGTGAGGTGGCACCCATCGACCGCGGTAGTAGCCCACTGGGCGCTCCGGATCTAGAAGTCGAAGGCCGGGCACATCTCCCGAAGGCCGACCCAAGTCCAACAGGTCATCGTATCTCGATATCAACGCAGCGGGTTTGCTAGACTTCGGTTCCGTCAACCAATCGTCGAATTGTATCTCAAGCAGGCCGTGTTGCTTCAAGGTGTCGCGGAGATTCTCGCCTGCATTCGGATTCAGACGTCGCGTGTGACCAACGTGATCGATCCGACTCGCAAGGTCTTCAGGAAGCGCGGACAGTTGATCACCGAAGATGCCTACCAGAAACAGTACCCCAGTCTCACGAGAAACAAATGCCGCTGGAGCTGCGGAGAGCACTGCACGTTCCTTCCCACAATCTCGGTCAAGCTCTCGAAACTCAAGCAAGTCGCCGTGAGAAACCATGGCTTCCAGTGTGTCTTCGACCCTAGCTCTCATCCCTTCGAGATCCTCGACCAGACCCCGGAGGGGTGTCACGACCGCGCGTACCAAAGAGCTAGCGGGGCAGCGGCACAGGAAGGCGGCAGTTCTCCTTAGCGCTCCAGCGATGGCCTCTCGCGACCCGAGATCGAAGCGGGCTGGATCGAGACCGAGTTCGGCAACCGTATGGCGGCCTACATCTCCCCGACTCCGTTGCCTCAAGTCCATGTCCACCCCGCGTAGACTTCACCGGGCATTGCACCGGAACCAGAGTGAAAGTCAGTAGCGAGCACGACGAACCTGGCTGCGCGGGCCAAGATCGGCACCTCCATAAGACGCGTCATGGCCGCCCGGCGGTCGGCGCCCGCCCAGGCAACCGCATCTCCTGGATTACTCGCGAGCCGTAGCGAAAGCTCGGCTATCCACTCAGGATTATGGGACATCCTGCTCTCGCCCTCTCTGTCGCGCAGCACGCTATGGTCCCTAGCCAGCTTGGCAAATCGACTAACGCGTTCCTCCGTGGATTCCCGAGCAAGTTCGGTCGCCTCACGTGCAAGAGCCGATGCGAAGGGCTCCTCGGCTGACCGCCGCGTCACAGCTCGCGCCAGCATCGAAAGAGAATCGGGCGCTCTCCGTGCCAAGAAGTCGGTCTCCGCCCTTGCCCAACCCTCACCCCCGATGAGTCCTACAACGTGCCGAGTGATCACCCTGAGTGTCTTATGACGACTTGTCACTGATAGGATGTCGCCTGATGATCGTGCGATAGCCCACTTGTGGCCCAGATCCACAGCTTCCAGGACGGCCGGTAAAGATCGTTGTCGGCTTGAGATAGCTGGAGAGATCGCCAGATCTGCAAAGGAGTGCAGCTTTCGCAACACGACTATGATACCCGCAGAGAAACTCCCCTGCCTTGCGAGATACAGCCCCCCGGGCGCCGATACCTCATACTCCCAAGCGAAGTCAAGACACATTTCAGCTGCCGGCCTATTGAGCGTATAGTGGGACACTCTTGGAACGTCCGCGTGGCCACTGTCATCAATGAGCCGTACAACGGGCCTCCGGTTGTGTTCGCCTATGAGCGCCCACCGGAGTGGTGTCAACTCTCTTTCGCACCAGAGTGCAAACGTTCCTAGCTCGCCTGCGATGAATTCCACCCGGCAAGCGTAGGCAGCATCATATTTCTTCTGGACCCGATTATCCTGCCTGAAGTTGTTCTCGAAATGAGACCTCCACTGACTTGGACTGATGGGCAATTCCAGTCGCCGAGGGATGCGAACCGTCGGTTTCTCTGTGCCTCTTTCGAGAAGCGAAGTGTCACACTTCACCGGTCGTCCACGAGGTCCGAGCACCTCGACCTCGACCTGTCCATCCCAGAGTTGCTCTAGCGTTGGCACCATTGGATCTACGCGAACGGATAGCGGTCCGGTGGGATTGATCCCGTGGTGCCATGGCCGCGCCTCACCAACGCGAATTGCCATTTGCAGGTGACCTAGGCTCTCGGCCTTCGCACCGTCATTGGTGGCAGCATCAACATGCATCGTGTGTAGACCGACCGGCAGCGACGGCAACTCCACGAACAGGGGTTCGCCCGGGGCAACGCTGGTGAGTTCTAGCGTGCGGGTGGGTTGTCCTTCTAGTGACACCCTGATCATGCGCAGCGGGTGGTCACTCTGGATTCCGAGTGTCGGTCGCTCACCCGCTAGCCATTCACCATGTCCCTCTCCATCCCAATGGGCCGGGGCAAGGCCTGCTGGCCAAACTTCGATCAATTTCGACTGGGTCAGGCCGAGTTCCTGAATCGCCTCCTCCAAACGCGAGTTCACTCCTGCGGCAGGAAGGGGGAGCAAGGTTCCCTGAATGCCTCGGCACTGGATATCGACCGCTTGGACACCATCGGCGGAAGCGGCCACCTGCGTATTGAGGACGACGTACCGCTGGCCAGGCCGTACTCGCAGGCCTCTGCACTCATAGGCGAGTCCGTCGGATGCGACTCTGAATAACCACGGCGGACCGGGGCTTAGCAGACACTCCGTCTTTAACAAGAATTCCAGATCTGGATGGCTCCGTTCAAAACGCAAGAAGACCTCGTCGGGTGCCGGCCATCTCGACAAGCGGAGCCGTTGCGCGCCATAAAGGAAGCGTCCTCGCGCAATCGGCCTACCCGCATATCCCGCGACTCGGCACCGCGATTGCGTCAGAACCTGCTGCGTGTCAGGGAACCGTCGACCCAGATTCGAGAGATCGGGAATCTCAATTGAGACGCCCCAGGATGTGCCCTCCACATCTACTGGCTGTAGGACGAGCCGTGGCTCGATTCCGAGGTCCGCTACCTCTGCTCGCGCTTCTTCCGGACGACGCGGCCCAGCTTTTCGACTCCGTTCACGGGTTAGACCGCGAACTCTGGCGCGTTCCCTAGCCGATTGTCGTGCCGCCCGCAACCACTCGCGTCCTCGGCGCTCCTGATCCAGATCACGGCTGATCCTTCTCAACGTCGGAGGATCGAGAAGGTCGTCCGTGCCTGACTCACCCTCGAGCAAGAGAGCGGCTGCGATCTGTCCGACGAGTTGGGTTTCCTGGACTAGGTGTCGAAACCGTGATGACGCGGTCCAACTGCGTGTCGCGACAAGCTCTCCGAGCGTTGTAGGATCTGTGAACACCGTCTGCGAGAAAGAGCGTCGGACGTCATAGAGTACGCGAGCCAGTTGACGCTGTAGGTCCTTCGGCAGCACCGCGTGCGTGATTGGCCAACAGATTATCGTGAAATGGTTAGCCCACTGGCCACGAGGGCTCGCTCCCCCGTATTTCCGCTGAAACCAGTGGTAGCATCTCCGAACCCAAGACCGATTGCCGCGTGCCCTCCAACCCGGCGTCTTCGCCTCGAAGGACTGCCAATACTCATCTCCTGAGTAGGCGTAGCCGAGTTCCGCAGCGTAGACGATCCACGGAAGCCTGTGCTGCCAAGCTGGAGTGTGAGATCTGATGTGCGTGCGAATCGCTTTCGCAACGGTCTCAAACTCAGAGTTGTCAAGGCCATGCTCAAGCGCGAAGACCGGTGGTGCGCCGGAGCCCGAGTGCCTTCTGGCCGCAAGCTCTTCGAAATGGGATGCCAAACGCGCGTGCCAACGATCGAGATCTCCGGCCATCACCACTTGGCCCCTGGGCCGCCGTTCTGCAAGGCCGAGAGAACCGACCGACCGGCAAAGTGCTTATAGGTGTCGTCGCGACCAGCCCGAGGCAGGATCCAGCGTTTCAGGCAATAACCGGACACCTCCGACGCCGGAAGGGTCTTTGATTCAACGTTCTTCTGGCGGCCCAGCAATACACTCCTGAAGTTGTCAGCAAGGGGCACGGCGTATACTTCGCGCCTGACACCGTGCTTGAGAATGCCATTGCCGTCCACTCCAATGCCGTGAAGCGCGGCACGAATCACGCGAATCTTCCAGTTCGGTCCCATTCCGAATCGGTTGCCGTTGGCGTATGGATGACCTTCCTCCTCTAAGTAAGCTCGGAGAGCACCGAAGATCTCTCCGGAAATATGAAAATGCCCGAACCCCTTGGTCTCTCCGATCCTGATGAACCGAACTCCGCCGGGAACCACTAGTCGGTTATAGAGGGATGAACGCCCCAGCGCTGACGTTGTTGTCAGCAAGACTAGGGGAGCCTGGTTCGGCTTCTGACTGATGATACCCTCTTTACCCAAGTATTTTCGTTCGTATGCATCCTTGACTTCTTGGCTTCCCATGAGGGCCGCGACCATCTTGCCACCGATGAGAAAGGAATAGGGGGGTACAGCTCCCAACACGTAAGCGTCCATTACATGTACGAGGCGGGCGGCTCGATCTTGGTGGGACCACCCGATCCACGAATCCCGGGCGTTGAGATTGAAGACCGGATCTCCAAGAGCGAAGAGGCCGATCAGGCAGCTGTTGTGTCGATCACGGACCAGAAACCGGAGACGGCGGCCGAATCCCCGGGAAACCGGAATGGACCAAAGCAAGGTGGCGAACCGAAAGAGTCGAGCTTCGGCTGACCCGGGAGAGACCTCGATGATTTCGGGTTCGATCCTAGCTGGGTCCAGGGCGTTTCCGTCAGCGAAGTGTTCTGAGAGGCTAGGACCTTCCTTGTCGATGAACTCGCGGTGTGACTCCAGAACCTCTTGGCGATGCCCGGCGTGAAGGTCACGGACTTGCTGCTTGGACAGGTCCTCGGGAGGCCGGTAGCCGCTCCCGTTCTTGGAGAATCCAAGGTCCGTAAGGTGGGCTTCCAAAGCTCGACGTAGCGCAGCTGCGTTCGGCATCGCAGTTCAGGCAGGTGCCTCGGGTTGGCACCACACCACCTCCATGAGTCGACCAGGGTGGCGGTTGCCAGAGGGCTCGGGATCCGCTGCGACCCCTTGGCCGAGAAGAAACAACGTGGTCGAGCAGACAAGCATGGCCTCGGCTGGCTCCATTGTCCGCTCGGGCTGGCTCTTCAATGGTCTCTCGCTCCGCGTCAGGAATCGGTCACCCAATATACAAACCCGTCCTGCCCGGAACACCCGGCCCGTCTCCGGCAGTGCCTTGCGCACGTTCCCGTCTCTGGATTCCACGGAGCGCGACGGCAGTTGCTCTAAGCCCACCGTCCGAAACCTGACCCTCTGCATGGACTCTGCCAAATCGCGGTCCGTGCTGCGATCTTCCCGTCTGGTTCGGGAGCGTCCCCACACTTGTCCCATACCCCCGATCACCCGCACGACCTCGCTCCGCCCCGGGCGCCTGCGGCCGGCTTCTGCGTCCTGTTGCCCGAACCGAAATGCGAAGACGCTGGCGAGCACACCAAGACCATGGCCATGGCGGCGGGGGTCGGAACGCTGATCGGGGTGCCCGCGATGGTCCTCGTCCGTGCCATCGCACAAGCCGTTGGTGAGGAGAGCGAGGCCGAGTTGAGGGTAGGGCGGCGTGGTACCGGACGGGAGGGGTTGCTGTGGAGCTACGCCCGCTTGGCAATGAGCCCCTCTCACCCCACCGGCTCCCATAACTCAATCGCATTCCCTTCCGGGTCGTGAACCCGCGCAAACCGCCCGATACCCTCCATCTCGCTTTCGTGGCTGACCTCGATGTCCGCGGACTTCAGTTGTGCGATCATCGCGTCCAGATCGGCCACGCGGAAGTTCAGCATGAAGGTCTTGTCCGCTGCGAAGTAGTCCGTGTCGGCAGCGAAGGGTCCGAAGACCGTGACCCCGGACTCGGTCACCCAGGGCGGCATCTCCATGTTCTTCGGGGCGGGATTGATGCCCAGGTGATCGTGATACCATTTCGCAAGTCCTTCCGGGTCCTTTGCCCGGAAGAAGAACCCGCCGAATCCCTGAACGCGTTGCACGCTGCCTCCTTTCGATGATGGACTTCCACGGTCTTGGCATCGGAGTCTCGCGGAGAGAGCCCGTCCCTGCCAGACTTGTGGCGGAACTCGACTCTCGACGGCAACCATCGGCAACGGGACGCGCCCATGGCGAAGAACATCGTCGTGTGCTGTGACGGAACGGGGAACGAATACGGCTCGAACAACACCAACGTCGTGAAGCTGTACGAGGCGATCGTTCGCGACCGGGACCAGGCCGCCTTCTACGATCCGGGCGTCGGAACCTTCAGCTTTCTCGGCAGGACGCTCGGACGGCGGGTGGGCCGGACGCTGGGAAAGGCGTTCGGCGCCGGGCTCCAGCAGAACATCGAGGATGCCTACCGGTTCCTCATGGACCGCTACGAGCCGGGTGACAGGCTGTATCTGTTCGGCTTCAGCCGCGGCGCGTTCACCGTGCGCGCGCTGGCCGGGATGCTGAACCTTTGCGGCCTGCTGCAGAGGGGCAGCCTCAACCTGGTGCCGTACGCGTCCAGGATCTACAACGACCGCGCGCGTCACGGGATGGCGCCCGGGTTCAAGCGGACCTATTGCCACGACTGCCGCCCGCACCTCATCGGCGTGTGGGACACGGTCGGCTCGATGGGCTGGTTCTGGGGGCGGAAGTTCTTCGATTCAACGCTGAACCACGACGTGAAGTACGGCTACCACGCGGTCTCCATCGACGAACAGCGCAAGAAGTTCCCGGCCAACATGTGGAGCGAGGACGCCAGGGCCGATCACCAGACGATCGAGCAGGTCTGGTTCGCCGGCGTCCACTCCGATGTCGGCGGCTGGTACACCGATGCCGGCCTCTCCGACATCGCACTGGAATGGATGCTGAACAGGGCCGAGGCCCGGGGCCTGCGCCTGCGGCCGGACTGGCGCGCCAGGCTCTCACCCGATCCCGCAGGCCGCCTCCACGTCTCCAGAGCCGGCTTCTGGCGGCTGTGGAGGCCGGCGCCGCGAACCATCCCGGAAGGTGCGCGCATCCACAGGAGCGTGCTGGCGCGGATGGACGATCCGGCGCTGGGGTACGCTCCTGGCAACCTGCCGGGGCGGTATGAGGTTGTGGAGTAGCGGTCCGCCGCCTACCCCGGCCCCGCCGGCAGGTGCTCCAGCAGATATCGCACCATCAGCATGCGAACATGGAGCTCCGTCCCCTCCCCTTCCGACAGTCCGTGGTTCCGGTTGGGGTAGGTGAAGTAGTCGAAGGTCTTCCCGAGTTCCACTAGCCGGTCCACCAATCCCTCGACGATCTCCAGGTGCGTGTTGGTTTCCCCGGTTCCGTGAATGATCAGCAGGTCCCCCTCCAGCCCTTCCGCGTAGTTGATGGGCGCGGAGACGCGGTAGCCGTCCGGGTTGGTTTCCAGGGTTTCCATGTAGATCTCCTGAAACCATGCGTTGTAGAGGTGCGGCTGGGGTTTGGGGACCACGGCGATCCCCACGTGGTAGACGTCAGGCTTGCGAAACAGCGAATTGAGGGTGTTCGATCCACCGCCGCTCCAGCCCCAGATCCCCACCCGGGACACATCGACCCAGGGGAGCATCCTGCCGAGTTCCCGGACTCCCGCCGCATGGTCCTCCGTCGACTGCACGCCGATCGTCGGAAAGGGCGCCCTCCGCCACGCCGCACCCTTCGGCGCCGGTGTGCCCCGGTTCTCGATCGACACGACCAGGTATCCGAGGTCCGCGATGGCGCGGTGATAGTTGTTCCGGGTCGACCACCGGTCGAGGACGGTCTGGCCGTGCGGTTCCCCGTAGACGTAGATGAACACCGGGTATTTCGCGGCGGGGTCGAAGTCCCTCGGCTTGATCATCCACGCGTCCATCACCACGCCGTCCCCGATATCCAGCTCCAGAAACTCCGTGGGGCGGGAGGTCGTGGCCTCCGCCCGGCGCCGGAGCTCGTCGTTGTCCTCCAGAACCCGCACGACGCGGTGGTCCGGGAGGCTGATCAGGGCGGTGACCGGGGGAGTGTCGAATGTGGAATACGTGTGAAAGGCCCACCGAAGGTCGGGAGAGAAGTCATAGAAGTGGGTTCCCGGCTGGTCCGGGGGCGTGACCCGCTCGGGCTCTTCGGCGCCGTCCAGGCGGACACGGTAGAGGTAGCGCTGGGTGGCGTTGTCGGGCGAGGCGAAGAAGTAGAACCAGCCATCTCCCCCATCGGCCTCCCCGTCGGCAACCGGCCCGCGCTCCATGACGTCGCCGGGCCCCGGGGTCAGGAGCCGCTCCTCGCGCCCGTCGCGCGAATAGACCCAGGAGTGGCGCCACCCGTCCTTTTCGGTCAGGAAGAGGAAGGAGTCGCCCCCCCGGATCCACTCCAGGCCGGCGTTCAGGCGATAGCTGGCGACGACCCAGGCCGGATCGGACTCGTGGTAGATCCGGTTGACCTCACCCGTGGTCACATTGGCGATGAAGAAATCCCGTTCGTCCCGAAACCGGCTGAACTGCTCCACCAGCAGCTCCTCGGAGTTCCCCGCCCAGCTCACCTGCCCGAGATAAAAGCCCTCGGTCGGGGACGGGATGGAGATCCAGCGGACTTCCGTGCCCCCGGCGTCCACCACGCCCACCCGGAGCCTGGCGATGGTCTCGCCCACCCTCGCGAACCGGACCTGCCGGAGCTCCGGATACGAGGGGTCGGTGGGGACGAGCATGGACCGCATCCGCACCCCGGAGGCGTCGGACTGGACGAAGGCGACGCGGTTGCCGTCGGGGCTCCATGCGGCGCGCCCGTTGGAGACGGATTCCGCGGTGGTGTGGGTCAGGCGGGTCGTTTGAGCGGCCGCGAGGTCGTGGACGTGAAGGTCGCCGTCACGGCTGAAGAGGATGCGGCCTCCTTCCGGGGAGACGGTGCTTCCGGGGCCCGCCTCCACCCTCTTCAGCGTGGAAGTGGCGGGTTCGAGCATCCAGAAGCCGTCGGTGTCGGTCCGGAGGAGCGCCCAGGTGCCGTCCGGGGCGAACTGGTAGGTGGAGATGCTCAGGGGCTCCGAGCGACCGGCGGGCGTGAGATGGGAGAGCGAGGCGAGGACCGTCCGGTTGCCACTGGCGGCATCGTATCGAATCAACTCCGGCTGCGACGCGCCCGAGGGGGTCTCCAGGGTCGTGTATCCGGATCCATCGGGCAGCCAGGTCGCCTGGAATGACCGGGCGTCAAAGTCCCTCGCCTCGAAGATGGAACGGAGGCGGGCTTCCGTCTCTGCGGGGACCTGGCAGATAGCCGGAGCCGGGAAAAGCGTGGCGATGGCAAGGACGCCTACCAGCCTTATCGCCCACCAGATCAGTTTGTCCGTCATGATTTCCTCCGTCGGGTGTCAGATCTAATGGTTGGTGACGGCCCGACCTTCCGCAACGAAATCGGGGTTACCACCCAGCTTGCGGAGGTCCGCCCAACCAGCCAAGAGTTAGACCCCCATCAGTCGAAGGGACGCATGCGGACGCTCAACGCCACAGACGCGAAATACCGCTTCGGTCGACTTATCCTCCCCTCCCGGACGGTGCGTGCCCTCGTCGACGGAATCCGCCGGAGTTCGCTGTCGCTCGTCTTGTGTCTTGCGACCGCCCCCGCGCTCGCAGTTCCCCGGGTCTCCGCACAGGAGACGGACCAGGGATACGTGTTTGAGGGAAATGTGCGCGACGCGCGGACCGGCGAACCCCTCGCGGGAGCGAACGTGTCGGTGGTCGGGAGGGACACCAGGGCGGTGACCCGGGGAGACGGCAACTTCCACCTGACCGGGTTGGCCGCGGGCGGGTACATCCTTCGAGCCGATCGTCTGGGGTACCGGGGCGCCACCGCCGTCGTGACCGTCGGAACCGAGCGCGCGCGCCGGGCCGTGGCCGAGGCGGCCGAGGTCGTGATCGAGTTGACGCCGTCTCCCATTGCGCTGGAGAACCTGGTGGTGACGGCCACGATCAGCGAGCGCGCGGCGGCCGAGGCGCTCCGGCCGGTCAGCGTCATGGCGGGCGACGACCTGCAGCGCCAGATGACGGCGACCGTCGCGGGAACCCTGGCGTCGATGCCGGGGCTGGCGGCGACCAGGATGGGTCCATCGGTTGCGCAACCGGTGATCCGGGGACTGAGCGGGGATCGGGTATTGATGCTCGAGGACGGGAGTGCGGTGGGCGATGCCTCCAGCCAGGGCGCGGACCACACCACCGCGCTCGATCCGTCGTCGGCGAGGCGGATCGAGGTTGTGCGGGGGCCGGGCGCGCTGCTCTACGGGGGCAACGCGCTGGGCGGGGTCATCAACGTCATCCGCGACGAGATTCCGACCACCGCGCCCACTCGCCTGACGGGCGCCGCGTCGCTGCAGACACAGAGCTCGACCGGCTCGCTGGCCGGCAGCGCGTCGGGCGTGTTCGCCATCGCGGAGCGCCTGCCGCTGCGCGTGGAGATGGCCGCGCGGACGGCGGGAGACCTGAAGACGCCCGCCGGCACGCTTCTCAACACCGACGGCGAACTCCTGAGCGGGGGTGCGGGGACGGCCTGGGTAGCCGACCGGGCACGCGTGGGGGCATCCTTCCGCGCCTACCGCAACTACTACGGCATCCCGGGTGGGTTCGTGGGTGGGCACGACGAGGGTGTGCGCATCGAAATGGAGCGGTTCTCATCGAAGTTGCGGACCGTGCTCGATGATCCGACCGGAGCCTTCAACAACCTCCGCTTCGACGCGACTCACACCTGGTACACGCACCGCGAGCTCGAAGCAGCGGACATTCTGGGCACGCTCTTCGAGCAGCAGAACGCGAACGCGGACGTACTGGGCCGCCATGGGAGGTGGGGACCTTTTGCTGCGGGTGCGATGGGCGGCCGCGCGTCCTGGGAGGATTTCCGATACGGTGGATCCCTGCACACGCCGGACACGCGTCGGCTCAGGGCGGCCCTGTACCTGCTCGAGGAGGTCGATCTGGGCCCCCTCCAGATCGAGTCGGGGCTGCGCTACGACTGGAGCATGGCCGATCCGGGGAGAGATCGAGTCTCGGACATCGGCGAGATCCGCGACCGCCGATTCCAGTCCCTGTCGGGGTCGCTGGGTGTCCTTTACCAGTCCGCTTCGGGGATGGTGCTCGGCGCCAGCGTTGCCCGCGCGTTTCGCACACCGGACGTCACCGAACTCTACTCGGAAGGACCGCACTTGGCGGCCTACGTCTTTGAAGTCGGTAATCCGTCTTTGGAGGGCGAGATCGGGAGGGGGCTCGATGTCTTTCTCCGCTTCGAGTCCGACCGGCTGCGGGCCGAGCTGACCGGCTTCCACAACGACATCACGAACCACATATACGGGGAGGACACGGGCCGCCTGAGCCGCGTGCGCCTCCCCATCTATCAGTTCCGAGGCAACGACGCCGTGTTCAGCGGCTTCGAGGCCAGCGTGGATGTCGACGCCGGGCGGGGGTTGGCGATCGAGGGAGTGGCTTCGTCGGTAAAGGGCAGTCTCAAGGGGACCGATCAGCCCCTGCCTCTCGTTCCTCCCCTCAAGGGACATGTGGCCCTGAAGTACGAGAGGCCGTCGTGGTATGTCCGGGCGGAGGCCGAGATGGCAAGCCGGCAGGACCGGGTTGGCGAATTCGAGACGCCGACGCGCGGGTACACCGTCCTCAACGCCGCGGCAGGGGCGCGGTTCACGTTCGGCGGGCGCCTGAACGTTCTGACCGTCAGCCTCGCCAACGCGGCGAATGCCGAGTACCGCAACCACCTCTCGCGGGTGAAGGAGATCATGCCTGAGGCCGCGCGCAGTCTGAACGTCAGCTATCGGGTGGTGTTCTGAGTCAGCGCGCCAGCCAGGCGCTGAAGCGCTCGTTCAGTTCGTCCTGATTGTCGACCCAGAACGCCCAGTCGTAACGAAGCGCACGATCCGCGTTGCCCGCGCCGGCCGGCAGATGAGGCTCCATGTCGATCCCTGCGACGACATGCGTGGTCACCAGCGGCGTGCCTGATCTGCGCGCCGGGGAATAGGAGATGCGGCGGCCGATGCGCGCCAGAGACTCGGCACTGGTGGCGAAGGCCACGTATCTCAGCGCGTCTTCAAGCCTCGGCGTGCCTGCGACGATCCCGAGCTGACCCACGTCCAGCAACTGCCCGTCCCACACGATCACGAACGGCTGGTTTTCAAGGATCCGGGCATTGAAGATGCGGCCGTTGTACGCCGTGCTCATGACCACTTCCCCGTCGGCCAGCATCTGCGGCGGCTGGGCGCCCGCCTCCCACCAGACCACCTCGTCCTTGATCGTTTCGAGCTTGGCAAAGGCGCGGTCCAGGCCCTCGGGCGTCTCCAGCGTGGCGTACACATCTTCGAGCGGCACACCGTCTGCGATCAGGGCGAACTCCAGGTTCACCTGCGGTACCCGCCGCATCCCGCGGCGGCCCGGGAACTTCTCCAGGTCGAAAAAGTCGGCCATGGTGGCGGGCGCCTCGCCCGGGAAGTTCTCTTCGCTGTACGCGTACACGGTCGACCAGTACAGATTGCCCACCCCGCAATCGGTGTGGCTCTCGGCCACAAAGTCGTCGGCCGCAGGAGTGCCGTCGGGTCCCGGAGGCAGATCGTCGATGTCTATCGGCTCGAGCAGCCCCTCGTCGCAACCGCGTACGGCATCGGCCATCTCCAGGTCGACCACATCCCAATGGATGCTGCCGAAGTCCACCTGCGCCCGTATCTGGGCCAGGCCGCCGTTATAGGCCTCCACGCCGATGCGGATGCCGGTCGCCTCGGTGAAGGGAATGTTGGCGCCCTCGTTGACGGCCCGGCCGTAGGAGCCGCCCCACGACACAACGGTGATCGACTGTCCGGCGGCGGGAACGAGCGGGACGCTGGACAGGAGCGAAGCGAGCCCCAAAGTGGCCACGGCCCTAAAGCGTCTCACAGCTCCTTGTCTCATTCCGTTTCTCCGTCATGCTCGAGCGCAGGAGTCTCACCATCCGAGCCTCAAGGGGCCGGATCGACGAGCCCGTAATACTTGAGGAGGCGTCGGCGGGCCGCAAGGCGGAGCAATGCGCCTCCCAACACGACCCGCAAATGTCGTATGGGCCCGGCCCAATGGTCAGCGGCAGCGGCGCAACACTTGTCCGCACCCGCCTCCCACCGGCATCATTCCCCATGAACCGCGTCTTCGCTCTCCTCGCCCTGCTGGCCCTCTCGTGGTCCCATGTCGCCGCGATCCGCTGCGCGACGGACGGATCGCTGATCCAGGGGCCGGCCGAAGCCCCGATGGCACACCACCACGGGGCCTCGCAACACGCGGGCGGAGAATCCTCCCACTCCAATCGGCACGAAGATCCCGGGCAGGGAGAGTGCGCGATGATGCTGGCCTGCGCCGTCACCTCGGGTGAACCCCTGCGCCCGGCTCACGTCCGATCGTTCCCCGGCGTCGCCTTTCAGGCCGGCCCGTTCGTCCAGCAGACCCCCGCCATCGTCGCAACGAGCGTCGATCCTCCCCCACCTCGCCACGACATCTGAGCCTCAGGTAGCGCCCGTCCCGGGCGTTTCTCTCGGATGTATCTCCCAACGGCGAGGTATTCATGTACATACATCGACCCGTGGCGACCGCCCGCACCGTCGCCGCGCCGGCACTCCTTTTCCTGTTCCTGCTCCCGCGGCAGGCGCCCGCGCAACACATGGACCACCCGATGGAGCCCGAAGCGGGACACCAGATGCAGCACGGTATGTTCCGGCTCCCGCTGGGCGACTGGCACGTCGTCGGGATGGGCCAGGTCTTTCCCGTGGTCACCACCGGAGGCCCGGACAACCGGGACGGCGGCGAGCTGCGCCGCACCGAGTGGTATCTGACCCAGCCGGCCCTGATGACGAACCTGGAGAGCCCGTCCCGCCGGCTCGTCCTCCGCACGACGCTCAACTTCGAGGGGATCACGCTGGGAGGCGGTGAACTCACTTACGGCGGCTGGGGAGAAGGCTTCATCGACAAGCGGCATCCGCACACGCTGCTGCACGAGGCGATGCTCAGCTGGAACCTCTGGGAGGTTGCCGGAGGAGGGCTGTCGCTGTCCGCGGGCAAGGGCTTCGCCCCCTACGGCACCGATGATCCCATGTCCCGCCCCGGGCTCAAGTATCCCACCAACCATCATCTCTCGCAGGTCCTCGAGCGCTGGACCGTGAACGCGATCTGGCGACTCGCCGGATGGAGCCTGGAAGCGGGCGTCTTCGGAGGAACTGAACCCGAAGGACCGTACGACTTCTCGAACATCCGCGGCTTCCCTGACTCCTGGTCGGGCCGGCTGACGCGGAGATGGACATCGGGAACCGGATCCCCCACCGAGTGGGAGAC
Source organism: Terriglobia bacterium (assembly GCA_009841225.1). Classification (GTDB taxonomy): domain Bacteria; phylum Acidobacteriota; class Terriglobia; order Bryobacterales; family UBA6623; genus VXMF01. Next base: position 2,858 of record VXMF01000019.1, on the reverse strand, counting down.
CTCCTTCTCCCGCGCCCGCGTCACCGAGTCGCATGATGGCCACGAGGAGACCTCCAGCCTGTCGAACGCGGCGCTGCGCCGCTCGGGGCCGGCTGGTCCGGGGATGCTCTACGGGCTGGTCGAAGGCTCCCGCAGCGAACCGGAACGCGGCCAGGGATACACGAGCGTCCTCGCGGAGACGGGCTATGCCGCGGACCGTCACCAGCCCTATCTCCGGCTGGAATTCGCGACGCGGCCGGAGTACGCGCGGACGGGACCGGCCGGCTCGGACGACTTCTTCCGCTACGATCACGGCGCGCACGCGACCGGCGCGACCCGATGGCTCATCGCCACGGCGGCCTACGCCCGCCAACTGAGCCCGGACCCGGTGAGCCTGCGCCCCTTCCTGGAAGTGCAGTATCACCGGGTTCGCGCCGAAAGAGGGGACGTCCCGCAGGGCGGATTCCCGGGGAGAGACTCGTCGTTCTGGGTGCTGTCCCTGGGAGCGCGGCTCTTCCTGGGAGGTGGCCCCATGCGGATGGGGAGCTACGGGGTGCTGGATCCGATGACGATGATGGGGCGGATGATGGCCGGCTGAAGGGGCCACGCGAGAACCCTGACGTAACGTGAGGGTTTCGGTCGCGGGACGGTTTCTTGCCAGTCTCGCGGGGAGATACGGTCTCTGCCAGATTCAGAATCCCTCGATCTCCGAATCGCAGAAAGGAGGCTCCAATGGCGCTGCCTGCCGCCCGATCCGGTCCCGAAGTTCGATTCGAACCCGACGAAAAGCCCGGATTGCCGGTCACGATCGGGCTGGCGCTGCAGTACTGCCTGCTGACCGTGGGCCCGATCGTCCTCACTGTGGCGATCGTGGTGCGGGCGGCCGGCGAGAGCGAGCTCTTTCTGTCGTGGGCGGCGTGCGCGGCGCTGCTGGTGAGCGGCATCGCGACGATGGTTCAGGCCCGGCGCGTGGGACGCCTCGGGGCGGGATACATCCTGCTGATGGGCACGTCGGGGGCGTTCATCGCGGTGGCGGTGACGGCGCTGGTGCAAGGGGGGCCGGCGCTGCTGGCGACGCTGGTGGCGGTCTCGGCGCTGTTTCAGTTCGCGCTGGCGGCGCGGATGTCGCTGCTGCGGCGGATCATCACGCCGACGGTCGCGGGGACGGTGATCATGCTGATCGCGGTGACGGTGATGCCGCTGATCCTCGACTTGATCGCGCAGGTGCCCGAGGGGGTGGCGCCCGCGGCCGGGCCGGTCACGGCTGCGGTGACCCTCGCCGTCACGATGGCTATCGTGTTGCGCGCTTCCGGGGCGATGCGGCTGTGGGGTCCCGTGATCGGGATCGTGGCCGGGAGCTTGGTCGCCGGCTTCTTCGGCGTGTTCTCGTGGGATGCGGTGGCCACGGCCCCGTGGTTCGGACTGCCGCTGGCGGGCTGGCCGGGATTCGACTTCACCTTCGGGCCCGTGTTCTGGGCGCTGCTCCCTGCGTTCGTGTTCGTCACGCTGGTGGGGGCGATCGAGACCATTGGCGATGCGGTGGCCGTGCAGCGCGTGTCGTGGCGGAAGGACCGGGCCACGGATTTTCGCGGGGTGCAGGGGGCGGTGATGGCCGACGGCCTGGGCAACCTCCTCTCGGGACTGCTCGCCACGGTTCCCAACACGACCTATTCGAGCAGCGTCGCGATCGTGGAGATCACGGGGGTGGCCGCGCGCCGGGTCGGCGTCGCCATCGGCGTCGGGTTCTGCGCGCTGGCCCTGCTCCCCAAGCTGGTGGCGGTGATCCTCTCGGTCCCCGACGCCATCATCGGCACCTACCTGATCGTGCTGATCTCAATCCTGTTCGTTCTGGGCATGCGCATAGTCGTAGCGGACGGCATGAACTATCGGAAGGCGGCCATTGTCGGGGTCTCGTTCTGGGTCGGCTACGGCTTCCAGAGCGGGGGCCTGTTCATAGACCAGATGACCCCCTTCTTCGCCGAGATGCTAGGCAACGGCATGACCTCGGGCGGGCTGACGGCACTCGCGCTGTCGGTGTTCGTCGAGCTCGCCGGCCCGCGCCGCAAGCGTCTGGTGACCACGCTCGACGTGGACGCGCTGCCCGGGATCAGGGCATTCATCGACAGTTGCGCGGCGCGTGCGGGATGGGGCGGCGACATGCTCCAGCGGGTGCACCTGGCTTCGGAGGAGGCGCTGGTGAGCCTGATGGGAGATGAGGGCGGCGCCGACGGCCCGACGCGGCGGCTGCGACTCGGCGTGCGCCTCGAGCGCGGGGCGGCGGAACTGGAGTTTCTCGCCGTGTCAGGGGAAGGGAACATCGAGGACCGGATGGCGCTGGCCGCAGAGCAATCGGTCGAGATCGAGGCCCAGCACGACTTCTCGCTGCGGCTGCTGCGCCATCTGGCCGCATCGGTCCGGCACCAGAAGTACCACGATACGGACATTCTCACGGTGCGGGTGGAGGCGCCGGGCGGGTAGGGGTCGCGCCGAGGCATCCTTCGATCGCCTCCCGGGGCCCATCTCCACCCATCAACTAAAAAATTAGTTGACAGATCCGTTCTCGCTCCCCATCGTAACCAACCGGGTTCTTCGGCCACACGACGAGGGAGAGACGATGAGCGACAACGAATCCGTACAAGTGCAGGAAGGTCCGCCTCTGGAGACGGCGAACGACCGCTTCAAGAAGTCGTTCGACACCTGGTTCTGGGGGTCGGTTCTGGTCGCGACGGTGGTGCACTTCGCGATGTTCATGTTCTGGCCGAGCATGACCGCGGAGGACGTCTCGTTCGATTCCGAGGAGCTGGTGGCGATCGAACTCCCGCCCGAGATCGAGATTCCCCCGCCGCCCCAGGCGATCAGCCGGCCCGCGACCCCCGTGA
>VXMF01000020.1 GCA_009841225.1 Terriglobia bacterium | reverse complement strand
CCTCCACGACCTGGGGATGCGCCTTGCGGACATCGCCCACCAGGACTTTCTCATTGGAAACTATATACGGTGTTGCCCAAAAACACTTGACAAATGACGCAAGATCGCCTAGACTCATGGTGTTCTGAGAGAGGCCATGAAGCGCGAAAAACTGAGTCTTAGCGAGTTCTTCCAGCAGTACCCCGACGAGGCTTCGGCGGTCCAGCAGTTCGTCGAGTGGCGGTGGTCGGATGGCCTCCGCTGCGCCCACTGCGACAGCGTCCGCGTCTCGGTGGCGCGGAATCAGAGGATGGCATACCGTTGCCGCGACTGCCGGAAGCGGTTCTCGATTCGCACCGGGACCGTGATGGCCGACTCGAACCTTCCTCTCCATACCTGGCTCACCGCGATCTATCTCGCCACGACCGGGATCAAGGGCACCGCCTCGACGAAGATGGCATCCGATCTGAGCATCACTCAGAAGGCGGCATGGCACCTCGGGCAGCGTCTCCGCAAGGCTTGGGAGCGCGACGAGCTGCTGGCCGGGATCGTCGAGGCGGACGAGTCGTACTTCGGGGGCCGCGAGAAGAACAAGCACCTCTCGAAGCGGACTCCGGGCCGGGGGCCTTCCGGGAAGCAGGCGGTTTTCGCCGTCAAGCAGCGCGACGGGCGCATCCATGCAACTCCGGTAGACCGGACGGACTCCCTCACCCTCAAGAGCGAAATCCTTGCCCACGTCGCGCCGGGAAGCACCGTCTACACCGACGACCACGGGGCCTACCACGGGCTGGAGCACTACGGATTCGAGCATGAGAGCGTGAAGCACTCCGTCTCCGAGTACGTCCGGGGGCAAGCGCACACGAACGGCGTAGAGTCGTTCTGGGCGCTCTTGAAGCGTGGGTACTACGGGACCCACCACTACATGAGCCGGAAGCACCTCGGGCGGTACGTCTCGGAGTTCGCTTCCCGCCACGGTGTTCGGAAGATGAACACCCGCACCCAGATGCGGATGCTCGCCGCTGGAATGCTCGGCAAGCGGCTTCGCTACGCGGACCTCATCGCGTGAGTTTCGAGCAGTTGGGGCAGGCTATCGCCCGGCCCCGGAAGCGGAAGGGAATCGTCGAGGGACCGGGCTTCCGGTTCTACAACCGGTCCTGCTTGAAGATGCCGCAGTGCGGCGATGACTCGGTGGCGCTCACGATCACGTCTCCGCCCTACTGGAACAGCATCGACTACGACATCCACGCCAGCGACAGCGAGGCGTGGCACCGGGAGCGCGACTACGCGGCTTTCGGGGCCACCTTCAAGGCGTGGCTCGGGAACATCGGGAAGACGTTCAAGGAGGTCTACCGGGCGACGGTTCCGGGCGGATTCTGCGCCATCGTGGTCGGGACGATCCTCAACAAGGGGAAGCACTACCCGGCCCCGATGATGGTGACGGGGCGACTTCTCGACCTGGGTTGGGAGTTCCACCAAGACGTGATCTGGAACAAGGTCACGGGCGGCGTGAAGCGGGCCGGGGTGTTCATCCAGCATCCCCGGTCGGGCTACTTCTACCCGAACATCATGACCGAGTACATCCTGATCTTCCGCAAGCCGGGAGACCATCGGCGGGGGCAGGCGAAGGCGCTCGATATCGACGAGCTTTTCACTCGGGACATCGCCAACAACGTCTGGCACATCGCGCCGGTGCCGCCGAACGAGATCGACCACCCGTGCCCCTACCCGGAAGAGCTGGTCAGGCGGCTCGTGCGGCTCTACTCCGACGAGGGTGACGAGGTGCTGGACCCCTTTCTCGGGAGCGGCCAAACGGCCCTCGTTGCCCTCCGTGAGGGGCGCCGATGCGTCGGGTATGACGTGGAGGCGGAGTACCTGAAACTCGCGGAGAAACGCATCCTCGGACGGGAGGGGGACCGCCGCGAGTTCAATCTGCTCCCCAGATGGGAGAAAATCGACCGTCATGGCAACCTTCAACGCCGAGCGGCGGGTGTTCGACAGGCTGCGGGCGGACTGCTCTGACGAGGTTCGGACCCAGTACGAGAACGCGATTCGGGTACTGCTCGAACGCTACAACACGACGATCTACGAGAACCGCTTCGTAGTCGGCGGCGCGGTGGAGGTCTTCACCTGCGCGATCCTCCGCAGTGTCGGGATCGACTGCACGCTCTACTCGTCTCAGGAGGCGAAGGGCGACATCCTGCTACCCGGTGGGAAGCAGGTCTCGATCAAAGGCTCGTTCACCGGCAAGCGGCAAGGCGTGATCCTGATGAACAAGCGAGGGGGGGGTACGCGGGAATGGGACACGGCCACGCTCTTCGTGGTCTCGAACGTCGGGATCGTCTACGGGACTCCCCAAATGGTCGGCTCGGATGACGTGAAGGACGTGGGCGACTCGCTGGTGCTTCGGTATCCGGGGCTGGCCTCTCTCATCGCGGACCCGGCGAACGTGATCCCGATGGACATCGCCGTGAAGCAGCCGACCGAGATGACCGGCTTCTCGCACAAGGCCAGCGCCGCCGTCGCCCGTCAGGTGCTCTTCGAGACGAAGGCGGACGCGCTACTCAGCGCCTTCCCGACCTGAGCGGTTGGGCAACACCGTATATAGTTTCCTTCTCATTCACTGCCGGACGGTGGACGACATCCTGCGGGCCCACGCCGAGGGCCG
>VXMF01000036.1 GCA_009841225.1 Terriglobia bacterium | reverse complement strand
TAGGCCCGCGCCACGACCGGCTCCGCGGGCCACTGAACAGGGAACTGTTGCTGCGGGTTGAAGGCGCCGCCCCCGTCGCCCCGTGCCGCCGCTGCGATCTCGCTCTCGCTCAGGAATTGACTTGGGGTCAGCGAAAAGACGTCCAGCCCGCGCGCAATCTCAGTGCCGTAGATGTGACCGTGATACCAGTAGGTCGACCAGTATCCGCCCATGACCAGCTCCTCGGCGTCGATGGGCCCACGGTCAAAGTAGGCGATCTCGACCGGGTGGGCGGAATCGGTGAAATCGATCACCGAAAGGCCACCCTGGTACCAAGCCTGGACAAAGACGTCGCGACCCGGTACCGGGATGATGGAGCCGTTGTGCGCGACGCAGTTCTCCTGTTCCAACTGCGGCGCAGGCAACTTGTAGTAGCTGCGGAACTCGAGCTTGCCGTCGACAACGTCGTAGATCGCGTCGGCGCCCCAGCTGAGCGGGTCGTAGGCGCGACAGCGCGGCCGCGTGCCGCCACCCCACTCGTCAGTGAAGATGACCTTGGTGCCGTCGTTGTTGAAGGTCGCCGAGTGCCAATAGGCGAAGCCCCCGTCCACAACCGCGTCGAGCCGCTGCGGCTTGAGCGGGTCAGAGATGTCGAAGAGAATGCCGTTTCCCGAGCAGGCGCCCGCAGCGAGATGGCGCTCCGGGAAGACGGTGATGTCGTGGCACTGGTCGGTCCGCCTGGTCTCCTGTGTGTCGTCCCCGTGGTCGCCGCCTCTCCAGAGCCCGGCCAGGACGCCGGTCTCAGGATCGGCGAAGACCGTCGGCGAGTCGACGATGCGCGCCTCGGACGGGCGGTCGACCGGAATCTCGATGACATCGATGCGGAACAGCGCTGTGCGGTCGTCGCCGGGTGACTCGTCATAGCAGCCTTCCAGTTCCTCCTCCTCGCGCACCGAGGATGTTCCGGAGTTGTAGACGACAATCGTGCCGTTACTTCCCCCGCTGGAGACTACCGAGTGGGTGTGCGAGCCGCGGCAGGTCTGGACCGCGCCCACTTGGACCGGCCGACTCAGGTCGCTGATGTCGAGGATGCGGAGCCCGCGAAAGCGCTCGGGGCTCGCGTCCTCGGTCACCCCCTGGAGCCCGCAGTCGAGCCGCCCGCGCGTCTGCTCAACCGACATGATCAGCAGGTCGCCGACGATCGAGACGTCGCCCTGTCCCCCCGGGCAGACCACCGAGCTGAGCAGTTCCGGCCGTCCATCGCCCAGTAGCCGGTAGATATTGAAGCCGTGGTAGTTGCCGACCACCATCACATCGCCAGCGAAAGCCATGTCGGTGTTGGAGAAGCTCAACAGGGCCGACCGCCCTTTGCCTTTGCCCTTCCCGTCTTTCTTGTCCTCGTTGTCGTCGTCCTCCGCTGCTTCGGGCTTCTCGGCGGCCGGCTCGTCCGCGTTTTCTTCGGCGGCGAGGGCCTCCAGGCGCTTCAGCGGCAGATTCGCGGGGTTGTTCGGATCGAAGAATCCGGCCGGCTTGGGCAGCGAGGCGACGAGCTCGAGGTTAAGCCGGGCCTGGCCGGCATCCCGGAATCCGGCAGACAACGCGGAACGCGGGTCCTCGGAGAGCTTGACAAGCAACGCGTTCATGCGCTCGATCTCCGCGGTCTGACCGTTGGTGACTTCGGAGGTGAACTCGAAGAGCACCGGATCGTAGGCCGACCCTGGCTGATCGAGGAGCTCCTTGACCATCTTCACCGCGCCCTCGTGATGGGGGATCATCAGCTCCAGAAACAGCCGGTCGAACGCGGTGCCATCGGATGCGGCGAGCTTGGCCATCTGCTCCGGCGTAGCCATGCCAGCCATCTTGTGGCTCGTGTGCATTGCATCGTGCGCGGCCGGGTCCGGCGCGTGCTGGCCGCGGTCGCGCAGCCACTGCTGCATGAACTCAATCTCGTCTCCCTGCGAAGCGTTGATCCGCCCGGCAACGTCGATCAACTCTTGCCGGTTCGTGCGGTCAGCCACCAGCTCCGCCATCACAAGCGCCTGGTGATGATGCGGGATCATGTCATGCACGAAGCGAACGTCGTCCGGCGAGTAGCGCGATTCAGCGATCTCGATCGCCTGGTCGGCGCTCAGCTCCCGCGCCGCCTCGCCCGGGGCGCCGGGCTGGATGATAGGCGTCTGGGCCGTGCCCTCGACCGCCAGCAGGAATGCCCAAAGACAGACGCAACGAGACAGGCAAGCAGAGTTTCTAGTCAATGGATTCGCTCCTAGGGTAGGGATTGGGGTGTTGAGCGGCGCGGAAAGGCTACCGGCTCCAATCTATCAACTTTTGCGAGCCCAGGGTCTATAATCGCCACAGTTGCCCACTTGCTCAGGCCCGAAGCGGACCCGTATCCGAACTAGTGGCGACTATGCCACCGAGCGTCGCTTCTGAGCCGAGAGTGGTCCGAGCAAGGCTGGCAGGGGCGAGAGGACAGATTCATGGCAGCGACGGGGTCGGTCTTGGTTCTAGCTGCGGCCACGGCGTTTCTCTCGCAGTCGCTGGCAGCCCAGTTGGCGAAGGATCCAACGGGCATCGCCCCGGACCCCACCGCTGAAATATTAGTTCCGCCGGAGCCGGAGATGACTGGGTACATTTCGGGAATCGTGGAAATGAGCAACAGTGGCGTGGTGCCCAAGGAGACAGTCATAGAACTTGTCTGTGGTGGCTTTACTCGCGCCACCGACCAAGTCGCGCCCGACGGTACATTCGACATCGAACTGTCAGGCAGGGGCAACGGGCTCGCCGACGCCACGCAGGTTACAGTCTCAGGTCGCGCTCTGGGCGTGCCCCAGCCCAACCACCTCGGCGTAGTCAACATGACCAACTGCGTCGTGCGCGCCGAGCTTCCGGGCTATCAGTCATCTGAAATCCAGCTCGGCATTCGATCGATATTCGACAGTCCCGACGTCGGCGAGGTGGTCCTCTCGGAGGCTGAAGGCATACTTGGGCATGTCATCAGCCCCACGATTGCCCGCGCTCCAAAGAAGGCCGTGCAGTCATACGAATGGGCACTGAAGCAAGTCGGCAAACCGCGCCCAAATCTCCACAAGATCGCCGCACGTCTTGAGTCAGCTGTGGGAGCGGACCCAAACTTCGCGGCCGCATGGAGGCTTCTGGGCCAGGTCCGGGAGGGCCTTGGGATGCCCGAGGATGCACTGGACGCGTACAGACAGGCAGTGGCTGGCGACCCGTTTCTCTACCCCGTTTACACGCGCATCGTGCCGTTACTGGTCGGGTCTGGCGACCTGCCCGGAGCGATCGAGATGGGGGAGAGGGCATTGGAGATTAACGAACATCTTGACGACGTGAGATTCTATGTTGCCGGCGCATACCTGCGCACCGGGAATAACGAGCAGTGCATCGAAAAGTCCTTGGAGCTGATCGAGAGAGGGGCGACGGCCACCTATCCGCAGGCTCATCAGTTCCTAGGGTCGGCCTATGCGAACCACGGCGACTTTCAGTCGTCCGCAACGCACTTCCGGCGATTTCTCGAGCTCAGCCCCAATGCAACCGCCGCTGATGCTGTGAGGAACCAACTCGACGAGTGGTCAAAGCTGGGAGTGATCGTTCCCGCCAGCGAGGCGCGCTGATCCAATCCACAGACCGTCCGATCCTGCTCCTGTCAAGGCTGCCCACCGGGACATTCGCGGTAGAATTCAGGCGCAACAGAGGAGGACTCCTGCAATGACCAGACTGCTTGCGGCCGCGCTCTTGGTCGCGTCGATGCCCATCAGCGCGGCGGCCGAGAAGAAGATCATCTATCCCTCGGAATTCCGGGAGGGCATGCCTTTCAGCCCTGGCGTGCAGGTCGGCGACACGCTGTACTGCGCAGGCCAGACTGGCTCGGACCTCAAGACCGGCGAGTACCCGGAGGATTTCGAGCAGGAGGTCCACCAGACGTTCAAACGCATCGGGATCATCCTCAAGGCGGCCGGATACGACTATTCGGACGCGGTGGACGTCAAGGTCTACTTGACGGACATCTCCACGTTCCGCCAGATGAACTCTGTCTACACGCAGTACTTCGAGAAGGACCGGCCGGCCAGGACGACCGTGGCGGTTGCCAGCCTCGTGGGCAAGGCGCGCATCGAGATCACCGTCACCGCCCGAAAGTAGGAGCACCTCCGACGTGCACACGCCGCTAGGCCGCCGCCGGTTCCTGCGGGAAGGCAGCATCGCTGCCGCCGCCCTTGCCGGTTCGCACAGCGTTCGTCTTCTAGGAGCTACCCAGCAACGGATTTCCCGTTACGAGTTGATCCGGACCCGTGTTCCCATGGACGAGCGCGTCCGGGTGGCTTGGCAGCGGAGCTTCTTCCGGCAGGGCCGCTTCCAGACGCACTACGAGCCCGTGATCGTCAAGCTGTTCACGGACGACGGCCTGGTCGGTATCGGCGACGCGGACATGGCGGCTGAATCAGCCGGCGAGATCCTCGAATCCTTGGTCGGCTCGTCTCCGTGGGAGCACATTCTGGACGACCGCCTGGGAGGAATCCTGATCGCAATCTACGACCTGATCGGCAAGGCAACCGGTCTGCCAGTGTCGAAGCTCTTCGCGGCGCGGACCAAGACCCATATCCGGCAGACCTGGTGGAGCCAGTGCTTCCCTCCGGAGTTGATGGCTTCGGAGGCGAAACGCGGGGCGGACCTCGGGTACCGGGTCCATAAGGTGAAGGCCCGGCCGTGGGAGGACCCGATAGCGCAGGCGGAAGCGATTTGCGATGTGATCCCGAGGGACATGCGGGTCTGGGTGGATGCGAACGCCTGGTGGGGCTCGGTCGGACGCACGCTCCACTTCTGCGAACGGCTCTCCAAGTTCCATCAATACTTCGCGATCGAGTCTCCCTTCGCCCGCGAGCGGATCGATGACTACCGCCTGCTGAAAGGCAAGACCGCGCTTCAAGTGACCGAGCACATACCGGCCGACCCGATGCCGTTCGTCCGGGAAGGACTGGTCGACGCCTTCGTCGTCGGCAAGCCGATGGGCCGAACTCTGGTCCAGCGAGCCCTGATGGCAGAGGAGACCCGCATTCCGCTGTGGGTCGAGCACAGCATCTCGAGCGGCGTCAATCAGGTCTTCCAGGCGCACCAAGCTGCGGCGTTCCCGGGGATCGAATACGCCATCAGCGTGACGCACGTCCTAGAGGACGACTTGATGCTCGAGCCGTTCGAGATGAAGGACGGCTTCTACGAAGTTCCCCGCGAGCCGGGTCTGGGCGTGTCGCTGGACATGGACGCGATCGAGAAATACCGGGTCGGCTGAGACCCGGACCTAACAGGACCGCTCCGTACTCCCACAGGCCAGCTAGATGGCCATGGCGGCGCAGGCCCAAGCGTCTGCGGCAGCCATCTAAACCCCGCTGCAGCCCAAGAAGTGGGCCTTGCCGCAACGCTACAGGAATCGGCAGGCGCGCTTGAGTGGTGACAATTGTATATAACACGATCATTGAATTTTAACACGAATTGTGTTACTGTTTAGAGATGGCGTTAGAACATCGGCAAACTCCTTCCGCTAGCGGCCAGTACCGGGAGCGGCTCGAACGCTATCTCGGAGCCATTCTTCAGCGCGATGTTCCCCTGCACGAATGGGACAGGCACAAGCGGCTGCCGGTCTTTCTGGCGCGCCTGTACCGGTTCTTCGAGACTCGCATCGGTCATACGTCGCTCCTCTTCATGGCTGCAAGACAAGCCGGCAACCATACGCCGGCAGAGATCAGGAAACACGTTGATCTCGCGAAGCCGGAGTTCGACGGAGTAGTTGTGTATTCGGCCGAACGACTCACGGCAAGCTCTCGTGCACGGCTGATCGCAACTGGAGTCGCTTTTGCCGTCCCAGGCAATCAGCTCTACGTTCCGGAACTCGCTACGGACTTGCGCGAACATTTCAGAGGGCCGAGACCAGAGCGGCCCGACAAGTTATCGCCCTCGGCTCAACTGGTTCTCTTCTTCCATCTGCTGAGAAACGCGCGGGACCAGCCACGGACCCCGACTGAACTGGCAGACCTACTTCCGTATTCGAATATGACGGTGGGCCGGGCATTCGATGAGCTTGCCGCTGCCGGGCTTGCCCAGGTCGAGCGACGTGGCCGCAAGAAGCTCCTGTGGTTCCGCGCCGAGGGGCGCTTGCTGGTTGACACGGCCAAGACATTCTTGATTCGTCCGGAGCGTCGACTGGACCATGTCCGCTGGCTTCAGGAACCGCCCGAATTGCCGCTGGCTGGCGAGCATGCCCTTGCACGACTCAGTGACGTCAACCCGCCGGCGACGCCGCCGGTTTTCGCAGTGACACCAGGACAGGTGCGAGACTTTCTCGATGACGGTCGGGCAGAAAAGTGTGAGGCAGCCGATGAGTCGGACGGAACGCTTGAGACTTGGCGATACGACCCGAGCGTATTGGCACGGAACCGCATGGTCGATCCACTCTCCCTCTTCGCGAAGTTCTGGGATGACCCTGACGAGCGACTGTCTATGGCCGTCGACCGACTTATGGGGCAATGGGCATTATGAAGGGGCTCCGCCAGGTCCGGGCACATTTCGCCGAGCATAGTGCTCAGTAGCTACTACCAACTCGACATTTCTGGCTAAGTTCAAGTGACCGAAACACTTGGAAACCAAGTTCTCCCGCTAACGCAGGCTTCCGCGATCCCAGACGTGCTTGAACGATGCCGGGGACGGGCCCAGTTCCCGGGCCGACGAACGGACTCCGGAAGACCGCTTCCCGTCTCACCACGGAGTGCAACGCTAGGCCGCAGGTCTATGATGCTTCAGGCATGAAACTCTTGGTCGGGCGACTCGGGCTTCTCGCGCTTTCCCTTCCCTTCCAAATAGCCGCTCAACAAGAGCCGTCGCCGGAGCAGCTGCGCGATCCAGTGACAGGCCGCGAGATCCTGCGCTACGCGAGCCCGCATCACGAGACCCATCACTACTATTTCGTGTCGCCATGGTCTCCGGACGGCAACCGAATCGTGTTCTTCCAGTTCGACCGATCGGTCGGGAAACTGACAGCAATGGGGCGCTACCCGGGCGTCCTGGTAGTGATGAACTCGGACGGCACGGGAAGGCGCGAGTTGGCGGGTCCGCTAACCGGACACTATCACACGGGCGTGAATCAGCTGTGGGGCCCCGATGGGAACTTCGTCTACTTCCAGTCCCGGGAGCCGGGCCCTCGCTGCATGGCTCGGGTGCCGATCGCCGGCGGAGAGGTCGAGTGCGTGGACACGCCCGTCCCTTGCAACCGCCTCAGCCCGGACGGTCTCCTTCTGTCTTGCGGGAATGCGGAACACCAAGGAGTGCTGGACCTGCAAAGCGGGTCTTACCGGCAGCTCGTCACCCTAGCGGAGGCCCGGAACCTGACTCCCAACCGTCTCGAAATCAAGGACGATGCTTCCCAGCTGCAAAACACGCGCTTCAGCCCCGACGGCGAGAAGCTGATGATCGTTCACAGAACGCGAGAGACGTTCCCGAAACTGGTGGAGGTCTTCGTGTACGGCCTTCGTGGCGATTCCTTGCGCTGGCTGGCCGATAACCTGCATCACCCCACCTGGCGCCCCGACAGCATGGCTGTCCTGTTCGTCCGCCACGACCCTAGGACCAACCTGCAGTGGCTGGTGGAAGCCGATATCGGCACGGGCAGGACCCGCAGGGCCTTCGATGCCGAGCACGTGCCGGCGGGGCACCCGTCATACCATCCGCTCAAGCCGCACTTGGTTGTCACGGACTGTTATGGAGGCAGGATGGGGAACGGGCTCGCGCTGATCAATCTCAAGGACGGGTCGATGAGCCAACTCGTGACGATCCCGCTCGGCTCCAAGCCCGAGCAGCCCGCCGACGAACGCTTTCCGTTTCGCAACTGGGGAATTTGGTTCCCGCCGCGGCAGTACCTCAACGAGCCACGGCCGGCGTGGAACCACGATGGTTCGAAACTCCTCTACACCAGCGAGGAGAGCGGCCGAACCAACCTGTACGTAGTGGACACGTCGGACCTTTGAGGTCCCGGAGAATCGTGCGGATCAGCTGGTACGCTGCGGCCCCCCAATCGCTCACTTCCCGGTAACTTCTTCGATCAATCGAAGCAGGTTTCCGCCCAGGATCTTCCGAATCCTCTCTTCTCCGTATCCAAGCCTGACCAGCGCCTTGGTGACCTCGCCGTAGTCGCTCGCATCTTGCATTTCCCGGGGCAGCAGGGGGCCGCCGTCGAAATCAGAGCCAAGGGCGATATGGTCCTCGCCGACCAGCCTCACTCCGAAGTCGATGTTGCGAGCGAGTCGGTCGACACCCATCCGATAGCGTTCCGGGACGGAGGAGGGATCGGTCACGAACGGAAGGCCACTGGCCACTGACGCGTCAATCTCGGCAACCGACATCCGGCGGAAGCGGTCGAGTCTCGTGGAGACGTTGGCGACAAGCGGGCCGTCGAACCTCCACTTGAAGTACTCGGGGTTGTTGAACGAGTTTCCGAACTGCAGGGCGATCACTCCGCCATTGTCTGCGACCGCCTTCGCAGCCTCGTCGGAGATCAGGCGTTCGATGTCGATGATGCTGCGAAATCCCCCGTGGGTGTAGGCGACGGGATCCTCGCTCGCCGCCACGGCCTGAAGAATCGTTTCAGTTGAACCGTGCGCGACGTTGATCAGCATGCCCAGCCTGTTCATCTCGCGGATGACTTCCCGGCCGCGCTCGTTGATCCCGCCCCACTTGGGAATGTCGCAGCAGGAGTCCGCGAACTCGTTCGTGAAGTTGTGCGCGGTCAGCTGGGCGGAGCGCAACCCCATCCGGTACAGGGCCCTTAGCACATGCAGGTCACCGTCCAAGTCGAACGGTCCCTCCAAGTCGAGAAATGCTGCGATCTTGCCTGATGCCACGATTCGTCGGATATCCCCCGCGTCGAGGGCAAGCTCTATGCGGTCGCTGTTGCGGTCGATTTGATCGAGAGCGAGAGAGACGACACGGAAGGTATTCTTCACTTCGCGCCGGGCCGGATAGTAGGCTTCCGGCGTATAGACGGAAAAGAAGAGCGCATCGAGGCCACCTGCCGTCAGGCGGGGCAGGTCGACGTGCCCGTCCGGGGCCCGGTCGGCAATGTCTAGCCCCTCCAGCAGCGAGCGCGTCATCACGTGAACATGTGCATCCATCACGAACGACGAGGTGTGCAAGTCGTCCTGCGCGGAGCCATGCTGAGGGAGCCACGCGAGCGCTGAGAAGGCAATGGCAGCGAACCGGATCATCTGGCAAAGAGGCCTGATATGCGCACAAGAATACTCGATCTTCTACTAACTGCTGTCGGATGGTAGCGGATCGCACTCGCCGCGACTGCGGGCCGGCAGCAACGATTACCGATTAGTCACCTAGTCGGCAACATCCGAGTATCGGTATCTGGGAGTACATTGACACCCACGTCCGCGGCCCGAGCACCATTGGCTACTGGCTGCGGGCGAGACCAATCTCGAATAGTCCACGCCTCGCCTGCGTGGATGTGAACCCTCTCGGGTTCACTGCGGTGAGTCCGCTTGTGTCAACCGGAACGAGCGTGCCGGCGATAGGGTCGTACGCCGCGAGAAGGGCCGCGGCGGCCTTCACGACGACCCAGCTGGCAAAAGGAAGAAGGCAAGTGGACACGTTGCTAAGATCGTTGAATCACAGATGTGGTTCCGGTATCTTGAGCCCGACCGGCGGACCAAAGCGGACATCTGAGTCTCCATCATGATGAAGTCCTCCTGCCGTGCTCCATGGCGAGCCGCCGTGCTCCTAGCAACTGCGTGCCTGGCGGCGGCGCCGTGCCGCTCGCAGGAGCCCCGGCCAGCCGCAACGACGCCTGCGCGCCTGCTGTCGGCTTTCTACGGACTGGACAACGGCCTAGGCGTCGGGATCAATCGAATCTGCCCGGGCGCGACCGGACAGGACGGCATGCCGGTCGTGCTGTCTCATACGATCGACCCGGAAACCCTCCAGCCCGAGGACTTCCGCGTTTTCACTCGGTCCGGAGCCGAGCGCACGCCATTGTGCGTGACGCTCGCGCCGGCCCGCGATCCCGGCGAGCTCAGGACCGTGCTTCTCATCGGCGAGTTCGGCGACGCTGCCAACGACCCTCCGGTGAAGGTGCTCGTCGTCGCTGACCTGCTCTCGGACGGCATGACGGGTCATCCGGTGAATTTTCGCGGTACGGGGACGCAAGTCATTCCGCTTGAGGCCGGGCCCACCCTCGTGCTGGCCGAGGTCGTCCCCAAGGACGAATGGTCCATGTCGGGCCGCGGGTCCGCCTGTCCGGCAGGCGCCCGACAGGTGGTCCGGGTAACCTGGGCCGGCGGCGTCCGGCTGCCGAACGGCGACGATCCCGGCGACGCCGAGCGGGTGCTCTATCGCGTGACCGTGGAGCGTCCGAACGGCACGCGCGACGAGACCGCCCCGGCGGCGCTCGCGGAACTCGGCGACAATGACAACAACCACCTTCTGTGCCTCGACACGGCCGACACGGCCGTCTCCGTCGCCTTCCCGGCCGGCCATCTTGTCGACCCCAATCGGGACCGGAATCCTGACACGCAAGTCGCAGTCACAACCGTCCGCAGGCAGTAGCCTGGCGCGCCCACCGCGAATCGGGCCGGTTTGCTCCGGATCCAGAAGCGCCCGCCTTTCGCGGGACCCGCCCACTCGAAGAGTCACGCCACCGAGAAACTCGGCCCTCGGTTTACTCGCGGCGACTTCTCGTCATGACCCTCGCGAGATCTCGAACACGCCGCTCCGGGCCACTTCGCCGCTCCGGGCCACTTCGCCGCTCACCCGGCCTACCGCGTCTTGTCCTTGAAAAACTCCACGGCTTTCTCTAACACATTGGAAAATGCAGGGCTTGCCTCATACTTGCCGTCCCTATTCCGGCAGGTCAGCGTCCTTCGTCTCGGGTCCGGCTGCGATGACCGCCGCGCCCGCAAGGAACAGCAAGCTCAGCAGCGACGCGGAGCCGCGGAGCGTCATGCCGCCATCCCGCTGAAGCCAGCCTGAAATGAACAGCACGGGCGCTGCTAGGATTCGAGCGACGTTGAAGCAGAGACCCGCCCCAGTGCTTCGTACGCGCGTCGGAAACAGTTCCGGGAAATACACCGCATACCCGGCGTGCATGCCGAGCGTGAAGAAGCCGAATATCGGAAGCGCAACCAGCAGGGCGGTCGGAGTCGAGAACCACTGGAACAAGGCCAGTGCGGCCCCTAGGCCAGCCAAGTGATACAGCGCGAACGCCTTCCGGCGACCGACCCATTCTGCAAACGCACCGAACGCGAGCAGACCGGCAGCGCCGCCGGTCGAAGCCAGCAGCATTCCCAGCATTTCCCAGCGCTTGAGGCGAGCGAAACGATCATCGGCCGAGGCTACGCTCGTACCATCGGAGAGCGCCGCTACGTCGATGCGCTGCTCGACCTGGGCCCTGAGCAGGTCCTTCCCGTAGATATGAACCCCCCAGAACGTTGACAGCCCGATGGCGGCGAGGGAGATTCCGACGAGGGTCTTCCGGCGCAGGTCGGAGCGGAACAATTCCAGCGCTCTGCCAGCCCGCTTCCTATGAGCCAGCCGCGACTTGCTCCAAGCCTCTGTCTCTCCCCGCAGCTTCCATCGGATGACCAAGATCAGGAAGGCCGGAAGTGCCCCGGCGGCGAAACCGACCCGCCAACTCGCGACAGATCCCAAGCCTATGTAGGACATCTCGAATTCCCGGCCGGCGACGATGAACGCCCCGACCGCCACGGCAAGCCAAGTTCCGAAGACGCTGGAGGCGTGGAAGATCGCCAGCGACCATGCACGGGCTCTCTTCGGGAACACTTCCGCAACCAGCGACGCGGCGACAGCCCATTCCCCGCCGACACCCATGGCAACCAGGAAACGGAAGCCGACCAAATGCCACCATTCGGTGGAGAAAGCGGAGACGAACGTGAACGCCGAATACGTGGCAATCGTCAGCATCAAGGCCTTTACCCGACCGACCCGATCGCCAAGGATCCCGAACGCAACGCCGCCGGCCGCGCCGCCCAGCAGGAATGCGCCGAAGGCGATGTTGTTGAAGTACGCGAGCCGGCCGGCTCGCTCGGCAGCGTCAAGGCGATCCATCCCTGGGAGCAGGTCCGGCATGGCCTCATTCATGCTGGAGACGTAGACTTGCCCCTCGAACGTGTCGAATATCCATCCGAGAGAGGCGATCAAGAGCACTGTCCACTGGTGCCTGGTGATGCCTTGGTACCACGGCCCGCTGCTGTCCATTTCGAGCGCCATCCGTCCCGCCACCATACTGTACTCGCGATGATCCAACCGACGTACCGAACCCGTTCAAGCTCCAGGGCCGCGGAAATCCGCCGCCTCAATGCGTTGACGCCGGCCCAGGTCTCGGAGCACGCCGGCTCGCACCTACGCGTCGTTGATGGCATCGACGAACTCCACCTCGATATGGCGCAAAGGATCGCATCGGAGCTGCGCAGAAGCGAGGATTCCGGCCGCCATCTTGCCCTGATCCTGCCTTGGGGCCCTGTCGGCCAGTACCCGATTCTTGGGGAGCTGCTGAAACTTCAGGGACTTTCGTTGAGAAACTGCACCCTGTTCTTCATGGACGAATACGCGGACTCCACAGGCTGCGCCGTGCCCTCCCACCATCCACTGAGCTTTCGAGGTGCGGCATTGCAGTGGCTTGCCTCTCTGCCCTCGGAGTTGCTGCCGGAACCTGAATCAGTCTTGTTCCCGGATGGCACGAACTCGGAATTGATCGATCGGCGGATCGGAGAGCTCGGAGGCATCGAGGCCTGCTTTGGCGGCGTCGGAATCCACGGGCACATCGCGTTCAACGAGCCGGAGCCGGGAGTCTCCAAGTCCGGGATCCGGCGCGTGACCCTCAACGAATTCACCCGCACCATCAACGCAATCCGGGCCGGAGTCGGCGGGGACCTGGAGAACTTCCCGCGCGAAGCATGGACGCTCGGGATGGCCCAGTGCCTCTCGGCCAGGCGGATCCGTCTCTACTGCAGGAGCGACTCAGACTTGGACTGGGCCAAGACAATCCTCCGCCTTGCTGTTCTCGGGGCTCCAGGTGACGACTATCCGGTGACGTGGATTCGACGCCACGCCGATTACCAGATCGTCACGACCCGGGAAACACTCGAATCGCCGGTCTTGCGGTTGCCGTAAACGTGGCAGGCCGCGTGGCGGCTGGAAGCGCTCGCGTCGGATGTCCTGTGCACATCACGAAACCCGGTTTTCTGCGCGGCCCGCAGTCCATGCTCGGTGCAGCAGCGGGCGCTCGGATCGAGTGCGGCCCGGCGCTACGCAAGGATTCCTGACATGGGCTGCCCGTGGTCCGTGATCGGGACAGGGCGGTCGTTGGCGTACAGGTTCTTGGCCGAGTCGATCCCCATTGCGGCGAAGATCGTGGCGAAGTAGTCCGGAACAGTGATCTGGCGGTCAACAATTCGCTTGCCGATTTCGTCGGTTGTGCCCACGGCGACTCCTCCGCGCACTCCGCCCCCCGCAAACAGCGTGCTGAACGCTCCGGCCTGGTGGCCGCGACCTCCGTACGCGTCGAATTCTGCCGGTCGGCCGAACTCGGTAGAAATCACGACCATCGTCCGGTCAAAGAGCTTGTGCTCTTCGAGATCGTCGAGCAAGGCTGCAACGGCCTGATCGAGGTCCTGAATCAGCAGGTGCTGCTTCAGGATGCCGTCTTGGTGTACGTCCCAACCTGTCCCATTCAGGAAGTTCAGATTGAACGACACCTCGACAAAACGCACGCCTGCCTGCACGAGTCGCCGCGCCAGCAAGCAGCGCTGGCCGAACTCACTGCCGTACGCTTCGCGGAGACTGGTCGACTCCCGATCCAAGTGAAAGACGTCCATGAACCGCTTGCCCGCCATTCGGAAGCCTTGTTCGCTCACCTCCGCCTTAGCCCTGACGAGAGCGTCGTCGTCATTCCGCGCCAAATAGTCGGCCCGCAAACGTCCGAGTAGCATTTCCCTTCTCTTCTGACGCGCGCTGTCAACGTCAGGCGCTGGGTTCAGCCCCGACGGGCCGGTCTCGATCTGAGTGAGGTAAACATATCCGCAACGCGCACCTAGGAATCCGGGATCCCGCATGATGTTGGGGTATCCCATCACCACATACGACGGCACGTCGTCCGACTTGGCGCCCAGTTCGTGCGAGACCAAGGAGCCGACGGAAGGGTAGATGATCGTCCCGCTCGGCTTGCGGCCGGTGTGCATCAAGTTCGAGGCCGCACCGTGCTGGCTGTTCAAGTCGTGACTGACCGTGCGGAGGAGCGCGCAACGGTCCATGCGGTCGGCCAATCGCGGCAGGTGCTCGCACAGTTGAATGTCTCGGGCGGCTGTCGGAATCGCGTCATAGTAGGAGCCAGGGATGTCTTTGCCGTCGCCCCTTCGCTTGGGATCGAAGGTGTCGATGTGACCGGCTCCGCCCCCCAGCCAAATGTAAATGCACGCATCCGCTCTGCCGTGGGGCAACTGGCGCGCCTCGGAAAAGGCAAGCCGCGATCCGGCCAGCCCGGCCGCAGCGCCCTTGAAGATGTCCCGTCTTGTCGGCCGCATCGAAATCTCCTTGCGCTACGGAATCATCGAGAACTCTGGCGTGTTGACGAGCGCCCACACCATGTCCTCGAACCGTTCCCGGAATTCCGGCGTCAGCCGGGTCGTCGGAGGATCCCCCATGCGAACCTTCCGCTCCTCTTCCATCCGGATGCGGTTGCTCTCCGGGTCGAAGTGGTTCCCCCAAGAGACCCTTCCGTCGGTCTTCTTGGCCGCGTCCCCGCTACGGTGGTCGGCGGCGCCCGTCGCGACCCGGTCCGCAAAATGCGGGCCAAGCAGGTCGAGCATCGCCTGCCGTTCCGCAGGAGTCGGAAAGCGGGTCAGTGTTCGCACGAACACCTCATCCACCATCTCGCCCAACGGCCTCTCCTCCAAGGCCAGGCGGGTGAAGAAGCTGTCATCGGACAGCCTGGTGACCCGGACTCCCGTCGAACCGTTGGCCAGCGCCAAGGCCTGCATTGCGGACGGAGAATCGTCGCGGCTGGATGCCGGGCTCTGGCGGGACTGCCGCCAGCCGTACGCCGACAGCATGTCCACGATCGCCTGGGCACGCGGCAGCGCCAGACTCGGACGGTCGCGCTCGTTCGACAGCGCGGTCATCTCCCAAGCCCGCTCAGGAGATCCCATGTTCAGGAACTGACGCAAGGAGCGATTTCCGAGCGGGTTGAGATTCAGCTCTTCTGAATCCAGCCCTTTGCCCGCCACGGCATGCAGCGAATCCACCAGTTGTTCGGCCGACATCTGTCGCCGCACGGGACCGGCGAAGAGCTTGGCCGCTTCGCCGGGCGAGGCCGGGTCGTCACGGACGGGACGCCGTTGATACGTGTGTGACCGGAAGATCAATCCGCTCAAGTGCTTCAGGTCGTAGCCGCTCAGCACAAACTCCCTAGCCAAGAACTCCAGCAATTCGGGATTGGATGGCTCTGCGTCTTCCCAGTCATCCAGCGGCTCGACGATGCCGCGGCCCATGAAGCGGGCCCATACGCGGTTGGCGACCACGCGGGAAAACCGATGGTTCGCTGGATGGACCATCTTCGACGCCAGCACATGCCTTGCGTCGACCGAGGTGTTCCTTGGCGGCGGGGCCAACTTGCCCACATCGGGAAACTCATCAAACGCCCAATGCGGATCAATCGATGCCCCGGCCTCCAGGGTGATCTCGACGTATGGCTCCCGGCCCCCTTCCCGCACCGGAACGGTGCTCGACGCCGGCAGAACGACCGCGTCTCCGTCGAGCATGGCCGCCATGCTGAAGAGGTCCTTCTGGCGGAAGGGATGGAACGGGGCGTCGTGGCAGCGCGCGCAGGACAGCTTGTTCGCGAGAAATGCCTGCGAAACGATGTCGGCCTTGGCAGCCATCGGCGCGTCATTCAGGCTGGCCATGCCAAAGCCCGCCGGGCCTCCCTGGTATAGGCTGCCTTCCATCTCGATGAGTTCCACAACCAGGCGGTCGAATGCGTATCCGTCCGCGAATGCCTGGTGGATGTACCAGCGGAACGGCCCGGTATTGTTCAGGTCCGGCTTGAGGATGCCCGGATTCTCTGCCAGGACATCCTGCCAATAGGGAACCCAAG
Source organism: Terriglobia bacterium (assembly GCA_009841225.1). Classification (GTDB taxonomy): domain Bacteria; phylum Acidobacteriota; class Terriglobia; order Bryobacterales; family UBA6623; genus VXMF01. The sequence goes on along the minus strand of VXMF01000036.1, from coordinate 420,614 downwards.
AATCGGCCCAGTCCGGGCTCTCCAAGAACTGCTCGATCGCCAGGGTCCGCCGCGTCTCCGCTGGCTGGGCCAGAAACGACCTCACCATCGTGGCCGACGGCACAAGGCCGGTCGTATCCAGAGCGAGACGCCGCAAGAACTCAAGATCGCCCACCAGAGCGTTGGGCACTAGCGACGCCTCCGCGAGCCCCTCGTAAACGAAACGGTCCACGTCGTTCTGAATCCACTCGCTGTCTTCAACCCGCGGAATTTCCGGGCCTGGCTGCGACAGAGTCCACTCCCGCACTTGCCGATGTCGTTCCTCCCACTTCGCCTCGACGGACTCATCAGACTGCCTCCGTCGCTCGATGTCATCTCGATGGTGTCGGAATCTCGACGCAGTGGCGAACTCCGACCAGTCCGTATCCGTCAGCAGCGGTGCGTCCGAGCCACCGATCACTCGGTCGATCTCGCCAGGACGGGCCATGCTCACCGAGAGCTCCCCCGGAAACGGGGCGAGGCCCTTACCGCCGATCACCGCGACCAACCGGAATCGATGTTCCCCTGCCTCCAGAGGAACGGTCGCGAGAACGTCCTGGTGGGCCGGCGGAGCGGGTCGGATCACTCCGTCTGACTCGGAGGGCTCGGGGAGGGCATCGTGTGATGCGGTGTTCGGCACCTGAGCCTTCGTGCGAAGCACTGGCTTGCCGTCGACCAGGAACACAGCCAGCCCCTTGGATCGTAAACGGATGCGATACTCACCGCGCTCCAGCGTCTGTTCCATGCTCGCTTCGAGAGAGAACGGCACAGAGCGGTCCAAAGGAAGAGCGTTGCCACTGAACCTGGCGGGAATGCGTACAAAGGCAAAGCCGGATTCCGAGTACTCCGTCGTGGGGTCGCCTTGCGGGTCCAGCCAAGCTCCCTCGCCAAGGTCTTCGAAAATCCTCACCGTCACTGGTTGATCGGTCGCGCTGAGAAGCCCGAGCGAACCTGTCGCAAACACGAGGAAGGCCAGCACCGTGTTACAAAGACAGGCACCGTCGAAGGTGCAAGTTTTCGGGCGTCTTGTTCCGGAGCTTGGGAGCCGCACGACCACATTATATTTCCGATCTGCGGATTCTAGTCGTTCTGACAGAGGACTTCCGGAACTCGCACCTCCCACAGATTCGCTCATGAGAGTGAGAAATGCTGTCGTGGCGACATGGAGGTTGTCGTTTCCGGGAAGCAGTCCCTACCTTCTACTGCTCGGAATGACCGGTTCCAACGGGTTCCCGTCTCCCAACGGATGCACCTCCCCCATGGATTCCAGTTCGTGCACCCTGCCCTCCACCATGCTCGCGAGCTGTACGGGATTCTCCGCCGTGAGGCTTCGCGACTCGCTCGGATCCGTCAGCACTCGCAGATTCCACCCCACACGAGCCAGAACCCCCATCCTGAGAATTGCTGAGAACCCGGCCGTTCTTCTGCTGTACGCTTTAGGTGGTGAGGCATCTGCCGACATGCTGTCGCAGGGCCAAAGACGAGGTCTGATCGAGAGTTCGGCCGGACGCCCCGCATCCAGGGCGCCCGTAGTGCGTCGGCTCTTGGGTGCCGCATTGGCGGCCTTGCTCCTGACGCTTGCGCCCAGCCTGTTTGGCGCGACGCCGGATCGCGATGCATTCCTCCAGCAGTTCTGCGTCGGATGCCACGCCGGGGATTCCCCGCCCAGCGACCTGGCTCTCGACGGCGTCGATGCGCACGACCCCTCGGCTCAGCCGGACGTGTGGGAGCGGGTCATCCGCAAGCTCGGTGCCGGGGAGATGCCGCCTGCTGGAGCGCCGCGCCCGGACGCGGCCACGCTCGAGGCATTTCGTAATGCGCTGGTCGAAGAGCTGGACGCGTCCGCGAACGAGTCACCCTTTGCGGGGCGGACGGTCATACGTCGACTCAACCGCACGGAATACGCCAATGCGATCCGCGACATTCTGAACATCAACGTCCCCGTGGCGAACCGATTGCCGCCCGACGGGCAGGCCTCCGGGTTTGACAACATCGGCGACGCCCTCTCGATGTCACCCCTGCTTCTCGAGGGGTACCTCAAGGCCGCCCGTCAAGTGAGCCAGATGGCGGTGGGGGCGAGCGATCCCTCGCCGGTGATCGAGATCTTCCGGGTGAACCAGACGCAGGCCCAGTGGCAAGGAATGGGCATGCCGTACGGAACGCGCGGCGGCATCCGCGTCAGTCATCACTTCCCCTACGACGGCGAATACGAGCTGAGGGCGTACCTTGAGAAGCAGTCCCTGACACCCACCGAGGGCGTGCGGCAGTTCCGGACGAGGGTCCAGCTGAAGGCGGGCCCGCATGAGGTCATCGTCACATTCCCTGACGAATGGGCGGCCCGGGAAGGTCCGGTTTCGGATGTCAGCGGCCGGGGAGGCCGGGCCCTGGGCGGTCCGCTGGACCTGCTGGGAACCGCGAACCGGCCGAGGATTGACTTTCGCGTGGATGGGAAGCGCGTGCGGCTCTTCGAAATCTGGGGCCTGACGCAGGGAGAATCGGCATTCGATGGCCTGCCGGGCCCACCTGTTCTGGGCAGGATCGAGATTCACGGCCCTTACAATCCCACGGGCGTGGCCGAGACGCCGAGCCGCAGACGTATCTTCGTGTGCAGGCCAGAGAGACTCGAGGACGAGCCCGCGTGCGCATCCAGGATCCTTGCAGCGGTCGCCCGACGAGCCTATCGGCGGGACGTCTCGGAAGAGGACCTGCGCCCCCTGCTCGACACATTCAGCGAGGCTCGCCAGAAACTCGACCTCGACGGGTCCATCGCCGCGGCCCTGCGGGATATCCTGCTGGCACCCGATTTCCTGTTCCGCCTGGAATTCGATGCCCACGGCACCGGCAAGGAGGTCGCCCACCCGGTGTCCGATTTCGAACTCGCGTCAAGGATGTCATTCTTCCTCTGGAGCAGCATTCCCGATGACGAGCTGCTCGGCACCGCCTCGGCTGGCAAGCTTAAGGATCCGGAAGTCCTGGCCTTCCAGGCCCGCCGGATGCTGGCGGACCGAAGAGCCTCGACACTGGTGGACAACTTCGCGACGCAGTGGCTGGGACTGCAGAAGCTCGGCAGGTTGCGGCCGGACCGAGCTGCGTATCCCGGATTCGACGACGCGCTCGGTTCTGCGTTCCGAAAGGAGACCCTGCTCTTCATCCGAAGCGTGATCCGGGAGAACCGCAGCATCCTGGATCTGCTCGGAGCGGACTACACCTATTTGAACGAGAGGCTGGCACGAAACTACGGGATCGAGGGCGTGGTGGGCCCGGGATTCAGGCGTGTCTCGCTCGAGGACAAATCGAGACGAGGAGGCCTGCTCGGCCAGGGCAGCGTCCTCATGCTGACGTCGCATTCCGCCCGAACCTCCCCCGTGCTCCGCGGGACGTGGATCCTTGACAACCTGCTGAACTCGCCGCCTCCTCCTCCTCCAGCCAACATTCCGCCGCTCGAGGAAAGCGCGGAAGACGGCCGCAAGCTCAGCGCGAAGGAGCAGCTGGCCAGGCACAGGGCCGATGCGGCATGCGCTTCGTGCCACTCCCGGATCGATCCGCTCGGGTTCGCCCTAGAGAACTTCGACGTCATGGGGCGTTGGAGAACCGAGTATCATGGCGAGGCAGTCGATGCGACCGGTTCGCTGCCAAACGGAGAGACGATCGAAGGCCTGAACGGCCTGAAGAAGCTGCTTCTGAGCCAGCCGGAGCGATTCGCCCACGCGACGGTCGAGCGCCTACTGACCTACGCACTGGGACGGGAACTGACCGCCAGGGACCAGCCGACCGTCCGAAAGATCCTCGCCGATACCGAAGCGAAAGGCTACCGCTTCGGAGATCTGCTGCTCGGCGTGATCAAGAGCGTGCCGTTCCAGATGCGGCAACATAGCGACAGCTAAAGGAGCCAACCGTGTTCGTATCCAAGAAGCACCTTCCCCGCCGGACGTTCCTTCGCGGGACCGGAACAGCGCTGGCCCTGCCGCTCCTAGACGCGATGGTTCCCGCTCTGACCGCGGAGAGGCTGACCGACGCGGCACCCGTTCGGCGTCTCGGATTCATCTATTTTCCCCTTGGGGTAGACCGGGACCGGTGGCGTCCCGGGGGCGAAGGCAGCGGCTACGAGGCGAGCGAAGCACTCGCCCCGCTGGCCGCGCACCGGGACAAGTTCGTCGTTCTGACCGGACTCTCTTCCGATCCCGACCGCTCGAAGGCGGGGTTCCACGACAGGGCCATGGCGTCGTTCATGACCGGATGCGAGCCGACGAAAGGCAAGGTCCATGTCGGGATTTCGGTCGACCAGGTGGCGGCCCGGACCCTGGGCAAGGAGACGCAGCTCGCTTCCCTGGAACTCACGACCGAGGAAACAGGGAACCTCCCAGGCCCCGTGTTCAAGACGGCGACAAATCCCCTGCCGTTCGAGAAGAACCCGCGTTTCGTGTTCGAACGGCTCTTCGGCGAGGGAGGCCGCATCGATCCCGAAGCTGCAAGGCGGAGGGACGCGTCCGACCAGAGCGCGCTCGATGCCGTCTCTGACAGGATCGCGGAACTCAAAGCGGAGCTAGGGACAGACGACCGGCGCAAGCTGGACCAGTATTTCGAATCGATTCGCGACGTTGAGCGGCGGATCGAAGTGGCGATGAACAGGCCGCCGCCCGCCCTGCCCCCCACGGAACGCCCACCGGGCATACCCGACTCATGGGTGGACCACATCAAGCTCATGTTCGACCTGCAGACGCTGGCGATCCAGGCGGACCTGACCCGGGTCTGGACGTTTCTGTACGGGCGAGAGGCCTCGTCAATGAAGTTCCCGCACCTGGACATCTCGATGGGGCACCACGAGATCTCGCACCACAACTTCGAGAAGTACAAGCTGGACGCGCTGGCAAAGATCAACGTGAACCAGTGCGAGCTGCTCTCGTACTTCCTAACCAAGCTGGACGCGCTCAAGGAGGGGAATACGACACTCCTGGATCATTCACTGATCATGTACGGCAGCAGCCTCAGCGTGCCAACGAGCCATAGCCAGCGGGACCTGCCGATCCTCCTGATCGGCGGGGCCGCCGGGCGCGTCGCCGGTGGGCGACATGTCGTCTTCCCTGGCGACACGACGCCGCTGACGAACCTCTACCTGACGATGCTCGATAAAGTAGGCGTGCCGACCGAGAAACTGGGCGACAGCACCGGCATGCTCAACCGCGTGGAAGTGTAGGGCAATGGTCCGCGTTCAAATCGCAGTGCAAATCGCCCTAGCCGGAGTCCTAGCCGTCGGGAGCGCCTCGGCGGCAAGCCTCGGACAGTCGCTTGTCGAGGCCGCGCACGGCGACGACCTGCCGGCAGTTGCGGCCCTGATCGAGCAGGGCGCGAACGTGGACGCCGTCGCAGGAGACGGATCCACGGCGCTGGCCTGGGCGGCCATTCGAGGCAATTCGGCAGTCGCGGAGCTATTGCTGGCTGGCGGCGCCGACCTCGACCTAGCTAACGCCCTCGGCATCAGCCCGGTGTCCCTAGCGATCGAGAACGGAGCGCCGGACCTGGCGAAGCTGCTGCTGAGGCACGGCGCCGATCCCAACGTCGAGCGGGAAAACGGGGAAACTCCCCTGATGACCGCGACGCGCCTCGGCCAGGTCGACCTAATGAGACTGCTGCTCGAAGGCGGTGCCGATCCGAATGCGCGTGAGAAGAGATTCGGCCAGACCACCCTGATGTGGGCCGGCGGAAACCCGGAGGCGGTCCGGCTGCTGCTGGACCACGGCGCGGATGTTCGAGCGGAAACGAGGAGCTGGGACGTGGAGTATACGGTCTACATCCCGACAAGCTTCACGCTCGGCAAGACCGGAATCCCCTGGAACTGGGACGGGGATTACAGGAGCAAGCGAGGCGGCCAGAACGCCGCTTTCTTTGCGGCGAGAAAGCGCGACCTGACATCGGTGCGCATGCTGCTGGACGCAGGGATCGATGTCAACGCAAAGGCTGCCGACGGCACCTCACTCCTGCTCGCAGCGCTGTACAACTGGATTCCGCTGGATGGCGACTTCCAGCCAGGCCAAGGCGCGCCGGCTCGTGCGGGCAGCTCGCAGAAATTCTGGCCCAACCTAGACATGGCACACATCCTGCTTGATCGGGGAGTATCGGCGACCGCTGCCGACACGGCGGGATACACGCCATTGCACGCAGCGTCGCTCGCCGTTGCTTGGGTCGCGAGACAGCGGGACAAGAGGTCCGATGGAGTGTACCGGACCCTGCCCGCCCTGCTGACACTCGATAGCCCCCCGAATCCGCCGCCGTTCGATAGGCAGGGTGCGCTCGAAATGGTTCGAAGACTGCTCGATCTGGGAGCCGACCCGAACCGACAAACTAAATATCCGACGCCAGGACCTGACGGCGACGTGAGAATCAACCCCGCTGTGCCGGGCTCGACGGCGCTGCATATCGCCGCGAACTCGGGCAGCCTCGAGCTGGTCCGAATGCTGCTGGATGCGGGAGCGAACCCGAACCTGCGGCGCTACGACGGGCACACGCCGTTCTCGGTCGCGGTGGTCGCGGTAGACATGCCCGTGGTCGAGGAATTGATCGGGCGCGGGGCTGACCTGCAAGCGCGGTACGATCCGCACGACCGGTATCCCGATCCGGTCAAGGCGATCAGCATTCCGCGCCAGGGCCAGTCGATCACGCACATCGCGGCTGGGAATCGTACTCCGAACGTGATCGAGTATCTGCACTCGAAGGGTGCACCCGTCGACTGGAAGAACGCCCAGGGCGAGACGCCATTCGACCTCGCGGATCACCAAGAACGCCTCCAGGAAGCGCTCGACCGGCAGAGGACTGACGGCGACCCGGAGCGGCTCAGCACGGTTGTTCGAAAGACGGACACGACCGATGCGATCCGGAAACTCCTAGACGCCCGCACGAGGGACTCCGGCACGGACAGGCCCTGACAGGGAGCGTCTCGCGATCCGGCGGGCATCCGATCACGCCAAGCCGTACCCGCTGCCGTGAGGCACCGCGGGAACCACGCGATCTACGCTTCCACGATCCCCGAGATGTCGATGAGCTAAAGCTGCGCCCGGTGCCCCGATGGGGGTGTCAATGGCAACCGAAAATTGCGCATTTGTGGCAACCGAAAATTGCACGCTTTGGGGGGGAGGCCCGCTGCGGGTTTAGCGGACTGCCCCTTACTGTTCCGATGGGGGGGCAGGGGGCCGGCGGAGGGAGCGGAGCGCCTCTGCCTGGGAAGCGCCGGTGGCGACGCACCCTGGCAGCTCCGGAACGTTGGCGGCGTAGTTCCTCCAGGATTCTTCGATGACGATCGTGTAGCGCATTGGTCGGGTCACTCCCCTTTTAGCCCGGCCTGCTTCATTATGCTGACCCAAGTGCTCGCGTCAGGTCGTCACCTAGCCTGCCTGCAATGGTCACAGCCCGGCTCGTCCGGATGCCGGTACTGACAGTGGCTCCCCCTAGTGCGAACGAGCGACCAACCGCCCTGCCGCACCATGCGAACCGCGTCCCGGACCTTCGGCATGGCCGGTCATTGTCGTCGCGGATCCAGATCCAATCAGCGCCGCGCAATCGGGCGCACAGAAGCTGCTGAGGATGGCCTACGCTAGCCAGTCCTGAACGACGGTGCCGTGCACATCGGTCAGGCGGAAGTCCCTCCCGCTGTACCGATAGGTCAGCTTCGTGTGATCCAGGCCCAGCAGGTGTAGCGCCGTCGCATGAAGGTCGTGGGGCGTGACCGGATTCACGGCGGCCTGGTAGCCGAAGTCGTCGGTGGCCCCGTAGGCCTGCCCGCCGCGGATCCCGCCGCCAGCGAGCAGAATCGAGTAGCCGGGAGGATTGTGGTCCCTGCCCCGCCCCACCTTTTCAGTTCCGGAATTCTGGATCATCGGCGTTCGGCCGAACTCGCTGCCAACGATCACCAGCGTCTCGTCCAACATTCCGCGCAGCTTCAGGTCCTCGATCAGGGACGCGATCGGGCCATCGGAACGCTCCGCATGATCCTTCTGGGTCATGATGTCGTCGTGGCTGTCCCACGGCTGCCCGTCGCCGTAGTAGACCTGGACCACCCGCACGCCCGCTTCGGCCAGGCGTAAGGCCATCAAGCACCCGCGGCCGAATTCCCCGTCGCCGTAGCGCTCGCGCACGTGTGCGGGCTCGCTGCTGAGATCGAAGATGCCCGGTGCTTCGGTCTGCATCCGGAACGCGGTTTCCATAGCCTCGATATTCGACTCGAGGCGGGGATCGAAGCCGACCCGCCACATGAAGGACGAGTCGATCCGATCGAGCAGATCCAGCTGCCTACGCTGCTCGTCGCGAGAGTACGTAGCATTGGCGATGTTCTGGATCACCTTGTCGGGCGTCTCCGCGTTGTTGCGCAGCAGGGCACCCTGGAACTCGGTCGGCAGGAACGAGGACGACCAGTTCCTCGCGGCGCCGACGGGAGTGCCCGGGCACAGCACGACGAACCCGGGAAGGCTCCGGTTCTCCGAGCCCAAGCCGTATACGACCCAAGAGCCGAACGAGGGCCTGGAGCCCCCGCGCAGGGCGTGCCCGGTGTTCATCATCAGCATCGAGGGCAGGTGGTTGACGCTCTCGGACCACATCGACCGCACCACGAGGATGTCGTCGATGCACGAGCCGACGCGCGGGAAGATGTCACTGACCTCGACGCCGCTCTCGCCGTAAGGCCGGAACTCGAACGGCGACTTCATGAGTCCACCGGAGGCCCTATCCGTCTTGATCTTCGGCCCGGGCATCGGCTGTCCGTCAAACTTGGCAAGAGCCGGTTTCGGGTCGAACGTGTCGACGTGCGACAGCCCGCCGTTGAGATACAGGAAAATGACGCGTTTCGCCCGCGGGGCGAAATGCGGGGTGCTCCCGCTCGCCGACATCAGGCCGTCCGCGAGGCCTACGGTTCCGAAACCGGCTCCGAGGATTCGAAGCGTGTCTCTGCGAGAAAGCGGCATCACTCTCACCTTACCGTCAGGAATTCGCTGGACGCGAGCAGGACCTGGCAGTACCGCTCCCATGTATCGGTTCCCAGATACTCGCGCCCGGCGGCGAGTTCGGCACCATCCGGCCTGCGGCTGAACAGCAGTTGATACGCTCGACGGATGCGGGCGTCGGAACCGCTTCCGGCATCCGCGGCCAGCCGCTTGGCGAGGGCGCTCGACTGCTGGATGAAGAACGGATTGTTCAAGTAGTAGAGGCGTTGCAGAGGACCCACCGTCACGTCCCGTTCCGGCGAATGGGCCTTCGCGTCCGGGAAATCGAACAGATCAAGACTCGGGTCGGGGTTCGTCCGATCCACCTTGCCGTACAGGGTGCGTCGCACATTCTCGTCCGCCAGATCCTCTGGTGGGCCGCCACGGGAGAGGTCGATGCGGCCGGACACGGCCAGAAGCGCATCGCGCAACGTCTCGGCGTCCAGGCGTTGCACAGGATTGGAACGCCAAAGCAGCCTGTTGTCGGGATCCGACTCGAAGTTCGCCGCCAGAACCGTGGAGCTGCGACGGTAGGCGTCCGACATGAGGATCGTCCTATCGAGTTCCTTGACCGACCACCCCGAGTCGACCAACCGCGACGCCAGCCAGTCCAGCAGTTCCGGATGGGTCGGGCGCTCCCCGAGCTGGCCGAAGTTGCTGGGCGTGGTCACGATGCCCCTGCCGAAGCGCCACTGCCACAGGCGGTTGGCGAAGACGCGGGCGGTCAGCGGGTTTTCGGGCGACACGATGGCGCGGGCCAGTTCGAGCCTTCCGCTGCCTTGCTGGAACGGCTTGGGAGGGTCTCCGCTCAGGACCGATAGAAAACGCCGCGGCACGGCAGGGCCGAGGTTCTTTCTGTCGCCGCGGATCGCGAGCCGGGCGTCCTTCGGATCCTTTGAGTCCTGGTAGGCGTGGAGGAACGGGTAAGGCGGCGGGACCGCCTGCTTGAGCCGCGCGAGTTCGGCTTTTTGGGCCTCGAGATGGTGAAGCCACAGCCCGCTCAGGAATCGTTCGATCTGATCCGGGCCGTAGTGATAGACGCCCCCCACGAAGGGCAAACCCCGCTTCTTCGCGGGCGGAGCCGTCATGTCCCGCCACAGGTAGTAGCGCACCGGTTCGATGAATTCGAGGTTGGTGTTGAGCAGCGTACGCTGTGTCCGGACGCCCTCCGCCCCGCCGAGCTTGACGTAGTTGCGGTCATCCACGGCTCTCTTCTCGAGGTGGATCGAGAGCAGCAGCTGCTGGAAGTCCGATGCTGCCTGGCGGGCCTCGTCCAAAGAGGCTCCCCGGTCCACCAGTGCGTACCAATCGTCCAAGTACGGATGCTCGTGCGGGCGGGCCTTCAAGTACGCCAGCCAGCGATCGAGCGTCTCTCGGTCAAGGCCGGTTTCATCGGCAACCTGTTGGGGGTTCGTTCCTCGATAGGCAACTCTGTAACTGGCGACAAGGAAGTCGGCCGTGCGCTGCATCAAGACATCGATCAGCTGGTCGCGTTCCTTCTCCAAGAACAGGTCGATGCCGAGCTTCTGTTCCTTGACTCTCTTGTTCGCGGCATCGTAGGCTTCCACCTCTTCAGCTGGCGCTAGGGGGTAGCGATGATCGTCCGTGCTGCTGAACACGCCCTGCATCGCGTAGAAGTCGGTCTGGGGGATCGGATCGAACTTGTGATCGTGGCATTGCGCACAGCCGATCGTGAGGCCCAGGAAGGTCCTTCCCGTCACATCGACGCGATCGTCGTCGCGGTCCCTCAAGGCATGGAATCCCAGAGCCGCGAGATTCTCGCCCCGTTCGGCCTCCGGCAGAAGGTCGGCAGCGAGCTGCAACACGACGAACCGGTCGTACGGAAGATCACGGTTGAACGCGTTGATCACCCAGTCCCGGTACCGCCAGGCGTTCGGTAGAGGCGTGTCGGCGTAAGCAGCCGACTGCCCGTCCGCATAGCGGGCCAGATCGAGCCAGTGCCTGGCTAGGCGCTCCCCGTAGTGGGGTGATGAGAGCAAGCGATCAACCAGCCGTTCGTAGGCCTCGGCCGAGTCGTCCGCCAGGAACGCAGCAGTTTCCTCGGGCGTCGGCGGAAGGCCGAGCAAGTCGAAGCTCAGACGTCGGATCAAGGTCGCCTTGTCGGCGGGCGGGGCCGCTTCCAGCCCGGCCTTGAGAAGACCCTCGTCGACGAACCCGTCGATCGCCTTGGCAGGGTCGCCCCCTGACGCCTCCGGCCTTCGGACCGCCTCGAATGCCCAGAAGTCTCGCGCCTCGGGCGAGATTTGGGCGGCGGCGACGACAGAGCCGCCTGTTGCGGGCCATTCCGCGCCGTCCGCGATCCACTCTTCCAGTACGGCGACTTCCGGCTCAGACAGCACCTCCGTCGGCGGCATCTTGAGCTCTTCGTGCGTACGACGCACGGCGGCGAGGAGGAGGCTCGAGGACGGCTCCCCGGGAATCACCGCTGGACCACGGGTGCCTCCCTGCAGGACTCGCTCCAAGGAATCGAGCCGCAAGCCGCTCATCTCCGAATCGGCGTGACAGGAGTAGCACTTCGCCGCGAGGAGCGGACGCACCTTGGACTCGAAGAAATCAGGGCTGGCTGCGGACAGGGAACTGACCGCTAAGAGCACCGCCATGGCCGGATGCTTCATGCAGGAAACCCGAAAGCGTACAAGCAGCCCGTAGACATAGGCTACATCAACCCGGCAGCCCGCAGTGGTGCCGAATCCGGCCGGACTGGACGCTTCTTGGTAACTGTCCGACTTCCTGGTCGCCCACACTAGTGCAGGCATCAGGATGAACCCGAGGCGTTTTCGCCTCGCATCAGCTACCGTAGAGCAGCCACCGGTCGTGGTGCAGGCCAAGCATTTGATGGGAATCTCGACGAAGACGATCTTGTTGGCGCTAGCGGGTAGCGTGGCAATTCCGGCTTCGACACCCGACTGGTTCGCGCAACAGAAACCCTTGGACAGGCTCCCCGCTGAGCAGTTCGACGCCGCGGCACCCTCGGCATTGGTCAAGGGCCCACCGGGGCAGATGAGCGTCCGGTCCAGCGCGTGCCGGAATCTGCCGACCGGGGAAATACGGCGGCGGATCGTAAACGTTGCCGTGCAGGAATGGGGGTTCTTCGGATTCTCGATTGTCGACGAAACCATCCAGGAAGAGCCTTCACTCTTCCGAAGCCCTGCCAGCGCTGGCGGCTCTCGAGCGTGGAGCCGACGCCCTTGGTGGCGAGTGGATCCCGTCGAGGGTGCCCGCGTGGCATCGTCGATCGCTGGCTACTGGGCGGCAACGCCGAAAGGAGCCTGGATGGTAGACCGTCAGAACGGTAGGTGGAAGGGGCCGGCTGGCTTGGCCTCGCGTTGGCGCGATCCCTGGTCCGCGGCATTCGTCTCCTGGGTAATGTGCGAGGGCGGACTCGGCACTTCTAATCAGTTCCGACGTTCCATCGCTCATCATGTCTACGTCGATCAAGCCATTCGGGCTCGAGATGCAGGGTCTTCCCAGGCCGGTTTCACGGCATACGACGTCGGCGAGACCGGTCTCGGGCCGGGCGATCTGCTCTGCAGCAGCCGGCGGGGAAGCTATGGGACGATCGCCCAACGGCGCCGTCATCTCGGAGTCGCCGCCCGCATGCATTGCGATGTTGTCGTGAAGCTGGAGCCGGACCGTAAACGGATTCTGGCAATTGGCGGCAACGTGCGGGGAACAGTCAGTTTGAAACTGCTGCCCGCAGCCCCGCGAGGCGGAAATCTCGCTCCGACCCGTGAGATATTCGCCCACTTGAAACTACGCGCCGATGCCATCGAAGACAATGCACTGGACAGCAGTCCGACAGCCCGGGCCCTGCAGGGCACCCTGTCCTCGCGGGCGATCTCAACCCCTTAGCATGATGCCTGCGCCGTGAGCTTGATCTGCAACATGTCGAAGGTCCTTGGGCGCAAATCGGTTGGAACTTGGGTATCCGCAACTTGGAGGGCTAGGATCAAGAGCATCCAAGACTCGCGATGGCCGCAAGACTGATACCGGTACTGGCAGCGCTGGCGCTCGGACTGGCACTGGGGTGTGGCGGCGTGTCTCCGGTCCAGGTTCCGGTGCCGACTCCCAACCCAGTTCCAGCGCCCCGGCTTCCGCCCACATCGCCCTCTGTCCTCGGCATCTTCGGGCCGGCTACCGGCGTGGGTGGCCTTCCTGACCGGTCCGTGAGCGGCCGTGCAAGTACGCCCCCGCCCGCCCCGGACTGGAATGCCGGCCCCGAACTGCGACGGATGGCCCGCCCACATCTGGAATCGGAACGGATTCCACAGATGTTCCCGGGGGATAGGATATCTTCCGTTGTTGTCGATGAGACGTTGATCCTTTCGGCACTTGGAGGGAACCAGTGATGCGAATTGCGGCCACGATCCTTTGCTTGGGAGTGACGCTTGGCTGTGCCGAGCAGCGACTTGACCTTTCCGTGCTGTCCGGCCCCTCGGACATGGTCACCGGAGGTGACGCGCTGGTCGAGGTGACCGGTGCCAGTGCCGGCTCATTGCAGGTTGAGCTGGACGGTCGCGACGTCACCTCCTCGTTCCGCAGTGATAGCGACCCCTCTCGCCTAGTCGGGCGGCTGTCTGAACTGAAGATCGGCAAGAACACGGTCACGGCGATGGCGGGGGAACGGTCCGCCAGTCTCGAGTTGATCAACCACCCTCGCACTGGCCCCGTGTTCTCGGGGCCGCACCAGGAACCCTTCGTTTGCCAGACCGAACAAGCTGGGCTGGGTCCTCCGTCCGACGCCAATTGCAGTGCCCAGACGCGGAGTGCGTACTACTACAGGTCCACCGACCGAATTGACCCGCAGCAGCGCAGGGCCCGGACCGCCAGGATTCCGCCAGGCTTCAAACCCCTAGATCCGTCGGCGCCACGCCCGTCCGATATCGCCCGCACGACGACCACAGAGGGGCATGAACAGGACTTCATCATCCGAGTTGAGAGTGGCACGATCAATCGAGCGATCTACGAGATTGCATTCCTCCACGATCCGGCGGACGGCCTTCCCGACCCGTGGAGCATCGCCCCGGGCTGGAACGGTCGCCTGGTGTACCGATTCGGCGGGGGCTGCCGCGCCGGGTATCGCCAGGGCCTGATCCGTTCCGCCTTGCAGGACCAAACCTCGCTTGGAAACGGATATGCCGTGGCGGTCTCGTCCCAGAACGTGTTTGGCAACAACTGCAACGACGTGATTTCAGCTGAGACCGCAATGATGGTGAAGGAGCACTTCATCGAGAGCTTCGGCGTTCCTGTCCACACCATTGGAGTGGGAGGATCGGGCGGTTCGATGCAACAGCACCTGATTGCCCAGAACTATCCCGGTCTCCTGGACGGCATCATCCCGGGCGCAAGTTACCCGGACACGGTGACGCTTGCCCCGCCGGTCACGGATTGCTCGCTGCTGGCACGGGCCATCGATAGCAGCGCGCACGACTGGAGCGAGGATCAGAAGAAGGCCGTTTCGGGATTCGCGACTTGGGCGACGTGTGAGAGCTGGATGAGGTCGTACTCTCCGGCACTGATCCAACCGGGCAGTTGCCACGAAGTGGTTCCCGAGGAACTGGTCTATCACCCAGTGCAGAGGCCCGACGGCGTACGATGCGGCTTTCACGACAATTTGGCCAATCTTGTCGGGCGCGACAGCGCCACGGGCCTGCCCCGCAGAGCGCTCGACAACGTGGGCGTGCAATACGGCCTCCAGGCCTTCAACGATGGCGTGATTGACGCTGAGCGGTTCATCGAGCTCAACGAATCGATCGGTGGATTCGACGACGACGCGAACATCGTGTCGGAACGCTCGGCGGCAGACGCGGATTCGTTGACGATCCTGTATGAGACCGGTCGCGTGAACTCCGGTGGCGGCTCGCTCGGCGCGATTCCGATCATCGATACGCGCAGGTACTCCGACCCGAGTGGGAACATTCACGACCGCGTTCGGACGTTCGTGATGGGTGCGCGACTGCAGCGGGAGCACGGCAGCGCTGCCAACCACGTCATCCTGACGAATCCCCCGCCCCAATTGGATGTGGTCCGTCTGATGGATAAGTGGCTGGATTCAGTGGCCGCAGACGAATCGGGAGATGGGCCAGTCGACGCGATCTCTCGAGGCCGGCCCGGCGATTTGAGCGATGCCTGCTGGTCGGCTGAAGGGGAGCGGCTTGCGGACGATGCGGCAAGCGGGGGTAGCGGGCCTTGCAGCGAGCTCTACCCGCCGAGCGGCGATCCCAGAATCGCAGCCGGGGCCCCGCTCGAGGGCGACATCCTTAAGTGCCAATTGAAGCCGCTCGATCCCACGGACTACGGGCCCTCGCTCACTTCGGAGCAGTTGAGCCGCTTAAGCGCTGTCTTCCCTGGCGGTGTTTGCGACTACTCCAAGCCGGGCATCGGGCAAGTTCCTCTGGAACGGACCTGGATTCGGTACTGAAGCCAGAGCGTCCGAGACGTCGGAGCGGCCGGATTCATTGCAGCGACCCGAAGCACGGCCCGCTGAACCGGGAGTTGGGAGGGAGAGTTAGAGATTTGGGATGGAAGCGACGGCGTTATACCGGGAATCCCCTAACGAGCGCCTAAGACAAGAGCTTGTCCACGACCCGCCCGCTGACGTCAGTCAGACGAAAGTCGCGTCCCATGTGCCGGTAGGTCAGCTTCTCGTGATCGAAACCGAGCAAATGCAGGACCGTCGCCTGGAGGTCATGGACATGCACCGGATCCTCGACCACGTTGAGACATAGGTCATCGGTCTTGCCAAGTACCTGGCCGCCGCGCAGGCCGCCACCAGTCATCCACATGCTGTATGCGTTGGGGTGGTGATCGCGGCCAGCGCTGTCGGCGTCGTCAGGCCGGCGAAGTTCCACCATCGGGGTCCGGCCAAACTCGCCGCCCCAGACCACGAGCGTCTCGTCCAGGAGCCCCCGCTGCTTGAGGTCCTGGACGAGATAAGCGTTCGACTGATCGACTTTCTGGCATCGCTTCGGGAGATTCTGGTTCAGCCCGCTGTGGTCATCCCAGCTGGCGTCCATCATCAGGACGAAACGGACCCCCCGCTCGACCATCCGCCGGGCGAGCAGGCAGTTGGTCGCATACTGCCTTTGCCCCTCGTCATCGCTATTGACGCCGTAGCCCTCGAGAACGTGGTCAGGCTCGTCGGAGAAGTCCAGCAGTTCCGGTGCCGACATTTGCATGCGGTACGCAAGTTCGTAAGACGAAATACGGGAGGCGATCTCCAGGTCGCCGGTCGCCTCGAATCGCATTTCATTCAGCCTGCGGACTGAACGGAGCGTCTCCTCCTGAAGGGCGTCGCTGACGCCTTCAGGGTTCGATAGGTACAGGATCGGCTCGCCGCTGTTCCGAAATACAGTGCCCTGGTAATGGGATGGCAGGAAACCGCTCGAGAAGTTGCTCGAGCCACCGCTGGTGCCGCGCCCGGAGCTCAGCACGACGAATCCGGGCAGGTTCTGCGATTCGCTTCCGAGCCCGTAGACCGACCAGGCGCCCATCGTCGGCCTGCCGAACTGCGTGTGCCCGGTGAAGAGCAGTAGTTGCCCCGGATGATGATTGAACGCGTCCGTGTGCATCGAGCGCACGAGGCAGATATCGTCCGCCACCGTCCCGAGCTTCGGCATCAGTTCGGACAGTTCCATGCCGCTCTGACCGTGCCGGCGAAAGGCAAACTTGCTCGCCATGACCCTCGCAGAGGGCTTGATGAAGGCAAGCTTGAGGTCCTTGGTCATGGACTCCGGCAGGGCCTGGCCGTGATGGTCTTCTAGAGCGGGCTTCGGATCGAAGAGTTCGTACTGGCTCGGACCGCCTTCCATGAACATGAAGATGACGTGCTTCGCCTTGGCCTCGAAGTGCGGCCGCTTGGGAGCCAGTGGATTTACATCGGGCAAGTCGGCCGCCGTGAGTCCGTCCCTCGCGAGCAGGTCGCCGAGAGCGACCATGCCGATTCCCGAAGCGACGTTCTTGAGGAAGTCCCTCCGTAGCTGGATCGCCCGGAACTGCTGCTGGGTCATTGCCTCACTCCCGTGTGATGAATTCGTCCGTGTTCATCAGGACCCGCCCTATCCCGACCCACGCTGCGACCTCGGTGGCCTCGTGGCCGCGCAAGTCGATCCGCGCCAGTTTCTTCGCTTCATCCGGTGCTTGCTTCAGAATCCGCTGTTGCTGCCGGAACGATTCGGCGAGTTGCTCGGCCTCGCCGCTGCGAGGCTTCCGGACCAACGTCATTTGGAACATCCGGCTTAGGCGCCCGGTCCAGTCGGGCGGGGACTCAGCGAGCACTCGGATCGCGAGGGCACGTGCCGACTCGACGAAAACCTCGTCGTTCAAGAGGTTCAAGGCCTGCAAGGGCGTGTTCGACCGCCGTCGCCTGCTCGCCGTGCGATTCGAGTCCGGAGCATCGAAGTTCATCAACTGGGGGTAGGGAGCGGTTCGCTGAAAGAAGGTGTACAGGCCTCGCCTGTAGCGGTCCGCCCCTTCACTGTCCTTCCAGCGGTCCGTGTCCCAGCCATAGGTCAGGTCTACGACGCCCGCGGGCTGTGGCGGATACACGCTGGGGCCGCCGATCTTCGGGTATAGCAGGCCGCTGACCCGCAGAGCCGAATCCCGCAGGATCTCGGCGGACAGGCGGATCCGGTTCTGGCGAGACAGCCAAGCGTTGTCCGGATCCCTTTCTGCGATGTCCGGATCCCTTTCTGCGATGTCCGGTCGGGCGTGCGAGGTCTGCCGGTAAGTAGCAGACATGACGATCGACTTGTGCATCCGCTTCATCCCCCAACCAGCCGACCGGAACTCCGAAGCCAGCCAGTCCAGCAGTGCCGGGTGTGAGGGGGCCTCGCCCTGGAGCCCAAAATCCTCGGATGCCCGAGCCAGTCCGCGCCCGAAGGACTCCTGCCACATCCGATTGACGGCGACACGTGCCGTAAGCGGGTTGTCTGTTGACAGGATCCATTCAGCAAGGTCGAGGCGTGTCGAGGGTCCAGCCGCTGCAGAATTAGGCAAGAAGGACGGAGGCCGTGGCGCAACCTCAATGCCCTTGCGGTCCCACTGCCCGCGAACTCGCAGGAAGGTCTTGCTGGGCTTGTCCCGCTCGCGGACGATGCGGGCCTCGCTCAGTTGAGGATACGTGGACTTGAGTTCCTTGAGCTTCTTGCGGAGTTCCTTGAACCCCAGTTGCTCGATACGCTCCTTGGAAACAACCGTGTTGTACCAATCGATGAAGTAATCGGTCAGCACTTCGCGTTCCCGAAATGTTCGCTCGGCCGGGTCATTGTTCAGGACTTCCCAGCCGTTGTCAGTCATCTGGAACAGAACGTCATAGCAGAGGTCCCAGTCCGTACGTTCGCCGGGATTCGCGCCGGCGATCTTCATCTGACGCTCCCATTCGGGCTGCAGATCCGGAACGTGATGCTCTTCGAGCAGATCCTCGCGCTTCCGCAGATACTCGGCCCGTGTGCTCAGGTACGGCCCCATCTCGCCCGGCAGGGGGGCGTCGATTTGCGCATCCTCCAGATTGTCGAAGTACGCATAGAACGAATAGTAGTCCTCCTGCGTGATCGGGTCGTACTTGTGATCATGGCACTGCGCGCACTCCACGGTCAGCCCTAGCCAGGTCGTTGCCACCGTGTTGACACGGTCCAGCGTCTCCTCGAACCGGGACTGGTCGTAGATCGTGCCGCCTTCGCGGTTCCGCAAGGTGTTGCGGTGGAAGCCGGTCGCAGCGAGCTGGTCTGGCGCCGGGTTCTCCAGTAGGTCAGCGGCCAGCTGGAGCTTGGTGAACTCATCGAAGGCTACGTCCCGGTTCAGGGCTTCAATGACCCACTCACGCCAGCGCCACGCACTTGGCCGGGCAAGGTCCTTCTCGTATCCGTCGGAGTCAGCGTAGCGAGCGAGGTCAAGCCAATGGCGGGCCCACTTTTCGCCGTAGTGCTTCGAATCCAATAGCGCGTCGACCAACCGCTCGTACGCTCCCGGGCTGGAATCGCCCAGAAACGCTTCGGCCTGCTCCCACGTTGGCGGCAAGCCAATCAGGTCGAGGCTCAGACGGCGCAGAATGGTCAGTCTGTCCGCCGCAGGCGAAGGATCGATCGCTTCCGATTCGAGCTTCGCAAGCACGAACTGGTCAATCGGATTGCGGACCCACTCATAGCCACGAACCTGTGGGGGCTCAGGACGGGTGATCGGCTGGAAGGCCCAGTGCTCACTCGCCGAGGCGCTTGCGATCGCGGCGTCAACTCCGGAGTCCTCGGGCCACGATGCACCCTGGTCGATCCACGCACGCAGGATCCCCACCTCCTCGCGACTGAGGCGGGGATCCACAGGAGGCATCCGGAAGCCTTCGTCCGGACTGGCGATGCGGAGTATCAGAACGCTGCCGGCGCTGTCGTTCGGCACTATCGCCAGTCCGCTGTGCCCTCCCTTGCGGGCCGCGTCGCGCCGATCAAGACGAAGCCCGTTCATCTGAACGGACGGACCGTGACACGCGTAGCAGCGGGTATGCAGTATCGGCTGGACATCGGCAGCGAAGTCAACAACGCGGTTCACTGCGGGCGGCAACTCAACCGCAGCAGTCGCGACCGCTGGCATGGAACCGGCTCCAGTCGCAAACACCGTCCAGTAGGCCGCAATCCGAAATGACGAGGGCATGGCGCTGCTTCTCGCTGTCGCCTCCATTCTAGGCCGGGACCGTGTTGCGGGTCTCAACGCCGACGTGAGCCGACCAGGCTGCCCACGGGGACCGGCGGCACAACGAGGCCGGTCGCGTAACATCTTGTTCAGGCGTCGGACCAAGGCCCCCATGCGTCTCGCACTCCTCGCGATTCTCTGCGCCGTCACATCCGCGGCAGCTCCCAACGTCCTGTTCGTCCTGCTCGATGACCTCGGCTACGGGGACCTTCGAGCCTACGGCAACCCGTACGTGGACACGCCGCACATTGACTCCCTGGTCCGCAGTGGTGTGCTGCTAACCCATCACTACGCCCCTTCGCCGCTCTGCGCCCCGGCGAGGGCCGGCTTTCTGACCGGCCGCTACAACCATCGCACCGGTGCCGTGGATGTCTCGAGCAACCGCGGGATCGATCGAATCGCCCCTTCCGAGAAGACCTTTGGGGACTATTTCCGACACGCCGGCTACACCACTGCACTGATCGGGAAGTGGCACAACGGACTGTACAACGCGGATGTGCTGCCGCACAGGCGCGGCTTTGACCTCTTCTTCGGCTTCCCAAACGGCGCCCAGGACTATTGGCGCTGGAATCTGATGCGCAACGGGGTCTACGACAAGCCGGACGGTCGCTACCTTCCGGACGTCTTCAGCGACGAGACGATTCGCCTCATCCGCGACCGCCAGGGGCCGCCGTTCGCAATCTTCCTCGCCCACAACGCGATCCACGACCCGTTTCAAGCTCCTCAGGAACTGGTCGAAAAGTATGAGAGGAGGGTCAGGTTCCGCTATGGCCGAACGGTCGCCACAATCTACGCAATGATCGAAGCGCTGGATGCCGGCCTCGGACGAATCTTCGCCGCGTTGAAGCGGGAAGGCGTCTGGGATGAGACGATCATCGTGGTTACCAGCGATAACGGCGCCATCCTGAACCGACGGGCGGATCTTGACGCTTCGACGTACCGGTTCCACGCTGGCCTCTCCGGCAACAAGGGCGAAGTTCTTGAGCAAGGCATTCGCGTGCCGGCAGTGGCCAGTTGGCCTGGGAACTTTCCGGCAGGACTGGTGGTGGACGCCCCGATCCACGGCTGCGACTGGTTGCCGACGCTCTTCCACGCGACTGCCGTAGATTCCCCGCCAGGGGCCAAGCCGTTGGACGGCTGGAACGTGATGCCACTGCTGCGGGGCGAGGAGATGCCGGAACTCTCGAATCGTATCCTCCCATTCCAGAAGAACCGCTATACGCCAGTCCGGCACAGTGATGCCGCTATTCGCAAGGGACGCTGGAAGCTCTATTGGCCCGGGTTGAGACCGACGATGGCGAAGGACGGTCCCCGCGACAATCCTTCGTACCGCCGAGGTATCACGAAAAAGCACTGGGAAATGCCTCTGGATCCCGACATACCCGACTTCCCGAATGCTCGTGGCGAACCGCCGAGACTATTCGATCTCATTCTGGATCCCGGCGAGACGACGGATCTGGCGGGCAGATACCCAGAAGTCGTGCGCGACCTCAACCGCCGATACGACGCCTGGTTCGACGATGTGATCGCCGAATGGAGGCAGGCCAACCGACTGATTCGAGAGGCTGATCGCAGGTACTGGAGAGATCGCAAATCGCCAGACCCTCGTGTATTGTTCAAGGATTTCTGGATGTGGGACCAGGTAGACGCGTCGCCGGAGGAGGATGATCCGCTGGAGGTGTTTTCCGGGTTCTGGAGCCGCGAGCGTACGCGGAAGCCCCGTTAAGCCGCCGCGAGACGCTCGTTTCTTGCCCATTCAATCGGGATTCCCGGCTGAGGCGGGCTCCACTGTCCCCAATGGAAGAGCCCGGCCACCATCCTCCCCTACCAACGCCGGCAACGTCGTTCAACCTTTTATGTTAGGGGGGTGCCAAGGAGAGAGGAATGGCAGCCTCGGTTTACGCGTCCTCGAACGTGCCTTCTCACTTGAGGAAATCACCAACGCTCGATCCCACGTTCTCTTTTCTCGTCGTCCTAACTCCTTCTGCTGTTTCCGCATCGCCGGCATCGGAGGCTAGCAATGTACCGTCTAAGCCACGCGGTTCCAACCCTTTGCGCGGTCGCGACCCAGCGACCTATGCGACGATAGCGCGTGCATGAAGCAGTCAGCCCGCACAATGGCCCTCCGACCAGCCCATCGGAGCCTCGTCGTCTACGGCATGGCGCTGGCCATCAGCCTAGCCATCGCCAGCAATCAGGCCGTTGCTGAGCCAGCAGGCCGCAGTCAGGGGCAGCTACTTCGAAAAGGGTACGAAAGCCAGGTCACGGGGGAACGCCGCGAGTACTTCGTATACCTGCCGACCGGCTATCACACCGAACCGGGAAAGCGTTGGCCGGTGATCCTATTCCTCCATGGCGGAGGGGAACGCGGCAACGCCATGGAGGATCTCGACCGGATCCTCGTTCACGGACCAGTGGCGGAAGCCTGGATCCAAGGGCGCGACCTGCCCTTCATCATGATCTCGCCGCAGATGCCGTTGTTCGACCGGCCGCGCCGCAGCTCCGACCAGCCCGCCCCAATGAGAATCGAAGACGGCCCGCCTCCACCCCGCCGCTACGGTCGTCGCCCGCAGCAACCAATGGCGCGGGTGACCGACCTAAGCCTCCCGTCCTTCACGGCCTCGGCGTCGAGAGAGAGCTGGACCAGGATGGAAGGCGAGGTGCTTGCGATGGTTGATGCCACCTTAAGCGAGTTCCGGTCCGACCAAGATCGAGTCTATCTGACCGGCTTGAGCTTCGGCGGGGCCGGAACGTGGCACCTAGCAATGGCGGACCCGGACCGATGGGCCGCGGTCGCTCCCATCTGCGGTCCCGGAGATCCCAGCCGGGTCGATCGGATCGCGGACGCCAAGCTGCCAGTGTGGGTGTTCCAGGGAGGTCGTGACACAGTGGTGCGTCCAGAGCGCGTATTGGAAACCGTCGTGGCTCTGGAGGCGGCAGGCCATCCCGATGTGCGCTTCACCGTCCACGAGGACTTGGGCCATAACGTGTGGACGCGCGTGTACGAAGGCTGGGACCTCTACGAATGGTTCCTTGCTCACAGGCGGCAGACCGGAGGGGTACAGGCCGAAGCACCCTAGACAGGGCCTTGTTGGGCTATTGCGAGAGTCCTCGAGAGGCGGTGTTTCGGAACGCTCTGTCCGGGGGCGAAAAGATTGCGCGGCGGCACTCAACCTCGAGTGCCCTTCCGCCATTCAAACGAAGGTAACGGTATCCAGCAGGAAGCGCATGGTCTCGCATCCCGTCAGCGCAGCGTGCCTTCAAGCCGATCCAGGAACTCATCCGGCAGCGGTTCGAAGAATGAATCCGGAATTTCCGCGAGTCCTTTGCCCAATCCGATCGGACGCGGTTCGTCCACAGGCTTCACAATCGGCCGAATCTCCGCGATCTCACGGTCCCGACGACAGAGAATGATCCGATCACCGTCCTTGAGCTCCGTGACATATCTCGAGAGGTGCGTTTTTGCCTCGCGCATGTTCAACCGAATCACAGACATAGTTCAATACTGACCTAATATTCTTGGTCCTGTTGGCTTCCCCTGCCCCTTCCGCAGAATCGCTGAGAGAGTGAGAGATCCCGATTCCGCCGATATGGAGATCTTCGGGAAGCAATCCCCGCCTCCTACGGCTGCAGAATGACCGGTTCCAACGAGCACCCGACTTGCAACGGACCCGGCGGCTCGATCGATTCCAGTTCCTAGACCATGTTCTCCATCATGCTCGCTCGCGGCTCGGGATTCTCAGCCGCGAGGACCGCAACGTCGCCTTGGCATGATATCACTTTTTGATATATTCTATGTGTGAGGAGGAAGTACCGCAAGCCCTTAGATGCGATCTTCCGACACCCAGTCCAATCTGGTGTCACTTGGACTGACATCGAATCCCTGTTCGTGGCGTGCGGAGCCCACATTGAGGAGCGGGCAGGTTCTAGGGTCTACGTCGAGCTAAATGGCGTGGCGGGTCATTTCCACAGACCCCACCCGAGGAAGGAAGCACGGAAACGAGCCGTCGAGGCGGTGAGGCGATTCCTGCATGAGGCAGGTGTCGAAAGAAGCTGAACGGCGAAAGGATGCAGCGATGATGGAGTACAAAGGGTACCGAGCAGCAATTACGTTTGATGACGAGGCGGGTGTCTTTCACGGGGAAGTGACAGGAACTCGCGACGTGATCATGTTCGAAGGGGTCTCTGTCGTTGAACTCAGAAACGAGTTCGAATTTTCGATCGACGACTACTTGCAGGCCTGCGAGACACGAGGTCAGGCTCCCGACAAGCCATATTCCGGGAAGATTCCGCTACGGGTCCCCCCGGCAGTACACCGTGCTGCTGAAGCGGCCGCCAAGGCTCAGGGGAAAAGCCTCAACTCTTGGATTGCCGAGGCGGTGAAGCGCGAGATCAGCGGCCAAACCGGGGAGATAGAAGGCTATTGAGAGAGTCCTCGATAGGCGGTGTTCCGGAACGTGTTGTCCTTGCTCTGGGGCAAGAAGATTGACTACGGGCCCATTCGACAAGTGCCCCACGATGCGCTGTGCGGCCGACGACACTTAGAACGACGATCGCGTTCGGCCGCTGCTGAACCGGACAAAGAACGGCGGGAGCCGTCTGTGCAACGAACACGCAGTTGAGAGAACGATACGCCTTCGAGAAGATCGCAGCATCGGTCCCTCCTTCCTTCACCGGCGTTCCGCTACGGCCTCGAAATCGTTAACGCCGATGAGCTCCCGCAGCTTGGGCAGATCTCCGGGCTCCGTAATGAGGTGCAGAGCTGTCTCGCTCTGTGCTGCCGGTCTCAGGTTGGCGGCGATCTCCGCCGCATGCTCCTCGAGCAGCGCGCGCAGCTCGTTCACACGCTCTGGGTGCGCTGCCGCCAGATCGTTCGTCTCGCCGACGTCTGCGTCTAAGTCGTACAGTTCGAACCCTCCCGAAGCTCCGCGGACGAGCTTCCAGTTGCCGCGGCGAATGCCTTCGTCCTCGTAGAACAGAAGCTCATGCGGCGAGCGCGCATTGGGCTTGCCCAGCAGAGTATCGAGTGCGTTCTTGCCGTCGATTTGGCGGTCGGGCTGAGCCGCCCCTACGAGCGCTGCCAGAGACGGCAGGATATCGAGTGCGGAGACGATCTCGTCCGTCGTCTGGCCCGCCGGGATCGTTCCCGGCCACCAGGTAAGCGTCGGCTCGCGCATGTGGCCTTCATACTTAGGGCCACCCTTGCCGCCGCGCAGAGGGCCCATGCTCATGCCGGTGGCGCCGCCGTTATCCGATGTGAAGATGACCAAGGTCCCTTCCGCGAGGTCGAGTGCCCGCAGCGTGTCGAGAACGCGTCCGACGCTGTCGTCGACCTCCTCCACAACCGCGCGGTTTATGTCTCCCCCAGCCCGTTCCGCAATCTCCGGGCGCGCGTATCGCGGCCGATGGATGTACGCGTGGGGCAGATACAGGAAGAAGGGCTTGGTCCGATGTTCTCGAATGAACTCGATTGCTGCGTCGGTGACGGCCTCGGCAAGAAGCGCTTGGTCCGCGCCGTCAGCCACGTAGGCAACCACTTGGTCGTTCCGAACGACCGGCAAAGGTGTGTAGGGCTTTTTCGTGTGACGATGGCCCCTGAGATTCCCCGGCCACATGTCGTTCGAATAGGGGATTCCGAAGTACTCGTCGAAGCCGTGCTCGAGCGGCAAGTGCTCCGGCTGGTCGCCGAGATGCCATTTGCCGAAGACGCCGGTGGCGTAGCCGGCTCCCCTCATGACCTCCGCGATCGTCGTCTCGCTCGGGTTGAGGCCCCGGCGCTCGCCCGGAAACAGCACGTCGCCGTCCATGCCGATCCGATGAGCGTATGTCCCGGTCATCAGAGCTGCGCGCGACGGCGTGCAGTTGGTGTTCGAGACATAGAACTGGCGAAGGGCGAGTCCCTCCAACGCCATGCGATCGAGATGGGGGGTCTTGTTGGTGGTCGAGCCGAACGGGCCGATGTCGCCGTAGCCCATGTCGTCGATGAAGATCAGGACGACGTTCGGCTTAGTCCCGTCGGTGGCAGCACACGATACCGCGAGAAGCGCGAGAAGCGCGGCCAGCACCCAGACATGACGGGCGAGAGGCATGGTTCGTTCGATTCAGTTGCGACTCAGAACAGGCTTACAGGTTCCGCTCTCGGTGGTCGGTCAAGTACTGGTTGTAGTTGTAAACCGACTTCTCCGACCACGGCACATTGACCTCGGGCAGATGCGCGGCCAAGCGTTCTTTTGTTTCTTCGTAGGTCGGGTCGGCGGCAACGTTGTTCCACTCGTGGGCGTCGTCTTCGTGATCGTAGAGCTCTTCGGATCCATCCTCGTAGCGGATGTAGCGGTAGCGCTCATCGCGGACACCATGGTTGTTGCGGCCGTAGGTCGTCAGGGCGACGTACGGCCAGTCGGCCGATGCCGGATCGTCCAGAAGGGGGCGGAGGCTATGGCCTTCGTTCGCTGGATTCGCAGGTAGCCCGCACAGGTCCAATAGCGTCGGGTAGAGGTCGATCAGTCCGGCTGGCTTCCGAGTCATGCCAGGGGCGATCCCGGGGCCGGCGATCATCAAGGGCGTCCTGGTCGCCTCCTCCCAGACGGAGTGTTTGCCGAAGCGGTTCTTTTCGCCGATGTGGTAACCGTGGTCGCCCCACAACACGACGTAAGTGTTGTCGGCGTACGGGCTTGCATCGAGCGCGTCGAGCACCTTGCCGACCTGAGCATCCACGAAGGCGACGCACGCCAAGTAGGCCTGGACGATATCTTTCCACTGATCCGTCTCGATCGCCCAGTCCGTCGTCGGCATCATCGGCAAGGCATGCAGCTGACGAGAGATCTCCGGCACGTCGCCCTGATCGCCAGGCTGGTAGGGCGGCATCTCTAGCTCGTCCGGCGGGAACATGTCGAACCACTTCTTCGGCACATGCCAAGGCACATGCGGGCGCAGGAAGCCGGCCCCGAGGAAAAACGGCTTGTCGTGCTCGCGCTGGAGCCGTTCCACCGCCCACTCCGCCGTGCCGAAGTCCGGCATCTCCTCGTCGGTTTCCGGGAACGCTCCCCAGTCCGTGCTGGTCCCCCTGCGATCCCACTTCAAGCGTTTCGGCGGCCGCGGCCCGAAGCCGTCAACACGGCCTCCCGACTCGGCGAAGGCACCTTCCGGGGCGTGTCGGTGGAAGAGCTTGCCAACGCCCATCGTGTGGTAGCCATTCTGGCCAAACCACTCGGGAAGGAAGGGTGTCGAGCCGGTTTCTGGCGAAGCCTCTCGCAGGTCCGGGTCTCGGACCTGACCGTAGATTCCCGTAGTGGACGGCAGATAGCCGGACATCAGGCTCGCCCGCGAGGGTCCGCAGATCGGCGCTTGGCAGTGCGCGTTGTGAAACACGACCGAGCGGGCCGCAAGGCGATCGATGTTGGGTGTCTTCGCCTGGGGGTGGCCCTCCATGCAGCCCAGCCAAGTGTTGAGGTCATCCACAGCCAGGAAGAGCACGTTCGGCGGAGCGGGCTCGGCCGTAGACTCGGACATTGGAGAACACGCTTGTGACGCCAGTGCGGCGGCGGAGAGTCCGAGAAAGCGGCGACGGTCGAGCATGGGCGGGGCTACTCCTTGCGGTTCGCTGAGTCTCTAAAGTAGCCCAGCTCTTGTTCGCGCTTCAACCAGATGGACTGGAGGCGATAGGCCTCCATCGCCCTGATTCTGGCGGTTCCTCCCTCGGAGAAGAGTTCTAGGTCCATGTTCGAAGGATCCGGGTAGAAGAGCTTCGTGAAGGTGATTTCGCCTTGATTGGCATAGACCTCGACAGAGCCCCGGTCCACGATCATGCGCAGCTTGACCCTTCCGTCCGCCATGGGCAGGAATGCGTCCGATTCCATGAAGGTCAGCCGCTCATCCGGGACCGAGTAGGTCAGGGTTTCACCCCTGATGCCAAAGCCAACCTGCTTTGCCTGACCCGGCTCAATCTCGGCAATGATTTCGAAGACGTCGCCGTCCAACTCGGCGAGGGGGTTGTCTCCAGGCCGAACGTCCTGGTCATTCCAAAGATGCGAATCGTATCGCAGTTGCTTGATCGCGTCGATCGGATTGCGGCACAGGCGGACCTCGCCGCCGATCGTCTCCAGCGTCAGCTCGACCGGGAAGATCTGCTGCTGGCTCCAGGTGCGGTCGTGGTCCGCTCCGTGCGGCAAGTGCATGAAGCCCATCTGATAGAAGGGTCCGTCGCCTTCGTACGAGTGGCTCCAGGCCTGCGTGGCGTAGAGCTCGCGGTCCGCTCCGTTCCAGGCGTCGCGGGCCACGCCACGGTTGGCGTAGGTGTTCTCCATCGAGGACGTGAAGCTCGTGCCGTCGAAATCGCCGATTCGGTAGGAGCCGTCGCCGTCGATGAGCACCCACTTCTTGTTCTTCTCGTCTCCGTCGACCGGGATTTCGAGAAAGTCAGGGCACTCGTGAAATCCCTCTAACCTGCTGAGCCGTTCCCAGTTCAGCAGGTCGTGCGACTTGTAGAACGTGAAGCCGAGCCTCTCATAGAGAATCAATCGCCAAGATTGGTCCGGCTTGTACCAGAAGACCTTCGCATCCCGATCATTCCTAGCCTCATGCCTAGGGATGACGGGGTTGTCCTTGTGGCGAATCCAGGTCTTGCCCGCGTCGCGGCTGAAGGCGATGGAGGTGCCTCGGCCGTAGTCGGTATAGAAGACCACCAGTGTCTTCTCCACTCCCGACTGCAACCCGAGCGTGTTGTTCCAGTCGACGATTCCGCTTCCGCTTCCGGGCGCATTGTCGAGGCGTGTGTTGAGGATCTGCGGTCGCTGCTCCCAGAAGACCAAATCGCTGCTGACGGCGTGGCCCCAGCTCTTGTTGAACCTCCGACTCCTGGACCACTCGTCGTACATGTAGAACAGGTGGTAGACGCCCTTGTATAGGATCAGCCCGGTGGCGTCGCCGATCTGCCCGGTGATCGGGGTGTAGTGCACCTGCGGCCGCAGAGGCTGGTCGTAGTGCATGTGATGGAAGACATCGTCGTAGGCAATGCCGAAACGATCTTCCGGGATCTTCTTGCCCTGGACGTTCGGTTTCTCCGAGGGCGGCGGGGGCTCGAACGAGGGCGTGCGCTGTGCGATCAGCAGGGAGCCGCACACGAGCGCTCCCACGAGGGCTGCGGTCACGGTCTTGACCGAGAGGATGCCACCCTCATATGGAAGGATCGGGGAAGACGTGACGCGCTTCATTGGGGAGCCGTATGCAGTGCCCGCGATGGTCGGGCGCGTGCTGCGACTTCCGAATCGTAGTGAAGCCTGTTATTCCAGTCAAGCGATATGTGCTTAGAGTTGTTGGACGTGCCGAACCATGAGGGCGTGCGCTGTCAAATGCTAGAAGCAGGGAGACGGCGGAGAAACGGCGCCTAGGGCCAACTCGATCCGCAAGAACTCCCAATAATTGAGCACATAGCCTCACACTTTGCCGACTACGCGAATGTCCGAACTACGGATCTTGCCTGTTGCCTGCTGGGCCATACTTCACCTCAAGCCCAGTGCAGTCAGCCAAGCCTGAACCTGGCCGAATGCGTCCTGCTGCCATTGATCGGCAGTACGCTCTCCGAGCAATTCGGAAGTCTCGACAAACCGCCTTACGCTGGTCGGGCCGAAGTCATCTACGTGACGAAATTTTTCCGAAATTCCTAGGTAGCCGTTCTTGGCAGTTGACACATCCAGAAGTGGAGAAGTCGCCTCGACGAGCGCCTCTAGACCGCCCGGAAAGTTGCGGACGCAGTAGTAGATATCGTAGGCATCCTTATGTTTCAGGCGATTACTCACCGCGTGGCCTTTCATGGCAAGGAGCGCGGGAATTGATGCGACCACGATTCGTACTCGGTTCCCGCCGCCGTCGGGCATGGTTCCCTCGATCTGAATAACCTCGCGGAACCTTAGTGCAAGATCTGCACCATCGGCGCGTTGCACGGCAAAGTCACTCACAAGCGGTTTGGTGTTTCTGACGATCTCGGCCTCGCGTGGCATTAGAAAGTCGACGACGACGTCAATGTCGGGTCCGCCGTCACGGGCGCTAACGGTCCGCACCAGCTGAAACCGGCGCAGACCTTCCCGCTGGTGGTAGCCGTGCTTCTGAAGGGACTCAACAAGCCGAGCGTACTCGCCATCGCCAAGCGCTTCGGCATCAAGGCTGAGGTCCACGTCCCCAGTGCCGACATGGGGCATTTCCGCTCCCTCTAGCAGAAGCCAGGGCACAGCCCCTCCGATCACCGCAAACTTTCCGTGAAAGCTACCCAGAATCTGACCAATCTCGAGCAGCACAGATCGAACCGCTGCCGTGGTCCGGTCATCATAGTCGGCAGCATTTTGGGGTTCTATTGGAGCCATGGGAAGAACTCCCCGGCTAGATGTGATGCAGCTTCACGCTGTCGCTCGTTGCCGTTCCACAGGTCGAGATATGTAATGACTGGACTGGTACAGAAGATACCTGGACTCGGCTCGACTGCGTCATCGAACAGAGTGTCATCGGACGGTTCGCACAGTGCGACATTCGGTCCGATTACTGCGGGCGACAACTCCAACACATCCTGCAGTAACTGCCTCCCCTGCTCGTCTGCGTAGAAAGAATGCGTGCCATCCCGAACAAATGGTGCAAGCCACCCAGCGGCCGAATTCAACGAATAAACTGCTCGCGGAGCGTGTCGATGCGGATTGAGCTCTCCCCGTAGCCGCTCGTCTAGCTTCCTTCCGTGGAAATGCGTGTACCACTTGTTACGGTGCCCCCGCGGCCGACGATAGTTGTCACGCCACATTCTTAGCAGCCCATCCGGATTGATCAGCACGACCCCCTCATCCCGTTTCTCAATCAACTCCCGGGAGAGCAGGGCTTTGCGCACATTGCTAACGTGGCCCAGGCTTGTTCGGGCCCTCTCGGCCAACTCGACGACGCGCCAAGGCCTGTCTGGATCACTAAGCATCACGCGCAATATGGCGGCGGCCTTCGGCGTGAAGATCGACCGAAGCGAGCGGGTCTCGGACTTCGGCTCGCCTGCTACGGCTCGATCAATATAGACATCGCCGAAGGCAAGATGCGCGTTTCCTACAAGGTCGAGATACGCAACATCATGATCCATGCAGATCGCTCGCGACTGCGGAGACAGGTAAGGACTGGCAAACATCGGAATCCAACGCTCTCCCATCTCGGTTTGACCGAGTTGATGTAAATGGGCCACATAGCCCATGAGTTGAAAGACCCCGGAACGAACATGGCGGGGGGCCCCGTCGGACTTGACTTCAACGATCAGTTGATAGCGGGCCCCGCCATGACTGAATCCGATCCTTCCATCGATCCGAAGATTGTCCGCGATCCTGTGCTCATATTTGACCGACGTTACTTGAACGCTGGGGACATTTCCGAGCAGTTCTTGGATAGAGTCCACGGCTAGGATTTCCAGCTCCTTTGCTCGTTCTGCATATTTCATCAAATACTGAAAATAGCACTTACAGTGAAAAAAGTCAAGTAGTTTCATCAATAATCCATATTTCATCAAATGGTGAAAGCAACGAAATCAGAGAAACTTGTGGAACCCGCTTCGGTACGAATCGAAGACCATGGAGGCGGGACCAGCTTCGTTACGCGAAACCTGAAGGCGGATCGAGTCACCGGCTGAGCGCGGAGGCACCTGCCGCTAAATGCGCGAAGGATGGGTACGGCTTGTACTCCATTCCCTGGCTAGGCTGGAGCGGAATCAAGTGGCACGAGCCAGCTTCCGACAACACGCCAAGGGATGATCACGGTGTCCAACAGGTGGCACCTACGGGACCCGGCAAACTCGGACCTATACTTGCATCTAGGTCAGGAGAGTCAAGGCAATGGCCGAGAGCAACCCGGCCCCTCTCAGCCGGAACCCCAAGGTCATGAGCGGCGCGGTCGTGTTCCAAGGGACACGGGTCCCCGTGACCGCGCTGTTCGACTACCTCGACAGCGAAGGATCGCTAGCTGAGTTCCTTCGCGACTTCCCCACAGTCTCCCGCGAGCAGGCCCAAGCAACGTTGCGCCGAGCACGACGGGCACTCAGTGGGCATGCGGATGAAGATCCTCCTGAATGAACACCTCCCGCAGGCGCTAACCCACTTGTTACGGGACGGCTGGGACATCCGCAGTACCCAGCGGATGGGCTGGCAAGGTGGAGAGAACAGCGAACTCCTGCAACTCGCGGCGGCCTGATCACGGTGGACAGGAACATGCCGCGCCAGCAGAACCGGAATATTCTGCTCTGGTAGACTCGGGTCGCATCCGCACGCGACGCTTCGGCTAGCCGACTCGGCAGCCCTCCTATTGATTGGAAATGAATCGAATCGGATTCCTATCCCTCTCGCTCGTGACTCTTGTCGCCTTGGCACCAACCTGTTCGGGAGCCGGCCAGCCCAATATCCTGCTGATCGTCTCCGAGGACAACGGTCCGGAGCTCGGAACCTACGGCGATCCCTACGCGCGCACGCCGAACCTCGACAAGCTAGCCGCTGAGGGCGTGCGGTTCGATCGAGCCTTCGTCGCGCAAGCCGGCTGCAGCCCTTCGCGGGCGAGCTTCCTGACGGGCCTCTACCCACATCAGAATGGGCAGCTCGGCCTAGCGACGTGGGGATTCCGTATGTACCGGGAGGACACCCCGAACATGGCGCGCAGCCTCAAGGAAGCAGGCTATCGGACGGGGCTTATCGGCAAGCTACATGTGAACCCCGAGTCCGCCTTTCCGTTCGACTTCAAGGCGATTCCGACCGCCAACTTCCGGCGAAAGAACCTAGCCGATTATGCCAAGCACGCGGAGTCCTTCTTCGGCGCCTCCGGCCGACCGTTCTTCCTGAGCGTGAACTACCCGGATGCGCACCGGCCGTGGCTGCGGCAAGCCGAGGGGCTGCCGGAGAAGCCTCTCGATGCGTCGGACGTGCAGCCGCTCGCCTATCTGGGCCTCGACGGATTGAAACTACGTCAGCTCAGCGCCGGCCACTACAACAGCATGGAGCGCCTCGACGTGCTGGTGGGCGACCTGCTGGCGGCACTCGATCGCTCAGGCAAGGCCGACAACACCCTAGTCGTGTACTTGGGCGACCACGGCGCGGATTTCATCCGGGGCAAGCGAACCTGTTACGAGGGAGGGCTGCGCATTCCCCTGATCGTGCGCTGGCCGGGCCGGGCCAAGGCCGGGCAAGCACGCAGCGAGCTTGTTTCGACCGTCGACCTGATGCCCACGTTCCTCGCGGCAGCCGAAGCCCAGTCTCCCGGCGGCCTTCCCGGTACTTCCCTGATTGATTTGATCGAAGGCAAGAATCCCGCGTGGCGGCGCTACCTGTTCGCCGAGTTCCATGCCCACGCTGCGAAGCCGAACTTCTATCCGCAACGCTCGGTGCGAAACGACCGCTACAAGCTGATCGAGAGCCTGATGCCCGGCGAGATCAACCCGGGATATGACTTCACGCTGCACCACATCGAGGGCAGTTTGCCCGCTGCGATCGAGTCGGCCCCGCCTGACGTCCGCAAAGCCTACCGCACGATGGAGCGCCCACCGCGCTTCGAGTTGTACGACCTAGATGCGGACCCCTTCGAATTTCGCAACTTGGCGGACGATTCGGCATACGCCGACGTCTTGCGGGAGTTGCAGCGGGAACTCGCGAGGTGGCGCAAGGAAACGAAAGATCCCTTGCTCGACGAGCGCAATCTCGAGCGCCTCAAGGCCGAAGCGCAGATCGACTCGAAGCCAGGGGCCCGCGAGCGCGGCTGGAATTACCCGAACTACTTCTTCGCAGGCACCGAGTCGCACTAACCGGATTGGCCCGATGTCAGGATTCACCTCCTATCGCACTCTCGTCACCCTCTTGCTCGCTACGGCGAGCGTGCTGGCCGCCGACAAGCCAAACGTTCTCTTTATCGCTATCGACGACCTGAGGCCATCGCTGGGTTGCTACGGCGACCCCATAGCTAAGACGCCGAACATCGATCGCCTGTCCAGCACGGCCCGCCAGTTCAATCGGGCGTACTGCATGCAGTCCGTCTGCGGTCCCTCGCGGACCGCGATCCTCACCGGTCGCCTGCCCGACAACACCGGGGTCTGGCACAATCGCAACCGCTTTCGCGACAGGCATCCGGATTTAGTGACCCTGCCGCAATTGTTCAAGAACAACGGCTACCACACCGAAGGCCTCGGCAAGATCTTTAGCGGCAATAGCAAGGAACTGGACCCGCAGTCGTGGTCCGGACGCGAAATCCTCTATCTAGGTGGCTGGAACAATTACGCCTTGCCCGAGAACGGGAACAACCAAGGCAAAGGCACGGCGTTCGAGAGGGCTGACGTCGCCGATGAAGCGTACAGGGACGGCAAGCTCGCCAAGCTCGCCGTGGAAACCCTAGAGAAACTGAGCCGTTCGGAGCAACCGTTCTTCCTAGCCGTGGGCTTCTTCAAGCCGCACCTGCCCTTCAACGCGCCCAAGTCCTTCTGGGACCTCTACGACCCGAAGGTCTTCGAGCCCGGCTTTTCGGACGAGCGCACGATCGGGGCGCCCGACTTCGCGTATCCCGATCACCTCGAGATGGGCGGCTATCGAGATGTCCCGAAGGATGAGCGCGTCTCGCCCGAGCAGGCGCGCGAACTGCGGCACGGCTACTACGCCTGCGTCAGCTACGCCGACGCACAGGTCGGAAAGCTCTTGCGCGCGATTGATCGGCTGGACCTGCGGGACAACACGATC
Organism: Terriglobia bacterium; assembly: GCA_009841225.1. Lineage (GTDB taxonomy): Bacteria > Acidobacteriota > Terriglobia > Bryobacterales > UBA6623 > VXMF01. The sequence goes on along the minus strand of VXMF01000036.1, from coordinate 386,218 downwards.
GTCGTGTTGTGGGGCGATCACGGTTACTCGCTCGGCGAAGCCGGACACTGGTGCAAGGACACGAACTTCGAGCTCGACACTCATGTGCCGCTGATGGTTCGCACGCCCGGGATGGCAAAGCCGGGCGTCGGCACGGACGCCCTGACCGAGTATGTCGACATTTATCCGACGCTCGCGGAGCTAGCTGGCCTTGCGCCGCCTGGAGGCCTCGACGGCCGCAGCTTCGCGGCGGCTCTACGCGATCCCGGTGCCGCCGGCCGAGACCTCGTGCTCAGCCAGTTCTCTCGGCCGTTCGAACCTAGCGCGCCAGAAATCATGGGGTACTCCATTCGCACGGCGACCCAGCGTTATACGCGCTGGATCGACTGGCTCAGCCGTAAAGTGCTGGCAGAGGAGCTCTACGACTACGGGTTGGAAGCTAGCGCCACGCGCAAGGGCAGTTTTCTCGTCGAGCAGCGGAACTTGATCGGATCCGCCGACTATGCCGAGACGCGCGACCGGCTACGGTCGAAGATGGACGAGACGCTGCGCAGCCGGATTCGTACCAAGCAGGGACCCGCGCGGTAAGAGGGTCGCAAAGCAAGCAGATCTCGCGCCCCTGAAGGCCCGAGGGAAACCGGTTTCGGGAACAATCGCGGCCCTCGACGGCAGCTAGGTCAGTGTCGCCGAGCAGGTGCCAGACCGGCGATCACAGCGTCTTTAGCAGATCCCGCACCTCGGATTTCGGATCCGGGTTGGGCTCGCGGTCCGGCGTCTCAAGATATCGTTCGGCCAGTTCGCGCGCTTCCGAATAGCGGGATTTCCGTTTGGCGACGATCCACGCCGTCGCAGCGGCCCGCCAGACCTTAGGCTCGTCCGGATCGCGCGAGAATGCCAAGTCGAAGAGCTCGTCGCTTTCCTCGTGCTTGCCGCGCCGGGCAAGGAAGGCAGCCTGCTTCAACAAGGGCCTTATGCCTTCCGGATTCAGTCTCCTTGCTTCCTCGAACTGCTCGCCCGCGGCATCGAACTCGCCCATGGCCTCGTAGTACGTTCCCAGAGCCTCCGCCCCTCGCGCCGCATCGATGGCACCCATCCGAATCGCGATTTCCTTGGCTTCGGCCTTGCTGCCTCCGACGAACCCGGGGGCTCCCAGATGGAAGCCTTGGAGCACGTCGTAGGCGTCGAGGTTCGTTTCATCCAACTCGATGGAGCGCTCCACTTCGCGCCGCATCCGACGAACAAGAGGTGCCGCAGCGAGCTTCCGCAATCCGGTCATCCTCTCGGCGCGCCGTCCCATGGCCAAGGCCAACCACAGCGAGAACCTCGAGCTCTCGGAATCCTGCTCGACGGCTCGCTCGAACGCCTCCTGGGCCTGACGGAAATCCTCGGCCGAGAAGTGTCGGACGCCTTCCTTCCAGTCGTCTTCGCCGGGGCCGCTGGCCGCGAGCACGAGGGTGCCAGCGATAAGGAACAGAACGATTCTTCGAGTCATGAGTCCTGAGCGACCACTGCTTGATTCCGGTCCGCCGTGATTCGGGCAGCGAGCTTCCTACTAGTAAATCAGTTTCGGAGAGCCGCGCCATGAGCAGACCCCCGATCATCTGACTGAGGCGCGATAGATTGGGAACGAAAATCTCCGCGGACGTAGTCCCGGATGCCGCTGTTCGACGACACCGGAATCGAGTGTTGGTTCGACCTTCGATTCCCTTGGGGACCTGCCTCGGGCATGGACTAGGCCCGATAGGAAGACTGGATGATGATGAGTAGGTCGCGTTGCGTCTCTACATCCGCGAGTCTAGAATCGAGAGCGGGAAAGATGACCGCTTTCGACATGCTCACAGCAACTCGCAACTTTCAGGCTGCGGGGCGTGGCCCCAAGCATCCCCTAAAAGTCATTGTCAATGCTATGCGATCCGCCGTCAGCGAACGCGTTTCCAGGAAGGCCTACCGTCGCGAACTGGAACGGCGGGTCCTCGAATTGGAAGAACGCCTCATGAATTGCCAAGGAGTCCTGCTATTGGCCGCTCTAGGCTTGCTGTTCGCCGCACTCAAGCTCACATCGTAAGCCGATGCTACGCCTGCTGCCGTTGGCGACCTTGCTGCAATCTCGCTGTTCAGACAACGGAGAGCTCTGAAGGAGCGTTCGTCTGAAGTCGCAGCGAGAACGAACTAGGGAAGAGCTGAATCGGGTAGGCCCTCTTGGTCTAGGTTGCTGTCGTTCAACTCCTAGCGTGCGTTCAGCTACGGTTGCGGTCGCGCGGTGTATCGCCTACCCGCCTCGGCGGCCTCTCGGCTACGCGTCGCTCCGATTCGCGTGCCTTCGCGCAGGCGTTCTTCAACGTTTTCAACGGTTACAACGTCCAAGAACGCAATCCCGGCCTCCTGCGTCGCTTTGAGCACGCGCTGGCGCGCCTGCTCGACTATCCGTGGATACGGTGGGTCGTGGATTTCCGGGAAGCCGAGAGAGAGGCCCATGTCGCCCGGACCCCATTCTGCGTACCCAACACCAGGCACGCTCGCCGAGTCCTCGGCAGCGGCCAATGCGTACTTGTCCTCGATCTTCAGGCCGATCAGGATCTCTCCTTCCGGATTCAATGGCCACACATCCGCCCGGCGCATGTACTCCTGGGGTGACAGGCCCCATATTTGGGCCGCATTGGCTTGACCGCCGTTACCGCGCAACCCCTCATCGAGCGGTCCTTCGTCCACGCCTTGTCGGTGATGGGGATAGCGGGCCGCCCGAACGAACTCTCGAACAGCCGCCGGGTCGCGCGCGTGACAGAGAGTGATTCCGTGGACACCAGCGGCAAGAATTTGTTGCACGACCCAATGATTCGCGCGGACCGTCGCGGCATCATACCCGCTAAATGGAACGACGACTTGTACGGCCGGTGTCCGGTGTCCGCTGGGTGTCGGGCCGCCTTGAACCAGCCCGGCCATAAACTCACGCAACTCAGTCACATCGTACGGGCCGAACTCCATCTCGTAGATGATGAGGTCCGCCCAAGTCTGCGCCAGACGCAGGCCCTCTTTGAATCCGCCCTGGCTGCCCCCGCGGCCTTCGGTGAAGTAGTAGATCGGCTGGTCTTGAGCAAGCAGTTCGATCGCTTTGTTGATGCGGGCCGGCTTGGGAAGAGGCTCGTCGTCTGCGGCGAACAAGAATGTCGCGCCGGCAACAAGTGGCAGTACCCAACCACCCCGTAAGACCAAGGTTGCTTTTCCCATCTTCTTCGGCTCCATGACTTCCTAGGTGACTTAACTGTAGCCGCTCACACGATTGGCATGGATCAGCCGTAGCGGTCCGCCGAGGTTTCGCCCAATGATGGCTGAATCGCGGCATACGGCGCTGAGTGGCTTCGCGGTTCGTGCCGGGATCCACTTCTCAGTCGCCACGGGCTTCGACTGTGGGACGGGCCAGTGCTGTGCTTCCGACTACAACGCTGCGAAGCGTCACGCCCTGAAGTGTTGTGTGCCGTGTGAGGCTCGGGCACCTCAACTACGCTCGCTGCTCTACAACTTGATGCTGGCAGCACGTAGTGGAGACGGGGATTGGGTCGAGTGCTGCCGATCTAAACTGACCCGCTAGAAGACTAACCTGTGCGAACAAGCGGCCGTGTCCCACTGGTCCGTGCTCGACGACTGGTGCCGGACGAAGCATCGGAAGAGTGGGATTCGATTCCGAACCCAACTCCCGGAGAAGACTTGCGCCATTCTCGATCAGCTGGCCTTGTGTTTGGCCACCAGCTCCCGGACTTCTGGAACAAGATCTACTGGCACTTCGATTGCCGTGTGAGTGGTGCTCTCGTATGCGGCTTCGTCCTCAGCCACGGCTTCTTCGTCGCTTTGCGTCTCGTAGTGATCGAGTACCCGCCGGACCCTGCCTTCGTCCCAACCGGCTGGGAAGTGCTTCGTGCTCATTGTGCCCTCGTGTGTCTGCGATGAAGAGCTCGCTTCGACTTCCTCTTCAGCCACGTCGTGACCGTAGATGTGAGGCTGCCCACTCCTAGGATCATCCTAATGGCGTACCCGCACCGATAAATCGTCCCATCCGACCGATAAGTGCGAAGCGCCGAGGTTCTGGGTGCCTACTACGAAGCCGTAGGTGAGTTCGACGCGCTGCTGGCAAGACTTGCCAAGCCAATTTGCCCGCCTGGTGCTAATGGCGAGATGTCATCCAAACCGCGCCAAACGCTGTACGATGGAGCCGGATTCGGCTCGGCCCCGACCAAGCCACCATGAGGAAACGTCATGAACAAAATCGACCGACGAACGTTTGTGGGCGTCGCCGCCGCTCTCGCAGCCGCTGAGACGCGAGCCGCCGAGATGCCTGTCCGGGTGGGGATCATCGGCGCGGGTTCGCGCGGTTCATCTCTGTTGCGCCCGTTGCTCGATCTTCCGGGGATTGAAGTGGCGGCGATCTGCGATCTCGACGACAATGCGGCAGCGAAGGCGCGCAAGACCTGCGTGGATGCCGGCAAACCAGAGCCTGCGATCTACGCGAGCGGCCCCGAGGATTTCCGTCGCCTCCTCGACGCCGAAGATCTGCACGGCGTGATTGTCGCCACGCCTTGGGAATGGCACGCGACCATGGGTATCGCGGCCCTCGAAGCAGGGATAGCCGCTGCTATCGAAGTCCCGGCAGCGATCACGGTCGACGAGTGCTGGCAGCTTGTTGAAACGGCCGAGCGGACGGGCGTGTCCGCCACGATGCTCGAGAACTGGGTATACCGCCGTGAACCGCTGGCAGTGCTGAACATCAAGCGTGCTGGCCTGCTGGGAGAGATCGTCTATTGCGAGTCCGGGTACGGTCACGATGTACGGGCTGTAATGTTCGACGCGCGGGTCGCCGACAAAGGCGACCTCCAGTGGCGAGGAAAACACTCGATCACCCGTAACGGAAATCTGTATCCCACCCACCAGTTCGCTCCAGTAGCGATGTTGATGGACATCAACCATGGGACGCGCATAGAATCCCTGATCGCGACAGGCGGCGTCTCGACGGGCATGAACCGATACGCCGAGGACAGGTGGGGGCCCGATCACCCGAACGCGAAGCGCGACTTCGCCAACTCCGATCGCACGAACGTCCTAGTGCAACTGGAAGATGGCCGCACGGCATTGAACTTCCACGACATCCAAAGCTGGCATCCCCGTGATGACGGACACAAGTATCAGGGGACCAAGGGCATGGTCCGCTGGCCGTTCCCCGGCGAGGGCTCAATCTGGGTGCAGGAGCGGCATTGGGACGGCAAGGCGGTAGACGCCCGCGGGTGGCATTCATTGAACCCGTTCCTTGACGAGTTCGACCACCCGATCTGGAAGATGTACAGCGAGCGAGCGCTACGGTTCGGACACAGTGGCGCGGACTGGATGGAGCTGCGCGGATGGACCGAGAGCTTGCGGCATGGGACACCGCCGCCGGTTTCGATCGTTGACGCGGTGACCTGGAGCGCGATCGGACCCCTGAGCGAGGAGTCGATTGCCGGCAATTCCAAGTCGGTGGCCATGCCAGATTTCTCCAAGGGCAAGTGGAAGACTGACCCGAAGTTCGAGTTGCAGTGGCAGTGGGGATAGGGAGAGACGGTCATGTCTCAAGAGATGAAGCGACGTTCGATTCTCAACGCAATCGGAGGACTGGGAATCCTCGGCAGTGCCTCGGCGGCCCAAAGGGCATTGGGCCAGACTGGATCCGCCGCTGAACCCGGTGCCAGCCAGGATCCTCCGAACTTCCTGTTCATCCTGCTCGACAAGTGCCGCCGAGACGCGATCGGGGCATACGGCCGCTCGGATGTCCACACGCCGAACATCGATCAGCTGGCAGCGGGCGGCATCCGCTTCGACAATTGCTACGCACCGCAGCCCCTTTGTGGACCCTGTCGGGCCTCGATTCTCACCGGCAAGTATCCGCACGAGCATGGGATGCGGAAGAACCCGTATCCCTACGTGCGGAGCGGGTCGTACAACACCTACCAAGAACCGGTACCCGATCCATTCGGCGATCCGCGATTCGACATATGGGATAACTTTCCGCACTTTCTCAATAACGCCGGCTACCGCACGGCACACATTGGCAAGTGGCACCTGGGGGAAGGAAACCCGGGGTTCTTCGACGTCTGGAAGAGCTTCAACTCGCAAATCCATCATTGGCTGGGCGAGCCACACAAGTCGCGCTACAGGCCCACCATTCAGACCGACGATGCCGTCGAGTTTATCGAGGAGAACGCTGACCGGCCCTTCTTCCTATACCAGTCCTACTACTCGCCGCACGAGCCGAACAATCCCCCGAAGCGGTTCCACGAACCGTACAAGGGCAAGAACGTCGAGCACGAGGAATACTACGCTTCGGTCACGGCGCTCGATGAAGAGATCGGACGAATGATCGATGCGCTGCGAAGTAACAATGTGCTCGACAACACGTTCATCATCCTCACCACCGAGCACGGACGGACATGGATCGATCGTCCTGGAACCCTTGCGGGCATGAGCATCTCATACGACGAGGCCGCCCGCCTGCCGCTGATCATGCACTACCCCAGAGTCCTGCCTGCCGGTGTCGCCTGGCAGTCCGGCGTCAGCTCCGTGGACCTTATGCCAACGATCATGGACGCCGCCGGCCTTTACGGCCGGCTTGACGAGGACTTTTCGGACCGCAGCCTGATCCCCGACTTGGTTAGCGGACGAGACGAATGGAGTCGGGAGATCGTCATCCAGAACATCTCGCAAAAGGGCATCGACGGGGTCTTGTTCGAAGAGCGAGCCATCCGTACCGAGCGCTGGAAGCTGATCCTGCGCCACTTTGGGGCTCGGCCTGAAATGCGTTTTGACGAGCTGTACGACATGCAGAGAGATCCTGGCGAGACGAAGAACTTGTACTCAGACCGGCAGGACGTCGTGAAGGAGCTGGCGGGCAGGCTGGCCAAGTGGGGCGACCAGCATAAAGACGCCCTGGCCGTGGAGCTAGGTCGAAGGTCGATGGGTTAGGGTTGGGCCGATCATTCCACGCACGATCTCTCGTACAGGGTTGGCAGTGCCCGCTAATGCCAGCGGGGCGCTAGCTGCAACCTCATGCAGCCACAGGGCCTCGCCCGACCCGTCCGACTCTTGCCGTCGGTGGCTATAATCGCCGCGACAGGTCAACACCCGATGTCACTTTCCGTTGCGGCACTCGTTATCATTTCGCTCATGGCATCCGGATCGGCTGTGGCGGAGACACATCACTTCGAGCCCTCGCAGTACCACAACACGTTCTCGTTCGCCCACGAGCCGGTACTGTCGATCAAGCCGGGCGACAGGGTGGTCACCAAGACGATCGACGCGCGCGGCTTCGATGCCGACAACGAGCAAGTTGGCGAACGACCGAATCCTCAGACCGGCCCCTTCTTCGTCGAAGGGGCCGAGCCCGGCGATGTGCTAGTGGTGCGATTCGAAAAGATCGAACCCAGTCGGCCGACCGCGTGGTCGAGCAGCGTCCTAGCACCCTACACAGCCGATCCCGCCTACCTCCGCCACGAGGCAGAGCGGGAGCAGACCACCGAGACTTGGAACATCGACAAGGACCGCGGGGTGGCTACTGTCGCCTCGGAAACGATCGAGCCGAGAGGGATCGAAGTGCCGCTCCGGCCGATGCTGGGATGCGTCGCGGTCGCTCCGGCGCGCAAGGAAGCCGTCGCGACGAGTACGCCTGGAGCCTTCGGCGGGAACATGGACTACAACGGCCTGGTTGCCGGCACCACATTGATGCTGCCGGTCTCCGAGCCAGGCGCGCTGCTCTTCGTCGGGGACGGACACGCGCGCCAAGGCGATGGAGAAGTCGTCGGGAACGCTCTTGAGGTCTCGATGGATGTCGAGTTCACGGTCGACTTGATCAAGGAGCGGAAGATCGGCTGGCCGCGGCTGGAGACCGACGAGTACATCATGACGCTAGGCAGCGCAAGGCCCCTTCAGCAAGCCCTGCAGCATGCGACAACGGAACTCCAGCGCTGGCTGATGGCCGACTACGGCTTCGACGAGCGGGGCTCGTCCCTTCTATTTGGGCACGCGTTGGAATACGACATAGCGAACGTGGTGGATCCACACTTCACGGTTGTCGCCAAGATCCGCAAGGACTTCCTTACACGGCACGACTAGTGCCTAAGCGACTGGGCTGAAGTCCACCTAGAATCTTTCGACCGGCCGAAATCCCGTTGGATCTCGTTGCTCGATAGTTCAGCCGGAGCGATCAAAGCTCGGAACGGCGAGTTGCTCGCCATTCTTCAGCGACGATTGGTGCGCGACAATCCCCGGCACTGTCATCGCCAAGGATTCGTACACGTCGATCACGGGCTCCCGGTCGTCGATGAGGGCGTTGACGAACTCCGCCGCAAGGAACGGGTGGCTACCGTCGTGGCCGCTGCCGTGCCGCATCCGAGGCGGCAGCATGTCGCTCTTCCAGTAATCCGGAATCTCGAGCCTCTGGACGCGCTCGTTGCGGTCCAAGGCCTTCGAGCGCGGCAGCCAGGCATCCCCGTGAAGCCCTCCCACCGCCATGAACAGGGACCCTTGCTCGCCAAACCAGCGCGCCTGTTCTCCGTGGCCGCCGACGAACCAGAAGACGTTGCAGCGCGACATGTTGCCGCGGTTGGTCTGCATCAGCGCCGACTGGCACCAGTACGGATTGTCGTAGCGGTTGTCCTCGAGCCAGGCGTGCTCGCCTCCCCAGCCGAGACACGAGACGCGGTCGATGCGTTCCCGCGTCACTCCGACGAGGAACCCCAGGCAATGAGTGGGGTAGTGCATGGGCGGCAAGCCCCAGCGCCAGGTACGAGAACCATCCGGCTCGTAGAAGCGAGAGGTCTTGTCGGACAGCAACGCATCAAGGTCGCCGCGGTCGTGGTAGTACTCGAGCTCTGTGTAGAAGACCTCCCCGAAACCGCTCTCTCCGTGCAGGTTTCGTGCGTAGATGGTGGGCTGCCTGTAGTAGCTGGTTTCGGCCATCATGTACCGCAAGCCGGTCCGTTCCTTGAGGTCCCGGAGACCGTCAGCCTCTTCGAGGGTCATTACCGCGGGTACGGCGGAGAATGCGTGGAGCCCGCGCTCCATGCACATCGAGACGTGCTTGAAATGGTCTGGCGCGCCGCTGAATACTGCAACAGCATCTAGGTCTTCGGGACGCCGAAGCATCTCTTCCAAGGAGTCGTATACCGTGTCACACCGATACTTCGTCTGTAGCGCGTCGCGCCGGTCAGCCCTCAAGTCGGTGACTGCGGCGACCGTGCTGTTTGGATGCTCGTGCCAGTCGAAGTGTGTCCCGAAGCCCCCTCCCACCACTCCCATGCGAATCTGACGCGATGACTCAGTTTGGGCAGGCAGCCCGGCCGGCAAGGCCGCCGCGGCAGCGAGGGCAGTGGCATCCAGCAAACGATGGCCCAGGAATTCCCGTCTTGATTCCATCCTCGAACCTCCGATCCTTGGGCTGCCATACAGGCCGGCCCGGCACTAGGATAGCCGGGATCAGCCTACGAGTTGCGTGCTGTTGAGCAGACTCGCCGTAACCAAGATCGGGCCGTGGGGCAAAAAGCCCAATTCCGCTGCCGCGCTGTTCTGGGCCGCGGATCGAAACAGCCTTGCGGCGGTCCTCGTTTCAGGCCGTTCCGCCGTCCAGCCAGCCGAGTGAGAAGCGCGCCAGCTGGATGGCTTCGTATGGTCCCTCGCTGCCCGCTTCGTAGAGCAGTCCCACCGAGCCATCGTGGAGTCGAGCCAAGCTCGAGTACGCCGCAGGTCCTTCATGAATCAACCGCCCGACGGGCCAAGTGCGGCCATCGTCCAGACTGGAGCGCACGGTCATGCGAATCCGCTGCCCCCGCTCCCGCGAAACCGGCGGGGCGGGATTTGAAAACAGGAGCCTGCCCGGGTCATCTTCGGCAGGCCAGGAATACCGGATCAGGCTGGCCTGGACCTGAGGATCACCGAGATGCGCGTCTGGCTGGGGCGGTGTCCAGGTCTCGCCACCGTCAGCACTGAACGCAATCGCGCGATAACCCGTGCGCTCCTCGTTCGTGAACGACTGGTTTCGACTGTTCATCATCAACCGGCCGTCGGCCAGCTCCACGACCTGGCTCTCGTTGCAGGCTGGAGCAATTACCGAGCTCATTCTCCAGTTCTCCCCACCGTCATCGGAGAGCATGGCGTGCGCAGCGTATCCGTCGTTCTCCGAGGAGTGGTTCGCGGGTACCACGATTCTTCCCGCGTGCTCGCCATTCCGGATCTGGATGGCTACGCCGGGGCCGGTCGCGTACCACCACCAATCGGACCGCTTCGCCTCGCCAGTGATTTCGCGTGCGGATGACCAGTTCCGCCCATCATCATCGGAATAGGTCAAGAACACCCGGCGCGTATCGCTGCCAGTCCCGCCATGCAGATCGCGTCCGTTGTCCTCGCCCGAATTCCAAGTCATTGGCAAAAGGATCCGGCCGGTTCGACTGTCGACGACGGGACAGGGGTTCCCGCATGTGTTCGATCCATCACTCCAGACAACCTGCAAGGCCGACCAAGTTGCGCCGGAGTCTGTCGAGCGCTTTAGGACTAGATCGATCGCGCCACTGTCACCCCTCCCGAAACGGCGGCCCTCTGCGAATGCCAGAAGCACTCCGCGGCCTACTGGCAGCAGTGCGGGAATTCGGAACGTGTGATAACCGTCCTCCCCCGCCGAGAATACGGGGCTTCGACTGAAGTGCCCTTGTTGGGTGCAAGCCAATCCCGGCAGCAGGCCGATGGCGAATGTTCGACGCGTCAAGGTCATGACAGGCCGACATGCTACCAATTCTCGACTCCACTGCCGACACTGATGCACAGCTGACGATCCGTCTTGCAGGCGGCTGTGAACCGGCTCAGCGACAACAATCTGACATCACCTCGAGGAAAAACGATGAGGCATTCGTTCGAACTGCGAGCGGCAGAGCTCTGTAGCGAGTGCGGGAGAACAAATGGGGGAGGATAAGTGGTGCCATGCCGATCGGTCGCCGTACTTTCTTCGGATCTGTGTCAGCTCTTGCCGCTGCTCAGGCCGCGCCCTCAGCTACGCCTGAGCTCGAAGCCGAGCTGCTGGAAGCCATCGACGAGATTCCGCTAGTCAACACCCACGAGCACATCATCCCCGAGGAGGAACGGACGTCCTCTCGGATCGACTTCTTCACGCTAGCCGGACACTACGCCATCAACGACGTGATATCTGCCGGCCTCTCGGGAGACGATCTCTCGGTCGTGAGAAACGCCGACGCCCCGATGGAGCAGCGCTGGCGGGCGTTCGAACCGTTCTGGAAGTCGGCCCGCTTAACCGGATACGGCCGAGCACTGCGCATCGCCATCCAAGACATCTACGGCGTCGATCAGATCTCGGGCGCTACCTTGCCCGAAATCAATCGCAGGATCGAGGCCGCGAACCGACCGGGCCTGTACGAGGAGATCCTCATCCGGCGCTCGAACATCGCCTACTCGGTGCTGGACGACTACTGGAATGCCGCGCCGGTCAGGCCCGACCCGAGATTCTTCGTGTGCGCCCGGAAGTTCGACCGATTCGTCGCCCCGCAGTCCGCTTCCGACATCCGGAACCTGGAAGAGCTAACCGACGTTTCCATAACAGGCCTCGCCGGGCTCAAGCGGGCGATGGAGACCAGTTTCCAGCAGAGCCTCGAGATCGGCATGGTCACGGTGAAGTCGACGCTGGCGTACAACCGCGAAATCCACTACGCAGAGGTTTCAGAGCGGGATGCCGAGTCCAGCCTGCAGTCGCTTCTGAGGGCGAACGTCACTCCGCCCGCTGGCTTCCGGTCTCGTGTGGAGCGTCCGTTCCGTCCGCTCGAAGACCACATGTTTCACCATCTGATCGGCTTGGCAGCAGCGCATGGCGTGCCGGTCCAGATCCATACCGGCCTGCACGCGGGGAACGGCAACTTCGTCGAGAACTCCAAGCCGACCCACCTGACGAACCTCTTCTTCCTATTCCCGCAGGTGCAGTTCGACCTTTTCCATATGAGCTATCCCTACCAAGGAGAGGCGGCGGCGATCGCGAAGGTCTTCCCCAACGTATATGTCGACCTGTGCTGGGCTCACATCATCTCGCCCAGTGCCTCCAGACGCTCTCTTCACGAATTTCTGGATACTGTTCCTTCGAACAAGATCTTCGGCTACGGAGGAGACTACCGGTACCCCGAACTCAGCTACGCGCACGCAAAGATGGCGCGGCGCAACATCTCACGAGTCCTGGCGGAGAAGGTCAGCGAGGGCTCTTGCTCGGAGGAGGAGGCGCTGGAACTCGGCCGCAAGCTCCTGCATGACAATCCCGATGCACTGTTTGGAGATAGCAGTGGCTAGAGAAAAGCAGCGTGCAAGGTTCCATAGCCCTTGCAACCATCTATTGGATTTCTCTTTTCCCTGCCAGAGAGTAACCTAGAGGCCATGGAAGAAAGCAGCTTCAACAAGGGCTTCAAGATCACGCTGGGCGTTGCTGCGGCACTGGCGGTGATCTTTGTTGCGATGCCAGTGGGCTGCGTTGCATGCATGGTCGCTCTAGGCTAATAACCGATTGGCTTCATGGCCAGCACCTGCGCTGGGAATCGATTTAGTCCCCAACTCAACTACACCCTTCGAATGATACGACGGTACGACGACCCAGTTACTCGGCCCACGCACTGCCGGCGATTCACTTGATCACAACAGTGGAATTCGGTTCTTCGTTCACTTCCAGACGGAACACGTCGGGTCGTGCGTAGTGTCCGACGACATCGAAATCGTACTTGCCACGTGTGATCTCGGCGATATCGATCTCTGCGGTGAGGATCCCTTTTTGGTTGTACAGGGGGCCGGCCAGAACGTCCCCCAGCGGGCTGATGATCGCGCTGCCGCCCCGCATTAGCACTGTCGACGGATCGTCACCTTGGACAGCGGGATAGTCGTTCGGGCAGTCTCCCCGCGTCAGGTACTGGCAGCAGGAAAGCACGAAGCAGCGGCCTTCCAGCGCCACGTGGATCATCGAGGAATGCCAGTTGTCCCGATCGTCCGCCGTCGGAGCGCAGTACAACTGGATGCCTTTGCCGTACATGGCCGTGCGGAGCAGCGGCATGTAGTTCTCCCAACAGATCACGGCACCCAGCCGTCCCAGGGGCGTGTCGTAGACCGGAAGTGTCGAGCCGTCACCGAACCCCCAGATGATGCGCTCCATCCCCGTCGGCATCAGCTTCCGATGCTTGCCCACGTACTTTCCTTCCGGGCTCAGGAAGACGGCGCTGCAGTAGAGCGTGCCGCGTTCGCGTTCGATGACGCCGACGACCAAGTAGATATCGTTGTCGCCGGAAATCTCGGCAAGCCGGTCGATCCCAGGTCCCGGGATGTCAACCGCGCTGTCGTAGTAGCGCTGGAAATACTGACGGCCCTGAGAAGTCCGCCCACCGACCCGTGCTCCGAAGTCGAGGCCCTTCGGGTAGGACGACACAAAGGCCTCAGGGAAGACCACTAGTCGAGCGTCTGTCTTCGCAGCCTTCGTCGTCAGAGTGCCAATCTTGTCGAGCGTCCGGTCGCGGTCAAAGACGACGGGACAGTCTTGAACGACGGCGGCGATAAAGGGCATCGTGAGGTGCGCTCGAGCGGCTCGATTGGAGATCGCCATTCTACAGCAGTGAACCCGAGCTGCTGGCTCAACTGCCCGCTCGAGTCTGCCATCAGCGCTGTCCGCTTCCCATCGGCCAGCTTCGTATGCATCGATCTGATCGAGAACTGGCTGCAAACGTGTGCGTGAGAGCCCGTCAGGACTGGAGTGGATTCTTCATTCGAATTCGCACAGAATCGGAAGATGGTCGCTCAGCCTCGGCGTTCGGTGAAATACGTCCTTGTGGCTCGGCACTCGAGCCTTTGTCAAGCGCTCTAGCATTGGCGAGTTCACGTGGCAGTAGTCGAGTTGGTGTTCAATCCTCTTCGCGGGGGTCTGGAACGTGGGCACTGCACAGCCATGATGGTGACTCAGACAGTCTGTCAGCCCGAGAGCATTCAGCCTACCGAGGAACTCTCGGTTGCCTGTGTCCTTCGGTTCATCTAACTTCACGGAACTATTGAAATCGCCGCCGACGATCCAGTTCGTATCGTTGGAGATACCCGCACCACGGAGAAGTGCCCACAAGATCTCCGTGAACCAAAGCTCAGGATTATTCGTGAGCTTGACTGTAGATACATCCACGTCGGCCCACTGCTCACGCGGAATGGGGAAGGCTGGCGAGTGAACCGCAACGACTCGGAATCGTTCTCCACAGGGAAGGGTGATCTCACATCCGACGATCCATCCGTGGCGCTCCGAGTAGATCTTGTTGACCCATCCCAACTCAGATTCCAGATACGGTGTCGCATCGATCAACCCTTTGGAGAGCACCGCCGAGAAAAAGGGAGCGTTTTCGCCCTCAAAGTACCGTGGCGAGATCACATGGCATTGGTACTGATGCCGAATCCATCCGGGAATTCCAGTGACTTCCTGAAGCAACACGATGTCCGCGCCTTCACGCTGAACCATCTGCCACAACTCGGCTCGCGATTCGCCTGCCCTGTTGACGTTCCACGTAAGCACCTTCATCGGCGTCCCTCATCCGCGTTTGCGCAGGCCGCCCATCATAGTTCATCTTCGACTTGCTGAATATGTCGGAGACCCAGCAAGACTACCGTCAGAAAACAAGCGCCATGGTCTATCGCTACTCTCACGAAGAGAGTGCTGGCCGACGCGGAGCCGCCCCTCTGGAGCCCGGCGGATCCATCGGATATTGGTTTTCCCACGTCACCCGATCCGACCACGACCGCTCGGCGATAGGGGGCATAGCACGCGTACTACAGGTGCCCGCAGTCACCAGCCGGGAGCCATCCCTTCGGCGATGTGACGCCGGTCGTTGACCGGAATCTTGTGAGTGCGGCCCGTAACGATTCATTGCAGATCCATGAGAGCAACGAGCGGCTGGAGCATGTGCCTTGCCTGAATCCGCCAATCCTCTCCGTGTGCCGTGTGGACTTGGTCTGTACTGTGCCCGGTGGATTTCATCTGGTCATCCGACATAAAATTCCGAGTACAAGCGCAGGGTAGTCACGTGATCCGGTTCCTAATCGCCGTCAGCCTGCTCGGAGTCCCCGAGGCGCTCGGTCAGGACCATATCGACTTCTTCGAGACGAAGATCCGTCCGATACTGGCCGAGCGCTGCTATCAGTGCCACTCGGCCGAAGCCGCACGTGCCGGAACATTAATGGGAAAGCTGCAGCTCGACACGCGGGAGGGTGTCCAGCGGGGCGGGTCCCGGGGCCCTGCGGTCGTGCCGGGGCAGCCCGATCAGTCGATGCTGATCGAGGCCCTGAAGTACGCCGACCGCAACTTGCAAATGCCGCCCGGGGGCAAGCTGCCCGATTCGGTCATCGCTGATTTCGTCCAATGGGTGGCCCTCGGCGCACCCGATCCAAGAGATGCGAAGGCTGTCGATACGGCGGCCATGGATCTCGAATCAGGACGTCGCCACTGGGCCTTCCGGCCCCTGAGTCCGGTCGATCTGCCTGAGGTATCGGCGACAGGGCCGGATGAGGCCGCATGGACTGACTCGCCGATTGATCGTTTCGTCCTCGCCAAGCTGCGAGGGATGCAGTTTCGCCCTTCACCAGAGGCCGATCGGACCACGCTGATTCGCCGCGCCTACTTCGATCTGATCGGTCTGCCGCCACCGCCTGATGAAGTCGACGAATTCGTTCAAGATTCCTCTGCGGCACCGTTTCGCCGGCTCGTTGACCGGTTGCTCACCAGCCCGCACTACGGCGAACGGTGGGGACGGCACTGGTTGGATGCGGCTCGGTTTGGCGAGAGCTCTGGAGCACACGAGGGAGACAACGCAATTCAAGAGGACGCGTATCGATACCGCGACGCCGTGATTCGCGCTTTCAACGACGACCTGCCTTACGACGAATTCGTCGGCTACCAGATCGCCGGCGCTCCGAACGGTTTTCCCGCTTGGCAGAGGGACCTGGGCATGTTCGTTCAGATTGGAACCAACATGAGCAAGACCGATAACCCGAACGATCGCAAGTTTCACCGCCTCGACGACATGGTATCGGCGACCGGCCAAGCGTTCCTTGCGCTCACGGTCGGGTGTGCGCGTTGCCACGACCACAAGATCGACCCGATCACGGCCGAAGAGTATTACCAGTTGACGGCTGTGTTCTTCGACGAAGCCGACGTCAAGCCAGACGCTGGCGGCAAGTACGTCCCTCTCGAGGTGACTACACCCCATCTCCTGGCCGGCGGCAGTTGGGCAAGCCCCGTCAAGCCGGTCGAGCCGGGCTTCCTGCGCGTCTTGATGCGGGACGGACGCAGCCCGAAGGATTGGCAGCCCCGTCCCGAGGCCGCCAATAGCCTCGAAGCGCAGTCTGAGTCATCGAACCTTGGGATGCTTGCGAACTGGCTCACCGATGTCGAGGATGGCGCCGGTGGATTGCTGGCCCGGGTGATCGTCAATCGTCTCTGGCAACATCATTTCGGGCGCGGCATCGTCAGCACCGCGAATGATTTCGGCAAGCTCGGTACCGAGCCTACGCACCCCGCTCTACTTGACTGGCTAGCGTCCCAGCTCATCCGCGAGGGCTGGCAATTGAAACCAATCCACCGGCTGATCATGAACAGCGCCGTGTACAAACAGGCGGCCGGCACGAATCTGGATCAGGCCGAGCACGATGCTTACAACGAATACCTGTGGCACCGCAGGCCCCTGCGCATGGAGGCTGAAGTCATACGCGATCACATGTTGAGCGTCTCCGGCTCTCTGCTCACGAACACTTACGGGCCAAGCACACCCATTGGCAACCGCAAGACACCCTTCAAGGACACACCCGACACCTGGCACCGGTCCGTCTACCTCATGTCGCCGCGCTTCGACCTCCATCCGGTCCTGAAGATCTTCGACCCGCCGGACAACACTCAAAGCATCGGACTTCGTGACGTCAGCACGACACCGAGCAGCACAGCATTCATGCTGAATGCGCCATTCGTGTGGGAGCAAGCGGAACGCTTTGCACAAAGGGTGCGGGACAGAGTCGGAGGCGATCCCGGTCTACAGATCGAGTCGGTATACCGAATTGCTCTTTCTCGTCTACCGACCGCGGAAGAACGCGAGATCGGCCTATCGTTTCTTGGTCAACGGCGCGCAGGCGCGGTGGAGGCAAGCAAGGAGCCGGAGTCCTTGGATACCCCGAGCCCGTTGGTGCAATACTGCCATGCCGTCATGAGCCTGAACGAGTTCATCTATGTGCACTGACGCAGCCCGCGGTGTTTGACGGTTTGGTCGAGACCGCTGTGCGTTCCTCAAGGAGCTCTGCTTGGGCGGGATCTCTAGAAGGGGCTCCTCTGATATGTAAGGCGTCCGGACATCCTTTACACCACAGGGTGAGCAGGAGCCTCCTTCTCGCGGGAAGTAGTGAGTAAGAACACCCCTCGTCCGTGCCCGCTTTGGTCCAGTCCAGAGCGGATCCATCAAAAGAAGGGGACTGCTACGTCATCTCGCCTGTACAATACAGCCAAGCCCTCACCGGCCTGAGCGAATTCATCCATGTCTACTGACGCAGGCTATGAGACTCGCCCGGTTGGCTGGGTACGCCGTAGGTTCCTCAAGGAACTCGGTTTGGGCGGCATCGCTCTGGCTAGCCTGCTCGCGGACCAGAAGGCGAGTGGTGCGGCGGCTGACCTAAACGAGCCGCTTGCGCCCAAGAAGTCGCACTTCGCTCCCAGGGCCAAGAACGTCATCTTCCTGTTCATGGTCGGTGGCGCAAGTCAGCTTGAGACGTTCGATCACAAGCCGCTTCTGAAAAAGTACGCCGGAAAACTCGCACGGGACATTTTCTCCAAAGAAGACCTAGAAGGCCTTAACCCGGAGAAGTCGTACACCCATACGCGCATCGTTCCACCGGTGTTCTCTTTCAAGCGCTACGGCCAGAGTGGCGCGTGGGTCAGCGAGATCTTCCCGCACCTGACACAAGTGGTCGACGACATCGCGTTCATCAACTCGATGTACACCGATTCGGCCATTCACTCCACTGCCCAGATCCTCATGCACACGGGTTATTCCAGACAGGGCCACCCCAGCCTTGGCTCGTGGGTGACCTACGGACTGGGGACTGAGAACCGGAACATGCCGGGATTCGTAGTGATGGCGGACGGCCGACCGTCCGGAGGGCGCGCACTCCACGATTCTGGTTTCCTACCGGGCATCCACCAGGCCACCCTAGCGGACGTCAAGCCCGGCAATCCGCCGGTGCCGCACATCACGGCACCGGCCTTCCTTAGCCGAGACCAGCAGAGCAAGCAGTTGGATCTGGTACGGAAGTTGAATCGCCTCCATAGCGGCATGCACAGCACGCAGCCGGAACTCGACGCGCGCATCGCTGCATTTGAAACCGCGTTTCGCATGCAGATGGAAGCCCCGGAACTCTTCAATATCCGTAATGAGCCGGACTCGGTGAAGGCGCTCTATGGCGACACCGAATTCGGGAGGAAGTGCCTCACAGCGAGACGGATGGTGGAGAGCGGAGTTCGATTCGTGGAGATTCTTGACGGCGCCACCAGGCGGCGATGGGACGCGCACGGCAACCGCGGCGGGCTCATCAACAACCACCGCACGAATGCGGCGCGCACCGATCAGGGCATCACGGCCCTCATCATGGATTTGAAGTCACGCGGTCTGCTGGACGAGACGCTTGTGGTCTGGGCTACAGAGTTCGGTCGCACGCCAATGGAGGAGTCGCGCAAGGAGGAGTTGCTCGGCCGCGGCCATCATCACTACGGCTTCTCCATGTGGATGGCCGGCGGCGGAGTTAGGCCGGGGATTACCCACGGTGCCACCGACGAACTCGGCATGCACGCCATTAAGGACCGCGTCTCGCATCACGACCTCCACGCCACGATCCTCCACCTGTTGGGCCTAGATCACGAGCGGCTCACCTTCCGCCACAACAGCCGCGACTTCCGCCTGACTGACGTCTACGGCGATGTCGTGCACAAGCTCATCGCCTGATAGGGTCGCGTCAAGGTGATGCTGGTCTGACGATACCGGGGTGGCTCCCACTGCAGCTCGTTCTCACCGCGAATGTCCGGTTGCCTACAGTCAAGCGTTCAATACACTCCGGAACCATAAGAGAGTCCGAGTACGCGGGGAACTGCCAAACAGGCAACTGGTCGCAGGGCCCAACGAGAACGCAACCGAAGATGACTTATGCTGAGCATCCCCCATCGAGCGCGTCGGGCGGATGTACCCTCGGCTAGCTGAATGCAGACAAGCCAGAAACACGAAGGGAGCACCAGCGAGCCGAAGAAGCTGCGGTTGTGGCCGGGCGTGGCTGCAGTCTCGGTGCAATGGCTGTGTTGGGTCGTTCTCCCGCTAGCCGTGCCGGGCCCCGTGACCGGACTCATCGCTGTGGCCGGCGTGCTGGGCGGAGGTTTGGCCGTCGCGATGTGGTGGGCGCTCCTGAGCCGCGCGCCGCGTCCGGAGCGCTTGGGCTTCATCGCCTTGGCAGTCGTCGCGCTCTTTGTCGCATCACGTCTCGTCGACGAGTCAATTGCGAGCGGAATGATGGGTTTGCTGCTAGTGCTCTACGCCGTCCCGGTCGCAAGCCTCGCGATCGTTGCATCGGCCGCGGGCACGCAGCGACTGGCAGCTAGGAGCAGGCGAGCGGCGATGGCCGCTGCGATTCTGCTTTCCTGCGGCGTGTGGACGCTGCTTCGGAGCGAAGGAATTACAGGGGCAGGCGAGGCCGAGTTCAGGTGGCGGTGGGCCAAGACTGCTGAACAGCTGTTCCTTGAAACGAAGGGCGACGAGCCGGCCACAAGTCTTGCGACTCAGCCAGCGATGTCGGCCAGAGGCGGCTGGTCCGGGTTCCGCGGGCGGCATCGTGACAGTGCCGTTCAAGGCGTCCGGATCGAAACCGACTGGAACGCATCGCCACCTATCTTGCTGTGGCGTCGGCCGGTCGGTCCCGGAACGTCGTCGTTCGCGGTCGGCAACGGCCTGCTCTATACGCAAGAGCAGGTCGGCGAAGACGAAGCAGTGACCTGCTATGCACTGGACACCGGTGAGCTGGTGTGGATGCACCGTGACAAGGCTAGGTTTTGGGACTCGCATGTCGGTCCCGGTCCGCGCGCGACGCCTACCCTAGGCGAGGACCGAGTCTACGCTTTGGGTGCTACCGGCATCCTGAACGCTCTCGACGCGGCCGACGGCACCGTGCTCTGGTCACGCAACGCTGCAACCGACACTGGAGCGACCGTTCCGGACTGGGGATTGGCGGGCTCACCGCTTGCTGTCGGCGACCTCGTGGTCGTCGCAGTCTCGGGCACGCTGGCTGCTTACGACGGGGCCACCGGCGAGCCGCGCTGGTTCGGCCCACCGAGATTAGGCAGCTACAGCTCGCCACATCCGCTGACGATTGGCGGGGAAAACCAAGTCCTGCTCATGAGTAGTTCGGGCCTGACGAGCGTAGCTCCGCGAGACGGAAGGGTGCTATGGGAACACGCGTGGCCTGGTGGCGACCGAATCGTCCAGCCAGCTGCGGTGCGGGACGGAGGCCTGCTAGTCGCCGACGGAAGCGGCTTCAGCCTGCGTCGCATCGCTGTCAGGCGCGAGGCAGGCAAGTGGAGCGTTGCTGAGCGCTGGGAATCGACGAGGCTCAAGCCCTACTTCAACGATTTCGTCGTGCATGAAGGCCATGCTTTCGGGTTCGACGGAAGCATTCTCGCCTGCATCGACCTCGAGGACGGCAGCAGGAAGTGGAAGGGAGGTCGGTACGGCCATGGCCAAGTGCTGCTGCTGGCCGACCAGGACCTTCTGTTGGTCCTGTCGGAGCGCGGAGAACTCGTGACCGTCACCGCGACCCCCGATCGGTTCGAAGAGATCGCCCGGCATCCGTGTATCGAGGGCAAGACATGGAACCACCCGGCGCTGGCAGGAGACATCCTCGTGGCTCGCAACAGCGGGGAAGCCGCCGCGTTCCGGCTTGCGCTCGAAGCGGAGTGACTGGCTCATCCCTGGGCGGCCTTCCTGAGGTGCGCTGACCGCCTGCACACCCCCGAGGCCTGGCCGAGAATCGCATCCTCATGTGGGTGAGTACATTCCTTCTTGTAATCAAGAACATAGGATGGCCCGCGATAGGGTCCGCAGAGCCCCTATTCGGGAGTTAGACCTCCACCCTAACCGCCAAGGTGTTTCCTCAAATAATTGAAATACAAGGAGTTATATTGACTGAGATACGTATTGCTCCACGAAATGTCCGACAATAGGAAGCAGGTAGCAAGACCTCGAAACTCTGTTGTGGCTGGTGCGGTGACGCTGTAGGAGAATTAAAGAATCCTGGGTTGGAGCCGCACCCCACCCCCACACTCGATAGCCCGCGAGCCAACCCAAACCAAGTAGACAAGTACTCGATCCTCGACCAAGCATGCCTGTCCATACGAAATCGCTAGAAGTCCCACGAATCGATCAGTTGGGAGGTGGCGCATGGAGTCTCGAGAACCTCACCGATGTCACGGTCCTTTTTGGTCGCAATGGCTCTGGGAAGAGTGTCCTGCTACGCGCGTGGCGAGACCAGTCGCTGGAAAACGTGCACTACGTTACACCGGAGAGAACCGGTGAAATGGACTTGCAACCTCAGTTCATGCGCGACGAACTCGCACCAACGAGACGAAAAGACGCATCGAGCCGAAATTACATGCCTGACTATCGCCGCAGGATTGTTGCGCGAATTCAGGCCTACTTTATGAGCCGTGGAAACTATCGCGGTGACAAGAAGGCACCCGGTTCACCTGAACGGATCGAACGAGCGGTAGGTAGTTTGCTCACTGATTTCAATCTGGCCATTGTCGGCTCGGCTCAGCTTCCGTACGAACTAGAGCGTATCGAAACTGGCGAAATCATCAGATCTGTGGATCAGTTGAGCTCTGGAGAAGCCCAACTAGTTACTGTTGGTCTTGATATCCTAACGATTGCGTCCATGTGGGAGCTTAGTGACCAACAAGAGCGCACCGTGTTGATTGACGAGCCGGACGCACATATTCATCCCGATCTCCAAGTACGCTTCGCCGATTTTTTGTTTCAGATTGCCGACGAGTTTAAGTTACAAATTGTTATCGCAACCCATAGCGTCTCACTACTCGCGGCAATCGGCCAATTCGGTGGCACAAAGACCTCCGTAATCTATTTGAATCGTCGAGTGACTAACTACAAGGCACAGTGTTTTGGAAGCGTCCAAAAGGAGCTCTCTGCTTGTCTCGGAGGTCACGTACTGATGGGTCCATTATTTGGCTCTCCGATACTCTTAGTGGAGGGTGACGACGACTACAGGATTTGGAGCCAGATTCCGAGACACCACATTGCAAGTTTCGCAGTGATCCCTACTAATGGAGATGAAATCAAGCGATATCAGAAGGCATTGGAGGAAATATTCTGTAGCCTCCGGGAGAGCGATGAGGAACCTTGCGGTTATGCACTTCTGGATGGTGACAAGGGCCTCCCAATACCGAATCTCCACAATCCTCAGAAACACATTCGTTACATTAGGCTAGCCTGCCGGGAATCTGAGAATCTATACCTTAGCGATGAGGTCCTTGCCGATATGGGGACCGATTGGAATGCCGCAAGGGCCGAGATCGTCGAAAAGTCAAAGGAATACGGGGAAAAGGCGGGTGCCTTGTCCAATGCGGACGAATGGAGCCCTGAGCATGCCGACATCAAGCACCTGATTAACGAAATCGCAGAGATCATTGATCCTAAGCGCTTACACTGGACAGTCCGTCTTGGACGCGTGCTGGGTGCCAACATCCCGTCGGGCCAACTCGCCAGTTTCCTCGGTGAATCGACTGTCAACGCGCTATGGCCTGCCCCCTAAAGGTCTAGTGGCGCCGTACTCGCAGCTAACCAAGAGACTGCATCTTGCCGCCGGACATCCTGAGAGGGTCGGCCGTATCGCCCGCGCACCTCCGAACTGGCTCAACATCTCGGAGATCGATCTGAACTCGCTACCAGAAGACCGTCGACCATTACGGTCCGCGTGAGCGGAAGCGAGATCGATGCATCCAGCCACTCGGGACTAGCGCCCGGCCTAGGCCAACTGGCCGTTCGGGAACGAAAGGCTAGCGATTCGACGAGAGGATGCGGCCCGATGCATTGACTGCTTGTCGGTACAACGTGGGTTACACCCGAAACGTCCTCACCAAGCCCACCATTCCTCGCGAGACTTGCGACGACCCCGAGCCGTCCTGACACGAGACCTAGATCTGCTCAGCGTCGCAGCCTAATGTGGAGCCCGTGAACTCCGGTTAACAGCGGGCTACTCCGGTTAGTACACGTAGCTCTAGCCGAACTTCCATCCGACCCCCGCCATGTCGCGTCCTTGACCTCGCGCAT
Source organism: Terriglobia bacterium (assembly GCA_009841225.1). GTDB lineage: Bacteria > Acidobacteriota > Terriglobia > Bryobacterales > UBA6623 > VXMF01. The sequence continues at coordinate 362,813 of VXMF01000036.1, read as the reverse complement.
CGACGGGATCAGCGTGGTAACGGCGTGGACGATTCTTGCCGAGCTGGGTCTGAACCTCTCGGCCTTGCCCCAGAGAGCGCGAATTCGGGAGTTGGGTTTGACTGGCAGCGGAGACCGCCGTTTCGGGGAACGAGCCGCTGCCGCGCAAGAAGAGCTGCGGGCTGGGCTCCAACCGCATCATCGCCGTGCAGCACTCGCAGAGCGCGCTGGACACCACCTGCTGGAGGGTTGCCCGGCACATGGCCCAGCGGGAAGCTGTCTTCGCGACTGTCAATGGCAACCGAAAATTGCACACTTGGGGCGGCCGCCGTGGGTCTAGCGGACCTCCCCCACTGTTCCGATTGGGGGCAGGGGGCCGGCAGAGAAGCTCCTTTGTCTGGCGCTCTTCGTGGATGCCCCGGACTCACACCCGTCGCTCAGGGAGCAGCGGGTCTTGAAGAGAGACGCCGCCTTGAACCTATACCGGATTCATTCCGCGAGCAGACTCATGCCAAGCACCGATCCAACTAGTTGAGGCGCCCTAAGCCGGCAGTGGCACATCGCAGACACCATCAGCTCTCGGGCACAGCCTCCATCAGTAGCGTCAAGGCGTTCTTCAGTCCAACGTCACCTGGGCTTGAGCCTTTGTAGTGCCCTAAGCGCACGACGACTAGGTCGTGGGAGGGAATGATGAAGGCCTTCTGGTTTCCGGCTCCTGCCATGTAGTACGAGTCTTCTGGAATCGGGTAGGCTCCTGCGCCGTTGATCCAGAAGAAACCGCCATAGATGGGACGGCCATCGGCCTCCCACGCAGGTGCCAGCGTGCTGACGAACTCCACGAAGCCCTCAGGCAGGATGCGCTCTCCTTGCCAAACACCGCCTTGCAGGTACAGGTTGCCCAGGCGCGCCCAGTCACGACCCGTTCCGAACTCATAGCCCTGGATCAGGAAGTTCCCGTACGGGTCGGTCTCCATCACCATGTCGCGGATGCCGATCTTGTCAAAGAGTTCCCGCTGAGGAAACGAGTGGTACTCTTCCCCGTGGCCTTCGACGCCGAGCCGCACCAAGTAGTTCGTCAGGACGGGATCGCAGTTTCGGTAGCGCCCGATCGTATTCGGTGGCCACTGCTGCGGCCTTGTGGCGGCCCACTGGAACGCGTCCATCCCGCCTGTGTAGAGATATAGGTGGTCGGGGTACCCCATGGCGGGATCGTATTCCGGGTCGCCACGGTTTACGCAGCGGATTCCGCTCGACATCCGGAGGATATCGGCGATTCGGATCTCCGCTCTTGGATCTCCTTCCTGCTGCCACTCCGGAACAGGAGCTGGCTCCCACAGGTCGTAGACCCCCTGCTGAATCAGAACACCCATCAGCGTCGCGGTCAAACTCTTGCCCATCGACCAGCTCTCAAGCGGCGTGTGCAGGTCTAGCCCGTCACGATAGCGCTCAGCGATTAGGCGTCCCCTCCAGGTGACGACGAAGGCAGCCGTCATTCCATCTACCGGCTCGAAGGCAGCCTCTACAGCGGCTCGGACTTTCTCTTCATCGAGCTCGGCCGGAAACGGTTCGTCGGGAAGCACATCGCCCATCGGCCACGGCTGCATGTCGGGGTCGGCAAGCGCGCTCTTCACGTCTACGGGGTCGAATAGCAGCCCATCTTTCCCAAGAGGGAGCGTGACGCAACCCTGATCGCCAAGGTACCTGGCGGTACGCACCACGCCGTCCGGGAGCGTCAGGTGGACCAACTTGTTCTCCGTGTCGATTTCGCGGTTCGTCACTTTCGAGCGCTGGTCGTAGTCGCTCGTGAAGTAGCCGATATTCTCGGCGGCAAAATCGGCATCAAGTCCAGTGATGAACACCGCAGAGCACAGGATCTTCGCGAACCCTGCGGTGTGATGATGGATAGGGTCGCCCGGAGGGCGAACCCACTCTGTGGGCAGCTCGAAAGACTTGGCACGAGCCACAAGCGCGTCAACTTCTGGATCCTCGCTGTAAGACGCGGAGGACGCTCCCTCGTTCCCACCCTCGTTCACGCACGAGAGCAGGAGGAGCATGGAGGATACGAATGCAGTTGGGATCGATCGAGTCATCAACAATCCTCGCCCTCTCGATGGAAGCCCGACTGGCGGGCCCCACTGATCGGCCCGGTCGGGATGTTAGTGCATTGACGGCACTTCGGTCAAGCGGGTCGGCCAACAGAGCGGAGCCGCGTGCCAGCTGGGCGGGCCGGTCACTTCGGTGATGGCGGTCGGTCAGGCATTTTCGAACTCGATCCAAGGGTGTCATTCTCGCGATTTAGCATGCATCGGAATCGTGAATTGGTCTGGAACCGGTAGATGTATCCCGTGCAACTGCCAGGCGCGGGCCTTCATTCTCATGGCTTTCCGGGCTTTGAGGAGTCATGTATCAGCTGGTGACTGACCCGCAAGATCGCGGCCCCGGTGATATCCTCAGACCGCCTAGCCGTTCACTGAGGTGCAATAGATCGGAATGATAGTCTCCGCGGACGTGGTCCCCCTCGCCGACCTGAAAGTCAATCCCAGCCGGGTAGTCAAGCGCGCAACGGACGAACACCGGCCGGTGCTCGTTACGAGCGAAGGACGCGGGGTCGCCGTGGTCCAGTCTCTCATCGACTACGAGACGGCCGAGGAGGAGAGGGCCTTCATGCGTGCCGTGGTCGCTGGGCTCGCTGACTTGGAGTCCGGCCGGGAGGTAAGCCTAGCAACTGCAAAGGCGCGGCTCGGCCTCAAATGACTGGATGGACAAGGCCTCCATTATTTTCGCCGAGTCGGCGTTAGCGGATCTACAAGCCATCAGCGGGTGGTACGCCGATCAAGGGGTGCCTCACGTCGGAGATTGATTTGTCAAGGAGATCTTCGCCCGCATTGAAGCATTGCAGGACCACCCAGAGATGGGCCGGATCGTACCTGAAGATCCATCCTCCATTTCGTATCGTCTACCGCCGAGAACCGCAGCGCGTCCGGATCGCACGCGTCTGGCGTAGCGAACGCTTATTGCTGGACTTGGGAGATGAAGACAAGTGAAGCGGTGGCCTTCGGAACCAAGAGGCTCAACTCCGCCCGATCTCCGTCGGGCAATGCGTAGGCTAGTTTTCCAAATTCAGTCGACGATTCCATCACCCGGCGCCCCTGGTACTGCTCCGGGCGTAAGTCGAGCTGCAACTCTTCCAACTTTGACAGGGACTCTACCGCCCGGTTGACGCCGAGCAGCTGATAGTTCCTCGCAATGGAGTGCCTTAGCTTCTGAGTCGCCGTTTCACGAGGCGGAAGACGGCCCCCATTCCTAGCCTCGTTCGCAAGAGTGAGCGGGACTAGGAGGGCCACCAAGACTACGGTAAGCCTCGATCGAGTCATCAGCAATGCCTGCCCTCTCAATGGAGGCACGATCGAGCGCCCCGCTGATCGGCTAGGTCGGGATGTTAGTGCGCCGGCGCCGCTTCTCTATTCCGGTCGGCCGAGCGCGATCACTTAGGCCGTTTCGCGATGCTTGATCCACTCGCGAAGGGCTTGGTCGATCCGAGTCTGCCACCCGCGCCCACGTAGCTTGAAGTAATCGATCACGTCAGCCGAGAGGCGGATGGTAGTTGACACCTTCGGCTGGGCAACGCGTGGCCGACCGCGGCGAACCGCAGCCTCTGCAAATTTTCCCGGCCAGCCGTCACGGGAAAGATCCGGAGCATCGTCACGATCCAAGCCGTGGTCCGGAGAGTGCTTGTTCTCGTTCATTGGCCTTCCTCATGCTGATGATCTGATGACGATCATTGCGAAGCGTTGCGCCGTCAAACACTCCATCAGCTCGAACCATATCGAGCCCTCTAGCATCCAAAGTGGCCTTTCGCTTCGCCGGGTCGAATTCGACTTGTAGGATTTATTGTTACTGCATTAAATCAGACTATCCCAGTTGAGGTCGGGGAGTCGTCCAACAGGCTCGTCGTTCCAGACACCTTGGGACCGCAACGACACGTGTGTAGTTGTGCTTGCTGGCTTTCAATCAAGACCGCCTTGATTTCGGACTGCGACGGCCCGAACCGATCGCACAAACCGGTCGGGTCGTCAGGGCTGGTCTGGAAGAGCGAACCATTCCTCCGCAATCTGCCGGTCACGTTCGGACCGAGCTGTCGCACCTAGCTCTACCTGCTTTCGAAGGTTCGATCCACCCTGTTCGTGAATGAAGCGTTGCACGGCTTCGTCAATCAAGCGCGAGCGCTCGCCTTCAGGCACAGCGCGATCAAGCATCCTAACCGTCTGTTCTGGCAGGGTGATGTTGAGCCGTCGGTTCATTGGGGCCTCGCGTAGCGCAATATTGGTTCCCTAGGATACATACCATCTGTGTATATCTAGATGCTCTGCGGCGAGCGGCGGCACTGAATGTCCGAGTTGGACGGTGTACCCGCGAGTGCCGAGAATCTGGCCTGGCTCTTGCGATAGGCAATCATCCTCTAGTTCCGCGCTGGATGAAGCGTCAAGTCACAGCGGACGAATCTTCGTGTTCAAGCGAGTCGTCCGTCGGCTGGCGTGCCCTTCGCGGGTGGCGGCGACAGACCGGCTTTACTGCACACCCAGGACGGGGGCCAAATAGATGCTCTTGTACCTGACCGTCGTGTGGTCTCCCTGCAGGTAGATAGGCCCGGGTGCGGAAGGGTCGGTGTAGATGGCCCCAGCTGTCGGTCCGATGATCGATTGGTTGTCGATGACCTTGACGCCGTTCAAGACGACCGTCACGTGCCGGTCGACGAGGGTTAGATCGTAAGTCTGCCATTCCCCGCCCGGCTTTCCGGCGTTCGTGGAAGGTTCTATCCGTCCGAAGATCGCACCAGGTCCCTGGATCCCTTGCATCCGACTGTCACGATCAACCACCTGCGCCTCGTACATTCCGCGCAAGTAAATGCCGCTGTTGCGGTTCCCCTCGACTAGGAACTCGATGTGGAGCCAAAAGTCTTCAAATTCGGCTTCCGTTCGCAGATTGGCATGATCCCCGGTTGCGCTGAAATCGGTCTTGGGCGTGGTGTTGACCAGCATCCCGTCTTGGGCGCTCCACCCGTTGATCTTGTCGGTTTCATGCGGACGCCAACCTGAAAGGTCCTTGCCATTGAAGAGCAAGATGGGGAGCCCGAATCGGACCTTGGACAAGTCCGGAGGCGACTGCGGCATTGGCGGAATCCGCTTCCCGGTAAAGCGGATTCGATTGTTCACGCTACCGTCCGTGGCTGTGCGGGTGATAACGCCGTCCAGCTTCCCGTTCCTGATCCCAACATCTACCGCCGATTCGATGAAGACATCGCTCCCTTGGGCCACGCGCCGCCGTCTCAGCGAGAACTTGAGACGACCATTGGCTGCCTCGGTGACGCTGTATGGCCCGTCAGGGCCGATGTAGACCCTCATGCGCACCAGCGGGTTCCCGTCCTTCTCGTCGACGCTCATCCACGCCGGTTCTCCCGACTCAAGATCTAGTGACCAGTCGCCCAACAGCTCTGTGGGCGTTGACGCCGCATTCAGGGTCAAAGCGAATGCACACGCGATGACAAGAGACGATAGGAGCTTGATGTGCATCATGGCGGTCGCCGGGAGGGCGTTGCGACGATTCTAGCTCGATGGAAGAGCTTCAGCCCTGAGCGCTTCGGCGAGCCAGCTTACAATGGGAATTATATACGAAAATAAAACACTCAAAATTATGTCATTATAGAAACAAGTGGCCCAATTTACCACCTATTCCGTGCGGTGCTCCCTCTCGCCAGCGGGCTACCGGCACCTGGACAACATCCTTGTCCGCTTGAACTGGCTGTACAACCAAGCGCTGGAGGAGCGCAAGACGGCCTACGCCGAGCGCAAGGAGACACTGCGCCTGTACGACCAGCACAAGTGGCTGACGGGGTTGCGTGCTCGCAACGAGCAGGGCCTGGGCGAGATCGCGCTAGGTCCGGCGCGCGGCATGCTGAAGCGCTTGGACGAGGCCTTCCAGTCGTTCTTCCGGCGCGTCAAGGCCGGCCAAGCCCCGGGGTTTCCGCGCTTCCGGCCGCTCAGCCGTTGCGTCACGATCGACTTGGCGCAGATTAGTGGCGGCACGGTCAAGCCACGCGGCGGCCACTACGAGCTGAAGGTGAAGGGCTTTCCGCGCATCCGGCTACACGGTTCGCGCGAGTTGCCGGGTGGAGTCGCGAAGGCGGTCCGGCTGACCAAGCGCGGCCGGCACTGGGAAGCCTCGCTGGTGTATGCGGTCGAACGGGCAGAGCTGCCCACCAGCGTCAAGGCGGTCGGGATCGATCTGGGCGTGCGCAAGCGCATGACGCTGTCGAGCGGCAAGCGCTACCAGCGGGCAACCCGTGACTGGAGGCGCAAGCGTAGGCTGCAGCGCGCGGTCGCACGCTGCCGGAAGGGCAGCCACAGACGGCGGAAACGAGTGCAGGCGCTGGCGCGCTGGCAGCGGCGGGAGTTCGTGCGGGAGCGGAACGCCTGCCATCGGGCTACAACCGAGATCATCCGCGACCACGGACTGGTCGCGGTGGAGCGGCTGCAGGTCGCGAAGATGACGCGCTCAGCGCGAGGAACGGAGGAACAGCCGGGGAGGAACGTCGCGGCGAAGGCCGGGCTCAACCGGGAGATACTGTCACAGAACTGGTCGCTTCTACGCAGACAACTCGAGCAAAAGGCAGAATGGGCTGGGCGAGAGTACGTGGAGGTTGATCCCAGGTACACTTCACAGGATTGCAGCAGGTGCCACGCGCGGAACAAACCGCGAGCAGCGGAGACGTACCGTTGCCGCGCCTGCGGACTGGTGGAGGATCGCGACGTGAATGCCGCGATCAACATCTTGGCGGCCGGGGTTATTGCCGCCGGAGCGTCAACGTGGGCCACTGGGCCGTGCGTCGCTCCAGAATCGTATGCGAGGGCGGCCTAACGGTACTCTCGCATATATTCCCCCTTACAATCTCCCTGTGATGCTGCTGCGGTCGAGTCTGCTCCTCGCGATCTGCGCCATCGTTTCGACCGCCGCTCCCAACTTCCTAGTCTTATTCGTTGACGACCTTGGCTGGCATCATGTCGGCTACCAGGGCGGAGCCTACGAAACGCCGCGAATCGACCGTCTCGCAAGCGAGTCGATGATCTTCTCTCGCGCCTACATACCGACCCCGACCTGCAGCCCCTCGAGAGCGGCATTGCTGACAGGCCAACATCCAGCGCGCCTCGGTATCGTCCGACACATCCCCACTAGCCCAAAGTTTGGATTCGACTCATTGGGACGCACCGACCAAGAGTTCAACCACTGGGAGGGCGACCCATCGCGCTGGCCCTCGCGGAACTGGCTGCCCCTCGACGCCGTGACGATCGCGGAAGCGCTCGGGCCGCTCGGCTATCGCAGCGCGTTCTTTGGGAAATGGCACCTAGGCTCGGAGAGCTATCATCCTGTCCAGCAGGGCTTCGACGAACAGTTCGGAGTATCGAACTTCGGACATCCGGGCTCCTACTATCCGCCCTACTGGCGCGCCGGAAATCCCTACCCCGACGAAGAGCCCGACAAGTACCTCACGGATCGCCTGACTGACGACGTAGTCGACTACCTCGCCAAGGCCGGCGAAGACCGCCCCTTTCTCGCAACGGTGTTTTTCTATAACGTTCACGCCCCGCACATTGGACGAAAGGATCTCGTCGACAAGTATCTCGCCCGCGGCTTCAGCGATGACCGAGCTCAACTCGCCGCAATGGTCGGAGCTACCGACTCAAGCGTGGGCCGAATTCTCGACGCGCTTGCGGAGTCAGGGCACGCCGACGACACCGTCGTTATCTTTCTCGGTGACCAAGGTGGCCTGCGCTACAACGAGCCCTTGCGAGGGGGCAAGCCCGGCGGCACGGCGCTGTACGAGGGAGGTGCTCGTGTACCCATGCTGATCCGTTGGCCTGAGAACGTTCCTGCGGGCACCACGCAGTCTACGCCCGTGGTCTCCGTCGACATCTTCCCGACGATCGTTGACCTTGCTGGCGCCGACCCGAGCAAGTTTGCCGCTCTCGACGGCCTCAGCTTGAAGCCCCTGTTCGCTGGTAACGGCAGAATCGAGCGAGAGGCGCTGTTCCTAGAGCGACACTACGAAGACCAGTACGCAGCAGTCGTCGCGGGCGACTGGAAGCTTGTCGCGTATTGGAGCGGCACCCGAGAGCTTTACGACCTCGCGGACGATCCTAGTGAGAAGCGAGACATTGCTTCGAAGCACCCCGAGCGCGTTCGCGAGCTATCGGAACTGCTGGCGGGCTGGCGAGCTAACGTCGGTCTGCAGCCTGAGCCGGGGATCAGATAGCTTCGGCGCTACTCCAATCTTCCGGGTTCCTTATGAGCGGTTCGATTCCCCGCGATCCGCTCCTCGGCGTTCGCGATCAGATCCCGGTGTTCTGAAGCGCTATCGTTCGCCTCCGACAGGCCCGACTCGATCCCACTCCCGGTAGAGGAATTGGTGGCGCTTCTGCTCCGCTACGTCGCCGAGAAGGGTCGACATGATCGAAATACCGTCAATGTGCTTGGACAGAGACTGCTGCAGGTCTCGGCAAGGGTAGGCCATTGGCCTATACAATCAGAATCGAGCTTCAATCGGACGATGCAAGAAATACCGCCTGATTCACGCGCCGCGACTTCGACTTTGCCTATGCCGTCCCCGCCTTCTTCGACCCGCGCCGGATCGCGGTGGAGGATCGGCGGCGGGACTATGGCGAGGATCGCTAACAGCCGCTCGGCTTAATCGACGGGCAGGCGCATGTTGTCATCTACGCAGTTCGAGTTTCGGCGATCCGCATTGCTTCGACCTGCAAGGCCAACAGGAGGGAGCTAGCGAACTATGAGCACAACGCGCATTCGGATTGATCCCCACGATCCGGCGGCCCTCCCCGAGGGGCGGATCGACCCTGTGGTGGTAGACGCCACCACCGAGGCGGAGATCGCCCTGCAGCAGAAGGAAGACGACGCCGAGGCGATGCAGGACATGGCACGCTATGCGCGCCGGATTCGTCGACGGCTGGGACTCAGCCAGATGGAGCTGGCCCGGCGCATCGACGTGCCGCATGAGACGATCCGCAATTGGGAACAGGGAAAGCGGTGCCCGACCGGCGCGGCACGCGCCCTGTTGCGGGTACTCGACAAGGCTCCGGAGGCCGCGCTCCGAGTGCTGACGTGAAATGAGGGCGGCGTTGCATTGTCGCGAGCTTTTCTCCGTGCTGCAGCCCGAACCGGGAGCCAAGTAATTTCAGCTGGGCGCCGCCCCAGTCGTCAATGGCCACTATGAGCCGTACGATTCGCCGCGATCCACTCCTCCGCGTTCGCAATCAGGTCCTGGTGTTCCGAGGCGAGATTGTTCGACTCCGACAGGTCCGTTTCTAGGTCGAACACCTGCCACGTGCCTTGCCCGTCGGCAACCAGCTTCCATCGCCCATGGCGCACGGCCCGCTGGAGCCCCCCTCGATCCCACTCCCAGTAGAGATACTCGTGGCGCTGCTGCGCCGCTGCATTCCCGAGCAGGGTCGGCACGAGCGATATACCGTCAATGTCCTCGGGCACGAAGTCTTCAGTGCCGGTCAACTCGGCTAGGGTCGGCATCATGTCCGGCGTGTAGGTGACGTGGTCGGTCACCACGCCCACAGCGATCTTGCCAGGCCAATACGCGATCAGCGGCGAGCGAATCCCGCCGTCGTGCATGGATCGCTTCGCTCCGCGTAATGGCCCGCTAGAATCCAACTCTCCTTCGAACCGATTCGAAGCGCCGTTATCGGACATGAACAAAACCACTGTCTGGTCAGCGATTCCGAGCTCTCCGAGCAACTCCACGAGCTCGCCAACGTGTCGGTCCGCCATGCTCACGAACGCTGCGTGAACCTTTGCCCGATCAGACCATGGCTTGTCTCTGTAGAGATCCACAGCAGGATCGTCGTCGGGGAGGTGATAGAAGCTATGCGGTGGAGTCCACGGAGCGTAGCAGAAGAACGGCCGGTCTCGATTCTCGCGGATGAAGTCTAGAGTTCTCTCGAACACGAGCTCGTGGGAGAACTCGTATTCGCCCTTCGGCGTCGCTCGGGGCACGAACGGCCCTTTCGGGCTCAGCTGCTTGTAAGCATTCAACGAGGCCGTATCCTCCGAAAACTCCTCCGGCTCCAGTCCGTAGATCTCGGCATTGCCCGGCAACAGGAATGGTTTTCCGTCTTCGACGAGGAAAGGCGGGTAGTACGTGTGGGCGTGAACCTGGTGGTAGTAGCCGAAGAACGTGTCGAAACCCTGTTTTTCAGCCGCTCCGGGAGAACCCATGACGCCAAGGCCCCACTTCCCGAAGCCTCCGGTCGCGTAGCCGCCCCGCTTAAGCACCTCGGCGATTGTGACGTCGGCATCTCGGATTGGAGCCGTCCCGGCGTTGTCCCGGACAGTCGTATTCCCTGTGTGCTTGCCCGTCATCAGGGCACAGCGGGATGGGGCACACACCGTGTGGCCCGCGTAGGCGTCGGTGAAGCGCATGCCCTCGGTCGCCAGGCGGTCCAGATTGGGAGTATGGATCGCCTTCGAGCCGTACGAGCCGAGATCGGCCCAGCCCATGTCGTCGACCATGATGAAGACGATATTGGGCCGTTCAGGTTGGGATGAAGGCGGTCCTCCCCCGCAGGCCATGCCCATGGCCAAGAGGACTAGCAAACCTCTGGTGCTCATCGGACAGGTTTCCTTTTCTGTCGGCGTGTAGCGCTCCTTGACAGCGGGCTCAACTGAGCGCCAGCAATGTGCGGAACGCACGAGTCGTTCGGACTGGCGAGCCCGCTTCGCCAACCGCCCTCGGCGGACTTCCGTTGACTCGGTTTCGGGCATTGTAGCTGACCGGAGCTCGATCTCGAGGTTACCTTGGCTTGCCGACCTTGGGACATGTCTGACTGGACCGCGAGTTGATCCGGTCACACAGTGACTGTTTCCGTAACCCGTACCAGAGCTTGGCGAATCTGCTCTTCCTGTTCCGGCGAACTCCGAGGCATCGGCGCCCGTGGGAAACCTCCGTCACGTTCTTGGAGCTTGACCGCGGTTTTCACGTTCGCCGGAAGATTGGGGTGATCGATCGCGTTCCAAACGCCCATGAGCTTCTCATGCAATCGCTTCGCTCTCTGGTGATCTTCCTCCTGAACGGCATTCCATAGCTCGACGCAACGTTCCGGAACTGCGGTCAGAATCGCGGCAACGGCACCGTGGGCACCTAGACCGAAGGACGTATAGAGAAATGCGTCCACCGCAGCGAGAATCCGCACCCCCTTCTGACGCAACTCTTGGGAATCGGAGAGCAAGAGAAGGTCTGCCAGAGCCTTCAGGTCGGAAGCGCTCTGCTTGACTCCGATAACACCGTCGGCCCCTCGCAGTATCCGCACTAGTAACTTGGGCGAGAGATAGGACCAAGGTACGACGTTATAGATGATTACCGGCAGGCCCGTGGCTTGAGCGATCCGGTCGAAGTGTTGCTCCATCGCGCCGTCGTCCGGGCGGAACAGATAGTGCACCGGGGTCACCTGCAACGCCGCCACGCCAAGATCGGCCACCGCCCTGCCCCGTTCGATCGCCGCTCGTGTGCTGTCGCAAATAATTCCAGTAATGACCGGAATCCGGCCCTCCACTTCTTCCATCGTGGACGCTGTGATTCTCCGGGTTTCGTCAGTGGTCACCGTGTGACCTTCCCCGGTGCTGCCGCACACCGCAAGGCCGTGCACCTTGGCGGCGAGCATGTGACGGACCTCTGCCCGGTGCAGCCCTTCATCGACATTTCCTTCCGCATCGAACGGCGTAACCATCGGTGGAATGATTCCGGTAATGCCGTGATTCGTCATTGTTCTCTCTCCAAGACAGCCACTATAGAGCCTTCATTCGTTCGTACCGGTTCCGAGCCAGCATGAACTGTCTCAACGACTGGAAACCCCAGTCCTCCACAATCCTGTTCGGCTGCGCGCGCACCAGAGCCCGAAGCAGTGTGCACCCGAAACGCATCCGGCAAGATGCCGATTACGCTAGCTTCGCACCACCGGGCCGCCTGATTCCGAAACTGTCACTGCCCCATGTCGGAGCGGTCGACATCTTCCCCATTCAAGTAAACGCTAGCGATCTGGCGCGTATTGGTGATGTCGTCGAGCGGATTGGCCTCAAGCACCAAGAAGTCCGCGCGCTTGCCCACTTCGAGCGTCCCGGCGTCGGTCAGGCCCAGCAAGCCCGCTGCATTGCGAGTCGCGGCCACGATGACCTGAGCCGGAGTCATGCCGCCGGCCACCATGTCTTCCATCTCTGCGTGCGGCGCCCATGGCGTGTTGCCGTCCGTCCCTAACGCGATGGTGACGCCCTCGGCGCTCAGTCTCGCCATGTTCCTTGCCTGGATAGCAAAAAAGGCCTGCGCGTCAGGGTCGTCGACAGCCCCCGCTTGCAACTCTTCCAACTCGTCCGGCGGAAGGCTGCCGCTCAGCCAGCTCAAGTCCGTCGCCACGCCGCGATTGGGGAGGTTTGGCACCAGTACGACATGCGGGCGCTCCTTGAACAGCTCGATGATCTCCTCGTCAACGTCCGTGTCTCTCACGCCGTGCGCGAACGCGTCGATTCCAGCCCTCAACAATCCCTTCGTGTCTTCGAGCCCGAAAATATGGGCCGTGACGCGAATGCCGTGCTGGTGGGCTTCATCAATGATTGCGCCGTACAGCTCCGGCGACAGTTTCTCGTACTGCCCATTGCGATCGTCGACCCAGATCTTGATAATGTCGACCTCTCGTGCCGCTTCATCCCGGACAGCCTGACGGGCTTCGTCCTCGGTACTCACCCAATAGGGAATTTCCGAACGTCCGGGTTCGGGAGAGGTAATCCCTACGCCTGCGGAGCGAAAGCGGGCGGCGCCAGGAATCTCTTCCTCGCGGATCGACAGGTCGCGCGTATCTCGCCCAAGACTCATAGCGGCGCTCACGCCGTATCGCGCCCTAGCCCGCAGATCGTCGACGAGCGCGTCGCGTTCCTGATTGAGGTGGGTATGCGTATCGATGATGGCCGGCATGACCGTCATCCCAGTCAAGTCCACGCGTTTCGCGCCGGCCCACTCACCCAGCTCGGCTGCAGGACCAACCTGGGCGAGTCGCCCGCCATCGACGACCAAGGCCGCGTTCTCAACGGGCGGACTGCCGTCGCCCACGATCAGCCGCGCGCCCTCGAACACAACGGCGCTGGAATCCGGAGGCGACTCGCACCCCTGGCCGGCGAGCAGGCCAAGCATCAGGGACAAGACAATCACGCCCGCACGACAGGATTTTGAACTCTTCCCAAACATGATTTCTCTCCTAGGCCACCCGAAGTAAGAATGGAGCGCCAATCCGTCACTCGCCCGGTGCGTTCGAGTCGAATCGCTCATTGTTTGTGGCGGCGCGGCGGCCGGGACTGGCACACCAGAGCCCCCTTGAGTTACCGCCTCCGACTAGCCCCTTGCGCGTTCGTACGCCACCTCGACCGGAAGCCGCTCCTTCCACCTCCCCTTAGTGAAGTCCGGAAACTCCACCGGCTCACTTCGGTTGGCCACGGACATCTCGCTGAGCGGCGAAATCACGCTCGAGGTGACCGAATCGTACACGTCGAAATCCGTCACGCGCTGCTCCACCAGCGCCTCGTACAGCCGGTGCCAGCTCAAGGGCGTCGTCCGCTGTCCCCCGCCGTGCCCGCGGATCGCCGTCCGGGGACGCGGCGTGTACTCCTTCTCTACCGGGTGGCGGTACTGCTCCATGTGTTCTTCCGCCGGCTCCCATTGGTGGTCAGGACTCACGCCATCCACGTAGATGAACTGACCGATCCCACGGCTGTAGAACAGCACGCCCTTCGTCCCTTGAATCCGTGTGAACTCCCGCGGATGCGGGGTATTCGTGTCGAAGTTCAGCGTGTAGAGCTTGCCGCCGACCGTCCGCAGCAGCGTGCAGTTGTAGTCCCCCTGCTTCATCTCCTTCGTCGCGTACGGATGGTCCGGGCCGTAGAACAAGTCGGCGTAGCGGTTCAGCATTACCGCCTTCGAGCTCATCGAAACCAAGAAGTCGAAGCGGTCGCTGTGGTTGATGTCCATCACCGGCATCAAGCGGCAGGTCGGGTGGTCCGGATACAGATTGCCGTTGCGGTCCACCGAGTGCTGGAGCCGCCACGGCTCCCGCTCCGGATCGAATTTCACCAGCCGCAGATCGTGCACGTAGCCGCTCTCGGCATGGATGATCTCACCCAGTACGCCGTGGTGCACCATGTTGGTCAGCGTCGAATGGACGCCCTTGAAACCCAGCGTTGCCCACTTGCCGGTCTTTTCGTGCGTCTCGACGATCTCCCAAGCCTCGTCCAGGGTCTGGATCAGGGGCACTTCCGAAACCGCGTTCTTTCCGTTGCGCATAGCCGCCAGCAGGATCGGAGCGTGCCACTTCCACGAGGTAGAGCAGATGACGCAGTCTAGGTCTTCCTGCTCGCACATGCGCTCGAAGTCGGTGCGGGTCGTGCCGTAAAGCCGAGGCGAGGGCTTGCCAGCCTCCTCGATCCAGGTCTTGGCGCGGTGCAGAACGGCAGGGTTGATGTCGCACACGGCCGGGACCTCGATTCCATCCATCCCGAGGGCGATGTCGAGGTGATACGAACCCCGGTCCCCGACCCCGACAAACCCGAGCCGCACGGGCCGCGTGAGCCGTTGCGCCGGGACCGATTGCGCGGCCGCCAGAGCAGCGCCCGAGATCTCGAGAAAGTTACGTCGATAAAGGCGATCGGCCACCTTACACCTCCTCGGGCGGTTGCTGTGCGAAGCGAGTACATTCTATCCCCGGCCAGCGCCGCTACGGACCGTGCCGTCGCAGGAACTGTCGAAATATCGGAGCGAACGGCCGTGTGCGGGACGGATTAGTGCGTCGGGACGATCAGGGAGCAGTCTCGAATCGGCCGAGGTGCTCCTGCAGTTGTATGGCATCCGGCTGCGCTTCGCACCCGCCCAGACCGCGCGTCGATAGGCTCCCGCACACCACTCCGCAGCGCAGTGCCTCGGCCAGACTCGAGTCGCGCAGCCAGGCGTGTATGAATCCTGCGTTGAAGGAGTCCCCTGCCCCCGTCGTGTCGACCACGTCAACCTCCATCGCCGGAACCCGCTCAATCACACCACTTGCGTCCACCGCAGCGGCTCCGCGGGCACCGAGCTTGACCACCACAAGCGTGGATTCGGTTGTGAGCTGGCCTAGGCCTTGCTCGATGTCTCCGCTGCCGGTAGTCAGTTCCATTTCGATCTCGTTCAGGAACAGCACGCTCGTGTCGCGGAAGACGTCTCGGATCTCGTCACCCCACTCGTCGTATGGATCGTGCCCAGGGTCGAACGACGTGGTCAGTCCGAGCGCTCGGGCCCGGCGGAAGAGGCTGGGCAGGCCGGGCTTCAGACCTCGCTGCAGGAAGTAGGCGGAAACATGAAGATGACGGAAGCGGGCTAACACGCTGTCCGCGACATCATCGGCGCGCAAGTCCTCCATTGCGCCCGGATAGCTGACAAGGGCGCGGTCCCGAGCGGTGATCGAGACAGTCAGGCCCGTTTGCAACGAGGGATCTGTTCTCACCAAACTGACGTCAACCCCGGCTGCGGCCAGTTGCTGCACGCAGAACCTTCCGAATGCGTCGTCACCTGCCGTGCCAAGGAACGCAACATCGTTGCCCAACTTGGTCAGGCCCGAAGCGCAGATCGCCGAGGAGCTTCCCAGCCTGAAGGCGAACTCGCGCGCCACGACCTCGCGCCCCGCTTCCGGGACGGAAGTCAGTGCGGCGAGGACAAGGTCGGGATTCAGCTCCCCGACAACCAGGACCCTCATGCGTCAGTCCGGATAGAGCCGGAATTCGGGAACGACCCTGCTGATCGCGCCACTCCCTGCCGGCTGGTCTGGCCGAAGGCCTTCCTCTAGGCATCGGAAGAACCCCAGGAGTTGGCCCACTACCGTTCCGCCGATCGCCGCCCACTCGTCGGGCAGTTCCGCCAAGCCCGGCGGATCCACGAGCAAGTCACCGTCTGACAGCAACTCGCGTGGAATCTCCCGCCCGACGGCGACTACGGTCCCGCCGAGGCCCTTGTGGCGGATTTCCCGCAGCACGTCGAGCTGGTAGGCGCGCTTGGCCGGTTCGCCGGACACGAACAGCAGCAGAAGGCAGTCTTCGCGAAACGCGCACATCGGCCCGTGCCTGAAGCCCAGCCAGGATTCCGCCTGCGTGGATACACGTCCGTCGGTCATCTCCAGCATCTTCAGAGCGGATTCGCGAGCCGTCCCGAACTGACCTCCGCTTCCCAGCGCAATCATGCGGGCGAACGGCTGCCGGGCGATTGATTCAAGACGGTCCAGCCAGCCTTCAAACAGATCCAGCCCGACGCCAACCAACGTCTCGGCATGTCGAAGGTAGGTCTGCGGGACCTCGGCGTAGCCCAAGACCAACCCCGCCAGGGCGAGGTTGGTGAAGCTGCTCGTCATCACGAGACTCTTGTCACATGTTCTTGGATCGAGAACATCGACCGTGACGCGCTTCTCGACTCCAGCCCCCCACTGCCGCGCCAGTTTGCCGCTTGGGTTACACGTCACGACGAGGTGTTCGATGGAGGGCTCCTGTCCAAGGCAAGCCGAGATGAGGGCGGTGCTTTCCGGGCTGCTCCCGGAACGCGCGAACGAGACGAGCATCAGGGGGCGCTGGAGGGGCAGCAAATCGCTCTTGGCTAGCAGCAACTCGCCGCTTCCGAGGGCCTGGGCGGCACGTCCGGCACCGCGCTGGATCGCCGGGGCAATGCATTCGCCGACATAGTGCGAGCTTCCCGACCCGGTCAACACAAGGAATCTGTTCCGTCGGACCTGCTCGAGACGCTGGCTGGCGACCGAAGCGGAGAACTCGGCAGTCTGGTGCCAAAGCTCGGGCTGCTGGAAGATCTCGGTAAGCGTATGCCGCCAGCCTTGCTTCCCGGCGTCCCCATCCAAGGCGTCGAATAGTCGTTTCTGTGCGGCAGACGTCACGCTCTTGCTCTCGTTGCTCGGTCAGATTGGATACGAGAGGCTCCGAACACAGATCGAATTCGGCGGCCGAAGTGTAGCAAAGGGATGTCTGCGACCCGGCCAGTACCGCTCTATGGGCGAAGAGGGTCAATGGATCGCCTCCGTCGTCAACTGGGTCCCGAACCGATCGCGACCGGTCGAACAGCCGACCGGATTGCCAACGCCTCGTTCCCGCGCCTGAGAACTTGACCGACAACCAGGTCGGCATGGAGTGCCATGCTATTTTGCGAGATTCACGAGGGGGCCAAGGCCCGCGGGGGAAGCGAATGGCGGTGACGGGTTGCGGCTCCGGAGTCCCGTCGCTGGCGCGTTGAGCTCTCGAGATATGCCCGGCGAATCACGAGCTCTAGTCGTTCATTGCGGAGGCCCCACCGCAGTCCTGAACGCCAGCCTGGCCGGAATCATCGAAGCGTGGACCGAAGCTGGAAACAGCTCTTTGTTCGGAGCGCGATTCGGGGTGGAGGGCCTCGTTGCCGGCGATTGGATCGACTTGTCGAGCGCGGGCTTCGAGCAGGTACAGGCCCTGCGCACCGCTCCCGGCTCCGCGATTGGGTCGAGCCGCATGAAGCTCAGCGAGGCCGCAGCCGAGAGGCTGCTGGTCGACCTTCGGCGAGAGCGGGTCGATTGCCTCTTCTACACCGGAGGCAACGGCTCGATGGGAACGGCGTGGATGCTTGCTCAACTAGCCGAACGAAAGTATCCCGCCCTACGCGTAGTTGGCGTTCCCAAGACCGTCGATAACGATCTGATGGTCACCGATCACTCGCCCGGGTTCGGATCGGCAGCGAGGTTCTATTCCTTAGCCACACGCGACATAGGAGAGGACAACCGAGCCCTGCGCTCTCCCGTAACCGTCGTCGAGACGATCGGACGCAATGCGGGATGGGTGGCCGGAGCAACAGCGTTGGCCCGGCAGGACGGCGACGACGCCCCCCACCTCATCTATCTTCCGGAACGCCCCCCGACAATTGAAACGATCTGTCAGGATGTGGCGAGTCAAGTCGAGCGGCAAGGCCGAGCCGTCGTCATAGCCTGTGAGGGCCTGCGCGACCCGGAAGGAATCCCCTTCGGCGCAGCGCTCGACCGGGCCGGGAGCGCGCAGCACGAATTGGCACAGAATCTCGGCCACGTACTTGCACAGCGAATTTCCGCCATGACTGGCCTGCGAGCGCGATCGGAAAAGCCGGGGCTGCTGGGTCGGTCGTGCTCGTTCGCAGTGTCGTCCATCGACTCCGACGAGTCCTACCGCTGCGGGAGGGCTGCCGTCGAGGCCGCGGTTGCCGGACGCGGCGGAATGATGGTTGCGCTGCGACGCCTCTCGTCTGAACCGTACCGCTGCGAGACATTCCTGACGCCGCTGGCATCTGTTGCAAACGCGGAACGGCTCGTGCCAGATGCCTGGATCGCTCCTTCCGGGTCTGATGTGACACCCGAGTTCGTCGAATACGTGAGGCCTCTGTTGAGTCCAATCGAGGACCGCCGCCGGTTCGGGGCAATCTGACCGGCCCCACAGTTGCACTTTGCCGCTCCTAGAATCAGGGCCGGCGAAACGAGCAAGCTGGTGTCGCGTCGCCGCGAGACGGCGTGTACAATTTTCCCCCGAGCGGACCTCTGGAAGGCGACAGGGAATCGATCGGCCGACGGGACTTCGCGGGCCACTCGGACACCCCAGTCCCTGGGGCACCTCGGTGGGTACCCTTCGACGTTGGATCGCCCGGCCATGCGACCGGCGTTCCCACGCCGCCCAAGAGGCATCCGAACAGATCAGGAGGCTACTCTCGTGTCCCAATCTCGCCGTTCCTTCCTTCGCGCGGGAGCCGCCGCAGGTGCGCTCTCATCGGCCTGCTCGCAGCCGCAGCCGGGGGCTGGCGAAGGAACCGGTCCCGCGGCCCAACTGGCCCTGGCCGACTACCAACCGAAGAGCATGCTCGTGGTCGAGGAGAACTTGGTCGCATCCGCGCGCTATCCAGCAATCGACATGCACACCCACGTCTCGTCGGTGTTCCGACGAACGCCCGGAACGAACGACGCGCTGCAAGGAACCGCCGCCGCGCGGCTGGGCCAAATCAGCCAATGGATGGATGAGCTCAATCTCCAGACACTGGTCAACCTGACCGGCGGGACCGGCGACGAGCTCCAGCACACCATCACCGAGATGGTGCAGCAACACCCGGGCCAACTGACCACCTGCACGGTCCCGACCTTTTCCCGGCTCAACGAGCCGGGCTACCCCGAGTGGCAGGCCGAAGAGTTGGCCCGCGCCAAGGAGCAAGGCGCGATAGGGCTGAAGATCTTGAAGACGCTCGGGCTATATCTTCGCGAGGGAAGCTCTAGCGAGTCCGAGCAGGAAGGGGGGCAGCAGGGTCCGTTGGTTAAGATCGACGATCCGCGCTTTGACCCGATGTGGGACGCAGCCGGCCAGCTCGGGTTCCCGGTCTTCATACACGTCGCGGACCCGGATGCATTCTTCATTCCGACCGACCGCTTCAACGAGCGCTGGGAGGAACTGGGCAATCACCCTGACTGGTCGTTCTATGGACAGGACTTCCCGCCGAAGGCGGAATTGCTCGCCGCCCGCAACCGCGTCATCGAGCGGCATCCCAACACCACGTTCGTCGGTCTCCATGTGGGGAATCGCCCGGAAAATCTTGACGAAGTCTCATCGTGGCTGGACACGCACCCCAACCTGCACGTGGAAATCGGAGCCCGGCTAGGCGAACTCGGCCGCCAGCCGCGACGGGCGCGGAGGTTCTTTGAGGAATACGCGGATCGCGTCATGTTTGGGACCGACGCATCTCCGAACGGAACGTCCGTACCGCAGCAAGACCTAGAGCCGGAGATGTTCCGCTGCTATTTCCGGTTCTTGGAATCCCTTGACGAGTATTTCGACTACTCGCCCGCGCCCACTCCCCCGCAAGGCCGCTGGAAGATCTATGGCATTGGCCTGCCCGACGAGATTCTGAAGAAGGTGTACCACGACAATGCTGCGCGGATTCTCGGACTGCCGCTGGTGTAGACGCCTGCCAGCTTCGACCCGCAACAGTTCGGCGACATCATGATCGACGCTACGCTGCGTCCAGCTACCCAAACACCACCTGCGATCGAGGATTGGCGCACTTGGCGAGAATGATCTGTTGACACCATGCTGAACCGTCGCCAGTTCCTAGCAACAAGCCTCGCTGGTAGCCTTGCGTGCTCCCGCACCGAAGCACAACGCCCGAACGTCCTCTTCCTGATCGTCGACGACATGAACGACTACGGGTTCTACAACACCCTCGGCGGCGTAAAGACCCCTCATCTCGACCGGTTCAAGAGCACTGCCCTGACATTCGAGAAGGCCTATTGCGCCTCGCCCGCCTGTGTGCCTTCGCGCGCGGCCGTTTTCAGCGGCCTGTACCCGCACACGACCGGCGCCTATCGCAACGGCTCCGATCCGTGGACCCAAGCCCCGCTCGACAGTTCGGAATCCCTGCCGGAACTCTTCCAGCGGAGCGGATACACGTCGTATGGACAGGGCAAGCTCACCCATGCCCCGGTCGCGGACGAGAAACTCCGAGCCATGTGGGACAACAAGCCGCACGGCGGCGGCTTCGGCCCCTTCCCGCCCGAGGAAGACCAGGTCGCGGGTCGGTTCTGGGGCTGGACGCCATGGGAGGAGCCGGACTCCGACTTCCCCGACGTGGTCAACGGTGACTCAGTCGTCGATTTCCTCTCGCAGGAGCACGAAAGGCCGTTCTTCCTAGCCTACGGCTTGTGGCGCCCGCACACGCCGTTTACCGCTCCCAAGCGATTCTTCGAGATGTATGACCTCGTCAACGTCGAGTTGCCTCCCTACAAGGAAGACGATCTCGCGGACGTTCCCCAGCTGGGCCGCGACCTGGCGGCGGTCTGGGGCGAGCGTTTCGTTGTCAGCGGCAAGGACACCGAGCAGTCCTGGCGGGAGTTCGTCTGGGCCTACCTGGCCTGCACTTCCTTCGCGGACTGGAGTTGCGGGCGAGTACTAGATGCTCTCGACAACAGCCCTTACGCCGACAACACCATCGTCGTTTTCTGGTCCGACAACGGCTACCACTGCGGAGAGAAGGACCACTGGGAGAAGACGACTCTGTGGGAGCAGGCATCGCTGACCCCGATGGCGATCCGTCTTCCTGGCTCCGCCCACGCGGGCAAGACCTGCTCGCGGCCGGTCGGGTCGATCGATCTATACCCGACGCTGGCAGACTATTGCCGCCTTGAGCCGACCGCCCACCAATTCGAAGGCCGGTCGCTGCGGCCCCTGCTCGAAGATCCGGAGGCTGACTGGGCGCGCCCGGCACTGACTACGTTCGGGGAGGGCTACGCGTCCGTACGAGATGAGCGCTTCCGCTACATCCGCTATCCGGACGGGACCGAGGAGCTTTACGACCACGATTCCGATCCGCATGAGTGGACGAACATAGCGGCTGATCCGGAACAGGCGACTGTCAAGCAGCGGCTCGCCACGTCGATACCTGAGCAGTTTGCGAAAACGCTCGGAGGTCGGATGGGATAGCCCGCGCGCGAGGCGATAGGCCTGACGCGCCCGGGAACGGTCTAGCGATTCAGGCTCGGAGACGAACGGCAGGCGATCATGTCCCTCCCATCGCCTGATCTTGATAAACTTGCGCACGGCCCTCTACTCTGTCGCGTCGCGGGACATGGCAGATGACCGGCCTTGTGTCCAGTGGCCATGACGCAGACTCACACACGCTTGATCGCCGCCACGGGAGCACTCCTGTTAGTCCTCGGGTGCGGGACGAGCGGGCCACCACCGGACACAGAGTCGGAGGCGACAGGCACCAGTGGCCCAGCCGCCGCCTCGCTCCAGCAGTTCGCAGGGGCTTGGTCCCTTGCCCGGATCGAGCGCCGTGATGCCAGTGGAGAACTGCTGTCTCCACCGATCGAGGACCGGCTCGGCTACATCATGTACGACACTTCCGGACACATGGGTGTGACGATCATGAGGCCGGATCGCCAGCCGTACTCGGAGGGCGGGCCGACGCCCGACGAAGCGCTGGCCCTGATCGGCACCTACACCTCGTACTTCGGCCCTTTCAGCGTCAACGAGGATGAAGGATACGTGACCCACCACCTCGTGGGAAGTCTCGACCCGCGCGGAGCCGGCTCGGACTACAAGCGCCTCTACACCTTCGGCGAGAACACGTTGACGCTCCAGCCTCCAGCGCGGGAAGACGGTTCGAAGACGTTTCTGACCTGGGAGAGGCTTCCGGCTCTGCCCGAGTCGGAACTGACCGAGACCCACAGGAAGCTTGTCGGGGTCTATCGAATCGAGTCGGTCACGCGCCAGACGACCGACGGTGAGTCCGTGCCCATCGACCAGTACGAGAAGGCCTATATCATGTACGCTCCGTCCGGCCACATGTCCGTGCATCTGATGCGCCCGGGCAGGAACCGGTATGCGGGAGACCGGCCTACGGCCGAGGAAGCCTTGGCGGCTACGCGTACGTACGCCAGCTATTTCGGTCCATTCTCCGTCCACGAGGACGAAGGATTCGTCGTCCATCACCGCATTGGCAGCGAAAACCCGGCGGGCACGGGGACAGACGCGAAGCGCTTCTACGAGCTCAGCGACACGCACCTCACGCTGAAGCCCCCGATTCAATCCGACAGTCAGGGTCGGCAATTGCAGACGGCGCTTCGGTGGGCCCGCATCACTGAGTAGCCATGCCGTTGGATCCGGTGCGCCCGATCAGCGCCGGTTCGGTGCAGCCGGCGCCAAGCCTGACTCTCTTGGCGAATGCCTTGGCACCCGCGCTGCTGGTGGTCGTGCTGACGGCCTCCGCCTGCAGCCGCCAAGAGGGAGTCGAGCTGTCCGGGTCTGTTCAGGACCCGAGCGGAGCCCACATTCCTCACGCAGTTGTACTCGTTACTGATGCGGCGCGGGAAGTTGCCGAAGCGACGACAGCTGGCGCGGACGGATCCTTCCGGATCGAGGGTCTTCCTCCATCACGGTCGTACCGAATCGAGGTCCGAGGGCCGTCCGGCTTCGAGCCGGATGTCCGGGATCTCGATCTCACCACGGATCGCCATCTAGACGTCGTGCTGGAAATCGAGCCTATCGTTGAGGCAATCGTGATTTCGGGCCCGCCGCCGCAACCGCCATCCGTCCGGCCCGGCGAGCCGCGGCGGAGTGTCCGAGTCGGCGGAAACGTTCGCAGGGCGACGCTGGTTAACTTCGTGGAACCGACTTTCCCAGCCGACGCGGTGAGCCAAGGCGTCGGGGGCACTGTGCAATTGGAAGGTGTCATTGGGACAGGAGGCCGTCTTGTCGGCATTTCCACACTCAACTCGATCGTCGACGAACGACTGGTAAGCGCAGCCTCGGATGCCGTCCGGCAATGGCGGTACAATCCGACGCTCCTTAACGGCCGGCCTGTTGAGACCGTCGTGACTATCAGCGTGGCATTCGAGATTCCATGAGCATTGCCATACGGGCCGGCGAAGTTGGGTCGGGAACGAAGCTGGATTTGGCTTAGTGTTGATCGCATTGACGGTGCTCGCGGCATTGTTCGCGGCATGTAGCCCGGCCCCGGTCTCGCAGCTGGAGGGCGAGGCTTCAGCCGGCACAGGACCAGCGGTCGTTCTCGCAGGAGACTTTCCGGACCCTACGGTCGTCCGCGACGAAAGCACCTACTACATGACGCACTCGTCGTTCGACCGTGTGCCGGGTCTGCTGATCTGGCGCTCGAGCGACCTGTACAACTGGGAGCCGCTCACTCACGCGCTGCGGCGGCACGTCGGCACCGTCTGGGCGCCGGATCTGATCAAGCACGGGGATCTGTTGTATCTCTACTTCCCGGCAGGCGGCACGAACTGGGTGACTACCGCCGCGAATCCTGAAGGGCCGTGGTCGGAACCGATCGACCTCGAGGTCGGCGGAATCGATCCCGGACATGTCGCCGGCCCTGACGGCAGGCGCTACCTCCACCTAAACGGCGGTCGCGCAGTCGAGCTGGCCTCCGACGGTCTGTCTGTTCTCGGCAAGCCAAGCAAGGTCTACGACGGCTGGGACTACCCGAGCGAATGGATAACCGAGTGCTTCTGCCTGGAATCGCCAAAGCTCCTTCATCGCGAGGGCTTCTACTACCTGACGTCCGCGCAGGGCGGCACGGCCGGGCCCTCCACGTCGCACATGGTCGTTTCGGCGCGCTCGAAGTCGCCGCTCGGTCCGTGGGAGAACAGTCCGCTGAACCCGATCGTGCGGACCTGGAGTCGTCCCGAGCCGTGGTGGTCGAAAGGACACGGCACAGTAATCGAGGGACCCGACAGTCAGTGGTACATCGTCTACCACGGCTACGAGAACGGATATCGGACGATGGGGCGGCAAACCCTCGTCGAACCGGTCGAATGGACGGACGAAGGCTGGTACGACATCAGCTCGCCCGATGGCGAAGCGTTCGAAGCGGACTCCGTGCGAAACTACCGCCTTCAGTCCGAGGACTTCAAGGGTCCGGAACTCCCACTCCAATGGCATTTCGACGGAATCGACTCGATAGACCAATACTCGATCTCCGACGGTGCCGTCGAGTTCGATGCCGCAGGTGACCGTCCGCGCGTTCTCCATGCGCTCGCATCCGACCACAACTACGAAGCGGAGATGACGATCGACGTCGAGGGCTCGCCGGAAGTCGGGTTCGTTCTCTACTACAGCCGGGACGCCTTCGCCGGTATCGGCTATCTCGACGGACAGGCTGTTCTGATCAAGGGCGGCCGGCCGTTCCCGCGCGACGCCGCGCCGTGCGCTGGCTGCCGCCACTTCAAGATCCGCATGCTCGAGCATGACGTCGCTCTCTACTCCTCGAAGGACGGGTGGAACTGGATCCAGCACCCGCGCGGTCTCGAGGTTTCCGGATTCCAAACGAACAACCTCGGCGGGTTTTCAAGCCTCAAGCTGGGGGTATACGCGAAAGGCTCCGGCTCTGTGCGGGGCGAGAACTTCCAATACCGGGCTATCGAGTGACGCCTCCTGAGGAGGCTGAGGATACAATCTCGGGATGCGCCAGGCCCTGCTATTCCTCGCAGCATGCCTTTTGGCAAGCGCCGAGGTTCCGACCGAAAGGGCGGGCCTGCTCGAAGTGGAGGCCGAGAACTTCGATCGGCAGAAGCTGACCGAGGTGCGCGAATGGGTCGTTGTTTCGACCGGCGCACACGCCGAGAGCGCAAGTGGCAACGCTTACGTCGAAGTGTTGCCCGACACGCGCACCACTCACGACGACAAGCTCATCCGCGGCCAGAATTTCACCAACGAGCCCGGTGTCATGGCGGTCTTGGAATACGACGTCTCGATCACCAACCCCGGCCGCTACTTCGTTTGGGTGCGCGCCTATTCGACCGGCACGGAAGACAACGGCATCCACGTCGGTATTGACGGCGCCTGGCCCGAGTCGGGCCAGCGCATGCAATGGTGCGAGGGCAAGAATGCCTGGACCTGGGCGAGCAAGCAGCGCACCGCCGAGGAGCATTGCGGCGTGCCGGGCCTGATCTGGCTCGACATCGACAAGCCCGGCCGTCACACGGTCATGTTCTCGATGCGCGAGGACGGCTTCGAGATGGACGCCTGGGCTCTGGCGAGCAGCCCAGAGTTCATTCCTGAGCCACGCTGAAACGCGGCTGGTAGGACGTTGCAGCAGCAGCTGCGGGCGCAGCCCGAGGGCCGGACACAGTTGTCGAAGTAGGAAAGCACGCCACTCTCAGCAGAAGCCTCACCGTCGGAGGGCGGCCGCTCCGAACGATGCTCTGGACTCGGTCTGCAGCAGGACTGTTGCGACCGTTGCTGGCGATCCCCGAGGGAGTCGTGTTCCCGCGGAACGACCCCAGGATAGTGCAAAATTGGTTCGCCGTTGGCCTTCACTGGATGGCACCGCTTCCACCTATGCCCCGCTCCGCAGCATCGTTCAAGCGCGCCGCGCCAACGGCACTGCTGGTGATGGTGGCATCTGGCTGTGGCGAACTGCCTGAATCCCCCCAAGTCCGATGGGGCGATGAGATCTTTCACCAGCCACGCGAGTGGTACGCCTCCGATGATGCCCGCGCGGCAGCAGACAGCGTGATCCTGTACCAAACGGCGTCGGGCGGCTGGCCCAAGAACACCGACCTGCTGGAACCGCCATTCTCTCCCGATGCGGTTGGGCAACCCACGATCGACAACGGCGCCACCACGACTCCGATGCGATTCTTGGCACTGGTGGTCGATGGCACTGGCGACGCGAGATACCGGCAAGCCTTCGAGCGCGGAATGGATTACCTCTTCGCGGCACAGTACCCGAACGGCGGCTGGCCGCAATACTTCCCGTTGCGAGAGGGGTACTACTCCCGCATCACGTACAACGACAACGCGATGGTCAATGTCTTGGAGCTTCTGCGGGACGCCAGCGTCGGCGATGCACCGTACGCTTTCGTGGACCAGATGCGGCGCACCAAAGCAGCGGCGGCGGTCGAGCGGGGCATCGACGTGATCCTGAGGTCCCAGATCAAGCAGGACGGCCAGCTCACCGCCTGGTGCGCCCAGCTCGATGAAGGGACGCTCGAGCCCGCGTGGGCCCGCTCCTATGAGCCGCCATCCCTCTCCGGAGGCGAATCCGTCGGTGTCGTGCGATTCCTGATGTCGGTGGAAGACCCAACTCCGGAGATCGTTGCGGCGATCGAGGGGGCGGTACAGTGGCTGCGCTCGGTCGCCATGTCTGGCGTCCGGCTCCATCGGATTCCCAAGCCCGACGGCCGTGTCGAACGGGTCTTGCTCGAGGATCCCGACGCGCCACCGCTCTGGGCTCGGTTCTATGAACTCGGCACCAACCGGCCGCTATATCTGGATCGCGACTCGGTGTACCGCTACGACTTTTCCGAGATCGGCCTCGAGCGACGCAGTGGGTACAGCTACCACGGCACTTGGGCGGCCGAGCTCCTAGACGAAGAGTACCCGCGCTGGCGTGCGCAACACGGGCTGCCATAGCTGCCCGCGCCGAAAGCCCGAATCCAGCGCCGAACGGCGGCCGCAGCGGACAGCCGAAGTGTAGGCTAGGTGCCATGCACCGCCGGACCGTGCTCAGATCTTTCGCGTTCAGCTTGGCCGCCGCCAGCCTCAAGGCCGCTCTCCCCAAGTTGAAGATCACGCGGGTGCGTTACTACCACGTGGGCGGCGAAGGGGCGCGCCCGATCTTCAACCAATCGAGTCACATCGTGACTGTGGAGACCGATCAGGGGATCACTGGCATCGGCGAAGGTGGCCACAAGGACTCGATCGAGCAGCTCGCCGGAATCATCGTCGGCGAGGATCCGTCGCGCATCGAGCACCTCTGGCAGCTGATGTACCGCCAGTACTTCTATCCTCCCGGGCGTGAGAAGATACACGCCCTCGGCGCCCTCGATCTCGCTCTTCTCGACATCAAGGGCAAGGCGCTGGGCGTACCGGTCTACGAACTTCTCGGCGGACTGACGCGAAACCATGTTGAGTGCTACGCAACCGGGTTTCCCAGTGCGGGAAGCCTCCGGGAGACCGCGCAGGCCTGCATCGAGTTCGGCTACCGCGCATTCCGCTTTCACGGTGCCGATGCTCCCGACCCCAGCAAGGGCTACCACCACCGCAAGATGGTCGACCGGACGTTCGAGATGTGCCGGGAAGTCCGCGAGGGAGTCGGCGACGACGGTGACTGGGCCATCGACTTCCACACCCGCCTGGACTTGCCCGACGCCGTTCGCCTGTGCGGGCTGATCGAGCCCCTGCGTCCTTTGTTCGTCGAAGATCCGATTCGCTCGGAAAACCCGGAAGTCTATCGCACGCTGCGTCCGATGGTGAGGACGCCTCTGGCCGTTGGCGAGCACTACGGCGACCGCTGGGACTCGAGCATGCTCATCGAGAACCAGCTGTTCGACTATTCCCGGGTCACGCTCCCGAACTCGGGGGGAATCACCGAGTACATGAAGCATGCCGCGCTGTGCGAGACGCACTACGTGGGACTGATCCCGCACTTCACGGGTCCCGTTGCGGAGGCCGCACTGGTGCATTGCCTGTGCGCGCTATCGGGCCCCGCCCTGATGGAGATGCGCGGCATTGGCGATCCGAGAGCGCCACACCTGCCGGAGTCCTACGACTTCCGGGCTGGGAAGCTCTACCCGAAGGACAAGCCGGGCCTCGGCGTCGAATTCGATCCGAGCAAGGCCAACTTGGTCTCGGAGATCACCGAGCAGGACAGGCCGATCCCAATCTACCGCCGTCCTGACGGATCGATCACCAATTGGTGAGCGCCGACAACTCAGATTTCCCCGCGCTTCATTTGGTCGGCCATGTAGTCACTCGCCCGCCACGCCAGCGCCAGAATCGTCAGAGTGGGGTTCTTCTCGGTGGCAGTTGGGAATGCACTGCCGTCGACGACAAAGACGTTCCTCACCTCGTGCATCTGGTTGTACCTGTTCAGCGCCGAGCGCTTCCGGTCCTCGCCCATGCGGCAGGTGCCGTGCTCGTGGATCGAGGTGCCCAGCGTTTCGATCTTCCCGCGCTCGTACGGCAACGTTTCGGCCTTCATCTCATGGAAGATTTCTTCGCAAGCGTCGTAGATGCGCGGGATCATCTTGCGCTCGTTTTCGCCGATGTTGTACTCGATTCTCAGCAACGGGTAGCCAAAACGATCGTTCGGCGTGCCCCGCACCGATATGCGGTTGTGCCTGTAGGGCAGGACTTCTCCGTAGGGGAGCAGTTTGATCAGGGCCGGGTAATGCTTCTTGACGGCTCGCTTGTAGGACAGCCCGAACCCGCCTAGGCTCTTGGCGAACCTCGCGTTCGAGGCGCAGCCGATACCCGTGATCGGGACCCCGAAACCGCGCAGGTAGCCGCGCTTTGTATCGGTCGGTTCGAATCTCGGAATGTAGATGTGTCCACCCGATATGCCGTCGTCGTTCGACGCCGGCGAACCAATCAGCTCGGGCACGAAGGCCTGCACCTGCAGCCGGAACTGCTCGCAGAGGTAGCGCCCGATCACGTCGGAGCCGTTGCCCAGACCATTGGGGTAGCGGCGTGATTTCGAATTGAGCAACAAGCGGGTCGAGTCAACCGTCGAAGCCGCGACGACCACACGCTTGGCCGGGACCGTCCGCTCTTCGCCGGTGAGCCGGTCGAAGTACCGGACACCGGACGCCAGCCCCTGATCGCTGACCAGAATCTCTTCGGCGATCGCGTTCTCGACCAGTTCGAGCCTTCCGGTCGCGAGCGAATCTCTCAGCAGGTAGTCGAACGAATTGAAGAACGCGCCGATGTCGCAGCCGCTCTGGCAAGCGCCGCAATAGTGGCAAGGGCTGCGGCCGTTATGAGCTTCGGTTAGCACCGCCCGTCGGATGCGCACCACCGGATAGTTGAGCCTCGTCGCGGCCTTGCGCAACAGCACTTCGCCGCAACGCAGGTTCGGCGGGGGGAGGTAGTTCGACGAACCTGGCAGCCAGGGCGTGTCGTCATCTCCCCCGCAGATGCCGATCTTTTTCTCGACGTTGTCGTAGTAGGGGGCGATTTCCTTGTAGGTGATCGGCCACGGAATCTCCCATCCGTCCTTGGCCGGCTCTTGGAAGTTCAGATCGGAATAGCGCAGCGAGACACGGCCCCATATGTTGGTCTTGCCGCCTACGCCCCACACCCGGCCCAGCCAAAACGGCTTGCCGGGCGGCGTCTCGTAAGGGCTCTCGCGCAGCGGAGTGCCCATCCAGTCCGGGGGCGACTCCCCACGCCGGCGGCGCTCACGGGCCTCCCAAGGCTTGACGTGTGACCAGAACTCGCTGCGCTCGAATTTCCGTCCGGCTTCGAGCAGCAATACCTTGGCGCCTTTGCGGGTGAGGTTCCAAGCGGCCATTCCGCCAGACGCACCGCTACCGATGACAACGACATCGACATCCTCGTAGGCCATCAAACGCTCCGCTCGCGACAGCAGGCGGGAAACTCGCTCAAGCAGGTGCCGCCTTGATGGCTGAGTTTTCGGATCAGCCCGGCTTCGGCTGCGCGGCAGCGGTTGACGACAAGTGCTTCTACGCGAATGCTGTCAGGCATCAGCTGCTCCCGCAACGAGTATAGGCAGTGGTGGGCGGATGGGCGGAGTTGACTGAGCCGGACAATCCAATGCCCGGGTCTCGGATCGAGCGGCATTCCCAAAGGACAGTCTCGACTCCCTCGCTGCGGCGTTATGATTTCGAGGAAATGATTTCCCGACGCGATTGGCTCAAGAGTGCCGGCCTGGGGGCGTTAGTTGCTGGCGGCGCCAGCGGCCAAGGTGCGCGTGCCAACGGCCCTAACGTCCTCATGATTTCGATCGACGACATGAACGACTGGATCGGTGTCCTGGGCGGGCACCCCCAGTCGCTCACGCCGAACATCGACGCGCTCGCCAAGCGCGGCGTCACGTTCCGGCGAGCGTACTGCCAGGCACCGGCTTGCAACCCCTCGCGGGCAAGCCTGATGACCGGCATCCGCCCGACGACCTCGGGCTGCTACACCAACGGCGACGTCTGGCGCGACGCCATGCCCGATGCCGTAACGCTGCCGCAGCACTTCATGCTGCACGGTTATGAAGTGATCGGCGGTGGCAAGACCTTCCATAACACCCAAAACGAGGCCGAGTCGTGGGAGTACTACAACAGCTTCCGCGGCTTTCTGCGGGCTCCCAACTCGCCCGTGAATAAGTTCAGCAGCGGTCACTTCGACTGGAGCGGACTCGCTGTCGAAGACGAGGACACCGCCGACACCCAGCTCGCGCATTGGGCCGCGGAATACCTCTCGAAGGACCACGCAAGGCCCTTCTTCATGGCCTGCGGCTTCTATCGGCCACACCTGCCGTTCTACGCGCCCCAGAAGTACTTCGACAAGTTCCCGGAGGCCGAGACCCTGCTGCCGAGCTATCTCGAGAGCGACCTCGACGACGTGCCCGCGGCGGCGATCAACACCGCGAGCGGGAGGCGCAGCTTGCAGGACCACGACAACGTGACCTCGTCGGGCCAGTGGAAGCGAGCCGTAGCAGCCTATCTGGCCTGTATCAACTTCGCCGATGCCAATGTGGGGCGCGTGCTGAAGGCGCTGGACTCGGGGCCTCACGCCGACAACACCATCATCGTCCTGTGGACCGACCACGGCTGGCAGTTCGGCGAGAAGAAGCACTGGCGCAAGTTCACCTTGTGGGAACGTGCCTGCCGAGTGCCGATCATCTTCGCCGGCCCGGGCGTCGACGCCAAGGGCGAGCTCTGCGACCGCACTGCGGAGCTGCTGGACATCTACCCGACCTTGAGCGATTTGGCCGGACTGCCCGGACGCGAGGAACTCGACGGCGAGAGCTTGCGTCCCCTGCTAGAAGACCCGCAGGCTCGGTGGGGCCACCCCGCGCTCACTTCTATGGGGCCCGACAGGAACTCGATCCGCACCGAGCGCTGGCGCTACACGAGCTACCCGGACGGTGAAGAGCTCTACGATCACGACAGCGACCCGAATGAGTGGCACAACTTGGCGGACGCCCCTGAGCACGCCGAGACGAAACGGCGCCTTGGGGCGATGCTGCCGCGAAATCCTTCACGCAAGCAAGTGATGCAGTTCCAAGATCTGCCCGCCGAGCGCCGCCGGCTCACCGAACTGCTGCCAGACCACTATCGCGCCTCCGACGCCGCGAACTATGTCCCGCTGCTTCCCGGACCAGAATGACGCGCAGAAACCGCGCGATCCAGGCTGCGGGCTAACGCCCATCTCATCGGAGGGCGACGCCGCCAGGCTGTATCGGACCAGCCGGCGCGGTGACTCGAAGCCAAGAAAACGGGTTATTTGCCCTCGGCGGCCCACCGCTTCATCAAGGCGATGTTGCGACTCAGGATGCGTGCCTGTTCGGCATCAGCGTTCGGGGAGTTGGCAAAGACGGCCATGTTGCTGTCGTACATGGCCTCCGATTCCGGTCCGCGGTCCTTCGTTCGCTGGATCCAGTCATCCAAGCGCTTCCTCAGCTTCACCACTTGAGCCTCGTGCTTCGGATCGCCGGCTAGGTTGCGGACTTCGAAGGGGTCTTTCGTCAAATCGTAGAGTTCCTCTTTCGGCCGGGTCGGGGCAAACAGCAGCTCCTGAGTCTCGTTCAACGTCCCGGCCTCACGGGCCCTTCTCAGGGTCTTGAGAATCGCCTTCCCATCCTTGTAGCGATTCGGTTGCAGGTGAGGACGATCGGGCAGGAAGTTGCGGATGTACTTGTAGCGCTCGGTTCGTAGCGCCCGTATGTGGTCCACGGTCTCGTCGCAGCGATCGCGAGCGGCGAAGATTGCCGTCCGCCGCTGATAGTCCTTGCCGAGGATGTCGCGCGCCTGCATGTAGTGGGGGATCTCGATCCCGGCCAGTCCTAACGAAAGCGCCGCTATGTCGATGTGCTCCACCAAGTCGTCCCGGACCTGCCCGGGTTCGATCGTCGGCCCGGCGATGACTAGCGGAACGTGCAGGCCCTCGTCATAGAGGAACTGCTTTCCCCTGGCGTGGCTGATCCCGTGGTCCGTCATGAAGAGGACAACCGTGTCCTCGTAGTCGCCTTCTTCCTCGAGCCGTTCGACGACATCGCCCACGAACTTGTCCGTGAGACGAACGGAATCAAGATACGCGGCCCAATCTGTCCGAATCACCGGGTCGTCCGGATAATACGGCGGAAGCCGAACCTTGGCAGGATCCGTCCTGCTGCCCAACAGCTTCTCCACGCGAGCGCTGATCTGATCGAACGACTCGAGCGTTCGTCCGCGGTGTTTCCCTCCGGGCAGGTGAACTTGGGCGAAGAACGGCTGGCCGGGGTGGCGCTCGCCCCAGTCCGGGCCGTCGTACATGGCCTGGTCCCACTCGAAGTTGTAGTGTGTCTTCCCGATGCTGCGCCGGTCTCTATCGGGCCAGCGGGTGATCGCGGTGTAGTAGCCAGCCTCCTGAAACAGTTCCGGGATCGGCCGGATGCCGTCAGGCAAGTGGATCTTCAGTTCGCCTTGGCCGCTACGGTGGTGGTGAGCGCCAATCGATGTCTGGTACATGCCGGTGATGAAGGCCGAACGGTTGGGCGAACATACCGGCGCCGTCACATACGCGTTCGAGAACCGGACTCCTCTGCTGGCCAAGCGATCAACATGCGGCGTCTCGATCAGCGTTTCTCCATAGGAGGAGAAGTTGGCTGACATGTCATCGACGATGATCCAGAGGATGTTCGGTCTCGATGGTTCCGTTCCACGAAGCGGGAACTGGAAGAGAACTCCCAAGGCAAGCGCCAGAGCGGGCGCGATTCGACGCATTCGCATGATCCTTCGGCCTCTATTCTCGGTCATCCGGGCAAGAACGGAACTGCACGCCCGCGGAGCAGAGCCTCGCCATCCCCCCGATGGAATTGCCGCCCAGCCCGAGTGCGGTTATCATAGTTGTGGGTGAGGGCTTGCCCGGACGACGGGCCTTCGCCCCGATAGCTGGGATCTTGCGGCCGCGTCCCGTAGCCGCGGGTCCTGAGTGTCTTTGGAGAACTGGTCATGAGCGAACTCCCCAAATATCCAGGTGAACGCATCACGGCAAACGGCAACCAACTGGTCTCGTACCACACGGAAGCTCGTATTGCTGATGCGGGGATCTTCTATCCGATCACCCCGTCGACGGAAGGTGGCGAGCTATACCAGCAATCGTTCGCAGAGGGCCGCCTGAACGTCTTCGGCCGGAACACGCTGGCTGTCGAAGCCGAGGGAGAGCACGCCGCCCAGGGCGGTGCCATCGCCTACTCGGTGTGCGGGCGGCGCGTCGTCAACTTCACCTCTGGCCAGGGCATCGTCTACGGGATCGAGCAGTACTACCACGCGCCGGGCAAGGCATCGACCATGGTGGTCGAGGTGGTGGCGCGCGCGCTCACCAAGCATGCGCTGAACGTGCATTGCGGCCACGACGACGTATACGGGGCGCTCGACGTCGGCTGGACCATCCTGTTCGCCAAGGACGCCCAGCAGGCAGCCGACCAAGCGCTGATCCTGCGCAAGGTAAACGAACTCAGCCTGACCCCGGGGATGAACGTCCAGGACGGGTTCCTGACATCGCACCTCGAGCGGACCTTCTACCGCCACGAGTCCGAGCTCCTGCGGCAGTTCCTCGGCGCGCCGGAAGACATCATCGAGTGTCCGACCGAGTCGCAGCGCACGCTGTTCGGCCCGACGCGCCGCCGCGTGCCCAAGATGATCGACCTGACGAATCCAGTGCTGCTCGGGCCGGTGCAGAACCAAGAGCACTACATGCAGGGCGTCGTGGCCCGGCGCAACAACTTCGTCGAGCCGATCCTGTCGTTCCTCGAGGACGCGTACGAGGAATTCGGCCGCCTGACGGGCCGCTACTACGGCCTGGTCACGGAGTACAAGACCGACGATGCGGACACAGTGTTCGTATCGCTCGGGTCCGCCGCCGAGAACTGCGAGGCGGCCGTCGACTACCTGCGGCAGACCCGCGGCTCCAAGGTCGGATCGATCCACCTCAACGTGTTCCGTCCGTTCCCCGAACGAGCGGTCGTCGAGGCGCTGGCCGGCAAGCGCAACGCGATCATTATCGAGCGGACCGACGAGCCGATGGCGGGCGACAACCCCATGGGGCGCGACACGCGCACGGCTTTGAACAAGGCGCTCAAGCTGGACGGGCACCCGGTCGTGAACGGCTTTCCGGAACTGACCCCGGACCGCATCCCGAGGCTGTTCAACGGCATCTACGGGCTCGGATCCAGGGACTTCCGGCCGGAGCAGATCATCGGCGCGTACGAGTACGCCACGGGCCAGCGCGCGCGGACCGACGGCAAGACGGCGGCTGACGGCGAGTCCTTCATGGTGCTCGGCGTGCCGCACCCCTACGAGGTCAAGGCCGACGAGACCCCCTCGCTCCTTCCGGACGGGGCGATTGCCGTGCGTTTCCACTCCATCGGCGGCTGGGGCGCCATCACGACCGGCAAGAACCTCGGCGCCATCATCGGCGACTTCAACGACTTCCTCACCGAGCGCAGCGCCGACGTCGACGAATACGGACGGCCCAAAGAGGTCATTCACGTCAGCGCCAACCCCAAGTACGGCTCAGAGAAGAAGGGGGCGCCCACGTCCTACTTCCTCGTCATCGCGCCGGAGCGCATCCGCGTCAATTGCGACCTGCGCCACGTCGATGTCGTGCTCTGCTGCGATCCGAAGGCGTTCACCCACTGCAACCCGCTCGAGGGCATGTCGGAAGGCGGGGCCTTCATTTGGGAGTCCGAGGAGGAGCCTCACGACGCGTGGGAACGGCTCCCGCTCTGGGCCCGCTCGCAGATCATCGAGAACAAGATCCGCATGTTCACCCTTCCGGGCTTCGAGATCGCCCGGAACGCGACCAACCGCGCGGACCTGCAGCTTCGCATGCAGGGCAACGCCTTCCTGGGAGCTTTCTTCTCCGTCTCCCCGCTGCTTCAGGACTTCGAGATCAGCCGTGAGCAGTTCGAGGACGTCGTCCACGCACAGTACAACAAGAAGTTTGGTCGGCTCGGCGACGCCGTCGTTCAGTCGAACATGCAGGTCATGACCCAAGGCTTCAGCCGCGTGCGCGAGATCCCCGTCGGCGAGCTCGATGCTGCCGACCGGTCGAGCCTTCGCGGACTGCCGATCCTGCCCGTGCTGACGCAGCAGGCCAATGGGGGCGGCAACGGGTGCGCGACATGCCGCTCGCACGCGATTCCCGAGGGACAGGAAGAGCGGACGCCGGTGACCCAGGTCTCCAGCTTCGACGACGAGTTCCGGTCAGACTACGGCTACGACCAGCCGGCGTCGCCGCTCGCCGCGATGAGCGTGATGGCCGCCGGCAGCGGCGACACAGCTTCGAAGTACGTCGCGCGACGCGAAACGCCGCTGTTCATCCCGGAAAACTGCACGCAGTGCATGGAGTGCATCTCGGTCTGCCCGGACACGGCGCTCCCCAACTGCTCGCAGGACATCGAAACGGTTCTAACGACTGCAATCTCCAACTACGTGACCGACGAAGGGGAGCGGGGCCGCATGCTAGCGTCCGTGCCCGAGATGGAGCGCCGGACCCGCGTGGCAATGAAAGACGCGGTGGCGGCGAAGGCGAAGACTCCGCTGCCGGACATCATCCGCGACGTCACGAACAATCTGAACGGCTTTTCGGAGACTGCGAAGAACGAGTTCTTCAGCGTCATCGACAAGCAGCCGCTCGCCTATTCGCTGACCAACGCGATCTTCAAGTCGGCCGAGCGAAAGAATCCAGGCAGCGGCGGGATCTTCTCGATCTTCGTCTCGGATCTCTGCAAGGGATGCGCAGCCTGCGTAACCGCGTGCGGCGATCACGAGGCACTGAAGATGGTCCAAGAGACCGAGGAAGTCAATGCCGACCACGAGACCGGCACGGCATTCCTCGACCTACTGCCCGACACATCGCAGAAGTTCCTCGGCCTCTACAACCACGCCAACCCGACCGATTCCAAGACAGCCACGCTGCGCAACCTGATGATGGTGCGACGGAACTACGACGCACTCGTGTCTGGTGACGGCGCATGTGCCGGCTGCGGCGAGAAGAGCGTCCTCAGGGCGATCGCGGGAGTTACCGAGGCGTACCTCCGGCCGATCTTCCACGCCAAGGCGGACCGGCTGCGCCGCAAGGCGACCGCGCTCGAAACCGACGGCCCGGCACGCCTTGAATGGCTTAAGGCGCACGATCCGAAGCAGCATGCGCTGCTCGTTCGCACCGTGGCGCACACGCTCATGGGACTCGGCGGAGACACCGATGCGGATACGACCGAGCGGTTGGAATCCCACGGTGCGATCACTGCCGAAGAGATGATCGAGGCCATCACCGCGGTCATGCGGCAGGAGGCGTTCAATCACCAGGAGCTGCAGGCGCTCGACGGCCGGCTCCCGAACGGCCAGTCCGTCATGGCGATGGCGGCGCATACGGGCTGCAACACGGTCTACGGATCAACGCCGCCCAACAACCCGCACCCGTACCCTTGGATGAACTCTCTCTTCCAGGACGGCGCGACGATCGGCTGGCTGATCGGCGAGAGCTTCATCATGGACCACGCGAGGCGGTCGGTGATTCCGGAGCGGCTCGCGACTTCGATCCTCGAGCAGGACGACGTCATCGACGAGCAGCGCTACTACGACTTCACCCATTTCTCGGACAACCTCATGACAGCCGAGGAGATGAACGAGATGCCTCGCGTTTGGATCGTGGGCGGTGATGGCGGCATGGGCGACATCGGCTATCAGAACGTGTCGAAGATGATCCTGCAGAACCGCCCGAACGTGAAGGCGCTGATGCTCGACACCCAGGTGTACTCCAACACCGGCGGGCAGAACTCGGACTCGACCCCGATGCTCGGCGGCGGCGACATGAACGCGTTCGGCGCGGCAAGCCAAGGCAAGTGCGTCGAGAAGAAGACCGTGGCCGAGACATTCCTCGCGGGCCACGGATCGCCATTTGTCGCGCAGGTATCGATCGCGAACGCTCCCAAGCTGTTCCGGTCCATCCTAGACTCGCTGGAGTACCGCGGGACGGCGTTCCTGCAGTGCTTCACCACGTGCCAGCCGGAACACGGAGTAGGCGACGACATGGCGCTCGATCAGGCGCAGCGGGTGCGCGATTCCCGGGGTGCCCCGGAGTTCGTCTTCAATCCCCAGCTGGGCGAGAGCTACAAAGAGGCGCTCGACCTGAAGGGCAACCCCAACATGCAAGGGGACTGGTACAAGACCAAGTTCCGGGCGACCGGCGAGTCGTACCGCTACACCGTGGCGCACTGGTGCGCGACCGAGGCGCGGTTCCGCAATCACCTGAAGAAGATCCGGGAGGAAGATGCCGAGCGTATGATTCCGCTGGAGAACATGCTCGTGCGGCTCACCCAGGACGATGTCGTGCAGCGGAATCACCTGAACAAGGACCACCGTGCCTTCGTGCCTGACTTCGGGGTGTATATCAAGACCCTGCCGGCCAAGGGGGAGAAGCCGGTGCTGATGAAGATCTCTCGGCAGCTGGTGCTCTTCTGCATCGAGCGCCGTAAGGCGTGGCGGCTGCTACAGAGCAAGATCGGCATCCAGAACGCCGAATACGCGGCACAGCGTGAAATCTTGGCCGACGTTGACTCTGGGACGATCTCGAAGGACGACTTCCTGGCGCGGGCCGACCAGATCCTCGAAGAGCGCCTCCTCGCGGCAGCTCCGGTGGCGGCGGCGAGGCAGCCGCGGGTTCCGACCCGCCCGATGTGATCGGCTAGGGCCGAACCGAACGCTGGCTGGCTCCTGACGGGTCGGTCCCGGCGAGCTGCACTTACAATGTGTTCTCTCCCGGCCGAGGTGAATGCATGCAGGGCCTTCTTCAAAGAGCGACCGACGTAAGCGTCTTGCTTGCTGCGATCGCCTCGGTGCTGCTGCTAGCGCCTTCGGTCTCCGCCGAGCAACCAAACATCGTGTTCATCATTTCCGATGACCACGACAACGAGCACCTCGGCTTCATGGGCAACGACTTCGTCCATACGCCGAATCTCGACCTGCTGGCTCGATCCGGGACGCTGTTCACCCGCGCGCATCTGCCCATGTCGCGTTGCCATCCGACGCTGGCTAGCTTTCTCAGCGGCCGTTGGCCCCACCAAACGGGCGTCTACCACAACTTCGGAACGAAGAAGCTCGACCCGGCGAACTCGTTGCCCAATCTCCTAAAGGAAGTCGGCTACGCGACGTACGTCGAAGGCAAGTACTGGGAAGGCGATCCGAGAGCCATGGGCTTCACACACGGCATTGGCAACTCGGCGGACACGTTCGTGCGCGAAGGGCAGGCCGAACTGTTCGCGTTTATTGACGAGCTTGGCGGGCAACAGCCGCTATTCGTCTGGTGGGCGCCCAAGATCCCGCATCTTCCACACGATCCGCCGCAGGAGTACCTCGCGTTGTTCGACAGGAGCGAGATCCCCGTGCGACCGTGGATCGGCGAGGACCGCCGGGAATCGTTCTTGGAGAAGGAGCACCTGAGCCTGGCAATGGAAGCATGGCTGGACGACGGCATCGGAAAGCTCGTGGCCAAGCTGCGTGAGAAGGGTATCTACGACAACACCCTGTTCGTGTTCGTCATCGACAACGGCTGGTCCAACGGCTTGATCTCGAAAGGCTCGCCTTTCGAGAAGGGCGTTCGCACGCCGGTGTTCTTCAGCTGGCCGGCCAAGATCAGGGGCGGGCAGCGTTTCGACTGCCTGACCAGCACCCTCGACATCTACCCGACGATTCTGGACTATGCCGGCGCGGAGACGCCGGCTTCTGCCGTAGGGAACAACCTGCGGCCGATCATCGAAGGCAAGACGACGGAGAATCGCGAGCGCCTGTTCGGCGCGATCTACCCGGCGTTCGTGACGGAGAACGACGAGCGGCCAGAGCGCGATATTTTCGCGCTCTACGTCCGCGACGAGCGGTGGAAGTACATGTTCTTCTTGCAGGACGTCGTTGAGTCGCGCAACCGAGAGTACTTCCGCATCCAATGGATCGAGACTGACTATCCCGCGCGCCGAAAGGGCGCCGAAGACCTGTACGACCTCCAGGCCGATCCCAAGGAACGAACCAACCTAGCCGCCAAGCCCGAACACGCCGAACGGCTCGCCGAAATGCGCGAGGCTGTGCTCTCGTGGTGGAAGCAGACGGGCGGGAAACCTATCGACGCGCTGGCGGAATAGGTTTAATGGGCGGGGCGATCGTTCGCGCCGCGACCTGAGACAAGCATCTCCGTGATCGTGGAGCGCGGCCACGGAACCATATGGCGCCTGTGCTCGTCTCAAGCCGATAGTGAAACCTGCTGAACTCTTCAAAGGCGTACGGGGCCGGCTCGATTGCGGCCCTCAGCGGAATTCCCGCATGGCGTGCCGCGCGCTAGTTCTAGCACTCGTTGTCGTCGCATTGCCGGCTCTGTCTCCCCAGACGGTGGCCGTGAGCGGTCAGGTCCGCGTGTTCGTGACGGAGAGCACCAGCTGGTCGGTGTCGGGAACCGAGACGGTTGTCGAAGGCGATGGAGGCGGCCACATGCAGGGCGGCGCCAAGCCGCAGACCGCCGAGATCATGAAGACGATCAGCAGGAAGCGCGAATGCGCCGAGGTGATCGTCACGATCAATCGAGAGAAAGCAGACTACATTCTTCTTCTCGAACGGGTTGGTGGCAGGGACATCATCGCCAAGGACAACAAGATGGCGCTGTTTAACCGGGACGGCGACATGGTCGCCAGCAGTTCCACCCGCTCCCTGGGTAACGCGGTCAAAGACGCCTGCTTGGCGATACAGGGCCATTACTAGATCGCTCGCGGAGCCTGTCTCGCCCGTAGGCCGTAGCGAGATCGGCCGCAACCAGCTTCAGGGGACGGCACACCGCAGCCAAGGAGCGTCTGCGACGGCCGACGACCAGTGCATGCCGTTCTGGCCACGTGATCAGCGCGGGTCTGTGAAGATGGACAGAAGTGCTCCGATCGACAGCGGCCAGCCTGCGACGTTGAAGGACGGAAACTGGCTCGCATTGCGGCCCGCCCCAAATATCCAAATATACTGATGCTCTGATCTCGATATGACAGCTTCAGAAGATTCTCCTCCGGCACGCCGTACCGCGGTAGAGCGTGCGCTCTATTGGGTCGAACGGGTGGGCAACCGCTTGCCGGATCCGGCAGCGCTCTTCGTAGTGGCCCTCGTCTTGGTTTGGATCGCGTCGTTGCTGCTGGCTGGCCACGAATTTACCGTTCCGGCCAAGGACGGGGCGCGGACACTGGTCGTCCAGAACCAGCTCTCCGGGTCGAGCCTAGCCGAGTTCCTAGCGAGCATGGTGACCGTCTTCACCGGCTTCGCCCCCCTAGGCGTGGTCTTGGTGGCGCTGCTGGGCGTCGGGGTTGCCGAGCACACCGGATTCATCCGCGCAAGCCTGAAGGGGCTTGTCGCGATGACTCCGCGGAGCCTGCTGTCCCCCATGCTTCTTTTGGTCGCCATCATCAGCCACACGGCAGCAGATGTCGGCTACGTGCTGGTCATTCCATTGGGAGGCGTTATTTTTCACGCTGCCGGACGCCATCCCCTCGCTGGCATCGCCTGTGCATTCGCCGGTGTCTCGGGCGGCTTCGGCGCGAACTTCATCCCGTCGGCTATCGACCCGCTACTCCAAGGTTTCACTCAGTCGGCCGCGCAAATCCTGGATTCGGGCCGCGAAGTCAATCCGCTGTGCAATTGGCTGTTCACGAGCGTGTCGAGCGCGCTTGTGATCGTCGTCGGGTGGATCTTGACCGACCGCGTGATTGAACCGCGGCTCAAGGGGACCGCCCTGGATGGCGAGGGCTCCGACGGCGTCGAGGAGCAGACGCTCTCCCGCAAGGAACGAACCGGGGTCTGGGCCGGTCTCGTGGCCATGGCGGTTGGCGTGTTGGCGCTGTTCTTGGCAGTGCTGCCAGAGGATTCCCCGCTGCGCGCTCCTAACGGACAGCTCAGTTCGTTCGCAGCCCCATTGATGCAGTCGATGATCCCGCTGATCTTCCTGCTGTTCCTGATTCCCGGCACCATCTACGGATACGTGGCGGGCACTGTCAAGAGCCATCGCGACATCATCACTGGCATGAGCAAGTCCATGTCGACGATGGGCTATTACCTGACGATGATTTTCTTCTGCGCACAGTTCACCGCGGCATTCGCCAAGTCCAACCTAGGCGCGCTGCTTGCGGTGGAAGGCGCGGAGTTCCTCAAGGCCCTGGGCCTGCCGGGCATGCTGACGATCGGCGGCAT
Source organism: Terriglobia bacterium (assembly GCA_009841225.1). Lineage (GTDB taxonomy): Bacteria > Acidobacteriota > Terriglobia > Bryobacterales > UBA6623 > VXMF01. Next base: position 321,000 of record VXMF01000036.1, on the reverse strand, counting down.
CATCGTGCTGAGCGCGTTCGTAAACCTGCTCGTCGGGTCAGCGTCTGGCAAGTGGGCCCTGCTGGCGCCGGTGTTCGTCCCGGTCCTGATGCAGGTGGGACTCTCGCCGGAACTCACGCAGGCCGCCTACCGCGTGGGCGATTCAACGACGAATATCGTCACGCCCCTGATGCCGTATTTTCCGCTCGTGGTGGCCTTCTGCCAGCGGTGGGTGAAGAACACGGGAATCGGCACCGTCACTTCCCTGATGCTGCCCTATTCGATCACCCTGCTGATTACGTGGTCCTTGGCCTTGGGTCTGTACTGGGCGCTGGGCATCCCTCTAGGGCTGCAGTCCACGTACACATACCCGTAATCGGGTGTGACTCGATCGATCGGAGCCTGGTTCTCGGCAGTCGGCCGAGCAGGCCTCGTCAGCTTCCGGTGCCGGTGGTATCGGTACTCGCGGGGTACGCGTCTGGGCAGGCCGCCTCAAGTGCACCTGCAGGAGATAGATCCGGTGACACCTGAATCGTGATCTTGGCAACCGGGTTCAGCCAGTGGTAGACCTCGGGCGGAAAGCCTCCGCATCCGTGAATCCCGCTATGGATATGCACGGCGCCCTCGACAGCTACAGAACAGGATCCCCGCCGAGGCGGACTAGGGCAAGGCGCAGGGATTTGGGAGCAAAGCTCCGTGTTGGCCTCCGAGCCGGCGTCCCAGCCGTCAAGAAAATACGTGCTCGTGCCTACGCACGGTACTTCGACGCCAAGAAGGGAGACGAAGCCATCGTTCGTCATCTCGATCATCGAAGCGGACGATATCAGCCGATGGTCAGCGTCGAACTTGACATTTACTGTGGCAGTTCTCGTCGGACGGACGAACGCGCTGAGCAAAGTCACGTCGAGCACACCGGTCTCCGCATTGAACTTATTGATTAGGCCGGTCGTTCTGCCCTGCTCGGCAAGCGCGGAAAGTTCGCTGCTCGCGGCCTGCCCGGGAACGAACAATGCCGGAGTCTCATCGTTGTGGGTAATGAACACCGCGGGTGTGAGGATCTGTCCCTTGGCCAGATTTGTGACCGTGACTGTCGCGATAGCGGGCTCTACTTCTTGCGTTTCTTGTACTTGTTGCGCGGGCAAGTGGTTCCCCGTGCCTGCCCAATGCAGCGCCACGAAGACGCCAAAGATGGCGAATCGCCTCATGAACTCAGCATAGGGCATGGCCGCGATCATCAAGCGAAGCCGCTCACTAGCGGCGGATCGAGCCTGCGAAGCACTGTGGCCGCGCGACGCTGCGCTGTTGCTGTATCGGAGCGACTCCAGCCCACAGAAGACTCACGACTGGCTTCTCTTCGGCCAGCAACTTGTAACGGCGCGCCTCAAGCTCCGGATGCGAGATAGAACGTGATCAAGTCCTGGTTCTTCGCCGGCTCGGCGCCGAGCTGCCGCAGCATCGAAGTGACCTGTCCGCGGTGAAAGGTCGCATGGTTGACGACATGCTGCAGCATGTGCCAGAAGACCGATTCGATCGGCGCGCCGCTGAAGTGCGTGTATTGAAGCTTGCGATCAATACCCTCGGGTCCAAGTCGGTTCACGAAGTCTCGGACCCGAGCCTCCTCACGGGCCCAGCGGGCACGCAATTCCTGCACCGTCTCGAAATCCGCCGGCTCGAGATGTGCACTCGGCGGATTGCCCTCCCAACGGGAGCACCACACCGATTCTGCCGACACAACGTGCGCAAGGGTGTCGCGAACCGAGCCAAAGCTGTTCCCCAGATCCTGATGGAACTGATCTTGGGTCAGCTGCTCGACTGCATCGAGCAGCCTGTCGCGAGCCCAATAGTGAAAGTTCAGCATGTCTGACAGCGCTTGCGGAGTCATTCCCCGAGCATATCCAAGTTCGAAGACTTGGCGACGCCACCTCGCCGTGGCTGGCTGCTGCAGGAAGATGCGACCGGAGGCGAGACCAAGCGATCAGTCCCCTGCCCGCGAACACCCGGGAGCTTCGGTCAATCGGACATCGGTTGTAGGTTAGGATGAGCCTGCGGCCCGGCTGTCCTTCCGAGCGGCGCTCCGGGATAGTGAGGCCTGGCAGTGTACTGAAGCCCTTGCATGGAGACGCTGCTCGACCTCCTGCCTCGTATCGAACGCCTTGGATCTAGAGAGGCGTTGCGCTTCTGGAATGGGTACCGCACTTGGCGCTGGTCCTACGCCGACCTAGACGCCGGAATCCGGCGCTTCGTCGCCTTTCTGGACCGCAGCGGAGTAGCGTCCGGCGACCGCCTGGTGCTGTGGTCCGAGAACCGGCCCGAGTGGGTCGCGATTTTCTGGGCATGCTTGGCACGAGGGGTCCAAGTCGTGCCTCTCGACCATCAATCCTCCGCGGACTTCGTCAGCCGCATCGTTGATCAAACTGGCGCGCGGCTGCTGGTGCATGGCGGCGCGGCAGCGAGTCCGGTCTCCGGTGCAGAGTGCTTCGCGATCGAGTCGCTCAACGGGCTAACGATCGGGCCGCGCTTCAGCCCGGCCCCCGTGAGTGGAAGTGATGTGGTCCAGATCATGTACACCTCCGGAACCACTGCCGAGCCCAAGGGCGTGATCCACCTCCATCGCAACATCTGCACCAACTTGGACCCGATTCGAGAGGAGATCGACCGGTACAAGAAGTGGGCCGCGCCGTTCCAGCCGATTCGAATTCTCGACCTTCTGCCGCTGAGCCATATGTTCGGGCAATCCATGGGCCTCTTCATTCCGGTTCTGCTCGAAGGATCGGCGGTGTTCATGGCCGGGCTGCACCCCGGTTTGATCCGCCAGGCAGTTCACAGGGAGCGGGTTTCGGTTCTCGCCTGCGTGCCCCGCATTCTCGAGAGCCTGCGGATGGACGCCGAGCGGCACCACCCTCGATCCAAGGCCGTCCTTACGAAGCCGGGCGGGCCGCTCCGCAAGTGGTGGCGCCACCGCGACATCCATCGGGCCTTCGGGCTGAAGTTCTGGGCATTCGTCGTCGGTGGCGCAATGCTCGACCCGGAGACTGAGACCTTCTGGTCCAAGGTCGGCCTGCTCGTGATCCAAGGCTACGGTCTCACCGAAACGAGCCCGGTAGTGTCGGTGAACCACCCCTTCCGTGCGCGACGCGGCACGCTTGGCGAGGTCGTCGGCAGCCAAGAGGTCCGGATCGCGGACGACGGGGAAATTCTTGTCAGGGGTAGCAGCGTCGTAGGCGAGTATCTCGAAGGCGGTGTTCGCCGCACACGTACCGTTGACAAGGACGGCTGGTTCCACACCGGAGACATCGGCGAGCGCGATGCCCAAGGCGGGTTGGTCTACAGGGGGCGGAAGAAAGACCTCATCGTCACCGCGGATGGAATGAACGTCCATCCCGAGGACATCGAGCGAGCGCTCAAGCTCGACAGCGGGGTGCGGGACGCGGTGGTGGTGCCGGTCGGGCCCGCGAGCGCGCAGAGAATTCACGCCGCGCTCATCTTCCAGGTTCCCGGCGGGGACCCTCTCGCGATCATCGAGAGAGCAAACCGCCAACTCGAGCCGCACCAGAGAATCCAGAGCGCCTCCGAATGGCCGGAAGAGGAGTTTCCGCACACGGCGTCAACCTTCAAGACCCAGAGGCGGAAAGTAGCCGAGCGCCTGTCGTCGACGGTCCCGGCCGCAGGTCCGGACGGCGGATCCGGCTTGGAAGGGATCCTGCTGGCGCTTACCGGACGCAAGCCCGAGAGCCTGGCGGACGACCAGCGTTTAGCAGAAGACCTAGGGCTGTCGTCGCTCGAGCGGATTGACATGCTGGCCGCGCTGGAGGACCGACATGGGCTCGAGCTGAGCGAGACGGCCTTCTCGACTCTCTCGACTGTCGGCCAGGTCCGCGAATGGGTCGCCGGGCATGCCGCCAGCCCCGCTAAGAGCCACACGGACGAACGCGCCGCTTCGAGCGCGACACGGCCCGCATCCACGGCGCCCCACATCCCTCCGCCGCGCTGGGCTCGGAGCCGCACGGTCTCGATGGCACGCGGCGCGCTTCGCCAGGGGCTGTTCCTTCCGCTATTCCGTCACTACATCGCGCTGGATGTCGCGGGACTGCCGAATCTCGATGGCGTCGTGCCGCCGGTCATTTTCGCCGCCAACCACTCCAGCCATCTCGACACCGTCGCGCTAGCGGCCGCGCTTCCAGCCGAGTGGCGCGGCAAGCTGGCTCCAGCGGCGCGTCAGCAGCACTTCTTCCCTTCCGCCGGCTGGCCTACCATGCGCCGGAGGGTTGGAATGCGGGCGCTGTACTACCTCTGCTGCGGGCTGTTCAACGCCTATCCGCTTTCGCAGGATCTGGGCCAGGTCCGCGATTCGCTGCGGTACACCGGCGAGCTGGTCGAAGCGGGGTTCTGCCCGCTGGTCTACCCAGAGGGGAAGCTGACGCCCGACGGCTCCCTGCAACCATTTCAGTCGGGAATCGGGCTCATGTCTCAACGGCTCGAAGTACCCGTCGTGCCGGTGCATTTGGATGGGCTGTTCGACGTGATGTCAGTGCACGATTCCTGGCCGCGCAGAGGGTCCGTCCGTGTCGAATTCGGAGCCCCTCTCGATCCCGTCAAGGGTGAGCCTTACGTTCGGCTTGTGGAACGAGTCGAAGCGAGCTTTCGCCGCATGGCCGCACGCTAGCGGGAAGCACGTATCATTTCCAGAGAAATGGCTGTTCGGCCGTCGATCTCCGCAGTGCTGTTCTTGCTCGCAACGGCCCTACTTGCGGCTGCGACGCCCCCGTTCCGTCCGCCACTGGGCTTGGACGCCTTCATGCCGGTTCCCGCTGACAACCCCCTCACGCCGGAGAAGGTGGCATTGGGACGAGAGCTGTTCCTCGATCCGATCCTCTCGGCCGATCGATCGGTCTCGTGCGCGAGCTGCCATGACCCCGAGAGATCGTTTACCGACGATCGGCCCAAGTCTGTCGGAGTCTTCGACCGAGTCGGGCCCCGCAGGGTTCCGAAACTGCTCAACCGAGGGTACGGGCGCAGCTTCTTCTGGGACGGCCGCATTCCCACTCTAGAGGAACAGGTGCTCCAGCCGGTGATCAATTCGTTGGAGATGGACCTAGAAGTCTCCGAAGCCGTCGCGCGACTCTCCGCAGACCCAGGCTATCCCTCGGAGTTCCGGGAGGCCTTCGGCCGGGCGCCGAACCGGGACGATCTGGCGCGGGCCTTGGCGTCGTATGTCCGAACGATCCTGTCCGGAGATTCCCGTTACGACCGTTACGTGGCCGGGGCCACGGAGTCTCTCGACGAAGCGGAGCTCTTGGGCCTCGAGGTATTCCGCGGCAAGGGCAACTGCGTGACTTGCCACCTAGGCCCGAACCTGACGGATGAACGGTTCCACAACACGGGCGTCGGATACAAGGACGGCCGCTTCGAGGACGACGGCCGCTTCGCCGTCTCGGGGCGCGAGAGCGAGCTCGGCGCCTTCAAGACGCCGACACTGCGAAATGTCGCGCAGACTGCGCCCTACATGCATGACGGGAGCATCGCCACGCTCGAGGACGTGATCGACGACTACGACAACGGCGGGACTCCGAATCCGAACCTCGACCGCGAGATTCGCAAGCTGGGCTTGACCGAGACCGAGAAGGCTGCGCTGGCTGCCTTCATGAGAACGCTGACCGGGACCGTGCAGGAGGGATTGCGGCCCTGAAGTCAGCGTTCCACGTTCCGCCGTTCGGTTCTTTCCGGCGGGCTTTCTACTTGTCGCCAGCCGTGAGCTGGGCTCGCAGTGCGCTAAATTCCCGCAGGTGCTGGCGCGCTGCCTCGGCGTCTCCAAGCTTGCGGCTGACCCGGGCCAACTGGTAGTGAACCTTCATCCGCTGCTCCTCTCCTAGCCCGCCCTCCAGCGCCGTCGTCAAGGCTGCCCGTGCCTCCTCGAACCGCCCCAGATCGAGCAACGCCTTGCCTAGTGCCTCCGCTGCCGCCGCTGGCGGCGTATCGGCGGCTGCAGCGGATTCGAGATGAGGCAGCGCCTCGCCGGCGAGGCCGAGCGCGAGAAGTGCCTCGCCGCAGCGCAGGTGCAAGGCTCCGTTGTCAGGCTGGACCTCCAGTGCTCGCCGATAGGCATCCACGGCGGCTCTGGGTCTGCCTCGCTCCTGCTCCAGATCGCCGAGCGCTCGCCAAGCCTCGGGAAGCGCCGGGTTGCCGGCGAGTGCCTCGCGATAAGCGGCGATCGCCTCGTCGGAGCGCCCGTTGAAGTCGTGGTCCTCGGCAGTCGCGAGATGGGCGTACGGAGACTCAGGCGCGCCGGCCAGCAATTGCGCTTGAGAGTGCAGCGCAAGCTGGGAGTATGCCTTGCCAACGAGATAGAGCAGTTCGGGATCGGCGGGGGCGGCCGCTTGCGCGTCCAGTAAATGCTGGAGCGCCGTACCGGGGTCTCCGGCTTCCAAATGGGCTCTACCCAGCCACGCGCTCACCTGCCACTTGTCCGTGTTCTCGCGCCTCGCGGCGTCGAGGTGAGGAACCGCTTCCGCCGCCCGTCCCAGCATGAGCAGGTCGTATCCGAGCAGTTCCCGCGCCCCGGGAAGTCCCGGCTTGAGCGCGAGCGCCCTCTCGAGCGACTCGGCCGCGGCAGAGAAGTCTTCGCTCTCGTGCAGCACCAACCCTAGAAATAGGTGGGCCTCGGCGAGGCCCGGTGCAGCGCGGACCGCGGCTTCCAGTTGCTGGCGTGCTTCCTGCAGCCGCCCGGCTTCCCTGGCCGCCACGCCCTGCCTCACGTGGTCAGCGACCGGACCTGTCACCTGCGCGACGAGTGATGCCGAGAGCATCAAGAAGCCGGCGAATCGTACCGTCATGGCCCCGGCTCCCGGACCGTGATCACCCGATCCGCTTCGATGTCTTTCAGAACCTGCTGGGCACCGCTCGGCCAGCGCACCGCGATCCTGGGCACGACCGGCTCGGACCCCAGTCCAAAGTGGAGGCGCGGGTCGTTGGCAGACAAGTAGCCGCCCGCCGTCGTAGCGTAGCGGACCTGCTCCCCGCCGGATCCCGTCCGAATGCTGACGCTCGCCCCCTGGCCGTCGCGGACACTCGCGCGGCCGACCAGCCGGACCTGCAGCCAATGGCTCTCGCCCGCGGATGCGTTCGAGTACAGCACCTTCGGATGGTCATCGAGGATGGCAACGACAAGATCGATGTCCCCGTCGTTGTCCAAGTCTCCGAAAGCCGTGCCCCGGCCGGCGATGCTGGCCTGAAAGACCGGGCCCGCCGTCGCGCTGATGTCGACGAACCGGCCGGCCCGGTTGAGTGCAATCAGAGGGGGTTGCAAGTAAACGAGCCCCGGCTCCATCATCTCGACGTTGTCCAGCACGTGGCTCTGCGCGGCGAACAGGTCCTTCCATCCGTCGTGGTTGAAATCCGCGAACTTGACGCTCCACCCGGAGAGCCGGGCCGTAATCTCGGCCAGTCCTGTCTGGCGGGTCACATACGCGAAGGTTCCGTCTGCCTCGTTCCGGAACACGGGGTAGAGTTCCTTCGCCAGCGCTGTCGCCACCACGTCCGGGCGCCCGTCGTTGTCGTAGTCCTCGAAGTCCACTCCCATCCCAGCGAAGGACCCGCCATCCTCGTTGTAGGCCAGGCCCGCGAAGAGCGCCTCCTCCGAGAATCCGCCTGGCCCCCGGTTCAGGAACAACTGCTGAGCCGTCGAATCGTTGGCGACGATCACATCGGGCAACCCGTCGGCGTCCGCATCATTGAATCCGACGCCGAGTGCCTTCCCTCGCGATTGGGCGACGCCCCATTCGCGGGAGACGTCGGAGAAGGTTCCGTCACCCTCGTTGCGCAGCAGCACGCTCGCTATGGCTGGGTATTCTCGAGGGGAGCAATAGACTGGGATCTTCTCGCCGCACCTTCTGCTTGTCTCCAGGCTCCAATCCAAGTAGCGGGTGACAAAGAGGTCCAGGTCCCCGTCCAAGTCCGCGTCGAAGAATCCCGCACTCGCCGACCACCCAGGGACATTGGCTCCAGCAGCATCCGTTCGATCCTCGAAGGCACGGCCGCCTAGGTTGCGATACAGGATAGTCCCCCCGTAGCCTGTCACGAATAGATCGACATAACCGTCGTTGTCGTAGTCCCCAGTGGCGGCTCCCATGCCGTAGATGCGCTTGGTCGCGGCGCTGACACCGGCCTGCTTGGTCACATCCTCGAACGACAGGCCCTGCCGGCTGCGGTACAGCCGGTCGTGGAGCTCGGGCCCCGACCGGTCGACGAACAACCCGTCCTCGCCTTGGACCAAGGCGCCACCGTTGACAAAGAAGATATCGAGGTATCCGTCGTTGTCGAAGTCCACCAGCGCCACGCCGCCCCCCATCGTCTCGACGAGGTGCTTCTCCGGCGTCGGATTCGCGTGGTGCCGGAATTCGATCCCGGACTCGCTGCTGCGGTCGTGGAAACGCAGGTCGGCCGCTACGGCCCCCGGCAGTCCTATACCGAGCGCTCCGATGCATAGCAGAAAGCAGGTTCGAGGCGTCACGGCAAGGCGCGTATCTCCATAGGCTAGGGTAGTATGCGACCGGGATGAGCTGGAGGAGCCGGTGAGGAAGGGAACGCGGCTGCTCGCGGCGTGCGCGGGCTCGGTGATCGCCACGCTTTGCGCTACCGAGGGCACGGCCGAGAAGGGGGTTCCGTTCGAGCCTCTGTACCGAGAGGCCTACGAACGGCAGCTTCGCGAATCCGGGCCGGAGCATCCCGACACGATCGCGAGTCTCGTGCGCCTAGGAGCGCTACTGCGAGCCCACGGGCGTGCCGAGGCCGCCGAGCCGCTGCTCCGGAAGGCACTGCAGGCCCAGAGCCCGACCGATCCAGCCGGCCTAGACACCTTGGTCGAACTGGCCGAGACCCTATCGGCCCTTGGCCGAGGCAGAGAGGCAGAGGCGTTCTATAACCGCGCGCTGGAACACGCTGGATCCGGCGCAGGCAGCGCGCGGATACTGCTGAGAATCGCCAGCCTCAGGGAGGAGGGCGGAGACTCGGGCGGCGCCCGGCAAGCATTCCGCGAGGCACTGGAACATTTCGAGATGGGTGCCCCTCTGGCAGCCGATGATCAAAAGGCGCGCGCCACAGCGCTGAACGACTTGGGCCTCCTGCTCGAGGCTGGAGGCGATTTGGCCGCGGCCGAGGAAGCATTCCGGGACTCCGCGGGCGCCCACGCCGACACCTACGGCGATCGGCACCCTGCCAGCGCCGCCGTCCGGGCCAACCTGGCCAGCGCGCTGGCCGCGCGCGGCCAAGCGGCTGATGCGGCGGCACTGCTGGAACAGTCCCTCGCCGTCATTCGCGCCGCGTACGGGTCCCGCCATGATGACACCGCGAGACTCCAAAACCGCCTTGGCGAAATACACGAAGTGCTGGGCCGTCTGGACGAGGCCGAAACACACTATCTCGCCGCGCTGGCAGCCTGGCGCGATCCGTCGCCCTCGCGCGGGCTGGCATTGGCGGATCTCGGCCGCCTCGCGGGAGTCCGGGGCGATTCCACGGCTGCCGAGGCGGCGCTGGCAGAGGCGATCCGATTGCTCGAGCCCGCCGGGGATGCCTTGGCGGTCGACCTCGCCGAGGCGCTCGACTCCTACGGGTCTGTACTTCGGGAGTCGGGCCGACTGGACGAGGCCGAGCTGATCTTGAGCAAGGCGCTCGCGATCCGCGAGCAGGAGCTGGGAGCCTCCCACCCGGATGTCGCCTTGTCGCTGGTAGGCCTAGCGGGTGTCCTGCACGTGCAGGGCAAGCTAGCACAGGCCGGGCCCCTCTATCGCAGGGCGCTCGACATTCAAGAGCGGGCGCTCGGGCCGGCCCACCCGGACGTGGGCGAAACGCTCTACAACCTCGCACACCTCTGGCGCGCTCTGGGCGATTCCGCTGCCGCCAGGGGCGCGTTCGAGCGGTCGGCCGAGATCCTATCCGTGGCATACGGGCCGAACGACCCGTTCGTGGCTCAGATCCGCGCCGCGCTGCGGGCCCTGCGCTGACGTGCCGCGCGCCCGGACGCGATGCCCGCGTGACCTAGGGGCCAAAGCGGGATTTCCGGCCGCGGCCCAGCCAAAACCGCTTGCGAAAATCTCGCAACGATCCCGTCTGCTAGAATCGCAAATAGCCACCTAAGGGTGGCCTTTCAATAGGGTTGAGGAGGATAGGATGACCACTAGACACTCTTTGCTTGCCACGGCGATCGCCGTGGTGCTTGCGGTTGGCGCGCAGTTCGCGCCGGCCCAGGATCTGCGCGGCAAGATCGGCGGCACTGTGGCCGACGCATCAGGCGCGGTGATTCCCGGAGCGAACGTTACGCTCTCCAACGACAACACGAACGTCGCTTCGTCGGCGCAGACCAGCGCGGCGGGTCAGTACCTGTTCGATTTCGTGCTGCCCGGCACGTACACGATCACCGTCGAGTCGGAAGGGTTCCGCACGTTCCAGCAACAAAACATCCTGGTCCAGACCCGGGCCGACATCACCGTCGATGCCGCCTTGGAACTGGGCGCGGTCACCGAGACCGTGACGGTCGAGGAAGCGCCCGTCGCCGTGCAGTTCACCACGACGACGATGGAAACCACGCTCGACACCAAGATGTCGCAGGAACTGCCGCTACTCAACCGCAATCCCTACATGCTGGCGGCACTCGATCCGGCCGTGAACTATCGCGGCGGCGCCGAGAACGCTCCCTACCACCACTGGGCGATGAGTCAGCTCGACGTCGGGGGCAATACGAGCACGCGCAACAACGTGCTGATGGACGGCGTGCCCCAACTCGTCGGGGCCAAGGGCGTGTACACGCCGCCCATGGACGCGGTCTCGGAGGTGAACGTCCAGCAGAACGCCACGGACGCCGAGTACGGCCATAGCGCCGGCGGAATCGTCTCGGTGCAGATGAAGAGCGGCACCAACGACTGGCACGGAACCGCCTACTATTTCGGCCGCAATCCCGTCCTGAACGCGCGGCCCAACGCCCTGAGCTCGCAGAAGAGCGTGGTGCGGCGCAGTGTCTGGGGCGTCAGTTCCGGGAACCCGATCGTCAAGAACAAGGTCTTCAACTACTTCGCATACGAGGCCCAAGACGTGCGTTCCCCGAGCACGGTCCGCCTGACCCTACCGCGCACGGCCGAGCGCGCTGGCGACTTTTCCAACAGCCTGAACCGCCGCGGGAACCTGCGGCAGATCTTCGACCCGCTCACGACCGATCCGGACGGCAACAATCGGTCGCAGTTCCCGGACAACCGCATCCCGTCAAGCCGGTTCGACCCGACGTCGCTGCGGGTCTTGGACAAGACCTGGGAGCCGAACAACGCCGGCGACAACGCCTCGGGAGCAAACAACTTCCGCCTCGTCTTCCCGATCACGTTCGACTACTGGAACCTCACGAACCGGACGGACTACAACGTCAGCGACAACGTCAAGGTCTTCGGCCGCATCAGCCGCTTCCACACTACCCAGAGCGAGCCAGACTACTCCGGCTCGGTGGCCCAGCGCCGCCAGGGCAGCGCCCGCAACAGCGTGCAGGCGTCCGGCGACGTCGTCTGGACGATCTCGCCAACGACCGTGTTCAACATGCGCGGCTCATGGTCCAAGATCACCGACTCGTTCTACACGCCCCAAGCCGAAATCGGCGAGGCAGGCCTGGCAGAGCTGTGGCCGAACAATCCTTGGTACGCGTCGCACGTGCGGGACATCCCGGCGGTTCACTTCCCGGAGATCCGGGTCGACGCCGACGCAACCACCTCATTCGGACGGTCGGGCTTCTGGTTCCAGGAGCCCTCGACATGGAATCTAGAAGCCAAGGTTTCGAAGCAGATGGGCCGCCACTACGTCAAGATCGGCGCCCAGTACCGCAAGCAGCTGGTACTTGCGGCGCGCCCGCGCGGCATGCGGTTCCGCTTTAACGCGAACCCCACCGCCGACACGGCCAATAGCCCCAACACCGGCGAACTGGGTCACGCCTGGGCCTCGATGCTGCTCGGCGTCATGCAGGACGGCAACTGGAGCAGGGCGAGGACGGTGGCGGTCAATCGCCCGCGCATCGACGTGTTCGGCTTTTTCATCCAAGACGACTACAAGCTGAACTCCCGCGTCACCCTCAACCTAGGCCTGCGCTACGAGTACGAGACCCCGATGCGGGATCCCGAGCACCGGCTCTCCCGATACCTCGACTTCAACCAGGGGCTTCCCGAGCTAGCCGGGGCGATGAACTACGTCCCGTCAGACATCTTGGCGATGCGGACCACTCCGTTCAACCTGCTCGGAGCTTGGGTGTTCACCGACTCCAGCAACCCCTACGCATGGAGTGGCCAGACCGATCTGTTCCTGCCGCGCGCGGGCCTAGCCATCAGGCTGAACGAGCGCACGGCCCTGCGCATCGGCTACTCGCGATACGCCACGCCACCCATCCAAGAGAAGGGCGGCGGGGCTTCCGACCGCGGCCTCGACATCCTCGGAAGCACGCCCTATCCGGGCTACGAGATCGAGGGGAGCCCGCTTTCGTCGATCAACGGCACACCCCGCGCATACTTCGGCGACCCATTCCCCAGCGGCGGCGCCCACCCCAACCCGCTTCCGGAGCCGTTCGGCCAGCGCTTCGGCCGCTTCGCCACCCTAGGTTCGAACGAGGCGCGATTCTTCCACCAAGACTGGACGGCGGGCGTCAACGACCGCTTCAACTTCTCTCTGCAAAGAGAGATCGTCAGCCGCATCGTCCTAGACGCGACCTTTTTCACGAACTTCGGCAGCAACCAGCCTTTCGACCGGCGCCATAACCTGCTGGACCCGCGCATCGGCTTCCAGCACGGCAGCGCGATCAACAGGGCCACGCCGAACCCGTTCTATGGGGTGCCCCAAGAAATCATGCCCGGCCCTCTGGCAAGCCGCCGGAACATCCGGGTGAGAGATCTGCTCACTCCCTACCCGCACTTCCTAAGTGGCGGCATCATCGAGCACGTCTTCCCGGGACGCAGCGAGCGCTACAACTCGCTGCAGTTGCAGCTGCAGAGGCCCTTCGCCAACGGCTTCAACTTCATCATGGGATACAACTTCCACCGGGCTCGCAACGAGGACTTCTACGACGAAGTGGACGAAGTCGACCAGCGGTTCACGTTCCAAGACGACATCCGGGGCCGCCACAAGTTCACGCTGGCGGGCATCTACGAACTGCCGATCGGGCGGAACAAGCCCGTGGGATCGAACCTCAGCGGCGTGGCGGAGAAGATCCTTGGCGGCTGGCAGCTCAGCTGGCTGTACACCTACGTCGGCGGCGAGCTGCTCCGATTCGGCGGCCTGCAAGTCAGCGGCGATCCGGCCATCTCCAACCCAACCAGAGAGAGAATGTTCAACACCGACGCCTTCTCGAACCTGGCGCCCTTCACGCGACGGTCGAACCCGTGGAGCTACCCAGGTGTCCACGGGCCGCGCTTCTCGAACCTCGACATGGTCTTCGCCAAGCGGACCCGCATCTCGGAAAGGCTGGAGTTCGAGTTCCGCATGGAGTCGTACAACCTCACGAACAGCTTCATGGGCGCGAACCCGACCACCAACGTCAACAGCGGCAACTTCGGCCGGGTCGCGAGCAAGGTGCGTACGCACTTCGGTCGCGAGTGGCAGTACAGCGGCCGCTTCATCTGGTAGCTTCGCGCGACCAGACGCAACCCTCGGAGGGGCGGGGCCTCGCGGTCCCGCCCCTCATGCTCTCTAGGGAGCAACGGCGCGCTACCGAGCCGTTGCCGGAAACTCGAGAGACCAGACCTCGTCCTTCGTTTCCTCGTGCGAGAACGCCAGCGTATTGCCATCCGGGCTGACGCGGACAGGCCCGGGACGCTTCCACGGCGCATCCAGAGGCGTAGGATCCGCACCTCCCGCGGCGACGGTCCACAGGCTCGTCCCGCTTTCGGACTCGGCGCTCACCAGCAGTTTCCTATCGCCCGCGACCCATTCCACGTCGGAAATGTCCCCGTAGCGCGAGCGCAGAACGGCGGTCGGCCGATTCTTCCCGATGTCGAGGATCTGCACGGACTGCGTGCCGTCGTCGGGCCCGTCTGCCAGCACGAATGCCAGCCGGTCCGTATCCCGCGCGCGGCGAAGCGAGCGGATGATCGCCCGGCCGGCCGGAGGTTGGTAGACATCCTCTCGCCTGCCCGACGCCACGGTGTGGGATCGGATCGAGAAGCGGTCCGCGCCGGTGAGCTGGGCAAAGTAGATACGCGTGCCGTCCGCCGACCAGTCGCCTTCCAGGCCGCGGAAGTCCCCGCTGCGTTCGACTACAGCCTGCGTCGCCTCACCCGTGCCGAGATCCATCACAAAGAGTCCGGATCGGCCCTGGGCGTCCCCGCCGCTCAGCAGCAGGGATCGACCGTCGGGGGACCACCGCAGCCGCTCGATGAATGTGAGGCGCGGCGCATGCAGCATCTCGCGGCCGGACGCCACCTCGCGCACCGTGACCGCTCGGTGCTCCTGTCCGTAGTTTTCCGTGCCGACCCGGGAAAGATAGGCCAGAAAGCGACCGTCCGGCGACCACTCGGGACTCCGGTTCGCGCCGGCGAACCGGCTCGGCAAAGCCCTGACGCCACCCAGGAGCGCGCCGCTGGAAGCATCGAAGCTGCCCAGGTATACATCGGTCCGTCCCGCTCTGAGGCCATAGAACAGGCGCCCGTCGCTCGTGAAGGCCATCGGCAGCGCCCGTCCGAGTCCCCGCTTGACAAGCCTGGGCTCGCCGACGGGCTCGCCGCCCTCCACCCGCATGATCCATGCATCCATCCCGCCCTCGCGGTCGCTGCCGAACACGACCGACTCGCCGTCGGGCGTCCAGAGCGGGAACAGGTCGTTGGCCGGGCTGTCCGTAAGCGCGCCGTAGGCCGACCCGTCCACCGCGAGGACGTGAATGTCACGGGCCGAGGACTCGCTGGCGGGGATCGAGTCATAGACGACGAAGCGCCCGTCGGGCGAAAGGTCGATCTTCTTGGGATAGAACCAGTCCAGGGAACGCAGGACGCGCGCCGACCTGTCGATCGTCGACACCATGGCGATCTGGCTGACGTTGTCGCGCCGGAACAGCAAGGTGAGGATCTGGTCGCCGTCCGGGGAGAACGCCGTGGGCTGGACAAAGCCAGTCTCGGGATTGCGGTACAGCGTGCGCGGCTCAGAGCCGTCGACCGAGACGATCCTCAGCTCGTAGAACCGATCCTCGTTGAACCATGCGTAGGCAACTTGGCGGCTGTCGCGGGAAAAGACGGAGAAATAGGCGAACTGCCCGGGTGCAGGGCCTCCCGCTCCGCTGGTAAGCGCACGGCTGGCCCCCGTCGCCAAGTCGCGGACCGCGAGATTCCCCCCAGCGTCCACGAAGGAAAGGAAGCGGCCGTCCGGCGAGGGAGCACCCAGGGCATTGGTCTGCTCGTCTGCCCAGACCGGCCGGGTGTGTGCGACGGTCGATTCCTCGGCCTCGGCCGCTCCGAGGATCCCCGCCAGCGCCAGCACGAACAGGACTGGCACTCCCCTTCCACCCGGCCGCCAGCTCGCCTTCGAGGGCGGCCGCAGTCCCGGGCTCAGGCGCGGCCGGGCGCGGAGTACCATAGTCCTACGATACGTCGCCAGCGCGCCGATGCCTAGAAAACGAGCGCTGAAATGGACGCTGCCGTGGCTCGCATCGGCAGCGCTTCCGCTGTTGGCCCAGCCATTGGACGTCTTCGATCACTCCCCTGAGTCCTACTTGGGGGCGGATGCGTGCGCGGCCTGCCACGCCCAAGAGTTCGCGACGCAATCAGCTAGCGGCCACGCTCTCTCGCTGCATCCGACAGCCGATCATCCGGCCGCGCCGTCGTTCGCGCCTTCGGGATCGCTGGTACGGGCGGGTGGCTCGAAGTACTCGTATCGCGCCGACGAGGGTGGTCTCCGCGTGGAGATCACGGCCCAAGAGCAGCGAATCGACGCTCTCCTGGAATGGGCGTTCGGCGCGGGCGAACAGGCGGTCACCTTTGTCGGCCAGGTCGACGAGGTTCGATATGTCGAGCATCACTTCAGCTACTACTCGGCAAACGGTTCGCTGGGGACAACGCCGGGGCATCGCGAGGTTCCGGCCCGGGGAGCCGAGGAAGCACTGGGTGTGTACTACGAGACTTTCGGCCCGCAGCCCTCGATCATGCGCTGCTTCCAGTGCCATTCGACCGGGCCTCTGGCGCTCGGAGACGGGTTCACGCTGCGGCCGCGCGAGTTGGGGGTCCGCTGCGAGGCATGCCACGGTCCAGGCCGCAGTCATGTCCAGGCAGTGGCTTCCGGCGAACTCGAGCAGGCCAGAGCCGTCATCAGGAATCCGGCGCGACTGCCCGGCGGCGAGCTGCTCGAATACTGCGGCGACTGCCACAGACCGCCGGCGTCGTCCGGCCAGGTCATCGATTGGAGCGATCCCTGGAACGTCCGGCACCAGCCCGTCTATCTCGCGCGGAGCGCCTGTCTGCAACCCGGCGGCCAACCGCTCACATGCATGCGGTGCCACGATCCGCACGGGCCGCTGTCAGCGGAGACGGCTCGCGACAGCCGGCTCTGCCTCGACTGTCACGAGAACGGTGCGCCGCCGGCACCGGTATGCCGCCGGGCTGCCGGCCGGGCGTGCTCGTCGTGCCACATGCCAGCAGTGCGGCCGCAGGACGAACTGCGGTTTACGAACCACTGGATCGGCGTTTACGACCCCGATAATCCCCTCCGGCCGCGCGACGCAAGCGAGGCAGGTCCGCGCTGAGCAGCAGGCACCCACGATACGCGGCCGGCGGAACGTCCCGATGGCACGGCACGGTCCTTGTCAATCGCGTCGCGGCTGAGTCCGCGTACCCTCCCGACATTGGCAGCTAGGGCTGAGCCACCGCTTGCGGCCGGGCGATCGCACCGTTCGCAATCCGAATCGGTCGGACGTACTCATTCCCGATTCCCTGGAACCCGGGCGCACAGCGGGCCTATCTTCATGGGGCGGCGCGAATTTCCTGCATTTTCTGGCAAGAAGCCTCTCGAACTCGGCCTTGTACCTGTTTCCATGAGGGCGGCCATACGGTAGGATTCATGTCGAATGAACCGTAGGGAAGCAATCAAGAGCCTCGCGGGAACCGGGTCGATCGTTTCGGGATCCCTCTGGCAGGCCGGGACCTCGTTAGCCGCGGACCACGCAGTCGCGTCGGACATCGTCCGCTTCGGTTCCGATATCGAGCCACTCGTCCGCCTGATCGAAGAGACCCCACGCAGCGACTGCATCGAAGTCGTCGCAGGACGACTGAACACGGGACTCTCGTACCGCGAGCTGTTGTCGGCCCTTTTCCTAGCCGGCATTCGGAATGTCAGCCCGCAACCACCGGGATTCAAGTTCCATTGCGTCTTCGTGCTGCACTCCGCCAACCAGCTGAGCCTAGACGCGCCCCATCGCGAGCGGCTGCTGCCTTTGCTGTGGGCCCTGGACTACTTCAAGCAGTCGCAACAGCGCGACGTCGACGAGGGTGACTTCCAGCTGCGCAAGCCCAAGGGCCCGTTGCCCGCGGCGAGCAAGGCCTGGGCAGAATTCCACGCAGCCATGGAATCCTGGGACGAGGAGAGGGCGGACCGCGCCGTCACGGCCCTAGCCCGCACGAAAGGAGGGCACGAAGTCATCGAGGGCTTGTGGCGGTATGGCGCACGAGACTACCGCAACATCGGGCATAAGGCGATCTTCACCGCCAGCACGTGGCGGACGCTACAGGCGATTGGCTGGCGGCACGCCGAACCGGCACTGCGGTCGCTGATCCTAGGACTGCTGGATTTCGGGCCGGACAGGCGCATGAACGGCTACAGTTTCGAGGACCAGTCCCACACCACGAACGCGGAGCTAGCAAGAAAATCGCTGGCGAGGCTGCCGCCCGACTGGATCTCGACGGAATCGGCCGACACCTCGCCGGCCCGCGGCGTGCTGGAGGCCGTGCGGAGCGCCGAGCCGCTCGCAGCCAGCACCGAGGTCGCGGACATGCTGGCGAAAGGAAAGGCGAGCTCTCGCGACGCCTGGGACGGCATTCACCTGGCGGCGGGCGATCTGATGCTGAGATTGCCGGGAATTCTCGGCGTTCATTGTGTGACTTCCGCAAATGCCCTGCACTACGCTTTCCGGATGTCTAGCGATGCCGAAACGCGCCTGTACCTTCTGCTGCAGGGTGTCGGGTGGATGGGCCAGTTCGCGCGCTACATGTCACGGAACGACCAGATGAGGGATCTGGATCTCAGCAAGCTTGAGCGGGCCGATGCGTCTGGGAACGGCGGTGATGAAGTGGCCGCGATTCTCGAGCAACTCGGGTCGGATACCGATGAGGCTGCGCGGAAGGCCATCGGCTACGCGATGGATCACCAAGACCTGACGGAGTTCTCCCGCATGGCCCGCAACATCCTGTTCCACAAAGCCGAGGAATCGCATCGATTCAAGTACGCCGCTGCCGTCTTCGAGGATCTCGAGCTGGTGAGCCCGGCCTGGCGCCCGCACATGCTGGCCACGTCTACGTACTATCTGCAGGGCCCTGCTGACCGGAATTCGGCGGCAGTCGTACGCGCTCGCAAGGCTCTGGACATGGCCTGATCCCCGGGGCCAGGACTAGGCCGGATCAGCGAACAGGGAAGAAGATGTCAGTGCGCCACTTGGACTGGTCCGCCTCGGCGCCAGGATCGGTGACGTAAACTTCCCAAGGTGCCCCGGCAGCTTCGAGGCCCTGCGACCTCATCCACTCCGTCAATGCCGCCCAAGTGTTCGGCAAGCCGTCGTACGGACCCGTGTGCGTGACGGTGGCCATCGTCCCGCAGGGAAGCTGACCGGGTTGGACGCGAGCCGTGCCGTCCATCTGTGACCCCACGGGCATCCCGCACTCGAGTTCGACGGCGTTACCGTCCATCGAATGGTAGATCGAGAACGGCATTCCAGCGGGCTGCTGCCCGCACTGCTGGATGTAGGCGTAGACCTCCCCGAACAGCGGCCCCATGATCGCGCCAAGCTTGTCTATCGTTGTCTTGGCACGAATCCCTAGGTAAGGCTGCTCTTGCAGTTGGGTCGTTCCGAATTCAAGTTTCATCCACTCTCTTCCCGATCAAGCGACCGGTCCGGTCTCCTTCGAGAGACTGACCAGCATGTCTTGACCTCCATCATGGCATTTCACGCTTCGGAGGTTGACCGGCGCCGGGAACGGCTCTTCAGCCCGCTCAAGCGCGTCGGGTTGGACCATTGACCGAAGCTTGTCCCCGCCAGAGCCTTGCGACCCCGGCGCAGTGCGTCCCGCTCATCGCCGAAACGGGCTTTACAATCAGAAAATACGAGACGAAACGGGTGATTTCCTAGCGATGGCGTTCCATTCCGACGGTGTGAAATTCGTCCTGACGGCTCCGGATACCGAAAGCACGGAGCAGGCATTTAGCCCGTGGAAGCAGATGATGTACGCGTCCGCACCGGCGCAGTTCGTTCCGCGATTCTTCTACAAGAACAAATTCGACCAGCCTCGGAACGCGGACGGCAGCGCCAAGGTGATGACCTACGGTGTGCGTGTCGCGGAGGAGGTGCTGCGGAGGGCATACCCGGATGACGATGTGGTGGTCTGCTATCCCGACGACCTGGGAACCTTCGTGGGACGTCGCACGGTAGCGGTCGGTGTCGGTGCGCACAACCCGATCGGAACAGCGTTCTCTACTGGCGTGTATTCGAACATTTTCGGATCCTCGGCACGCCCCATTAACGCTGCAGAGTCCGAGCGGGTATACCAGCACCCTGCGATTCGAAAGCACAGGCCCAAGGTCATCGTGGGAGGGGCCGGCGCCTGGCAGATCGACAAGACCGACTCCCGCGAGAGGCTCGGAATCGACTGCGTGATCAACGGGAGGGCGGAATCGAGAATTCTAGAGGTGTTTCAAATGGCCGAGGACGGCCGCGACCTGCCCCCGACCGTCGCCGCGCCCGAGCCGTCCATCGAGAACTTGGTCATCCCGCGGAGACGGTCCACATACGGCATCGTCGAAATGACCCGAGGCTGCGGCAGGCAGTGCGCATTTTGCTCGCCCACCCTGGAAACACGCATCTCGGTGCCCATGCCCGATGTCCTGTCGGCCGTGAGGGCGAACACATCCAACGGCGGGCGCATCATCTTCCCGGTCTCCGAGGATGTCTTCATCTATGGGGCATCCGCCCCATTCTATGTACCCAATCCCAATCAGTTGCTCAATTTCTACGGCTCGATCGCCGAGGAACCGGGCGTAGACTATCTCCCGCTCTCGCACGCCACGATCGCACCGGCGGTAGTGAATCCCGGTCTGGTCCGCGACCTGTCGAAGGTGCTGCTCAGCAAGAGTGCGCTCCAGAATCGGAACTCTACCCACCCCGACAAACGATTCCTGGCTCCCTTGATCGGCATCGAGACCGGTTCGCCACGCTTGGCAGCGCTCACCATGTCGGGCAAGGCACTTCCCTTCGACATTCAGGACTGGCAGGAAATCGTCGTCGAAGGCACGAACATCCTCAACGACAACAACTGGTTTCCGGTGTATACGTTCATCGTCGGCTTGCCGAACGAGACCGACGACGACATCAAGCAGTCGCTAGAGCTCTTGCACCGGTTGAAGAACAACAAGATCCTGTACGTGCCTTCGATCTTCACCCCGCTGGAAGACACCCGCATGGCCTCCGGGCATGCGATGAAGGCCCGCGAGCTCACCCAGCTTCAGTGGGAATTCATCATGACCGCATGGAAGCAGAGCCGCGATTTCGGCGAAATGCGCGAACGGTCGAGGAAATATTTCAGCATCGGCACCAAGGTGTTCTACCACCTTCGCGGAAAGCACGTTCACGGGCCATCGTTCAAGTGGCCGGCGATGCGCTTCGCAGGCGAATCCGAAGAGAAGCTGTCGCAGCATCTGTACCTGAACTGGGATCGGGAGCCCAACGACAAGGCGGAGCCCCCTCGCCTGATCCCTAAGCATCGAAAGCAGACGCTTGAAGAAGTGGCTCGAATGAACGATGCGCAGCCGTTCCACATTTATGGGACATCCCGCATTCGCGACGAGCATGCCTTGCCCGTCGATCCGCTCCGGGTGATTGTGAACGAGAGTACGGGTGCAATGGCAGAGGAGAGCCCCGTACGCTCCGCCGCCCTGCCAGAGCCTTCCGCGACTCCCGAACCTAGCGCCGCAATGGCCTCAGGAGACTAGTCGGCGACCGCTCCGCCCATTCGAGGCCACGCTCACGCGACGTTTGGCAACGGTTCTGCCAGGCGATCCGCTGCGTCGAGGAGCCGGTCCTTCCAAGCGATCCGCTCCAGCCAGTCCGTCGGAATGCCGGAGAGCCCGTAGATAGCACCGGCCAATTGGCCCGTCACCGCCGCCACCGTATCGGCGTCGTCGGCCAAGTTGGCAGCTAGCAGGACGGCATTGCGAAAGTTGGCAGTGCGCGCGACTGACCACATGGCGGCCTCGAGCGTATGGACGACATAGCCGCTGGACCGGATATCCCTCCTTGCGCGGCCGCGCCAGCTGCCGTCGACGATCTTGGCTATGGCTGGAGCGCCATCGAACGGTCTGGGAGCGAGGACCTCTCGGCGGGGTCTGCCAGAAATCGCATCTGCAAGCAGCTCGGCGAACGCGCGGCAGCCATCCACTGCTTCCTCGGCCGCATGCGTCGTCCGGGATTGTTGGGCAGCAGCATAGTCCAGCCTGTCGCGGTCGTTCCAGAAGCGCAGGGCGACCGGGGCTAACCGCATCAGCGAGCCATTTCCCGCCGTAGCCGGATCGGTCGAACCGGCAAGGGGGTCCCCTGCGTGGAGGTAGCGCTCAAGCGCATTCCGGGTCGTGATCCCGATGTCGAAGCAGCGGCCCGTGCACGAGTAATCCCCGTTCCGCCACCACGCCACGAATCGGTCCATCAGGTCCCGGCAGTCGACGCTTTCCGATGCCAGCAAGCTGTCAGCGAGAGCCAGCGCCATGGCCGTGTCGTCAGTCCAGCAACCGGGCCGAAGTTGGAACGGCCCGCCGCCAGTGATGTCGACGATCCTAGGCGTCTTGTCTCGACTTTGGAATTCCAGAGTCGTTCCAAGAGCATCGCCCACCGCAAGTCCGAGCAAGGCCCCCATCGCCCTGTCCCGAACGCTCTCTTGGGTTGTCGAAGGAGCGGGTGACGTCGGCGGTTCACAGCGCTGTATGTGGCGTTCCTGCCCGGTCGTCTGAATGGCGCCCGACCGTGCCTTGCGCACCTTGCGGATCGCAGAGTCCGGGCTCTCTCCCAGTTCAATGAGCAGACGGGCCGCAACCGTACCAGCGCGACCCAAACCGCCCCTGCAGTGGACGAGCACGTCAAATCCCATGCGTAATCGGTCGCGGATCGCCTCGCCCGCGATCCTCCAACCACGCTCAAAGTCGGACCCGGGCGGATTTACGTCAGGGATCGGCAGTTGCCACCACTCCAAATGCCGTTCCTCAACGGCCTCGCGAAGCCCACGCACCTGCAAGAAGTCAATCTCCTCGTTCGTGATCAAGCTAATCACAGCCGTCGCTCCCCAGCGCTGAACCTCATCGAGATCCAGTCCTAGGTCGCGGTCCGCCGGCCCTCTCCACGCATGAGCGTCCTTCTTGCCCGGGCATAGGGTGATGCCGATTCGGCCGTAGCCATCACCGGGACTGACTGCGTCGATCCGAATCGGATCGTTCTGGCTGGTCCGGACGTTCAACATAGACTAGCTAGCTTGGATTGGGGGTTCGGATCGAACGCGCCTCGGGAGAATACGAGTGTCCGAGCCTACAAGGCCCAGGACGCGAAGGATCATGCTACCACTCCCCTTTCGAGCTCCTACGTGGGGCTCAACCAAGCAGGAACGCCCCTACGGTTTCTTCTTTCAGCTTCATTGCAGCTAGAATCGACCCGTGCGAACGTGGATTCCATTCAGTCTCGTGCTCGTCGTCGCGGGTTGCGGCGGACCAAGGGCAGACGTCTCGGGCGAGCTCCAGATCTGGCACACGCTCACGCTTGCTTTCGACGGGCCCGAAACCTCCGAAACGAGCGATCCGAATCCTTTCACGGACTATCGCTTGGACGTGACGTTCACCGGACCTGCCGGCGAACTAGTCGTGCCCGGCTTTTTCGCCGCCGATGGTCAGTCCGCGGAGACATCCGCTGAGTCGGGTTCGAAGTGGCTGGTACGTTTCGCTCCTAACGCCGAGGGAACCTGGCGCTACCGCGCATCGTTTCGAACAGGCCCAGGGGTCGCACTCTCCGACGATCCCGCAGCCGGCCAGCCGACGGCATTCGACGGAGCGAGGGGCGAGTTCATGGTTGCCGCCTCCGACAAGCAGCCTTCCGACTTCCGCTCACGCGGACGACTCGAGTACGTCGGAGAGCGCTACCCGAGGTTCGCCGGCGACGGTAGCTATTTCCTCAAGGGCGGCGCGGACAGCCCGGAGAACCTGCTGGCCTACGCAGACTTCGATGGAACTCGCGACCGCGATGCCGAGACAGGGCGCCGCGAGGCATTCTTGCACCGCTACGAGCCGCACCTCCGCGACTGGCGCGAGGGCGATCCCTCTTGGCAGGACGGCAAGGGCAAAGGGTTGATCGGGGCGCTCAATTATCTGGCCTCGCAGGGGGTGAATTCGATCTACTTCCTGCCACAGAACGTAACCGGCGACGGCGACGACACTTGGCCGTGGATCGACCCCGCAACCTTTGATCGATTCGACGTGAGCAAGCTCGAGCAGTGGGAAATTGTCTTCTCGCACGCTGACCGGCTGGGAATCCTGCTGCACGTTGTCACGGCGGAGACGGAGAACGACCACCTGCTCGACGATGGCGATCTAGGGCCTGACCGCAAGCTCTACTACCGAGAACTCGTGGCCCGTTTCGCTCACCATTCCGCTCTGATCTGGAACCTCGGGGAGGAAAACACGAATTCCACCGAGCAGCGCAAAGCCCATGCGTCCGCTCTGCGCCACCTGGACCCGTACGATCACCCCGTTGTCATGCACACTCACGCAACCGTCGAACATCACGAAAGGCACTACGCGCCCTTGCTCGGGTTCGAGGATTTCGAAGGCGCGTCAATGCAGATCCGAGAAGACCCGGTTGTCCACACCGCGCTCATCGAATGGATGCGCAGGTCCCGCGAGGCCGGCAGACCATGGCTGGTGTCCTTCGACGAGCAACGGACGGGACGCGACGGCGTGGCACCCGACTCGGCAGACGAGTCCCGGCACGACGAGCGTCGCGACCATCTCTGGGCAACTCTCATGGCGGGAAGCTGGGGGATCGAATGGTACTTCGGGTACATGTATCCCCACAACGACCTCAACCTTGAGGACTTTCGCTCCCGGTCTCAGATCTGGTCGATGACCCGCAATGCGCTCGAGTTCTTCCACGAGCACCTACCGTTTCAAGAAATGCTCCCAGCTGATCAGCTCGCGCAAAGCAGTGGGGTGTATGTGCTTGCAAAGTCCGGCGAAATCTATGCCGTCTACATTCCCTCCGGTGGAAGCGCAAGCTTCGACTTGGAAGGCAACGAGGGCGACTTCGAAGTGTCTTGGTTCGACCCGGCCGCAGGGGGACCTTTGGCCGATGGCGTCGCCGTGTCCGGACCGGGAATGGTTCGACTCGGGCCGGCGCCCGGCGATGCCGCCACGGACTGGGTCGCCCTCGTGCGTCGCGCCGGAGGCTAACCGAACGCGCTCCCATCAGGCCCCTCGGCCCGCTTCTGGAGGTCGTTTGACAATGCTGAGAAGTAATCCGCCTCCAAGTCGTCGGCTAGGGAATTGAGCCGACCTGAGTCGAAACCAGGGCGCAGCCCCATGGGTCGCGACTCGACAACAAACGGCTCTTGTTCCGGCTCAATGGGCTCATTCGCAAGTCCCTTCAGAATCGCTTGATTGAGGACTTGCTTGAACGACTGACCCGTGCGCTTCATCGCGTTCCGGAGCAGGAGTTCGGCTTCGGGATCCAGGGTGACCGTTGTTCGCATGGTTGCGTCATGATGTCACACTCCCTCTGCCGTCATGACTCAGCCTTGGGTTCCATTGCGGCGGCCACCCAGCGCCCAGTCACTGGTTGGGCTGTGCAAGCGATTCAACTCTGCCCCCGCTAGGGGCTTCCGGACGCTTCGCGTCGCGGCAGCGGGGGCGTAGGCTACGCGGCCGCGTATACTGCCTTCCATTGATGCGGTCGTCTCCGGGCACAACCCGTTACCGGTTCTCAGGCCACATCTTGTCCCCCGCCCGCCGGATGCTCGTCCACGATGGCCGAGATCTGCCGCTGATCCCGCGTTGCTTCGATCTGCTGGTCCTGCTTATCGAGCGGCGCGAAGAGGCTGTTTCTAGGAACGACATTCTCGATGCGGTCTGGAGCGACGTGGTGGTCAGCGACGGTGCCTTGAGCCAGGCGGTCCGGACCCTCCGACGCGCGCTGGGCGACGACCCGCGCGATCCGACCTTTATTCGCACGGTCTCGCGGCACGGCTACCGCTTTGTCTGCGGCGACGTCGTCGAAGAGCCGGATGTGGGGCCCCTAGAGCCCGCACGGGCCACAGCCGAGGAAGCCGACGCGAACGCCTCCTTCGACAAGGCATTGGAAGCATTGCTCGATGCCGAGCCCGACAACGCAGAAGCAGCCGACGACCGAAGGCGACGGGCGGCCGAGACTCTGCACGAGCTAGGCACGGCGAAGGCTCTCGACCGGCTGACCGGCAGAGAGCAGCGCGCCGTGGCCCTCGCATATTTGCGCGAGACCCGCTGGGACGTTCCGGGGGCGGGGCCGGTCCCGTTCCTCGGAAAGCGTGGGTGGCTTGCCGCAGCGACAACTCTCTTCCTGCTCCGTATCCGACGCGCGGCCAGCCTGGCCCGTCGTCGCTGGATGGCAGCGGCAGCCGGCGGGGCAGCTGCGGGTGCGATCGCCGGCTTGATAGGAGGCCTTGTCCTTCGCTTCGGCCCTGGGTCGATAGCGGACAACGGAGTGCTAGTTGTCCTCCCGCTACTCGGAATAGTCGTCGGCGGTGTAGCAGCCGCAGGAGTCGGGGCCGGGCTTGCCGCCGCGGAAGCCGCATTCCGTGCGCAGCGTCGGCTGGCGCTCGCGGTGGCGGGCGCATCTAGCGGCCTGGCGATCGGCGTGGCCGCCCATCTCCTAGGACGGCTCGCGCTCGAAGGTCTGTTCGGTCGCGAACTGTCTCCTGTGGCCGGTGCCGTGGAAGGCTTGGTGGTCGGCGGAGCGGTCGGTGTGGGGTACGGGCTGGCCACGCCAACCACAGAGGGCGGCATGGCCACCCCGCATGGGCTCGCCCGAGCCCGCGTCGCGCTTCTGACGGGTATCGCGTGCGCGCTAGGTGCCGGGCTGCTGGGCTGGAGCGGGCGCGCCTTGGGAGCGATGAGCCTCGATCTCATGGCACAGAGCTTTCCTGGATCCCAAGTCGGCCTTGGGCCACTTGCCCGCCTGCTCGGCGAGCAGGAGCCAGGGGCCGTGACCCGGGTCGCGATCAGCGCTTTCGAGGGCCTCATGTTCGGCTCTGGCCTGTCTGCCGGGCTCACCAAGCGGCCCCGCTGAGCCCCCTTCAACCGGCTTCAGCGAAATATCACCAAACCCTCACTTTTCGCTCATGTATCGGCGCGGCGCGCTTCCGATACTGACCTCGAGCGGTTCCCCTCGCGGATCCGCCGTCGACAACGAGCGAAAACGATGGAATCGCGACTTCCCCTTCGGCTTCCACCCCAACCGGCATGGGCCGTCGACCACGAGTGCCTGACACTCAAGACCCTCGAGCCTCAGCAGTTCATCGACATCACCGACCGAGTGCTGAGCTGCGTCCGCGCTTCCGGCATCAGCGACGGCACGGTGACGGTGCAGTCGATGCACACCACGGCCGCGATTCTGGTCAATGAGCACGAACCTCTCCTGCTCGACGACCTAGGCCGGGTGCTCGCAGGCTGGGCCCCGGCCGACGCTCCGTACTCGCACGACGACTTCGAGCGGCGGACCGCCAACATGACGCCCGGCGAGCGGCCCAACGGCCACGCCCACGCACGAGCGATGGCCCTGCAGGTCTCGGCCACGCTGGCAGTGATCGACGCAGAGGTCCGGACCGGCCAGTGGCAGCGGATCTTTCTGGTCGAACTCGACGGACCGCGCTCGCGCGAGGTCGCCGTCACCACGGCAGGACTCTTGGGAACCGAACCGCGCGAGCGGCTTGCGGTTGCCTCGCCGTTTCCCCAGCTCGTGGAGGATTCGACGTGCGGGTAAAGATGATCCTGCCCGCGCTGACCGAGGCGAAGAGCCCCTACTTCCGTCCGATCAAGTATTCGCTCTTTCCCCCGCTCGGATTGGCAACGCTGGCAGGCTACCTGCGCGACGACGACGAAGTTGTCCTACAGGACGAGCACGTGGAGCAGCTCGACCTGGAGGACGAGCCGGATCTGGTCGTAATCCAGGTCTACATAACTTCCGCCCGCAGGGCCTATGAACTGGCCGACCACTACCGTCGCAAGGGTTCCTGGGTCGCTCTCGGAGGCCTTCACGTCACCTCCCTGCCCCAAGAAGCCGCGCGCCATGCTGACAGCATCTTCCTCGGCCCGGGTGAGGACACTTGGCCGGTCTTTCTCGGCGACTTTCGCGGCGGCCGTCCCAAACCGCTCTACCGTTCGACCCAGCGCACGTTAGTCGGCCTTCCGCGCATCCGGCGCGACCTGATCAAGCGCCCTCTCTACCTCGTGCCGAACTCAATCGTGGTTTCCCGCGGCTGCCCGCATGTCTGCGACTTCTGCTACAAGGAGGCCTTTTTCGAGGGGGGCCGCGGCTTCTACACCCAAACGGTCGAGGACGCTCTGGCCGAGATCGAGCGGTTGCCGGGACGTCACCTTTACTTCCTCGACGACCACCTGTTCGGAAACCGCCGATTCGCCTCTGAGCTGTTCGAAGGCATGCGCGGCATGGGCCGCTTGTGGCAAGCGGCCGGTACTGTCCAGTCGGTGTTGCGTCCCGGATTGCTCGAGCAAGCGGTGGCCGCCGGGCTGCGCAGCCTGTTCGTGGGCTTCGAGACGCTCAACCCAAAGAGCCTGAAAGCCCAGCGCAAGTTCCAGAACCTGAGCCGCGACTACGGGGCGGCGGTCAGACGCCTGCACGACTTGGGAGTGATGGTCAACGGAAGCTTCGTCTTTGGCATGGACGAGGACGACTCGTCCGTCTTCGAGCGGACCGTCGAATGGGCAATCCGCCAGGGCATTGAGACCGCAACGTTCCACATCCTCACTCCCTATCCGGGCACTGCCCTCTACCAGCGCATGCAGGCCGAGGGACGTCTGCTCCACCGTGACTGGGATCTCTACGACACGCGCCACGTTGTCTTCCGGACTCGCGGCATGAGCGCCGAGGAGCTGGAGTCCGGCTACTGGCGGGCCTACCACGACTTCTACCGCTGGGGCTCGATCCTGCGCGGCTCGTTGAGCAAAGACCACCCCGTCGCCGCAGTACGCCACTTCGCGTACGCCGCGGGTTGGAAGAAGTTCGAGCCGCTCTGGGACTGGGTAATCCGAACCAAGCGGGTGCTGCGCATGCGCCCCGTCTTGGAACAGATCCTGCGCGGCTTCGGGCGCGAGGCCGAAGCCGCGCCTGGCAAGAACGCCGGCGGCCCACGTGAGCGGGCCACCGGCTTGCACGAGTACGCAGAAGATGGCCAACTCGCCTAACAAGGGCCTACACGTAGGCCTAATCATGGACGGCAACGGCCGCTGGGCCCAAGCGCGCGGGCTCCCGCGCACGGAGGGACACGGGCGCGGGGCCGACGCTGTGCGACGCGCCGTGGAAGCGGCGCCCGAACTCGGAATCACGACACTGACGCTCTACGCATTCTCCGCCGACAACTGGCGACGTCCGGCCGGCGAGGTGTCGGTGCTGATGGGGTTGCTCGAGTCATTCCTCGTCCGAGAGCGAGAGAACTGTCGTCGGCGGGGGGTGCGGCTCGGATTGATCGGCAGACGAGACCGCTTGTCCCCTGCGCTGGTCCGCGCAATCGAGGCGGCGGAGCATGCGACAGGTGAGGGAACGCGGCTCTACCTGCGATTGGCTGTCGATTATTCGGGGCGCTCGGCCATCCTCGCCGCTGCCGCCGCGCTTAGGCCGGACGAGCACTGCGACGAGAGCGGCTTCCTACGAAGGGTCAACCACGCGTGCCACTCTGATCTGGAAACGCCGCAGGTCGACCTGATCATCCGCACGAGCGGCGAACAGCGCCTCAGCGATTTCCTGCTGTTTGAATCGGCCTACGCGGAGCTGATGTTCATCGAAACGCTGTGGCCGGACTTCGATGGCGCGGATCTGCGCCGGGCGGTCGAGGCATTTCGTCGCCGCGAGCGGCGCTATGGCGGCGTGTCCTCAAGCAACGGTAATCCGGCCGTCGAATTGGCCATTGCTGGATGACAGCCCAGGCAGCGCATGTAACGCCGATCTACCGACCGGGCGACTCCCTCGAGCTATCGTGACCGGGCATCTACCTTGGTGTTGGGAGCACGCCACCCCCTTGGCGGGACGGGACCGGCCGCCGAGAATCCCGTATCGGGCGTCTCGGCGGCTAGGCTGCAGTCGAGACGAGTCTAGAACAGGATCTTCAGTCCCATCTGATACTCCCGGGGCGGCACTTGGGCACTCGTGACCAGTCCAAACCGGATGCTCGCGAGATTGGAATCGGGATTGCTGAACATCGTGGAGTTGATCGCATTGAACGCTTCGGCACGGATCTGAATACGCAATCCCTCCGTCACCGCTAGCTCCTTGAACAGCGACAGGTCAAACCGATAGATGCGTTCTGACGGAGAGCCTGCTGAATCGCGCCGCCTAGGACTGCAGAATTCCGCTTGAGTCTTCTCGGCAACCAGCACCATGAGCTACCCTTTCAGGCGAGCGGCTGTTGAAGCAGACGGCCAGTCGACAGAGGAAATGTTGGGATGAACAGAAGAGAACTCGTGAAACTGAGCGCGGGCGCGGCCCTAGCCAGCGCCCTGCCTGCTTCCGATCAGCGTTTTGGACCGGTACTCGCGTTCGCCAAGCACCTGCAGTGGCTCTCCTTCGACGAGGTCGCCGTCTTTCTCGAAGAAAACGACCTCGACGGCATCGAAGCCACCGTCCGCAAAGGCGGACAGGTCGAGCCGGAGCAGGTCGAACGCGATCTGCCACTGCTGGTCCGGGCTCTAGAGAAGCGCGGACGAAGCGTCGGAATGATCACGACCGACATCAAGGATGCCGACAATGCGCTCTCGCAGCGAGTGATCAAGACCGCGGACAGCCTCGGAATCAAGTGGTTCCGCATGGCCTACTACCGCTACGATTTCGAGCGCCCAATCCTCGCCCAGCTTGACGAGCATCGCCAGACCGTGCTGCGTCTCGCCGACTACCTGAGCGGATTTCGGCTCGCGGGGCTTTACCAAAACCACGCCGGCAGAAGCCTCGTCGGCGGATCTGTTTGGGACATCCATCGGCTCTTGGAGGGAGTTCCCGAGGAACAGGTATCGGCGATCTTCGATCTTCGCCACGCCACCGCCGAAGCTGGCATGTCGTGGTCGGTGCTGTGGCGGGTGATCCGCGATCGGGTCCGCGTGGTCTACATGAAGGACTTCCGCTGGCAAGGCCGCAAGGCGGTCAACGTGCCGCTGGGGACCGGACAGGTCGACCCGGAGCTGTACACGATGGTGAGCGCCGAGGTCAGCGAGGGAACGCCTGTGTCGCTGCATATGGAATACATCGACCATCGCGACCCCGCGAAACAGCGGGAGTGCATGGATGCAATCGTGCGGGACCGGCGAGCTCTGCGCGACCTGACAGGTGCCTGACCGCTCTCAACGAGGGCATCCTCGGTCATACCTGTGGACACAACGCTCCGGGATGTAGCTTCCCGGAAATCTGGGCGTGTAACTTCTGGCGATTCCTGACCGCTTGACCGATCTGCACGCGCAGCGGTGTCCCGCCCGCAGGCATCACTGCCGGACCGCCCGCAGCAGTTCCTCCAGTTCCGCCACGACCTCGGGCCGGGAGTCGTACAGGTTCTCGGTCTCCTGCGGATCAGCCGACAAGTCGTAGAGCTGACCGCCGGGCCCGTCGATCTCGCGAGGAACCGTGAACCCACCGGAGCCGCGGCCGACGATCAGCTTCCAGTCGCCCTTGCGGATGCCAAACATGCCTCGCGCCGAGTGGTGGACGGCCGAAGTCCGGCCCGAGCTTCCGCGACCTTGCAGCACGGGTACCAGCGAGTGGCTATCTTGGCCCGAAGTGCCCTGCGCCTCAGTGCCGACGATCTCAGCCACGGTGGCATACAGGTCGGTCAGCACGACCAGCGCGTCGCTGGTCGTGCCCGCCGATGCCTGGCCCGGCCAGCGGACGACAAACGGTACCCTGTGGCCACCCTCGAAGATGTCCGCCTTCGTGCCGCGCAAAGCTGCGTTGCTCTGGTGTCCGTAGCCGCGGACGTAGTCGCCTCGGGCCGTGCGCGGGGCGGCTCCGCCGTCATCGGCGGCCCGGAAATCCCACCAGTGCCACAGACCGCCGTTGTCGCTGGTGAAGAGCACCAGAGTATTGGCGCTCAAGCCGTTTCGATCCAAGGCTTCCAAGACCGTTCCGAGAGCCCGGTCCGTTTCAAAGACAAAGTCACCGTAAAGCCCGGCACGACTGCTTCCCGGCCGAACGGGCGCCACTGGCAGGTGCGGCGAGGCCAGCGGCATGTACAGGAAGAAGGGCTCGTCCCGGCCTGCATGCTGGTCGATCAGAAGCTCGGCTTCCGCGGCCAGCCTCGGCAGCACGTCCTCCACTCGAAAGCCTCGCGAGCGCACCCCGGCCGCCAAGCCAGAGAAAATGTCCGCCCTGCTGGCAGGCACGGGTATGTCCGGAATCAGCTCCACGGACCGATTCCGCAGGAAGCAGTACGGGCTCATGTCAAGGGAAGCGGAAATCCCAAAGAATGTGTCGAAGCCAACGTCCAAGGGCCCGCCCCGCAGCTCGGCGGTGTAATCGACATCGTCCCCGGGGCGAAATCCGCCTGTCCGGCGCGGCATCGGATCGCCGCGCCTGTCCAGCCAGCGCATGCCGAGATGCCACTTGCCCACGGCCGCAGTGCGGTATCCGGAGCGCTTCAGCAGCAGTGCCACAGTGTCCTCTTGCTGGTCGATCAGAGGCGGGCCGAACCCGTCCAAGACCCCGCTGGTAAGCGACGTGCGCCACGCATAGCGTCCGGTCAGCAACCCGTAACGTGTCGGGGTGCAGACCGCGGACGGGCTGTGGGCATCGGTAAACCGCATGCCCTCGCGCGCCAGCCTGTCGATGTTGGGCGTGGGAATCTTGGACGCGGGCTGATACGACTGCGGGTCTCCCCAGCCCATGTCGTCCGCCAACACGACAACGATGTTTGGCAGCTGCGCACGCGCACTTGCCACGGACAGGGATAGCAGCAACGCGACCGCGTGCCAGCACCGCATGGCAGCAGTCTAGCAAGCCTCCCGGAGGCGGCTGGAGGCAGACCTAGTCTCGTCCGCTTCGATCCAAGCGGCCCGGAAGCACACACGCCGTTTGGCCGGTTCGCAGCCTAGCGATTCGGTCGGGCGGGCGACGAACAAGCCAATTTCTCGCGTTTTCGGCAAGAAACGCCCGGTATTTTGGCCAAACGCGGTTGAACTCCGCCGCAACCCGCACTAGGCTGTTGGCGCATTTGCCATGTCTTGAGTTCTGACAAACCAGAAGGAGGCCTTCCTCATGTCACTCAACACCCTCTCTCGGCTGCTCGTTGCGGCGGCCATGTTGGCTCCCTTAGCGAGCCAGGCACCTTCCCAGACTTTGGGCACGATTCTGGGCACCGCAACCGACAACACCGGAGCGGTCATTCCCGGAGTCCAAGTGGAAATCACCAACGAGGATCAAGGGACCTCGACCCTGGTGGAAACGCAAGGGGACGGCACGTACTACTTGCCCGGTGTGCTGCCAGGCTCGTATGCGATCCGCATGGAATCAGAGGGCTTCCGGCCTCACCAGGTCAGCAACCTGCGAGTTGAGGTCGGCAGTGTCCTGACATATGACGCCGTGCTCGAGGTTGGAGCCATCACCGAAACGGTCACGGTTGAAGCGGCGAGCCCGCTTGTCGAGACATCTCGAGGCTCCCTCGCCGCCGTGGTGGAGAACAAGCGCGTTCTCGAGCTTCCGTTGGTCAATCGAGAGGTCTTCGACCTGATCGACCTCACACCCGGCGCCCAGCGGATGCGCAACAGCAATCGTGCCGGAGGCGGCGACGTCACGATCGCCGGAGGGCGCACCAGATCTGCCGGCGTCTTCATCGACGGAGTGGTGAATAGCCGGACGGGCATCGGCGCGACGATCACCGAGCTGAGCCCGCCGGTCGACGCAATCTCCGAAGTCCGAGTGGAAGCGAACGCGCCGACCGCCGAGTATGGACGCTCGGCCGCGGGATTCATGAATGCCACCACCAAGTCCGGCACCAACGAGTTTCACGGCTCGGGCTATTGGTTCATGCGCAACGACGCGTTTAGCGCTCGCGGATGGGATGCGAAGAGCAGGACGAAGCTGCGCCGCAATGTGCCCGGCGGAACAATCGGAGGCCCGATCGTCAAGAACAAGGCGTTCTTTTTCTACAACTACGACATCACGATCCAGAACCTCGAGGACCTGCGAGTTCGCAGCGTAGGCCTGCCCGAATGGAAGACCGGCGACCTGTCGACGATGCTGCAGTCGAACGGCGTGCTCCGCAGGGTATACGACCCGCTCACGTCGACCGGGCGCGGAGGGGAGATGCAGTTCGCGAACAACGTGATTCCCAGCAGCCGGCTGGATCCGGTCGCCCAGAAGGCGATCTCGTACCTGCCCACAGCGAACCGCACTGCGGTCGATATTTCGAATGAGGGGAACTGGGTCGCCAACCTGCCACGCGAGCTCCGCCGCACCAGCCACACCATGCGGGTAGATTACGAAGTTGATCCCAACGACAAGCTGACGTTCCGATACAACCTGTTCATGCCGGTGACGGACGGCAGGATTCCGTCGCCAGACTGGGGTCCAGCCGACCCGAACGCCGTAAGCCTTCCTCAACGGCAACAGAACATACTGCTCTCGTATACGAAGCTGTTTTCGCCGACCTTCTTCATGACCGCAACCGGCGGCTTCTTCCGGTACCGCAACGACGTCCAAGGCCCCAACCTGAACGAGGACCTGGCGTCCCAGATCGGCCTGACTGGCGTGGGGCCGGACGTTTTCCCGCGATTCAACATCGGGGGCAATCCAAGCATTACAAGCATTGGGTCGGGGGTGTCCCGGCGGCTGTTCGCGTTCACGAACTTCGAGTACACGGCCCACTTCACGAAGGTGGCTGGCAATCAAACGTTCAAGTTCGGCATCGACTACCGGAAATACCAGGGCAGCGAACTGGGCCGGCAGACGGCCTCGGGCGTCTTTGACTTCGCCAACACCGACACGCGCGGCCTCAACCCGGACGGCAGCGTGATCTCGGGGACCGGCGCGGACTTGGCTTCGTTCCTGATCGGCCAGGCCGACCGGGCTCGTGTCCAAGCCAACCCGTCGTTCGGGCGCCGGTCGGCCTATGTCGCGGGTTTTTTCCAAGACGATTGGCGCGTCAACGGCCAGCTGACGCTGAATCTGGGATTGCGTTATGAATACGAAGGGCCGTTCACCGAAGTGGCGGACCGGGTCGCAGGCTGGGACCCAGAGCTGCCGCTGCCCGCCGCCGGCACGAACGGCATCCGCCCCGACCAGAAAGGCGCGTTCTTCTTCGCAGGCCGCGATGGCTTCCCGAGAAACCCGGTGATTGCCGACAGGAATAACTTCGGCCCTCGGTTCGGATTCGCTATCAAGCCCGGCGGGGCGAGCAACACGGTGGTGCGCGGGGGCTTCGCCCTCATGTTCGGTGGCAACTACGACGGCAACGTCCTGCAAACCGGCAGCCAGGGGTTTGGCGGTGCCGGCAACATCGGCGGCGGGCAGGTGCCGCTGCTCAAGGACGGGATGCCGTCCAACTTCCTGCAGATTCCTGACAGCTCCGAGCTAAACCACAACTTCGGAACGCGAGGCACGAACTTCGTGCAAGGCCGAGTCGACTTCGTGGACCGCTACCACCGGACTCCGTATGCGTTCGACTGGAACCTGACATTCCAGCATCAGGCCGGCGAGCAGCTCTTCGAGGTGCGGTACTACGCGAAGTTCGCCAAGAAGGTGAACCTGCGCCGGATGAACATCAACCAGATCCACCCGCTCAACCTGCCTAGGGTCGGTCTCAACGAATTCGGCAACCAAACCCAGCGCCTGCTCAAGCCGTTCACCCAGTACGGCGGCACGGGACAGATCCGAATGAACAATCCGAACTTCTTCAGTTCGGATTATCAAGGAATCTCGTTCAAGACCGAGCGACGATTCAACCAGGGAGTCGGCTACATCTTCCTCTACACGTTCTCAAGGTGGTACGACAACGCACCCTTCGTGGGAGAGAACGCCGCCTCTCTCGGCGATCACGACTGGTTTCAGAACATCTATGACCGTGCTTCCGAGTGGTCGCTCTCGGGCAACCACGCGCCTCACCGGATCGTGTTCAGCCCGGTCTACGAACTGCCGTTCGGGCGAGGCAAGTTTGTCAACCTGAGCGGTCCCGCGAACGTGATTCTCGGCGGCTGGCAGATCTCCGGTATCTACACCTTCCAGAGCGGCTCTCCGTTCGGAGTCACGGTCCTGAACGGAGCTCGAGACCTCAAGGGCGACAACGCGGCCGATGCGACGCTCTACGCCAATCTCATCGGGGACCCCAACCATCCGAACCGCGGCGATCCGGCTCTCGGCGGCCGACGGGGCGTGCTCTGGACTAACGAAGCAGGGTTCGAAGCGCCCGCGCCGTTCACGCTGGGCAACGCCGGGCGCAAGGTGCGCGGCACGCTCGGCCCGGGAACCCCGCACATCTTCAACATCGCCCTGTCGAAGAACACGCAGATCAGCGAGCGGCTCCGCATGCAGTTCCGCTTGGAGACGTTCAACAGCTTCAATACGCCGGAATTCAACAATCCGAGGGATCAGGTTGGCCAGTCCGGCTTCGGCGTCGTCAACGCCGGCAACTCTCATCGCGAGATGCAGTTGGGCCTGAAGTTTTACTTCTAGGTCTCCGCCCGAGGGCGGGAGGTCCCGCGGCCGATCCGTGCCGGTCGCGGGGCCACCCACAACCTCTCGTGAGTTGCTGCAATCGGCGGAGGTCGAGCCCTGGCACGTAGCGCGAAGCGCCATCCGGCCGCGAACGGCGTCCAATCTATAGTGAAACGCAAGGCGATCCTCGTGGTCGGCGAGTGCAGCCCCACCTGGATACGCCTCGAATCGCCCTCACGGCCATGGCGTCCGACCTTCGCGTAGCGTTCAGGTCACTACTAAGGAAGCCCGCTTACTTCTTAGTGGCGTCGCTGACACTCGCCTTGGGGGTTGGTGCCAACACTGCGGTATTCAGCCTGTTCGAGGCCTTGTTTCTGCGCTTGCTCCCCGTGGAGCGTCCACAGGAGCTGGCAATTCTCGGGCCGGGGGCCGTCGGCGTCTTCAGCCGCAGCGACATGCCTCAGTCCGAGGTGTTTGCCTTCCACCAATTCCAAGCGCTACGCCAGGACAGCCCGACTGCGCTAGACGCCGTGGCGGCAGCGGCGACCTTCTCCGAAACTGTCTACTTGGGCGACCGGATCGTCGCGGGGAGCGAGCTTGAGAGGGCTTCTTGCCAATTGGTTTCTGGCTCGTACTTCCCGCTGCTTGGCGTCCGCCCATTCCTCGGCAGGATGTTCGGCCCGGAGGATGACACCGCGCCGGGCGGGAATCCGGTGGCAGTCGTGAGCTACCCGTTCTGGGCAGGGCAGCTTGATGCCGACCCCGACGCTGTCGGGTCGACCATTCGGCTGCAGGACCTGCAGTACGTCGTCCTCGGCGTGGCACCACCCTCGTTTCGGGGTCACGTGGTGGGAGCCAGCCCCGACATCTGGGTGCCCCTGTCAATGCAAGAAAGCGTTACGGGTGGACCTTCCAGGCTAGAACCGGGTTTCCCGGTAGAGACATATTGGCTCAACATCCTAATGCGCGTTCGCCCGGACGCGTCGCTCGACGAAGCCGGCGCTGCGGTCAACGTCCGACTGCGGCAAGTGTTCCTGGACCGAGCAGGCGAAGGGATCTCGGACGAGCACCGGGAAAGGCTTGACCAAGTCCAGATTGCCGTGACTCCCTTGAACCGTGGCGTGTCGAGGCTGCGTGACTCGGCCCAGCGGCCGCTCGGACTGCTGTGGGCCGCCACAGGGCTGGTGCTTCTCGTGGCGTGCGCTAACCTCGGCAACCTGCTGCTGGTCCGCGCCTCCGAACGGGCTGACGAGGTGGGCGTCAGGAGGGCGCTTGGGGCGGGCCGCGGCGACGTCCTGCGAACGCTGTTGGCCGAGAGCATCGTGCTGGCCGCGGCCGGAACGTTGCTCGGCGGCGCGTTGGCGCTCCAGATCATCCCGCTATTGGTGCGCTGGCTGGGAGCGATCCGGGGGGTGGACACTCTCGACGTAAGCCTGACATGGCCGGTGCTCGCCTTCGCCGCGGGAACCGGAATCCTGACGCTGCTGCTATTCGGGTTGGTGCCGGCCGCGCGACTGGCACGGCGGACCCTGGCGCACCACATCCGGGCAGGCCAATCGGTCGGATCCCCCGGAAGCGCCGAGACTCGGGCACAGGCGCTGCTCGTCGCGGCGCAGTGCGCGATGGCATTCGTCCTCCTGACCGCGGCCGGCTTGGTCTTGAAGACACTGGCCGAACTGCGGGCTACCGACTTCGGCTTGGACGCGGAGCATGTGGTCGGGATCCTAGTCGACCCGAGGGGCGGCGGCTTTCCAGCTTCGGGCCAGCCGTCCATGCGACGGCGGATCCTAGATCGCGTCCAGTCCCTTCCCGGCGTCGAGACCGCCTCGTTCACCGGCTCCTTGCCCTTGCGCGGCAACTTCGGAATGAGAACGTTCTCGGTCTCGGGCTACACTCCCGCCGAAGACGAAGACATGAGCGTGATTCAGGTATGGGCTTCTCCGGGCTATTTCGAGACCCTCGGAATAAGGGTCTTGGAAGGCGACACGCCCCGATTCGGCGAGCGGGATTTGGCGGTCGTGAACCAGGCGTTCGCAGACAAGTTTCTTGCGGGTTCCTCCGCACTAGGCGCTGTGATCGACGGAAGCAAGCGGATCAAGGGGGTCGTGGCTGACGTGCGCCACGTCAACCCGCGCGACGATCCCCCTGCCATCGTCTACCAATCCAGCGTGGGCTACGAAGGATTCTTGCGAACTCTGGCTGTGCGCTCACCCATGCCATCGGCCGGGCTGGCCGCCGCCGTGCGTCAGGCCATCGAGGAGGAAGTTCCGGGGTTGCCGATCGCGCCGGGATACGACACGGTCGCCCTGCACCTCGAGGACGCGATCGCACTGGAGCGGATGATCGGCAAGCTGGTGAGCGCTTTCGCGTGCGTCACCCTATTGCTGTCTGGCCTGGGCCTGTTCGGCGTCTGCAGCCACATGGTTCGAATCAGGGAGGCGGAGATCGGCGTCCAAGCGGCACTCGGCGCATCCCAACACAGACTTCGATGGATGGTCTTCCGCCGCGCGGCGGTCCTGACGGCGTGCGGAATCGTGGTCGGGCTGGGGGCATCTGTGGCGGCCAGCAGGATCGTAGCGGGGTTCTTCTACGAAGTGAGCGCTTTCGAATGGCAAATCATCGCGCTGGCAGCCGTTGCTGTGTCGGCATGCGCGCTCGTAGCGGCCGCTGTCCCCGCGTTGCGGGCGGGCCGAGTCAGTCCGTCCGAAGCGCTGCGCCAGAACTAGCGTGGCCGCGGCCAGTGCCGGGCGACCGACCAATCCTTGGCCGGCGGGGCGTGCCCTGCACCAACGAAGCAGCGATCGAATCGCCCGCACCGTTCGCGGCGATCCCGGAGGTGCTGGTGGCGGCGAGGGACGAATCTAAGGCAGATTGAGCTGCCAGCTGACTCCGTATCGATCCTGAACCCACCCGAATCGCTTGCTGAAGCCATAGTCATCAAGCGGCATCAGGGCCATGCCGCCTTCGGCCAGTTTTCCAAAGAGCGTGTCGATTTCCACTTCGGACTCGCATTCGAAGTACAACGATATCGAAGGCGTGAAGTTGAACTTGTGCGGGTAGGCGCTGTCTATTGCTACGAATTCGGTGCCGTTGAGGGAGAATCGGGCTGTCTTGACAGTCCCTACCGGCTCAGTCTCTCCAGGACCGTAACGGTCGATGCCGTGAATTTCCGAGTTCTCGAACAGCGAGGCGTAGAAGCCGACAGCTTCGGCGGCCTTGCCGTGCTGGTCGCCCGAGAACATAAGGAACGGCTTGATGCGCTTCATGAATCCGATATAGCACACCCCAATGATCGCGACAGGCATTCACCTGGGCCGCGTGCGGGATCTCCCGGAGTCCTGGCGAGCCTTCCAGTGGCCATGCGGACGTTCCCTGACTGGTCCCGAACAAACCGTTTCGCCTCGAGGCAGGCGCTAAAGGGCTCGGCCTGCCAGCGGGCTGACACGCGGTCCAAGATCTGCCCAGAGCGGCATGCCGGATCCCACACTGCTAGCATTTTCGGTATGAATGCCGGCAAGGCGCTCAGCGCTGGATTGAACGCCCTGCGCGGCACGGTGCCCCGCTTTATCTCGCTCGCGCGCGAACTCGCGCTGGAAGTGGTGGGATTCATGTTCCTAGCCTTCGCCGCCTTCTTCGTGTTCGGGCCGTTCGGATTGATCCAGGCATATCGCAAGCTGCCCGAGAGCATGGACCGGCTGCTGGTGGCGGCCGCGGTGTCGCTGGTATTCGTCTGGTTCGGCATCGATTCCTTCCGCCGGGCCAAGCGGCTGGCGCGCAAGCGATGAGCGAGGCCGGTAGCCGATTGTTGTGAAGCCGCTCTACGAAGACCATGCCGAACGGCCTCCGGAGGCGGGCGAGTTCCCCTTCACGCGCGGCATCCATCCCGGGATGTACAGGGACCGGCTCTGGACGATGCGCCAGTATGCCGGCTTCGGCAATGCCCACCAGTCCAACGAGCGCTTCCGCTACCTGATCGACCGCGGCACCACCGGCCTCTCGGTCGCCTTCGACCTGCCGACGCAGATGGGCTACGACTCGGACCACTCGCTCGCCTTGGGGGAAGTGGGCCGCGCCGGCGTCGCGATCTCGAGCCTGGCGGACATGCAGACCCTGCTCGACGGCATCCCGCTGGACCGGGTGTCGACCTCGATGACGATCAACTCGACAGCAGGGATCCTGCTAGCGCTCTACTCGGTCGTCGCCGAGCGTGCCGGAGTGCCGAACAGCGCCCTGCGCGGCACGGTCCAGAACGACATCCTCAAGGAGTACATCGCGCGCGGGACCTACATCTACCCGCCAGCCGCATCCATGCGCATCGTAACCGACGTGCTGGCATGGACGGCCGAGCATGCTCCGCGCTGGAACTCGATCTCGATCAGCGGCTACCACATGCGCGAGGCCGGCGCCACGGCAGCCCAAGAGCTTGCATTCACCTTGGGCAACGCGATCGCGTATGTCGAAGCGGCACGCCGGGCGGGGCTTGAAGTGGACCGGTTCGCGCCGCGGCTGTCCTTCTTCTTCAGTGCCGACCGCGACTTCCTCGAGGAAATCGCCAAGTTCCGCGCGGCCCGGCGACTGTACGCCAAGCTGATGCGGGAGCGCTTCGGGGCCCAGAACCCGCGCTCGCTGCAATTGCGCTTCCACACCCAGACGGCGGGCTCGAGCCTGACGGCGCAACAGCCCCATGTCAACGTCGTGCGCACCGCCTTCCAAGCGCTGGCGGCCGTGCTCGGAGGCACCCAGTCCCTGCACACCAATGCGCTCGACGAAGCCCTGGCGCTTCCGAGCGAGCAGGCTGCCACCCTGGCGCTGCGCACCCAGCAGGTGATCGCCTTGGAGTCCGGAGTGACGCAGGCGGTCGACCCGCTGGGAGGGTCCTACTGCATCGAGAGCCTCACTGATCGCCTCGAAGAGGAGGCCCTGGCCTACATCGCGCGGATCGATGACCAAGGCGGCATGGTCGCGGCAATCGAGAACGGCTACGTGCAGCGCGAGATCCACGACAGCGCCTACGAGCTCCAGCAGCGAATCGAGAGCGGCGAGCAAACGGTGGTCGGCGTGAACTCCTTCCGCTCGGACGAGCCCGCCGAAGTGCCGCTGCTGCAGATCGACCACAGCCACGAAACGGAGCGTCGCGAGGCGCTGGCGAAGTATCGATCCGAGCGCGACTCGGTCGCGGCGGCAGCTGCGCTGGACCGCTTGCGCGACGTCGCTGCGGGCAGCGGCAACCTAGTGCCCGTGATCCGGGCCGCCGTCGCCGCGGGCGCCACGCTCGGAGAGATTTCCGACGCCCTGCGCGAAGTGTTCGGCACCCACGGGTAAGGCTTGCCGCCGCGGCCCCGCACTAGATGCGGTGGAACGCCTTGAGGATCTCGCGCGTGCCGTAGCGCAGTGCAATCGGCCGTCCGTGTGGGCAGGCCATGGGGCAGTCGGACTTGGCCAGCTCGACCAGCAGCCAGCGCATCTTCTCCTCGGTCAGCGGCATGTTGATCTTGATCGCCGCATGGCAGGCGATCGTGGCAGCCATGCGCCGGCGCAGATCTCCCAAGCTCATGGAGGCGCTGCCATCCCCCGAGTCGTCCAGCAACTCTCGCAGCAGCGTCTCGACCTGCTTCGCCGAGAGCTCGGCGGGGGCGGCCTTGACGGCGACGGAGCGCCCGTCGAAGCGTTCGATTTCGAAGCCGCTGCCTTCCAGCTCCTCGGCCAGATCTTGGTACACCGCCGACTGGCTCGGGGTCAGGGTGATGACGATGGGCGTGAGCAGCCTCTGCACATCGGGGCGGCCGTGCAAGCGGGCGGCGAGGACCTGCTCAAACAGGATGCGTTCGTGGGCGACGTGCTGGTCAATGATCCACACGCCGTCGTCGCCGGCGGCCACGATGAAGCTGTCGAAAAGCTGGCCCAGCAGACGCAGGTTCGCCAGCTTGCCCAGATTGCTCGGCGATAGGTCGGCCAGCGGCTCGCCGCTGTGCGGCGAGGCCGGTTCGGGCACCAGCGCGGCGGCGGACGGCTGGGGCGGTGCGGACGGCTCCAAGGCCGGGCTGGCCCCGAAGCGAGGCCGGTGCGGCCGCGCTGGGAATTCCAACGTATCGGCCCCCGAGCCGCGCGTCCCGGCGGAGGCGCGCGGAAACGGCGCGCTGCCGGGCATGGGCGGCGGAGCGACCGCGCCGGGCAGAGCGCCTGCCGCGCCGCCGAGCGAATGGTCGAACACGGCGGCAGGCGGCAGGTCGGCGGACGGCTTGGCGGCGATCAGCCGGGAGCGCACCGCCTCGCGCACGAAGTCGAACACCCGCGAGGGGGAGCGGAAGCGGACCTCGGTCTTGGCGGGGTGGACGTTGACGTCCACCTCTTCCGGAGCGATCTCCAGGAACAGCAGCACGAACGGGTGCACGCCGCTGGGCATCAAGTTCTCGTAGGCCTTCGCGATCGCCCGCTGGATCAGGCTGTCGCGGACGAGGCGCCCGTTGACGAAGATGTAGAAGGAATTGCGGTTGGAGCGATGCAGCTGCGGCTCGGAGACGAACCCGTTGAGGCGCAGCGGCGGACCGAGAGACTCCCCTGACGCTTGCTGCTCGGCATCCGGTCGCAAGCCGAGTTCTCCCTCTGCGACGGGATCGATGCGGACGAGCTGCTCCAGCAGCTCGCCGCCGAAAATCTGGTAGACGCGCTCGCGATGCGTGGAGACCGGAGTGACGTGCAGCTGCGAGCCGTGCTCGGTGAGCAGGTCGAAAGCCTTGTCGAGATTGGCGAGGCTGTAGTGCGTGACCGCGCGCAGCGCGTGCGACAGCTCGGTGCGCTCGGTGCGGAGGAACTTGCGCCTGGCCGGCACGTTGAAAAACAGGTTCTGCACCGCGATGGCGGTGCCGGGCGGGCGGGCCTCGTCGCGCACGTTGCGCAGCGTGCCGCCGCTGATCTCGACGACAGTTCCCGCATCGCCATCCTCCGCGCGCGTCGAAAGAGCGACGCGGGCAACGCTGGCAATCGAGGGCAGGGCCTCGCCGCGAAAGCCGAGAGTGGCGATCGAGAGCAGATCCTCGGCGGTGCGCAGCTTGCTGGTGGCGTGGCGCTCGAAGGCAAGCAGGGCATCGTCACGGTGCATGCCGCAGCCGTTGTCGCTGA
Source organism: Terriglobia bacterium (assembly GCA_009841225.1). GTDB lineage: Bacteria > Acidobacteriota > Terriglobia > Bryobacterales > UBA6623 > VXMF01. Next base: position 277,787 of record VXMF01000036.1, on the reverse strand, counting down.
CCTTGATCAGGCTGCGACCGCCGCCGCGCAGTTCGACACGGACCTGGGTCGCCCCGGCGTCGAGGGAGTTCTCGATCAATTCCTTGCACACCGACGCCGGCCGCTCGACTACCTCGCCCGCGGCAATCTGGTTCGCGACCCTGTCTGTCAGTACTCGGATGCGGCCCATGACCCGTTCACCTCAGGATAACGCGTTTTGACCAAGCTTCGATTTGCTTTCGCCTTGCCCTTAAAGTTGCCCGCCAACTGCTTGTATACTCAATGCGATGCGCTGTTGCGGCCCTCCGGCGCTGACGCGCCGGGCGCTGATGTTCTGCGCCGCTGGAGCCCCCCTCTTGCAAGCCTTCCAGCCGGACTCGATCAAGGCCCTGGCGTTCGATGTCTTCGGAACGGTGGTGGACTGGCGCTCGACCGTGATTCGCGAAGGCCGGGCGCTCGCCACGGCCAACGGACTGGACGTGGACTGGGCCGCGTTCGCCGACGCTTGGCGCGACGGCTACGGACCGGCGATGAACCGCGTGCGGAACGGCGAGCTGCCCTGGATGACGATCGACGAGCTGCATCGTCTGATCCTGGACGGACTGCTGGAACGGTTCTCGATCACGGGCTTGGACGAAGCCGAGAAGGACCGTCTCAACCGCGTCTGGCACCGACTCGACCCATGGCCCGACGCGGTCGAGGGCCTCACCAGGCTCAAGTCCCGCTTCATCATCGCTTCCCTGTCCAACGGCAACGTCGCCCTGCTGGTCAACATGGCCAAGCACGGCGGCCTGCCGTGGGATGCCGTCCTGTCCGCGGAACTGGCCGGCCGCTACAAGCCGGATCGCGAGGTGTACCTCAAGGCCGCCGACCTGCTCGACCTCGAACCGGCTGCCGTGATGATGGTTGCCGCCCACAAGGGCGACCTGCGAGCCGCGGCCAAGGCGGGCCTGCGCACGGCCTTCGTGCCGCGCCCGCGCGAACGTCCGAATCGCCAGATCGACCTGTCAGTCGACGGCGAGTTCGACGTCAGCGCCACGGACTTCGTCGATCTAGCCAGCAAGCTAGGATCATGACTGCGCCGCAAACAGAGCCGCACCGGTAACCAAACGGCGTGCCGCGGCCCCAAGAGTAAGCGAGGGCGGTTGTGTTCGAGCAGAGCTTCACCGCAGGCCAACCAGTCCGTCAAGGCTGGAGCTTTGCCGGTTCGATCGTCTTGCAGTTCGCCTTCCTCGGCGGCATCATCCTTGTGCCGCTGCTCAACACCTACGAGATCGATCTGGGAGCATGGGGGCTGCGGGCGATCCATCTTGCGCCCCCACCGCCCCCGGCACCGCCGCCAGCACAGCCAGCGCCAGCGCCGCAAGCGGCTCCGCAGCTCTACGAGGCGGAGTTCCGCGCACCATCGGTCATTCCAGACCGAGTCGCGATCTTGAACGATATCGGCAGCCCGGTCTCCCCGCTGGCGGCCATGCCCGCTCCGAGCGGACCGATAGGCGGTGCGGGCGATTCCAGCGTCGCGGGCGTCTTCGGGATGTTTCCGACGACGGGCCGGCATCTGGCCCTGCCTCCGCCAATCCGCATAGGGGGCAACATCCAGAACGCGCGGGTCCTGCACAAGCCGCCGCCGGTCTACCCGCCGGAGGCTGTCGAGCAGTACGTCTCGGGCAAGGTCCAGCTCGAGGCGATTATCGACATCGAGGGCCGCGTGCGCGATCTGAAACTGATCACCGGACACCCGCTGCTCGCCCCAGCGGCGATGGATGCCGTGTCCCAGTGGCGCTACCGCCCGACCCGCTTGAACGGGACCGTGGTCGAGGTCGTGACCATCATCGAGGTGAACTTCAACCTCACGATCATCGACGAGAAGGAGATGAAGAGGCGCCGCCGCCAGGAGCGCCGGGAGCGCAACGCCCCGTAGGATTCCAGCCGGAACGAAACGAGCTAGGCGAAGATCTCGCTGATCAGGTTGCCGTGCACATCGGTCAGGCGCATGTCCCGGCCGTTGTGGTGGTAGGTCAGCCGCTCGTGATCCAGCCCCATTAGGTGCATCAGCGTGGCGTGCAGGTCGTAGATCGACTTGGGGCTCTCCACAGCCCTGTAGCCGAACTGATCCGTCGCTCCGACCACCGTGCCACCCTTGACGCCGCCGCCGGCCAGCCAGACCGTGAAGCCGTAGGGGTTGTGGTCGCGGCCGTCCAGCCGCTGGCTGATCGGCATCCGGCCAAACTCGCCGTGCCAGATGACCAGCGTGTCATTCAACAGCCCGCGCTGCTTGAGATCGGTCAGCAAGCCCGCAATCGGTCCGTCCGTCTCGCCAGCGTGCATGGTGTGGAAGTGCTTCAACGACCAGTGCTGGTCCCACGTCGGCTCGTGATTGCCGCCGCCGGAATACAGCTGCACCACGCGCACGCCGCGCTCCACTAGCCGCCGCGCCATCAACGCCTGGCGCCCGAAGAAGCGGGTGCGATCCTCGTCCAAGCCGTAGAGCTTGCGGGTCGCCTCGGTCTCCTTGGAGATGTCGATCGCCTCGGTGGCGTGCACCTGCATGTTGTAGGCCAGCTCGTAGGACTGGATGCGCGCGGCGAGTTCGTTGTCCTCCGGGTTCTGGGCCAGGTGCTCGCGGTTGAGGTCCTGCAGCAGGTCGAGCCACTTGCGCTGGCGCTCGCGGCTGATCTCCTTCGGCGGGCGCAGGTCGACGATCGGGTCGCCGGTCGAGCGGAACTGCGTCCCCTGGAAGGCGGCCGGCATGAAGCCCGCGCCCCAGTTGGGCTGCCCGTTGATGGGACCGCCGCGATGATCCGTGAAGACCACGTAGCCGGGAAGGTTTTGATTCTCCGAGCCAAGACCGTACGTCAGCCAGCTGCCCACGCTCGGATGGCCGGCCAGCACGGTGCCCGTGTTCATCTGGTACAGGGCCGGGCCGTGGTCGTTGGACAGGGTGTGCATCGAGCGGATCACCGCGATGTCGTCCACATGCTGGGCGACCTGCGGGAACAGTTCGGAAACCTCGAGGCCGCTCTGGCCGTACTTCTTGAACTTCCACGGGGAGGGCATCAGCCCTCCGGGATTGCCCTGCGAGACGACCACTTCGCCCACGCCGGCCATGACCTCGCCGGCGTACTTGTCCAATTCCGGCTTGGGGTCGAAGGTATCGACGTGGCTGGGCCCGCCGTAGCAGAAGATCGAGATGACGCTCTTCGCCTTGGGCGCGAAGTGGGGCGCGGGCATGCCGTTGCCGCCCGGGGCTCCCAGCGCGCCGTCGCGGGCCAACACCGAGGCCAGCCCGACGTTGGCGAGACCACCCCCCAGCACCTTCATGAGCTCGCGTCGGTTCAGGGCAACGGTGGGTGTCATCGGGACAGCGTTCCTCGTCTGGCTCCTAGCTTACCCCATCACCGCTGCGGCCGGAACTCGTACTTGTCCAGCGATTGCGGCCGCATCTCAATGCTGTAGCCCGGTGCCTGTGGCGGCATGTAATTCCCGTCCCGCATGCGGACAGGATCGACAAAGTGCTCGTGCAGATGGTCGACGTACTCGATCACGCGCTGATCGAGGTTCGCCGACACGCAGATGTAATCGATCAAGGACAGGTGCTGCACGTACTCGCACAGCCCGACGCCGCCGGCATGGGGGCAGACCGGCTTGCCGAACTTGGCCGCCAGCAGCAGCACGGCCAAGACCTCGTTCACTCCGCCGAGGCGCGTTGCATCGATCTGCACGAAATCAATGGCGTCCGCTTGCAGGAACTGCTTGAACAGCACCCTGTTCTGGCACATCTCCCCGGTCGCCACGGCGATCCCATGCGGCAGCAGCGCCTGCTTGATGGCCCGGTGCCCGAGCACGTCGTCGGGACTCGTCGGCTCCTCGATCCACAGCGGGCGGTACGGCGCCAGCTCCCTCATGCGCTCCACCGCTTGGGGCACGTCCCAGACTTGGTTGGCATCCGTCATCAAGATGCCTTCATCGCCGATCTGCTCGCGGATGATCGCGCAGCGGCGCCGGTCGTCGGCAGCGTCGCGCCCGACCTTGATCTTGAAGCGCCTCCAGCCCTGCGCCAGGCCCTGGCGGCAGAGAGCTCGGATCTTGTCGTCGGAATAGCCCAGCCAACCGGCCGAGGTGGTGTAGGCGGGGTAGCCCTCGGCGTCCATCCTGGCAATCCGCTCGGCCTTGCCGCTGGACTGCGCCTCGAGCAGTTCCAGGGCTTGCTCGGGCGTCAGCGCGTCGGTGAGATAGCGAAAGTCGATCAAGCGCACGAACTCTGCGGGAGTCATGTCCGCCACCAAGCGCCAAACAGGCTTGCTAGCGCTCTTGGCCCACAGGTCCCAGACGGCGTTCACGACCGCTGCGGCCGCCAAATGGACCGCGCCCTTGTCCGGCCCGATCCAGCGCAGCTGCGAGTCCCCGGTCACCCGGCGCCAGAACCTGCCCATGTCCGCCGTGAACTCTTCCAAGCTGTGGCCGCAGACCAGCGGGCGCATGGCCTCGGCAGCGGCCACCACGATCTCGGTGCCCCGCCCGAGCGTGAAGGTCAAACCGTGGCCGGACAGGCCGGCGTCCGTCTCCAGCACGACATAGGCGGCGGAGTAGTCCGGATCGGGATTCATCGCGTCCGATCCGTCCAATTCCTGGGAGGTGGGGAAGCGGATGTCGCGGACGAACAGGCGATTGATGGTCATGGGCGGCAGGGTTCGCTGGACAGGCCGATGATCGCGTCACTCCGCGATCTGGAGTTCTTCGCGCTCGGCGCGCGTCTGCTCGAAATCCGGCAGCCAGCTGTTGGAGTGATCGTATTCGCCACCCTTCACCGACAGGACAACGAACGAGTACCACGGGCAGGAGTGCTTCAAGTCGGTCTGGGAAAAATAGGCATCGGCATCCGGGTGCGAGTGATAGATGCCAAGCATGTCCATGCCCATCTGGCGCGCGGCCATGTCGGCGGCCAGCAAGCTGTCGTTCGAGAGCTGGTAGAACGCCTGCTGCGAGCCCTCGGCAGAATTCTCCAGCGGCATGGCCAGCCCGACGGTTTTTCCGTCGGGACCGGTCTTGCCCAGCATGGCGCCGACGCACTCGTTGGGGTAGGCCGCCTCGGCATGCGCCCGCATCACGGCGAACGGGATTCTGAGAATGCGCAGCATCGCAGGCTTAACCCTCCCAGAAGCGCTCGCTGAGGTATTTGTCCGCACCGTCGCAGAGCACCGTCACGATGACACCCCGCCGGACCTGCCGGGCGATCCGCAAGGCCGCCACGACGTTTGCGCCGGACGAGATGCCAACCATCAGGCCGGCCTCGCAGGCCAGCTTCCGCACCATTTCGTAGGCATCCTCGGTGTCCACGAACAATTCCCGATCCGCCAGAGACGGATCGTAGATGGCGGGCTGCATGGCGGTCGCCATGTGCTTGAGGCCTTCCAAGCCGTGGAACCCGCTGGAGGGCTGCATGGAAACGACCTGCACGGCCGGATTGCGCTCGCGCAAGTAGCGCCCCGTGCCCATCAGCGTCCCGCTCGTGCCCAGACCCGTGACGAAGTGCGTGATCGCGCCACCGGTCTGCTCCCAGACCTCGGGCCCGGTCGTCCCGTAATGCGCCCTCCAGTTCGCAGGATTACCGTACTGGTCCGGATAGAAGGACGCGTCTCGATCCTGCTCGTAGGCTGCTCGGCAAGCCAGGATGGCGCCATCGGTCTGTAGCGCCGGATCCGTCAGCACCAGCTCCGCGCCGTAGGCGGCAAGGATGCGCTTGCGCTCCGGCGAGGCATTGCTCGGCAGGTACAGCTTGACCGGGTAGCCGCGCACCGCGCCAACCATCGCGTAGGCGATGCCCGTGTTGCCGCTGGTGGCGTCCATGATCGTCTGCCCGGGGCGCAGCTTTCCCTCGCGCTCCGCCGTAAGAATCATGTTCGCGGCCGGCCGATCCTTGACCGAGCCGCCGGGGTTCAGATATTCCGCCTTGCCGTAAAGGCGCACGTCAGGCAGGTCGCCAGTCAGGCTGTCCAAACGGATCAGCGGCGTGTCGCCGATCAGGTCCAACAGCCCGACACCGTTCGGCGAGAGCTTGCTAGTCGCGCTGGGCGCAGGCATGGGACATCTGTACAACCGCGGGAGCGGGGCTATGATCGATCCCTGCAGGATCCAAGCTACTTATTTTAGGAACTTGGCGCCGGATGCATCTGCCGAAGCGGCTTGGACCGGAATTGTCAATGTTCGCCTCGGCCTGCCGATCCCCTTCCTCGGCATGACCGAATCACAACGAAGCACACTTCTTTCAGCAGTCCCCGCCCGATCCGAGCCACACTGCCGCACCTGAACAGCCATGATTCGGAAGAGCCTCAATAGAGTAGACATTCGGCGAATCCGTAACGATGCCCCTCTGCAATCGCTGCAAGACCCGGGCGTGCAAGGGGTCGCCAAGATGCTAAGCCCACATGTCGCACATGCGGGGGCATCCGGGGTTCATTTCTCGTTGTCGCCGCAGCGATCTATACGTCAACCTGTCAACGCCGCCCAGAATTCTCGAGGTGGCGCGGTCCGAGTACCAGGGCGTCGACGCGAACCGCGACTGGAGGCCAGGCCGGCCCCTGGCCAGCGCTCGTGTATCCTACCTGACGAGCGAGAGCTTCCTAGGGACTCCCGCTCGCACCGGGCGCAGTTGCCCGATCAAGGGAGGCGAACGAGATGGCACAGCGACCGATCCTAGCTGTCGTTGCCGTGTTCTTGACGTGGTCGATACTCGACCTCGTCATTCACGGCATGCTGCTAGACCCGATCTATCAGGCCACGGCCGACCTGTGGCGACCCGTGGAAGAGATGAAGATGGCGCTCATGTACGCTGTCGCCATAGCGACTGCGGCGTGTTTCGTGATGATCTACACATGCTTGGTCACGCGCAAATCCCTCGCGGCCGGCCTCAAGCTCGGCGCCTTGTTCGGCCTCGCCTCCGGCGTCTCGATGGGCTGGGGCTTCTACGGCTACATGCCGATCCCGCTGTCGCTGGCCTGGGGCTGGTTCCTCAGCATCTTGATCAATTTCGTGCTGGCCGGGGCACTCGTAGGGGCAATCGTGAAACCACGAGAAGAAACCTCCTGAGACCGCTGTGCAGGTGCGGGCCAGTAGCTGAGCCTCGAATTCGTCCTATCTGGGCCAAACTGCCGCAGCCGCGCAGCATGAGTGTCCACGCTGCAGATATCGGCGAAACTGCGACGAGTTTGCGCTGCAAACACAGAATGGTCCCGCGCGGTAATAGGAACTAGCGTCCGCGCGATCAAGGCTTGCCGAAGGGCAAGTCACCTGCCGCCCGTCCTCTCGGGCGCCGAAACACTACCGCGCCAAGGTCTGTGGCCACCACGCCGCTGCCGCCCAGAGTCGGGTGGCAGATGATGGCAATCGTCAGCGGTCCGTCCACGGCTCGTTGCTGAACATGCCGACCAGATCCCTGACCGGCAGGGGCACGTCGCTCGTGAACGGCTCGCCGTAGGCCACGCCGATCAGCGAACCGTAGTATGCCAAGGTCGCCTCGATGGACTTAAGGAACTTCGCCGAGGCCAAGCGCACCGGGAAGTCCTCCGGCTGGTCGACCCCGAATTGCGATTCATACGCCCGGACAGCCTTCATGCGCTGCTCGAAGACATCCGAAATATCGACGACGAGCTGCGGGGCGACGCACCGACTGCCGAAGTGCCGCAGGAGGGCCTTGGGCCTCCAAGGAGGGCTGCCCGGGGCGTACTTTCTCACCCCGCACAGGAACAGGCTCCGCCGCAAGAGCTCGGCGGTCGCTATGTGGTCGGGGTGGTGGTCCTCAAACGGAGGGCCTACCAAGACCTGCGGCTTCAGTTCGCGGACGGTCTCCACGATGAGCTCGCGGTTGGCATCGGTGTCGCGCACCCGTCCGTCCGGCAGCCCCAGATTGCGCCTGACCGACAAGCCCAGGACATCACTTGCGCAGCGAGCCTCGCTCAGTCGAGTCTCAGGCGTCCCAAGGGTGCCAGATTCGCCGCGCGTGAGGTCTACGACGCCCGTCTTCCAGCCGTTGGCGCGGGCCACGAGCAGAAGCCCACCGCAGCACAGTTCGGCATCGTCGGGATGAGCCGAGAAGACGAGCAGGTCGCAACCGTGATCGGACCTCGCCATATCCAACTAGCGTAACGACCGCGTGCGGCGGCTCACGAGCGGAAATCACGGGATCGGGTCCAAGAGCGCAGCCCGTTCCGTCCGATTCCACCGAGCGCGGTTCCAACGGCGCCCCTTGCCGGGCGCACGATGCAAGACACGCTCGTGCCAAGCAGAAGAGACCGTAGCCTGAGCCGCCAGGATCAGGCGAGGTCGAAGCGGTCGAGACTCATCACCTTGTCCCATGCAGCGACGAAATCCCGGACGAACTTCGCCTCGGCGTCGCTGCAACCATACACTTCGGCGATGGCCCGGAGCTCGGAGTTCGAACCGAAGACGAGGTCGACGCGGCTCGCTGTCCACTTAAGCTCGCCGGTCACGCGGTCGCGACCCTCGAATTCGCCGCCGCCGTTCCCGGTCGGCGTCCACTCCGTTCCCATGTCGAGCAGGTTGACGAAGAAGTCGTTCGTCAGCGTTCCAGGACGGCGGGTGAAGACCCCGCAGGCGGACTGCCCGGCGTTCGCGGCGAGCGCCCGCATGCCACCGACCAGCGCCGTCATCTCCGGAGCGGACAGCTTCAGCATGAACGCCTTCTCCACAAGCAGGTGGTCCGCAGCAGCCGCGTGGCCGTTCTGCAGGTAGTTGCGGAACCCGTCGGCGGTCGGTTCTAGCACGGCGAACGATTCAGCGTCGGTCATCTCGTCCGTCGCGTCTGCGCGCCCCGGGGCAAAGGGGACCTCGACGTCGTGCCCGGCCTTGGCTGCGGCCGCCTCGATGGCGGCGCAGCCGCCCAACACGATCAGGTCGGCGAGCGAGACCAGCTTGCCATTCGCCTGCGCATCGTTGAACGCCTGTCGGATTCCCTCCAGCGTCTGCAACACGATCGAAACGCCGGCCTTGACGTTGACGTCCCAGCCTGCCTGCGGTGCGAGGCGGATTCGCGCCCCATTCGCGCCGCCGCGCTTGTCGCTGTCGCGATAGGTCGAGGCCGACGCCCAGGCGGCCGAAACCAACTGAGAGACGGACAGGCCGGAATCGAGGATCTTGGCCTTGAGCGCGGCGATGTCCGCTTCGTCGATGAGCGCGTGCGTGACCGCCGGCAACGGGTCCTGGAACGGCAGCTGCTCCTTGGGAACCCACGGGCCGAGATAGCGTGCCACCGGACCCATGTCGCGATGCAGCAGCTTGAACCAAGCCTTGGCGAAGGCATCGGCCAGCTCGTCCGGGTTCTCGTAGAAGCGCTTCGAGATTTCCCTGTAGTCCGGATCGGCGAGCAGCGCGAGATCGGTGGTCAGCATCATCGGCGCAACCCGCTTCGACGGGTCGTGCGCGTCCGGCACGGTCCCTTGCGCCTCCAGATTCTTTGGAGTCCACTGGTTCGCGCCGGCGGGGCTCTTCGTCAGCTCCCACTCGTACTCGAACAGGTTCTCGAAGTAGCCGTTATCCCAGCCGATGGGGTTCTTGGTCCAAGCGCCCTCCAGACCGCTTCCGATCTGGTCGCCGGCCTTGCCGCTGCCATGGCTGCTCCGCCATCCGAGTCCCTGCTGCTCGATGTCCGCGCCCTCGGGTTCGGGACCCTTGTAGCGCTCCTCGGCGGCGCCGTGGGCCTTGCCGAACGTGTGCCCGCCTGCAATGAGCGCAACGGTCTCCACGTCGTTCATCGCCATCCGGCGGAACGTCTCGCGGATGTCGCGGGCCGCAGCGACCGGATCCGGCTTGCCGTTCGGCCCTTCCGGGTTGACATAGATCAGGCCCATCTGGACGGCACCGAGCGGAACGGCCAGGTCCCGGTCTCCGGAGTAGCGCTCATCGCCGAGCCAGGTCTGCTCCGGACCCCAGTAGATGTCCTCGTCGGCCGCCCAGATGTCTTCGCGGCCGCCGCCAAAGCCGAATGTCTTAAGGCCCATGGTCTCCAGGGCGCGGTTCCCGGCGAAGATCAGCAGGTCGGCCCACGAGATGCTGCGGCCGTACTTCTGCTTGATCGGCCACAGCAGCCGGCGCGCCTTGTCCAGGTTCACATTGTCGGGCCAGCTGTTGAGGGGTGCGAAGCGTTGGTCGCCGCTTCCGCCCCCGCCGCGCCCGTCGTGGATGCGGTAGGTCCCGGCGGCATGCCAGGTCATGCGAATGAACAGCGGCCCGTAGTGGCCGTAGTCGGCCGGCCACCAGTCCTGCGAGTCGGTCATCAACGCATCGACATCCTTCTCCAAGGCTTCGAAGTCCAGGCTATTGAAGGCCTCGGCATAGTTGAATTCCTGGCCGTTCGGATCAGCCTGTGGATGGTTTTGGCGGAGAGCCCTAAGGTTCAGCCTGTCGGGCCACCAATTCTGGTTGGCGGTTTCGCCAATCGCCTCGTGGGCGGCGGCACCCATCACGGGGCACTTGCTCGCGTTGTCCATGTTTCCTCCGATTGCACTCAGGGCGTGCTGGTGCGGACGAGCGTCTCCCGGGGGTACCGCTGCAGTTCGCAGTTGCAGGTAGCTCGCACCGCTCGCTCTATTATTATCCCGGCGACGATCCAACCACCATACCGCAACTGGTGCGGCTTCCCAGGCAAGTGGCATAGAGCGTCCCAGCCGTTGTTCACGGCCTTGTTGCGAGCCGCGAAAAGGCCTGGTTTGACCGGTGGTCTCAAGGCGGACGCGCAGGCCTAACGCACGCGGCACCGGGAATCCCTAGTCGGCGTACTGCATGGCGGAAAAGCAGCTCTGTCAGCAGTAGGATCGCGGTCCATCGAATCCTGCTCAACCAAATCAGCCGTGGTACATTCTGATAGGTTCTGGCCGACTCAGGCACTTGGAGGATTCCAATCATGGCGAGAGACTTCTCAAGGCGCGACGCGATCCGCTGGGCGAGCGGCGCGGCAATGGCGACCACGTTCCTGCCGTTCGGCGGCAAGTTCGCGGCTTGGTCACATCCGGCTGAGAAACCGCTGGCCACTCGTTTGCTGGGGCGCACCGGGCGGGAGGTGACCACCTTCGGCCTGGCCGGCGGCAACAAGATCCAGTGGGACCTGCCCGGCGACGAAGCCGTGCAGATCGTGGTCAAGGCCGTGCGAGCGGGCATGACCTACATCGAGACCGCAAACAACTACTTCCTCAGCCAGGAGAAGATGGGCAAGGCGTTCGGCATCTTGAACCTCAGGCCCGGCCTGCCCGGCTACGACCACAGCCTGCGCGGGCGCCTGTTCATCGCCACCAAGACGGCGCTGCGACACGCCATCGTGCGCGACGGCTCCGAGCCGATGGGCAGTTCGTCCGGAGGCGGCAAGCTGGTGTTGGCAGACATCGAGCGCTCCTTGACGCAGTTCTTCGGGGACGGCAAGGGCCACATCCCGGAGGGGGCGTACCTCGATCTGATGCAAGTGCACCACATCGGCAGCAAGGAAGAGGTCGATGCTGCCTACGAGGGCCTCGAAAACCCAGGCGACAAGTCGCTGCCGAGGGTGGGCGCGATCGCCTGCCTGCTCGACTACCGCGACGGCACCAACCACACGGGCCTGAACGCCAAGCATCGCAAGTGGATCCGCCACATCGGCATCACCGGGCACGAGAACCCGGCGGTGCACATGTACGCCATACAGCGCGACACGCGCAACATCCTCGACACGCTGCTGGTGGCCGTCAATCCCAACGATCCGCGCTACTTCTGCCACCAGACGAACTCCATCCCGGTTGCGCACGCCAAGGGCATGGGGGTGATCGGCATGAAGGTCTTCGCCGACGGCGTGATGTACGGGTTGAAGCAAGAGTACGCCCATCGGCCGGGCCAGAGCGTGCCAACCGTGGGCCAGCCGGACAAGCTGCCCTATCAGGACTTCATCCGCTATTCGCTCAACCCCGCGGGCATGGCGACGCTGATCACGGGCATCGGCCTGACCGACAAGGACAACGATCCCGAGCGCGACCAACTGGTAGCCAATCTTGCCGCCGCACAGGTCACTTCACCGCTGTCACGGCGGGAAAAGAAAGACATCGAGCAGACGGTGGCAGACCTGCACGGCACGCGAACCAACTTCTTCCAGCAGCCTTCGGTCGGCTTCCAGCCCGCCCAGGGCTTCACCGCCGAGCGAATGTCCGGCGGCAAGGTCAAGCTGCAGTGGCACAGCGCGTTCGCCGCTGGCGACCCGATCGTGCGCTACGAGGTGTATCGGCGTCACGAGCGCATCGGCACGGTGCCGTTCCGGCCGCAGACCAGCCTGGCTCCGTTCGAATTCGTCGACAGCTCCGCGCCCTCAGGACACAGCGGCGGCCTGTACTACAAGGTGCGTGCGGTGGACGAGGCCGGTCAGCACGCCGACACCAACTCGGCAAAAGCCTGAGCGGCGAAGCCCGCCCCTACTCTTCCGAGCCGTCCTGAGCCCATCCCAGGCTCTCGTCGAAGATCTGCACCGTCGTGGGATGGTATCCCGGCCGGGCCTCCGCGTAGATGGCAAGGGCTTTGGCCCTGCCTTCTTCGGTCTTCGCCAGTTCCGCATATAGTGGCCTGAGGAACTTGCGCCGTCCGACGTTAGTCAGGAACTGCTTCAGGGCCGCGTCGGCGGCAGCATAGCCGCTGCGTGTCGCTACCACCAGCCATTCGCAGAGAATCTCGGCATTCGTCGCCGCGGTCAGGTTGAAAGCTTGGTCCAGCTCGGCCAAGCGCTCTCCGCCCGCATCCTCCGGGATCGCCCGTACGAACCGGATCCAGTGCTGGGTGGTCCAATCGGCGGTATCCAGACTACGAGCCGGGGTACTGCCGGCAAACCACTCCGCCGCGGCGGTGTCAGCAACCTCCAAGGCGCTTGAGACATGCTCGTGACGATGGTCCGGCAGGCCAGGTTCTTCCAGCCACTGCTGGACCGGAATGGCCAGCTGCGCCTTTGGGTGCTTGGACAGCAAATGAGCGTCCAAGTAGTCCGCAAACTGCCCGGTGGTGACGCTGCGGAAGGCGAACTCGTCGAAGTAGCCCCGCAGGAAATCGTCGAATGCGTCCCGCCCAACCTCCCGCTCGATGGTTCGCAGGAACATCGCTCCCTTGACGTACGGCACGCCCGTGAAGCCCTCGCCGGGATCGCGCCCGGCCAGATCTACATGCAAGACCTGATCACGTGGGTCCAAGCGTTGCAATTCGTACTTGAAGGCCTGGATTTCGAGGGACGAGTCCATAGCGGCCCGCTCGGCGCCGTACACCGCTTCTTGGATCCGCTCCTCGATGTAGACGGTGAAGCCCTCATTGAGCCAAAAATCGCGCCATGTTCCGTTCGTGGCCAAGTTGCCGGACCAAGAATGCGCCAGTTCGTGCGCGATGATGCTGACCAAGCTCTTGTCTCCCGCGATGGTGGTCGGAGAGACGAACGTCAACCGCGGGTTCTCCATGCCCCCGTACGGGAACGCCGGCGGCAGCACCAAGATGTCGTAGCGTCCCCAGCGGTACGGCCCATACAGGGATTCCGACGTCTGGATCATCGCCTCTGTGTCTTCGAACTCCTTCGCGGCAGCCTCGACCACGCTCGGCTCTGCATAGACGCCGGTACGCTCGCCGGTCGGCACGAATGCCAAGTCTCCGACCGCTAGGGCGATCAAGTACGAGGGGATCGCCAAAGGCATGTTGAAGGCATACTCGCCATTGGCTGGGTCCGCCGACGCCGCCTCGGCGCTCATAACCGCCACGAGGTGCGGCGGAACGCGAACCCGGGCAGAATACGTAACCCGCGCACCCGGAGTGTCCTGCAGCGGGATCCAGCTGCGGGCGTGGATCGCTTGCGACTGGCTGTAGAGGTAGGGCTGCTCGCGGCCGGCGGTCTGGCGCGGTTCCAGCCACTGCAGCCCGCTTGCGTCGGCGGCTGTCGAGTACTGTACGCGCACCTTCGAGGCTGCGCCGCGCTCGACGCGCAGTGGCGCGCCCAAGTAGGCATGTTCCGCGCCGAGCTCGAAGCGCGCCTCGCGGTAAGACTCGCCATCGTCTGAGATTTCCACACGGTCAATGGCCAGCTCGCGCGTGTCGAGGACTAGATCGCCCTCCCCGCCTTCGACGTCCAAAGTGCACGTACCCTGCAATTGCCTGGCGTCGAAGTCCACATCGAGGTCTAGGTCCACGTGCGTCATCCGCACGGCCGACACGTTCGCGTAGGAATGCAGGTCTGTCGCGGGATCTAGCGGGTCATCCACCGAAACCGATGCACAGGAAGTCAGCATGAAAAGGATCACCAAGCTTGCGACACGCACGGCTCCAGCGTATCGCAGGCATGGCTCATGCTCATTCGCGCGTAATGAACTCGTCAAGGCCGAGCATGGCCCGGCCCAGCTCGCGCCAGGCGGCCTTCTCGGCACCCGCGCCGCGGGCTTCGTAGCGTTCCAGCTGCGCGGAGTGGAAGCGCTTGGCATGAATCGTCTCGGCAGCGAGCGGGGCGCGGTTCAGGCACCACCTAGTCAGCCGTTCGAACCCGGCCTCGAATTCGGGCCGGCCAGACTGCAAGAGACGGTAGGCCAAGGCATCGGCCGCCTCGAGGAAAACGGGGTCGTTCAACAAGTTGAGAGCCTGCAGCGGAGTATTGGAGCGCTCCCTGCGGGACACGCTGGTCAGGGTGTCCGGGGCGTCGAAGTTGACCAGCATCGGATACGGCGAAGTCCGGCGCAGGAAGACGTATAGGCCGCGGCGGTAACGGTCGGGGCCGGTGTCCTCATCCCAGTCTTTCTTGGAGTAGCTCAATTCCGAAATACCGCCGGGCTGGGGCGGAAACACGCTCTTGCCGCCAATCGCAGGGTTCAGCAGGCCGCTCACTGCCAGGGCATTGTCGCGGATCAGCTCGGCGGGCAGCCGCAGGCGGTTCTGGCTGGCGATCCACGCATTGCCGGGGTCGCGCCCGCGAGCCTCGGGTCGCTCGTCGGAGGACTGGCGGTAGGTCGCCGAAGTCACGATCATCCGCACGATCGCCTTGCGGCTCCAGCCCGATTCCACGAACTCGCTGGCCAGCCAATCGAGCAGTTCCGGGTGGGACGGCGGTTCGCCTTGCGTGCCGAAGTTCTCCGATGTCTCGACCAAGCCCCGTCCGAAGAGCTCCTGCCAGATGCGGTTGACCTCGACCCGGGTGGTCAGGGGGTTGTCCTTGGATGCGACCCACTCGGCCAGCAGCAGGCGCGGGGGCCTTGTCGAGGCCGGCAGGCCAGACAACACCGCCGGCACTCCGGGAGACACCTCGCTGCCCAGCGCGCGGTAGTCGCCGCGCAGGGCGAGCCGCGCCGGCAGCGCCTCCAGACGCTCCACCATGGTGTAGGCGCGGGAAACCTGAAAGCGGTCCTTGGCAAGCTCTGCGATTTCCTTGCGCGCCTGTGCGATTCGGCCTTTGGCGTCTTCGTCTTTGGCGAAGTCCGGGCCGCCCCCGCGCAGGAACCAAGCCTCGACCTTTTCGTGCTCGAGTTCGGAGAGCCGCTCTCGCGGCGCTCTCAACATCCAGTCGGCGCGGTCGTTCGCGGCCCGCCACTCGGTCACGGAATGATCCCAGTCGGTGCGCACGCCTGGGTGGTCCATCGCAGCCAGCATGCGCTCGTGCCACTCGGCCTGCAGCGCGGGGATGCCGTGCCGCTCGCGAATCTCCTCCACCGCTCGCTTGTAAGTCGGCGCGGTGCGCAAGTGTGGTCCCAGCTCCCCAGGAAGCGGAGCTTCGACATCGCGCTCGACGGCGTTGTGGAAGAACGCGAACATCCCATAAAACTCGCGCTGGGAAACCGGGTCGTACTTGTGGTCGTGGCACTGGGCGCAACCGACGGTTAGGCCCAGCCAGGTGTTGGCCACCGTGTTGACACGGTCAACGGTCTCCTCGAAGCGCTTCTGTGCGTTCTTGGTACCGGCTTCGCGGTTCTTGATGCCGTTGCGCAGGAATCCGGTGGCGACGCGTTGCTCGGTTGTGGCCTGCGGGACCAGATCGCCCGCGATCTGCTCGATCGTGAACTGGTCGAACGGCATGTCTTGATTGATCGCATTGATCACCCAGTGTCGCCAGCGCCACGCGTGCGGGCGCAGCGGGTCGCGCTCGTAGCCTTCGCTATCGGCGTACCGCGCCAGGTCTAGCCACGGCAGAGCCCACCGCTCGCCGAAATGCCGCGACTGCAGCAGCGCGTCCACGACCTCTTCGTAGGCGGGGGCCGGAGTGCCGCCGGAAGGTTCGGCGAAGCTGCCGGGCGGCAAACCGACCAGGTCCAAGTGGATTCGACGCAGCAGGGTTTCCGGAGCCGCTTCGGGCGACGGGGACAAGCCCTCGGCCTCGAGCTTCGCTAGGACGAAGCTGTCAATGGGGTTGCGTATCCAGCCCATCGCGCCGACGTCGGGCGGGTCTGGACGTCGGACTGGCTGGAAGGCCCAGTGCGAATCGGCGGCGGACTCCCGCAGGCGGGCGCGCGCCTCCGGGCCGGAATGGCTGTCGGGCCACACAGCGCCGCCAGCGATCCACTCGTTGATCAGAGCCGCTTCGGATGCGCTCAGCGGCTCGCCTCCGGGCGGCATGCGAAAGCCATCGTCGCTGCTGTTGATGCGCGCGACGAGCTTGCTCGCAGCCGGATCTCCCGGGACGATGACAGCGCCAGACGCTCCGCCCTTGAGCGCGGTCTCCCGGCCATCCAGGCGGAGGCCGGACATCTGCTGCTGCGCCCCGTGGCAAAGGTAGCAGCGCTGGTGCAGGATCGGCTCGATGTCGCGGACATAGTCAACCGCGGCCGAGGCCGACAGCACGGGAGACAGTCCGATGGCGAGTCGAAACGCGACGCCGAGAGCGCGAGTCACGGCCAACATTATATTGCCCGGACGGCGACGCCCGCTCCGCCGGGATCGCTAGTCCAAGACCGCAAAGGTAGTGAGGACTTCGGCCACCTGCTTGCCCGCGCAGTGGACCTCCCCGCGAGCCACGACCAGCCTGCGACCTGCCCTTACCAAGTGCGAACGGGCCGTCAACACGCCTCTGGTGGCTGGCCTGAGGTAGTTAATCTTGATTTCCACTGTCGTGCAGCGACCGCCCACAGCCCGGGCTATCCCAAAGCTGACAGCGGCATCGGCCAGCGTCAGCATTACGCCGCCGTGGACCACTCCCGCGCCGTTCTGGTGACGATCGTCGAGCGGCAGCTGCAGCGTCACGCCGCCATCGTCGTGGTATTCGCCGAACTCGATTCCCAGCAGACGGTTGAACGGGGCCGCCATGTAGGTCCGATGCAGTTCGTCGAGCGCCTCGCCAGTCAGCACGGTAGAAGACCTCACAGTGTCCATCTTAGTGACCGCCACGACTCTGCCCGCGTCACTGCGGACTACCACGCCTCAGCCGAGAATCGCGAATGTGGAAAGCACTTCGGCGATTCGCTCGTCGCCGCAGCAGACCTCGGCCCGTGCCACGACCAGCCTGCGGCCCGCACGCAAGATATAGGAACGCGCCGTCAGCACGCCGGAAGAAACCGGCTTGAGGTAATTGATCTTCATTTCCGCGGTCGTGCAGGGCTTGCCGACAAACTTGTAGATGCCGTAGCCCAACGCAGAATCGGCGAGCGTGAATGTCACGCCGCCGTGGACTACACCCGCGCCGTTGAGATGCCCCTCGGCGACTTCAAGGCGCATCGTCGCCCCGTCTTCGTGGAGCTCCACGAATTCGATACCGACGGACTTGTGGAAGCGGTTGCCCTGCAGTGCCAAATCTTAGTGTGGCGCAACCTGCCCAGGGCGTTCAAAAGTACAGGTCCTCGACACGCTGAGTCGCTTCGCACGAACCTAGCGGCTGGCAGGCAGGCCTAGAAGGCACAGATCGGCTGCGGCAGGCTATCGCTAGGAGCGGGCGTTACATGCCCCGCACATAGGGCCCGCCAACGCCGTCGCGGAGTTCGTCACACCGCGCGCGCAGTGCTCGCAAGGTTGCGCCGTGCTTCGGATCACCCACGAGATTGGTGATCTCGTTGGGATCGGCCGCCAGGTCGAAGAGTTGCTCGTACACTGGATTGCGCTCGAAGTAGCGCACGTACTTGAACCGCTCCGTGCGCACGCCCTCGCTCTTGGGGATGGTCTCGCGCTCGTACAGGTGTTCGTAGAAGAAATCCTCGCGCCAGTCGACCGTTTCGCCCCGCATCAACGGCACCAGGCTGCGTCCCCGCATCTGCTCAGGGATCGGGAGTCCGGCCAGATCGAGCATCGTCACCGGGCAGTCGAAGCTGAGCGTCATCTGTTCAGCGGTCACTGCATGGCGGGATCCGCCCAACCGAGGGTCGGCGATGATCAGAGGCTTGCGGATGGAGCCCTCGTACATCAGCCAGATCCCGGTCAGGCCATGCTCGCCGATCATGATCCCGTTGTCGCCGGTGAATATCACCACGGTGTTGTCGTCGAAACCCCGTCGCTCGAGCTCGGCCACGATGCGACCGACCTGGCGGTCGACACCGGTGATGAGGCGGTACATTCCCTTCATCATCCGCTGGTATTTTTCGGGCGTGTCGAATCGGCGGAACCAGCGCTGTCGGCTCATCGAGACTTGGATGAAACCCGGCAGCTGGTGAAAGTACTCGTGATCCGAGATCGGCGGGGGCGGAATGACGTCTTGCTCGTAGAACGCCTGCAAATCCCTGTCAAAGATGTACTGGTCTATGTGATCGTCTTCCGGATGCGGCGCACTGAAGCTGACGGACAGGCAGAACGGCTGGTCCTGCGAACTAGTCCGGATGAACTCTACGGCATCGTCCCCGTTGATGGTAGTGATGTGCTTGACTTTCCCGTCGTCGGCTTCGCGGTAGTACGGATTCCTGGTCGAGCTGGCGATCCGACGGCGGTAGAAGTCGAACATCCGATCCGGGGCGCGCGGGTCGACCTCGACTCCGAGCTTGCCCACGAATCCCGTGCGATAGCCGGACTGCTTGAGCAGGGCTGGGTAACTGCGATCCATTCGCTGCACGCTCATGGCGGGCATCGTGAACGTGTAGCCGTGCTCCCGGCGGAACTCGCCGGTCAGGATGCTGGCCCGCGTCGCCGCGCAGATCGACGTGGTGCAGAACGAGTTGCTGAAGCGAACCCCGCGCTCGGCTAGTCGGTCGATGTTCGGCGTCTGGATGATTTCGTTCCCCGCACAGCCGAGCAGGTCCCAGCGGTGGTTGTCGGTCATCAAGAAGACGATGTTGGGCCGTCGCGACGCAGACTGGCCGCGCATCGTGGCAGCGGCAGGAAGAAGCGCTGATGCGGCCCCGAAGAACTGACGGCGGTTGAGACTTCGGAACGACACAACGGAATCCCTGCGGCTGCCGCTGCAACGATACCGCAACAGAGCTAACGAGCGCGACCGCGGGCCGGAAAGATTGGGCGCGGAGCGCGTGCACCTCATGTTCGTACAATCGAAGCTCGGGTCCGATGCGTCCGCACAACTATGTCCTGGTGATCTTCGACAGCTGCCGGTTTGACTCGTTCGCGGCCGCCAAGCCGACGACTATCTCCAAACTAGGCACCGTCGAGCAGCGCTGGTCGTACGCCTCCTGGACGGCGCCTTCGCACTACAACCTGCTCATGGGGCTGTTGCCCCACAGCAGCCCGGCGCACGTCTACGCATCCGAGTACTACAAGAAGGACTTCTTCAAGTTCAACGAGCGGCTGGGCGTGGAAAACGTGGGCTTCAAGTCCTTGGTGCCGCAGCTTTATTTCCCGACGTTCCTGCAAAAGCAGTTCAACTACCGCACGCACGCGATGGTCTCCCTGCCGGTCCTGAACCCGAGGACCATCCTCAACACGGGGTTCGACACGTATCGGCTGATGCCCAAGCACAACGACATGCGAGCCATGCTCCGGGAGATGCGCTTCCCCGAGGACCGGCCGTCCTTCTACATCCTCAACGTGGGCGAGACCCACTATCCCTACGCGCTGCCTGACGAGCCGCCTGAGAAGTGGCCGCGGGTCAGTGGCGTTCACGGCGTGTTCCGCCACTTGGACGACCATATCGTGGGCGGCAAGCTGACCGAAAGCAGCGAGGAATTCTTCGACCAAGGCAAGCTCGACACGCTGCGCGACAGGCAGATCAAGGCTGTCGAGTACCTCGATGGCGTCGTGGAGGAGCTCTTCGACCTAGTGCCGGAGAACACCTACATCACGATTACCGCCGATCACGGCGAGCTGTTCGGCGAGGATGGGTTCTTCGGGCACGGCCCGATCCAGCACGACAAGGTGTTCGAAGTGCCGTTCGTTGAGGGCCTGCTGCGCTAAGACCCGCAGACGGACGCCCGCGGGCGGAGTTCATCTCCGAACCCGCTCCCTCTTGGTGAACATCAGGGCGGCGATCAGGATCCCTGTCGCGAAATGCCGTTTAGAGCGGCAGGATCTCTTCGCGGTCCGGGTCGAACTTCAGCCGCCGCTTCTGCAGGTACGCGATGTTGCCCAAGTGGGAAGCCTGCGCGGACCGGTGGCCGACCCACACGTCTCCGTTAGGCCGCTCGCGGCTCTTGACGCAGTCGATGAAGTTATCGACATGATCCTGCGTCATGTTGCCGATCGCCTCTTGGACTTCGGCCGGCTCGTCCTGACGGGGCAAGTACCACTCGTAGCGGCCCCGTGTGATCCACAACCGGCCTTCGGTTCCGATCACCTCCACACCCGCACCGCGCAGGCCCGGAGCCAGAGTGCCCTCGAACGTGGCTGTCCACTCTCCGCGGTAGTCGAGCAGGCAGTTGATCGTGTCGGGAGCGGTGCGCCCGTCCTTGTAGTGGTAGATGCCGCCGGATGCCACGGCCGCGACCGGGTCGTCCTGGCCCATGAACAGGTGGACGGCGTCGATCCAGTGGGTGAAGAGGTCGGTAATCTGCCCGCCGCCGTACTCTAGGTAGGCTCGGAAGTTGAAGTACTGCTTCGGATCGTAATCGCGCCACGACACCGGGCCGAGGAAGCGTCCCCAGTCGAGGTTCGACGGCTGCTCGGTGTACTGCTCTGGAAACGGACGCAGGTGGGCACCGTTGCCGTGCCACCAAGTCCGCGCCAACGTGACCTTGCCGATCTTGCCCGAATCGAAGAACTTCTCCTTGGCCATCAGGTAGTGCTTCGCCGAGCGCTGCTGCATGCCCACTTGGCACACGCGCTCATTGAGGCGCACGGCCTTTACGATCTGGGGGCCTTCCTCGATCCGCAGCGTGAGCGGCTTCTCACAGTAGATGTCCTTGCCGGCATTGGCGGCGTCAACGCAGGTGCCGGCATGCCAGTGGTCGGGAGTGGCGATCAGGACCGCGTCAACGTCGTTGGCGGCGAGCAGATCCTCGTGCGCCTTGTAGCCCTTGGCGTTAGGTGCGATCTGGGCCGCCTCGTCGATGCGAGCGCTGAACACGTCGCACAGCGCAGTAGCATTCACATTCGGATTCGCTATGAAGCTCCGCAGCACACCCCGGCCGCGGCCGCCACAGCCGATCAGGCCCATGTTGACCTTCTCGTTGGCCCCGAGGATGCGACCGTAGGAAGCAGCGGTGAACGCTGCCGCTGCGCTGAAGAACGTGCGCCGTTGAATCAAGTTGGACATCAGGAAAAGGTTAGCACGGAGGCGGCCGCGAGGTGTTGCCTCCGGATGGGGTGGGAAGTTGGCCGACGCCGCCCGCAGCAGGTTCTCGCCATCGCGTGCGCGCGGTCTAAGTATGCCTGCATATTCGGATAGTCTTCACCCCCCCATTTGCGCGATTCGCCGGGCCATCCATTCGACATATGCCGTTCGCGTCATCTTGCGCCGACGCGCCTCCGTGTCGATGAACTCGGCGACTCCCTCATCCAACGAGAGGTTCGCGCGGACACTTCGACCGGTAAGGGCGATCAGGGGGACCGAGACCAGCGTGTGGCCATGTGGGGCCTCAACGTTCTCTATGGCAGTCGGCGGCTTTAGGACGGAACCGTCCTTACTAGCCTCAATTGCGTAATCGCGCAGAGCCTCCTCGGCATGTGCCATTGCTTCTTCGATCGTCGAGCCCATCGCGACAATTCCAGGCAGATCTGGAAACGTGACGCCGTACGCCCCTTTCTCGCCGTCGATCAGTGCGGGATATCGCTTCATGACCAGATTCCTCCTGTCAGGACCAGCCTGCTTTCTTGGCGATCGACGCGGCAACACCCGCCGACACGCGCTGGTGGCGCGGCAGAGTGATGATCCCGCGAATTGTGGGATGACGATAGATGTCGTGATTCATGCCATGCCGCGACAAGTACCAGCCATCTCGAATCAGCCGACGCCTAATTCGACTGGTCACGGTCTCCATGTGCATATAAATATACATCAAGTGCGAATATTTAGGTATTTCTGTATGATCAATCGCACGGTATGCTGCGGGCCTCTACAGATACGGTCGTTCCCGCCTGCAAGAGCCGAATTGTGCTCAGATCGGACCGATGATCGTTTTTTCGGATCACCCATCCGCCCCGCCGAGTCAGTCTACTCGAACAGAGCGTGCGACTATCGCACGTTGGACCTCGAACGGAAACAGGATCGTCCCCTATCTGTCAGACTGGAAAGGGGTAGGCCGTACCGCGACCACGATCTTCCCAGGTTGTGACGGCAAGACTGCCCCTCGCCATCCCCGGGGCGGCTAGCTCAGTTGGTTAGAGCGCCTGCCTTACAAGCAGGAGGCCACTGGTTCGAGTCCAGTGCCGCCCACCAAGGGTCAGCGACTGGTCTGGGGTCCCGAGTAATTCCTGTGCACACACCTGCATTCGCAACGACGAAAATCGCACGTCTGGCGCTGCTGTCGATCGTATTGCTACTGACGGCACCGAACTCCATCCTGGGCCAAGCGACGGACGGCCACCTCCTCGGCAGCGTGCTGGATCAAACCGGCGCGTCGATTCCCAGCTCGACCGTAACAGTCACAAACGTCAATACCGGGGTGAGCTGGGACCAGCAGACCGACGAACTCGGCGCATACCGCTTCAACAACCTGCCCGTCGGCGACTACACGCTGTCGGCGGAGGCGGAAGGCTTCGCCCCTGCGATGCTGTCCGGCATCGCCGTCGCGCTCAACCGCGCGAGCACCGTGAACCTGACCCTTGAAGTCGGCGAGGTGCAAACGGAGGTCGAGGTCACCGCCGCCTCGGCGCAGATCGATACGACCACCTCTACGGTTGGCGGTTCGTTCGACTCCCGCCAAGCGCTCTACAGCCCGAGTTCGGACCTTGCCCTAGGCGTGCTGAACCTCTCGCTACAGGGCGCGGGCGTCGCTTCCAGCGGCGGCACGGGCCTGGGCGAAGGCCCCTCGATTGGCGGCCAGCGGCCGCGCAACAACAACTTCATGATCGAGGGCGTCGACAACAACCACAAGGGCGTCACGGGGCGCGTCGTGGACGTGCCGAACGAGGCGGTGGCGGAATTCTCGTTGCTGCAGAACCAGTACGGCGCGGAATTCGGCCGCTCCACCGGAGGCCAGTTCAACACGGTGGTCCGCAGCGGGAGCAACGATGTCCACGGCTCCCTTTACGAGTACTTCGCGAACCGCACGCTGAACGCGCTGGACCAGTCCAACAAGCGGCGCGGCATCACTGAGAAGCCGCGCCTTGACGACAACCGCTTCGGTGCCACCGTCGGAGGGCCCGTCATCAGGAACCGGCTCTTCTACTTCGGGACGTACCAGCGAAATCCCGTCGGCCAAGCTTCCACCCCGGGACGGCCGTTCTCCTCGCCAACGGCCGAGGGTTACGCAATCCTGGACCGCATCCAAGGGCTGTCGAGCACGAACCGCGACGTGTTGAAGCGATACGTCCCGCCCGCTCCCGCCGCCACCGGCACCGCGGCGGTACTGGGTGAGGAGGTTCCTATCGGCGTGCTGCCGATCAATGTGCCGACGTACCAAAACAACCACACTTGGCTGGTCAGCGTCGACTACAACCGCAAGGGGGGCGACCAGTTGCGGTTTCGCACGGTCCGCAACGCGAGCGACGCCCTCGACCCCGGAACTGCCCCGGACCTGCCGACCTTCATAAGCAAGAGCACGGGCAGCCGGCAGCTCGCGACGCTGTCGTACTTCCGGGCCTTTTCACCGCGTTGGTTTAACGAGACGCGACTCGGATTCAGCCGCTCTGCCTCTGACATTCCCGCAGGGGACTTCGAGTTTCCAGGGCTCGACTCTTTCCCGAACATCACGATCGAGCAGGATCTCGACATTCAGATCGGCCCGTACGAGGTCGCACCCCAGAGCGATGCGCAGAACACCTACCAGCTCGTGAACAACACCACGTTCATCCGAGGGCGCCACACCCTGCGGTTCGGTGTCGATGCAAGGCGGAACATCTCCTCGGATCTTTTCGTGCAACGCCAGCGCGGCGACTACAACTACTCCACCCTAGAGCGCTTTCTGCTCGACCTAAGCCCGGACATCCAAGCAGAGCGCAACACGGGTGGCGGCATCTACCACGGCAACAACACCGAGCTGTACTGGTACGTGAGCAGCGAGACAAGGATCCTGCGGAACCTCACGCTCACGCTCGGCTTGCGACACGAGTACAAGGGCGTGCCGTACGGGGACAAGCAACAACGCCTCAACGCCCTATCGAGCGTGCCCGGAGTGCTGACGTTCGGCGAGCCGAGAGCGCAGAAGCTCAACTTCGCGCCGAGAGCCGGACTGGCTTACTCCCCTGGCTCTCAGGGCAGCACGGTCATCCGGGCCGGATTCGGGATCGCCTACGACTCGTATTTCACGAACCTAGGACAGCTAAGCAAGCCGCCCCAAGTGGAGAATACGTTTCGGGGCGACCCTACCGTCGATACGCCGAATTACCTTGCCAACGGCGGCATCCGACCCGATCAGAGGCCGGACGAACTTGACGAAGCAGCGGCCCGTTCACTGACGTCTACCTACATACAGCACCAGCATCTCCCCTATTCGATGCAGTGGAACTTCGGGATCGAACAGGTATTGGCGCGTGACTACACCGTCTCGGCCCGCTATCTCGGCACTCGCGGAGTCCGCCTGTTCACGCAGAGCATTCTTCCGCTCGCAGCAAGGGCGACCCCCCAGCGTTCGCTACCCACGTTCTACGAGCGGCCGACCCAGTCGGAGCTGGACACGCTCAGTTTGACCCTCGCAGACATCGACGCGGAATCGTTCTCCCTGCCGGTATTCGCCGAGGCGGGATTTAGCCCGTTCATCTTCTCGTTCCCGAATCGCGGCAATTCGATCTACCACGGGCTCGCACTGGAGGCAAAGCGAAGGTTCTCCAACGGACTGCAGTTTGTCTGTGCCTACACCTGGAGCAAGAACATCGACGACAGCACCGCCGATCTGTTCTCTACGCTGCTTTCCCCGCGACGACCGCAGGACTTCCAAGACATGCGCGCCGAGCGAGCACGCTCGTTTCTTGACCGCACCCACCGATTCACGGTGGCCTGGGTCTACGAGGTGCCGTGGTACACGAATTCCACGCGATGGTTCCGCAAGAACCTGCTGGGCAACTGGGTGCTATCCGGCATGTACACAGCAGAGTCGCCCCAGTACGCCACGGTCCAAAGCGGGCTCGACTCCAACCGGAATCTAGACGGCGCCACCGACAGGGTCGTGGTGAACCCGCGGGGTGCGGACCGCACGGGCAGCGACGTGACCGCGCTAATGAACAGTGCCGGCGACGTAGTCGGATACCTCGCGGACAACCCGAATGCTCGCTACGTCAAGGCCGGGGCCGGCGTCCATCCCGACGGTGGTCGCAACACTCTGCCGCTGAGAGGGATCAACAACTTCGACGTGAGCGTCAGCAAGCGATTCTCGGTCGGTGAATCCAAGGCCATCGAGTTTCGGGCCGCCTTCTACAACGCGCTGAACCATCCGCAGTACACGCCTGGCTCTTTGAACAGCACGCGAGCAGTGGCGTCTCGAGACACGCGCAACAATCTGATTCCCGGCCACCGGCTGTTCGATCGACCGGATCAGGTCTACGACAGTCACGCGAGAGAGATCCATCTTGTCCTCAGGTTCACGTTCTAACGCCTTGGCAGTCAGGGGAGGAACTGGCGCACCCGCGCCGCAACGCCGTGGAGGCGTGCCACTTGTCCGGCGCGCGTCTAGGCACGTAGGCCCGTCCCAGCCGCTGGGGGGGCCGCGCGGAGGTCGCGGGCGCGGGCCTCGGCCCTCTACGGCTCGGCCGAGAACGCGGTGATCGGCGGGCTCCGCATGAAGTCGCCCCAGAAGGGGTCTCCAGCCTGCGCGGGGTCGAGCGCGACCGGCACCCAGCGAAAGTCCCGGAATCCAGCGTCGCGGAACGCGGCCTGGTAGGTCGCTGGGGAATGGTAGTAGTTCGTGAAGCTGAACGAACTCCCATCTGCCGCCGGAAACACGTAGTAGATCGGGTCTCCGTCGCGAAGTGGGAGGCCGTCGGAGCGTCGATCAAACCCGTACTTGAGGCAGTTGCCCGATCCGCCGGGGGCAACAAGCGGATTGTCGTTCAAGCCCACGAACCGTCCGCCGGGCCGCAGAGACTCCCGGCACACACGGCAGAGACGGACGAGTTCTTCCCGGGTCCTTGCGTAGTTAAGCAGGAACGCGGCTACCACAACGTCGACGGGCTCGGAAGGCCTGAAATCGGCAGCATCAGCTCGGACATACGAGCATCCGAGCGGCCGCTGGCGCTCGCTCTCCTCCGCCAAGCGGATCATCTCAGCCGAGAGGTCCACTCCGGTTGCGGACGAAGCGCCCGCTTCCTTGAGCAGTCGGGTGTAGAAGCCATCTCCGCACGCAAGGTCCAGCACGTGGGCGCCCCGAATGTCGCCGAGCGTCCGGAAGAGCGTGTAGCGTTCGATATGGTCTCGGAAGGGCAGCCGCTTGGAGTCGCTGTACCCGGAGGCGATCGAGTCGTATTCGGCCATGGCTGAGTATAGCCGAGCCAGCCGCTCCCGAGAACGCCGGACCCTTGCCGCCTACCCATTCCGTCGCCGGATTCCTCTATGTGGCACGGAATGGGCGACTACAGCGTGATCGGCGGAGGATCGTCTCTCGCTGCGCCTCGCACGATGCGAGCAGACCGCGCGTTGCTCTGGAGGCGTTTCTGATGGGACACTAGGACTTCGTTAGGTTAGAACTGTTCTGGGCTGGCCCGCCCGTTCTCCAGCCCATACCGACATTACGAGCCGCGTAGGTACGTTCATGATTCTCGCTCGCCAAGTGCTCCTGCTGGTGATCTGCATCGGCTCGCTCTCCGCCCAGACAAACGCCCACAAGGGCCGGATCATCGGTGTTGTCCTTGATCCGGCTGGCGCCTCGGTCGCCGAGGCGCAAGTCACGCTCGTCAACGACACCACGGGAGTGGTTCGCGCATTGCGCTCCAACCGGGCCGGGGAATTCCAGTCTTCCAGCGTCGATCCAGGCTCCTACACGATTCGGGCCGAAACCGAGGGCTTTGCGCGCGCCTCGATCGAAGCTGTCGTGGTCAGCGTGGGAACCACGGTGCAGGTGGACATCACGCTGCAGATCGAGGAAACCAGGACGGAGATCGATGTGACGGCGTCATTGATCGACCCATCCCAATCGACCTCCGACAACATCGTGAACGCCACCGCGATCCGCGACCTGCCGATTAACGGCCGCCGATTCCAAGACTTCGCGTTGCTTACGCCCACCGTACAGGTAGACCGGCAGCGCGGACAGCTTTCCTTCGTCGGCCAGCGCGGCATCAACGCGAACGTAATGGTTGACGGAACCGACTACAACCAGCCGTTCTTCGGAGGCATCCGCGGCGGCGAACGGTCTAACTTCGTCATCACCGTGCCTCAAAGCGCGATCCGGGAGTTCCAAGCCGTTTCCGCAGGCTACACCGCCGAGTACGGGCGCTCGTCCGGCGGAATCCTGAACGCGATCACCAAGGGCGGGACGAACAAGGTGCGCGCTGACGCATTCCATCAGGTCCGCGGCCGAGACATGGGGGCCGAGGACCCGTTCGGAGAAAAAGTGCTCGAGACCCTCCGACAGTCCGGTGGTTCCGTGGGCGGCCCGCTAGTCAGAAATCAGGCCTTCTTCTTCGCCGCCCTGGAACGTCAAGGGGCCGACACGCCCAGGCTGGTGGAATTCCCCCGCCTCTTGCGGGCATCTCGTGATGCGGGTCCAGAAGCGTTCGATCTGTATAGGAGCCTAGAGGAACCTTTTGAGTCCACGAATGACGCGTGGGCGTTCACGCCAAGAGTTGACTTGCATCTCCGCGGCAGCCAGACCTTGACATTCCGGTACAACGCCTCCAGCGCCACAGCGCTCAATACATCGACCACGGGGAATCCCCGGCGGTCGCGTACCAACCGGGCCGTGAGCAACAACGGAACCGAGAAGAGCGGAGTTCAGTACTTTACCGGGCAGCTCACAAGCCTCTTGACACCGGCGTGGACCAATGAGCTGCGAGTCACGGCGACCAGAGAGGAGCGCCCGCGTCTCAACAACGCCTCGGTCCCGCTGATCCAGTCCACGATCGGGCGTTTCGGCGCCCGCAGTTTCCTCCCCACGACCCAGCAAGACACCAGGCTCCAGCTGAACAACGCCGTCTCAGTGACGAGCGGATCCCACAGCGTCAAGCTTGGAGTGGATTTCAATGGGCTGACTGCCAGCCAGAACTTCGGCTTCCACCAGTTCGGCCGGTTCATCCTGTTCGGCTCTGATGTCGACGAGCACTTGGACTGTCTTTCTGCCGGGGGGCAGTTGGCGAATCGGTTTGACTGTGCCGGACTCTACCTGCGCCAGGTCGGCAACCTCTACACTGCCATGCAGCAGAGCCAGCTCGCGCTGTTCATCACCGACAGTTGGCGCGTCTCCCGCCGGATCACGCTCAATTACGGCCTCCGATGGGAAGCCCAAAACAACCCCGACCCCCAAGCCACAAATAGCGACTTGGTCGCGCGCGTGCGCGGCGCGGATCTACCGTTCGGGCGCACGGATCCTGCGGTGATCCCGGACGCCACCGACCAAGTCATGCCTCGCTTTGGATTCGCCTATCGCCCTTTCTCAAAGTCGGACCGGACCGTATTGCGGGGTAGCTTCGGGATCTACTACGCCGCGACGCCCTTGCTGCTGATGTCGGATCCCGTCAACAATTTCCGCGCAACACCCGGGAACCTCTCCCTCGCGCTGCCGACAACCGAGGAGACCGTTTATCAGCAGTTCCATGCAGCTGGCATCGACCTGAACCAGATTCCTCTGGGCGAGATGCCGGTCTTCTCGGTCGAGGACGTGCAGCGAGTCGCGGGCGGTGGCACGGATCCGTTCGCCGGTGCCCAGCCGATCACCTTCGCGGACGACTACCGGAATCCCCGCTCTGTTTCGTTCACGGCTGGAATCGACCACGAAGTTACCTCTGACTTCGTCGCCGGTGCAGTCTTCCAGCACGTCAACACGGCCAACCTGCAACGGAACAAGGACTTCAACCTTCCGCTCCCCACGGTGCGGGCTGGAGATCTGGCGAGGATCCCATATATCAACGGGAGAAATCGGCCGATTTCTTCGCTCGGATCGGTCACAGTCCGAGAATCGTCGGCGCGGTCGCTCTACAGGGGGGTGACCATCTCAGCGAAGTATCGCCCAAGGAGCTCTTTGCAGTGGGAGGGCTTCTATACCTGGTCGCAGACTTTTTCGGATGACGACAACGAACGTAGCGCGACTGGTTTCGGATATAACGACCCGTTCGCGCTTGGCAGCGACTACGGCCCGGCCAATCAGGACATCCAGCATCAATTCACGTCCAATGCCGTATTGACACTGCCGCTAGGGATTACTTGGTCTGGAATCGCCCGCATTACATCGGGGCCCCCGATCAACCCAGTGGCAGGTAGGGACTTGAACGGCGACCGTTCCAGCTGGGGCGATCGCGGCATGAGCGCCCCGGGAGTGTTCCTAGGCCGCAACGCGTTCCGCAATCGCGGCTTGCGGAACTTCGACATGCGGGTAATGAAGAGTTTTCCGCTCACGGAGCGGGCACGTGTGCAGCTCTCGGCGGAGCTCTTCAATGCGTTCGACATGGACAACGTCGAATTCGGGGGGTTCAATACGGTATTCGGGCCGGGTCTGGACTTGGGAACGGGCGAGGCGATCGGGCCGCAGCCAAACTTCATGCGGCTGAGGGACGACGACGGCTCTTACGACCGCGGAAACCGCCAGATACCGAGCGTCAGCCCACTCCAGCTCCAGATCGGGGCGCGGTTCTTCTTCTAGCCGCAATTTCCGGCCGGGCAGGTTGGGCCAAATCCTCCTCTAGCGGAGAGCATGGTCACCTCCGAACACCGGCGGGTTGTCCTGGCGCACCACCACCGACCCCTCCAAACCAAAGAGGCCATTTCCGAGCTCCCCCCTAGGTCTAGGAGATCGGGCGGATTCGTGGACTCAGATTCCAAGCATTTCAGTCCTACTGAGCCCCGCTGTCTGACAAGGATCCTGCCCAGGCCGGTGTCGTTGTGCTCCAGGCCCGCCTGTGCTAACTGTGGATGGCCATGGAAACGGGCGTGACGGTCATTGTGCGGAAGACGTTGTTTCTGGCGGTGCTGTCCTTGCTGTTGGGCTGTCCATCCGGAGAGGAACGCCCGTTCAAGGGGTACGCGCCCTCCGATGCGTACATGGAAGGGGACGATCATCCTTACTACGGCAGCGAGACTCCGTGGGACCTCCGGTTTTTCACGGAGCACATCGAGACCCTCGCAAAACGACGCGGCCAGAGGCAGATGCTCGACATCGTGAACGGCCGGGCCGACGATGCAGCCAAATACGCCAAGGAACTGCTTCTGGCCAATCCAGAAGATTTGGAGTCCATGTTCAACCTGTCGGTTGCGCAGGCTCAGCTAGGACAACTCGACCAAGCCGTTGCGACCATGCGAGAGGCGCTGGACGGAGGCCTTCCGATCGAGCGGTTCGTCGCTGGTCCTAGAAACGTGCTGAAGCCGTTGGTGGAATCCGATGCGTTCCGGGGTGAACTTGCCCGGCACAATGTCAGCCTGATCCACGGCCCGATGGTCGGCGCGGTGACAGCCACCAGTGCCCGATTCTGGGTACGCACGGCCAGCGAGGCCGATATTCGGGTCATCGTCCACCCGGACATTCGATCGGATCCCGTGCGGACGCACGTCGGTGCCGACTACACGGCAGTCGCCGAGGTGCGGGGACTTCAGCCCGACACGGCTTATACGTACGAGGTCACGATCGACGGGGACGCGGCGACCGGACCCGATCATCCCTCGTTCCGCACGTTTCCTGCCGCAGGTGCTCCGGCCAAGTTCGCGGTGGGTTTCGGGGGTGGAGCCGGGTACGTTCCAGAGCACGAGCGAGTGTGGGACGTGATCCGTTCGCACGGCCCTCTCGCATTTCTGTTTCTTGGCGACAACGTGTACGTTGACCTGCCAGAGATGCCGAACGGGCTGCACTACTACACGTACTACCGGCGGCAGTCGCGGCCCGAGTTCCGTCGCTTGGTCGCTACGACGTCCGTGTACGCCATTTGGGATGACCATGACAGCGGCACGGATGACGTCTGGCTTGGGCCGTACGTGGACCAGCCACCTTGGAAGCTTCCGCTCTTCCAGCAGTTCCGCGAGAACTGGAACAATCCGTCCTACGGTCTCGATGAGCATCCTGGCGCGTGGTTCAGCTTCGCCATCGGTGACGTGGAATTCTTCCTGCTGGACTGCCGGTTCTACCGGACCAACCCTTATGTAGAACCGAAGACCATGCTGGGTCCGGTCCAGAAGAAGTGGCTGTTCGAGCGGCTCCAACAATCCGGGAGCAGCTTCAAGGTGATCGCCTCGTCAGTACCGTGGGCATTCGAGTCCAAAGGCGATGCCGTCGATACCTGGAACGGATTCCGTGAGGAGCGTACTGAGATCTTCGACTTCCTTGCGGAGAACAGGATCGGGGGGGTGATCCTGATTTCTGCTGATCGCCACCGTTCGGATGCCTGGAGGATCGAGCGCCCCAACGGCTATCCGCTGTACGAATTCGAGAGCTCACGCCTCACCAATGAAGCCGTTCACGAACTGATGCCGGGGGCCCTGTTCGGCTACAACGAGAAGCAGTCGTTTGGTCTCCTGGCGTTTGACACTACCGTTCCGGATCATACGGTCACCTATCGGATCGTGAATATCGACAACGAAGTCAAGGCCAACCTTGTGGTGCACCGCAGCGAACTCGCTCACGTCGGCACGCACTAGCGCCTGCCGGCGAACTGATGCGGAGGCGAGCCGCCCAGCGTCCCAAGTTGAATCCGGCCCTCCGCTTCCAGAGTTGACGGCCGCACCTCGGGTCTGACGAGCCCCCAGGCTGTGCAGTCGGCTCCCCCGAGCCGCACACACCCGCATGGGCTCCTGTGGGTGGCGACGCCGGACCGAGGTAACTGTAAAGACCTGCTGTGCTACGCTTGGTTTTTTGCCGGCAGCAGGCTCCGGCAGTGTCATGCTTCTGGAGCTTTCGTCGATCCGCAAGAGCTTCGGCGGTGTTCACGCGTTACTTGACGGCACCCTACGTGTCGACTCCGGTCAAGTGCATGCCCTAGTCGGAGAGAACGGCGCGGGCAAGTCGACCCTGATGAAAATCGTGGCCGGCATGCTGCGGCGGGACGGCGGGGAGATGCGCTGGAAGGGCGAAAGCGTCGATTTCGCCCAGCCCGCCGACGCGCACGACGTCGGAATCCACATGGTCCACCAGGAGTCGCTGCTGGCACCGCACCTAACAGTCGCCCAGAACGTCTTTCTCGGCCGCGAGCGCATGCGCGGGTTTCGCCTGGACCGGCGCAGCATGATCGACGGCGCGAAAGAGATCTTGGAAGCCCATCACTTCCCGGTCAAAGCGGACTCGAGAGTCGAGACGCTAAGCCCGGCACAAAAGCAAATCGTGGAGATCTGCCGCGCGTTGCACGGCAACCCGTCGCTGCTGATATTCGACGAACCGACGTCCTCGCTCTCAGATGCCGAGGCCTCCGAGGTCTTCCGCACGGTAGATGCCCTGCGCGAGAAGGGCATCGGAATCATCTACATCACGCACCGCTTGGTCGAGCTCGAGCAAATCGCCGATCATGTCACGATCCTGCGCGACGGCCACACGATCCAAAGCTGTCCGGCAGCCGATACCACCACAGCCGAGATCGTGCACCACATGGTCGGCCGCGACATCTCCTCGTCCGAGCAGCGCGACAAGCTGACCCCTGGGGAGACACGCCTCAAGGTGAGCCTCCCTGGTGTTGACTTCGAATTGAGGTCGGGCGAGATCGTCGGCATGGCCGGCCTGATCGGGGCGGGCCGCACGGAAGTGTGCGAAACGATCTTCGGCATCACGCCGGCAGAGTCCGGCGCGATCGCCGTCAACGGCAAACCGGCTGACATCAGGTCTCCAAACGATGCGGTAGCCGCCGGGATCGCACTCGTAACGGAAGATCGCCAGCATACCGGCCTAGCCATCAACCTGTCGATTCGCACAAATACCACGCTGGCAAACTTGGACGCGCTATGCACGGCTGAGGTGGTGCAGGTCTCCAAAGAGAAGGCTGTCACCGAGCAGCTACGCGAGAAGCTACAGATGCAAGCCGACTCTGTGGAGCAAAAGGCTTCCGAGCTCAGCGGCGGAAACCAGCAAAAGGTCGTGATTGCAAAGTGGATGTTCCGCGATACCGACGTTGTGTTGTTCGATGAACCGACCCGAGGCATTGACGTGGGCGCTAAGGCCGAGGTGTTCGCGCTAATGGACGAACTAGCCAGGCAGGGGAAGGCAATCCTGATGGTCAGTTCGGAGTTGCCGGAATTGCTGCAGGTCGCAGACCGTATCTTGGTCATGCGCGAAGGCGAGTTAGTGGCGGAACTGCCGCGCGAGACGACGCAGCAGGAAATCATGCACCACGCCGTGACACAGTAGCGAGAACGAACAGCGATGCCGAGAGAATCCTCCGTTGTCCAGCGGTTCCTGCCGTTCATCAGCCTGGCCGCGCTGTTCGTGATCCTGTCGATCGCGTCTCCGTACTTCTTGACGGCCACGAACATCTCCAGCGTGATTCGCCAGACGGTCGTGATCAACATCATGGCGCTGGGCATGACGCTCGTCATCGTTTCGGGAGGCATTGATCTATCGGTAGGGTCAATCCTCGCTTTCTCTGGCGTGGTCGGGACGATGACGATGGTCTCGACCGACTCGGTCATGCTGGGGATCCTGGCGGGCATCGCAAGCGGCGCGCTGTGGGGCTGCGCTAACGGGCTGATGATCGCGCGCATGCGCATCCCACCGTTCATCGTGACTCTGGGCACGCTAGGAATCGTCCGTGGCCTGACGCTGGTAATCTCTGGCGGCTTGCCCGTGGTCGGGCTGCCGAAGGAGCATGGCTTTCTAGGAGAGGGAACGGTCGGCCCAGCACCGTTCGTGCTGGTAGTCCTAGTCGCTTGCGTGATCGTGGCGCACTTTATGCTGCACTCGACCAAGCTGGGGCGCTATACGTACGCGATCGGCAGCAACGAAGCCGCGGCCATCTACGCCGGCATACCGGTGGGTCGCTTCAAGGTCGCAATCTATGCCATCTGCGGGTTGCTGACTGGGTTGGCGGGAATGATCGAGACGTCGCGCCTCATGACCGGCCAGCCCACGGCGGGAGTCACGTATGAACTGCAGGTGATCGCAGCGGTAGTGATCGGTGGTGGCAGCCTCGCCGGCGGCGAGGGCACGGTGATCGGAACGTTGATCGGGGCGTTCATCATGGGCCTGCTCTCGAACGGCAGCGACCTGCTGGGAATCAATCCGTACTGGCAGCAGGTGATCATCGGAGCGATCATCATCTTGGCCGTGGCGCTGGATGTGGCCCGCAAGCGACGCTTCGCCTCCTGATCCGCCTCGCGTCCCGCAGGAAGCGCGGCATGATCCGTTTGCTGCCTATAGAGGCACGCGACCGGAGCTTGCAGGAATCTGTAGAATTGAACCGTCATGGATTGCCGAACCGGAGGTGCCGGGACCTGCCTTGCCATCGCAGCGGTGACGATGGTCTTCGTTTGCCTGCCCCTAGTCGCCCAAGACAACGCGGCGCCAAGGGCCTACGACGGGCATCCCGACCTAAACGGCGTATGGCAAGCCATCGGAACGGCCCACTGGAACCTAGAGGACCATCCCTCAGGCCCCGGGCATCCCGACCTCGGGGCGATCGGGGCGATCCCTCCGGGTCAGGGCGTGGTAGTCGGCGGCGAGATCCCGTACTTGGAAAGCGCGTTGCAGCAAAGGCGGAAGAACTTCGAGAATCGCATGACCGAAGATCCGGAAGCGAAGTGCTTCCTGCCGGGCGTGCCACGGGCCACGTACCTGCCCTACCCGCTGCAGATCATCCAAGGCGACCGCAAGATCATGATCCTGTATGGCTTCGCCGAGGCCAATCGCACCATCCACATGGACAAGGAGACTCCTGAGCCGCCGCCGCTGGACAGCTGGATGGGGCGTTCGCATGGGCGCTGGGAAGGCGACACGCTCATCGTGGAATCGGAAGGCTTCAATGGCCAGGCATGGCTTGACCGGGCGGGCAACTTTGCCAGTTCCTCGTTGCGGGTGGAGGAACGCTACACGCCGCTCGGCGCGCACGCCATCATGTACGAGGCCACTCTGACCGATCCCGAGGTCTTCTCCCGCCCGTGGACGATTCGCCTGCCGCTGTACCGGCGCTTGGAAGATGATGCCCGCGTGCTGGAGTTCAAGTGCGTCGAGTACGCCGAGGATCTGATGTACGGCCACCTACGCAGGGAGCCCACCCGTTGACCACCGACGAGGTTCATTCGCTATGACCTTCCTCCGAAAAATCGCTTTCGCCACCTTGGCCGGAGCCGTCTCGGCACCGGCGATGTTCGCCGCAGAACTCCACCACATCCAGATCACTGCCGCCAGTCCTTCGGAAGCGGTGCGCTGGTATAGCAGGCACTTCGACTGCCAGTCCGTCTCCGGCCGGCCGGACACCGCCGACTGCGACGGCGTGGAGCTTATCTTCGCCGTCCAGCCCACGATGGGCAGCTCGCAAGGGACAGGCGTCAACCACATTGCGTTTTCCTACGCAGACGTCGTCTCCAAGATGGCCGAGCTGGAAGCGGTGGGCGTGAGGGGTTCCGGCGTGCGACTGCAACGCTTCGACGACGGGGCGACGCTGCGCGAGCTTCCGGGCATGTTCCTGCACGGGTTTGTGTTCGACCCGTGGGGCACGCGCATCGAAGTGCTGCAAGACCCGCAGAACGAAGGCTTTCACCAGGTGCATCTCAGCGCAGTCGATCCGGCCGAGACACTGGACTGGTACCGCAAGGCGCTCGGCGGCACGCCGGCCAAGTTCAAGGGCCGCGAGAGCGCGCTACGTTTCGGGGACGTGTGGCTGTTCGCATCCCCTCACCCCGATGGCACGCCTGCCCCGACACGGTCCCGCGCAGTCTCCCACATCGCGTTCGACGTGCCTGACCTAGGGCGGGCCGAGCCGAAGATGCGGCGCAGCGGAGTGGATTTCGAATCCGAGCCAGAGACGCCTCCCAATGCCCGCAGCCGGGCTAAACGGGCATTCGTGCGCGGCCCGGACAATGTGAGAATCGCCATCGTAGAGTCCGGCTATGCCGGAATCGAGAGCAGGTTCGAAGCGGTGGCGGCACATGAGGCGGCCGAACCCTACGCCGTGCCCCGCACGCCATGGGGCGAGCCGGACATGCAGGGCGTGTGGACGGGGAATGCCGCTCACGGAATTCCGCTAGAGCGGCCGCAAGACCTAGCGGACGTCGAAGCGCTGACGCCCGAGCAGGCGGCCGCGCGCCGGGAGCGCGGCACGCTAGGCAGCATCTGGGGATATGAGCGCGAGTGGCGCGACACAACCTTGGGATACGACAAGATGACGCCGTCCACGCAAGTGGCGATGATCGTGGATCCACCGAACGGCAGGTTGCCCGAGCTGACCGCCGAAGGCAAGCGCATGGCCGCCGCGGCCCAAGAAGAGCGGGCGAGGAAGGCGGGCCAGACGCCGGATGGCCCCGAGGATCTGGGCATGTATCACCGCTGCATAACGCGCGGCCTGCCCGGCTTGATGATGCCGTCGATCTACAACAACGGCCTACAGATCGTGCAAGGCCCGGGATTTGTGGCCATCCAAAAGGAGATGATTCACGAAACGCGCGCCGTCCCGACGAAGCCGCGCAAGCCCGTGGGAGAAAAACTCACTTCGTGGCTGGGCGATTCGCAGGGCCGCTGGGAGGGCGACACACTCGTGGTGGAGACCAGCCGCCTCAACGGTCGCGCCGGTTATCGCGGCGCGACCGCGGCCGCCCGCCTGACAGAAAGGTTCAGGCGCATCGGCCCAACCAAGTTGCGCTACGAATTCACCATCGACGACCCGACCGTCTGGGTGCAGCCCTGGACGGCAACGTTTGCGTTCGACCTAGACGACGAGCAGTACGAACTGGTGGAGTACGCCTGCCACGAGGGCAACTACGGCATGTTCAACGCTCTCAGCGGGGCGCGCGCCCGCGACAAGCAGGCGGCGCAATCCGGCGAATGACAGGGGAACCAAGAATGACACGCAAGACAGCCGTTGCTCTGTCCGGAATCGGGCTGGCCGGGTTGCTGGCTATCGGCCCGCTCGCGGCGCACCACGCCTTCTCCTCGGAGTTCGACGCCGAACAGCCCGTCCGCTTGCGCGGCAAGATCACCAAGATGGAGTGGATCAACCCTCACGCGTGGATGCACATCGAGGTCACGACCGACGAAGGCGCGACGGAGAATTGGATGATCGAGGCCGGTCCGCCCGGAGCCTTGGTGCGCCGGGGCTGGCGAAAGGATTCGGTGAAGCCCGGAGTCGAGGTGCTGGTAGAGGGCTACCGTGCGATCGACGGCACCAACAAGGCCAACGGCCGCGACGTAACACTGCCGGACGGGACGAGGCTATTCGCGGGCTCATCGGGGACGGGCGCGCCATACGACGACCGGCCGTAGCTCCAAGGTGAGGCGCGGAGCCTGTACGCGTTCCGGCTGGCCGCCGCACTCGAGTCTACCGCCGCCGCGATGGCGGGAATCGGCCGGACCCACACACGGTCCATCACGCTCGGCCTCCGCAGCAAGGCGTTCGCGCCTATAATCGCAAGGTACGGAACGCCCAAGGCCGCCGTGCCCCGCTGCTGCGCGACGCGTGGAAACGCTGCTGTCTTGGCCGGAGCACAGCGATCGCGCATGGCGAGTCAAGCAAGGAACCGACCGCATTGAAATCTCGATTGATGGGTTCGCTCTCGCCCGCGATCCACTGCGCCGGAAGGAGATTCAAATGACAAATCGGACATTCGCTCTGGCAGCTCTCATCACGGGGATCGCGTTGCTCGCGCCCGCCGTCCTGGCAGAAAGCGACGGGTGGACGCTTCCGCGAACGCCTTGGGGCCATCCCGACCTGCAGGGGATGTGGACAAACGAAACCATCACTCCGTTCGAGCGCCCCGCCGACCACGCAGGCAAGACGGTCCTCAGTGACGAGGAAGCCGCGTCGATCGAGGCTGGCGTCGCCAAGCGGCGCGCCGCATCGGATGGAACTTCCCCGCCGGGCAACGTGGGTGGCTACAACCAAGTCTGGCTGGATTCGGGTGACAAGTTCCTCTCGAGCCGCCAAACTTCGCTAGTGGTCGATCCTCCGAGCGGCCGCGTGCCCACGCGGCCGTCCGCAGAGGCCAGACGAGACTTCAACCGGGCCCACGAAGGCGACTCGTTCGTGCATATGAGCGTGTGGGACCGCTGCATCTCGCGGGGCGTGCCCGGCTCGATCTTTCCGGCCGGCTACAACAACGCATATCGGATCCTGCAAACGCCGCAGTACGTCGCGATCCTGTACGAGATGATCCACGATGCCCGGATCATTCCGCTGGACGCCGGGCCCCACGTCAGCGATGAGATCCGCCTGTGGATGGGAGATTCGCGCGGCCGCTGGGAGGGCGACACCCTAGTCGTGGAGGTCAGCAACTACACGGACAAGGGCTGGATCGCGTCCAATTCCGCGTCTCGGCGGATCAAGGGCATCCCGCAGTCGGAGAAGCTCAAGGTCGTCGAACGATTCACGCGCGTGAGCGAGGACACGATCCAATACGAGGTCACCATCGAGGATCCGGAGATCTACACAGCGCCGTGGAAGATCGCCATGCCGCTGACCAACGACCCCGAGTACGTGATGTACGAATACGCCTGCCACGAGGGAAACATGGCCGTAGAGCTGATCCTCGGCGGGGCGCGGGCGACGGAGAAAGCGGGCAACTGAGTCCCGCCCGCCGACGCATCCCGGACCCAGGCACCCTGTGCCGTGGAGGCGGCACGGAGCCTAGGGCCGCGGCGGGCGGCTCGCGCGTGTTCCGGGCTCACGCGCCCTTGGTATTCTCGTAGCACCGCCATGACCGCTCGTTGCGCCCGTATCCTTGCTATCTCTACGTCCCTGGCTACAGTGCTCGGGGCCCAATCTTCCACGCAGACAACCCTGCGAAATCCGCCCGCCGACGCCGACTACGCACTCTTGGTGACCTTCGGAATAGGGGACAAGGCGGAGACCGACTGGGACGGCGACCTGCAGGTAAGGAACGGCGAGTTGGTCGAGCTGATCGGCTACGAAATGGGGCTCGGCGACGTAATTCACCCGCCGAGGAGGTGGGAGATGTCGACGCGGCCGGCGTTTCCGTTCGACCGCAGGAACCATGACGAAGACATCCTCGTGGACCTGCCGGCGGACACGTATCTCACGCCGAGGTTCTACGCATACCTGAAGGGTTCAGCTTCCACCGAGGTGGAAATCTCCACCGCACAGGGCAACTTCAGCGTCAGGGTCAGTGACGTTCCGGCGGCCGGGACGGTCGCTTTTCTGGACGGGAGGGCGTCCGTGTCACGCGTGCCCGTCGGAATGCTGCTCGGTCGCGGCGACCCGGGACCTCCCGACCGGCGCTTGACCGATAACGATTTCGCATCGCTGGAGGTCACTTCCGACGATTCGGTCTGGGTCGCGTTCAGCGGATTCGCGAACGGCTCGGACCGCGTGTACGCCGACCGCATCCTGCCGGGCCAGGCGGCCGGATCTGCGGAAGGGCCGCACGCGGTCAGCCCGGCGAACGGGGATGTCTATCGCACGGCGGTAGCAGAAGACGCCGAAGGCAAGGTCTGGGTCTTGTGGTCCGAGCAGGTCCGAGGCAACTGGGATCTCTACGCCCGGGCCTTTGACGGCGAGGTCTGGGGCTCGATCGAGCGCCTGACCACTGCCGCCCAGCCGGATATCCACCACAACGCAGTGCGGGATCGGGACGGCAAGATCCATCTGGTCTGGCAGGGTGCCCGCGATGATCGCTTCGGCATCTTCCACCGCACCTACGACGCGTCCAGGGGTTGGAGCGCTGCCACGAGAGTCAGCTCGGCCTCTGCTGGGAATTGCTGGGAACCGTCGATCGCCATCGACAGCAACGGCACCGTGTACGTGGCATGGGACCAATACAGCGAATCGACCGGGTACGACGTGTACCTGGCGCGCAAGGCAGGGAGAGACTGGGACGCGCCCCGACCAGTAGCTCGGACCGGCAGGTTCGAGGCTTACGTCACCTTGGCAGCCGACCGCCAGGATCGCGTCTGGATGGCCTGGCACGAGTCCGGCATCAACTGGGGCAAGGACTGGGGCTATCCGTTCGATATCCAAGCCAACGCGACCGGGCTGTACAACTCCCGCAACATTCGCATGGCGGTCTATGACCGC
Organism: Terriglobia bacterium; assembly: GCA_009841225.1. Taxonomy (GTDB): domain Bacteria; phylum Acidobacteriota; class Terriglobia; order Bryobacterales; family UBA6623; genus VXMF01. The sequence goes on along the minus strand of VXMF01000036.1, from coordinate 237,086 downwards.
GGGCAGCTGCGCGCGCCGGCGACCAGCCTCGAGTCCTCCCTGCCGGATCCGGGGCCGGGAAACAACTTCTACGAGTACCCACAGCTGGCCGTGGACGGCTCCAACCGCATCTGGGTCTTCTTCCGGCACCGGCGCCCCATGCAGCACAACGTCTACTGGCGCACGCCGTCGCATCACGCGCTGTGGGAGATCTACGCCAGCTACTACGACGGCGGCGAGTGGTCCCCGATGATGCTGCTGCCGTATTCCACGGGGCGCACGGACATGCGGATCGAAGCCGAGGCGGACTCAACCGGCCGCCTGATCGCCGCCTACCCGACGGACAGGCGGAGTTTCCGCGACTTCGTCAACATCATGCTCGACGTGTTCGCCGCGCGGCTGCCAGCTCTGCCCGGCGAGGCGAAATCCCATCGGCTGACGGGCCTGAGCCTGCCGCCGGCACAGGCCGCGAGGCAGCCGCCCAACCGGCCGAGCCGCGAAATGGCCGCCAACGAACCCGTACACCCCAACGACGAGCGGGACGTGGCGCGCATCCGCAGCTATGTCTACGAGGTCGGCGGCAAGCGCTACAAGATCTACCGTGGCGACATGCACCGCCACACGGAAATCTCCTGGGACGGCTACAACGACGGCTCGACCGAGGACACTTACCGCTACGCGATCGATCCGGGCGCGCTGGATTTTCTCGCCATCACCGAGCACAACTTCGGCGTGGCCGACGAATACGACTGGTTCCGCAGCCAGAAGTTCGTCGACATCTTCCGCGTCGGTTCGGCCTTTGTTCCGCTGTACGCGTACGAGCGCTCGATCAAGTACCCCAACGGACACCGCAACGTGGTCTTCCCGTACCGCGGCGCTCCGATCCTCGACTACCAGCACTACGAGTGGTCATTGCCGACCAACTATGCCCGCCAAGGGCCCGAGCGCTTCTTCGCATACTTGCGCAAGTACAAGGGAATCGCTATGGCGCACACGTCCGGCACGGACATGGGCACGGACTGGGCCGACTACGACCCCGAAGTCGAGCCGATTGTCGAGATTTACCAAAGCGACCGCAACAGCTACGAATGCGAGGGTTGCTGGCGCTCCGCACCGGTGGACGAGAAGAAGAAGCAGTTTGGCGGCTACCGCCCCGACGGCATGGTCTCTGTGGCTTGGGCCAAGGGCTACCGGCTCGGCGTGCAGGCCAGTTCTGACCACCTTGCCGTACACACTTCGTATTCGATGCTGCTGGCGGAGGAGAATTCGCGCACCGGCTTGGTCGACGCGATCCGGGCCAGGCACACCTACGGCGCGACCGACAACATCATTGTCGACTTCCGGCTCGTTGAGGATGGTCGCGAATACCTGATGGGCGAAGAGGTCGCGATCGCCGGCACGCCGACCTTCCACGTGCATGTCGAGGGGACTGACAACATCGGCGAGATCGAGATCGTCAAGAACAACCAGCGTGTCTATCGGCAGACTCCGGGTACCAAGACGGCTGACTTCGAATACCAAGACAAGGGCAAGCCGGGCGAGGAAGCGGACTTCTACTACTTGCGGGTCAGGCAGTCGGACCGAGACCGCCAAGTCGCGTGGAGTTCGCCAATCTGGGTCACCGCAGAGTGAGGCGGTCAAATTCGAGGGAGTCCGAAGAACGCACCGCGGCAAGCGGCTGAGACTCCCGGGAGCTTGATGCGTCGGCCACGCCGTTACGGCGACGTGACGGGTGCGTCGTATTCCGCGGTTTCGGGGTACGGGAGCGGGACCGGTTCGTACCCGGGCCTGCGGCTTGGACGGCCGGGCAGGACGTTCCTCTCCTTGGCCCAGTCCGTATACATCTCGATCATCCGCCGACCGGTTTCCGGGTGGGCCGCCATGACGTCCTCGGTCTCGGTCCGATCTGCGCCCATGTCGTAGAGTTCCCAAGGCCCCCGGTTCTCCGCGACAAGCTTCCACTTGCCGAACCGGACCGCGCGATTGCCCTCGTGCTCCCAGTACAGCGCTTCCCGGTCGAGCGGCATGCCTTCGAACGCAGGGACCATGGAGACGCCCTCGAGCGGCACGATCCGGTTGCCAGCGAATTCGGTCGGGTACTCCGCCTTCCCGACATCCAAGGCCGTTGCCATGAGGTCGATCAGGTGTGTTGGCTCGTCGCGCAATTCGCCCTTCGCGGAAACCCCCGCGGGCCAGTGCACCACGAGCGGCGACGCGATGCCCCCTTCGTGCACCCAGTGCTTGTACGTGCGGAAGGGAGTGTTGGAAGCGTTGGCCCAGGCTTGACCGTAGGACTGGCTGTAGCCATCCTTGGTGGTCAGGATCTCGAGCGGGCCGCGACCGAGCATGCCCCCCTCGGCACAGCCGCCGTTGTCCGACAGGAAGAACACCAGCGTGTCATCCAGCTCGCCGAAATCCTCCAGGGCCTCGATGAGCTTGCCGATGTTCTGGTCCATCCGATCGACCTGGGCGGCGTAGATCGCCATCCGCAGGTCCATTTCGTCCTTCTTGCCGCGCGTCAGGGTTTCCCACGCCACAGCATCCCGGACAGTCATCTTCCAGCCGTCGTCGATGATCCCCATCGACCGCATGCGCCGGAGCCTAGCCTCCCGGACCCTGTCCCAGCCGACCATGTACTTGCCGCGGTACTTCTGGACGTCTTCCGGCCATGCGTGCAACGGCCAGTGGGGTGCCGTGTAGGCGAGGTACAGGAAGAAGGGCTGGTCGTCGTTCCGTTCGGCCTCCCGGACGAAACGTATGGAGTGTTCCGTGAACGCGTCAGTCGTGTAGTAGTCCTCGCCTGGGATCACGCGCTCCCGGTTGCGGACTAGGAGCTTCCGGGGAGCCGGCCGGAAGAAGTTGGACGCCCCTCGGATGAGTCCGTAGAACTCGTCGAAGCCGCGGTCGACGGGCCACATCCCCTCGAACGTGCCTACGTGCCACTTGCCGGACATCAGCGTCTTGTAGCCTGCCGGCTTCAGCGCCTCGGCGATTGTCACGCAGCTTCTGTTGAGGTACCCCCGGTATCCCGGATAGCCGAGATCGAAACGCAGTTGCTCGTTCTCGCTCGTCATGTGACCGATCCCGGTCTGGTGCGCGTACAGCCCGGTGAGCAGCGATGCGCGCGTCGGGCAGCAGCGTGCAGCGTTGTAGAACTGCGTGAAGCGGAGTCCGCTCTCTGCGAGGCGGTCCACGTTGGGCGTGCGAATCTCCCCGCCGTAGCAGCCGATGTCCGAATACCCCATGTCGTCGGCCATGATGATCACGATGTTGGGCTTGCCGCGAGCCTCCGGCACGCCCGACATGCACGCGATGACGCAGAAGAGGGTGGCGAGTATTTGAACGCGTCGCATCAAGAGGTTGATGGTACTCAGGCCGGGCCCGGTTGTCGAGGGGCCGGTTGCGAATCGGCCCTTCCCGTGCACATTACTACCGCGTCAACCGGGAAGTCCTGGGCGGGAACCGACACGACACGGCGGCCTACGGCGAGGACTCTTACCCGCAGGAGAGAGTGCCCAAGGGCCAGCTCTCCGAGAAGCTGTTCCACGAGCGGGACGTACCGGGGAGGGAGGAAAACGTGTTGCCGCCCGCTGCCGATCCCGCGGTGCGGGAATGCGGCGACAATTGACGATGCATCTACATCACTGTATCATAGTTCCCATGAGGACAACCGTGACCCTAGACGACGACATCTACGAGGCGGCACTGTGCCAGGCTAAAGCGACAGGCCGGAGGCTTGGTTCCGTTCTGTCCGAGATGGCCCGCTATGCGCTTCGATCCGATGCGCGACCGATGCGCGACGCCGAGCAGGGAACTCGCTTCCCCTCGTTCGACGTACCACCGGAGACACCGCTGATACCTGCCTCACGTGTCCAGAAGGCTCTCGACGAGAATGGCATCGTCTGAGGACTCCGAGCGTCCGTTGCTGCTTGACACTAATGCGCTGGTAGCGCTGGCATGGCCGAACCACCAGTTCCACGGTCTGGTCGTGACCCGCCTAGAACGTCAGCCTGTCGCGCCATGGGCAACGTGCGCGCTGACCCAACTGGGTTTCGTGAGGCTATCGTCCAATCCCTCCGTCGTGGGACGACGCAAGACTCCTGCCGAGTCAGTGGCGATGCTAACTGCGCTCACGCAGGACGGCCAACACCGCTATCTTGAACTGCTTCCATCCCTGCCGAGCGTGAGGAACCACTTCCATAGGCTGATGGGCCACAATCAAGTGACCGACGCCTACCTCCTCGCTCTGGCCGCTACGAACGGTGCCGTTCTGCTAACACTCGACCGGCGGATCGTGCCCCCCGACGCCGTGCGCGAACACATCGAGGTTCTCGTGTCCGATCGGTTCTGATTGCGCACCCAATCGGGTGCCCGAGATCGGCGCTTTCGAAGGTCTAATCCCGACCCTAGCCAAGACAGGCAACAGCGGATGAAGCTGCAGCGGGAAGCGGCAATCAAATCCGGAACCGGCCGTCCACCACTTACGGATCAAACCCGGGCGTCGAAACGTCGGGGGCCGCGCCTAGCCGAGTGCGAACCCGTGCTGCTTGCGAGGGCTGGGACCATCAAAATCCTGTGTGGACTTGAACCGTTCGTACCTGCCGTCTCCGGCCACATCGGCAACCTTGGACAGCAAGACAGCCTTCTGATCATCGGCCATGGGCTCGAAGCCGCGGCCGATCTTGATGTCGGCCATCAGCTCGTCCATGGAGCGAATCCCGACCACGAGGCTGGCTACCGGCAAGCTCAGGGCGTACCGCCTACACTCCTCGTAGGTCGCCGCTGTCTTGGCGGGGATATCGCCGCCCGCGAAGCTCTTCATGCCGATCACGCCGACATCTCGGGCCAAGCAGACCGGCACGGCCTCCTTCTGGAAGCTGCGGTAGTGCGCGTCCATCACGTTGATGGGCATCTGCGCCGTAGCCCAGTCATAGGGCTTGTTGAGCATCTTGATGTGGATGCTCGGGTCCTTATGCCCGGTGAAGCCGATATAGCGCACCTTGCCGGCCTTCTGCGCATCGAGCGCAGTCTTGAGGCCGCCGCGGTCAAGCACCCAGTCCGGATCATTGTCGTAGTTCATTTCGTGGAACTGCCACAAGTCGATGTGGTCGGTCTGCAAGCGCCTGAGGCTATCGTCTAGGCACTGTCGGGCGAACTTCTCGTCGCGACCGGAACTCTTGGTCATCAGAAAGACCTTTTCGCGCTTGCCCGGGCGGGACAGCGCGCGGCCCATGATCTCCTCGGAGCCGCCATCGTGGTACTCCCACGCGTTGTCGAAGAAGGTCATTCCCTCGTCGATCGCGGCATCCATGATTCGGATGGCCTCGTTCTTGTCCTCGACAGCGCCGATATGCCAGCCGCCGAGGCACATGATCGAAACCTGCTCGTCGGTCCGGCCTAGGCGGCGGGTGGGCAGGCCGTTCGGGCTGTCCTGCTGCGCCAACGCTTGCTGCGCCATGGCAACAGCGGCGGCACTGCCGAACATGCCTTGGAAGAACGAGCGGCGCGTAGCGTCAAGCGACATTGCAAACTCCTAGCCGGTTTGGCGATGCCCCATGATAGCCGATCGCGCGGCCGCTTGGAGGCCGGGCGCTTCCCACCAAGCCATCGCGCCGACTGGGCGCGGACGACTCGGCGTGTGGCGCTGCAGAGTCTTGGACCGCGTTGCGGTCCCCCTTCGTGCTGCAGGGATGCCTGAGCAGAGCATCCGCGCTAAGTGCTCTAATCAAGTTCATGACTCGCTACTGCCATCGCACTGGATCTAGCCGTCAGAAGGGGGGCGTGAGGTGAAGGTATCGCGTGCCATCGCCAAGATGCTCGGGCAGGAAGGCGTCGATCGCCTCGTCGCCTACCCGGTCAACCCCGTTGTGGAGGCGTGTGCGGAAGAGGACATCCGTACCGTGATCGTGCGCCAGGAGCGCACGGGCCTGCACATGGTGGATGCCGTGGGCCGGCTGAGCTCGGGCGGCAAGGTGGGCGTGTTCGCGATGCAGCACGGTCCGGGCGTCGAGAACTCCTTCGGCGGGGTTGCCCAAGCCTACAGCGAATCCGTCCCGATGGTCGTGATCCCGGCAGGCTACACTCGGGCGCGCACGAATGTCCAGCCCAACTTCAGCTCGCTGGTGAACTTCCAGAACGTCACCAAGTCGGTCGAGCAGGTCACGCTCGCGCAAGAGGTTCCGAACGCCATCCGGCGCGCGTTCACCCAGGCCAAGAACGGACGGCCCGGCCCGTGCATGGTGGAAGTGCCGTGGGACCTGTTCAATGAAGAGTTCCCCGGAGAACTCAACTACCGCCCGTCGATCCGAACGCTCAGCGCTCCCGACCCGGCGGCCGTGCACGAGGCGGCAAAGATCCTCGTGGAAGCCGAGCTGCCTGTCATCTATGCGGGCCAGGGAGTGCACTACGGCAAGGCGTGGCCCGAGTTGCGCGCACTCGCGGAGCTGCTAGAAGCCCCCGTCACCACCAGCATCGAGGGCAAGAGTGCCTTCCCGGAAACGCATCCGCTCTCGCTGCAATCGGGCGGCAGGGCCTACTCTGCCGAACTCGACGCCTTCCTCTCCAAGGCGGATGTCGTCTTCGGTATCGGGGCGAGCTTCACTCAAACCGGCTTCGGCATCCCATGGCCGAAGTACCTGGGCCGAGCCACCGTGGTCCAAGCCACCATCGATGCCGCTGACCTGCACAAGGACGTCCCGATCGACCTAGGCTTGGTCGGGGACTCGCGGCTAACGCTGGCCGCCCTGCTGCAAGAGGTGCGCCAGCGAATTGCCCAGCCCCGCGGGCGGGGGGCCGCAGTGACCGCCGAGATCGCCTCCGAACACGCTGCGTGGCGGTCGCGCTGGAGTGCCAAGCTCGACTGCCCGGATGCCCCGATCAACCCCTACAGGGTGATCCGGGACCTCGCGGCCACTGTCGATATCAAGAACACGATCATCACCCACGACGCGGGCAGCCCGCGGGACCAGTTGACTCCGTTCTGGCAGAGCGTCGAGCCGCTGAGCTATATCGGCTGGGGCAAGACGACCCAGTTGGGCTACGGGCTCGGGCTAGCGATGGGAGCGAAGTTGGAGCACCCCGACAAACTCTGCATCAACTGGTGGGGAGACGCGGCCATCGGATTCACGGGAATGGACTTCGAGACGGCGGTGCGGGAGCGCATCCCGATCCTCTCCGTGCTGTCCAACAACTTCTGCATGGCCATCGAAATACCCGTCATGCGAGTCGCGACCGAGAAGTATCGCGGCACCGACATTTCAGGAAATTACGCGGAGTTCGCCAATGCGCTGGGCGGCTACGGCGAGCGCATCACAGACCCCAACGAGATCGTGCCCGCCATCAGGCGCGGCATCGCCAAGACCGAGCAGGGCGTGCCCACCCTGCTGGAATTCATCACCTCGAAGGAGCTTGAAATCTCCAAGTTCTGAGCGACGACGCAGCCGAGCGCACGCCTCACCGGTTGCAGATCTTGACGCGGAAGTACGGCTTGTCCTTCTCGTCCGGATCCATGACAAACGTCTGATGCGTCAGCAGCGGATCGTAGTCGCGCCATAGCCAGGTCATCGCGGCGGGCAGTTCCGCATCGCCATAAGTGGTGCTGTGCTGGGCGTTGCCGAAGCTGAATTCGAAGTCGTACTCCTTCATCTTCAGCGAGTTCGCCAGTTGGATGTTCTGCAGCGGCCAGCTGCCGTGGGCATTCTCCAAGTCGTAGGTGCCGTCCTCGAGCCAGATGCGGATGTTCTTGCGATCACGCTTGCGAATCAGGAACGGCCAGATTTCGCCTCCGTCCAGAGGCTCGCACGGATCGCGGTCCCCGAAGCGTCCGAGCGGGTACTCGCCGAACGGATTCTCCTGCCCCCAGCGCCACTGGATGCTGGCATAGCTGCCGATCCGGGACAGCACCCGGCTGAAGGCGTGGGGCCTGAACCAAGCCGAGTTCAGTGAGCAGATGCCGCCGGAAGACTGTCCGCCGATGGCCCGGCTGTAGCCGTCGTCCCGCAGGCGGTAGGTCTTGTTCACTTCCGGAAAGATCTCGTCCACGACCATCTTGTTGTAGTCGTCATTGAACGTGTCGTAGAGCAGGCTGCGCATGTGCCCGATCGCGCGCGGCGCGTAGGACGAGGAATTGTCGTGGCTGCCGATGTAGCCTGGCGCGATCAAGACCAAGACCATGGGAGGGATCTTCTTCTTGTGCACCAGGTTCTCTACCACGACGGCGATCCGCGAGCGCTGGTCGCGCTCTAGGAAGCGGTGGCCGTCCTGCCACACCATGACTGCCGATGGCTTGGCCGGATCCACGCCCGGCGAGGCGTAGAGCCAGTAGGAGACCTTCCAGCCGCGGTAGGTCGGGCTCTCGTGGAACAGCTCGTCGGAATACTCGCCCTGCGGCACGCCGTCCTGCGCGTACGAGTCCTCGCCGTAGGCGGCAGTGTCGAACCGCCTGCCACCCAGCACCGCCCTGTCGACGCGGTAGTAGTGGGCGTGCGAGGTGCCGGTGCGGACACGACGGCTATGTACCCACAAATTGTCCGGCAGCTGGTCCATGGGAGAGGCCGGCTCGTCATCCACGTAGAGATGCGGACGGCTGTCGGACTTGATCGCCCAGACGAACTCTCCGCCGTAGGAGGACACCGCCGCTCCGCTGGCGAGGCTCTCGGCCTGGAAGTGGGAGGTCAGGGCCGTGGCGACGGCAGTTGGGTCGGAGTCGGAGTTAACAAGTTGAAAGAGTTCGTGGCGTTCTGAGTCGGTCATGCGTGAAACGCGGGTCTGGCCCGATCTCAAGCAGGATACCAACTTGGCCGGCTCGGCCGTCCTGAAGCGAAACCGCACCAACCGGCCCTCCGCTCCGCCCTCGAACGCCTGCAAGCCCTGCAGGCTGCACCCTCTGCGGCAAGTAGTGCTGCGCTGCCGTCGAGTGTCGTCCGGTCTGGCTATACTTGGCTCAAGATGCAATTGCGAATCGCGCGTTTCCTCATCGCAGCAGTGTTTGCGTCGATGGCCACCGCGCAGACCAGCGACGACTGGATTCAGCTCTTCAACGGCAAGAACCTAGATGGCTGGACGCCCAAGATCCGCGGACACGAGCTCGGCGAGAACTTCGGCAACACTTTCCGAGTCGTTGACGGGGCGATGCAGACCGGCTACGAAGCCTACGGACCGTTCAACGAGCGTTTCGGCCACATCTTCTACAAGGATCCCTATTCCTACTACCGCCTAGCGGTGGAATACCGTTTCGTGGGAGAGCAGTCTGAGGGGGGACCGGGCTGGGCCATACGCAATAGCGGCCTGATGCTGCACTCGCCTGCGCCGGAAACCATGGGCAAGGACCAGACTTTCCCCATCTCGATCGAAGTCCAGCTGCTAGGGGGGCTGCCGGAGGGCGAGCGAACCACCGCGAATCTCTGCACGCCCGGAACAAATGTCGTGCGCGACGGCAAACTGCTGACGCGCCACTGCACGAACTCGACGTCCAAGACCTACCGGGGCGAGCAGTGGGTGCGGACAGAGATCGTGGTCTTGGGCAGTTCCTCGTTTCGACACTTCGTCGAAGGAGACCTCGTCCTGGAGTACGAAATGCCCCAATACGGCGGGGGCAACGTGGACGGGCACGACCCTAAGGACAAACCTGACGGCGCATTGATGTCTGGTGGCTACATCTCGCTGCAGAGCGAAAGCCATCCGGTCGAATTCAGGAAGGTCGAGCTGCTCAACCTAGCAGGCTGCATGGATCCGAAGGCTAAGAACTATAAGGACTACTTCGTCAAGTCCGAACCAGCGACCTGTCAGTACTAGCAAGCCTCGCCGGCTTGTCCAACTCAATTTCTACAACAAGGACATTCGGGCCTGCCGCGACGATCAGGGCACCCTTCCACGGACCGGGTCATCGAACTTCCCGTTCCCGCCGGCGGCTCGAGGCGTCAGCGCCTGGGAACGCTGCGGCCTTGGCTGCGAAAATCTTCCATCGTCGCTGTGAGCCGCTCCACCACCAGCGGATGCGCGTCCCACAGGTCGGTCGTTTCGAGCAGGTCCGCTTCCAAGTCGAACAGGTATCCGGCACCCTCCATCGACTGGACGACCTGCTCGCCGCGGCCGAACACGATCTTCCATCGCCCGTCGCGCAGCCCGAATGCGCCGCCCCCGGAATGATGCACGATTGCCGGACGGGGCGCCGTGCCGCCCTCGGACCCTTCGAGCACTGCCAGCATGTCGAAGCTATCTTCTCCAGCATCGTCCGGCAACTTCTCCCCCACAACTGAAGCGAACGTCGCAATCAGGTCGACCAATGATCGCGGCTCGTCTGTGACGGCGCCGGCATCGATCCTTTGGGGCCAGCGGGCGATGAACGGGACGCGGTGGCCCCCCTCGTAGATCCGTCCCTTGAATCCGCGCAGCGGACCCGCGGACTGGTGCCCATTGGAGACTGTCGCCGTGCTCTCGCGGGCTCCCGGCTCGAGCGAACCCCGCAAGGGCCCGTTGTCGCTGGTCACGATCAGCAGGGTGCTTTCCGCGACTCCGAGTCGCTCCAGAGTGTCCATGATCTGGCCGACCGCCCAGTCCACCAGCCAGACCATGTCTCCGCGGACACCTGCCTCGCTCCTGCCTGCAGCGAACTCCGGAACCAGATGCGGCGAGTGCGGCGCCGACAACGCCAGATAGACGAAGAATGGTGTCTCGGAAGCGCTCTCATGCGTCCGTGCGATGAAGTCGGCAGCCTCTTGCGTGAACCGCACGTCGACGGTCTCGTTCACCCAGTTCTCGGCCGTCATTCCTGATCGCCAGCTCACTGCCGGATGCCGGTAGCTGGCGTTCTCCATCCCCAGAAACACTCCGTTCCGGATGAAGCAGAACGGTTCCTGGTCGGTCGAGCAGCCAGCCGTGTAAAGCGCCTCGTCGAAGCCCAGGTCGGTCGGCCCGCCCGAGGCGGGCGTTGAGAAATCGATGCTCGCGCCCACTTCCGGATCCGGGTCCGGCCCGGCGTACCAAGGCAGGGGCCGGTCGAAGTCGACGTGCTTGCCCTCCTTGACGGCGAAGTCGAGCCCCAAGTGCCACTTGCCGAACATGCCCGTGCGGTAACCCTTGCGCTTCAGCAGGGATGCAAGCGTCAGGCGATCGGGCTCGATCAGGGGCGGTTCGTAGTTGAACAGCACCGTGCGTTGCAGACGAGTGCGCCAGCAGTAGCGTCCCGTCAGTAATCCGTACCGGGACGGCGTGCAGACCGCATCCGGCGAGTGCATGTCGGTGAAGCGGACCCCCTCGGCGGCGAGCCGATCCATGTTGGGCGTCGGGATGCGCGACTCGGAGTTGTAGGCACCGACGTCTCCGTAACCCATGTCGTCGGCGAGCACCAGCACGATGTTGGGTAGCGCGGCGTCCGCATGGCCGTTCCCGCCGCAGCCCGCACAGACGAGCGTCGCCCCCAGGGCGGCCAAGGCCAGTCGCGGGCTAAGCCAGCGAGCCATTGGACATCTCCCAGGCGAGATCTCTGGCGTCCGTAGCGCCCTAGGCGATGGCGGGAATGGGCGGCTACCGCGGCGCATCAGTCTCGGACTGGCCGGCAGCATCTTGGGCGTTCTTGAACCGGTCACCGCCGGTCCCGAACGGAACAATGCTGTACGATTCGTCGGTCTTGCGGATCCTCATATGCGATTCCAGACGCGCCTGGAGTCGTTCCCGCGCATCCGCATGGCTCGACTTGCCAACTAGGGACTCCATGCTGTAGCGCGTTACGTTGCCGGACACCGGGATATCGTACAGGCGCCCGTCTTCGTGAAGCCGAAAGCGTTTGTCTCGAACGAAATACACATCCCCCTCGAACGCCATCGAGAAATACTCCCGATCCTTGCCGGGCTTGCCCAGGAGGGAATGGGACAGGTCCATGCCGTCGACGGGATGCCCCACTGGGATCCGTGCCAGGGCACTCAACGTGGGCATCACGTCCAGAAGCGAGAAGAATGCATCGCGGGTACCAGCGGGCACCGTCCCCGGCCAGCGCGCGATCAACGGCACCCGCGTTCCGGCCTCGTTCATGGTCCGCTTGCCGCCCATGAGCCTGAACGTGCCGAGTCGGTTCTCCAGATTGCCGGCAGTGCCGTTGTCGCCTGTGAACACGATCAGAGTGTCTTCGTCTAGATCGAGTTCCTCGATCTTGTCCAGAAACTTGCCGACGATTGCGTCCATGTACGTGATCATGTGTCCTGCTCGCCGCTCGTTCGATCCGAGGTCGTCGGGGAATTTGCTCTCGGCGAGAGCCTTCAGCCCCGGTGGTTCGACGAGGGGGCCGTGAATCAGATTCATCGGATAGTAGGCCAGGAACGGGCGGTCCTGATTGCGTTCGATGAAGTCGATCAGGAAGTCGCTGTAGTAGTCCGGCCCGAAGGTCTCTTCGCCATGAACCCGATACGTTCCGTCTTCCCAGTTGTGGGGGCCGTAGTATCGACTGCGTCGCTCGCCGTCCCAGTACTGCACCCATAGGCAGTGCTCGTCAAAGCCATGCGACGCCGGCTGATCGGGATGGGCTTGGAAGTCGCCCAGGTGCCACTTCCCAGCGATGGCGGTGACGTATCCGGCAGCCCGAAACAGGCGCGCGAAGGTCGGTAGGTGCGTGGGGAGGCGGTTGTTCCTCTCGGTGTCGAGAGGACTGTCGAGACGTTCCAATACGCCAGTCCTGTTCGGATGGAGGCCGGTCAGGATCATCGCCCTGGTGGGGCTACACACTGGAGTCGCGAATGCGTTCTCGAAGCGCGCGCCTTCCATCGCCATCTGGTCCAGGCGCGGGGTCGAGTGGACCGTATTTCCATAGCAGCCGAGCGTTTCCGCCCCTAGGTCGTCCGCCATGATGAGGACGATATTGGGCTTCCTTCCAGACGTGCGGTCGGTAGCGCTGTCGCCGGGACCGCAAGCCAGGGCCCCGCAAGCCAAGGCCGCGACGATGGCGTTGACCTGGCGCATGGGCTGGATTCTCAGTCGACGCGGAGCTTGCCTGCGGGACGCCGGTCGATTCGGTACTACCGTACACTAGCCCGCCCGGACAGCCAGTTCCGATACGAGGCCCGGGTTCCGGGAACGGAACCTCCAGAACCGAAATGCCTGGAACGACATAGGGACAGCAATGGCTCGGCCACTGCGGCAAGGGTCGTCCCGTCCTTGCAGAATTCAATTCCCGCCCGGCACACTAGCAGGCTCGTAGGAACCCAGCACCGCCAGGAACTCGGTTACCTCGGCTAGGTGCGCCATAGCGTTAGCGCAATTCTCTTCCCGCGGCGAAGCCAGGATATCGACGTAGAAGCAGTATTCGAACGGACGGCCCTTCAGCGGACGCGATTCGATCTTGGTCAGATTGATGTCCCGCAGCGCGAAGGCGCTCATGCACTTGAAGAGAGCCCCGGACACATTCTTGGTGATGAATACGAGGGAAGTCTTGCGAGCGTCGCCGGACTCGGCCGGCGAGGACTCGCGGCCGAGCAGGAAGAACCGCGTGTAGTTCTCCGGATTATCCTCGATCGAGGTCTCGATGATCTTCGCGCCATAGTACTCTGCAGCCGCCGCCGAAGCCACCGCCCCCAAGCTCGGGTCGTCTCCGTCCATGACCGTCTTCACGCTCCCGCCGGTGTCGTAGTGTGTCTCGGCGCTGATGCCGGGGTTGCGGCGGAAGAAGTCCAAGCACTGTGCCAGCGCCACCGGATGGGAGATCGCCCGCTTGATTTGGGAGCGAGAGGCCTCAGGCCGCCCGATCAGGTTGTGGACGATGCGCACGTGGGTCTCGGCCAAGATCTCGGGGCGGTAGTTCAGCAGGTGGTCATAGTTCTCATGCACTGAACCGTGCAGGGTGTTCTCGACTGGGACGACGGCGTAGTCGACGGTGGCGTCGCGCAACCGCTCGAAGACCTCGAAGAACTTCTCGCACGGCTGGAACGACAGTTCCCTGCCCGCTAGGATCTGCTTGCTAGCCTGCTCGCTGAAGGCCCCGCGCGCCCCTTGGAATGCCACTCGTGTTTGACTCATGCGCTTCTTGGGATCGCGGTCAGGGAGCGTTGCGCAGTGCCGCGCCGCACACGATTATAGGGGGCAACCCAGGCAAGCGCGGAAGCCAGCCTTGCGGGTTCGGAGAGGCCTCACGCCACGACTGCTTCTTGGTCGTGCGCTCCCACCGCTTGCGGCATTTCTGCGATCCTGCTTCCGGCCATGCGCACCGAGACCAGCTTTGAAACCCCCGCCTCGCCCATCGTGACGCCATAGAGCGCCTCGGCCGCCTCCATCATGGTCTTGGAGTGAGTGATCACGATGAACTGGGTCTCGGGAGCCATTTCTTGGATCAGGCCCCGCAGCCGTATGGTGTTGGCCTCGTCCAACTGCGAGTCCACCTCGTCCAAGACGCAGAACGGGCTGGGCTGGTAGCGGAACGTCGCCAGCAATAGCGCCATGACGGTGAGCGACTTCTCGCCGCCAGAGAGCAGGGCTATGTTCTGCAAGCGCTTGCCAGGAGGCTGTGCGACAATTTCGATCCCGGAGCCATCGGCGTCCGCTGGGTCGGACAGTCTGAGCTCGCCAATGCCGCCGCCGAACAGTGTTGCGAACACCCGCCGGAAATTGTGATTGATCGCTTCGAACGCGGCCTCGAAACGCTCGCGGCTGGCAGTGTCGATTTCCCGGATGGCCTCGCGCGTGTTGCGGATCGAATCCAGCAGGTCCTGCTGCTGCGTCTCGAGGAATAGCTTCCGCTCGGACACCTCCTCGTATTCCCGCCGGGCGAGGACGTTGACCGGGCCAAGTCGATCGATCTTGTCGCGGATCGATCGGTGACGCTCCTCGGCCTGCCGGAGATCCCCTTCCGAAAGGGCCTCTGGCGCTCTCTCGGCAACCTCGGCGATCGGCTGGTCCAGCTCGGCAGCGCAGCTGCTCTCCAAGTGCTCAAGGTCCGACTGCAGCCGCGCCAAGGCGACCTCCTTTGCCGAACACCGCTCGCGCGCCGCCTCGACATCGGCGCGCTGGTCGCGGATGGCTTCCATCAGAGCGCCCGTGCGAGCGCGCGACTCCTTGAGGCTGTCAGACGTTTCGCTGATCTGCGCTTGCAACGTCTCGCGGCGCTTGCCCGCGCCGACTACCTGCTCGTCCAGTGTTCGGTTGCTCTCGGCCAATTCCCGGCTCTCGTCGGTCCAGCGCTGAATCTGGTCCTGCAAGTCCTTGGCTCGATGGCGCTGGTCGGCCAATGCCGCCTCCGCTCGCCGCACCGAGTTGATGCCGGACCGGAGCCGCTCGTCCATCGCAGCTGCCTCGGTCCGCAGGGTCGTCCGCTCCTCTTGCAGGCTCGCCAGAACCGCCTGACGGGCCTGAGCCTGTTCTGCGAGGTCGGCTGAACGGGCCCTGGCGCCGCTGTACTCGCCTTCAAGCCTGGTGCGGTCATCCAACGCCCGCTCGCGGTCGCCCTCCGCGCTCGAGCGCTCGGCCTCGAGGCGGTCGATGTCTGCGGCTGCTTCCTGCGCCTGTTGCTGCAGGTCCGCAACGACACTCTCGGACCGACTGACTTCGTGCTGGACCGCGAGCGCTTCCTTTTCTGTGTCTTGCAGGCTGGCCATCACGGTCTCGAGTTCGCCGCGGTCACGCCTCACCGCGTCCTCGGCACTTTCGATGTCCTGCTCTGCCTGCGCCAGTGCCTGTTCGGCCCGCTGCAGTGCGGGCGCCAGTTCCCGCAGTTGCTGCTTTAGGACAAGCGGTCCGCTGGAAGACTTGCGGCCTGCCTGAACGACCGGGCCGCGGTACCACGTTCCGTCTGCCAGCACGAAGTACAGATCGGGGTGCAGGCCGGCCAGGCGTTCTGCCGTGGCCTGATCCTCTGCCAAGAACGCATCTCGCAGCTTGGGCAAGAGAGCGGGAACCGCCGCGCTGCCGCGCGCGACCAGACGTATGTGATCCGTCAACCGCACCGCTGACTCCAGCTCCGGCGGTGCTGGGGGCTCTCCGTCCACTTCGCGCTGGACGAGCAGGAAGGCTGCCCGGCCGCCAAACTCGTCGCGGACCAACTGCGCGCCACGCGCGGCCTCAGCCCAGTTACCCACGACTACGTGCTCGAGTTCTTCGGCGAGGAACTGTTCCGCCACCCGCTCATAACCGGCGTCTACCTCCAAGAAGTCAGCCAGTACGCCCAGCGGCGAGAAGCCCTCGGCGGGCTCGCGTTCGAGAGCGTCGAAGATGTCCTTAACGGCTTCTGCGCCGTAGGCGCGATGCTGCAGCATCTCGTGGACAGAATCGCGCCGCGCCGCCAGAGCAGAGCGCTCTGCGCGCTGGCCCTCGGCAGCCTTGCGCAGCGAACCCAGGCTCGACATGCCCTGCTCCACCGCCACGCGTAAAGCGTCGCGTCGAGCGCGCAGCTCGCCGAGTGCGTCCGTCATCTTCGCGGCTTGGGCCAGCAGCGCCTCCCGTCGCGTAGTGGCCGAAGCGATGCCGCTCTCGGCAGCTGCGCTGCTGGATCGAGCGTGCTCGAGGCGCGTGTCGCAGCCAGCCAGAGTCTCGTCGAGCTTGCCCAAGCGTCCCTTCGTGTCCGAGAGGGCATTGAGCGAATCCAACATCCTCACCCGGCAGGCTTCCTGCTCAGCATGCGTGTCGGCCAAGCTGCTCTGCTGAGCGCTGCACTCGACCTCCTTGGTTTCAAGCTTGTGCCGCAAGGCGCTGGCGGCGCCCTCGAGCTCGGAGACATCGTGCCGCTCCCTGTGCACGCCGGCCTCCAGCGCGTCGACGCGGCTAGAGGCCGTTTCCAGGTCCTCCGTTGCCCGCTGCTGGCGGGCGGCGTTGTCGCTGATCGTGCGGGTCTGCTGTTGGATGCGCTCGCGCATCCTCTCCTCGTCGATGCGCAGGTCCGACAGTTCGGCCCTCTCGACCTCCAGTTGCGCCTCCCATTCCTGCTCGCGCTCGCGCTTGCCGGAGAACTCGGACTCCAGTTCCCGCGTCTCGTCCGAGACCGAAGCCAGGCGCTGCTTGGCGAGGGCGGTCTCCGACTCCAAGGTTGCGCGGCTGGACTCCAAGCGGCGGTACTGGCCGGCGAACACCAGACTGAGGGCCTCGCGAAGCTGTTCGCGGTACGTCTCGTAGCGCTGGGCCCGTTCCGCCTGGCGCTTGAGAGAATTCGCCTGGCGAGCGACTTCCTGAAGGATGTCGTGGACCCGCTCGAGATTCAGTTCGGTGTTGGCGAGCTTTAACTCGGCGAGCTTGCGGCGAGACTTGAAGCGCGTGACACCGGCAGCCTCCTCGACGAAAGCCCTGCGGTCCAGCGAGCGGGCCGTCAAGAGCTGTCCGATGCGGCCCTGCTCGATGATGGCGTAGTGGTTCGGGCCGAGACCGGTGCCGAGGAACAGGTCTTGCACGTCGCGGAGACGGACGGACTTGCCGTTGAGGATGTACTGGCTCGTGCCGTTGCTGAACAGCTTGCGGGTGACCGCGATCTCGCCCGGAGTGGGGCTCGCCGGAACCTTCGGCGCGCCAGAGCGACCGTTTCTGGGAAACAGCCGCTCTAGCGTGTGGTCGGGGTCGTGCAACGTCAAGGTGACCTTGGCCATGCCTGCGGGCTTGCGGTGGCGGGTGCCGGCAAAGATGACGTCGTGCATGCGCCCGCCGCGGAGCGACTTGGCCGACTGCTCGCCGAGCACCCAGCTCACGGCGTCGCAAATATTGGACTTGCCGCAGCCGTTAGGGCCGACCACGGCTGCCAAGCCGTTTCCGGCGAACTTCAAGTGTTCCCGGGTGCAGAACGACTTGAAGCCGACCAGATCGATCTGCTTGAGCCTCAGCATGTGCCGTTTGCCTCCAAAGATCCGCGCCCAATGCGCTCGGCACGCCGGCGGCGAACAAGGCCGCCTGCAAACCGTGCAGCGAGCGTGACTGCAGTCACTGCACGCTTAGCCTAGCGGAACGATGGGCAACTTCGCAACTACACACAGTATATTCTGTGATCGGGAATACAATCTATCCCGCTCCTGTGGAACAAGATGGAGCTTGCGACTGGTATGGCCGCCCGCTTGGGGCACAGCAGGCGACGTGCTGCCAGCCACCAGCCCTGCCCGCATTCGCAAGACTTGTATTGCAGCGTTTCGGGGCTGGACTCCCGCCCTCGCAGGCGCTCGACGATCCCGCGCTAGCGCAGTGCGGCCGTCGAGTACTCGTTCTTGGGACTCCACAGCAGGAATCCGCGGTAGTCCTCGCCTAGAGCGTCGGAGACGGCTCGAATCTGCGCCCTTACCATGTCGGCGTCGTATTCCGCTCCGATGCTGAAGTCCTGCAGCCACGGGATCAGCTCGGCTCTTTGGGGTGCGGTCGCCGCGTGCGCGCGAAGCCGCTCCTTCGCTAGTCGCATCGAATAGTTGACGACCTCGTAGGGGTGCTCGGCGGGGTTCTCGAAACCGTAGAAACCTTCCGCGTAGTGCGAGGGATAGACCATGGGGCACAACGCATCGAAGTAGGGCAGCGCGTCTTCGATGACTTGGCCGATGCCGAGGTCGTCGCGAGCGACGGTGACGAGCCCGAACAGATCCGCCGACAGGCGCGCGTCGGAAAGTTGTTCGCGGAGATACTTGAAGAAACGGACGATGACATCGCGCCTGGGTTCATCTTCGGCAGTGACGGGCAGATGCATGTCACTGAGGCTGCCGCCCGAAGGAAAGCGGATGTAGTCGAAGTTCACCTCGTCGACACCCCGTGACAGCGCGTCCTTGGCGATTGCGATGTTGTAATCCCAAGCTTCGCGCGAGCCCGGATCGACCCACAGCAAGCCACGCTCGTCTTGCCAGAACGTCTCTGCGGACAACTGCGGCCCTTTCTCGTCCAGCAGAGCCCTGCTGTGCACCGCCAAGTCAGGCCGCGCGCGGGCCAGCATCGGGTCGTTGAACGTGACAATGCGGGCAACCACATGTAGTCCGCCCGCGCGGAGTTTGCGGACCAAGGCGCCCAAGTCTGAAATGATCCGTTCCCGCGACCGGTATTCGACGGCCTGCGGCACCTTGGAATCGAACGCGACCCGCCCCATGGCGCCCTTGACATCGATCACAACGGCGTTAATGAGCCCGTCCTGCGCAAGTTGGATCACGTTGTCCACCCTGCTGGACAGGCTGGCCGACCAGAAGGACAGGTAGATTCCCTTAAAGACTTCGGGGACATTCGCCCGGCGTTGCATGCCTAGCGGGGCAAGTGCCTGGCGCACGGCCTCGACACCCGAGTTGGGGACAGTCGACTGCAGCTGTTGTGCAACGGCCGGGCGAACTACCGCTGCCGCTAATGCCAAGATCAGAGCCGCGACTTGGATGTGGCAAAAGCGTGTCCGCATAAAGGAAGAATCCTTTGCTAGTTCATTGATATTCTAGCGTGAATTCTTTGTCTCTCGATGCACGGACCCCGGAGGCCATCCATGCCTTGAGGCGGACGCGGTCGACTTGACCCTCACAGGCACTGCGCCCCGGCGATCGGAATCGATGATCCGGGCAAGTCGCCGAGCGACCATTCAGGAAGGCAGGCTGGGGTAGAAGCCAGTGCTACAAGCCAACGATCAAACTCGTCCGGCGCTGCCAGCCTGTCCCTTGCCAAGGCCTAGATTAGCAGCCCATCGACGGGCCGCATCGCGGGGGGCGCGCCCCTCGAAGAGGGCATCGCTCCAACTCTTCCCAGATCTGCTCACCGCCCTGCCGGCCGAAGCGCGGTCACTGATGGCTAACGCAGCCGAGACCTACGCTGCAAGATCTGAGTAAATGCGTGTTCCCGCTAAGATTAGTTGGCTTACCGTCCGTGATCGTATGACCTACCGATACTTGGAGGGACATCAGTGAGCTCTGCCGCCGTTTCCACAACCGTAAAGATCGATCCGGAGATGCACGAACGCATGAAGCGCCTCGCAGCCCGGCGCCGACGCACCAAGCAGTGGCTGATGCGCGACGCGATCCGCGAGTACGTCGAGCGGGAAGAGGCGCGCGACGCATGGCAGGAATACCGGGAGACGGGCCTGCATGCCAACGCTGAAGAGGTGCTGGCGTGGCTCGACACTTGGGGCGGGGAGTCCGAAACGGCCGCTCCGGCATGCCACGAGTAGCTTTCGCCCCGTCCGCGGTACGCGACCTGGAGCGCCTGCGTGCATTCCTCGGGCCCAAGAGCCCGGCGGCCGCGCGCCGCGCCGCCGCCGTGCAGGATCTCGGACAGCATCCGGGAATCGGCCGGCCTGTCGAGGAAATGCCCGAATGCCGGCAGCTACTGGTCGATTTCGGCGATAGAGGCTACGTGGCCCTGTACCGTCACGCGGGCGATCAGGTGACCGTGCTACGTCTGCGGCACCAGCGCGAGGCGGGCTACCGCGCGTAGGCAGGCTTTTGCCCTGCCAGTGGTTTCCCTCTGTGGGACACGCTCAAGCGTAGGGGGAGTACGGCCGGCGCGGACACCACCACTAGAATGGTCCAAGAGGGAATCACATGCGCATGCATTGGTCAGTCTGCCTGGTACTCGCGCTCTGCGCGGCCTGTGGCGGGCCCCTGCAAACCCCGCTCGAGGACGCTGCGGCCGAATCGGGTCCGCTTCTGTCGAACGTCCGCCAACTCACCTTCGGCGGCCAAAACGCCGAGGCCTACTGGTCGCCCGACGGAAGCAAGCTGGTCTTTCAGGCCACGCGTGGCGAGGCTTCGTGCGATCAGATCTACGTTATGAATGCGGACGGCTCCGACCAGCGCATGGTGTCCACGGGCAAGGGGGTCACCACTTGTGGCTACTTTCTGCCCGACGGCAAGAGCATCGTGTATGCATCGACCCACCTAGCGGGCGACAGCTGCCCGCCGCGCCCAGACCGCAGCAAAGGCTACGTGTGGCCGGTGCATGCCGGATACGACATTTTCCGCACTGACCTGAGCGGTTCTGAGCCGGTGCGGCTCACCAACGCAGACGGCTACGACGCCGAGGCAACTGTCAACTGGAAGCAGGGCAAGATCGTCTACACCTCGATGGCCGCGGGAGACTTGGATTTGTGGTCGATGGATCTGGACGGCTCGAACAAGACCCGCTTGACGACCGCCTTCGGATACGACGGCGGGGCGTTCTATTCGGCAGATGGCGAGATGCTTGTGCTGCGGGCGAACCATCCGGCAGAGGGTCCGGCGTCCGATACCTACGCAGAGTTGCTGGCCGAGAACCTGACGGCACCGATGAAGATGGAGATCTTCGTCGGCAACGCCGATGGCAGCGGCATGCAGCAACTCACCGACTTCGGCTGCGCCAGCTTCGCCCCGCAATTCACGCCGGACGGCAAGCACATCATCTTCTCGTCGAACAAGAACAACTGCGACAGCCGGGAATTCGACCTGTTCCTGATCGGCACCGACGGTTCGGGCCTGCGCCAGGTGACCGAGTTCGGCGGCTTCACGTCGTTCGCCGAGTTCTCGCCGGACGGTTCGCAGCTAGTGTTCTCGTCCGACCGCGATGCCAAGTCCCGCTACGAGTTCAACATCTTCGTGGCGGACTGGAGCGGTCCGGGCGCCAAGCCCTGATCAGCGCTCGAAATCGCGCTCGAGCGCCTCGATATCGTCGGCTAGCTGGAGCGCCTGCCTACGCAATTCCGCCAAACGGCGGGCCACCGCGCGGATCGGCGGCTGCGCAACTTCGGCGACGGGCTGTCCCGCGTCGGCGTCGGCTGAGGCAAGCAGAGCCGCAGCGTCTTCGGCCTCTAGGTCGCCCAGCGTGGCCAGCGCCTCCTCGAAGGTGTCCTCGTACACCAGCCTCTCGCCCATCGCAAGCACAACCTTGCGCAGCTGCGGCATGCGAGCGGCCTCGGCTTGGATGTAGATCGACTCCACATAGAGGAAGTTATCCCCAACGGGCATGGCGATCATCTCGCCGCGCAGCACGCGGGAGCCCTGCTGGTTCCAGAGCGTCAGATCGCGGGCGATCTGCTGCTCTTGGTTGATTTGCGCTTCGATCTGGTTCGGCCCGTATACAAGCTGCTGCTTGGAAAGCTGATAGAAGATCAGTTCACCGAGCCTGTCTCCGTCGCAGCGAGCTGCCATCCAGCCGTTGAGATTGTCCTTGTTGCGCGGCGTGAACGGCAGCATCAGCAGGAATTCCGGCTCGGTCTCGCCCGGCAGCGTCGCCACGATGTAGGTCGGTTTCATGCGCTCGGCGGCGCCGGTGTCGCCGGCGAGGCTCCGGCCCACGTCCCAAATGTCTTCCCGGTTGTAGAACACGGTCGGGTCACGCATGTGGAATGTCCTGTAGAGCTCCGCTTGGATATCGAAAATCAACTCCGGATAGCGAGCATGCTCGCGGATGGAGGCAGGCATCGCCTCCATCGGCTGGAACAGGTTCGGGAACACTCGGGCGTAGGACTGGATGATCGGATCGGTCCCGTCGAACGTGTAGATCGTGGTGGTTCCGTGATAGGCATCCACAGTGGCCTTGACGGCGTTGCGGATGTAGTTGACCTGCGAGCCGAAGCTGCCCACTCGGATGGCCTGAGAATACGGGTGTTTGTCCGAAGTGGTGTAGCCGTCCAAGATCCACACCAAGCGCCCGTCGTCCGTAATCGTCAGGTACGGGTCGGGATCCCATTCGATGAAATCGGCGAGATGCTCGAGGCGCTCGCTGACATTGCGATAGATCATCATCCGGCTCGACGGATTCGTCAGCCCGGTGAAGAGGATGTTGTAGTCGCCCTGCAAGATCGCGGTCAAGAGGCGCGTGGCGATGGAGTGGATCGGAATCCCGCCGGTGCCCTCGTAGTGCGACATCACGTTCTGGTCTTCCTTGGGGTAATCGAACTCTTCCTGTTCCGTGCTGACGAACACTGGGTGGTTGGTCAGTTCGCCGTAGTAGATTTCAGGACGTCCAATCGTGATGTCCGGGATCTCGATTTCGGGGGGCGCATCCTTGATCAGCAGCACCGGCAGGCCGTCCGGCGTCGTGCGGTTCACTTCTGAAGTGACCACGCCGTAGCCGTGCGTGTAGACCCAGTGACGATTGATCCAATTGTCGGCAGCGGCATCCAGAGAGCTGACATCGATCTCGCGGGGAGAGAGGAGCAACTGCTTCACCTTGTTGTTGATCTGGTAGCGATCAATGTCCATGTCGGCGAAGCGGTAGTACAGCCGCAGCGCCTGGATCTGGGTGATGGTGTCGGTGTAGGCCTTTTCGTCCCAAAGACGGATGTTGTCAACCAGAGTCGCGTTGGCTTCGACGTCGAGCGATGGGACCTCGCTGAGCGAGAGGAACTCCTCCCGGCCGTCATTCAATGCGTAGGCCTGGCGCGTGGCTTGGATGTGGCGCTCGATGTACTCCTGTTCGAGCTTGAGTTCGTTGGGGCTGACATACAGCGCCTGGACTGCCAGAGGCACAGCGGCGTGCAGCGCGATGGCACCGCCGGCGATGTAAGCCATCGCCTTGAAGCGCGACGTGGCGATCAACGGGATCGACAGCAGCAGCGCGACCACGACTACCCAGCGCAGGGGCAGCCTCCAGACCTCATCCAAGTAGTCCATGCCGACCATGAAGTCGTGGTTCGACAGCAGCAGTCCGTACTGGCCCAGGTAAAACCACGCTGCCGCTCCGGCCAGCGCGATGCAGGCGATGACCTTGGCAAAGCTGGTCTTGGTCGCTCCCGCCAGAAGCAAGGGCTGCGGGCCGAGGTCAAATTCCTCTAGGTCACCGCCGCTGGCCCGGAAGCTGGTGAATTTCTGGAACACCTGCCATCCGCGGCCCGTGGCCCAGAAAACGGCCGTGCCGGTAAGGGCGAGGGCGAAGAGGTATTGCACGAGCAGTTGCAGCAGCGGGAGGTCGAATAGGTAGAAGGACAGCTGCTTGCCAAAGATCGGATCGGCCCAAGACTCGACGTTCGCGCCCAGTGCGCGCGAGCCGGCAAACTTCATCACCGTCTCGGGATCGACGCGGGAACCGATGAACATCGTCGCCACAACGAGCAGCACGAGCGGCACGGCTTTGCGATACAGCGAGTAGCGGGAAGTGTCCGCGCCAGCGAAGGCGGCCCCACGGCGGTGTGCCCACAGCAGCGCCAACCAAGCGATCAGAGCCGCAGCCACCGTCGGAAGGATCTTGTAGGCCAGCTTCGTCAGCCAGGTCGAGAGCTGGCCGACTTCCGTCCACCACAGATATTCGATCGCGAAGTCCGCCAACCCCCGGGCCGTACCAAGGATTAGAACGAAGGCGAGAGCAGCGAGCAGCAGCCGCAGCTGGCGAGGTTGCATAGTCCTTCTAGCATAGCCGCCAGCCTTCTCCGCGTTCCCGGCCGCGGCCCGCTCGGGCTGCTAGAATGCGGCTCGATTCAGACCGGCACTGGAGGGTAGTAATACGATGGCGACAACTCGACGGAAGTTCGTGACCAAGACGGCGCTGGGAGCGGGCATTGCAGCTGCATCGGCCCAGTCCGGCAGGGCTCAAGCGGCCCCGAGCGACACGGTCAACCTCGCTGTGATCGGCATCCGCGGCCGCGGCCGCAGTCACTACCGGGAGTTCGCCGCGATGCCGGGCGTGCGGGTCACGCACCTCTGCGATATCGACGAGCGCCTGTTCGCCGACGCTCTCGCGGAAGTCGAGGGAGTAGCGGGCTACCGGCCGGAAACCGAGACCGATTTCCGCCGGCTGCTGGAGCGCGACGACATTGACGCGATCTCGGTAGCGACTCCGGATCACTGGCACGCCCTGATGACCGTCTGGGGGTGCCAGGCGGGCAAGGACGTCTACTGCGAAAAGCCGTGCTCGTACACGCTGTGGGAAGGCCGCAAGATGGTCGAGGCGGCTCGCAAGTACGAGCGCATGGTCCAAGTGGGGCTCCAGCGGCGCAGCTCGCGGCGCGTGCAGTCGGTCACCAGCTACGTGCGGAGCGGCGGGTTCGGCAACGCGTACCGCGCCAAGGCAGTCATCTATCGGGGCAGGATCAGCATCGGCAAGGTACAGGAATCGTCAATCCCAGAAGGGGTGAATTGGGACCTTTACCTAGGACCAGCACCGTACCGCGCGTTTGACCTGAACCGCTTTCACTATGGCTGGCACTTCTTCTGGGACACGTCGACCTCGGAAGTCGGCAACAACGGCGTACACCACCTCGACGTGCTGCGCTGGGGGCTGGACAAGCAGGTCCATCCAGTCCGAGTTCATTGCGCCGGGGGCCAGTTCGTGGAGGACTCGGACTCCGAGGTACCGAATGTGCAAGTGGGCACGTTCGAGTACGCGGACGGTACGCTGCTTGAGATTGAGGCGACCACGCTGTACAGCCCCTCCTTCGGGGGCGTGCGCGTGGGAGGCTTCTTCTTCACCGATCAGGGGTATATCGGCTCCCACGACAGCTGGAAGGCAACTCGGGGGCAATTTTTGCCGCGCGACCGCCCGGACTCCGCCGCCGGCGTCTCCTACCGGACCAACAATCTCAGCTTTCCGGATATTTCCTACCCGCCGGGACCAGAGATCCCGGATCTCGACCTGCCCGAAGTGGGCCATTTCGAGAACTTCATCGACTGCGTGCGCTCCCGCAAGCGCGAAGACCTGAACTGCGAGGTCGAGCAGGGCCACTTGTCAACCTCCCTGTGCCATCTCGCGAATATCGCCTACCGCGTCGGCCGCAAGCTGGAGTTCGATCCGCAAAGCGAGACGTTCGCCGACGACGAAGCGGCGAACGCGCTGCTGACGCGGGAGTACCGCGAGCCGTACGTGATGCCCGATCAGGTGTAGGTCGTCGGCAAGCGAGAGTGGTGACGCTTTCGTGAGCAGCAAGGAACGAATCTCAAGATTGAGGAGACTTCGGCGAGCGGTCGTCGCTCACATTTCTGCTGCTAGGCACGATATTCAAGCCCACAACTCCCGCTGCCCGTTAGCAATTGACGTTGTCCGTCCAGAACAGGTCGAGTATTCCTTGAGCCCAGAAGCAGATCGGTCAGAGACCGCTTCCCGCGCCGGACCTCGGTCGGCTTACTCGGGGACTCGCGATCGTGCTTCCAGTTCGAGGATTCGTCTACTCAGCTCGTCGCGTTCGTGCTCGGCGCGGCGGCGTGCAACCCGCTCAGCCTCGGCCCTACGCTCCGCAGTGTCAGCCCTACGCTCCGCATCGCGGCGTGCCGCGGCCTCGGCATCCACCTTGCGCTCGGCATTGTCGGCCCTACGCTCCGCGGTGTCAGCCCTACGCTCCGCATTTTCCCGCGCATCGTGGGCTTCGGCATGCGTCATTAGATCTTGTCCAGTCCGCGGATCCCGAAACCGCAGCAGCCGCCCCTCCGCCCGCAGGTCCAAGCCCAGCACCTCACTCCAATACGTTCGGGCCCCGCCCGCCTGCCGTCTCACCGCCAATGGCCTATACTTCGAGCCCTCCAGCCGCCAGCCCTCCAGTCCCTGCGGAATCTGCCTGCCGTCCGGGTCGAACCGCCAGTATTCGGTCACGCCCATTCGCTCGTACGCACCCTGCTTGCTCGTAGTATCCAGGCGTCTCGTCGACGGCGAGGCCACCTCGATCACCAACGCCGGCACGACGCCTCCTTCCTCCCAGATCTTGTACGACTTGCGATCCCGCTTCTCCACCCCCAGCACCACAAAAACGTCGGGCGCAACCACTGCCTGCTGGTCGCCTTCGCGGAAGTACACCGCCATGCTTCCCGCCACGTAAATGTTGCCCACGGCCGCGAAATGCCGCCGGAGTTTGTTGCGCATCTCCACGATCGCATTCGCGTGGGGGTCGGCCTCCATCAGGATCCGGCCGTCCGAGTAGGGGTACTCTTCGATCTCCCCGGAGGGCACGCTGGCCTTGGGAAGCGCAAGCGTCGCGGTGTCCGCCATGGGCGCATGATAGCAGCCAGACTTCGGGCCACGGGCCTATGGTGGGAAAGGACAGGTGGCGCAAGAAGGATCTAGCGCTTAGTCAACAAGTGCGTCATGGTTGCGCTATGCTTTGGATCGCATGAGTCAGCCCATGCCGGGGAGAGGCCCGGATGCAGAAACACCTCGTCGACCTAGCAGACGAAATACGCAAGAATTGCGGGCCACGATGGGTAGGCCACAACGGCTTAACCCCAAATTCCTGCTCTGACAAAGCACTAGATCTTGAAGCTCTCACTGTGGCCGGAGGAATTCGCAAAAGCCTCATAGCATAGAATTTGGGCATGACTCGCAGAGAGATCTCCGTCATTCCCATCACCACCCTTGCCGTCGCGTGCGCTCCGCTGCCGGTACCCGCAATGACGAAGTCTGACGAGCTCGGGCCTATCGCGGATTTCTACACTCATATCGAGGAGTTCGTCTTCCGGCACGGCTCCGAGCGCATCTATGGCATCCGCCACGACATCCTCGAGGCCGAGAACAACGGAGATTGGCCGGAGGGCATCCAAGTCGAAGAGCTGTACGCTCGCGATCCCGGCAGCGACATGTACACCGTGATCCAGACTCCCAAGGAGTTTCACGAGAGAGAGAGCGCCGGGATTCCTGTTCTCAAGCTCTGGTTCGAGTGGAGCGAGAAGCTCCGTGTCATCCAGCCGAGGGCGATCACGCCCGCAGGAGTCACCAAGATCATGCAGTCGATGCACTGCACTGCCGACCAAGTCGAAGAGGGACCAGTGGCAGGCTAGGTGCATGGCCACGAAGAAGCTCAACTCTATGGTCCTCTTCTGCCCCGCTGGCAACTCACTCTAGGCTGAACTCTCGCACAATTCCCTCATGCGGAATCCCCCTGGCATCGTTTTGCCTGAGCCACTCATCGGCCTCAGCCACCAACCGCGCTTCCTCCTCGGTTTCCGGCTCGTCGGATTCCGGAGCGTTGCGACAGGCAGCGTCAAGAGGGGTAGGGTACGAAGCCAGTGACTTCTTCAAGCCTTCGACTTGCTCTTCAGGCATCCGATCGATCTCTTCGTGAACCTCCTTGCGAATCTCGGTCGTCTCTTCTCCTTCACCTGTCCCATCGTTCAAACCTCCAATTGGTGGTTCGACCGAACACTGGCCCGAGCCGGCTCTTGCATCGGGCTGTTCGGTCGCCCAGACAGTTGCATGAGATCAGCGAACACTTCCAAACCAATCCTTGTCTGATCCATCGTTAGTGAGGATGCCCGCAATAGGAACGTTGCCATAGACGAATTCAGCCGAAGTCGAGTCGACAGCGACAGCTGCTCCACCCGAGGCTGGCGTAACTCCAAACCGGAGCCCAAGTAGGCGGGAAACTACGTTACACCGAGCGCTTCGCCCTCAATCTCTTGCACTTGCGCTGGGTATCTCCATCGACGCTGCAGGCATCGGAACCTCAGAAGCCACGAGGAGGCTCGCCCAGACCCCAGAACCCACGCGGCGCAAGGGTGCAATTCGAACTGCCGCTGCGTACCAGTT
Source organism: Terriglobia bacterium (assembly GCA_009841225.1). Taxonomy (GTDB): domain Bacteria; phylum Acidobacteriota; class Terriglobia; order Bryobacterales; family UBA6623; genus VXMF01. The sequence goes on along the minus strand of VXMF01000036.1, from coordinate 208,793 downwards.
CGAGTTGCATCGAGACCATTGACCAATCGGGGTACAACACAAAGCTCCCGTTGCCGATCGCCTATCGTCGATCACCGTCGTTCCGCAAGCTTGCCAGTGCGTTCGGGAATCTGGCGCGGTCCATGGGGCATGACATCGATGCGTGGCCAGCGCCAGCGTGGGCGCTGGGCGTCTGACATAAGCCTGTATGCGAAGACGAGCCCGAACTACGGGCCCGCTAGTTGCAGCGTGAAACGATGCCCGAGCGAGGAACGTGCCACTCGATCGGAGCCCTCCAGCTACACCGCAGCGTCTGTCCCTACTCCACCCAGATCGGCGAACTCCACGCCACCTGACCATCGTTCTGCACGACGCGGATGTAGTAGTAGTTCGACCCGGCCTCGAAGTTCCGGTCCGCGTATTCGAACGAGTACTCCTCGTGGTTCGGGTGGCTGGTGTAAACGATTTCCTGATTCTTGACGATCACGAACTGCTTGATCCGATCAGTCCCCACTGCCCGGATCAGCAGCCGGGGCGCCTGCTGGGAATTGACGATGTCGCCCATGATGTGGTGCTGCCCGCTAGCGTCCACGGCTTGGAAGTCCAGAATGATGTTGTCCGTAGCACCGTAGGCGTGGCGCGCCTTCAACGCCGCGAACATCGACTCGCGGGTGAATTCCTCCGCCACGATCATGGCGTACGAAATGTGCGTCGACCAGTGGTCGGACGAGGCTTGCACGCCGATCTTGTAGCCCTTGCGCAGGGCGTCCCACCAGTACCCGATCGGATTGAAGCCGGAGCGCTGCTCGCGGAGCTTTTGCGCAGATGCCGCCAGCGGCGCGCCCATGTACTCGTAGCTCGCCCGGTACCCCTGGAAGATCTCCAACAACGGCTCGACCTCGGGATCGTTGTTGAACCAATCCGTGCCTTGTGCCGTGCCGGAACTGTGCGGCATGGAGATGCCATCGTTCTCGTGCAGGTACGCATACAGCTTCTCGGCGCGCTCTTCGCCGCGACGCTCGGCATCCGGGATCGGCAGCGTCCGCGTGCCGCGCTTGCCAAAGATGATGTTGCGGTGCCCGTTCGGGAAGTTGAGCGACCGCTCGTAGCCGAACATGGGCACGAACGTCCCCGGCACGTGGAACAGGTCCGCCAGCTTCTCGTCCTGCCACCAAGTGAACTCCTGGTCGTAGCCCAGCTGGTGGTCAGTCGGCACGATGTAGTCAAAGCCGACCGCGTCTAGGGCGTATCGATACACCTCGATCAGCGAGCCGTCGTACTTGAAGTCCTGCGACACATCGGTGTGGCGATGCATATCGCCGCGATAGATCTTGAACTGCCGCTCCCCCGCATCGACGACGTAGCCCCGAATCGCCTCGATGTTGCGCTCCTCGAAAGGATGGACCGGCACCGCCTCGGCATACGGCTCGGTGTATTGGGCGAAGTTCCCTGCGGAATAGTCAGCCTGGCCAGCGGCCTCGCCTAGGCTGGCCGCATAGATCTCCCCGTTCTGCGGCACGGCATCCGCGAAAGTACGGTTGTCAGTCATCCAAGCCGCCAACAACTCCTCGCCCACAAGCGCCATGGCAGGACGCTTCTCGATCGAGCCTTGGCTATGCGCCAAAGGCACCGGATGCGACCATTCCGCTCCATCGAACCGTGTCAGCAACGTCTCCCACATCATGCGCGCCCCGATGCTGTGCGCCCGCTGGCGCGTCCAGTGCCGGAACAGCATCGTCAACGTCCCGCTGCCATCGAATGCCAGTTGCGGATTCTCGAAGTTGGGGTACAGGCGGTAGACATAGAACGGCTCCAGTTCTGCCTTGGGCTCCACCCACGATCCGCCCGAGCGCTTGACGATCTGGATCGAGCGCTCTTGGTGCAACGGCACTGCCAGCGGCGGCGTGACCAAGTAGCCCTGGTCCTTGCCCCAATTCGTTCCCGATTCGTCCCACGCCAGCCATGGCGTGCCATCCGGAGCGACCGCCACGTTCGCATGCGCCTGGAAGCGCGGACTGCTGGTGACTTGTTCGATATCGCCCAGCTTCCCACCGGCGTAGGAGCGGTAGAACACGTCGTAGTTGCCGTCGTGGTAGCCGTCCCATGCGACATGCGCCTGACCATCCGGCCCGCCAGCCACCTGGGGCTCCCAGTCATTGGCAGGTGACTCGCTGACTTGCAGCGCCTCTCCCCAAGACCCGTCCCACACGCGCATCCAGATATCGGTCTGCGCACCGCCAGCCTCGCCCTGCGCACTCTGCCACACCACAACAACCTTGCCATCGCGAGTCGCCGCAGCCCGGTGGAACGTATTCGAGCCCGCAGTGCTGATCTTCTGCGGCTCTAGCCAGTCCGAGCCGTCCAGCAGCCTGCCCCAAAGGTCCCAGCGGGTGCCTTCCCGCTGGCTCCAGAACACCCATAGCCGCCCATCGCCATCGGCAGCAGCTGACGCGCGCCAGAGATCGGCCGGCGCGGGGGTGACTTCCTGGGCACTCTCCCACGATCCGCCGCGGCGCAGTCGCACCAGCACCCTGTCTCCCCGATCCTTGTACGCCACCCACGCCGCCGCCACGACGCCGTCGGAGACCTGCGCGATCGCTGCCTCGTCATCCTCGTACTCAGCCCCTGACAGTCTCTCGACCGTGGGTGTCAGGCTGGCTGTCGCGCGCCCGTCGAGAAACGATTTCGACCCTCCTGCCAGATCCCCGATGCGGAACGCGAAGTTGCCTTGTTTGGTGCGCACTCGCAGACCGGTCGCGCTATCCCCGTCGACGACCGCGAACAGGCCCACTGGCGAATGCTGCGTTGGCGGCAACTCTGCCGGGCTCATCTCGTTGTAGTTGACCCGCGGGAACCCGCGGATCTGCTCTTGACGAGTCGTGGCTCTCCAGGCACTCTTGCCCGTAAGCGCATCCTCGCCGATGAAGTGGCGCTCATCCAAGAGGAGCAGCTCCCCTCCGGACACGCGGATCGAGCCATCCCAAGCCTCCACGGACTCGGCCTTCTCGCCCAAGCTGATGTAGATCGTCGTCGGAGCCGACTGAGCGGCCAGCTGCGCCGCACACAGGACTAGGAAAACCAGAGAACTTCGCATGGTGCGGCGATTATATCCGAGGAATGGGGCACTCTTGGGTCTGCCACAATCACTTTGAGCCCACATGCCGCCTATGGCCCGGAAAAGACCCCGGATCGCCAGCTGGTGAGCCGCCGCTGCCCACATTCCGATGCAACTGCCCGATCCTCGCAACGCCGACATCCTAGTCCACATCGCCGGCCAACTCGTGCCCCGTCGCGACGCCAAGGTCTCCGTGTTCGACAGTTCCGTTCAAGGCGGCGATGCCGTGTGGGAAGGGCTGCGGGTGTACCGAGGCCGAATCGCTGACTTCGGCCCCCACCTTGACCGCCTGTTCGCGTCGGCGCATGCGATGTGCTTCGCTGGCGTCCCATCTAGAGCGGCCGTTCGCAGCGCCGTGTTCGAGACCCTGCGGTCGAATGGGATGTCTGACGAGGCTCACGTACGGCTGACTCTGACTCGCGGCGAGAAGGTCACGTCCGGTATGAGCCCGCACTGGAACCAGTCCGGCTGCACACTCATCGTGCTGGCAGAGTGGAAGTCACTGGTGTACGACCAAGCTGGCATCCGGTTGATCACCGCCTCGGTACGACGCAACAGCCCCCAGTGCATCGATTCGAAGATCCACCACAACAACCTAATCAACAACATCCTGGCGAAGATCGAGGCAAATCTGGCCGGAGTCGACGACGCGCTCATGCTGGACCTGCACGGCTTCGTGTCAGAAACCAACGCCACGAATGTCTTCGTCGTCAAGAGCGGCACGCTGTTCACGCCGCACGCCGACAGCTGCCTGCCCGGAATCACGCGTGCCGCCGTGCTCGAAGCGGCCCGTGACGAGGGCCTGCGCGCAGCCGAGAAAAACGTCTCGCTCACAGAGGTCTACACCGCAGACGAAGTGTTCACGACCGGCACCATGGGGGGGCTGGCCCCGGTCTTGGAGGTCGATGGCCGCATGGTCGGCAATGGCTCAAGAGGACCGATCACGTCCCGTTTGCAGCAAGCGCATGCCAATCGGGCGTTCGCCAAGGGCGAGCCAATTCCCTGAGTAGCGAGTCCTGCGAGTGTCGTCAGCGAGCCAGTTTATCCATGAAATATTCACCAAATAATCTCTTCAATTATAGTAACTTTTACTTTAATTCCTCTTAATGATATATGCTTAAGACTAGTTCCTGATCAGCGAGCCATCGACGGCGATTGACCTCCGTGGCAGCATCGTGACCAAGACGCATGAGCGACAAATCGCAGAAACGCGCGATTCAGTTCCTGCTGGTGCCAGACGCCAGCGCCGGTCGACGGTTGCGACGCCTGCTGGCAACCACCCGGGCGCGATCTGGGATCGCCGTCGGGACGTGGCACGACCTGTTGAGCCGGGCACGGGACGCATACTTCATTCCGGCACCACTAGCAGACGAAGCCGAATTCGAGCAAGCCCTGGCAAGAGTCGACGGGGCGTTTTGGCAGGAGAGCCTCGATGCCGCCCCAGCCGAGACCACCCGGGCACTGCACCGGGAATTCGCAGACGTAGTCTCGGCCTCGGACCCCAAGACGGCGCTCGCGAACCTAGAAGTCTCGGCTCTAGCCGATCGTCCGCGACGCATGATCGGCGACCTCAAGCGGCTCTACCGCCAGCTCGAAGCGTGCCTGCCTGCCGATCTGGAAGTGATCAGGCGCTTGCTGCAAGCGGATTCCGAACAGGTGTGCCAGCCGCTCTGCGTGCATCACGTCAACGAGTTGCCACACGTGTCTCGCTGGCAGGACGCACTGATCGACAGGCTCAACGCTGACGCCGCCATGGCTGGCGTGACACCGGACGAAGAGCTGTCCCAGACTCTCCAGGCTTGCCTTCAGGAGCGTCGCAGCGCCGTTTCGGACTCGGCACTTGGCATCCTGCAACGCAGCCTGTTCGAACGGGGGGATGTCACGGCCGTGGCGGACGGGACCACCCAATGGGTGCGGGTGCGCGACTTCTACCAAGAAGCCGAGACCGCGGCTGGGATGGCGCAGCAGTTGCTGGCGGCCGACCCGGCACTGTCGCCACAGTCCATAGGCCTGCTAGTTCCGGACAGCTTCGAGTACAGCGTTGCTCTTGAGGATGCGTTCGGGCTGGGGGGCCTGCCACTGTCCGGCCTGGTCAGCGAGCGCTGGCAGCGCGATCTCGGCAACGAAGCGGTGTTCCACTTTCTGTTCTGTCGACAGAAACCCGCGCCGGCAATGGCGCTCGCGGTCTGCTTCTCTTCTCGGCTGATGCCGTGGCCCGCTGAAGACGGTGCCCAGATGGCCCAAGCCGTCATGGACGGCGATTACGAGCCGCGCCTGCCGAGCCGACGCGGCAAGCCCGCGGAGCGGATGCGCGAGCTACTCCTAGCTGGCGACACCGAGCCGTCGACACTCTCGGATGCCTTGGCCGACTTCGCGTCACTGCTGGACGGCGGGGACCGCTTCGCGGCGCACGCACAGCGGGCGCGGGAAGGCGTGGAACGCGTACGCGGCGAATTGGCAGGAGCGCGGGCGGTCGACTGGGCCTCCCTGCGGCGAGCAGTCAATCCAACCCTCATCTCGGCCGGGGCCAGCCCCAACCACAATCTCGAGGGAGTCACCGTCTGGCGGGAGGGGGACGAGCCTTGGCGACCGGTGCAGCACCTGTTCGTGCTGGGCTTCTCCCATGGACACTATCCAAGCCGCTTAGGCACCTCTTCCGTGCTCTCTGAAGCGGATCGCGAGGCGATCAGGAACAACCTCGGTCTCCGGCTCGAGTCGAGAGCAGAGCGTCAATTCCGCCTGCGGAGGCTCTTCCGCAGGCAACTCGGGGCGGTATCCGGCACCGCGACGTTCTTTGTGCCGCATAGGAGCCCAGACGGCATGATCGAAGCTGCGTCCGACAGCTTGGCGTTCATCAAGCGCCTGCTCTCCCCGCCCGGAACAGCGACCAGCTTGGTCGCCACGTTGGACTCGGCAACTGACCGCAGGCGGATTCGCCATGTAGCCCGCGCCAAGAGTTGCGCGCCGACTCCACCGACAGAGCTTTACAGCGCAGGGCTCCGGTTTGGTCGGGACCTGCTGGCCCTGCGGACCGACAAAGCTGGCAACCTCCGCCCGGAATCTCCCAGCAGTCTCGAGACCCTGCTCGTCTCGCCCCTGGCGTGGCTGCTCCGCAGAGTCCAGGCCGAGCCTCTTCAGTGGGCTCCCGAGGCAGCCGATCCAGCCGTATTGGGCAACCTAGCCCACGGAGTCTTCGAGGATTTGTTCCCTCCCGGACTAGGACTGCTCAAAGACGAGGAGATCGAAGGACGCGTCGCGGCCGCACTGGAGGGGCGCATCCAGCAGCACGCCCCGTTCTTCCGCAGCCCACACTGGCGCGTCGAGCGGCGCGAACTGGCCGCAGGGACCGCCCGCGCAGCGAAGGCGTGGCGAAGGGTGCTGGACGAGCTCGGGGCAACCGTCCTCGGCAATGAGCAGTGGCTTCGAGGCGAGGCGCTGGACATCCCGGTAGTCGGCAAAGCCGATCTCGTCCTAGGGATAGGCCACGACGACGCGCTGATCGTGGACTACAAGTGGTCCAAGTCTTACGACCGACGCATCCGGATGGAGCGAGGCTATGAGAGCCAGGCAAGCCTATACCGCGAGATGGTCCGGAACGGGGGAATCCAGGCCCGCCGCGAGTCCGAGCTGGACCAGTCGGTCGGCGCTTCGCTCTCCAAAGCGCCGGTCACCCCCGCGAACATCGGGATTGTCTACTTCACCATGCGCGACGAAGTCTGCCTCTCCGATTCCGAGCCTCCGGGTCCCAACCGGGTCACTGACTGGCGCGCTATTGAAGGCGACGTTGCGGAGGGGGCCATCGGCAAGATTCGCGACCATCTGGGGCAGGTGCGAAAAGGCGAAATTGAGATGAACTACCGAGGCGACCGGGAGGCATTCAAGAAGGACTGGGGAGTCACCGCCTTCGCATTGGACGTCAGTCCACTCGTTGAGTTGTTCGCTGCAGAGGCAGCTGCTCGGGATTCATGACACCTCTGCAACGACTGAGCATCGTTCCTGCCGGGGCCGGCTCCGGCAAGACCTTTGCGATCCAGCAGAGGTTAGGGGAGTGGGTCGCCTCAGGCAAGGTCGCTCCCGAGAAGATCATGGCTGTCACGTATACCGAGGCAGCCGCCACCGAGCTGCGCGAGAGGATCAGCTCGAAGTTGCTGGACCTGGGGCGCGTCGATGAAGCGTTGCGCCTGTCGGAGGCCTACATCACCACCATCCACGGCTTCGGCTTGCGAGTGCTCGCCGAGTTCGCCTTTGATGCCGGCGCTTCACCAAAGCCACGGCTCTTGAACGACTACGAACAGAGCACGCTGATACGTCGAGCGCTTGCGCGCACAGACACGGCCGACAAGATCGCAGAGCGGTTGGAAGCATTCGGGTATTCCTACGACGTTCCCAACAATCGCGCTGCGGTCGACGTCTTTCGAGACGACGTTCTGGCTGTGATCGGGATCCTCCGCTCGATTGGCGCCAATTCAGATGGCAGAACAGATCGACTGATTTCGAATACCGCGGAGCGCCTGATCGAAAGCTACGGAAGAACCGCAAACGAAGAAAAGATCCGCGAGACGTTGCGGGATGCAGTCTCCGCGCTGCTGCGGGAGTTTCCCGAGTGCATGGACCGCGCGTACGGTGCGAGCGCGGCTGCCCGCGAGGACTTCTTCCGCGACTTTCGCAACCTCACCCGAGCCTTGCACAGCGACGCACTAGGAAGCGACTGGAAACTGTGGCAAGCGCTCAGGACGCTGCGCACATCGAACAAGCGCCTAAAGTTGCCGGAGCGGTACGACGCCCTAGCCTACCGAGTGAAAGAGGCCGCTGCACGCTTGCACGACCATCCAGGACTCCGCGACCACGCGATCGAACATGTCACCGCGTTGCTGAGCGCCGGTAACGGAGCTCTGCAGCACTACGATGACGCGAAGCGGCAGGCTGGCTTGGTCGACTACGACGACATGATCTCGATGGCGGGCCGCCTGCTGCGCACGCAGCCGGATGTGCTGGCCACGCTGGCCGGGCGCATCGACTGCATGGTTGTGGACGAATTTCAGGACACTAACCCACTCCAGTTCGAGCTGCTGTGGATGCTGCGGGATGCCGGCGTCCCGACGTTGGTCGTCGGTGATCTCAAGCAAGCCATCATGGGCTTCCAAGGTGCCGACCCACGCCTCTTCGAAGCGTTGATCAACAACAATCTGAAGGACGCCAGCCCCCTGACCCACAACTGGCGCTCGCAGCCGCGATTGATGCACGCCATCAACGCCTTCGGGCGGGCGCTGTTTCCGTCCAAGCCCAAGTACGCGCCGTTGCAGCCCCAAGCACCGGCCAGCCCGATGGAGCCGCTGGAAATCGTGTGGTTCCGAATCAACACCAGGTCCGGCGGTCGCCGGGCCAGAGCCTACACGATTGGCGAGCGAATCCGGCAGTTGCTCGCTGACCCCAACCAAAGAGTGATCGACCCAGAGACCAAGCGCCCGCGCAGATTGCGCGGCGGCGATATCGCAGTGTTGTGCCAGACACACGCGGCGCTAGCGACGTACGCAGCCATGCTGCGCGCTTTGGGCTTGCAAGTGAACTGTACCGAGGACGGATGGCTGCAGTCGCGGGCAGTGCAACTCGCTTGGTACGCACTGTCGTACCTCGCCAATTCCGCCGACCGGCACGCAGCGCTCTATCTCGCCGTCACAGAGCTGGGCTCGCTGAGCTTGGAGGAAGGCCTGCGCCAGATCATCGAGCAGGACCGGGTCGAGGACCCCTTGCTTCGCAAGCTCGATGCTCTGGCGGAAGGAGTCGCGGACCGGACCATTTATGCGCTGGTTGCGGATACGCTGGCGGCCATGAAACTGTTCGACCATGTCGCGCTCTGGCCGGATGGCGAACAGTCCCGGGCGAACCTCGTCCATCTGATGGGCTTGGCCGCCGAGTTCATGAACTCAAACCGCGAAGCACTCGCCCACGGGGGCTACCACGGATCGGGCATCCAGACGTTTCTCGCCTGGCTGAAGGCGAAAGCCGAGCAGGACGACCGTCAGCCCGAGAAGAAGGTGTTGGACGAAGACGCCGTTGTGCTGCGCACATGGCATAGCTCGAAGGGGCTCGAATGGCCGGTTGTAGCGGTCTGCCAACTGGATCACGAGTTCGGAGCGCGTCTTCCAGAGCTGGCACTTGGATACGAGTCCTTTGGCGACCTATCCCGCCTGCTGCAGCAGGTACGCATCAACTACTGGCCGAACTACGCAAGTCCGGAACGAAATGTGTTGGCGCGAATCGCTCTCCGCGCAGCTGCCGAGACCGAGGCTCGCCGCCTACTCTACGTGGCGATCACCCGAGCTCGGGACCGTTTGATCTTGGAATGGCCCGAGTACCTTGAGAAACGATGGCAAGACGAGGTTGGAGTCCTTGGGCGGATCGCTGAAGCGCTGCACAGTGGGAATCAGTCCTTGTATGAGCAGCCGGAGGCAGTTGCAAGGAACATCTTGCAGGACCTCGGGAATCAGTTGGCCGAGAAGGTCCCTCCCAGGAGTAGTTTCTGGTCACTGCTGCGCAATCACTGCCGGCTTGATAGGGACTACGTTACGGACGCTGACGAGAGAAACCCAACGCTTGTAGTCGATGGCGAGAAGATTCCCTGCCTAGCGTCCAAGGGATATGTAGAACTCCCCGAATCAGTGTCTTCCGGCGACCCCGCAGAGCAAAGAGAGCTACCGGTCACGGGCCGGCGGGCGATCCGGCCCGAGCGTGTACCGAGCGAGTTGACACCCGACTCGCGCATGCCGTCTGAAATAGGCGACACATACGAGTACCCCATTCCAGTGCGCCACGAACGCTACGGCGACGGACTGGCCCTGAACGTTAACCTGTTCAGCACTGAGCTCGGCACGTTCCTGCACCGCTGCTTCGAAGTGCTCGGCAGCCGGCCGGATCTAGCCCCGCGGATTCCAGAGCTGACCGGTGTCGAGGCGAGTGCGAGCGCGGTCTCGGCGATCGCCGCCGCCGTGGAGCGATTCGAGTCGTGGCTCAACCGAATCGGCACTCAGGAGGTGCTCAGAGAATGGCCCCTGCTGATGCTGGACGGGAGCGGTTCGGTCGTTTCGGGAACCGCTGACCTGATCGCTTCTTCCCCAGATGGCGTCTGGGTCATCGATCACAAGTCTGACAACATCGACGATCCTGCCGAAGCCTTCCAGAAGTACCGCAGCCAACTCGATTCGTATGCCGCGGCCGTAGCCGGCCAAGACATGCGCGTACTCGGGGTTGGAATCAACTGGATCCGTCTCGGCGTCGTGACGCTACACGATGTCGCGACTGCTGACCGGCAGCGGTGCTGAAGCCTCACAGGACGGGCTCGTAGCGGGCCATGAGAGACTCCAGCTCCTTCACCTCTTCCGGCCGCACCTCCGGCAGGGGAGGCCGGACCGGGCCCGCCGGCTTGCCCAGGATCTCCATTGCCTTCTTCATGATGCTGACCTCATAGCCCTTGCGACGGGCGCGCATGGCGTACAGGGGCAGCACGTAGTTGCGCATCAGCCGGCCTAGGCTGGGGGAGTCGAGCATCGAGGCCCGCTCGTGCAGCTGCAACGAAAGCCGCGGGGCGATGGTGGCGATGCTCGAGGTGTAGGTGCGCACGCCGATGGAGTAGTAGCCGGGGACCATGTCGTCGCCGATCCCGCCGATCCAGTGCAGCTTGTCGCCGCAGCGCTCCATGACGCGCTGGTAGTTGCGAATGTCGCCCTGCCCTTCCTTGAGCGCGATCAGGTTCGGGATTTCGGACGCCAGCCGGAAGACCTGCGACGGACTCAAGTTGACGGTGTCTCGCGAATACAAGAACAGGCCTAGGTCTACCGCCTCGCCAATCGCCTTGTAATAGCGCAGCAGTCCCTCGAAATCGGCATTCGGGTAGTAGGGTGGAAACATCAAGATGCCGTGGGCGCCCGCCTCTTGGGCCTTGCGCGCGAGCTCGACCGACAGCCCGCCGCCGAACCCTACCCCGGCCAGCACCGCGGTCTTGTCCCCGACTTCTGCCACTGTGGCTTCCACCAGCTGCAGGTGCTCCTCTGGCGTCACCGAGTACAGCTCTCCCGTGCCGCCAGCGGCGACCACCGCGCAGAGCGGGAATTTCACCATCTCGGCGACGTTGGTGCGGTACGCGTCGATGTCCAGCGAGTAGTCGGACTTGAAGTTGGTGACCGGGAAAGCGATCACGCCCTCCAGCCGCGAGCGCAGTTCAGTCGGCGTCATGAAATCCATTGTCGCACCGGCGATTTCGGCACCTCGGGAAGCGAATCCCGTGTGCCGCTCAAGCGCGCACGATCCCGGAAATTTCGATTAGGTGCAATTGCCGTCCCTCGCCGTTGTGCGGCGAATCGATGACCACCTTGGTGCCGTCCGGGCTGAACCTCGGGTGGGTGTCACAACGCCACTCGCCCTGATACTCGACGGGGGAGCAGAAGTGGCCCAGCGGCACGCGGCGGCCGCTGCTGACCTCGTAAAGGTAAGGATGCTGCAGGCGATCCTCGTCCGGGTAGGTGTCGTTTAGGATCCACGCGTTTCCCGGCAGGTAGGTGCAATGGCCGTTTAGCGGCATCACGTCGGGGCCGATGACTTCCGTCTCCTCCGTGCGGTCCCGATATAGGTAGAACTTGTCCTCGTGCGTTGGGTGCCATGCCCAAGCCAACACTGTCTCGGGGTCGCGCCAGATGAAGTGCGAAGTCTTGCCGTAGGGATCCAGCACGTATGGCTCCGAGCCATCGCTGCCCACCGTGAACATGCGCGTGCCGAACCGGCCCCGCCCGTCCGCCGCGCGCCAGCGATGCAAGAAGATCAGGCGCGATCCATCGGGAGAGACCAATAGGTGATTGAAGTAGTGCTTCATGCCGGCGGTCTCGGAATGTGGATTCGGGATCGCTGCGGCGTCAGCCACCGACATCAGCAGCTCTCTCTCACCAGTGGCGAGGTCCACCTTCCATATGCCGACATCATCCGGAGCTAGCACGTCGGAGTTCGGATCCGGGATGCCCACGTAGCCGTAGCCGGGCCGCGTGTCGTTGAGCCTGCGGAAATCGGTCGAGACAGCCCAAGCGCCGTCTGGAGAGAGCGCGTAGATGGCGGACGGGATCGTGCGCGTCGCTCCGCTCTCCACGTCTAGGATGCGGCTGACGTAGGCACCGCCTTCCCGGTCGTTCCAGATGATTTCGCTGGATGAGCCGGGAATCCACTGCAGCATGCAGCCCTGCTGCCAGCCCCAAGCCGTGCTGCTGCCCAAATCGGTCCAACGGTCGCCATCCTCGAGATCGACCATGCCGACACGGATCTCGTCGTCGGCCTGGGGAGAGCGGTGCTCGAAATCGACTTCCATGCCCAGCACCAAACGACTCGCGGGATCGAACTCAAGCTTGTCGTAGTAGCCGAACCAATGATGCTTCGGCCCACTTGTCAATGTTCGAACCGGCGGCAAACCGGCGTCCTCTCTCGCCCCGCAAGAGGCGGCTAGGCCTGCCGAAGCGGCGACGAGGAATTCGCGTCGGGTTGGTCCAAGCACGCGCGACTACATTAGCACCGCGGGTCGGAATCGGGTGACTGTCGGACGGACTTAGAAATGAGCTACTTGAGGTGAGGGAAGGAGGGGATACCAGGGGGACGTAGCCCCGCTTGTTAGAGAAGTGGTTGGAGGAGGTCGAACTCCATGACCGGGCGCGCCCCGCGGTGGAACAGCCAGATATTTTCCTCCGCCGTAGTGGCGACCGCTGCGACCTCGCTCTAGTGCCACGGTGAGGGCGTTCCGGCCGCCGTCGTGGCGGGAAGCGGCCATTCGACTTCTCTGAGTCCCTGCTGGGAACTCGTAGAGGAAGCGGCCGCGACAGCGAGAAGGCATAAGCAAACCGAGCGCGTCGTAAGTCCAGTCAGACCCTCAAGTACGGCTTGAGAGCCGCGAAGTTGTGCTCGATTTCCGCCACCGCGTCCCGCGAGTAGACGTAGTCGCCGCGTCGGGACACTGTGGTCTTGAAGACGCCGCGGCGCTTCATCATGTACGACCGCAGCCCGGGAATGGCCTGCTCGAGGTTCGTCATTAGCAACAGCTTGCTGTACACCTCGCGAACCTCGTCGCGCTTACCCGCCAGGTGCAGGTCCCAGAGCTGCGCGTAAACGTCGCCGTACATCGGACCGCCAGTCAGCGTGCCGTCCATTCCCAAGCGCATCTCGTAGCTCCATCCGCGGGCGCGGAAAGCGCCGAGGATGATCTTGATCGCCCCGGGGCGATGCTTCGCCATCGCCTTCATGCGCTCGATAGCCGTCGCTACGCTCCGGTATTCCTCCTTCAGATAGCCGAAGTTCTCGAATTTGCCGCCCATTTCCACAATGAACTCGACGGTCGGCTCGACCTTCGGCGATCCGCCGGCTGTCTGTATGAACACTGGGCGCCGAGCAACCGTGCAGAGTTCGCTGTAGTACTCGCGGTAGTCGTCGAGTGATTGCGCCCGTGTTGGCGGGATGGCGATGACAGCGTCCGGCTCCAGATCCTCAGCGCGCCGGGCAAACTCAAGCATAGACGGAGTGTCTTCCGCTTGCACGCCGAGGACGAGGGCCGGCTTGCGCCCCTTGGCGGCCTTGGCAATGACTTCCATGCCGCGCATCCGCTCGTGTTTCGAGAGATAGCCCAGGTCGCTGGCGTTTTGGGGCCAGACCATGCCTTGGACGCCACAACGATCCAGGAACTCGACTTCGGCCTCGAGGTCGCTGTAGTCGATCGCCTTGCTCGCCGTGTACGGCGTTGCCAGAATCATGAACGCCCCGCGCAGGGGCTTCTCTGCCAATGCGGCCTCGGTCCGTCCCGGCGATGCCAGCGCAGCGGAGGCGAGGAGCCCGAAGCTGTCGCGACGAGTGAACCGGACAGGGCAGGCCATGGTGGGCTCCGAGGTGATTGTAACCCCGTACGATCCCCTCGGTTTCGTGTTGACACCCGAATGCCACTATGGGCAACCCTCGGTGCCGGTCACCGCGGCGCCCGCTGGATCGAGTTGTCGCCGACCGGGCGTCGCGTCTTAGAGGGTCTACCGCGTCTACCCGGAAACCCTCCACGTGGCCTGACGCAGGACAGCGTAGGGCGAGCCCGCCATTCTTTCGTACCAAATCGTGACGAGCGAACCATCGTCCAGTTCGACCGTGGAGGGGTAGCCTAGGTCTCCGCCTTCGCCATCGTCGGAGATCGTCATTGGCCTGGACCAAGAAACTCCGCTGTCTTCGCTCAACCGGGCCTGATTGCCAAACGGCTGGCGTCTGTGTCCATAGCTCATCAGCAGTCGCCCGTCGCGCAACCGCAACAGGTGCGAAGGCAGGCCCCAAACACCGGTCGCATGCGGGGTGGACCATGTGAGCCCGCCATCATCGGACTCCGTCTGGAGCATCTCGCGCTCGTTGGACTTGTTGTGGTTGCGGATTTGGACGACCAACCGCCCGTCGGTCGCCTCGGCAATGTGAAGCTCGTGGTATTCGGCGAAGTCGTCCCCGCCCCGCGTCGGGATCTCGGCAAGCCACCGCCAGGTCATGCCGTCGTCGCGGGATTCCGCAACGCCGATCCGCCGCTCCTCGTGCCAGAGGCGCTTCCCGGCATAAATGATCCGTCCGTCGGACAGCGCGATCGGACCGTGCGGGCTGTTCACGGGCACGCGGTAGGGAGCGGACCACGTCACGCCCGCATCGGTCGAGCGCAGCATCCATGTGCCCAGCATCTGCTCGCGCTCGGCGGCCGGCATGCGCACGTGCGCGGATTGCCAAGCGGAGATCCTCTCCGCGGTCCAATCCGTGAAGCGGTCACTCGTGCCTGCCTCGGCTTGGTTGAGGTACTTGACATAGGCCAGCGACGTGAACGTCGTGACGAGCAATGACCCCTCCGCCGTCTCGCACACGCCGGCGTCCCGGTCGTCAATGGCCGAGTCCGTCAGGACTCTCGGCCAGCTCCAGGATTCGCCTCCGTCCCTGGACCGCATCATTTCCACCCAGCCGAACGGGCACACGTGCCCCTGCCTGCCCCCCGAGCAAACGACAATGAGCTCGCCGTTCGAACGTCTCGCTACGGTGGGCCAGCCGTGGTAGAGATCCGGGCGCTTGCTGATTGTCCGGACTCGGATCACCCTTGCTGCGGGACTGGCGGCAGACGCGGCACTGCTCGCGATGCAGCCGGCACCCGTGGCGAGGGTTCGGATTAGCTCCCGTCGCGTGCTCGGAGGCTTGAACACGACAAAGAGCTTATCGGATTCGGAACTCCGATTGCCCGACCCGCGCTCGCTGCCGTAGCCGTAGGCACGGAAGAACCGGCGGTGCGGGGCGTGCCGCTCCGGCTGCCGGCAACGCGGAATGCCGGCCCGCATTCCGGGGTGCTACGATTGGCTCGGCCCCGGTGCCTGGACCGTGCCAGACCGAGTTCCGAACATTCTCTTCCTGCACGTCGATCAGATGCACGCGGACGCTGTTTCTGCATTCGGCTCGCGATACTGCGCCACGCCGGCAATCGACCGCTTGGTTGCGGATGGCGTCTCGTTTCGCCGTGCGTACGCGGCCCAGCCTGTCTGCTGCCCCGCGCGGGCAAGCTGGTTCACTGGACGGACCCCGCTCGAACATGGGGTGCTGACCAACGCCGTTCCGATCAATCCCGAATTGCCCGACCTGGGCCAATGGTTGCGCGAGCACGGCGACTACGAAACCGTCTACGCCGGGAAATGGCACATTCCAGGACGTAACGTAGCGGACAGCTTCGACTACCTGCACCCCGGAACGGGCATGGGAGAGATCGGCGACGGCGATGTCGGACGTGCCGGTGCGGCCTTCCTGCGCAACCGGACATCGGAGCGGCCGTTTTTCCTTTCGATCGGCTTCCTCAACCCGCACGACTGTTGCTACACCTGCGGCGCGGGCGGCGGCGTAGGAAAGTTCAGCTACGCTTCATCGATCGAGGGCGAGTTGCCCCCGCTTCCCGAAAACTTCGATCCGGATCTGCCCTGGCTGTCGGACGAGCAGCGCGGCCGCGTCGGCCATTGGAGTGAACTGGACTGGCGCTATTACATCTACTCCTGCTACCGGCAGACCGAAATGGCCGACGCGCACGTCGGCTTGGTCTACGACGCGCTTCGCCGTTCGCGCTTTGCCGAGAACACACTCGTGCTGTTCGCGGCCGACCATGGCGAGGGGATGGGGCATCACGGCCGCATCCTCAAGAACTTCTTGGAGGAGGAGTCCTGGCGCGTTCCCACCATCATGGTCCCCCCGGGTCCGGTCCGCGAGCGCTCGGAAGAGAACCGGCTCGTTTCCAGCCTCGATATCCCGGCTACGATTTGCGACTACGCCGGGATCCCGCCGCTCCCCGACGCCGACGTGGGTCGCAGCTTGCGGTCGCTAGCCGGGGGCGATCCGTCCGGCTGGCGGACCTACGTGTTTGGCGAAACCGAGCATTCGGCGGCGGTGCAAGACGGCCGCTGGAAGGCGATCTTCTATCCGCGATCGCCAACTCGGATGTTCGATCTGGCGGATGACCCCCTCGAGACTCGCAACCTCGCGGCGTCACCCGCTCACAAAGCGGAGCTCGGCCGGATGGCGGAGACCCTGCGGGGCTACGTCCGCGGCCGAGCGGTCTACTCCGGGCTCGGCGAGGACGCGCCGGGTGTCGACCGCAGCGGACAGACCCGCAAGGAGCGGTTGCGCAAGGCTCGGATTTGGTACGAGAGCATTGCCAAGGGGTCCGGGTTGACGGTATGAGCGGGTCGACAAGGCGAGACGCGCTGGGCCTGGCCGGGGCAGTCGCCGCGCTCGCGGCCGCTGGTCGCCTACCTTTGCTAGGCGCCCCCGCCGGCCTGGCGGTCGGGCTATCGCCCGTCCAGGGCTTTCTGCGACGACATGCGCCGTCCGGCCAAGCGTCCCGGGGCTCGTCCCAAGAGTACGCGGTCCTGCAGTGGCGAGCGACAGACCCGGGCACCGGCGAGACCACCAATCGGGAGATTGGCAGGCTGGAACTGCATGTTGAGCGCCAAGCGGACCAAGTGGTTGTGAATGTGATGCAAACCACTCGCTACTCCAAGCCCCGGAATCGCCTGGAGGCGGAAATCGTCTGCAGTCCCGATCCGCTTCTGTCGCTTAGGAGCTGGAAGCTCGACAGCACGGTCGAGGAACGCGACGACGGTCGGTACACGATATCGGGTCGGCGCGACGGAGACACGGTCCGCATCGAGGATGGCATGTCCGAGCGGGTCTTCGATGTCGCTGGGCCGCTGGTTTCTCAATGGACGCTGGCGCTCGCGACCGGTGCCGGTCCTCCACCGCAGACGCGCTGCGGATTGCTCGAGGATCTCCTCTTGTACAAGCCGGACCAACGCCTGGTCGCGGAAGCGACTGTCGAAGTGCCGTTCTTGGACGGTTCGCACCAACTCCGGTGCTGCTCGCAACGCGGCCCGGCGGTGCTGCCCGTCCACTACTTCGCGGACGCGCGCGGACGGACGCAGCTTGTCACGCAAGGGGCTTTGGCGTGGGCCCTGGCTGAATCCTCGTAACCTCCCGCCAGCCGCTTCAGAGATTGGAGAGGAAGTCCCTCAGAGCTGCGAGGAGCGCTGCCTTCTCCTCCCTTCGGACGTTGTGTCCGGCACCGTCGATATGCACGATCCTGCCGCTCTTCAACACCGCGGCGACCGCAGCGTTCTTCTTTCGGGTTTCGTCGTCGGCGTCCGCCTTGAGGATCAACGTCGGAACCCCGATCTTCGCGAACAGCTCGGTCATCGGCGGCCTCTCCGCAAACGTGCGGTACCGATAGGCGTTGCTTGGATGGTGCAGCCGCTTCGAGGGCGCCCAGATGCGGCACTCCTCAAGTCCCCACTTGGGTGACGACTCGACGCATCCTTTGACGAGATCGTCGTAGCTTGTTTGGTTGCGGGCCAATATGCGTGCGTGCGCTTCCTCCAGGTTCATCGTGCCGCGGCCAGTGCGAGGCTGGCGAGGCAGCAGCCCGGGGTCCTCGAGCACGATCGCCCGTGCCATGTCGGGGTATTTCGCCGCGAACCAAGCGGCTGAAGAGGCGCCCATCGAATGGCCCATCACGATCGGCCTGTCGAGCTTGAGTTCGCGAATCAGCGCCGCGACATCTTCGGCTTGCGCATCGGCTGGGTCCGATGCCTTTGCGGGATCGGACCAGCCGTGCCCGCGCGCGTCCGGCAGAACCACGTCGTAATCAGAGGTCAGCTCCTTGGCGAGGCTCGTCCAGCATAATCCGTCGTCCGACGATCCGTGCAACATGACGAGCACTGGCTTCTCGCCCCCGGTTCGCCAGTAGTGGATTCGGATACCGTTGGCCATCACGAAGCTGTCCGTCCAGCCCGCCGGAGGCGCGGGAGGCTGCCCGCCGAGCGCGGCCATGCTGGCGGCCATTGCCACCAGCGGCAGGACAAGCGTTCGTCTCGCTATGTATCGCATGGCAGTTCGCCTGGTTCGCGTCGTAGTCTAGCACTCGATGGCAGGGGGCGTGAGGTCAAAAGGGTAGGGAGTTCACTTACTCAGTTAGCATTGGTGTCGCGGCAATCATAGGCAGTGACGGCGACGAATCGTGGCTGGGGAATCCGCGGGCGTCTTTGCTGACTTGGAGCGGTAGCCCGCGCTCTGTCAATTTCCGCAACAGCACTAGCCCTGCTACTGATTTCGGCTTGCAGCCCCTCTGGAGACACAGGGCCTGAGGGATCAGCACCTGCGGCGTCGCCGCGCCAATCGTTCCAAGACGATAACGGCCACACAGTGGCTGTGCTGTCTGACAGCACGCTCTACCCCAGTGCGATCTCGCCGACCGATCCGAATTCCCCTCTAGCCGACCAGACACACTCGGCAATGCGACGGCTCGGCGAAATCCTCGGGATGGCGGGCATTGACTACCCACAAGTCGTCAGCTGCCATGTCCAACTCTCAGACATGGAGAACTATGCCGCGATGAACGAGGTGCACGGCAGCTACTTTCCGGAGGGCGGCTACCCCGCGAGGACAACTTTGGAATTCCCCGGCCTGCCGGAGAAAACGGGTGTGTTGCAACGATCCGGCGGCCAAGACGGAAGCGGCAGGTCTCAACTCGCCGAGCCCGTAAGCTGCCTCGCGTCATCGGCAACCTTGATCAGCGACTCCGCTGGAATGCCGAGTCCTTGATGCAATCGCCTGATCATCTTGAGGCTCAGTGGCCGCCGGCGATTCAATACCTCATATACTCGGTTCCGACCACCGATATACTCGACCAGATCTTTCGGCGCAAGCCCGTTCTGCTCCATGTGGTAGCGGATGGCGTCCACCGGGTCGGGCAGGCCGATACGGTAGTTCCGCGCTTCCCAAGCCTCAACGAGTGTTACCAAGACGTCCAAGCGGTCGCCTGCGGGAGTGCCTTGCTTTGCCGTCATCAGGCCCTCGATTTCCTTGAGCGTGCGACGGTAGTCTTCTTTGGACTTGATCGGTACGATTTCCATGGCTCGGCCCTCAAATCGACTGTGCATCAATGGCGTCATACATGCGGTGCGTCCCGATGAATCGAATGTAGACGACCCGGTAGGGGTAGTTGATCCATACCACGATGCGATACTTGTTCCCCGCGATGTTGAACACCGCCCTTCCTCCTCTCAGGATGCTGACACTTCGCACATCCAGCTTGACATCTGCCGGACTCGCCCAGTCCGCGGCTTTGACCTGTCTATACCAAGCCATGACCGGCTCACGTGCAACGGTGTGAGCCGGTGTGGCGTCAAGGAAGGCCTTTAGCGTGGAAAGGGCAATGACCCGCATGCCATAACACCAGTATAGTCCCAAATTGGGACCACGTGGCGCGGATCCGGTCGAGCTCGCGGCTCACATCGGATTCCCGTGCATCCCAACACGCCTCGCGTCAAACAGGACTCAGCGGTGGGATCCCGCGCGATTGCAGCAGCGGGCATCTCCTACAGGGGAATCCGCGAGCTTCTTTGCTAACTTGGAGCGGTGGCCCGCGCTCTGTCAATTTCCGCAACAGCACTAGCCCTGCTACTGATTTCGGCTTGCAGCCCCTCTGGAGAGGCAGGGCCTGAGGGATCAGCACCTGCGGTCTCGCCACGCCAATCGTTCCAAGACGATAACGGCTCGACGGCGGCCGTGCTGGCTGACAGCACTCTCTACCTCAGCGCGATATCGCCGGCCGATCCGAACGCCCCTATAGCCGACCAGACACACTCGGCAATGCAACGGCTAGGCGAGGTCCTCGGGATGGCGGGCCTTGACTACCCCCAAGTCGTCAGCTGCCATGTTCAACTCTCAAACATAGAGAACTATGCCGCGATGAACGAGGTTTACGGCAGTTACTTTCCGGAGGGAGGCTACCCCGCGAGGACGACCTTGGAATATCCTGGCCTACCGGGCGGAACGGGTGTGTTGCTGACCTGCATCGCGTACGCAGAAGCCTCCGAGATCGATGTGATACGCCCTTCCGAGGACAAGATCCCGGCGGCGATGGGGCCGTACTCACCGGCAGTGCGAGCCGGACGCACCGTTTATGTGTCTGGCCAAGGCGGAAGGAACCCAGCCACAGGCGAGCTGGGCGAGACGGCCGACGAGCAAGCCCGTCAAACTTTGCAAAACATCGGAACCATTCTTGAGGCAGCCGGCCTCTCCTATGACAACACCGTTCTCGCGAGTTCCTACCTGCCCCAGGCATCGGACCTAGCCGTCGCAGACAGCGCTTTCGAGTCGATCTTCAGCGTCGGCGGCGCACCGAGCCGAGCCAATGTCGTGCTATCGGCGCTGCCGGGCGGAATCGCAGTGGAAATCACATTCATCGCGGTGGATGACAACTATGTCACGCGCCTGTTCATGCACGATCAGGCTCCCACGGCACTGTCAAGCCCAATCTCGCGAAGCGGTAACACCGCATACACATCGGCCATGCCGGGAGCCGGTGCCGATTTCAGGGAGCAGCTCCTCCACGCCTTGGATACCAGCACCACTGCCCTACAACTAGCCTCGCTGGGACTAGCCAACGTAGTTCGAGTCAATGCCTACCTGAGCGACTTGGCGAACTTGGAGGAGCTGGGCGCGTTGATCGCTGAGGCATTCCCAGACCAAGCCCCAGCACTATCCGCTGTGCAGGCCCAACTTGCCGAGCCAGCCGTGGTCAGCCTAGAGATGATCGCTGTCCAGTAGCCGCTCGCGTTTTCGCGATGTGGTACCGGTCTGCCCTGTTAGCATAGGCCGTTCGATGCATTCCCGACCCAGCAAGGAAGACCTGCTTTCCTCGCCGACCAAGCCGTTCTCCGTTGACGGCGCCGACTCGGCGTCCTCTCTGCTTGAGAAGATGGCCGACACCGCATTTCAAGGGCGCCAGCTTGGACAGGCCTTCGCGGCGTGGAAGGCAATGCTGGCCGATCCCGAATGCACCATCCTGATGGGCTTGTCAGGTGCCATGGTGCCGGCGGGCATGCGTCGGCTCGTGAGGTTCATGATCGAGAACCGCTTGATCGACATCCTGACCTCGACGGGAGCGAACTTCTTTCACGACATCCACGAAACCAAGGGCTTCCACCACTACCAAGGCTCGGCCGACATGGACGACGAGGCGCTTGGTGAGGTCATGGTGGATCGCATGTACGACGTACTGGCGGACGAGGTCCGCTTTCGTGAGCACGATCTGTGGATCGGCAGCTTCGCTGCGCGGCTCGACCAATCGCGTCCCTACACGACACGCGAGTTTCTCTACCTGCTGGGAAAGGAAGTCGGGCGCGACTGCCCAGAGGACGGCATCGTGACCGCAGCGGCCAAGCACAACGTGCCCCTGTTCTGCCCCGCGATCGGCGATAGTTCGATCGGCATCGGTGTCGCCGAAAGCAGGCACCGCGGGGAGAACCGTCTGATGTTCGACATGATGGCGGACGTGTTGGAGATTACCAACGCTGTCGCCGACTCCACGGCGACCGGAGTGATCTACTTCGGTGGCGGAACGCCCAAGAACTACACCCAGCAGTCTGAAGTTGTCGCCATCCTGATGGACCGCGGCAAGGAGGGCCACCGTTACGGCATTCAGATCGTCACCGATGCGCCTCACTGGGGCGGGTTGTCCGGCTGCACGCTGGCTGAATCGCAGAGCTGGGGCAAGATCGCCAAGGGCGCGACGATGGTCGACTGCCATTGCGACTCGACGATCGCCATGCCGCTGCTGGTGTCGGCCTTGGCCGAGCAGACGGAGTTGATCAAAAACCGCAGGCCGCCCTCATTCGACATGGGGCGGGTCCTCAAGATCCGCCTGCCGACAGCGTCGCAGGACGGGCGTTAGCGCAACTGGCTTAGGAATTCCACCAAGTCGACTAGTTCGTCCACGCTCACTTGCTCTTGGAGGTCGTCTGGCATGGCAGAGACCGTCGAAGCCCGGCGCTCCACGATCTCGGCTTGCGCAAACTCCGCCACGATCCCTCCCTCCATGCGCAGGGTGACAGTCTGGTCGGTCTCGCTGACCACGAATCCCGAGACCTCGTCATTCCGCGCCAGCGAAAGATGCACCAAGTCATAGCTGGGCGAGACGCTGGCGCTCGGATCTAGGATCGCCTCGTAGAGTCCCGCCTTCGGCAGCTTGTCACCGATCTTCGACAGTTCTGGCCCGAAGTCTGTGCCAGTACCGTTAACGATGTGGCAGTCGCTGCAAGTCGCAGCTTCAAACACGCTCGCACCCTTGCCGGGATCTCCCGTCAACACGAGCAAGTCGGTCATCTGCGGCAGGGGCTCGCTGTCCCGGAGCGGCGGAACCGGGAACAGCTCGGCGGCCTGCTCGCGCAGCCGCACGTGCATCGAACGCGTAAACGCAGCCCCGGCGACCTCGGCCAGCTCGGCCGGGAAGTCGCCGTCTCGCGCCAAGTCCACCAAGGCCTGGGCGCCCTCGCTTGTGCCGGCCAAGGATCTCACCGCCCGGTCGCGTGCCACTGGCGCCAAGCGCTCGTCCAACAGGATGCTTGCCAACAAGGGGACGCTCGCAGAAGACCTCGTGTTGCCCACCGCCTCGACTGCGGCCGCGGCCAATTCGGGCTGGCTGACGACGAACTCCCGAATCACGTCCTGCGCTCCGGCCACCAGCAGCGTCTGCGCCGAAGCAATGCCGACGGGATTGTCCACGTTGCGGGCAGCAACTTCAACCAGCGATGGATAGTGCCCGGACAGTTCGTAGCGCTGCACAAGCCGCGCGAACTGCGCAGTCCCTCGACCGCGGCCAAGCAGTCCGTCGATTGCCCGGTGGATACTGGGATCTCCGCGCAGGTCGAGCTCGGGCAGCCGCAGCAGCGCTTCAGCCGCAACGAAAAACGGTCGCGGCTTGCCATTGCTAGCGAGCCCGAAGGCCAACTGGCGCAAGGCTTTCCCCTTAGCGTCGCTATCTGGCTGGAAATCGAACGCTCGCAAGAACCGCGACGCCTCGTCACTTCCGATATCGGGCGATCCGAGAATCGTCGCTAGGTAGCTAGGAGTGATGGATGCCCGCGACCTCCACACGATGTCCCGGCCGGCCGCGGTGTTCCAGTTCCCGCCGACCTGCGCTAGCCAAGCGCCCAAGTGCGAATTCCAATTCCCGGCGGCGCCAATCCCTAGCGCCTCCAAGTACCACCGGTCGCCTGCCACGTGCTGGCTCGCTAGGCGTGCCCAGAGCGCCGGCGCCGCTCGGGACGGGTTGCCGTGCAGTGTGATCGCGCACTCCCGCCTTACGTGGGCGGACGGGTCGGCCGCGAGCCGGTCCAAGATGGGGATCAGGTCGACCCCGGCTTGGCGGGCGGCACGCAGACCGACAAGGCGAATGTCTTCATTGGGGTCGGCGAGCGCTTGGTCGAGGTAGTCCCGGCCGCGCTCGCCGATACGGGACAGGAGCCACAGCACTCTAGCGCGCTGGCGAATGTCCTCTCCATCGCGCCACAGCCGCTCCAAGGCATCCTGAGCTTCGGGCCCGCCCCCATCGAGAGCGTGCCAAGCCAGAAATCTCGCGTCGGAGTTAGGGCTCTGAAGAGCTTCGATAGCCCCGTCCACAGAGGCGACATCGTGGGTTTGCGGCCGGTACGCATGCGCTCGCGGCGCGATGCGGAAGATGCGTCCGCGCGTCGAGTCGTGCTGGCGGTTCCAGCCGATGACCGGGTCATACCAGTCGCTGACGAACAACGATCCGTCGGGGGCTACAGCAACATCGACCGGCCGGACCCACTTGTCACGCGCACCCTTGAGCAGGTCAACCATCCGCGCCGTATAGCCAGCCCCGCTCTTGGCCGCTAGGATGCCGCGCAACACCCCGGGGCCTGCATCGGTCGCCAGCACTTGGTCCCAGAATTCGCTCGGTAGCAGACGCCCTTCGTAGGCGGCAACTCCTGTGGGGGAACCGGCACCAGTGATCAGCAGGTCCGGCACCACGCCGGGATCGTTCTGGTGCCAGTGCCGCTTCGCGATGTCTTCGTGGCGGCCAGTCCGCTCGGCTTGGTTCCCGGCGCCCGTCAGCTCGTCCCGGTAGCCATAGTTGCCGTACTCGAGGATGTAGTTGATCCGGCAGGCGTAGTTGCCGTCGTTGTCGTTGTCGGACTGCCACAGCCCGCCCAGCGAGTCCACCGCCACCTCATAGTTGTTGCGGAAGTTGTGCCCCAGCACCTCGGTGGCCCCGCCGTCGAGATCGGAGCGAAACACCATCCCGCCTTGGTACGGGCTCGCAACCCCGATCAGCGCATCCGCGAAGTCAGGCCGCGAGCTCGCAGGCCTGTCGCGAAGGCTGCGCTCGTAGTTGCGGTCCAAGATCGGATTGCCGGCACTGTCAATGACCAGTCGCCCATCCTTGTCGTGGATGTGGCGGCCTCCGTTGCCCATGTTCCAGTAAAATTTCCCGTCCGGCCCGAACGACAGCGAGTGCGTCGAGTGGTCGTTCTGGGGAGCGCCGGAGTTGGTGAAGAGGTACTCCTTCTTGTCGGGAACGTCATCGCCATCCTCATCGGTGAAGACCACCACGTTGGGAGCGGCGGTCACGATCACCTGATTGCCGAGCACGGCGATTCCCAGCGCGGCATCCACATCCCGGCCTTGGTAGTAGACCTTGGAGGTATCGGCGACCCCGTCGCCGTCGGTGTCTTCAAGGATCAGGATGCGATCCCCCTCGGGGCGCATGTCGTTCCTGCCATGCTCGCGGTAATTGACCACATCACAAGCCCAGACCCGGCCCCGATGATCGACATCAATATTGGTCGGGTTCGACAGGATCGGCTCGGAAGCGAACAGCGTCGCCTCAAGACCGGGATAGAGATCGAGGCTGGCGACCGCCTCAGCGGCGCTGCGGCGGCTCCCGCCACCCGAACCGCAGCCTGTCAAGGCGAGCGCGAATAGCGCCGCGAAGAGCGCGAGCTGGCGGCAACGACTCTTGCTCATGGTCGATTCGCCCGACAGTCCGCGATTGCGATCGCTACCTTGCGGCGGGCTCACGAAGAATACCAAAGCTCGCAGGTCAGCCCGCCGATATCAGCCAAGCCAGGAATCGAGGTGCTCGGCCACGAAGTCGTCGTCGACGAGATGCGGATACGCGGCACAGACCCGGTCGATTTCCGCACTCTGGCCGGGCGAGAGCCGCTCCGCCTCGTTCAGGCACCAGTTTCCGGCCAGCAGGCCCTGTCTCCGCAGCACCTCATGAATGCCGGCTATGCAGCCGGAGAACCGATTGCGAGTGTCGAACAGCGCGGAATTCGCGTCGGTGACTTCTGCGTTGAGGCGGAGCAATGCTTCAGGGACGCTCCTAGGGTCTGCTGCCATCGATTCGCGGCACTGCCGCCAGTAATCGCAAGCCGTCTTGGTCCACACAGCCCAGTGGCCAAGCAGGCCTCCCACGAACGCGGCGGACGCGCCGCCGCTCGCATAGCGGGTCAGCAGATCGCCGATGATGTTGTCGTCATTGCCCGTATACAGCGCGATTTCGTCGGCACGCCCCGAATCGCAAACCGCGCGCAGCACCTCCAGCGTGCAATACCGGTCGAACGGGGCCACCTTGATGGCCACCAAGCCCTCGATCTCGGACATGTCGCGCCAGAACTCGTACGGGAGCGGAATGCCTCCGACGGCTGGCTGGAGATAGAAGCCCATGATCGGGATCACGTCGGCTACGGCACGGGCGTGGGACAGGAGTTCGGCGCGGCTGGCCGCGCAAAGGCCCGTGAAGCCCAGCAAGCCGACGTGGTAGCCGAGGTCTACAGCAAGACCCGCTTCGCGCACCCCTTGCGAGGTCGGGCCGAGGATTCCGGCGATGCGGATCGCGGTGCCGGACTCGTCCTCCGCGCGCTCTCGCGTTGCCTCGGCGGCCAGCTCGAGCACCGGTCGATACAACCCCGCCTTCGGCTCGTGAATCGCAAACTGGGTGGTGTGGACACCGACAGCCACACCTCCCGCCCCAGCCGCGAGGTAGTAGCGCGTCAACGCACGCTGGCGGCGCTCGTCCAAGCGGCGCCGGGAGTCCAGTGCCAGCGGATGCGCGGGAATCACCGCTCCGGCGCGCAGTCGAGAGATCACCGCATCCGGGAGAGCGGACATGGCCGGATCGGAGTCCCGAAGCGTGTCTAGCCGCCTACGAGTCCGCCGCGACTGCGCCCGTCAACCGGTCAACGACTGTGGCCAGCACGGCAGACGCGCGCTGCTCGATCTCCTCGGGCAGCTGGTCTTGGATTGGGTGCGGCACGTAGACCGCGTCCAAGTCCGCCCTGCCCAAGGCGGAGGCTTGCGCCCGCGCCGCCGATCGGAACACGTCGGTGGCGATCGGCACTGTGGGGATACCGGAGTTTTCGAGTCGAACCGAGTCGTGCAAACTGCACGTCGTGCAAGACCCTCAATCGGCCAGGGCCTCGATCACCGCGTGCGGCTGCGCCTTGCGGATATCCGTAAGCACGGCCTCGGGCGCTGGTTTCGCGAACGTCGGCTTGCGAAAGCGCAGCACTTCCGACACCCCGTAGCGCTCCCTGAGCAAGGCATCGACGCGATCGAGGAAGACCTCTCCCCCGCCCTTGCTGATATCTAGAAGCGCGATCCTGGCACCTCCGACCGATGTGAGTCTCGGAGGCGCCGAGCCTTCCGGCAAGGGCCGTTCGTCAAGGGGATTCACGACTGTGAGCGACATGCTGTTGTGCCTCCGGCGCGGAGCGCCTCAAACAGAGTAGCAGCCCCCGAGCCAGCCGCCAAGGACCCGAATCTGGCCGCAGCGGGCTCAAGCGAACTGGTAGCTAACCATCTGGCTGCCCCGAGGTCCGGTGGCCCACGACCCCAGCACGGCCGAGAACTTCCCGGCGGGCCCGCCGGCCACCATCACGCGAATCGACTCGGGCCGCCGGAACTTCCGGTAGCACCGCACGCCCCGGATCACGCACTCGTCATAGAAGCCGGCTTCGTGCGTGCCCTCTCCGCCGTCTCCGTCGTACTCACTCACCGGCACACCGGTGTTCTCGAACAGGAAGCCCACCACATCGCGCTTCGTGAAACCGCCGCGGTCCAAGGTGGCCGCATGCTCGGGGCCGATCACCACGACCGCCTCCGACCGCTTGCAGACGCGATAAGACCACAGGTTCGCGAGCACCGGGCAGATGGCGCGTAGCAGCACCTTGGGCTCGCGCGCCTTGTGCTCGCTCACCGGGCGAGGCGGCTCGGCGCAGAAGAACGTGACTGCATTGCGACCCGCCTCGATTCCGAAGTCTTCGGACAGCGGGCCCCACGGGCTCACCTCCTCGTTCTCGCCGATCACGAAGCTGAACCGCCCCGGGTTCCCCATCGTCGACATGTCGATCCGGCCGGGAGCCGCGCCCCCGAGGTTGCGCAGGATCAGCTGAAATGCCCGACCGATTGTCGAGTTGGCGCGCGCCGCATTCGAGAACACATTGCTGCCGCAAGCGAATCCCAGCTCTAGACGGACGGGACCGTTCACGATGGCCAGGGGAGCGGCGAAGTGAGTGGTGCCTTGCACTCCATGGATGTCGAGGCGCTCGTCGCACAGAGCGCGGATCGCAGGCACAATCACCCGCATGTACTCGGGCCGGCAGCCCGCCATGACAGCATTTGCCGCGATCTTCTCTGCGCTGGCCGCACCAAAGTTCGGAGGGACGTGGGCGACCACCTCGTCCGGGTTCAAGCCGCTCTCCGCCAGCATGCGCTCGACTCGCTCCACCGTCGGCGGCACCACCGGCAGGGGGTCGGCATAGCCGCTCTCGTAGCACCATTCCTCGGCATCGGCCTCGGTGGGTAGGTCGATCCTCGAAGCCCGGCCTGCCCGGCGGGAATACAGATCGGGAATCTCGGCAGCGGTCGCCTCCGACTCTGGTTCAAGATGGCGTGAGACGCATCCTGGCTGGAAATCCGGGTTGCCGTCGCCGGTCCGGGCCAGCTCGGGATCCGGCACTTCCAGCAGCCTGGCGAGTTCCCCGCCAAGACGATTCAGGTCGGCTTTGTCAAAGCCCTGCGAACTGGCAAGAACCCTGCCCGACCGGTCCAGCAGGAACAGCGCCGGAACCGCCTCCAAGCCGAATCCGGCACTAGCCTCCAGGTCGCGATCGAAGCGCAGCGGCAGATCCGCTCCCAGCGAGCGCATCAACTTGTCGGTTGACGCAGGTTCGTCCTGAGAGACGCCCACCACGTGGTCGCCAGACCCAAGACTGCGGGAAAGGCTGTCCAGGTAACGCAGCGCCAAGTGGCACGCCGGGCAGTCCGTCTTGAAAAACGCGAGCAGGGCGGGGCCGGAGAGTGGCTGGCCCGGGACTGGGGGCGCAACAACGCCGTTGGAGAGCATGGGCATGATTCTGGGCGCGACGGATCGCGTGCGCCTGCGAGCCCCATCCTACAAGAAGTGCGTCCGCGCGTTTTCGCTCGGCCTCCTAATGCACATCTGGACAAGTTCCAGGACGGGGTTGGGAGGTCAGCGGGCCGAAGTATCCTGCGGCGGGTACGCGGCCCTCTCGATTGCTACACTAGCTATGTAAGCGAGGCGTTGCTCTCCCGCCCGCAATGAAGTTCGGCGTCATCATTTTCCCGGGCTCGAACTGTGATCACGACGCGCTCTACGCGCTTACGCACAACCTCGGCCAGCAAGCCACGGAGATCTGGCACGAGTCCGAAGAACTGGGTGACGCAGATGCCATCTTCGTGCCCGGAGGGTTCTCCTACGGCGATTACCTGCGTTGCGGCGCGATTGCCCGGTTTTCGCCGGTCATCCGCTCGTTGCGGCGCTTTGCGGATTCCGGCGGGCTGGTGATCGGTGTGTGCAATGGCTTCCAGATCCTATGCGAGGCGGGCCTGCTGGACGGCGCCCTGATCCGCAATCAAGACCTGCGTTTCGTGTGCCGGACTGTCGACCTAGTCCCGGGCACGCTGGACTCGGCATTCACCTCGGCTTGCCAGCCTGACAGGCCGCTCAGGATCCCGGTCGCCCACGGCGAGGGCTGCTTCTTCGCCGACGAGGCCACCTTGGACCGTATCGAAGCGGAGGATCGCGTCGCTTTCCGCTACTCCGGAAACAATCCCAACGGGTCGAGCCGGAACATTGCCGGCGTGCTGAGCGAAGGACGCAATGTGCTCGGCATGATGCCGCATCCCGAACGCGCCTGCGACGGCGCAGTGGGCTCCACCGATGGAATCGCGGTCTTTCGATCGATGATTGCCGCGGCCGAGAACGGCCTTCGCCATGCAGACTGAAGTCGACGAGCGGACAGCCGCCGAACACGGTCTCACGGCTGAGGAGTACCAGCGGATCACCGACCGCATCGGGCGCGTTCCGACACTGACAGAGCTCGGAATCCTCAGCGTCATGTGGAGCGAGCACTGTTCGTACAAGAGCTCGCGGCTGCACCTGAAGAAACTTCCCACTCGAGGCGAACGGATCCTGGTCGGGCCGGGCGAGAACGCGGGCATCGTCGATATCGGCGGCGGCTGGGCAGCCGCCTTCAAGATTGAGTCGCACAACCATCCCAGCTATATCGAGCCGTTCCAAGGGGCGGCGACCGGCGTTGGCGGCATCTTGCGCGATATCTTCACCATGGGCGCCCGCCCCGTAGCGGTACTCGACGCCCTTCGGTTCGGCCCTCCCGACGACCCAGAGAACGGTCCAGTCAACCGGCGGATCATCCGCGGAGTGGTCGAGGGCATCGCCCACTACGGCAATTGCATCGGCGTGCCCACGATCGGAGGGGAATGCTCCTTCGACCCCTGCTTCAGCGCGAACCCCTTGGTCAACGTCTTCGCCCTTGGGGTGTTCCGCCAGGACTCGATCTTCCTCGGGTCCGCCAAGGGGCTTGGCAACCCTGTCATCTACGTGGGCGCCAAGACTGGCAGGGATGGCATCCAAGGGGCATCGATGGCCTCTGCCGAGTTCGACGAGGATTCCGAGGCCAAGCGCCCCAACGTCCAGGTTGGCGACCCGTTCCTGGAAAAACTCCTGCTCGAGGCATGCCTCGAGGCAATGCGCACGGGCGCGATTCTCGGCATTCAAGACATGGGAGCGGCTGGGCTGACCTGCTCGACGGCGGAGATGGGCGGACGCGGCGGGGTCGGAATCGAGATCGAACTCGACCGGGTACCGCAGCGCGAGAGCGGGATGACGCCTTACGAAATCATGCTCTCGGAATCGCAGGAGCGCATGCTGCTGGTGGCAGAACGCGGTCGAGAGGGCGAGGTGCTGGCGGTCTTCCGAAAATGGGGGCTCGACGCCGTAGAGATCGGAACGGTCACGGCGGATCGGCTCTTGCGGGTCAAGCACGGCGGGAGCGTGGTGGCCGAACTGGACACGGGCTTTCTCAGCGACGACGCGCCGCTCTACGACCGTCCGCACAGCGAGCCTCGCCGCACCGCGCCGCTGGACGGGCCAGTTCTGAGCGAACCATCAGCCGCAGAGCTGCTGGCTGGAATCGAAGCCCTGCTGGCTTCGCCCGAACTCAATTCCAAGCGCTGGATCTGGGAGCAGTACGACCACCAGGTCCGGACGAATACGACGGCGGGCCCGGGTGCCGACGCCGCGGTGATTCGCATCAAGGAGGCCAACGTCTCCCTTGCCATGTCACTGGACGGCAATTCGCGCTACTGCGCGCTCGACCCGCGCCTCGGCACACAGCTGATCGTGGCGGAATGCTGCCGCAACCTCGCCACGGTCGGCGCGACCCCGATCGCCGCGACCAACAATCTCAACTTCGGCAATCCCGAAAAGCCGGAGATCATGGCCCAGCTCGTGGAATCGATCGAAGGCATGGCTGAAGCGTGCCGCCATTTCGGCACGCCGATCACCGGCGGCAACGTCAGCCTGTACAACGAGACCCTGGGCGAGGGCATTGACCCGGCCCCCGTGCTGGGCATCGTAGGGATGCTGGAGCACATGGCCGCCCCGATCGGGCCTTGCTTCACGCAGGCAGGCGATCTGGTCGTCCTGCTCGGCGGATTGCTGCCTGACTGCCGAGGCGAGGAGCTGCCCCGGAGGTTCGGTTCTTCGCAATACGCCAAGACGCTGCTGGGGCAAACATGGGGCCTGCCGCCGTCCTTGGACTTGGAGCACGAGGCGAGCGTGCACGAGGCCACGCGCAGCATTGTCCGGCAGAACCTCGCGCACTCGGCGCACGACGTCGGCAGCGGGGGCCTCGCTGTGGCACTTGCAGAGTGCTGCTTCGGCCCGGAACCGATCGGGGCGACCATCGAGTTCGACACCGACCAGCCCCTGCTCTGCGCGATGTTCCACGAATGCCCTTCCCGCGTGCTGCTTTCGCTTCCTCGTGCGAACATAGGGGAAGTGGTCGCGATCGCAGCGTCGCTACACGTCCCGCTGGTCGAACTCGGCCACACCGGTGGTTCAACGCTGGCGTTCAGGCTGAATTCGACCACACGCGTAGAAGCGCCGGTCG
The DNA here is from genome assembly GCA_009841225.1 of Terriglobia bacterium. GTDB lineage: Bacteria > Acidobacteriota > Terriglobia > Bryobacterales > UBA6623 > VXMF01. Next base: position 176,837 of record VXMF01000036.1, on the reverse strand, counting down.
CGCAGCTGCGCAGAATCTGGGAGTCTTCGTTCGAAGCCTCCCTGGAGGCTCAATGAGCGAACAGGCCGCGCCCGTCCCGAGCCGGGCTGTCGAGGTGGACGCCGGGGACCGCTTCCGCGAGGAGTGCGGCATCTGCGCGATCTTCGGCCATCCGGAGGCCGCTAACCTCGCGTACCTAGGGCTCTATGCCCTGCAGCACAGGGGTCAGGAGAGCGCGGGCATCTGCTCCAGCGACGGCGAGACCATCCACACGCGCAAAGGCATGGGCCTCGTCAGCGAGATCTTTGGCGAGCACGAACTCCAACAGTTGACCGGCCACATGGCGATCGGCCACACGCGCTACTCGACTGCGGGCGACGTCGGCTCGCGCAATGCTCAGCCGTTCTACGTCGAGTGCAACAAGGGCGCATTGGCGGTCGCCCACAACGGCAACCTGACCAACGGCCACGCCCTGCGGGGAGCAATCGAGAAGAGCGGATCCATCTTTCATGCCACTAGCGACACCGAAGTCATTCCTCACCTGATGGCCCGTTCCACTGAGCAGACGCTGGACACCGCTCTGCGCGAGTCGCTCTTGGAACTGGAAGGTGCGTATTCGCTGGTCTTGCTGAGCACCAACCAGATCATCGTCGCTCGCGACCAGCGCGGCTTCCGACCGCTCGCCTACGGCACCATGCAGCACAAGGGGCGCACTGTCCACGTGTTCGCCTCCGAAACCTGTGCCTTCGACCTCATCGGAGCGAAGTACCAAGGAGAGGTGGAGCCGGGCGAGATGGTCATCGTCACCGACAGGGGCGTGACGAGGCAGCGCTTCGCGCCTGCGCTCAAACCTTCCCAGTGCGCCTTCGAGCACGTCTATTTCTCGCGTCCGGATTCGATCGTGTTCGGGCGCTCGGTGCACAAGTCGCGCGAGGCCTTGGGCCGCATCCTCGCGCAAGAGAGCCCAGTCGAGGCCGATTGCGTCGTGCCCGTGCCCGATTCCGGCAACGCGGCGGCGCTGGGCTTCGCGCAGGAGTCGGGAATTCCCTTCAGCATCGGACTCATCCGCAATCACTACGTGGGCCGCACATTCATCGAACCCAAGCAATCGATCCGCAATTTCGGGGTCAAGCTCAAGCTCAATCCGGTGAATCACCTAGTCGCCGGCAAGCGCGTGGTGCTGGTGGACGATTCGCTGGTGCGCGGCACCACGAGCCGCAAGATCGTGGGGATCATGCGGGACGCGGGCGCAACAGAGGTCCACTTGCGCATCTCCTGCCCTCCCACCATTGCGTCGTGCTACTACGGAGTGGACACGCCCGACAAGGACGAGCTGATCGCCAACCGGATGACCGTCGAAGAGATCCGGGAACACACCGGTGCAGACTCGCTCGCCTACCTGTCGCTGCAAGGACTCAAGCAGGCGGTCGGAGACAACAACGGCGGCAGGTACTGCTATTCGTGCTACACAGGCTCGTATCCGACGGACCTCGTTGACGTCGAGCAATTCGTCCAAGACCATCGCCAGAAGGACACGGCCGAGAACACGATCGCGTGGCGATCTAGGCCGAGCGCGTAGTCGGCGCCCAACCGCAGGCTTCCTCGACCGGGCAGCAAAAAAGCGCTGTTGCGTGCGCACAGATGTTCTCTGCCCAAGCTCAACGGTCCTCGCAGACGATGTATACTGTTGCCGTTCCGCGACTGGCAGTCGCAGCGATTTCGAGGGAGTCCAAGTGCAACGCAAGAATCTGTCCCGCCTTATCTTGGTGCCGCTGGCACTGGCCTGTGCCGCGCCGGCCCTAGCCGAAGAGACGCGGATTTTCAACACCGTCAAGCAGAAGCTCGCGGAGGGCAAGCAGGTCGTCGGCGGCACGATCAATACCTCCGACCCGAACGTGTACTGCGCCATGGCGAACTCCGGGTTCGACTTCCTCTGGATCGAGATGCAGCACAGCCCGCTGAACTACGACCAAGTCGCGAAGATGATCTGGGCTTGCAAGGACGCACCTGCGATCCCCTTTATCCGGGTCCCGACACCCACGGAAGGCGACATCCAGAAAGCTACCGACATCGGCGCACTTGGAATTGTCGTCCCCATGGTGGACAGCGTCCAAGAGGCCGAAGACGGCGTGACCTACGCCAAGTTCCCCCCCCGGGGCAAGCGCAGCCGGGGCGGCGGCCAGTACGGCCGTCTCTGGGGATCCGACTACCGGGCCGTGGCCAATGACAACATCATGGTCGTCGTGATGATCGAATCGCCCGCGGGCATCGACATTGTCGACAAGGTGGCGGCGATCGACGGCGTGGACGTGGTCTTCGCGGCGAGCGGCGACATCGGCAGCTTTACCGGCTGGGAGCGTGACGATCCGCGCTATATGGCTCTGATTGAGAAGATCAAGGTCGAAACACTCAAGGCCGGCAAGATCCTGGCCGGGCCGTTGGCCTGGCGCGACCGGGACGGATTCATGTTCTTCCAAGGGCCTTCGGAAGGCAGCTTGATCAGGGACGGCGCGAGAGCGGCCTTGGAGCGCCCGGCGGAGAAAATGGAGGACGTCGCCACCGGCGACGAGAGCAACTGAGGCGCGCCGCCGCGCCGCGCTGGCGGCGCAGGCGGAAGCTCGGACGAGCAGTCAGGGCTTGGCGACCAGCAGGAACAGGTATAGCAACGGCAGGTATAGCACCGACGCGCGCAGCAAGTCTCTCGCGTCGCCGGCCGTACCGCTCTTGGCCAGTCGAACCCCCGCCGCGAGGTAAGCGCAGCCGAGCAGGAATGCGGGCACCACGTACCACGAAGCTGCCATGCCCAGCCACGCCGGGGCCATCGAGAGCGGCACGAGCAGGGTCGAGCTGGCGATGATCTGGCGGTACGTCGACCTGCCCGACGGCTCGACCACGGGGAGCATCCGGATTCCGGCCCGAGCGTAGTCCTCGCGGTACATCCACGCGATCGCGTAGAAGTGCGGGAACTGCCACAGGAACAGGACCCCGAACAGGACCCAAGCCTCGATACCCAAGCTGCCGCGCAGGGCGGCCCAGCCCATCAGGGGCGGCACGGCTCCAGGGAACGCGCCCAGCGTTGTCGACCACCACGTGCGCGTCTTCAGCGGCGTGTAGACGAGGTTATAGCTGACTACCGTGCACACGCCGAGCCAAAAGCTGAGCACATTGACGCCAACGAACAAGTAGGCCAAGCCCGCGACCGTCAGGCCGGACGCATAGACCAATGCCGAACGCGACGGAACCCTGCCCGCGGGCAGCGGACGGGTCGCTGTGCGGCGCATGCGGGCATCCACGTCCCGCTCCCACCACTGGTTCAAGGCACCGGTTCCGGCGGCTAGCAACGCCGTCGCGAACAGGGCGTGTAGCGTCTGCGCGGCCGGCAGGGCACCATCGGCTGCCAAGTAGGACCCCATCGCCGTGGACATCAGGATGAGCCAGACGATCGACGGCTTGACCAGTTCGTAGTAATCAGCCAGCACTGCGGCCGCATTGGTGCCGCCAGCAGCCCGCACGGTGGTCGGGAGGTTGGTGTTCATTGCCTAGGCGCGCCGGCGGCGCTCGGACATCAGTTGGAATAGGCGAAAGTGACTTCCGTGCTCTCGCTGGGCCCGACAGTGACCTGCACTTCCTGCTCTCCCAGCTGCTCATGCACCGCTTGCAGCGTGTAGCTGCCCGGAGGAAGGTTGCCGATCTCGAACGTCCCGTCGGACGCGCTGACCGCGAAATACGGGTGCTCCATCACGTGGATATAGGCCTGCATCCAAGGATGGATGTTGCACTTGACCGCGATCTTCATCTCGGCGCGCGGGAAGGCGTAGTCAATCGCCGGGGCGCCGGAGGTCTGGGACTTGTTCCACTCGCGGTTTTCGCGAGGCAGCGGGTGCACGTTGTGGGTCGTGGGGTCGGAGTTGGTGATGTTCAGCGGCTGGCCCATCTGCACGGCGACGACGTGCGGCTTGTAGATGCAGCCGTCTTGATCCAGATTGACCGAGTCGGTGCGCACCGGGAAGCGCTTGCCTTCGAGCCCCTGCGAGACCCACACCAAGACGTGCTGCAGCTTGCCGTCGTTGATGACCACGCGGTCGGAGGGCACGCGCCCGCCGTGCAGCTGGATGCAGTCAGGCTCGGCGCTCATGTTGACCGGAGGGAAGCGCGGAGCGTCGCCCGAGAACGTGATCATGCCCGTCACCGTCGCGGCCGTGGCCGGGTCCACCGTCACCATCTCGCCGACGGGCGCGGCATCGCCGCCGGACTGGCCGCCCTGCTGGCCCCTCGTCCTCGCGTCGTAATCGTCGAAGTAGTCGTCGCCGCCACAGGCCACGGCCAGGGCCAGCAGGGCCGCGGGCACCAAAGCCGCCGCCAGAACTTTACCTTTGCTCACGCTTGCATACCTCCGAAAAGCGTTTGAATCCTCATTGTAGGGCTTGCAGACGACGCAATTCCGCAGCGTCCATTTGGAACATGTAGCGCGTCAGCAGATCGGCATGGTCGCCATCGTAATTGCGCGCTTGGGCCGGGATCTGGCCTGCGAACACCCAGCGGTCGCCATCGCGTTCGAACAGTTCGGACGGCATCGCCGTGCCCGGCGCGATCGAGGCCGGCTCGAGCATCCAGCGGTAGGTCCAGTTCGGCTTCAGACGCTCGGACGCGATCAGGAAATTGGGCGCCGTGGCGTCGACATCCTGCGACGGGATGCCGGTCATATGGCAGTTCAGGCACGGCGCGGCATCGCTGACGAACAGCTGACGCCCGATCGCCCGCTCCGCGTTCGTCAGCGCCTCCATGGCTTCGGGCATGTGCGGCACCGGCTGCGAGTCGCGGGCCATGAAGAACTTGGTGAGCTTCGCCAGCTGGCGGTCCGAGAAGTAGAACGTCGGCATGCGCGCGTGCAGGTACTCGCGCACCCCGTTGCGGTTCACGTCGCGTTCGCTGAGAGCCGGGTTGGCAAGAAAGCCCGCCAGCCAGTCGGGCTGCACGCGGGCGCCCTCCGTGTACAACTGCGGCGGCAGCTGCTCGGCCCAGTCGGGGTCGTCGGTGTAGCGCGGAATTGTCATGAACGACGAAACGTTGCCCGGGCGGATCTGGTGGCAGCCCGTGCAGTTGTGCCGCGTGATGATCCACCAGCCCTCTTGCACGTCAGCGCGCTCATCCTCCGGCTCGAAGCGGTACTGCTCGGGGAAAGTCGTCTCGACCGCGCCCAGCAGGAACGTCGTCAGGGCGTTGATCTCCTCGGCGTTGAGGTTGAAGTTGGGCATCCGCAGACGCTCGAGGTGCTCGCGCTCCTTGCCCTCGTCGAAGACCGCCGGGTTCTCGAGCTTGCGCTCGAAGAAGCCCTTGTGCGAGTACCAACCCTCCAGCTCGGCCTCGTGCGTCTTGAGGGCAAAATCGAGTCGCTCCAGCGGCTTGCTGCCCTCCAGCGTCAGGTCCGTGCCGATGCGGCCCTCTTCCTCGAGGCCCGAGATCTCGTGACAGCCGGCGCAACCGTAGTGCCGGATGGCGTCCAAGCCCGCCGCTGCCATCTCCGGATCGTCCATGTACGGCGCTGGCGGGTACTCCTGGTCCGTTCGCTGCTCGCTGAGGTAGGTGGCGATGTCCCGCGACTCGCGATCGGTCAGGCGCAGGCTCGGCATTACCGGGCGCGGCCGCATCGCATCGGGCACGTTCGGATCCGGGGTCACTTCCGACGGATCGTGAATCCAGCGCACCATGTAGTCGTAGTTCATCTTTTCGCCGACCCGGCTGAGGTTGGCGGCAAAGTCCCCGCCCATCTGGCTGTCGCCCTCTCCGATCGAGTGGCAGCCCAGGCAGCCCCGGGTCTCGAACAGTTCCTGGCCTCGCTCGGAGTTCCCGCGCGGCTGGCGGACCAGCTCGCCGTCCAGCGCGTTCTGCCACAGATAGGCCGAGATCTGCTGGACCTCCTCGTCCAGCAGCCGGAACACCGGCATCTTCGAACCCGGGCGGAACTCGTGGGGATTCTTGACCCATTCCGGAATCCACTCCTTGACGTCCTTGAGCTTGATCTCCTTGAGGCTGGGGCCGAACTTCTTGACTTCCTGGGCGAGGTTGGCCTGTTCCATGGTCAGATTGTGAATCTCGGCATCGAGGCGCGTGTTGGTCAGCCGCAGCTCCTCCGCCCGGGCGTAGTACCGCTGGGCGGCGGCGCCGTCTGCGGCCGTGTCTCCCAGATCGAGGTTGACGCGCATCTCCTTGGCGTTCGCCCCGTGGGTCGCGCTGAGGTTGCGCAACTCCTGGCTCACGGCCGTCAGCTCCTCGGCCTCGGCGTCGTAGCCCTCGAAGCGGTGGCAGCCCCAGCAGCCCTTGTTCATGTACAGCTCGCGCCCCATGTTGAGCGTCTCGCCGCCGGGCGTGACGATCTCGTTCGCGTGGCACTGATGGCAGCCGGCCTCGACGTTCTCTGGGAAATACATCGGCCAGAGCCAGAACTTGTGCCGCCCGTGGCCCTTGGTCACGCTGCGCGTGGCTCGGCCGTTGCCGTTGTGACAGGACGAGCAGCCGAAGGCCTCGGGGTCGTGGATCGTGAGCAGTTCCGGCCGGGGGTGGCTCTGGAACACCGGGTAGATCAGGTCCGTGGGCCCGATCTCGACGGGCTCGCGAATGCCGAGGTGGCAGGACTCGCAACGATCCACCAAGTCGATGTCCAGCAGGTGGATCTGCTTGATGCCGATGTCGAAGTTGCGCATGTTCGCGATCAGCCCGTCGATCTGCGTCGCGCCCAGGCCGACCAGGCGGTCGGACATCAGCGCGTCGCGCTCGGCGCGCAGCCGGTTCGCCTCGGCCAGCGCCTCCAAGCGCTCGGCCTGAAGCTTGGTGCGGCGCTCCTGCATGCCGAGGAATTCCGCCTCGAGCTGCTCGTACTGCAGCTCCAGCTCCTCCGTCCCGCCGGAGCCGTCGGCGAGCGGCAGCTCGACTTCGACGACGCGGGCGCGGATTTCCTCGATGTCCTCCCGCATGGACTCCTTGTCTCCCTCGTCGTGGGAGACCTCGATCAGGTAGCGCTGCGCGTCGATCTCGCTGCGCAGGATCTGGAAGGCGTTGCGGGCCGAGGTCATGCGCGGCACCACGCCTTGGCCGACCTCGCGGTCGATCTCGGCTATGCGCGCGCGAACCGCCTCTTCGGCGGTGCCGAGCTCGCCGCTGACCTGCTGGTATTCCGGAGACTGGCGGATCGCGTCCTCCTTGGCCGCCTGCTGCGGCTGCAGTTCGGTCAAGAAGCGCGAGTAGTACGCCCTGAAGCGGGCCTGGTAGTCCTTGTAAGGCCGCATGATCTCGACTTCGTCGTAGATCGCCCACACCAGCGACGCCAGCAGTAGCAGCATCGACACCAGCAGGTGGACGCTGTACGACTTGGTGGTTATCGGATCCGGCTGAACCTGGGTTTCTTCTGCCATGTAAATCGCTATGCCTTCCCTTGCGTGGCCTCGTTTGCCTGCAACGCTAGACGTTGAACCACGGCGTGACCCACACGTATTTGATGCGGAACAACAAGCGCGCCGCCATCTTGACCGGCAGCGCCAGCATGATGATGAGCAGCCCCTGCATGATCGCGTACTGCAGCAGCGACATGCGGCCCAGTATCTTGCGGCTGAACTCGGTGGCCGTGATGATGCGGTGGCAAGCGTAGCCCGCCACCACCATGAAGCCGCCCACCACCAAGCCGCCGAAAATTCCGATCCACGGCTGGGAGGTGATGCCCACGATCTCGTGCAAGTCGCGGTTGATCTCGAAGATCAGGCGGTTGTGGTCCCAAGTCATGCCCGGCCAGAACCACATCCAGCCCGGGCCGCGGATCAGGGTGCCGATCACGATCATCGAGCACCACAGGATGATGAAGCCGAAAATGAAGGCCCAGATCGCGAAGCGCCGCTGCTTGTAGGTGTAGTAGCCGTTGCCCAGCGGGTTCGCGTCGATGTAGGGGATCACGATCAGGCCGATGATGATCAGCGTCGGCATCACGACACCGGCGATCCACGGGTCGAAGTAAACCAGCATCTCCTGCAGGCCGAGGAAATACCACGGCGCCTTGGAAGGGTTCATCGTCAGGGACGGATTGGCTGGCTCCTCAAGCGGCGCGTCGAGCGTGATCGACCACACCATCAGGATGATGGTGACGATGATCGCCGCCAAGAACTCCATGCGCAGCAGGTAGGGCCACACGGCCACCTCCCGCACCCAGCCCTTCTTGAAGGGCTGCACCTTGCGGTGGTGCGTCTTGGCCATGTCCGGGTCGTTCTCCAGCCGCTCGACCAGGCGGTCGTTCGCGCGCGCCTGGCGCAGGGCGTACCAAGTGAAGAATGGGATGATGAAGAGCATCCCCACGATCGGGATGTTGTCCGGGAGCGAGACGATGGTCCAGAGTTGGTGCCAATCCATTGTGCTGATTCCTGCTCTCTTCGCTAACGCTTACCTGCGGACCGGCTTGATTTCCTTCTCGAGCATGATCGGGGCAGGCCCGGAAATGCCGCCGTCCTTCCGGACTCGCCAGAAGTGCACGATCATGAAGATCGCCGCAAAGCCCGGGATCGCGATGCAGTGCCAGATATAGGCGCGCAGCAGCGCGTTGGCATCCACGATCGAGCCGCCCAGCAGGGCGAAGCGCACGTCGTTGAAGGGCGTCATGCCAAGTTCCGGCCCAAAGGGCCCTTCGTGCCCCAGTATGGGGGTCGCGCGCGCCATGTTGGTGCCGACGGTGACCGCCCAGAAGCCGAGCTGGTCGTCGGGCAGCAGGTAGCCCGTGAACGACAGCAACAGCGTCAGAACTAGCAGGATCACCCCGACCGACCAGTTGAACTGGCGCGGCTTCTTGTACGAGCCCGTCAGGAACACCCGGAACATGTGCAGCTGCACGGTCAGCACCATCGCGTGCGCGGCCCAGCGGTGCATGTTACGCAGCAGCTTGCCGAAGGGCACGTCGTGCTCGAGGTAGAGAATGTCGCGGAAGGCCTGGACCTTGGTCGGGTGGTAATAGAACATCAGCAGCACGCCGGTCCAGGTCAGCACCCAGAACAGGTAGAAGCTGATGCCGCCCATGCCCCACGTGAAGTTGTAGCGCACCGCGTCGCGGTTGACCTTGGCCGGGTGCAGGTGCAGGAATACGTTGCTCAGCACGCCCAGCGTGCGGCTGCGGGCGGTCTGGTCATGCTTGACGCGAAAGATCGACTTGTAGACCTCGGTCTTGGTCGGCTGCTTGAGCCCCTCGAGGTCGATCTGCGCCTTCTTCTTGATCTCGTCCGGATCGATCGTCACACCCAGCAGCGAGCGGGCACCGTTGCCGTTGCCGCCAGCCGATTCGGAGGGCTCGTCCTTGACTTCGGTTGGGTTGTTCTCAGCCATGCTCTTGGTCTCCTGCCGCCATCACACCTGGAGGTAGCTGCCCTCGGAGTCGAACTGCGTGGGCTGGCCCTTTTCCTCGCGGTAGAGCACGCTCGTGTCCACAACGATGCGCCCCTGAGGGTCCAGTGATACGTACGCCCGGTCCATCGGCCGCGGTGCCGGGCCCTCGTAGTTGCGGCCCTCCGGGTCGTAGCCGCTGCCGTGGCACGGGCACTTGAACTTCGCCTCGCTGAGCTTCCAGTCCGGGGTGCAGCCCAGATGCGTGCAACTGGCGTAGATCACGAATAGCCGGTCGGTCGTGCGCACGACCCAGATGCGCTTGCTCTTCTGGAAGCGCGTGTCGACGCCGATGCCGTAATCGGTTGGCAGGCCGATGCGAAACTGCGTCCGCGGCTCGAAGATCGTGCGCGGGAAGAAGAACCGCAGGAACATCAGCAGGTTCGTCATCAGGAAGCCGCCCGTGAGCAGCCCGATCAACCTGCGCCGCGAGCGGATCTTGGCCTCTTCGTCCCTGCTCTCGGCCTGGATGCTCGCCTTGATTCGGCCAATCAGCGAGGCGCCAGACGCACCCCCGGCCTGTTCTTCCGACATCCCGTCGTCCCTCCAAAAGGCCCGTTCCAGAGAATCGGAACTGCCTTCCCTGCCTCTATTGTAGAAAAGCCGCGCCCCCTGCTTCAATCGCCCACGAGGGCGCCCTAAGCCGGGGCCGCAGCGATCTGCTCCAGCATCTGCCGCGCCCGGCGCAGATCGTCAGGAGTGTCCACGCTGACCCCGACGTGGTCGTCGGTTGGGACGACTGCTATGCGGTGGCCGTGCTCCAGGGCGCGGAGCTGCTCCAGCCCTTCGGCGAGTTCCAGTTGCGTCGGCCGCATGCGGCTGAAAGCCAGCAGGAAGTCCCTGCGATAGGCGTAGATTCCGATGTGCTCCCACGCGGCCGCGCCCACGCCGCGATCCGGATAAGGGATCGGGCTGCGCGAGAAATACAGCGCGGTGCCGTCTGAGGCGGTGACGACCTTGACCACGTTAGGGTCTTCCAACACGGCTCGCTCCGTGATCCGCTTGCACAGCGTCGCCATCGGCGGCGCAGTCGGATCCAGCAGCGGACGCACCACCTGCTCCAGCACGCGAGCGTTGACAAACGGCTCGTCGCCTTGGATGTTGACGACGATCGCAGCGCTCTCGGCGGCGGCCACTTCGGCTACGCGGTCGGTTCCGGAAACGTGATCGGGAGAGGTCATCGTCACCGTGCCGCCGAAGCCTTCCACCGCGGCGCGGATCCGCTCATCGTCCGTGGCGACGACTACCCGCTCAAGGACTGGGCACGCGGCAGAGCGCTCGTATACGTGCTGGATCAGGGGCTTCCCGCCCAAGTCCGCCAGAGGCTTGCCCTCGAAGCGTCGCGATGCGAAGCGGGCGGGGATGACGCCGAGAACGGTCTCAGGCACGACACTCCATTGTTGTCAGATGGGAGCTGTAGCGCGCCAAGGCTTGCCCCGGCGCATGACAGTCCCCTGTCAGATCTCTGGAATGGGATCGGTCGGAGCTACGTCTTCGCCCTCCCAGTTCACGTTGCCTTCGTCGTAGATGAGCACCCGAGCGCGGCTGCCGGGCGCGTGCGGCCGTTCGCTCTCGGGCAGGAAGCGACGGTGTTCGGCCATTACCTCGGCGTACTGGCTGTCCCCGGCGAGGTTTTCGAACTCCTGCGGGTCGTTGCGCATGTCGTACAGCTCCTCAGAGCCGTCGGCGTGGCGGATGTAGCGCCAGTTCTCCGAGCGGACACCGTGATTGCCAGGATTGTGCGTGGTGATGGCGGGCCATTCGCGCGGCGCCGACGCGTCCTGCAGTTGCGGCGCCAAGCTGTGGCCGTCCAGCCCCTGCTGGGCGGGCAGGCCGGCAAGCTCGACCAGCGTGGGGTAGATGTCAAGCAGTTCCGCCGGGCTGGTCACGCGAGCGCCTTGGGAGACGCCCGGGCCCGCGAAGATCAGGGGCACCCTGGCCGAGCGGTCCCAGAGCGTGTTCTTGCCAGTGATCAGCTTCTCGCCGAGGTGCCAGCCGTGGTCGGACCAGAGCACGACGACCGTGTCATCGGCATGGCCGCTCGCCTCCAGCGCGTCCAGCACGCGCCCGACCTGGCTGTCGACGAAGCTGACCGACGCGAGATAGGACGCCACGAGATTGCGCCACTGGCCGGCTTCCTCGAGAAACTTCAGCCGCGGCTCGGGCAGCTTCCAGTGCAGGTACCAGCTGAAGCGAGGCGTGTCGTCACGGTCGTCGCGGCGAATCTCCGGCAGGACGACCGAATCGAGCGGGTACATGTCGTACCACTCCTGTGTCACGTAGCAGGGCACGTGGGGCAGGAAGAACCCGGCGGCCAAGAAGAAGGGCTGCTCTTGCGGCCCGTTCAGCGGTCCTTGCAGCTGTTCGACCGCCCAGCTGGCGACCTGCCAGTCGCCCTTGTCCTCGTCCTTGTGCGGGAAGGTACCCCAATCCATCAGCGGGTGGTCCTGCGGCGTCTGCACCAGCTTTTCCTCGGGGCGCGCCCCCACTCCAGCAGGCGGCCCCAGGAACTGGAACTCGGTGTCTGTATCTGCCCTCCCGAATCGCCCGTGGTAGATCTTGCCGGTCGCATAGGTGGCGTAGCCGTTGCGCTCGAAGTACTGCGGCAGCGACTCGATGTCATTCAGCGAATCAACTTCCCGGAACCACGGCGCGAGTCCGTAAATCCCGGTGCTGGTCGGCCGGAGGCCGGTCAGGAGGCTGGTGCGAGACGGATTACACAGAGGCGCCTGGGTCTGGGCGTTGAGAAAGGTCGTGCCGCGCGCAGCCAGCCGGTCCATGTACGGCGTCTTCACTTGCGGATGGCCTCCTAGCGGTCCCACCCAATCGTTGAGGTCGTCGATCGCGATGAACAGGATGTTGGGCTTGGGTGGGGGCGCCTGCTCGGCCGAGCAGGCCGCCAACAGGGCGGCGATCGCAACGCCAGTGCAGGCTACGCGGATGCTATGGGTCATGGGAATTCCGGTCGATACCCTATCACAGGCCGGAGCCTCGCGCGGCCTAATCATTACTTGTCATCACCGACTGGACCGGCGGCGACATCTGGACTGCGGGCAGTAGCTCGTGTTGCCCATGTGGAGCAGTAGTCCCATTCCCGCGTTGACGCTGCACAAAATCGCACCGCGGCCGCAGAACGGTTTCCACTCGTCGTTCGCGGACTGGGCGGCCGAGGAGACCAGACACCTCGCGAAGTCGTCGAAGCGGACCAATGCCTTCCCGTCGGCGGAGGGTGGCGACCGGTCAGCGCGGCAGCCCCGCCTGACGCGCGGGCACGGGCGCGTTCTCGCGCCGGCCTTCGTCGTGCTGCTTCCGCTCGGTCCGGCCCAGCTCAGTCAGCACTTGAGCCGTGTTCTCCTTGACGGCGACCTGGGTCTTCTGCGGCAGCCGCTCGAACAGCTCTTGCCAAGGCCGATGCTTCATCTTTCCCATCCTCTCTCTAACTCCAGCAACCCCTCGCGCCGGAGCTGGCGAACGTACTCATCATAGATCGCATCGGCCCGCCGCACGTATTCCCGATAGAACCGATCCTGCTCAATCTTGCGTCCGCCAATCAGCAGGATCGCGGTCCTACGAGGATCAAAGGCATAAAAGATCCGGATTGGACGTCCACCACTCTGGATCCGGAGCTCGCGCATGTGCGAGTGCCTTGAACTCTTGACCTGTGACGAATAAGGGCTCCCCAGCGTTGCGCCACGCGCCACCAGTAGATCCACCACCTTCGCGGAATCAGTCTGCTCGCGGAGCGTCAGGCCGTTCCACCATGCCTCGAATTCGTCCGTGTACTCGACACTATGGGACATGGTAGTTTCCTGTGCAGACCGATGAATTCGTAGCTAGAAGGCTGGCCGCTCCAAGCAGTTGATTTCGGTCAAGCTGGAGCCAATAGCCCACACCTCATAGTTCAGTGTCACCCGGTTGCGAGAATTCGAACGCAACCCTGTAACGACGCAGTGAGAGAGTACGTACGATGCGGGCCGCTGCGAGAGCCTTGTTGTCGAAGTCGCCAGCTACGAGAATCCCTCGGACCCCACCGGTTTCCTCGTCGCCGACGTCTCACATGTAGCTGAGAATCTGGCCAATGGCGTCACGCCCCGCGGTTCCGGCCTTGAGTTCGATTACGACGACCGTGCCGTCTGGAGATTTTGCGGTTATGTCAATGAAGTCCGACGCAACATGGCGTTCGAAACCGCCGTCGATGACGACCAGGCCCGACTCAAGCTGGTGAATATGATCGCGAAGCGCGGCTTGCAGCTCGCGCTCTAGTCCGATGAGTTGTGCGCGCCCGCCATCATCGACATCCGCCACGCTGTCGCGAGCCGCCGCCCGCGAGTCTCGGAAGTCGCGGTAGTGCCGAACAGCCGTCCCGTAGGACGAGCGATTCCTTTCGGATATGCCGGGAACCTTCGCATGAACAGCTTCGGCAAGGCCGCTCTTCTTGTAGAGCTCGTCGAAGTCGCCGTAGTGGGCTTCGACTCGCCTGGCGTCGGTGATGTACGTGTCGATGCTCGACTCCTTCAAGCTCCTTTGCTGGAGGAATGCCCTAAAGCCGAGTTCGTCCAATCTTGCTTACCCTCATTGCAGACTTCTAGACGAAATCGGCTCTCCGCTTCAATCTCGGACCGGAAGACGGACCGACCACACTTGTTACGACCGCAGTGTCGCCTACATGGCCAAGACATTGCTGCTAGGCGGTTTCCTGGCGGGCTGGGAGCAGGCTCGAACAGCCTCGTGGCTGGTTCATTGAACCCACTCAGTCCCTGACGTTCGCCAATCCAAGTTCCCATCAGTACGAGAAAACATGGCAGGGCAGAGCCCGCTTGAGTCGGCATGCCGTCGCGCTCCTGTAAGATTTCAAGTCAGCGAGTGATATGGGAATTCCCTCCTGTAGCGGGGCAATTGCCGATGCCCGGAATCCACGAGGGGGACAGAGACCGGAGGCTCGCGCGTGAATCCCGCAGGACTAGAAGGGAAGACGGCTCTCGTCACCGGCGGCAACCACGGCATTGGGGCTGCTGTCGCGAGGACTCTCGGCGCCCAAGGCGCCAATGTGTTCATTACCTATTTCCGACCGGAGACCTCCTACTCGAAGAACGAGCTCCGCGAAGCTCTCTCTGCGGGCATAGGCGGAGATGCGCTCTATCGCGCCCACCAGCAGCAAACACCCGAGCACGTCGTGTCGTCTGTCAAGTCAGCGGGCGGGCACGCCTCCATGTTGGAACTTGATCTCTCCTCTAGTGAGTCGGCTTCAACAGTGCTCGACGCATGCGAAGCTGAGTTCGGGCACGTAGAGATTCTGGTGAACAATCACGCCTACTGTTCGCTGGAAACCTTCGATCCTGCCGGTGTCGGAGGAAGCAAGTACGACGCGAGCGTGGAATTCACAACCGCCGAAGGCATTGACCGGCACTTCGCCGTCAATGTCAGAGCCTCCGTGCTCCTGATGGCCGAGTTCACGAGAGGGCATGTAGCGAGGGATGCCAAGTGGGGCCGGATCATTAACATCAGCACCGATGCAGCGGATGCGCACAGCCTGAATGTCAGCTACGCAGCAAGCAAGCATGCGATCGAATCCTACAGTCGGTCTGCAGCCTCAGAGCTTGGCAAGTACGGGATCACCTGTAACGTCGTTGCGCCGGGACCGATACAGACTGGCTACATCACCCCCGAGCTGGAAGGGGCGATTGTCGAACGCACTCCCCTCGGCCGGCTGGGAACACCACAGGATGTGGCGGACGTCGTCTCGTTTCTGGCCTCCGACGAGGCGCGATGGGTGACCGGACAGCTGCTCTATGTCGGGGGCGGATTTCGAATGCCTCAGTGAGAGCCGTGATTCCTTCTGAAGTCGCGTCGGAAAAGACCCGGCTGTCCGGAGCTTTGGAGGCACGCGACGCACCTACATCGCCGACAGGGTTGGAACGGGACAACGCAGTGCCGGCCGCCGGCCTAGTCCACCGGAGCCAGACCGTAACGGGCAGAGGCTAACCTACGATTAGAAATCGCAGATGTCGCGGGCGACAGAACAGTTCGGGAACTTGCTGGCGATCATGCGCCGCCTGCGATCGCCGGAGGGCTGCCCGTGGGACCGCGAGCAAACGCTGGAGTCTCTGCGTCGCTACCTCATCGAAGAGACCTACGAGGTGATCGACGCGATCGACCGGCGCGACTGGACCGGGCTGGCGGAGGAACTAGGGGACTTGCAACTGCAGGTCGTGTTCCAGGCAGAGATCGCTAGGAGCGAAGGATGGTTTGACATCCAAGCCGTCTTGGAGACGATCAACTCCAAACTGGTCCGACGCCACCCGCACGTGTTCGAATCGGAGTCGCTAAAGACGGCCGACGATGTGACCCAACGCTGGGAGCAAATCAAGCGTCAGGAGAAGCCGCAGCCGCAGGGCGAGGGATTGCTAGACGGTATCCCCAAGCACCAACCAGCAATGCTGGAGGCGCACCAGGCGGGCAAGGTCGCGGCCAAGGCCGGCTTCGACTGGCAGAGATTCGAGGACATGGGCGAGAAGCTGGCCGAGGAATTCCACGAGGTGTGCGAGGCGCTGCGGGCGAGCGATCCGGGGCGCGTCGAAGACGAGGTCGGCGACTTGCTCTTCATGGCAGTCAATGTCGCCCGATTCTCCGGAGTGGACCCGGAACTGGCGCTGAAGCGCGCCAATTCCAAGTTTCGGCAGCGCTTTCGCTCGATGGAGCGAGCGCTGGCGGCGGAAGGCCGGGAGATGGCAGCCTGCACCCCCGCGGAGCTGGAACAGCTATGGCAACGCGCCAAGCAGGGCTAGGGCCGGTCGAGATCCGGCCGCTGCGAACGCTGGAAGAGTTCCAGTCGACCTTGAAGCTCCAGTCGGAGATCTGGGGATTCGACCAAGCCGATCTGGTCGCGCCACGGTTGTTTGGCGTGTTCGACCGCATCGGGGGCTCGTGCCTGGGGGCATACCTCGGCGGTGAGATGGTCGGCTTCTCGCTGGCCTTTGCCGCGTTCAAACTCGACGGCCGTCGCTACTGGCACAGCCACATGGTGGGGGTCATCCCACAACTGCACGGGCAAGGTGTTGGGTACCTGATCAAGCTGCGCCAGCGCGAAGAGGCCCTCGCTGTCGGATTGGACCTCATCGAATGGACATTCGATCCGCTCCAGTCCCGCAACGCCTATTTCAACGTTGAAAAGCTCGGCGTCGACGTACAAGCGTACCTGCCCGACTTCTACGGGATTACTTCAAGCGAATTGCACGGCGCGCTGCCCACCGACCGCTTGGTCGCCGCATGGAACCTGTGCGGCCCGCGCGCGGTCGCATGCCTCGAAGGCCGCCCGCGTCCCAGTCCCGAGAGCGCCGAGCGCGTTGAGATTCCGGCCAGGATCTCGGACGTCCCGCGCGCGCAAGCAGCACGAATCCAAGCGCGGGTGCGGGACTCCTTGCAAGCGGCCTTCGCAAGCGGCCTGCGAGTGTCGCGCTTTGAACGAACGGCAGCGGGCGGTGTGTACCACTTGGGGGCGTGACGGGCGCCGGCAGGGCCTTGCCCTCGAGCCGGCCTACGATGGAGAGCGATGGCAACCTTCCCAATCGCGGTCATCACCGACGAGTTCTCGCAGAACTTCGAGCGCGTGTGTGCAACCGCCGTGGAACTGGACATCGCGGGGCTCGAGATCCGCACTGCATGGGACAAGAACGTGCTGGCCATGTCGAACGGCGAGATCGACCAGCTCAAGCAGATCGCCGACCGGCACGGCCGACGGTTCGTCGCTGTCGCCTCGCCCGTCTACAAGTGCGTCCTGCCCGATGGCGGGGAGATCGACCAGCGGTTCCAGCAGGACGCCTTCCAAGCCGCCTACGACTTCGCCGACCAGCCGCGCATCTTGGCCAGGGCGCTGGAGATTGCACACCGGCTTGAGGCGCCGGTCGTGAGGGTCTTCAGCTTCTGGCGCACTGTGGGGCCGGAGCGCAACTTTCGCCGCATCACGGAGATCCTCGCCGAGGGCGGCGAAGTCGCCCGCCAAGCCGGCCTTCGCCTAGGCCTCGAGAACGAACCCGCCTGCCACTTTGCGACAGGAGGAGAGGTCGCCGGCGCTATCGACGAACTCGATCCCAATCCCTACGGTGTGGTGTGGGATCCCGGCAACGCCTTCGCCGCGGGCGAGGCGGCGGTGCCGCACGGCTACCGCAAGGTTCCCGCGGGGCGAATCTGCCATGTCCACGTCAAGGACTGCACACGCGATCCGAGCCGCGGCCAGCCGCGATGGTGCGACATCGGAGCCGGCGGGGTCGGATGGCAGGAGCAGCTCACGGCTCTCCAAGCCGACGGCTACGCGGGCGCGGTGAGCTTGGAGACCCACTGGACGGGTCCCGGCGGAGACAAGTACCTCGGAACGACGATCTGCGCCAAGAGCCTGGCAAGGCTCCTGACGCAAGCGTGAGGGATCTTATTCGTCGTCTTCTCCGTCGCCCGCGGTCCGCTTGGCGGCCTGCACGATCTTGTCGGCGAGCTGTCCCGGCACGAAGTCGTAGGCATGCTGCTCCATCGAGAACGAGCCGCGCCCCTGTGTCATCGAGGTTAGGTCGTTGGCGTAGGTGAGCATCTCGGCCATCGGCACGTGGGCATGGATCAGCTGGGTAGCGCCCTTGGCCTCCATGCCCTGGATGCGGCCGCGGCGGCTGTTCAGGTCGCCCATGAGGTCGCCGGAGAATTCGATCGGGGCCACGACCTCGACCTTCATGATCGGCTCAAGCAAGGCTGGCCGCGCCTCCGCCATGGCCAGCTTGAACGCCTTGCTGCCCGCCAGCTTGAACGCCAGCTCCGAAGAGTCCACGTCGTGATAGGAGCCGTCGTATAGCGTGACCTTGAAGTCGACGACGGGATAGCCCGCCAGGTATCCCCTCTGAGCTGCCTCGCGAATTCCCTTCTCCACGGCCGGGATGTAGGTCTTGGGAATCGCGCCGCCGAAAATCTCGTCCGCGAACTCGAATTCGCCGCCGCGCTCCAGCGGCGCCACCCGGATCTTGCAATCGCCGAACTGGCCGTGACCCCCCGTCTGCTTCTTGTGGCGCCCGTGGACGTCCGCCTGGCCGCGGATCGTCTCCCGGTAGGGGATCTTGGGCGAGCGCAACTCGACATCGACGTTGTAGCGCTTGCGCAGCTTGCTGCAGACGATGTCGATATGCTGCTGGCCGTTGCCCGCCAGCAGGAACTCCTGCGTCTGCGGATCGCGGTAAAAGTTCAGCGAAGCATCCTCTTCCAGCACCCTGGCTATGGTGCTGCCGAGACGGTCCTCGTCCTGCCGCGTCTTGGGCTGGATGGCGTACGAGATCGATGGCGGCGGCAGCTTGACCTGCGCGAACGCGACGGGCCGCTCCTTTGCCCCGAGGCTATCGCCGGTGCCGGTGTCCTTGAGCTTGGCAACCACCCCGATGTCGCCGGCATGGATCGCCGGGACCGGTTCCAGCGTTTTGCCCTGCGCCACGCTGATGCGCGCGAACTTCTCGCTGGACTGCTTGCTGTGGTTGTACACAGACGCATCGTTCTGCAGCACGCCGGAAGCGACGCGGAAGTAGCTCACCCGCCCCGCGAATGCATCCGAGGCGGTCTTCCAGACGCGCAACGAGAGCGGCTCGCCATCGTCGACCCGGACCGCGCCGTCCTCGGTCGGGAGCTCGCCGCGATCGGCCGGCGACGGCGTCGAATCGACCAAGAAATCGAGCAGGCGATCAATACCCATGTTGTGCAGGGCGGAGCCGCACAGCAGGGGCACGACCTCTCCGGCAGCCACCGCCTTGCGCAGACCGGCGACCAGCTTGTCGGTCTCGAGCGTCCCTTCCTCGAAGTATTCCTCCATCAACTCCTCGTCGGTCTCGGCGACGGCCTCGATCAAGCTGGTGCGCATCTCCTCGACTTGGTCGGCCAGATCGTCTGGGACGGCGGTCTCGGCACCTTGCCCCGGGCCGCCCATCTCGTACTCGTAAGCACTGCCGGTGAGCAAGTCGACGACGCCCCGGAAACCGCTCTCGCGCCCGATGGGAAGCTGCACCGATACGGCGGTGACTCCGAAAATCTCCTTGGCCTGTTGCGCGACCGCCTCGACAGAGGCCCGCTCCTTGTGCATCTTGTTGGCAAAGATCACCTTGGGCAGGCCGAACTCCGAGGCAAAGCCCCAGCCCTTTTCCGTTTGGATCTCGATGCCGTTGACCGCATCGACCACTACCAAGGCGGTGTCGGCCGCGGACATCGCGGTCTTGGCCTCGTTGATGAAGATGTTGTAGCCGGGGGTGTCGAGCAGGTTGACCTTCGCCCCCTTCCACTGGGCGTGCGCCAAGCCCGTGGAAATCGATACCTTGCGAGCGACCTCCTCGTCGTCGAAGTCGGTAATCGAGTTGCCCTCGTCAACACTGGTCAGGCGGTTGGTGGCGCCCGATGTGTAGAGCACGGCGGCGGCCACTGTGGTCTTGCCGCAGTCGCCATGGCCAACAATGCAGATGTTGCGAACGTCCTTGCCCTCGTATTCCTTCATTGCACCTGTCCCACGAATTTCAGATTAGATTGGCCGGGAGCGTGATCCAAGCCCCGGCCGGCCCCAGATTCCAACCCTGCGCCGCATGGAAGCGCAAGCGCGGCTATCGCGTCTAGTATATGCGGTCAAGGGGCTCCGGCCTTACGAGCCGTTGTGTTCCAGCCATGTTGAATAAGAGTGGCGGCGCTGACCGGTGTACCTATACGTGTCGAAGACCCACGCCTCTCCCAAGGCGCGCGGGTCGCCGTCGCGTTCCAAGCGTTGCTGCAGTTCGGCCCGCAGGGACTTCTTCGCCTCGGCATGAGACGGGTCCGCTGCTAGGTTGAGAACGCAGTCCGGATCGCTGTCAACGCGATACAGCTCCTCGGCCGGACGCATTCCGAACGACATGCGATAGTACTCGTCGAATCTCCCGACGAGCCGGGATTTTGTCGGGCTTGCATCGCAGTTGCGGTAGCCGGTCTCCGGATTGCCTGCGGGCCAGCGGTCAGGCTCGTAGTTGCGGACGTAGAGGTACTCCGGCGTCCGCAAGGCCCGCACCGGATATCCCCAGTCGTTGGGCCGGCCCAAGTCGTGCCGTTCCTTGCCCACCAGCATGCGGTTGCGGTTGGAATCGACCCAGCCTTCGGCGTCTGAATTCAAAATCTCCACAAAGCTGCTGCCAGTTACCGAGTCCGGAACCTCTACGCCGGCGAGTTCCAGAATCGTGGGCGCGAAGTCCCTGACATTGATGAAGTCCTCCACGGTGCGCCCCTTGCGGCCGCCGCCTCCGCGGACGGCCAGCGGAAGGTGGAAGCCGTACTCATAAATCTGGCCCTTCACTCTCGGGAACGGCATGCCGTGATCCGAGGTGGCGATGATCAGGGTGTTGTCCAACTCCCCGATCTCCTCCAGCTTGGCCAAAATCCGGCCCAAGTGCGTGTCGAACCACTCGGACTCGACGGCGTAGTCGGCCAGGTCGCGTCGGATGGTCGGGTCATCAGGGTAGAAGGCAGGCACGTCGACGTCTTGAAAGCGCTTGCCGCTGAGTTCGCCCGCTCCGTCTTGGAACGCACGGTGGGGCTCGTGCGTGCCGAACCAGAAGCAGAACGGCTGCTCGGCGCCGCGGGACTCGAGGAAGTACTCGAAATTCCTCGCGTAGTCCTTGTTCGACATGGCGCGGAACTCGGGCTCAAGCGTGTGCTTGACGTACTCCGGCCCGGCCGGATTGCGCTTGAAGCCACCGGCCTTGTGGTCTCCCGGGCCCCAGCCCTTGCCGGTGTAGCCGACGTGGTAGCCGGCCTGTTCCAGCAGGTCGGGGAAAACAGCCCACTTGGCCGGAAACACTCCGAAGTGATTGACGGCCTCTTCGAGCTGCCAAGTGTTGCGCCCGGTCAGGATGCTGGCGCGGCACGGAGAGCACTTAGGATTGGAGGTGAAGCAGTTCGCGAACAACACGCCTTCGCTCGCAATGCGGTCGAAAGCAGGCGTGTCGACCCAACTACACCCGTAGGCTCCCGCGTGGGGCCAGCCCCAATCGTCGGCGATGGCGAAAAGGATATTGGGTCGCCTCTCTGCTCCCAAGGCCGGTAGCGTGGCGGCCGCTCCCAGAGCGGTGGACATCATCTGCCTGCGGGTCATGCCTCATGTAGGATAGCCGACCCGTCCGCGGCTGCTTCCGCTGATTGCTTGAGTCAAGACCGCGCCACGCGGCCTTCACTCAGCTCGTTCCAAGCGACCAAACATGCTGCCGCCGTGGGTGCCGCCCGACCATGTTCCGGCGTACGAGTCGCCGTAGAAGAGGACGCGTGCGGTGTAGGAGCCCAGACCCGGCAGACCAAGATCGGTCACGCTTACGACCGGGGTGTCATCCGCCCAAGTGAGCTTGACGGGAACCGGCAGAGTCACGTCCGTGTCGCCGAATTGAATCCGAGCATGGAACGTCCAGATGTTGGCAGAGCGCTTGACCACCTTCTCGATTTCATAGCGTTCCGAGCGCAGCCGCGCCGCGTCACCGCCGTCTTCCGTCCCGGACGAGGCGCCATCCAACCGGACCAGCGTGAAGTGGCCGTCCAAGACAGTGCCCCGCATCGACTCCTCGAAGGCCTGCTCGCGCGCGAGCTGATCGGCAGGAGTGTCTGGCGCTCCGGCGCAGGAGAGCAACGTCAGGAAGATGAATAAAGCGAGGATGGACCGCACCCCCTCACTCTACCTGAGCTAGAGGCGGCTGGAAAGCGCAATTCGCCGCAACCGCCGGATCAAGCACCGGCTACTGCGGCTCGGGTCGGACGCTCACCGCATCTGCGGTCGGAAATTCGCTCGGAACTGTCTGCGTGACCTCTCCGGTCACCGCCCACTCGGCGCCCCGCTTGAACGTGGTGATGAAGCCGTTGCAGCGCTGGGAGACCAGTGCGTGCCCCAAGGTTGTATGGAAAATCCGGCCTTCGCCGTAGCGGATCGTCATCAAGATAGGCTCGTGCTCTCCGGTGCCCTCCGATTCGACGGTTGAGAACGCTGTCGCCAAGACGTGAAGATTCTTCGCAGGTCCGCGCAAACGGTCGTAGAGTTCGTCGTTGGCATGCATCCAGTTCAGCGGAAGCCCCCTCGTGATGGGGTGCTCGGAATCGCGGATATCGATCTGGAACTCGTGGCGGATGCCGTGGCTGCCGCCGATGCCGGGCGTGTGATCCCGCACGAACTCGCCTTCGCGCAAGCGCACGTACGGTCCGTGGCGCTCGGTGCGATCGCCCCAGCCGCCGATGCCGATCATCTCGTTGTAGGCGGTCCACTCAGGAAAGGCGTTGTTGGCCGCATGCACGGATACAAATGCTCCGCCCTCGCCGACGAATGCTTCGAAATCTGCCATTGCACCCTCGCCCCACGGCTCCCCGTTGTAATTCGACACGACCAAGTCGTAATCGCCAAAAGCCGGCCGGTACGTTTCCAACGGCTCGCCAGCGGGCGGAGTCGTGGCAATGTCAACGGTGAACATGCCCGTTTCCTCGAGGTAGGTCTTGAGGTACTGGCTAGTAGTAGGCCAAATGCGATGGTTGCTCTGGCCGTCAACGATCAGGGCAGCGTATTTGCTCTGCGACGGCTGGACATCTGGTGCAGAGCAGCTTAGGAGGCAGGCTGCGAGAATTCCGGCGATGAGAGCGGTGGTTCGCATGATGACGGTTCGACGCTACCACGGATGCACGATTTGGGCAACGGGCAGAACCAACAAACGATGCGATTCCTTTATGCCCGAGTCTCGCCTGCCTGATACCGGCCGTGGATTAGAGGTCACGCTTCTCGGCGCATGATTATCGGTATTTCAAGAGCAGGAGGAAACCGCTTCCCGAAGACTTCTTGATCGTCCTTCTGACCGCCGCCACGACTGTTGTCTGCGGATTGCTCGTGGACGCGGCCGCAAGGCTGGTGGCAACGTCGGCGTCTTCTCGATCGGCGGCAGACGATCGGACTTGGTCGGAGCCAGCTTCAGACGAGCAGTTGCCGAAGCGCTAGGAGCCGACCCAGCCCGGAGCGGGCCATCAACCAGAGCGTCAACCTGTCTTACGATTGGGAGGGTTGGACGCCTCCAATTCCGCTAAGCTTTACGATTGATCAAGATCCTTGGCGAGATCAACCGCCCGTCCTATCGGCACGAGCGCAGCCTCGCCAAGAATCGGGCTCGGTATGAGCACCTGTTTGTTGAGCGCGATTCGGCTGAAAGGTAACGCATTTGCCAGATCTGTCTGAAGGAGGGAACGCTGTGCCCGCCAGTCCGGATCCGTCGAAACAGGAGGCCCCGTCCGGCGAACCGATCGCGATCGTCGGCATGGCGTGCCGGTTTCCCGGAGCATCCGACATTCCCGCCCTCTGGCATCTGCTAGAGGCCGGCGGGAACGCTGTGATCGAGGCCACGCCGGGCTCGGGCGTCAGCAGAGTTGACGAGCTCTTCTCGAACTCCTCGGATCTAGGCGGCGCGTGCCGTTTCTGCGCCTACGTCGATGGGATCGAGCAGTTCGACGCACGGTTCTTTAGAATTTCGCCGGTCGAGGCCGAGATGCTGGATCCGCAGCAGCGGATGATGCTTGAAACCACATGGGAGGCCCTCGAGGACGCCGGAATCGATCCCGACCAGCTGAAGGGCAGCCGCACCGGCGTCTACACCGGGATCAGCAATGACGAATACCGGATGCTGGTCGTGGAGTCCAGCAAGCCTGCCGAGGCCGCTTCATGCCTCTACGCCTTGAGCGGCACCAACCTGAACGGCACCGCCGGACGCGTCTCCTTCGTACTGGGCCTGATGGGGCCTGCCAAGGCTGTGGACGCCGCTTGCGCGTCGTCGTTGGTGTCGGTACATGACGCCGTGGCAGACCTGCAGCAGCGCCGGGCAGACTTGGCGATTGCGGGCGGAGTGCAGGCCATCCTGAACGGCCGCATATTCGAACTCCGCGCGGATTCGATGATGCTGTCTCCGGACGGGCAGTGCAAGGCGTTCGACGCGTCCGCCAACGGCTACGTGCGAGGCGAGGGTTGCGGGGTGGTTGTTCTCAAGCGGCTGAGCGAGGCCGAGGCGGACGGCGATCGGATTTGGGGGGTCATCACAGGCTCGGCGGTGAATCACGGCGGGGCCAGCGTCGGATTGACGGTTCCGCACACGCCAGCACTGGAAAAGGTAATCGAAGCAGCGCTCTCACAGGCAGGAATCGCTCCGTCGGAAGTGGACTACCTAGAGGCTCACGGCACTGGAACGGCCGTGGGCGATCCGATCGAACTCGACGCGGTGTCCGCCGTCTACGGCAGGGAACGCCGCGCCGACCGACCGCTACTGGTCGGTTCCATCAAGACCAATGTCGGCCATTTGGAGTCGGCCGCCGGGATCGCCGGCCTGATCAAGGCGGCGCTCGTCATGCAGCGCGGGGTGATTCCGAAGCATTTGCATTTCCAAACCCCCACCCCGGCCGTCGACTGGGATCGGATGCCCTTGCACGTCACCTCCGCCATGATGGACCTGCCGGAGCGAGGCCGACCACGAAGGGCAGGCGTGAACTCCTTCGGAATTTCTGGGACGAACGTCCACCTGGTGGTGGAAGAATATTGTGCCCCGGACGAGGGGTCATACGGCCGGAGTGAGGTCGCTGGCGCAGCTTGTGAGGTGTCGGTGCCGCTTCCGGCGGGCGTGGCGGATCTGGCGCTACCGGAACAAGGCCTCGAGCGGCGCGAGACCCGCCTGCTTCCGCTCTCCGGAAAATCCGAGGTCGCGCTCCGGGAACTCGCGCAGCGCTATCTGTCCTGGCTCGAAGGGCATGCGGCCGAGCTAGCCTCGGCGAGCGCCGCCGCAGACCCGTTGCTGTCGGACATGGCGTGGACGGCGGGCGTAGGGAGAAGCCATTTCGACCTACGCGCCGGCATCGTCTTCCGCGATGTCGGGGCGTTGCGGGAAGGGCTCGCGGCGCTGGCCGCTGAAGGTGCTGGCGGAAGCCCACGTACGCCGACAACGGTCGCATTCGCCTATACCGGACAGGGAAGCCAGTGGGTCGGCATGGGAAGCGCGCTATATCGCTGCGAACCGATCGCACGGGCCGTGCTGGACCGATGCGAGGAAGTGTTCCGAGCAGCAACGGGCACCTCGTTGCTGGAGGTGATGTTCGGGCCTAGCGATTGCAATCTGGGACATACCGAATGGGAACAGCCCGCTCTCTACGCGTTAGAGTGCGCGCTTACGGCGCTCTGGTCGAGTGTTGGCGTTCGCCCCAACGTTGTGCTGGGCCACAGTGTCGGGGAGTTGGCTGCGGCGCAGGCTGCCGGCGTGTTCAGCCTCGAGGACGGCATGCGGTTTGCCATTTCGCGTGGCACCCTGCTAGCGGAGACCGAACCGGGCGCCATGGCGGCGGTCTTCGCACCGCCGACAACGGTGGCGAAGGCAGTCGAAGCACTGAACGCATCGTCGGCCGGCCTTGGACTGAGTATTTCGGCGGACAACGGCACCCACCAAGTGCTGAGCGGTCCGGTGGCAAGAATCGACGGCGCTCTGAAGCATTTCGAATCGAGCGGAGTTCGCGTGAGGCGCCTGAATACGACGCGGGCGTTCCACAGCGCCCTTGTAGAGCCGGCACTGGGCGACTTGGAGGCTTGCTTTGCTGGCATCGAAGTCACGCCACCCTCCCTTGCCGTGGTCAGCAACCTCACGGGCCGCGCAGTAGCACCTGACGACGCGATGGACGGAAGCTACTGGCGGCGGCATGCCCGCGAGCCGGTGGCATTTGCCCGCGGCGTCAAGACGCTGGCGGAACTCGGCGTCGACTTGGTAGTGGAGATCGGCCCGCGCCCCGTGCTGGCAGGACTGCTGGCCTCGGCTTGGCCAGACTCTGCGGAGATACCGGCACCAACGGCACTGGCAAGCCTTCGTCCGCCCACGGGCAGCCCGTCGGCAGCGGACGGGGGCGTCGATCTTTCACAGGCGGTCGCAGAAGCGTACCAGGCGCGGCTGCCGGTCCGTTTCGCGGGGCTGTTCGCCGGGGAAGCGCGGCGCCGGATCTCCCTGCCGAGCTATCCGTTCCAGCGCGAGCGCTATTGGCTCGAACCGGCGAAGCGGAGGCGCGCCGCCGCAGGTCATCCCCTGCTTGGCGTCCGCCACGAAGCCGCTAGCGGGACGTTGACGTTCGAGACCGAAGTGTTCCCGTCTGATCCGGAGTGGTTGAGCGACCACCAAGTGTTTGGCCGGGTAATCGCTCCGGGCGCGCTCTACGGTGCCATGGCGGCGGCGGCTTCGCTTGCCGAGGGGGCCGATACCGCCATGGTGGAAGACCTGCAGCTCCACAACGCGCTGGTCTTCCCGAAGAGCGACTCCCAGGACGGCGGCGAAGATGCGGGCCGGACGGTGCAGGTCGTGCTCGATTCTTCCGAGCGAGCAGACTCCCGGAACGTGCAGATCTTCAGCAGGGGAAGTGACGGGGGCTGGACCGTCCACGTGGAGGGTCGCGTGTCGCCGCAAGCTCCGGTGCCAGACCTCGCTGCGAGCATCGGATTGGAGAGCCTGAAGGAGAGTCTCTCGCCCGTTGACGTGTCGTCTTACTATCGCGCACGGGCTGGCACCGGGATCGATCTTGGCCCGAGCTTCCGGACGCTAAGCCGGCTTTGGTCCGGGCCGGGCGAGGCGTTGGGCGAAGTGTCGTTCCCCGAGACGCTCGGCCGCAACGGACTTGACGTTCACCCGCTCGTGCTGGACGGGTGCTTTCAGGTCGTCGCTGCGGCCCGCAATCCGGGCGCCGTCGAAGCTGGAATTACATACCTTCCGTTCGGCTGGGAGCGCCTGTGGCTGACGGGGCCACTTCCGGACCGGGTGGTCTGCCATGTGCGCATGAGCGAGACTCCCCGGGCTGCCGAAGCGGCATCCGGCGAGCTGCCGGAGGTCTTGACCGGCGAAGTGCGTATCTACGACCCCGAAGGGGTTCCGCTCGGCGGGTTGAGCGGGTATACGGTCAAGCGAGCGACGCGGGCCGCGCTGCTGTCGGCAGTGGAAGGGGTGAACGACCTGCTCTACGAGGTGGCTTGGCGTGAGAGCGCACTTGAACCTGGAATCAGCCCCGCGGACTTCCTGCCCTCGCCCGCAGCTGTCGCGTCCCGCTCGGGCTTGCTCTCCGACTATCTATCCCAAGAAGGAGTGGCACCGACAGAAAGGAGCGCCCTGCTGGCTGACCTAGAGCGATGGTCGCGCTCCCGCGCGCTGGTAACGCTGGACAAGCTCGGCTGGGAACGCAAGACAGGCGATGTCGTGGACGCCGATGAGCTGCGAGAGCGGCTGAATGTCATCGCGGATCACAAGCGGGTCTTCCGCCGCATGCTCGAAATGCTGGCCAAGTCCGGCGTGCTGGAGGAAGCGGACAGCGGCTTCTGCGTAAGGGTAGGTTCGGATGATCCGTTGCCGGATGAAATGCCGGGCGACCTAGAGGAATTCGCCGATCGGATGCTCGAGCTGTATCCCCACGGCGCAACCGAAGTCGGGCTGTTTCGGCGCTGTGGCGGCGAACTGGCCGAAGTGCTTCGCGGTCGCGCGGACGCGCTGACATTGCTCTTCAGCAGCGGGGATCCCACACCGGGCGATCTCTACCTGAAGGCGCCCGTTGCGCGCGCGGCGAACCGGATTCTTCGAGAGACCGTTCAAGCCCTAGTGGCCGGGCTGCCCGAAGGACGACGCCTGAAGGTGCTCGAAGTCGGGGCCGGCACGGGATCGGCAACCGCCGCGATCCTTCCAGAACTCCCGCCCGAGCAGTTCGATTACGTGTACACGGACATCTCGGCGGGCTTCTTCGCGGAAGCGGAGGCACGCTTCGGAGGCGCCGAAGCGTCGATAGAATACCTTGCGCTGGACATCGAGAGGAACCCCGTCGAGCAGGGCTTTCGGCCCCACGGTTACGACTTACTGATTGCTTCGAATGTGCTGCACGCCACGCGGTACTTGCAGGAGACGCTGGCTCACTGTCGCGAGCTCCTTGCGCCATCCGGGCATCTGGTTGCGCTTGAGAACCTGAGCGGCCAGGGCTGGATGGACCTGACCTTTGGGCAATTGGACGGCTGGTGGCGTTTTGCGGATGACTACCGTCCGCACCACGCCTTGGCCAGCCCCGCGGTATGGCGGCGCGCTCTCTCTGATGCCGGTTTCAGGGAAGCTGAAGTCCTGGGATTGGATGAGTCCGACCCGGCCGCATTCCCGGACAAAGGGGTGATCGTCGCGCAAGGCCCCGCTGAGGTGACCGAGCGTCCCGGCCTCTGGGTTCTGGCGGCAAGCAGCGGCGGCGCATCCGAGGAACTCGCGGGGATCTTGGCTGCGCACAACCAGACCGTCGTGTTGGCGCAGCCGGCTGGGGAACAGACCCGGGATTCGGGCCAGGAAGGTTCCGCCGCGGTTCACAAGACCGTCGAAACCGAGCGGCGCGAGTCGTGGCAGTCGCTGTTCGAGAGCCTGCCTGGGGAAATACCGCTGGCCGGCGTCGTGCACGTCGGGGCGCTGGACGGCCACGGGGAGGATGCATCGACGGCCGAGATTGCAGAGGACACAAGACGGGTGGTGGCGAGCGCACTGGCGCTGTCGCAGGGACTGCTGGACGCCGACGCGACGCCCGAGAAAGGCACTTGGTTCCTCACGCGCGGAGCACAGGTGCTGGAGCGGGAGCGGGGTGGGCAGCTTCTGGGCGCGACTCTGTGGGGCTTCGGAAAGGCACTAGCCCGCGAACTGCCGCACTTGCAGCCGAGAATGGTCGACCTGGATCCCTCAGGGTCGGCACTGCCGCCCGAGCTTGCCAATGAGCTGTTGTGGCCCGACAGCGAGAATCACATCGCGCACCGTTTCGGAAGCCGCCAAGTGGCCCGTCTGGTTCGAATGGAGGATGGCGCGCAGAGGCTGACCTTGCCAGACGATTCTGCGTGGGTATTGGCTCCGGACCCGGCCGGCGTGTTCGAAAGGCCGTGCGTCAGCCCGCTGGCGGAGCGTTCCTTGGAACCGCACGAAGTCCGCGTCGCCGTAGAGGCTTCCGGTCTCAACTTCTGGGATGTTTTCCGCTCTCTTGGCTTCATTGAAGAAGGAAACCTTGGCAGGGAGATGTGTGGCCACATCGTCGATGTGGGGTCCGAAGTGTCAAGCGTCTCGGTCGGAGACCACGTCGTCGGCCTAGGGTTTGGCGCATTCGCGGCGCAAATGGTCACGCACAAGGAACTGGTGGCGCCCGCGCCGCCCGGGGTCTCCGTGACGGACCTCGCCACAGTGCCGAGCGCCTTTGTCTCAGCCGCGCTTTCGTACGAATACTCTGGGCTGGAGGCGGGCGAGCGGGTGCTGATTCACGCCGGTGCGGGCGGAGTGGGACTGGCGGCCATTCAGCTGGCCCAAGCCGCGGGTGCGGAAGTGTTCACGACCGCGAGCGCGCCAAAGCAGGGGTATCTCCGATCGCTGGGAGTGTCGCACGTGTTCGACAGCCGCACGACTGAGTTCGGCCAAGCGATCCTCGAGGCCACGGGCGGTGCGGGGGTCGACATAGTCCTCAACAGCCTGACCGGAGAAGGATTTATCGATGCCAGCCTGTCCTGCCTGAGACATGGCGGGCGATTCGTCGAACTCGCGAGACGGGACATCCTCAGCGAGGACGAGATGGCCTCGGTGCGGCCCGACGTGGGCTACGCCATCTTGGAACTGGATGTTCTGAAGAAAACGGAACCGGCTTGGGTGGGACGAGTCCTGCGGGACATTGTGCAGCGCCTTTCGGCGGGACAGCTAGAGCCGCTGATCCATAGCAGGTGGCCACTGGCCGAAGCAGGAGCGGCCCTGAGGTTCATGCGCTCAGCCCGTCATCTCGGCAAGATCGTCGTAACGACGCCCCCTCTCGCGGGCGGGCGATTGCGGCCGGAGAGGACGTATCTGGTGACTGGCGGCCTCGGCGGGATTGGATGCGCCGTGGCCGGGTGGCTGGCCGACCGGGGAGCGGGGACGATTGTGCTGAACGGACGGCGGCCGCCAGACCCCGAGGCCGAGGCAGAGATTACAGCGCTGCGGGCGCGCGGGGTCAACGTGCGGGTTGAGCTTGCGGATGTATCGGACACCGTGGCGGTAGATGAAATGCTCGCGAGGATGGATCGGGAACTGCCGCCGCTCGGCGGCCTGATTCACAGCGTGGGAGTGCTCGCGGACGGTGCGCTCGGAAACCAAAGCTGGGAGCGGTTCGAGCAGGTGCTGTGGCCCAAAGTGCTGGGCGCGTGGCACCTGCACCGCGCGACGGCCAGCCGCGATCTCGATCTCTTTATCCTCTTCTCGAGCCGAGTCGGAGTCATGGGCAATCCGGGCCAGGCGAACCATGCCACGGCCAATGCATTCCTAGATCAGCTGGCTGCCCATCGTCGCGCGCTGGGGCTTCCGGGCCAAGCGATTGCCTGGGGGGCGTGGTCGGACATCGGGGAAGCGGCGGAACAAAAGGAGCGGATCGAGAGGCAGCGGGCGGCGCTCGGCGGTCGCTGGTTCACGCCACAACAGGGCATTCGGGCGATGGAAGGGCTGGTGCGCCAAGACGTTACGAATTCCGTCGTGATGTCGATGGACTGGGAGGTCTTCCAAGAGGCTGTCGAGGACCGTCCTCCCCTGCTAGGGGAACTGCTCGCCGCGACCGACGAAGCCCAGGAGGATTCGCCGGCATTGGCAGACGACCTGATCTCCCGGCTGCAGGCCACGCCTGCAGGCGAACGCGAGGGCTTGCTGTCGTCGTTCGTTCAGCAGGAGTTGCAGGCGGTACTGCGATTGCCGAATGCGCCGTCGCCCACGGTAGGGTTTTTCGACCTGGGAATGGACTCGCTCATGGCCGTGGAGCTTAGGAATCGGCTGAACCGCGCCTTGGCTGACGCGTACGTGGCCTCGAATACGGTCGTGTTCGACTACCCCAGCGTCGCCGCGCTCGCCGGCCATCTGGCGGAGGAGCTAGCCGGTGTGGGGGCCGCGCCCGTCCCGCAGGCGCCGGTCGAGCCGGAAGCGGCGCGGCAGCCGGCAGTGCCTGGCGAGGGCGGTCAAATCGCGATCGTGGGCATGGCGTGCCAGTTCCCCGGTGCGCCGGATCTCGACGCTTACTGGCACTTGCTCGAGGCAGGCACCGACGCAGTCACAGACGGCCGGCAGGATTCCGGACCCTGGAGCGGTGTCGCGGGAGACCCCGCAGCCGAGCCAGCCGCTCTGCGGCGGGGCGGGTTCGTTGAAGGGCTCGACCGGTTCGACGCGAAGTTCTTTGGCATCCAGCCGATCGAGGCAAGGACGATGGACCCGCGCCAAAGGATGTTGCTAGAGACGAGCTGGCGAGCGCTCGAGGACGCGGGAATCGACCCCGGTCCGCTCGGGGGATCCCGCGCCGGCGTGTATGCCGGCCTGACCGGAGGCAGCGAGTATCGCGACTTGGTCGCGTCCAGCGGCCAAGATGACAGCTATCTCGGCACGGCCGCAAGCGTCGCGCTGGGACGGATCGCGTACACGCTTGGCCTGATGGGCCCGGCCGTGCCGGTGGACGCGACTTGTGCGTCTTCGCTGGTCGCGGTTCACCAAGCGGTAGCCGCCTTGCAACGGGGTGAAGTTCACGTAGCCTTGGCAGGAGGCGTACAGACGGCCCTGTCACCCTCCGTCGCTAAGTTCATGGCGGAATACGGAATGTTGTCGAAGACCGGTCGTTGCAGGACGTTCGACGCGTCCGCCGATGGCTTCGTGCGCGGCGAGGGCTGCGGGATGGTGGTCCTGAAGCGGCTGAGGGACGCGCAGGAAGATGGCGACCGCATTTGGGGCGTGATCCGCGGGTCGGCAGTCAACCAGAACGGGGCGAGCGCTGCGCTAACCGTGCCGAACGGTATCGCGCAGGAGCAGTTGCTTCAGGAAGCGCTTTCCCGCGCCGGGCTTGCCCCGGCGGACATGGATTACGTGGAGGCGCACGGGACGGGGTCCCAATTGGGCGACCCAATTGAGGTGCGAGCGGTCGCGGCAGTGTACGGCACGGGTCGAGCTACGGACCGTCCGCTCCTGCTCGGCACGGCAAAGACGAACATCGGGCATTTGGAGGCAGCTGCAGGAATCGCCGGCCTGATCAAGGTGATGCTGGCGATGAAGCGGGGAATCATTCCGCGGCACCTCCATTTCGAGAATCCGAATCCGCACGTAGACTGGTCCGAACTTCCCGTCAGGGTGGCGTCCGAGGCGATGGACTGGCCGATCAGTGCCGATCGACCGCCGCGCGCGGGAGTCAGCGCGTTCGCGATCTCGGGGACCAATGCGCACGTGATCGTGCAAGGGTACAGCGAGCCTGGCAGCGGCCGCGCCTCGGACGAGGCGCGGCCAGTCCCTGAAGGTCTCCCGCAGCCGGTCCGGGTCGAGCTGCCGGACTCGATTGCGGAATCGCCAGCAGCGCAGGAACTGCGCCCGCGCCAGACACGGCTACTACCACTGTCGGGCAAGTCGGATACTGCACTTCGAGAGTTGGCGAAGTCTTACGCTTCGTGGCTGAACGAGCACACGGCGGATCTTCCCACAACGATCAGCGCCGCAGAGCCACTGCTCTCCGACATGGCGTGGACCGCGTCTGCGGGCCGGAGCCATTTCCCGTACCGCGCGGGGGTGCTATTCGACAGCTCTGCATCGCTGCGAGACGGCCTGCAGGCCGTCGCAGAGTCGAACGGTGATCCCGGGCCTCCCACAGCCACGAGGGTCGTGTTCGCCTACCCAGGCGGGGGCACCCACTGGGTTGACATGGGCGCGGAACTATACGAGCGCGAGCCAGTCGCACGGGCGGTTCTGGACCGCTGCGACGAGCTACTTCGGGCAGACCATGGCGCGTCCCTGCTGGAAGCAATGTTCGGCAAGTCTGGAGCTGTGGACGATCCCGCGCGTACGCAGCCGGTCACGTTTGCATTGGAATGCGCTCTGACAGCACTTTGGGCCAGCGTAGGGATTCAGCCGAGCGCAGTCTTTGGTGTGGGCACCGGAGACATGGCTGCGGCACATGCGGCAGGCATCTTGACTCTCGAAGAGGGGTTGCGCCTAGCAGCGGCACGGCAAGCAGCGATGGCAGTGGCCTCGAGCACAGACGAGTCTCCGCCAGCCAGCTTAGACGCAGTGCTGGCGGATATCGCGTTCGCCCCGGCCCAAATCACCCTAGTCAGTAGCGCTACAGGGCGAATGATCGAATCAAGCGAGGTCCAAGACGCCGGCTACTGGAGCCTGCGCCCGGAGCGGAAGTTGCCCTTGGAACGGACAGCCAGGACGCTTGAGGAACTGGGGGCCGACTTAGTGATCGAGATTGGCGCACAACCCGAACTAGGGCCGGCTCTAGCCCTCTGCTGGCCATCCGATTCAGCTGAAGGCGGCGGTCCGCCCCGCGTGCTGTCAAGCCTGCCGGACCAATCCACCGGATTCTTACAGGCAGTCGCGCAGACGTACGAGTCAGGTCTCTCGATCAATTTCGCCGGCCTGTTCGCCGGAGAGAGACGGTCGCGGGTCTCGCTACCAAGCTATCCATTCCAGCGCCGACGTTTCTGGTTCAACGCCAGCTAGCGCACGACACAACGCGAGGCACGAGAGCGCACATTCTGATGGACGCGGCTTACCCGTCTTCCCGAGGCGGATTGCTCTCTCGCCTAACGCCGCAATTGCACAGACCCAAGCACACAAAGCCTACTCATGGCGAAGGGCCTCGGCAGGATTCGATCTTGCTGCTCGGAACGCGGGAATGGCGCTGGCAAGGATCGCGACTACAAGAATCAGCGCTCCGCTCGCGGCCCATTCGACCGCCGATACGAACTCTGCAATGACCGCTGCAGAAGACAGGAGTCTCTGCACGAGGACAGTGAGCAGTCCGCCGAGCAGCACACCCGCAAGGCTGACCCGCATCACCCGCGCAATCATGAACCAAGTGACGAGATTCGATTCGGCGCCGAAACTCTTTCGCAGGCCGATTTCTCGCGTGCGACGGGATGCGTAGAACGTCAAGACACCATAGATCCCGGTCGCAGCCAAGACCGCTGCTAGGAGGGCGAAGCACACGAAGACCAGCGCTGTCAGGCGCTCGGGAGCGCTGGATTCCTCGAGCACTGCGACCATGGACTGGATTGTGACCGGCTGAGTATCGTTCGCAGACCACACCGCAGTGCGAAGGGCTGGGGCGATTGCCTCCGTCGGCAGGGACGTTCGTACGACTACCGCGGCGTCCCCCGCAAAGATTACGTACTCCGGGAACTCCCCTGGATCATCACTTCCGACCTGCGTGGCCGGGGAATACAGGATGAGATCGTGGCGCCCGAATTCCAGCGGAGCGTCGGCGGCGACCCCAACCACCTCGAACAAGTCAGGGCCCCAGATGCGAATCCGTTCCCCGATGATCTCCGCAGATTGAAGCTTTGACGCTAAAGATCGGCTGACTATAACGACGCGCTTGGACTCAGCGGTGTCGAGGGCGTTGAAGTCCCGGCCCTGCAAGAGCGGAACTCCAATGGTGCGGAAGTACTCCGGTGACACAATTAGCCTGCGCGCCTCCGCGAGTGCTTCTTGGTCGAGAACGCTCTCTGTCGACTCACGGCCTCTTACCTTCACTGGGCCAGAGAACTGGCGAGCGCTCAGTGGAAGTTCCGACACCAGAGAGGCGGAGACGACGCCAGGCACGGTCCGGACTTGCGCAAGCGCCTCACGGTGAAACCGGCGCAGAGCCTTGTTCGATGCGAGACTAGTCGACTCCGGAAGCTGAGCGGTCACGATGGAATTGACCGCAATGGACCCACCGGCATCCGCCAGCATTCGATCGAACCTCATGATCGCGGCGACACTCAGGGTAAGCAGCAGTGTGGCGACGGCCACCTGGACCGCGATTACGAGAGTTCCCAGCCGATTCTCATCTCGACCCGGGAATTGGCTGGCTTCACGAAGAGCCTCGGAAGCACGGTTGCTGGTAAGTGTCAGGAGCGGCGCCGCGCTGCAGAGAATTGCCGTGAGAACTCCAAGTCCTGCACCCAAGCCGCCAACCGTTGCTTGAACGGAAATCTCATCGACCCGAGGTACGTTCGCAGGAATCAAGAGATCGACATAGTGCAGCCCGGCCCAGGCAAGCAGCAAGGCGCCCGCAGCCGACGTCATGCCCAGTAGGACGCCCTCCGCCAGCAGGTGCCGGAGCAGCACGGTTCTGGCGGCTCCCAAGGCCATCATGATGGCCATTTCGGTCCGACGCCGGACGGCGCGGGCGAGGAGTAGTCCAGCCACATTCACACACGCCAAGAGAAGCACGCCGCTCACGGCTACTCCCAAAAGCAGTAGGATCCCTCGGCTCTCGCTCCTCTCGATGAACCTACGATGGATGGGCGATACGCGTACCCCCCAACCCTCGTTAGTTGCGGGATTCTCCTTTCCGATGCGTGCCGCGATCACCTCCAGGTCCGCTCGTGCCTGCTCAACAGTGACATCGGACTTGAGGCGTGCAATTACAAGCAGCACTCGCCTATCTCTTGCCGTGAAATCGTCAGGTTCCGGAACTGCCGGGACCCAGAAATCAGCCCTTTCGCGTCCAGCAAGCAAGGGCGGATAGGTAAAGCCTCGTGGCATGACTCCGATCACGTTGTAAGCGCCGTTGTCCAGGGGAATGCTCTTTCCCAAAATGTCCGGATCAGCCCCCAGTCGCCGGTTCCAGAATTCATGGCTCAGCAGGACGACCCTGTTGCCTGTGCCCGGAACCTCCTCTTCCGGTGCGAACAGTCGGCCAACAATCGGAGAGACACCAAGAACCCCCAAGATCCCTGACGAAATCCCGTAACTCTGGACTCGCTCGGGATCGGCTATTCTCAGCACGCTCGGGGTATATCCCGTGGAGGCTCCAGCCACTCCATCGAGCGTGACGTTCGCCGCACGCCAGTCTTCGAGCGTCGGGATGGATACGAGCGTGCCTTGATCGGGAGCTTGGCTAGGGAATGCCTCGTAGACGTAAACCAAGCGTTCGCCGTTGGGATACGGCAGATCCCCCCATAGGAGCCCGTACGCAATCCCGACCACAATCGTGCATGCTCCGACACCAGCCGCCAACAGGCTTCCGCTGGCAAGGAACAGTCCCCAGTGTTTCCTCGCGTAGCGCAAGGCATACAGCAAGTCTTGTGTCATGGAATGACTCGCCCAGAAGCAGTCTGCACGACGCGCCAAGTCGTCACGAATCGCGACCGCTTCATTCGTCCGAGAGCCTGATCGCTCACTCGAAGCGAGGTTCCCAAGCGCATGAGGGCGGGCCACATCTGATCAGGGCTATTCCTCGAAGGGTGGAGCACCTCCATTCGGTGGTTTCTGTCTCCGGTACGAAGCGTTACCCATGTCTGGGGTCGCGCACAGTTCCGAGGATACTTGCTCCATTGATAGCTCTACAGGACGGCGGTGCTTCCATGAGCCCATTGCAACGTCAAGCAATTGACTCAATTCCCAATGCCTTGCTCCTCTAGGAAGGCCCGCAGAATTGCAGCACACTCGGCCGGCTTCTCCAGCTGCAGGAAGTGCGTCGCATCGGGCACGAAATCATAGTCGATGGCCGCCGCCTGACTCAAGTTGAAGGTAGGCAAGTATGCGTAGGGGAGCGTGGGATCGGCTCCGACCACTTTCGTAGGGCAGGCGAGCATTTCCAGATCTAGCAACGGTGCGAAGCTCCGAACGTATTCGGCGATCTGGGCTTCATAGTCGCGAGGGCAACGCAGCTCGAAATCCTGCCCGTCAGCGCGCTTGCGCAGGGTTGCCCTTGCCATGAGCTCGCGCACTTCGGACGAAACGTCCGAAAGCCCGGGCTGAAAGCCGAGAAGCATGGCGAGTTCGTCTATCGCGCGAAATCGCTCGGTCCGTCGTCGGGCCATCGCGGCGGTACGCTCCGCCGCAGCGTCGAATTCCTCCTCGCCGCCCATGGGCTTGCACAGAGGCGGATCGAACAGGACCAGCGCCGAATAGGCGTCCGTGAGAGACATCATTGAGACGAGCGCGGAGAATGAGTGAAAGACCCCCACGGTCGGCTTACTTCCGTACACGCGTTTGATGTGCGAGAGTATGCGATCGTGGTCAGCAATTAGTGTCGGGACATTGTGCTCCTGCTGGGGTCCGACCGAATTCCAGCCATGGTTGCGGAGGTCATAGATCATCAGGTCGAAATCGTCTGCAAGCAGCGACCAGAACGGGAAATAGACATCGATCGCGAGCCCGTTGCCGTGAGTCAGCACGAGCCGCGGGCCTGATGGATTGCCGTGCCGCCGCAATTTGGTTACGGTCTGATCGTCAAGGGGAACGTCGCACACCGAAACAGGCTCGGGAATTTCTAACACGGAATCCATCGTTATAGCAGGAGTTCAATTCGTAATCGAAGAGTGTGTCGCGGAAGACACCGATTAAACGCACTCGAAACGGGAGCGGCCGGTGTGGTTCGAATCGTGTCGGCAGGAAGCTTGAAGGAGGGATCCGGCAATTCCCGCAGCAACGAACTCTGCTGCTCCCTTGGGCACAAGCGCAGCGCCACACGGCACCGCGGCCAGCTCGACTTTCGGCCTACGGCGCATTGATATTCCGCAGTGGCTGGGATGCTCCGGCGAACCGCTGGCGGAGCAGCACGAGACTTGGATGGCGACGCGGATCGGTGACCACGCGCAGGAAGGCCGGCCACCGTTTGGGCAGCGATGTTGACGCGCAGCTGACTGGATTCCTGACTATCGGCGGGCGGCGCACCGCTGGGACACGGCTGAGTTCGTTCACCTAGCCGCGAGACTACCTGGCGAGTTGCGCCCGCCAGCGCGCGGGAACGGTTCGGCTCGGTGCGAATCCGGAGATCGAGTGGCGACAGCCCGCTGGAAGTCTCGCCGACGTATTCGGCACCCTTGGCCCGCTTCGTCCGATCAGGTCGAGCTGGAACCCGGCGCGCACCGGCTCTGTCCCGACCGCTGAGAACGCTCGCTGGCTAAGTGACGCGTCAAGCTGCAATCGCTGTCGACACTGCGAGCAGCAATTCTGGCCTCCTCCTGAACTCAGAAACGTGCGTTCGTACGCAGCCGTGGGTCGAGGAACAGACGTCGCACGCCCGATGCGAGCGAGGACTGCTCAGCCTGCGCGCGAGTCGATGTGACTTAGAAGGTCGCTCAGAGTCTCGAACTGCTTGCAGTCGTCAGCCTGCAAACCAAGGCCAAACTCGCTATTGACCAGTTTGAAGAACGCGACCGCATCGACCGATGAGATATCGAGGTCGCTGAACGAAGCATCGAAGTTCGGCGCTTCGTCGAGGTCGAAGTTATCAACGATCAGCTTCGTTAGCTTGTCTGCGTTTGATGGCATGTGTGTGGTCTCCTTGGGTGTCAGTACTACAGAAGGCGTCGCGAAACATCTCTTCTAGCGCAAAGATGCGCG
The DNA here is from genome assembly GCA_009841225.1 of Terriglobia bacterium. Classification (GTDB taxonomy): domain Bacteria; phylum Acidobacteriota; class Terriglobia; order Bryobacterales; family UBA6623; genus VXMF01. The sequence continues at coordinate 138,078 of VXMF01000036.1, read as the reverse complement.
CTGCGCCAAGCCAGAGTGTACAACAGACGCTCCCCGAGTACCGGATCACTACTTTGAGGCGGTCCGATGTCTTTAGACAACTGGTCTGTGAATTTAACGTGTACTCCGCAACTGCTCTGAATGACCGACCGCAGTGATTTAACCTCAGTACCAAGCCATCATCATCCCGTCTCCTTGCTGGCTTCGGCGGCTGCAGGCGAAGGCCCGCGGACCGCAAATCGATACACATTGCGCCCGGTGATTATCCTTTGAGCCCGACAACGCTGAGCTGCGGCTTCTGTTCAGCTTGAGCCCGACACTTGGCCCCTCCGAACCCGTTCCATCCCGGCCGCTGAGCATGCTTGCCGGACCAGTAAGTCGCCGAGCCAAGATCGATGCCGCGCCCGGGAGGAGCGACCGGGTCGCCTCGGGAATTCGGAGAGGCGCATGCGCGCTCCGCAGTTGGTCGCGGAACGCTTCGGGTTTCCGGTACCTGCGAGGCCTGCTCAGCCAGCGCGTGCGTCGATGAAACTCTCCAAATCGCTCAGATTCTTGAATTGCAGGCAGTCTTGAGGTACCAAGCCCAGGTCGAATTCGTCGTTTACGAGCTTAAAGAACCTGACCGCATCCATTGAGTTGATGTCGAGGTCTCTGAATGCCGTGTCGAAGCGCGGCTCATGATCGAGGTCGAAGCTATCGGCGACCAATTTCGACAGCCGCTCGGCCGTTGTTGGCATGGGGAAAGTCTCCTTGAACGTGACGGGTACGGAAGGTGTCGCGCGACGCTATCGACGTGCGCTGCCGCTACGCTAGGCATGTACTCTACCAAACTCACTCCCCCTATGCCGTTCCAATCGGAAACGAACGCTCGTCTTACGCACTCGCCGATACTCAGTACGAACCTCGGGTAGCTGCCAACTCCAAGAGTATTCCCGCGCTCAGCAAACTGTCCGAACGATACACTTGAGGGCCATCGTGGTGGGTTCGTCCAGCCGTTCGCGGGATCTTGGGCGAGCGAATTATCGAGACTGCCGTGCCGAACCCGCTGTCTGCCCGCACTAACCGATCAGCACCTGTCGCGATCAGATCGTTGAGCCAGCCGTATTTCACAACCCGGCCTGCCGTCCTGCGTGGTGTAGTGTCGCAGCAGGCTGGTTACACTAGCTCTTGACGACCCGCTTCGCAACCGCTGACGCGCGAAGTATCCGATCATGAGCAACGGCCGTGCACTTCTGGCAGTCATTCTGGGTCTAGTCCTGAATATGCTGCTTGGATTCGCGAGCATCGCGCTCGCGTGGACGATTTTCGGAGCCGACGGAGCATTTCAGGGCGAGACCACCGTTGCCAGCTCCGCGTGGTCTGCCTTCGGATGCGGCACCGGACTGGTTGTGGGCGTGATCGCTGGTTGTGCGACATCGGTCGTCGCCCGGCAAGCGCCCAGGTTGCCCGTATTCGTACTGGCTGGTCTCCTTCTGGTCATCGGCCTTGGGAGCGCAGTCTTGCAACTGAGTGCCGAGCCGAAGCCTCTGCCCGAAGGAATGTCCGTTGGTGACCTGACGTTTTTCGAAGCCGGCGAGGTAGCCACAAGTCCCGCGTGGTACTCGTTCGCAGCGCCCAGCGTCGTAGCGCTGGGGGTGCTGATAGGAGGGCGCGTCCTCTGCGTCCGTCGCAGATAGACCTCAACGGTAACGCACTCCAACGATATCGTCCTCCCAACCCCCTAGTTGCATTGACCAGATCCTAGTCGTCCGGCACGCTTGAATCCTACTCGTGCACGATCACGGTCTCGATCACACCCTCCCGCCACATCTATAGGGCCGAAAGAAATCGGCCGCCCCCCGGCCTCCGCTGCCTCCCACTTCCTGCTCTCTGAGGGGGGAAGGGTGCCACGCCCTCCCCAACACACCCTAGAGGGCTCGTTTCTAAACGACGGAAGAAGGGCTCACTTCTAAACGACTACGACACCGGATTCGGTCCTGTTCTTGACACGCCGTTCCTGAAGTCGTCATACTATCTGGCGGAACCTGCGGGATTTCGCCGCCTTTCTCCATACCATTGCCGCTCGAGCGCCGCGGCTGGCTGGGCCCGGTTCGATCCTCGGGTCCGCTCCGCGTGTGCCGTCCGGCGCCTTTTTCGGTGTTCAGTCGTCCGATTCACCGGTCCGGTCGGGCCACCGTCGTCTCCGCCGACCTCGGGACTTGTTCGCCCCGGGGGGGAGGAGCCCTGCGGTGGCCTGACGAATCGGAGCCGGCACGCCGGACTCGATTCGTGCCGTGGGGGCCGCGACGAAACTTCAACCTACGCCACGCGTTGCCTCGAGCACTGCTCTGCCGGGAACTCGACTGCGGCAGCGAAGCGCTCTCCTTCGTAGCGTTCAATCATGGCCAGCCGTTTCTCGCTGGCCGGAGGGTCTCGCGCGCTCGCCTCCTTCAACGTCAGCCACCGCCGGCGGCATGGCGTGATCGCGATGGTGGGGTGGATGTGGAGGAGCGGACAGCGCGACGCAAGGCGGTCGGCGTCAGCCTGAGGCTCGAGGCCGCAACCTTCGGGATTCCCTCGGCGATATGTCAGGGCGCGACCAGTTGTCTGATGTGCCTTCCCGTAACTCTCTCGGTTCAAGGGCGGCTGGCGAGGCTAGTTGACCGACGCTTCTCCGCCACGCTCGCGGTAGAGGAGCTGGCGGCGTCGAACGCCGGAGACAGTGGCAGGCCGCCGTTCGCATAGGCGGCTCCAAAGGACGCAGGTGGCAGTCTGGGAAGTACCCGAGCCCCTGGCCGTGGATGAGGTGCGGCTCGACGAGGAGACGGTCACACCGGTGCGGCGGCATGGCCGGACGGACGCACCGGTCCGATTGGTTCTGAGCCACGGCAACGGCCTCGCCATTGACACCTACTACCCGTTCTGGTCCCTCCTGGCGGACGAGTTCGATCTGATCGTTTACGACATCAGAAACCACGGCTGGAATGCCATCGGTGCGCAGAAGAATCACAACATACCGACGATGGTCCACGACCATGACGTCCTCGCCAAGGCCATCGCCGAGCGCTATGGAGATAAACCGACCGTAGGCGTCTTTCATTCGCTTTCGACGATTGCGGCCATCCTCTCGTTCTCCGATCCCTACTCGGGATTGGTTCTGTTCGATCCTCCCTTCTGCAAACCCGCAGCGAGTGACGCGGAGTTCGACGAGGCTGCAGACCGCGCGACGGCGCTGACTCGGCGCCGGTCGGCCTACTTCCAGTCCGAGGAGGAGTTCTCGGACCTGCTCGAGTACTCCCCGGTGTACGCCCGGGTGTTGCCGGGGGTGCGGGAACTCGTGGCCAAGACGACCCTCACGACGGCCGCGGATCGAGAGGGCCGCGAGCTCCGCTGTCCGCGGGAGTTCGAAGCGCAGGTCTCGGAATACGTGAGGAGCTTTGCCCCGCTGCTGGACCTGAGCCTGCTTTACTGTCCAACGAAGGTGATTGGGGCCGATCCGACTCTCCCGTATGCGTACTTGCCTAGCTTTGACCTAAACCACATCCAGGACGTGGACTACGACTTCATCGCGGACTCGACCCACCTTCTGCAACTGGAGAAGCCAGCCGAATGCGTCGCGATGCTCCGCGCATTCCTTCGTCAGAACGGGCTGCTGGGAGGGTCAACCCAGTGGCGCGTGCGCTCGAAGGGATAGCCGGGCAGCGAGATCCGGCGCCTTTCCTCGCCCGCGAAGAGGCCCGCGAAGGAGACTGGCAGCCCAGCCTCGTAGGCGGCGGCTGTGGCCTCGACGAAACCGCTGCTTGGGCGGCTCCCTGTGGCGTCGCCGGGCGGCGACCGCAAGCTGGCCAGTACGAGCGGGGCGCTGTGAGTTCCTTCGTTCGCAGCGATTTCGGCGTGGGAGGCTGGCCAAGCGTCGGCGATCGTTCGAGCCAATGACTGCTTCGGGCCGATCTCCAGCGCAACCTCGACTCCTCGGTCCGCCAGAGTCCGCGCGCAAGCTCCCGGTGCGGCAGGTTCCCCATCGCGCTTGAGCCAGAAGGAGGTGGCAAGCGCCTCGTTAGGCCCCAACGGACGGCCGTTGGCGCCGCGGATCACGGCGAGGGACGGGCGTTCTAGGACTACCCTTTCGGAGAACTGCACCGTAGCCTCCGCAGGTCCCTTAGCCGTCGCCGCCTCGCCCGCGGCCGCCGCAAAGCGGAGGCCGTCTTCCAGGCTGAAGACTCGGGCTGTCCGGGCTGCCGCGAACCTGCCGGCGTCAAACCCGGCTACGACACTCGGTCGGATCCCGATGCTTGACCAGAGGGCGGTCAGCGAGCACTCGAGCGCATAGACGGCCGGGTACGCCCAGGCCGGGTCGTCGAGATTGCCCAAAGCGTCCCTTCGCCCGAACATGATCTCCAAGAGAGATTCGCCGCGTTGTTCTAGGAGGACCTCTTCGCACCTGTCGAGTATCGCCCGAACCACCGGCTCGGTCCGGTAGAGCGCCTCTTTCATACCGGTCCATCGGCTGTCCCAGCCGGCGTAGACGAATGCGACATTCGTCGCTTCTCGTGGCTCTGGTCTGCCGCTCGCTTCGGAAAGCGCCCGGAGACCGTCGACCAGCGATGAACTGTCTCGGAACACGACCGCGGCGCGGTGCGGGAAGTGACTACGGCCGGTGCCGGCGGTCCATGCCATGTCGGACAGGAGCGGCGTGGCCGCGCTGTCGTCGAACTTCAGCGCACCGTTCTGTCCGTTGACCCAGCCGAGAAAGCGCCGGGCGAGCGATCTCAAGGCGCTCTCGGACTTCGCGGAGAGCGGTAGCACTCGGGTCTGGCGCGAGTCACGCTCTTCGCCGCCCGCCTTCGGATCGGCTACGGGCTCGGGAACAGAGAACGTAACAGGTGTTGGCGCTCCGAAGGGTCCGAGTTCTTCACTAGGCTCGGGGTCGCCGCCCGGAGGGGCGTAGCCCTCCACGATGACGTGTACGTTCGTCCCGGAGAACCCGAAAGCGCTGACTCCGGAGCGAGCCGGACGGCCGGTAGCGGGAGGCCATTGCGTTCGTTCGGACGTGACCCGCACCGGCAAGCGGTCCCAGTCCACATCTGGGTTCGGCGTCTTGAAGTGCAGGTGCTTCGGGATGACTCCGTGGCGCATGGCCAGAACGACCTTGATCAGTCCCGCGATACCCGCAGCCGATTCAAGGTGACCCATGTTCGTCTTCGCTGTTCCGATCAACAGGGGCCGGTCAGCTTTCCGTTCCCGGCCATAGACGGCGGCCGCCGACTGCACCTCGATGGAATCGCCGATCCGCGATCCGGAGCCATGAGCCTCTAGGTAGTCGACAGCGGACGGCGCGACGCCGGCGCGAGACAACGCCTCCTCGATTACCTGTTCCTGGGCGGGTCCACTCGGCATCGTCAATCCCGCGGCGGTGCCGTTGTGGTTCACGGCCGAGCCCCTAACGACCGCCCAGATTCGATCGCCGGAGGCCTCCGCTTCGCTCAGCCTCTTTAGGATGATGACACCGCATCCCTCGCCGCGAACATAGCCCTGCGCCGCAGCGTCGAATGTTGCGCAGCGTCCACTCGACGTCAGCAGGCCGTGCTCAATCAGCAGCCTGCTGTAGGTGGGAGAGAAGATCGCATTCACGCCGCCAGCCAACGCCAGGTCCACCTCGCCACGCTCCAACGCCGTGACGGCAGCGTGGACCGCTGCGAGCGACGCCGCACAGTTCAACACAAAGGGCATGGCAGGGCCCATGAGCCCGAGAACGAACGCGATCTGTCCCACGGTGGTGCTAGACATCGTGCCCAGGTAACCGCCGTCCGAGCCGCTTGCGATCATCAGGTCCCGGTACTCGCTCGCGTTCAACCCGGCAAACACGCCGGTGCGGCTGCCCCTAAGTCCCCCGGGATCGATCCCGGCGTCCTCCAAGGCCTGCCAACTCGTCTCAAGCAGCATCCTCTGCTGGGGGTCCATGGCCTCCGCAGCGATAGGCCGGATGCCGAAGAACTTGGCGTCGAACAGTTCGAGACCCCCGACAAAGCCGCCCCAACGATAGGACGGGTCGTCGGCCTCAGGATCGCCAACGCGGTCGAGCCAGTAGTCGGACTTGGTGCGTCCCTCTGTGACCAAATCCGTGCCGGCCAGGAGTTGCTCCCAGTAGGTCGACACATCAGGGGCGCCGGGAAAACGGCAGGCCATGCCCACGATCGCGAAACTTTGCTGCTCCGGTTGGATGGCCGGACGGGGTCGTGTGACAGGTTTCTCCGGAGTGTGGGGCGGTCCGGTGAGAGCCTCGATCTCTCTGGCCAGATGACGGGCGAGTTCTGTCGTGCTGGGGTAGTCGAACACGATCGTGTTGGACATCGTGTACTCGCCGGCGCAGGCGCGATTCAGCCGATTCCGCAACTCCACTGCCATCAGCGAGTCCATCCCCAGATCGAAGAAGCCGGCCGTGGACGATGGCGGAGACGGGAGGTGGAGCACGGCCTTCAGCTCCTGCTGAATGAACGCCTCCAGAAGATTCCGTTTCTCTTCGGCCGACGCTTCCCGTAGCTGTACCATTAGGCCACTTGAGGCGGCCGCCTCGTCGGTCTGCCGTTGCCGGACCTTCCTCGTCGCCAGCAGCTCGTCGAAGAACGGGGGCCGCGTCCCGAACTCTTGGGCGACGACGGACCAGTCGGTCGCTGTGACCATGGGCGTCGTCGCGTCCTGTCTGACCAGCCGATCGAGTCCCGCGATGCCCTGTTCGGGAGTGATCCACTCCGCGGCGGTGTGGTCGAAGCGTCGCTTGATCCTCTCCCTCTGTTCCTCCGCTTCCCCGATGCCCGACCAGGCCCCCCAGGCGATTGCCTGGCCGGGGAGGCCCAAGCTGCGCCGGTGGGCGGCGAGTTGGTCGAGGAAGGCGTTGGCGGCGGCGTGATTCGACTGCCCAGGGTTTCCGACCACGCCGATCCCGCTGGAGAACAGGACGAACAGGTCGAGTTCTCTTGTCTTGGTGACGTGATGAAGATGCCAAGCGCCGAGGATCTTTGGCCACAGCACCTGCTCGAAGCGGTCCCAGGTCTGGTTCTCGATGACGCCGTCCGAGAGGACTCCCACGCTGTGGATGACGCCTCCGAGTGGCCTTGGACCATGATCGATGCGGGCGAGCATGGCGTCGATGGCGGCGACGTCGGTGACGTCGGCGATCTCCACCCGCACGTCGGCGCCGGCATCGCGCAGCTGCTGGATGACCGCTTGGGCCTCCGGATCAGGATCCCGACGGCCGTTCAGAATGACGGAGCCGGCACCCTGCTCGGCCAGCCAGCGGGCAACCGCACAGCCGATCCCGCCCAAACCTCCGGTGACGAGATAGGCGCGGTCGGCTCGGAGACCGCCTCCCGCAAGCGGCGGCATCCGGAGGACATTCTTGCCTAGGTGCCGGGCGCCCCGCATCGCGTCCATCGCCGATTCGATCTCGCAGAGCGGCCAGACCGCGTGCGGCAGAGGGGACAACTCGCCAGCTGCGAGCCGATCCATGACCCGGCGGAGGGAATCGCCGGCCCGGTCCGGATCGGTCCGCTTCAGCATATCCACGTCGAGGATGGAGTACGTGACATCAGGGCGCGACGCCGACATCTCCCGTTCGCTCCAGATGCCCCGCTTGCCGATTTCGACGAAACGGCCGCCGGTGCCCAGGCAGGACAGGCTTGCTTCTATGAACCCCTCGCTTGTGAGGCTGTTCAGCACGAGATTGACGCCCTCGCCGCCCGTCGCCCGTAGGATCTCGGCTCCGAACCGGGTCTGCCGGCTATCGAACACGTGGGCCACTCCGAGGGAGCGGAGGAAGGACTGCTTGGAGGCGCTGGCGGTCGCGAAGACCTCGGCACCGGCGGCCCGAGCCAGTTGAATCGCGGCCAGGCCGACGCCGCCGGCTCCAGCGTGGATCAGCACGCGTTCGCCGGCCTTGAGTCCCGCCATCCGAAACGCGAGGTCGGCGGTGACGAAACAGATGGGCACGGTCGCTAGGGCAGTCGCGGAGAGATGGGCGGGAGCCGACGTCACCAGAACCGCCTTGGTGACCATCTCCGGGGTGAACGAGCCGAATCCCATCCCGGCCACCAGATCGCCGATCGCGAGGCCTTCGACGTCCTCGGAGGTCTCTAAGACGCGGCCCACCATCTCGCGCCCGATTTCGCCCTTGGCAACAACCGCGCCGCTGCTCATGAGCACATCGACGAAGTTGAGGCCCATCGCTTCGACGGCGACTCGGACCTCGCCGGATTCGAGATCGGATCGGGACCGCGGCTTCGCCCGGAGCGTTGTCAGGCCCGCCTCCGGATCCTCGGGGGCGACGACCCAATCGGGGTCTTCTGGCAGGGCTAGGCGCTGGTCTCCGGCGCCTGTACGAATCAGGCGGGCGGTTCGACGGACACCTCCCCGGTAGGCGAGAAAGGTCTCGGAATCGGCAAATAGGAGTTCTTGGGCGAGATCGCGCGCCGATGGCGCTGCGGGGGAAGGGTCCAAGTCGATCAGTCTCGGCTGAAGGTGGGACGCTTCCCACGACATCGCCTTTCCGAAACCCCACAAAGCGGCGCCGGCAAGTTCGCCGGACGCCCCTCCCAGGAAATCCTGCTCCAAGACCTGTGCGCCGCGCGTAACGAACCAGCAGCCCTGCGTCGGGACGACGCGAGCGTCGATTGCGCCCTGCGCAAGGGCCAGCGCAGTGGACGCGGCATGGGTTACGTCCTCCGCCATCTCGCCGGAGGTCGCCGAAGCTCCGTGTCCGTCCAAGGCCGTGAGATGCACGACGCCCCTGAGAGGCGGTTCTGCGGGCAATCCCGCCAGCAGGGATCGCCAGGCTTCGCGGTCTGTCGCTTCGATTGCGGCCTCGCTGACGCCGGGACCTCCGGGCCAGTGCCCGCCGGAGTCGACATCCGCACAGGCCAGCAGGACCGTCTGGCTGCGAGAGGCCAGCTCGGCCGCGAGCTGCTCCGCCGTTCCGGCGCGATCCGCGGCAAGCACCCAGACGCCTGGCACGGGGGCAACTTCGTCCGGGCCCCGGGCGACAATGACGCTCGAACCGAGAGGTTCGTCGGTGTCCGGACTAGGGGTTCCTAGGAACTCCACGTCGGAGAAGCCAGCGTCGCCCAGTGCACGGCGCCATTCGCCGGGCGCGGCGAAGGCATGCTTGGTCCGATAGATGTCGGCGAAGCGCCACCATCCGTCTAGGAGTCCGAATGTCAGGTCCTGCCAAGTCCTGTGCCACAGACCTTCGAGGGCAACCAACAGACCGGACGGAGCGAGAAGGTCGCGGCAGTGAGTCAGCGTCTCTCCCAGATCCCGGGTCGCATGCAGCACATTCGCGGCGATCACTAGGTCGTAGGCATGAGCGTCGAAGCCTTGGGCCGCCGGTTCCCCTTCAATGTCCAAGTGCCGGAACTCGATCGACACGCCGGTTGCGGCCAGGCGCACTTCGGCCTGCGAGAAGAAGCCTGCCGAGATGTCCGTGTACGTGTAGTCGAATCGGCCTGAAGGCAGGCGCGGGAGAATCGCCTCGGTCGCTGACCCGGTCCCTGCTCCGATTTCCAGTACGCGCAGCCGGCGATCCTCCGGCAGACCAGAGACTGCGACCTGCACGGCATCTCCCAGCATCCGGTTCGCGGCGCGGTTGGCCGGCGCCTGAAGATACACACCTGCCGCTCCGGGCCCTTCGTCGCTGAACAGCAGCATCATCGGATCCCTGCTGCCCTGGAGCACCTCGGCAAGAGCTGGCCCGCATCGGCAGAGCAGGCCAAGTTCGTTAGCGCCGTGCGGATGCCTGGACAGAAGCCGCTCGGCGAGACTGTCGGGATCCGCCAGGGCTTCGTCCGCGATCGGGTCGCCCTCTCCGGCCGCTACGACATAACCCTCGCCAGAAGGGCTCAGGATGCCCGCCTCGGACAGGATGACCAAGAGCCGGCGGAATAGGCGCCGGTGCTCGTCGACCACGTTCAACTCACGGCGAAAATGCTCGGGCGAGACCTCGGTCTCCGTCCGCCTCTTCCACCCGAGCCGCTCGAGCGCCGAGAGGACATAGGCATGAGACAGTCGCTCGAGGTCCCGGAGCAGGGTCGCTCGGTCTGTTGCTTTGACTCCATGGCCCGCCAGGTGCTCGGCAAGGGTGCGCGACTGGCCGGCGATCATCGCCGGGCTGGCCAAGAAGTCCGCAGTGGACCTGCTACCGGCCAGCGGCCGCTCCCGCCACGCAACCTCGTACAGCAGATCGGGCAGCCCGGCCTTGGCGGAGAGGAGGGCGCTGCGGGTGGCTCGCTTAACGGTGAAGCCGAACAGGCCGCCGAGGGGAGCCCCTTCGGTCGAATAGAACCGAACGTCCCCGGTCACGACTTCGGGCGGTTCCGAAGACGCTGCGTCGGCTCCCTTCCGCAGGGCGGACTTCCTGACGGTTGCGTGGCAGAGGAGCCTGCTCGGCATCGGCCCCGCCACCCACATCCTCTGCCAGCCGAAAGGCATGTACACCGCCCCTTGCTCGGAAACGGTGAGATGGCGGGCCAGCGACATGACCTGAAAACAGCCGTCCAGCAGCAAGGGATGTAGTTCCATCCCCGTCGCGTCCAAGGAATCGTGAAGCGCTAGTGTGGCTAGGGCCTCTCCCTCTCTTGCCCAGGCGGACTCGATCGTGTGGTACGACGGGCCAAGGTAGATGCCGGTCGCAGACCGCATTCGGTAGAACGCGTTGGGATCCTGGGGTGTCAATTCAGCCTTGAGCGCCTCCGAGTCGAGCTTGGGAAGCGGCTCGACATCCAATGCCCCCGAAGACAGTCGACCACCCGCGTGAAGGGTCCAGCCGTCCTCGTCCTGGCCCCTGGAGAATATCTCGAAGGGGCGTTGCGTGAAGTCGTCCGAGCGGTCCAGAATGAACTGCACGGTGCGACCTCCGCCGCTCGCTCCGCTTTCCGGATCCTCTTCGTCGAGCATCAGCGGACTGTAGATCTGAAACTCGTCCACAACTGCCGGTCCGTCCCCATGGCTCAGTGCCACCGAGACGGCCATGCCGCCGTGGAGCCCTCCGGGGACGACCACTTGCTCGTACACCAAGTGATCCAGCAGCCATGCGGGGTCGGAGGCGAAGACCTCCGTCTCGTACGTGACCTCGCCGCGAGGCGACTCGTGTCGGATGCCGAGCAGCGGATGTCCGTCGGCCTTGCGGCGGCGCTTCGATGTCCGGACCCAGTGCTGGGCGCGCTGGAACGGATAACCCGGCAGGGTGATGCGGCACCGCGCCTCGCCCGCGAACAGGCCCTTGAAGTCGATGTCAAGGCCCGCCTCGTAGGCACCAGCAACGGCCTCGGCGAAACCGCCGGTGGAGTCGATGGGTGGCTCGTCGGCCGTGCGGTGCGGCCGCCGCAGACTGGCCAGAACCAGCGGGGAACCTGCCGGTGCCGACGTGGGCCAGTTCATCGAGACTACGGGTCCCAGCACGGCGTGGGGACCGATCTCCACGACGGCATCCACTCCCATCTCCGCCAGAGTCTCGACACAGCGTCGAAACGCCACCGGCTGGCGGGCGTGGCGCCGCCAGTACGCGGCGTTCATCCGGACCTTCGTGTCCAGCAATCGGCCGGTGATGTTGCTGATCAGGGGAACCGAGAGCGCCGGAGGTGAGGGCGCGATCTCGCTGACGGCAGCCTCCAGTTCGTCCAAGGAGGGTTCGATCAGAGCGCTGTGATACGCAGGGCTGCGCCGCAATCGGTGAACCTTGACACCCTCGGCTTCGAAATACGCGAGCACCGCCTCGAGTTCGGTGGCTGGACCGCTCAAGACCTGCTGCGGTCCATTGTCGACGGCAACGGAGAGGTCCTCGTCGTTCGAGCTTGCGTTGTGCTCCGCCACCGCGGAGGCCACGCGGGCCGCAGGGGCGAAGACGGCAGCCATCGCGCCGTCGGAGCGCGTAGCGCCCATCAGGCTGCCCCGGCCGGCGGCGTATCGAAGCCCCTGCTCGAGGGTGAAGCCGCCCGCCACCTGCGCCGCCGCGATCTCGCCCAGGCTGTGACCGACGACGACGCTCGGCCTGACGCCCAGGCTCTCCCAGAGTGCGACCAGTGCGCACTCCAGAGAGTAGATGGCAGGTTGGGTCCAGATCGGTTCGTCGAGCAGGCCGTCGGTCCCGTTCTCTCCGAACATGACGTCCAGCAGGGAGATTCCGCGGTCTTCGAAGAGAAGTCGGTCACAGCGGTCGAGAACCGAGCCGAACGCGGGCTCCCGCTCATACAGGGCCTTACCCATTCCGGGCCATTGACTGGCCTGCCCGGTGAAGACGAACGCCACCCGATTCGCTTGGCGTGGCGTTTCACCACCTTGCCCGGTGGCAACTTCTTGCAGTTGCTGCCGGAGTTGGGCAAGGTTAGTGAACACCAGGCCGGCCCGGTGAGCAAAATGGCACCTCCCGACCGCAGCCGTCCAGGCCACGTTCGAGAGGTCCGGGTCAGCGGCCGAGGATCCAGGCGGCAGCCCGTCCATCTGTTCGTCGAGCCAAGAGAGGTAGAGTCGGGCCGAGTCGCGAAGAGCGTCGGGTGACTTGGCCGACAACGGCAAGAAGCGAGTTTCCCGGACCCGCGGCTCCTCTGTCGGTGTCGGTTCCTTACGGGCGCCCACCGGCAGGCGGATGCCAGTTGGGAAGGACCCGCGAGTGGAGCCGGCACTGGCCTTCAACTCGTCGTAGCCCTGTACCAGGACGTGACCGTTGGTTCCTGACCAACCGAACGAGTTGACGCCGGCCAGGCGGGGCCGATCGGGATGCAGTGGCCAGTCCGTCGTACCGTCCGTGACGCGGACCGGGAGGTTGTCCCAGTCGATGCGGGGATTCGGGTTCCTGAAGTTGAGGTGACGGGGAATGACTCCGTGTCTCAGCGCTAGGACCGTCTTGATTAGGCCCGCGACGCCCGAGGCGGGTCCGAGATGTCCGATGTTCGTCTTGACGGAACCCACCAGCAGGGGATGTTCCGCGTCGCGCCCGCGCCCGTAGACGACTGCCGCTGCGTTCAACTCGATGGGATCGCCGACGACAGTGCCGGTGCCGTGCGCCTCGAGATAGTCGACGTCGCAGGGGAGGGCTCCGGCGCGCGCCAGAGCCTCCTCCATCGCCTTTTCCTGAGACAGAGCGCTTGGTACGGTTAAGCCCTGGCTGGTGCCGTCCTGATTGACTGCGGAGCCGGGAATAGTGGCCCAAATCCGATCGCCGTCTGCCTGTGCCTCGCCGAGGCGCTTGAGGACGATCAGGCCGCAGCCCTCGCCGGAGACGAAACCGTCGGCGGCCGCATCGAAGGTCCAGCACTGGCCCGTGGGCGACAACATCCCGGCGTTGGCGCGCAGCTCTAACGGACGTCCGGCGAACGAGGCATGAACGCCGCCCGCCAGTACGAGGTCCGCCTCGCGGCGTTGGAGCCCCGCCACGGCTTGGTGGATGGCGACCAGCGAGGACGAGCAGGCAGTGTCGATCGCCATCGCCGGCCCTTCCAGACCGAGAACGAAGGACACCCGGCCGATCGCCGTGTTCAGCGCGTTGCCGGTGACGGCGTAGAGCCCGGCCGCGGCTTCGCTCGACGCGGGATCCGCAATCGCCATGTCCCGGTAGTCCATGATGCTGATGCCGGCGTACACGCCGGTGCGGCTGCCCTTGAGGTTCTCGGGGTCGATGGCCGCGTCTTCGAGCGCCCGCCAGCTCACCTCCAGCATCATGCGCTGCTGAGGATCGAGCATCTGCGCCTCGATCGGGGAGATGCGGAAGAACTCCGCGTCGAACAGGTCGAGGTCTTCGACGTATGCCCCGAAACGAATAGCTTCGTTCTTGGCGGCGAAGTGGGGAAACTGCCGCTCCTTGCGCCCGATGACGGCCCCGGGCGGGCCCTCCACCACGGCGTTCTCGCCGGCTAAGAGCTGTCTCCAGAAGCCAGAGAGGTTCTTGCTGCCGGGAAACCGGCAGGCCATACCGATAATCGCGATGGGCTCATCCAAGGTCGGCGAACCTGGGTGGGTGGTGTTCGACATCTTCGATCTCCCACTTGCCGGTGGCGCTTCAGACGGCCGTTCGCATTCCAGCACTCAGCAGGTATCGACACAGCCGAGCTGTCAGCTTCGGGTCGTGTTCAAGAAGTGGTCGCAGGGCGGAAGCGGTCAGGGTCGCCGTCGTACAGCGCTCGTCCGCACGCAGACGACGGCGGCCCGACCGGACCGATGAATCGGACGACTCGTTACCGACGAAGGTGCCGGACGGTGCCTGCGGAGTGGACTCGGGGATCGAACCGGGCCCAGGCACGCGAGGCGCTCAAGCGGCATTGGTATCGAGAAAGGCGGCGAAATCCCGCAGGTTTCGCCAATTGGCAACCTCTTTGGGGGGAATGTCAACGCTGAACGCACTCCCAACCTTCTTCACGAAGGCCACCGCGTCAAGGGACGAGATGTCGGCGGAAAGCAGACCGGCATCGAGATCTAGGTCTCGTCCGATGCCGAGGTATTGGCGAGCGAGTGCTTGAATGCGGGCTTCTGTTGTTGTCAATGGGGTACTCCTCCTGGTTCGGAATGTAAAGAACTTTAGCAGTATGACAACTTCAGGAACGGCCTGTCAAGAACAAGACCGACCCCGGGGTTGATCGCGAGTGCTGCCTGGTTTGGCTTCGCCGTAAACCGCCGTTGTGTACTGTGGATCGAGTCGCTCAGGATGTAGCCGATCATCTGGGAGATGGGTTGCTGGACTCCGAGACGAATCGATGCTTCAGCTCGGTGGATGAGGAGTGCTTGGCGATCATCGGCGCTATCTTCGACTGCAACTGGGCCAGGCGTTTAGGCCCCAGTTCCCCGGTGGCGTCTCGAAACGCACCACCCTTGCCGCTACCTCCCGCGACCGCACCTAGCGCACATAGTCCCGGACGCTGCCGTAGCTGTCCGCGCAGCCGGCCGCCCGCACCTCCTCCTACCGCCGCTGCCCCGTCAGCTGGGGATAACCCTCTGGCGCGCCTCGATGATTCCCTTGAGGGGGTCCAGTTTGTGCGCCATCGCCGCCCACCACCAACTCGCGGTCCAACTGGCCGGACTCTACTCAGTCGTGGATCGTCCGCCGGCAGAGACCGAGCCGTCGTGCCAACTCGCCCTTCGACTCTCCGTGTTCCAGATAGTGCATCAGCAACATCTTCGTCTCCATGTCGTATATCTTTCCGCCCCTCCATGCGGCCGCGCCCACATGGTGCAGCAGCGGTCTAGCCGCGGATGAAAAGTGTGCGATTCTGGCTTGTCGAGAATATGTAACCAGCAATGAGGCCAACACCCGCGAGGGATCCCCGTCGGAGCCGTAGCCGATTGATAGCAGCATTGGTGGCCGACGACTCGGAACCACCTGACCCGGCATTGGTCCACAGCTGCTACAGACACCAACTTGACACCTGTGGCAGATTCTCGGAGTATCCGCTCTACGTCCAACTGGTGCACTGCACTATGGACTAGAATTTATATCTGGCGCAATGTATAGTGTAGGTGCCGCACTTGCGGCCCTGCCGGCGACAGCGTACCGCAAGCGATCGGCGCCACCCCAAGGGTCAGGTTTGACATTCGCACCAACACTCGCACTCCTGCTCCAGGCTGTCTCTGAAGAGGCTGCCGAAGCGGACTTGACCGCGGCCGAAGAGGTCACGGCTGCGGTCGAACAGTCCACGCTGCTGGGTCTGTTGCTCGATGTCGGCCCGGTCGGCTTCGTGGTGTTCGCGATCCTCGCCTTTATGTCGATCTTGTCTTGGGCGCTGGCGTACTCAAAGCACCGCGCTCTCTCGTCAAGTGCTAAGGCCAACATGTCATTCCGCAACGCGTTTCGCCGGGTCGGCAAGCTGGCAGAGATCAACGCCGCCTCGGAACAGTTCCGGCCGGCACCGCTGGTGGCGGTCTTCGACCACGGCTACAAGGAGGTCGCGAGGCAGGTCAACACCTACGGCCGCATCACCAACCCCGCCTCGGTGGAGCGCTCCCTGGCACTAGCTGTCAGCGAGGAGACGTCACGGCTGCGAAAGAACCTCGGCGTGCTGGCCACGACCGCTTCCGCGGCGCCGTTCATCGGCCTGTTCGGGACGGTCTGGGGTGTGCTGGAGGCGTTCCGCGGCCTCGGGACCTCCAGCGGCGCCACGCTTCGGGCGGTCGCGCCGGGCATCGCCGAAGCGCTGCTGGCGACGGCGCTGGGGCTGTTCGCAGCGATCCCGGCGCTGATCTTCTACAACGTCTACGCCGGACGGCTGCGCGAAATCCGCTCCAGCATGCAAGACTTTGGACTGGAATTCTTCAACCTGGCGGAAAAGGACTACGGAGCGAGGGATGGCGCTGCAACCAAACACTCCTGACTCGGACGACGCAATCGCCGAAATCAACGTCACTCCATTCGTCGACGTCGTGCTCGTGCTGCTGATCATCTTCATGATCACGGCTGGCGTCGTCGAGTTCGGCCTGGAAATCGACGTGCCCCGCACGCGCGAAGTGGCGACCTCCGACAAGGACTTCGCTTACGTCAACATCACGTCCAAGGGAGAGCTGTTCTTTGGCGATGAGCCGGTAAGCGTGTACGACATCGCCGAACTGGCCAAGGAGAAGAACCCTGAACAGCCCGGCATCTACTTGCGCGCCCACCGCACGACGCCGTGGGAGATCGTGGCCCCAGTGATCGCCGAATGCGGCGTCAACAAGGTCAATGTAAACGTTGTCACCAAGCCGCTCGTCAGAGATCCTAGGGTGCGACGATAAGACTCGCGACAGTCGCATGCGCGCACGGAGTCAGTATCCGGCGGGGACCGAGGGGCTGCGAAGGCCTCTGTTGTTATCGACCACCTGCCACGGCGCGCTGCTCGCCGGGTCGCTGGCTTGGGGCATCATCAATCCCACGATCCACCTCGGCTCCCCAGACGCCGCCGGAGGCGGGGGCATCGTGGCAGTCAGCAGCGTGCCGATCAACACGGCGCCCGCTAGGCTGCCCAACCCCGTGGCCAACCCCAGCCGGCACAACGTCCCCGCGCCGGACAGCTTCCAACGCTCTACCGAGGTGCCGCAGCCGGAACCCGAGACCGAGGAAGCGCCGCCGGCACCGGTGCCAAGCCCCGAACGCAAGGCGGCCGAGAAGCAGCAGGAGCGCTCGGTAGGACAGCGCAGCGCCGGAGAGACAAAGGCAAACGAGCTCCGATCATCTCTGGGCGCGGCACTGAGCAGCGACATGTACCAAGCCGCTCCCGGCGGCGCCCTCGGCTTCGGCGGGGCCAAGGGCGGACCGTTCGGCCAACGCTTCGGCTGGTACGCGCAGATCCTGCAGCGGGCCATCGGGGAGCAGTGGCGCAAGACGCTGGGACAGGTCGCGGGAGGATCGTCCAAGCCGTCCGTGATCACGTTTGTGATCGCCCGCTCCGGCCAGATCAGCCAAGTGGCCATTCAACAGTCGAGCGGGAACCGCTCGCTCGACTACTCGGCAGTGCGGGCGACCAACAATGCCAGCCCGGTGCGTGAGCTGCCGCCAGGCCTCGGCCGAAACTCGATCACGATCGAGATGCACTTCCAACTCGATTGATTGAGAGGGACAATAACTGCACATGGGGAGTGACACAGCATGAGAGACCACTGGATGCGAGCAATCGCGCTTGTCGCGGCCATCGCTTGCCCATCGGCCGCGCAGCAAGAGCCCGATGCCGTGATCGTGCTCTCGGACGAGCAGCGCGATCCGCGTATCGCCCTGCCGGAAATTCGCGGCCCGATCGACTCCGCAAGCGCAGTCGATCGCTTCAACGACGAGGTCTGGAAGGCCCTCGAGGCCTCGGGGCGGCTAGACATCGTGCCCCGCAGCTTCTACCCGCGTAGCGCGCCGCGCCGGCCGGAGGACATCCAAGTCGACACCAAGAAGATGCCTGAGGATCCGGGCGCCCGAGGGCTGTGGCTGGGCGGCTGGGCCGAGACTCCAGTCATCGCCCGCTACTTGGTGTACGGGCAGATCGAGGACGTGGATGGCCGCCTGGCGCTGCAGGGATACGTCGCCGATGTCAGCCAAGAGTCGGTCGAAGCGTCGTACATCTTCGGCAAGCGCTACTACAGCGAGGCAAACGCGGCCGGCGCGCGGGGGATGGCCTTCGACTTCGCCCGCGACATTCTCAAGAACCTGGGCTTGGGCGAGGGCCTGGCCGGCACGCGCATCTACTACGTCCATCGCGACGAGGGGGACGATCGCAAGGAAATCTGGGTCATGGACTACGACGGGCGGAACAAGCAGCGCATCACGAACTACCGCAGTCTCTGCCTGACTCCGGCCATCTCGCCGGACGGCAGGCGCATCGCGTTCACGACGTTCGTCGAGGGCGTGCCCGAGATCTACGTGCATTCGCTGGAGACCGGGAGGCGGCTGCAGTTCTACAACCAAGATGCCTCCTTGAACACCACCCCGAGCTTCGCGCCCGACAACTCGGCGATCTACTTCGCGTCCTCGGCATCGGGCCGCAGCCAGATCTACCGCGCGGACCCGGACGGCGGCAACTTGCGCCGCGTCTCATACTCTCGGGCTTTGGACGTGCACCCTACCGTCAACCCCAAGACGGGTGCGCAGATCGCCTTTGTTTCGGGCGCGTCGGGCATGCCGCAGGTCTACCTCATGGACAGCGAAGGTGCCAACCGACGGCGGATCTCCGGAGGGGGCGGCGATGCCGTGCAGCCGGCCTGGGATCCCAGCGGCGAGCGCCTCGCGTTCGCATGGACGCGCGGCTACGAACTCGGCAACTACAACATCTTCCTTGTGGATGTGGCCAGCAAGCGCTATACCCAGCTGACACACAGCCGGGGGCGCAACGATCATCCCTCGTTCTCGCCCAGCGGAACACACATCGTGTTCGCATCCGACAGAATGGGCAGCACGCAGATCTGGTCGATGCGCGCTGACGGCACGCAGCTGCGGCAGCTAACCAGCAGAGGCATCAACGAGTCGCCAGTGTGGGCGACTAGATGAGTCGGTGCCGTTCGCCTCGCCTTGCGACCGGCGCGGCGGCTCACGCAAGCATTTATCCGGCGGCAATTCACATCCAAATAGCAGTAATGATTGAAGTAACTGTGGGATTGCGATATCCTAGTTGCCACAATCTAAGGTTCGATGTCCCGCGTCAAGCGGCGACAGAGATGGAGGAAACCTAATACTCATGCGATCGAAACACAGCATCATCCTGATTGCGGCCGCGATCTTTCTGACGCTTTTCGCGTTCGGCTGCAAGAAGGAAGCACCGCCGCCACCGCCGCCGCCACCGCCGCCGCCACCAGAGGCCCCGGCTCCCACAGTCAGCATCACGGCCGAACCTAGCTCGATCGAGCGTGGGAAAGCTGCCAGGCTGACCTGGAGTTCGACCAATGCTGCGAGCGCGGAGATGAACCAGGGAATCGGCGCCGTGGCTACCAGTGGCAACCGCGAAGTGTTCCCGACGAGGTCCACGGAGTACACCATCACCGTCAAGAACGCCGATGGCAAGTCCGCGTCCGCGTCCGCGACGGTGACCGTCAGAGCCCCTCCGCCGCCACCGCCGCCGCCGCCGCCGAAGCCCGATCTGTCCGAGGCCTTCTCGGACGCCAACATTCAGGACGCGCTCTTCGACTACGACAAGAGCGATCTACGTCCGGATGCGCAGAACGTGCTGCGCGCTAACGGCACGGCCATCAAGGCGCTGCTGGGGGACTATCCCGAGGCAGCGTTCTTGCTGGAGGGCCATTGCGACGAGCGCGGCACCACCGAGTACAACCTCGCGCTGGGCGACCGGCGCGCGACGGCTGCGATGGAGTTCCTCGTCAATCTCGGCGTCCCTGCGAGCAAGCTCTCCAAGGTGAGTCTCGGCGAGGAGCGCCCGGTCTGCACTGATGAAGACGAGAGCTGCTACCAGCGCAACCGGCGTGCCCACCTGCGGCTCAGATAGGGCCGCTCGACGCATACGGATGCACGCCTCCTCCTTGCGCGGCGACCTGTCGGGAGTATCCCAGCGGGTTGCCGCGCTCAAGGGTTAGAGTGAGCAATAGTGATGCGTCCCGCCACGGAACGCCAGCAGGGCTCCGGGCGTCTTTCTTTCTTCCAGCGGCGCGAGGCGCCTGCAGGCACGCCTGCGGATCGAGGTATCCCATGTCGTTGAAATCGATGGTTCCAGCCATTCTCGTTTGTGGCACGCTGCTCGCTCCGGGCGCGGCTGCCCAGAGGAAGGAACTCCAGCAGCTGCAGCGGGACATCGTGCTCCTCCAAGAGACACTGCGGCAGCGGGACCAAGCCACTTCTGAGCGCATGGCAGCGCTGGAGGCCTTGCTGCGCCAAGGCTTGGAAAAGCAGGACACGCTCAACACTGCCAACGCTGTTCTGGAGCGCAAGATCTCCGAGCTGGACAGCGAGCTGACGGAGCCGATCCGCACCACGGGCGCCAAGGTGGACTCCCTTACCAGCCAGTTCTCCGACCTTCGCGGCATGGTCGAGGAGATGAATCTGGCTGTAGAGCGCATCACGTTGGACGTGAAGGACATCAAGACCCACCTGTCCCAACTGCCGCCGCCCATGCTCGGCGAGGATGGGGAGGGCGGAAGCGAGTCCGACATAAACACCAGCGAGGCAATCTTCGAGGGCGGCATGGACGACTACATGCGCGGCAACATCGACACAGCCCGCGGGCAGTTCATGGACTATCTAGCGCTGTACCCCTCGCATGCCAAGGCAGGCGAGGCGCAGTATTACCTGGCCGAGACGTACTATTCCGCCGCCGATTACGAGGAAGCTGCCCGCCAGTTCGAGAAAGTTTTCCGCAGCTACCCCCTCAGCCCGCTCGCGCCTGACGCTCTGTATAAGCAAGGCATGGCCTTCTTGAGGATGCGTGACCGGGATGCGGCGCAGAAGGTCTTCGATGATGTCATCAAGCGCTTTCCTGACAAGAGCGTCGCACAGCATGCCCGAGGCGAACTGAACGCACTGATCAACGCCAAGCCCTCGCCTGCGAACTAGCGGCGGAAACCTTCCGGCTGGAACCACGATGCCCAAGCCGAAGGTCTTGTTCCTGTGTACCGGCAATTCATGCCGGAGCCAGATGGCCGAAGGCCTGCTTCGGTCTCTCGCAGGCGACCTCTACGAAGTGCATTCGGCCGGCACTGCGCCGCATGGCGTCAATCCGGGCGCTATCGCGGCAATGCGGGAGATTGGCGTCGATATCTCGGGCAATCGGTCCGATCACGTTGACGCATACCTGGGGACCGGCATAGACACCGTGATTACCGTCTGCGACCGGGCAGCGGCCAACTGCCCCACGTTTCCCGAGCGGACCGACAAGGCCCACTGGAGCTTCGACGATCCCGCCGAGGCGACGGGGAGCGATGAAGAGCGCCGGGCCGTGTTTCGACGGGTGCGCGAAGAAATCGCAGCGGCGATTCGCAATTGGCTTGCTGATCGCGACTGAACCGGGCGGGCGAGCGCGCCTTACAGCGCCTGCAACTTAGCGGGCCCGGCTATGAGGGTCTTCAGGCCGTGCTGACGAAAGTACACCGAGAGCTTCGCCCTTTCGCCTTGACCCTGGCACTGCTGCACGACGCCAACGCCGAACCTCCGATGCCGCACCTTCGCACCGCGCGCAAACTGCCCCGCCTCGGGCGCCGATTTGGGGGCCTTTCTGCGACCCTGCGCGAAGCCGCCACGAGGCGCTGGAACAGTCTGGGAGGATGAGGCAGAGCCGCGGCCGTCTGGAGGGCCGTCGACGTTGCTCGCAGCCGCACGGCGCTTGAAGAAACTCCCGATCGCCTCGACTGAATCGTGCGTCTCGATCCCGGCATCCTCAAGCTTGGATCGGTCTGAACGCGGATTTGGAACCGGCCGCGGCTCAATAGCGTCATCGGTTCTTTGGTAGACCCGAGATCGATCAAGCCCAATCCAACCTGGCGACACATCGCGGATGAGTTCGGTTGGAATTTCGCTCAGGAATCGCGAGGGCTGCATGAAATCTTCAGGCCCGGCACCGTATCGCCCGCGGTACTCGGCAGAGCTCAAGACGAGCCGCTGTTGAGCTCGGGTCATCCCGACATAACATAGCCGCCGCTCTTCCTCGAGCGCGTCTTTGTCCGTCGTCCCGAGACTGCGGGCATGCGGCAGCAGCTGCTCTTCCATGCCCACCAAGAACACGGCCGGAAACTCCAAGCCCTTCGAGCTATGCAGCGTCATGAGCAGGACGCGCGCGGAACTCTCGATATCGTCGGTGTCCGCCACCAGCGATGCATGGTCGAGGAAGTCCTGCGCCGTCTCGCCGCGCTCGGCTGCCTCTTGCGCGGCGACGACCAACTCATCCACGTTCTCCCGGCGGCTCTCCGCCTCGGCGGAAGAATCAGAATCCAGCATGGCGCGATAGCCACTGCGATCCAACACCGCATCCACAAGGGCCGCAATATCCATGCTTGCGGCCCCTTTGCGCAGGTCGACGACCAGTGCCTGAAATCGCTTCAGCGCCGCCGTGGCGCGCTTCGGCAGCTTGCCGCCATCAACCGTTTTTTCCATCGCCTGCCACAGCGTCAGGCTGCGCTCGTCCGCATAGTTGGCCAGCAAACCCAATGTGCTCTTGCCAATACCGCGCGCCGGCGTATTGATGATCCGCGCCAGACTGACCGAGTCGTCGGGCGAGGACGCGACCCTGACGTAGGCGAGTACATCCTTGACTTCCTTGCGCTGATAGAAGGCCACGCTTCCCACTAGGACATAGTCCACGCCCTCCCTCCGCAACGCATCCTCGATCAATCGCGACTGAGCGTTGGTGCGATACAGCACCCCAACCTGCATCCCGGAATCGGCGTCCAACATCTCCCGCACCGAGCCCGCCACATAGCGGGCCTCGGCGGCGGCGCTCGTGGCGCGATACAGCAAAATCGGATCTCCGTCGCGGCGGTCGGTCCAGAGGTGCTTGCCCTTCCTCTGCTTGTTGTGCGCGACCACAGCCCCGGCCGCGTCCAAGATGGGCCGCGTAGAGCGGTAGTTTTGCTCCAAGCGGATCACCCTAGTGCTTGGAAAGTCCCTCTCGAAACCCAAGATGTTGCCGATGTCGGCGCCACGCCAAGAATAGATCGATTGGTCTTCGTCCCCTACCACGCACACGTTGCAGTTCGGTCCGGCCAGCAGCAGCATAAGGTCGTACTGCGGCCGATTCGTGTCTTGGTACTCGTCCACCATCAAGTAGCAGTAGCGTCCGCGAATCGTGTTACGGACAGACTCACTGCGCTCCAGCAGGCGGACCGCTTCCAGCAGCAGGTCATCAAAGTCCAGCGCGTTGGACGCAAGGAGGGCGCTTTCGTACTCCTTGAAAATCCGATTCAATTCATCCGTTTTCGGGTCGTTCTCGTTGGCCTTGCCAATCCTGGAGAACTTGCCATTCTTGGCTCGGCTGATGGCGGAGAGTGCTTCGCGCGGCTTGATGAAGTCTGGCTCTACGCCAAGCTTCTTCATGACATCCTTTACGACAGAAAGCTGGTCGTCGGCATCGCAGATCAAGAACTTCGAAGTGAAACCGCGCCGGTATTCCGCAAGGGGCTCTCCGTGCTGGCGAAGCAGCCGAGCGCAGAACGCATGGAAGGTGGACACCGTTGGGAGCCCACTGTCCGCAATGCCGCTCTCTTCTAGCAGGCGCCCGACCCGCTCGCGCATTTCCCCGGCAGCCTTGTTGGTGAAGGTGACGGCGAGAATCGAACTCGGCCTGACTCCCTTTTCGGCGATCAGGTAGGCAGCGCGGGTGACGATGACCCGGGTCTTGCCGCTGCCCGCCCCCGCCAACACTAGCAGCGGCCCCTCGGTGTGCTCTACGGCCTCGCGCTGCTGTGGGTTCAGAGAGGCAAGCAGCGACATACGGGTCCCTTCATGTTAACTTCCAGGCCGGCTCCGCTAATCCTGCCCGCTCGGTCGTACAATGTGTCTGGACCGGCTTAATGGCGAAGCATGCCCAATGGACTCGGACACGACGCGAGTTGCTGCGCGACTCGTGTTGCGGCATGGGCTACCTGGCCTTGCAAGCAATGGCGGGCAGCCAAGCCCTGCGGGCGGCTGCGCCGCAGAACCCGCTAGCGCCGAAGCCGCCGCACGTAGCGAACCCCAAGGCCAAGTCGGTCATCTTCCTCTTCATGGCCGGGGGGCCGAGCCACATCGAGACCTTCGACCCCAAGCCTTTGCTCAACGAACTCCACGGCCAGCCGCGACCGGCCGAGTTCGGCGAAGCAAAGTACCAGTTCGTCAAGCCGGACGCCAAGCTGCTGGGAACCAAGCGTACGTTCAAGCGCTATGGCAAGGCGGGCATCCCGGTGTCGGACCTACTGCCCCACACTGCCGGCTGCATTGACGACATCGCAGTCCTGCGCTCATGCCATGGCGATATGGTCGTGCATTCGGCCGCGCAATACGAACTGATGACGGGGCGTATCGTGCCAGGCTTTCCGTCGATGGGATCATGGGTTGTTTACGGCCTCGGGGCGGAGGCCGAATCGCTGCCAGCATACGTGGTCATGCCGGATCCGGACGGCGCGCTGGAAGCGGGGCAGCCAATGTACATGAACGGGTTCCTGCCCGCCGTGTACCAACCCACAACCTTCCGGCCGGGCGACCGGCCGGTGCTCAACCTAGACTTGCCAGCTGGGGTCCGCCGGGACGAGCGGCGCAAGACCGTGGATCTGATACAGGCCCTCAACCGGGCATCGCCGGATCCGCTCGATGATGAGTTCGAGGCTCGCATCCGAACCTACGACCTAGCCTTCAAGATGCAGACAGAAGCCCCCGAGGTCTTCGACCTGTCCAGCGAGGCCGCGGGCACCTTGGATATGTACGGCGTGGGCAAGGAGCCCACGCACGATTACGGACGCCGCTGCCTGCTAGCGCGCCGACTAGTCGAGCGCGGCGTGCGGTTCGTGACGGTCGTCTCTGGCGGCGGCCCGGGCAGGCTGCAGTGGGACGCGCACAACGACATCGAGGAGAACCACCTGCGCATGGCGGCCCAGACCGATCAACCGGTCGCGGGGCTGCTGAAGGATCTCAAGCAGCGCGGGATGCTGGACGAAACGCTGGTGCTGTGGGGCGGCGAGTTCGGGCGCTCACCCGAGGCCGAGACGCGCCAAGACGGCAGCGCCGGGCGCGACCACCACAACCTAGGCTTCACCATGTGGATGGCCGGCGGCGGCATCCGCGGAGGTCAGGTCGTAGGGGCGACAGACGCGATCGGCCTTCGCGCGGTGGAGAAGCCGTATCACTTCCGAGACATCCATACGACGATCCTGCACCAGCTCGGCTTGGATCAGTACAAGCTGACCTACCCACATCTGGGGCGCGACGAGCGCCTGACATTGGTTCACGGCAACGTCGTCGAGGAGATCGTCTAGGCACTCTGGAATTGGCGATACACTGGGCTCAATGCCCGCCAACTACCAAGCCGATGTCGTCGGCGTGTTCGGCCAGCCCGTAGCAGAAAACCCGACCGGAGTCATGCAAGAGGCGGGCTTTGCCGCTGCCGGCCTGAACTGGCGCTACCTGAACTTCGAGGTGCCGCCCGACAAACTCGGCGCCGCGATGGATGCGATCGACGCGCTGGGCATGCGCGGCATCAACCTGACGATTCCGCACAAGGTAGCGGTCATCGAGTATCTTGACGAACTGGCGCCGGAGGCGCGCGCGATCGGCGCTGTCAACACGGTGCGCGTCGAAGGCTCTAAGAAGATCGGCGAGAACACCGACGGGAAGGGATTCTTGCGCGGGATTCGCAACGATGCGGGCATGGACCCGTCCGGCAAGCGGGTCGTACTGCTCGGCGCGGGTGGGGCGGCGCGTGCCATAGGGACCGAACTGGTGTTGGCCGGCGTCAGCGACTTGCTCGTCGTCAACCGTTCCCGAGGGCGCGGCAGCACCATGGTCGGCGACCTCCAGACGGCCACGGGCGGCCCGGTCCGTTTTCAGCAGTGGTCCGGCACCTTTGCTGTGCCGGCCGACTGCGACTTGCTCGTGAATGCGACCTCGATCGGCCTCTACCCCGACGTCAATGCCGCGCCGGACGTCGACCTATCGTCGGCCCCCGCCGGAATGCTGGTGGCCGACGCGGTCTTCAACCCTCCCGAAACTAGGCTGCTGGCCGCGGCCCGCGAGCGCGGCCTGCCCACTTTGGATGGGCTGTCGATGTTGGTCTACCAAGGCGTAATCGCTTTCGAGATGTGGACAGGCCAGTCACCGGATGAAGCTGCCATGAAATCCGCGCTGAGGAACGCTCTCGGCGTGGACTGACTTGGACTAGATACGGGGCGGGCGACCCGGACGGGCCGCCCGCTGCTGCATTGATGGAGGTTGAGTCGCTTGGGCTCCCCGCAGCAAGGGAAACCCGGACATCGTTCGCACTCAGAAGCGGTTCCCGCCGCGACCGCCGCGGCCTCGGCGGCCCGCCCCAAACGGGCGCCCGCGGCTAGACATGCCCCATCCCGTCCCTCGGCCAAGGCGCGGGGGCCGCGAGCGATCAGCACCGTAGGACCAGTCGCTTCCCAGCGGCCGGGACCGTCCGAACCTGTCCTGTCGGTCCTCGCGCTCCACTTGGGACAACGCGAGCATCGATGAGTTCAGCAGAGCGCGCAGCTGCTGACGCGAGGCATCCGCCTCGGCCGACTCGGATCCTTGGTCCACAGCAAGCGGCCTTGCCGCCGCTTGCTCGTCTTCCTGCCCAGCTTCTGGTTGTTCCGATCCCGCCACGACCTCTTGGGCTGAATCCATCGGAGCGAGAGTCGCCTGGCTTGGACGCGGCCTGTTCTGGGAGCTCGCAACCGTCGCGATGATCAGCAGCGTCAGAGTGCCGAAGATCACGCTGTGAACGCGGATCACTGCGTTTCTCCGGAATGGTTCGATAGCGATGCAGGCGATAGCCAGATGCTTCGATCCTGTTTGCATACGGTTGATTAGACGAACGACGCCAGGCCTTTCGTCTCACAGGTTTGTAAATATTTCGTCAAGACAGACGCCGCGCTAGCATTCTCCCAGACCAAGGACCTTCGGCGGCCAGAGAGAAGAAGAGCGACCCCTGAGAGGGGCCGCCCTGTAGAACGAATCGGTTGATGGTGATCAAGCGCTCAGCGAGCGAACGGGCCGTTGGCTGCGCGCGCTCGCCGCGCTTGAGCGAACTGCGGGCCGACATTTTCGGCCCGTCCGCCTCGGCGAGCCCTGCGACCGCCACGGTTCGATCCCGGACGGCGATCTGGGCCGCGGCCGCGGTTGGCGCCTCGTCCCCGGCTCGGCCCGCGCCGACCTCGATCTGCTCGAGCGCGGTTGTCGCCGCGAGAACCCCGCGCGCGCGCCGAATTGCGGCCGCGGCCCCCGGCGTCGACCAAGCCCATCCGGGCAGCGAGGGCGTAGTCCCGCATCTTTTCGCGCATCTCGTTCAGATCCGCGATCTTTGCTTTCTGCTCGTCGGTCAGCACGGCCTCGATCTTGGCCTCCTGTTCGGCGCGCCAAGCCTGGCGCTCCTCTCCGGACTGCCCGCGAGGGGGTCTCTCGCGACGAATCTCGCGAATCTTGTCCATTTGCTCCTCGGTGAAACCGAACGCTTCCGTAGCAGCTTCGGTTACGCCACCACCACGCCCGCGCCTGCTCTGGTCGTCCTGAGCGAAGGCGCTTACGGACATCGCCATCGCGGCGATCGCGGCGAGGGCAACTTGCTTGATGCGTTGTGTGGACATGCTGTTCTCCTTCCTCTTCTGGTCTCGGCACGCCCCGATCCGGTCCGGTTCAGTCCGAGTTCCGAAGCGCGTGTACTTGAGTAGACGAAGCTTCCAAGAATGCGTGTCGCGCTGGCTGTAAAGAGCAAGTCAAACTTTATCGAGCCGGGATCTGGGCTAGGCTTTCCGCTCTGCCTGCTGGATGACTTCCCTGGCACCGTAGATCGGCCGCCCTTGGCTCTCGAAGTACGTGCGCATCAGGATCTCTCCGACCAGGCCAGTGCAGAAAAGCTGCAGTCCGGTGAGGGCCAGAACTGAGGCGGCGATCAGCAACGGGCCGTGCTCGACCATGATGTGCGTTCCTTGCAGCTTCTTGAACAGCAGGAAAGCCAGTGCAGCCCCGCCCGCGCCGCCGCAAACGATTCCGAGCGAGCCGAAGAAGTGCATCGGCCGCGTCAGGTAGCGGGCGAGAAACACCACCGTGAGCAGATCGAAAAATACCCGCCGCGTGCGACCCAACCCGTAGTGGGACCGACCTGCCGCGCGCTCCCGGATGCTGATGGGCACCTCGGTGATCCGGGCACCGTGCATCGCGGCCAATACCGGGACGAAGCGATGCAGCTCGCCATAGAGCCGGAGGTGGTCTAACAGGTCCGCGCGGTATGCCTTGAACGTGCCGCCGAAGTCACGCAACTCGACACCCGACAGCTTGCGAATGAGCCAGTTCGCGACCCGCGACGGCAACCGTCGTGTCAGCAGCCCGTCGTTGCGGTCCTCGCGCCAGCCATTGACCAAGTCGTAGCCTTCATCGACTTTGGCCAGCAGTGCAGGAATGTCCTCCGGGGCATGCTGTAGATCACCGTCCATAGCCACCACGACCTCGCCCGAGGCGGCCTCGAAACCGGCTGCCAAGGCAGCGGTCTGGCCGGAATTGCGCCGCAGGCAGACCGCCTTCAGCCTCGACTCGTTGGCGCACAAGTTGCGCAGCAGGCGGACGCTGCCGTCGGTGGAGGCATCGTCAACAATAACGACTTCAAAGCTGCGTTCCAGCCCGGCAAGAGTGTCAACGAGCCGGTCTACCAAGGGCAGCAGGTTGGGCTCTTCGTTATGGGCCGGGATCACCACTGAGACGGCGGGCCGAGCGCTCATGACCTCTCACTCCCGCGGTCGGTCCAAATCATCGATCGGCAGGCCCACCACATTGTCGTAGGAGCCGATCACGGCTTCGGCGAAGCTGCCCGCCGCACCCTGGATGCCGTAGGCACCCGCCTTGTCAAGCGGTTCGCCGCTCGCAACGTATTCGTCGATCTCTTCCTCGGTCAGGGCGCGGAAGACCACCCAAGTCTCGCTCAAGTGAGCCAGCCGAAGCGCGCCATCGAACACGGCCACACCAGTCAAGACCCTGTGCGGGCGGTCCGAGAGCTTTCGCAGCATGCGCTTGGCATCGGCGCTGTCGCGCGGCTTGCCGAGCACCTCGCCCCGGACCGTTACGGCGGTGTCCGCGCCAAGGCTGCGCCGCCCCGGCTTCCACGCCGCCTCCGCCTTGGCCGCTGCCAAGCGCTGCACGTAGCATTCCACGCGCTCATTCCCACGCCTGGACTCGTCGACACCGACGGGACGCTGCTCGAACTCGACCCCAGCCCGGGCGAGCAGGTCTGCCCGGCGCGGCGAAGCCGAAGCCAAGATCAAGGGCGGCTGGCACCGCAGCAAGCTCTCGGGCATGAATCGAAGTGCGGATGGATGCGCTATCGGTTCAGATAACTGGGGTCGTCGACCGCCGCCCCAGATTCGCCCGAGTCGGCGCTGTCGCTGACGACGGCGGCGGGCGTCCCTTCGGCGACAGCTTCCGGCCCCTTCGGGAACCCCTCGGTCAAGCGGTGAACCCGGCCGTTGAGGGCCGACAGGAACGCCACCAAGTCGTCTTTCTCGACTTCGCTGAGCCCGAGCGGACGGATCTCGGGCCGCATGGATTCCGGCGCCGAGCCGCCGCGATCGTAGTGTTCGATGACCTGGCGGATATTCATCATGCGGCCGTTGTGCATGTACGAGTAGCGGTGCAGCGCATCACGCAAGCTCTGGGTCTTGTACTTGGTCCCGGCCTCGTCGTGCCCGTCCCGTTCGGCCACGCCGGTGTAGTGGAAGTCGTGGTCGCTCAGCAACGGGCCGTTGTGGCAGCGAATGCACTGCGCCTTGCCAGTGAACAGCCCCATCCCGCGCTTCGCGCTGGCAGACAGCGCGGCTTCGTCACCCAGCAGGTAGCGGTCCAGATCGCTGTCGTAGGAAACCAGCGTCCGCTCAAAGCTGGCTACAGCCTTAGCCACCAGGTCAAATGTGATCTTCTCGCCAGGGAAGGCTTGCGCGAACGACCTGACATAGAAAGGGTCGCGACGAATTCGCTCCACCGCCTCGGCGGGGTCGAGATGCATTTCTCGGTGATTCTCAAGTGGCTTGGAAACCTGTTCCTCCAAGGTCTTCACTCGACCGTCAAAGAATATGCTGCGCTGCCAGCCGACGTTCAGAAGGCCTGGAGTCTTGCGTGGCAGTTCGCTCTCGTCGAGACCCCAAGCGCGCGAGAGCCCATCCATGAAATGGAGTTCGCGCTTATGGCATGTGCCGCAGCTCCGGCGGTTCCCACCCGACAGGATCGGGTCGAAGAAGAGTTCCTCGCCGAGCCGAATCTTGGCCTCGGTGGGAGGGTTGTCGGCAGGGAACGGCGGTGCCCCTGACAACGGCTCCAGGCGTGGCGCTTCGGCCGCCAGGCCGCAAACGGCAAAGCAGACTGCGAACAGCAGCACGAGCGGTCTAGGACGCCACCTCATCACGCTGACATTCTAGCCGGAATCCAACCCGGACGGAAAGACCTGAGGCCATTTCCGGCTGAGACGGAATCCGGACCGCCTATACCGGCTGTTGGGTCTGGGCGACCATGACACGCTTCTGGAAGTCGGCCAACATAGCCTCGTCCAAGCGAACCTCGGTGGGGCGCCGTGCGAGCGTAGTCATGCGATCGATCTTGTCCTGGAGCTTGAGCAGCGCGTAGAACAGATTCTCAGGACGCGGCGGGCAGCCGGTGACGTATACGTCCACCGGCACGATCTTGTCGACGCCTTGCAGGACGCCGTAGGTATTGAACGGGCCGCCGACCGAAGAGCACGCACCCATCGAAATACACCACTTCGGCTCGGGCATCTGGTCCCAGATGCGCTTCAGCACGGGGGACATCTTCAGCGAGACAGTGCCGGCGACGATCATCAAATCCGACTGCCGCGGGCTCGGCCGGAACACTTCAGCACCGAAGCGCGCGATGTCGAAGCGCGACGTCGAGGACGCGATCATCTCGATCGCGCAGCAAGCCAGGCCAAAAGTCAGCGGCCAGATCGCGGACTTGCGCGCCCAATTGAAGACGTAGTCCACGGAAGTCGTCATGAAATTCCGTTCGAACTGATTCTGAAGATAGGGCATGGAGATCCGGTTGACCCTCAATTATAGCGCCCGCGGGTCTCCGACTCCCAAGTGTCGTCCCACTGTCTCGCGGGAGCGCTCGAGAGCGCCCGCCGGCTTGAGCCTAGACTGAGAACGCGGCCGGAGCGGGTCTCTCGCCAGTCCGGCCGAGGTGCGACGTGCAGCACCCTCAGCATCCGAAGGAATCCGCCAGCCAACGGCTGGCACTGACTGCGGCAGCGGTGCTGCCGCTGCTGGCGGTGGCGTGCAACTTCCCAGTGTTCACGATGGACACTGAACCACCGTTCTCCACGTTCGGCCGCCCGATTCCAATCGTTGAGCCTGGAAGCAATGGCGGAACGACTTGGACGGCGAACCTGCCTCGCATCATCCGCAACGACGCAGGGTGGAGACAGGTGCTTTCGCAGCGCGGCTTCCAAGTGATGCGCCGCGGCGCGACCGAGCTGGCCTTCAGCGGCAAGTACGATGACTTCTACGAGACCGGCATCTACCGCTGCGCGGCGTGCGACACCGCCGTCTTCACATCAGATACCAAGTTCGATTCCCGAACAGGCTGGGCCAGCTTCAGTGCCGCGTTCGCCGAGGGCAACATCTCCGTGGACTGGGACCTCAGCTGGGGCCTCCGGCGCCGCGCGGTGAGCTGTGCGCGCTGCGATTCGCACTTGGGCCATGTCTTCAACGACGGCCCGCCACCGACCCTGCGGCGCTATTGCATCAACTCCGCGGCCTTGCGATTCACGCCGCAAGGCGATTGACGGAACCGTCCCCGTAGACACGTACTCGTACCCCTCCGCGCTCTTGGCACGCGAGCCGATACAGGTGAAATCCAAGTCACCCTCGCCGTCGAAAATGTCGCAGCCTGCCGCCGCGAGAGGTCACTCGTTGGTCTCGGACGGATGCCGCTCCGTGCTGGGCTCGTCCAAGCGGCCGCACCAAGCAATTGCGCCTTCCAGCACCGCTTGATATTCCGCCGCTTCGAAGGCCGAGCCGTTATGACCGAGGGCGGACAGGAAGGCGCGCCCAGCGCCGACTCTGCGAGTCCAGATGATGGGGTGGTCGCCCATCGCGATTTCCTCGTCGATCCACAACAGCTTCATGCGCGGCTCATAGGTCGACTCATCCAACGAAGCCAGCACCTCCACGCCATCCTGGCCACGAACGCTCCGGTCGAACGAATACCACTCGTCCGCCCACTCCCATGGACTGGCGAGATGCAGCATCGTCGGATGCTCGCGCCGCTCCACTCTGATCGGCACGCGGGGATGGTCCATGGTGTGGCCGATGAAGCTAGTCCCCAGCACGACGCGCTGGTACCACTCCCAGGCTGAGTGCGAGTCGTCGAGCGCTGCGTGAATGCCCACAAACCCGCCCCCGCCCTCGATCCACTCCTGCACGGCAGCGCGCTGGGAATCACTTAGAGGCGCGCCGCTGACGTTGTGCCACACCAGCACGCGTACGCGATCTAGGATCGGCGTGTCGAATGCCGCTCCATTCTCGGTGTGGAACAGAGACCAGCTCCTACGCTCGGCGATCCCCCGCAGGGCCTTGACGCCCGTTTGGATGGCGTCGGCATGGCGAAAGCCGTTGGTCTTAGAAAACACCAGCACGGCCGGATCCGCCAACTCGGGCAGCATCGGCGGCTCGGTGTCATAGCTGGTCGAGGGCCTGATCGCCCGATAGACGCTGCGCACCATCGGGTGAAAGCTCGCTGCCACGACCAAGGCAAGCGAGACGGCGCAGCACCAAGCAGCGATTCGGACAAGTCGCAATCCGCTCTCCAAGTCGTGGCGCCAAGACGCCGAGGTCGAAGCCGTCCGTAGACAGCCCTATCCTTGCCGAGTGAGACCGCCTGCGTCAAGGCGAGGCGCTTGGCACCCGTTGCGGGAACTGGCTATCCTAGTGGGACAGGCGGGGACTCCCACGTTCGGAGTGCGGGTCCGCGAGTCGAAAGACGGGCCGGCGGCTATTCTCTCCGCAAATCAGCGCGAATTGGAGGCGCCGCTGTCTCGGCTTAGAACGGGCACTGCCTCCGATACCGGGCATCACGGAACGTTGAGATGGGCAAAGTCACCGGGTTCATGGAATTCGAGCGCAAGGCGACCCCGTACCGGCAGGTCGAAGAGCGCGTGCATGACTGGAAGGAGGTCATGCACCGACTGGACGAGCCCCAGCTCAAGACGCAAGGGGCCCGCTGCATGGATTGCGGCATCCCCTTTTGCCACAGCGGCTGCCCGATCAATAACATCATTCCCGACTGGAACGACCTGGTCTACCGGGGACGCTGGAAGGAAGCCCTGCAGGTGCTGCATTCCACCAACAACTTCCCTGAATTCACCGGGCGGATCTGTCCCGCGCCGTGCGAGTCCGCCTGCGTGCTCGGCATCAACGACGACCCGGTCTCCATCAAGTCCATCGAGAAGGCAATCGCCGACCGCGGCTGGCAGGAGGGCTGGATCAAGCCAGAGATGCCGCCCAGCCGGACGGGCAAGAAGGTGGCAGTCGTGGGTTCGGGCCCGGCCGGGCTAGCCGCGGCCCAGCAGCTGAACCGCGCTGGTCACACGGTCACGGTATACGAGAAGAACGAGGTGCCCGGGGGGCTGCTGGTGCTCGGCATTCCAGACTTCAAGATGGAAAAAGAGTTGGTCGCGCGCCGCGTCCGGCAGATGGAGGCCGAGGGAATCGAATTTCGTTGCGGAACTCACGTGGGGGTGGGCATCGAAGCCCAGAAGCTGTTGGCCGAGCAGGACGCAATTCTGCTGTGCATTGGCTCGGAGCAGCCGCGCGACCTGCCGATTCCAGGTCGAGACCTGAACGGCATCCACTTTGCGATGAACTTCCTGCCCCAGCAGAACCGGCGGGTGGCAGGACGCCCGGTCGACCCCGAATTCGACCTCAGCGCGGCCGGCAAGAACGTGGTGATCATCGGCGGAGGCGACACCGGGGCCGACTGTCTCGGCACGTCGCGTCGCCAAGGCGCGATCAACATCCACCAGTTCGAACTGCTGCCAAAGCCCCCGGACAGCCGGGACGAGCCCGGCGCGATGCCGTGGCCGAACTGGCCTTTCACGTTCAAGGTCGAGAGTTCACACGAAGAGGGCGACGTCCGCGACTACGCGATCAATACGAAAGAGTTCATCGGGGACGCCAACGGCAACGTGCGGGCCCTGCGAGCGATTCGCCTGCAGTGGCCGGAGCCAGATCCGATCACGGGCCGACGGCCCTTCCAGTTCGAAGATGTTCCGGGGAGCGAATTCGAGGTGCCCGCAGACCTAGTGCTGCTGGCGATGGGCTTCTTGCATCCGGTACACGCGGGCGTAGTCAGCCAGCTTGGCGTTGCCAAGGACCAACGCGGCAACGTGCAGGCTGATTTTGGCGGATTTCAGACCAGCGTGCCCAAGGTCTTTGCCGCCGGCGACGTCCGCCGCGGCCAGTCGCTGGTTGTCTGGGCCATCGCTGAGGGCCGCAAGGCGGCACGTGCGGTCGACATCCATCTGACTGGCTCGAGCATGCTCCCCGCGCACTGAGGCGCATTCCAGCCCGCAACCGGAGGCAAGCGGCTCTGCGTGCTTTCTCAGCGGGCCGCCTCTTTCGCTTCGAGCTTCTTGCGCAGTCGGGCCGCGAAGCGGCTGACATCGACCACGACGCGGTCATGTGTACCCCTGCCTACGACTTCGGACCTGTCAGAGGCTTCCACCTCAAAGCTGGCGCGACGCCCGTCGACGGCGACGAGCTTCGCCGTGTAGGTCACCGACTGCCCCATCGGCGTGGCGGCCAAGTGCTCTACGCCGACCTTGATTCCCACGCTGTCGTTGCCTTCGCCGACGTGCGGCAGGATGGCATCGCGGCAACAGATCTCCATCCAATAGATCATTGATGGCGTCGACAGGGACGGGCGTACATCCGCCCCGAGGAAGTTGATGCAATCGTCGCGTCGCACGACGCGGACTTGTTCCAGGGAGATGCCCGGCTCCAGCATGAGGCAATCATACATTGCCCGCCAGATCACGCCCTATAATCGGGGCACATGCCACAAACCACCCGCCGCCAAGCGCTGGTTTCAATAGCTGCGGGGCTGTCTGTCCGCTCGCTGCCCGCGCAAGACGCTTACGAGCCCGTCACGTTCTCGCCGGAGGAGTTCGATCTGCTTGGAATCGTGGTGGACTTGATCCTGCCCGCATCGGACACGCCCGGGGCGCGCGAAGTGGGCGTCCACGCGATGATCGACGAGGACCTGGCCAAGAGCTCCGATCCGCTGGGAACCCTCCGCAACGGCCTGGCCGCTTTGCGCGCGGAGGGCTTTGCGGACATGGACATGCCGGAGCGCGTGGCCATTCTCACCCGCTTTGAAGAGGGTTCCGGGGAGAATAAGGATTTCTTCGAGACCGTCAAGGGGTTGACGATCGACGCCTACTACGCGACCGAAGTCGGCTTGGTCCAAGAGCTCGGCTACCAAGGCAACACCTATCTGGACGAGTTCCCGGGCTGCACGCACGGTCACGAGCTAGAGGACGCCGACTGATGGCGGCCGCCGACCATGACGTCGTGATCATCGGCAGCGGTGCCTCCGGAGGCATGGCCGCGTGGAACCTTACGCGCAAGGGTGCCAAGGTGCTGATGCTGGAGGCGGGAGAACGGTTCGAGCGAGCGGACTTCTGGTCGCACGTCAAGCCGTGGGAGGAGCGCGAGCGCCGACGGCGCGGCGAGCGCAGCCCCGGATTCGAGACGTTGCCGCTGCGCGAGAGCCCCTACGAGACGCTTGCCGGCCAGCACTTCCTGCTGCGCCGGGTATGGGGCGTTGGCGGCAAGACCAACATCTGGGGGCGGGTCTCGCTGCGCTACGGCGACCTGAACTTCAAGGAGCCCGCGGTAGACGGCTGGGAGATTCCCTGGCCGGTGTCGTACAACGACATCGCACCTTACTACGACAACGTCGAAAAGCTGATCGGGGTTTGCGGCGGCGCCGACGACTCGAAGTTCTTGCCAGGGTCCCGACACCACCTTCCGCCGCCAAACCTGCGCTGCGGGGAAGTGCTGCTGCGCAAGGGTGCCGAGAAGGCCGGATACACGGTGGTGAACGGCCGCCGCGCGGTCCTGACCCAGGAGCATCGCGGTCGGGCCAAGTGCCACTACTGCGGGGCATGCGGCAAAGGCTGCGATATAGGCGCGTTCTTCAACTCGCGGGACTACCTCTTGGAGGATGCCTTCGCGACGGGCAAGCTCGAGCTGCGGGAAAACGCCATCGTCTCGCACGTGCTGACGGACGAAGACGGCACCGCCAGCGGCGTGCGCTACTTCGAGCGACTGACGGGAGAGGAGCGCACCGTTGCCGCCAAGCGCGTGGTGGTAGCGGCATCAGCGGTCGACTCGACGCGAATCCTGCTCAATTCCAAGTCATCCGCACATCCCAACGGCATTGGCAACGGCTCCGACGTGATCGGGCGCTACCTCTGCGAGCAATTTCGATTTCACGTATACGCGTTTGCTCCGCAACTCTACGGACGCCCCGCGACCAATGACGACGGCATCTCGGGCGGGCACATCTACATCCCTCGATTCGAGAGTCCCGAGGAGAAACGCGACTACATGCGCGGCTTCGGCATCCAGCTGTGGGGCATAGGTTGCGGCTCCAACGCCCAGTTCGCCAAGCGCATGTCCGGATTCGGCCTCGACTTCAAGCGCGACGTGCGCAAGAGCTATCCGGCGCTAATCCAGATGCATCCCTATGGCGAGGTGTTGCCCTACCGGCATAACCGGATCGCGGTCGATGGCACGCCGCCGGACCGTTTCGGCGTTCCCACGATACGCATCGAGTACAGGCTGGGCGAGAACGAACGCAAGATGCTGCCGCGCATGTACGACGTGGTCGAGCAAATCCTGCACTCGATGCGGGCAGAGCCACTGCCATACCAGCGGGGAGACCTAGACGAACTGGGAGCGGCAATCCACGAACACGGCACCTGTCGCATGGGCGAGGACCCCAAGCGCTCGGCCTTGAACGCCTACATGCAAATGCACGAGGTTCCGAACGTGTTCGTCGTGGACGGCAGCGCATTTCCGACGCCGACTGAGAAGAATCCCACGCTAAGCATCCTGGCATTCGCCTGGCGGGCGACCGACTATATGGCCGAACAGATGCGGCTGAGCAACATCTGAGCCGGGCTGGCGGCTACAGCTGATCACCTGCCTGCCGGGCCGTCAGCGCGCCCGAACCCGGGCTGCGGCCGACGCTCTACGGGGGCGCTATGGATTCGCGGACTTCTCCAACTCGCTATCGATGACGCTGCGATAGTTCTCGATCGCCCTCGCGCCGGTCATCAGGATCCCGTTGACCAAGATGGCCGGCGTGCCCTCGATGCCCAGATTCCTCGCTTCCAAAGCCTCGACAGCGACCGGTCGTTGATACTTGCCGGAATTCAAGCATTCCATCAACGGCTCGGGGTCGACTTCGGTAGCCTCCGCTACCTCGGTGTAGGTCGCATCGGTGAACAGATCCTGTTCAAACAGCTTGGCGCGGTACTCCCAAAACTTGTCCTGCTCTCCGGCGCAGCGCGCCGCCTGCGCCGCGCGCACGGCCTCGGGATGGATGTCGGTCAGAGGCAGGTCCTTGAATACCCAGCGGATGCGGTCTTGGTATTCCTCGCGCAGTTCGGACAACACGGGCTGGACCCTGCGGCAGAACGGGCATTGAAAGTCTGAGAACTCCACGATCGTCACGGGGGCGTCCGCGGGTCCCCGCTGCCGGGCGTCCTGCAATGCTACAGGCAGCCTAGGAGGATCGAGGTGGACCTCAATCTTGGCATCGGCGCGGAGCCCTGCAACGAGCTCGTTCAAGTGCGTGGTTGCCTTCTGCTGACGCAAGAGCCTGACGATCTCGTCCCGAACCTCCTTCAGCGGCTTATTGATCTTGTCCTTCTGCTCGTTGTAGAAGTCGCTGACTTCCTTGTTGGTGGGCGAGCCGATCTTCGGCTCGACCTCGACCTCGACGAACTCCTGGACAGTCACGCCCAGCCGCTTAGCTTCCCCCTCGAGGAGCCTGCTGGCGATCTCTGAACC
Source organism: Terriglobia bacterium (assembly GCA_009841225.1). Lineage (GTDB taxonomy): Bacteria > Acidobacteriota > Terriglobia > Bryobacterales > UBA6623 > VXMF01. Next base: position 99,933 of record VXMF01000036.1, on the reverse strand, counting down.
GAGCGCTTGCGAGCGCAAGGCGTGGACCTGCTGGTCTAGCTTGCGCCACTGAGCGCTGACCTCGAGGTCGGACTCGAAGATAGGTTCGCCGTTGACTGTGGCCAAGGGCTCGTCTTCCCCGAACGCCGGTATTGCGAGCAGCACCAACGAGAGTGCGGCGGCACCGATTGCCTGCTTCATCAGTCTCATTGTAACGACTGGAAGCTCAGTCTTGCCACCGCAGACGGCACCCGAACTCTACAAGAGGGGCGCATGAATGACCTCTGCTGAACAGCCCTGCCCATTCCCCGTGAGGTTGGCCGCGCGCCAGCTCGAGCGGGGATCAAGCGGACCCAGCCCGAGTTCGGACTTTCAGGAACTGAAGGTGGCTTTGATGGCAACCAATCGGCAGCCTTCCTGCACGGTCTGTTCGTCCTTCCAGCGGAATCTGCTCGTGCACAGCAGGCAAGTGTTGGCAGACAATCCTGCTCGTGATTACGCTTTGAAATATCGGATACCCCATTATATATGTCCTAAGGACATATATAATGGGGTATCCGAACTAACTAGAATCAAAGTCACCCTCTAACGGGTGCATGTAGCCAGCTAGCTCGATCGCCTGAAGAAACTGACAGGCCGGTCAGAGGCACTCTAGCGGCCAGACTTGCGCTCGCTGGTAGGCCGCGTCATTGGATTCGCCACGGCAGGCTTCGATAGAACTCTGAAATTCGCAAGAAACAATCTTCGAAATCCGGCAATTCCCCAATCTCCAACACCATTGCCATCCAGTCAGCACCAGCACGCCTCTTGATCTCGGGATCCTCGAGGGAAGCACGTGTCGGTTCGATCTGTCGTGCCTGGCATTTCGCAATCAAGGCCTCGAGAATTTGCGCTTGGAGTACGTTGTCAACCTTGTGTCCTCCGATCAGCCTGTCTAGATCGTAGACGTCCTGTGGACGGTGACGCTTGCGGGGCACTTGTTGAATGATGGCCAGATACTTCTCCGCGATGAGATCACCAAGACCGTAGGCCCGCAGCTCTCGCCCGCCGGTTAGCTCCAGCACTTGGATTTGCAGCAACGGCTCATTGAATGAGATATCAGCATCGATCAGTACACGGGGCAGACCTTTCTGTAGTGCCTTCTCTTGTGTGGTCCCTCGCTTCGCTGAGGCGATCTTGAGCTTCAAGGCTGGGAATTTCGCATCTGCGATATTCGCTCTTGGCTGGGACTTCACCGAATGAACTTTGACGACTAGGTTGTCATGGCCGAGTGCGGTGGCGGCTCGAGGCAACGTTGAGTCCAACAGCTTGCGAACTTGCTCGGCGACATCGCGACCGGGCGCAAGCGCGGTCGTCAGATCGATGTCAGTCGTGTGCCTTGGACTGTCATAAGCCAGCCCCATGAGGATGCCGCCCTTTAGGAACATCTCTACGTTGATGGGTGCCGCCATTGCGATGGCATTGAGGGTTATCTCCACCGTTTGGCGCTGCTGGTAGGAGATTGGGGCCGCCTCTGCTCTTCGGACCCATTCTGCGACATCAACTTTCAGGACGTGGTCAGACATTGAGTGAGATCATCCAGGTTGCCGAAAACGTAGGCGCGAAGTCTTTGGTTGGATCAAGCCTGCGGCTGCCTCCGCGCTGACCGGATTTCTTCCACCGCTCAATGCCCCGATGATGCAAGCCTTGGCGTTCTTCAAGAATGTACCCAGCGCGGCTCTTCACGATACCGCTTGAAGCCGTCTCGACTGCAGCAACAATCTCGGGGAGATAGGTTTCCGCGTGTTCTTCCCAGACGTCGAGAACATGGTACATTCCGCCGCAAAGATCAGGTCTTTGAAGCATGTCGAGAAAGGTCTGCCCGACCGTCGACAGACGGACTCTACTTCCCCGGCTCTTCAGGTGCTTGCCTGCTGACCTACTCTCAAGAATGCGCACGGTCTGACCTCGCACACGGGTGGGATGCCCGACTATGGTTGAGGGGAAGGGATTCGTTTCGTCATCGCCTAAGGCCTCTGTTCTATAGGAGCTCAGCTGTTTGGCGGCAGCTTTCCGATCAGGACGCGTCAGCAGCAATGCCCTTGGGCTTCGATCCGTCAGCCCCCACCGCTGCATGGCGGAGAGATGGGAGACATAGCACGTCGGGTCAAGGAGACAGATGATATCTTCCGCTGGAAGGTCCGAGATACTCAACACCCGTATGACGCGTTTTCCATAATCCCGGTCAGTTCCAATGACATCTGCATCTCGCAGAATCGATTTCAGACGGACATAGTCAACTCGGCCCGGTGTGTTGCCCCTCAGATACAGCCCCTTGCCGGACGATTCGCGATACATCCGCCAAACAAACCGGAAGAAGTCGAATTGGCTGAGAACCGGTTTGCCGTTATCTTCCAGTAAGCCAGCTAGATGGCTGCCTGCACGGGTAAGTCTTCGAGTGTGCGTTCTCGCGTCTATGCTAGGTGTGATCATCCTCTATATATGTCCTTAGGACATATATAGAGGATGATCACACTAAAGTCAAGCAGCCAAATACAGCAATACGGTAGCAGAGAGGACAGCTGGCCCGGCGTCGATACAGGTGGACCTATTGGTGCGGCGCCAGCCAACTGCTCAAAAGCCGGGACGACCGGGCCTTGAACAACAGATTGCGGAAGAGTGTTGTCGACTCGGTAGCATCGAAGCCACGTCCGCTGTGTTGCGCGTTCCTGCACCCAGGTAATAGCCTGTTAGAGCTATGTGGCAGCTTGCTCTTCTGCTTCTGGTTGTCCTTCCTGCGATTGCGGCGGACTCTATCAATGTTCTTGTGTGGGACGAGCGCCAGCCTCGCCAGGCCGAAGCCTACGACAACTTTCTCGGCAACGAGATCGCCGCGCATCTAGGCGCCTTGCCCGGCTTGACGGTGGTTTCCGTCGGACAGGACGATCCCGGTCACGGCCTGGGCACTCTCGACGAGCAGGACGTGCTGGTGTGGTGGGGGCACGTGCGCCAGGGCGAGGTCGCCGACGAAGTCGGCCAGAGGATCGTCGAACGGGTGCGCTCGGGCAAACTGGCGCTGATCGCTCTGCACTCGGCACATTGGTCAGTGCCGTTCATGGAGGCCATGTACTCGCGCACGCGAGATGACGCCAAGCGGCGCTTCCCCAACCCCGATACCAAGATCGAATTCGTGCCGCCACCAGGCCGTATACCGCCTGCCTACGACTCGCTCGTCACGCCGGCGTACTACGCCTTCGTGAGACGCGGCAAGGTCTCGCAAGTCCGGGTCGACCTGCCCAACTGCGTCTTCCCGGGCGTCGATGCGCACGGCAAGCCCAGCATGGTGACTGTAACGATGCCGGAGCACCCGATCATGGCAGGCTTGCCGCGTCAATTCGAGGTTCCGCAAAGCGAAATGTACGACGAGCCATTCCATGTCCCGGAACCGGATCAAGTCCTGTTCCGAGAAGACTGGAGGGGCGGCGGTTGGTTCCGGGGTGGGATGCTTTGGAATCTAGGCGAGGGCAAGGTGTTCTATTTCCGTCCGGGGCACGAGACGTTTCCCGTCTTCAAGGATCCAAACGTGTCGCGCATCCTGGAGAACGCCGTGCGGTGGCTTGGACAAGGCGTGCGACGCTGACGCAGCAAGAGGACTGCAGGCCTTAGTTCCCAAGGCAATCCCGCCAGAGCCACGCGATCGATTCTCCTCGACAAGGGGCTGGCGGCGTCTCGATGAGAACGCGGTCATGGACGAGGGGAGCAGCGAGCGGGCAGCACAGCTGCAGGCAGGAAGCAAGCCGGGACTTGCGGCAATCTCGCAGAGCGACTAGGCCGGTGCGGGCGATCGACCGCACCGGCCGGCCTGTCTCCCTCGACTGCCCGCTAGAAGGCGAGGCGTGCGCCGAGCTGGATCTGGCGCGCCGGGAACGTCGAGGTCACCCGACCAAAAGTCGAACTGGCAAGATTGCCGTTCACGTTCCGCAAATTGACGCGGTTGAGGACGTTGAAGAACTCAAAGCGCAACTGCAGATTGACTCTCTCGCTGATCGGATTGTTCTTGATCACCGAAAAATCGATGTTGATCATGCCAGGGCCGCGGAAGCCGTGCCGGGGCAGGTTCCCTAGTGATCCCGGAGCGGGCAGCGGGAAGTCGGACGCCGAGAACAGGCCTGCGATATAGCGCTGGCGCCCGGGCGAACTCGGCAAGCTCGAGCTGGGCGCGTTCGGGAAGTCGAAGTTCACGCCATCGGCATTGAAGTCGCCGCTGCCGGGAAGGAACCCGATCACCGCGCCGTTGGCATCGAGCTCGGGCTGGAACGGCGCCGTGCTGACAACGTTGAACGGCGGGCCGCTTTGCAGCATCGCGATCGAGCCCATTTCCCAGCCGCCCAGCACGTGCTTGCCGAATGCTCCGAAGCCTTCCGGTGTGGCGAACTGATACAGGCCCGAGAACGAGAAACGGTTACGGAAGTCCCAGTCAGCGGGAGCCCGGAATCGCTGCAGGTCGTGCTGGCTCGGCGTCGCATTGCCCGGATCCCGATTCACGCGCGAACCGGCCTGCCCGAGATCTTCCGTCTTCGACAGCGTGTAAGAAGACTGGAATGAGCCCCGGTCGCCCAAGCGCCCGCGGAACGACAGGATCATGGCGTTGTAGCCGACTTCGTTCGCGTTGCGCTCGTAGAAGATCCTGCCAAAACTGGGATTGAGGCGATCAAAACTGCCGTCCAGCAAATCTCCGGCGAAGCGGTTGAAGTCGTGGCCAACCAGTCCGCCTGTCGTGGTGGACCCGCTGTACATGGCGCCGACGACCAAGTCCCCGGGCATGCGTTTCTCGATGCCGATGTTGTAGTTGTACGTGTCGCTTGCCTCGATGTTCCGGTCGATTCCCCCGACCGCTGCTCTGGCGCCCAACAAGCCGCCGCGCTCGTCGACTTGGAGGACGTTGAACTTCGGCAGGATCCAGCCGTATGGGAAGGTCAGCTGCGTCGCGCGCGAGAAGATCGGATCCGGCGAATTAGGATCGTCTCGCCTCGCACTCAGCGAGATCAGGCCGGGCGGGTTGCCGCGAACACGATTCGCCTCGCCGAGCGGAATCCAGTCGTGGTACAAACCAACTCCGCCGCGGATCGTCCAGTTCCCGTCTCCGGTCGGGTCCCAAGCGAACCCGGCGCGTGGCGCGATGTTGTTCGTCACGCGCCCTGCGTAGATCCCTTCGTCCGTGAACTGGACCTTAGCATTGGCAAACGCATCGTTGACCTGATCTGCCGAGCCAAGCGAGGAGAATCGCTGAGGCAGGAAGACGTTACCGAGGGGCACGCCTTTCTCCTGGTTGCGCGTGATGTTGCCGAAGTCATCCCAACGGATGCCCCACGTCAGCGTCAGCCGCTGGGTCACTTTCCATACGTCTTGGACGAAGAAGCCCCACGTGTTCAACAGGTGCTCGTAGCCGCCCGGTCCCTCAGCACCGGTCAGCGGGTCGATCCAAGGGCCGTTCTGAGTGAACGGTTGGTCCGTGACGAGATCGATCAGGTTGTTGAATCCGAACGAGACCCGCCCGTACGTGTCGTTGAAGCGAGCGTCATCGTCGCCCCACCAGCCGCTCACACCGAATTTGAGCGAGTGGTTGCCTTTGATCACGGTCACGACGTTCCGCCAGTTGAAGTTGTTTTGGATGAATACCGCAGGCCCCCAAGCCGGGCTGATGCCCAGGCTCTGGCCCTGGATCGAGATGCCGGGGATATCAACTGGGATCGGTCCGCCGTCGGTGGACTCGTTAAAGCCGCGCCAGCCATCGACATAACCCCATCCGAAGCTGGCCTCGTTCAGGACTGTCGGCGAGAACGTGTGCGTCCAGCTACCTTGAATGGCGTTCATGTTGCCGTCATCAGTAGTGCTGAATCCGCGGCGGTTGACCTGGGTCTCGATGTCGTACTTCATCTTGTACATGTTGAAGTAGACACGGTCGGCGGACTCATTGAAGTATTGGTCGACGCGAGCGTTGTACTGGTTGCCGTTGCGGAACGGGCTGCTGACGAACCGGCCCTCGTTGATCAATGGCAGACTGCAGGGAATCATGTGCGTCGCGGCAGTCCCGCAGCCGCTTGCGCCTGTACCGAATACATCCGCTGCTGAGCGGGTGTTCCCGGTTGTGAAGGCATCGATGGGAGGACGCTCGGCGAGAAACTGGGTGCCCAAGGTGCTGGGGAAGTTTGCTTGTGCCCAGTCCACGAACTCCCGCGACTCGAACGTCCGCACAGAATCTGCGAGCGAAAGCTCTGACCGCAGCCCTTCGTACGAGCCGAAGAAGAAGGTCGAGTTCTTCACGATCGGTCCGCCGATCGTGCCATTGAGGATGTTCTTCTTGAACTTCTGCTTCTCGCCTGGGGAGAACACGGTACGGGCCGTCAGCCCCTGATTGGTGAAGAAGTAGCTGGCCGTGCCGTGAAACTCGTTCGACCCGCTCTTGGTGGTAATTGCGACTTGGACCGAACTCGCATTGGTCTGTTCGACGCTGAACGTGTTTGTCTGGATCGCCACCTCTTCCACGGACTCGACGTTGGGGGTGACATTGGGGCGGCCTTGAATGATGTTGCTGGTCATGTTCAGGCCATCCAACGTGTAGAGGTTGCCGCTGGAGTTGCGGCCGTTCCCACTCGCCTCGATCGCAACCTCAGTGTTGAAGTTGTCCGGCGGGCCGGTGGCAGTGCCTCCAGCAAGCAGGCCATACCCGGTGATGCCTGGGGCAACAGCGGCTATGCCCAGCATGTTGCGGGAACCGAATGGCAGGTCATCGAGCGCCTCTTCTTCGACAGTCGACTGCAGACGCGAGTCGGCAGTGTCGAGCACGGGTGCCTCCGCTGTCACGACGACGCGCTCAGCCGCCGCCTGCACGTCAAGTTGGGCATTCGCCTCGCCAATCTGGTTGGTCAGCAGGTCGACCGGAATCACCAATACGGCAAAGCCTTCGGCCTCAACCCGGACCTCGTACTCTCCAGCACCAAGACTGGGAAAGCGATAAACGCCGGACACTGTTGTCTCGGCCGTGCGCTCGATCCCGGTCGAGATGTCCGTCAAGGTGACGCTTGCTCCGGGGATGACCGCTCCGGACTGATCCATGATCGTCCCTTGAATGCTGCTACCAAACTGCGCCAAGGCCACAGCGGGAAGCAGAATAGCCGCCAAGACGAGCATGGCTGGCAGGCTGCGCGATTTCATGATTAGACTCCCCCGGATACTCCCGGTCGCGAGGCATCGGCCGCCGCCACCCGGCGAACTAGGTCGGAACGCTCACGAGAGTTATTCTACTCCCCCTACGTGGCATAGCCGATTCGGGTGCATATTTGATCGACGAAAGGCGCCGCCTAGGGCTGCAGCTGGCCGCTCCGCACAAGGCGGTAGCGGTTTCTCTGGATCTCCTGCTCCTGCGCCCGCTCAAGCTGCTGGCGCATCCGCACCGCTAGGGCAGCCGCTTCATCGGCGCGACCGACTCTGCGCAGCGCGATCATCAAGTTATAGGTTGCCTGCCGGTCATCGGGCGCGAGCTGCGCGGCCTTTTCCAAGACCGCGATCGCCCGATCAGGCTGCTCGGCCCGCAAGTAGAGTTTCCCAAGCTCGATCCGGGGCGAAGACTCGCCCGGTAGCCGCTCGGCGGCCAGAAGCAGGCCTTCGAGCGCCTCGCGGAAGCCGGGCGATCCGGGTTCGACGCCCTGCTTGATGAGTGCCTGGGAGTAGAAGAAGTGCGCGACTGCATCGTCAGGGCGCGCCGCGACACGCTGCCTGAGGACTTCAAGCGATTCGTCCATGCGACCAGTCTTCTGTAAGGTCAAGGACAGCCCGACCGCCGCGGACTGGGTATCGCTGTCTGCCTCGGCCGCGCCTGCGAAGGCCGTTTCCGCCTCGTCGTAGCGCCCCAACTCCGCGAGCAAGATGCCGCGCATCGTCAGGATCCGGTGGGAAGCCGGTATGTTCTGCTCTCCGATATCGACGATCTCGACACCGAGATCGTAGGCCCCGTGCTCGATGCAGAGCTCGGCGAGTTGCAGGTAGAGCCTCTCGGCGCGAGGATGGCTACCGATTGCGCGTTGGAGGGTCGCTAGCGCTCCCGGCGAGTCCAGCGCCGCGTGTTGGGCGTCGGCCAGGAGGCTCAGCGTTTCGATATCGGGCGGGTCCGCGGAATCGACCAAAGCTGCCAGTTCCGTGACGGCTTCGTCCGCTCGGCCCGCCTCGTATAGCGCTAGACCCAAGTTGTAGCGCGTTGCGGGATTCGCCTTCGGCTCGGCGAGGAGGCGCCGGAAGTCTTCCGCCGCCTGATCGAAGCGCCCTAGCGAGAAGCGGCACTCCGCCCTCTGACGCAAGGCCTCCGCATCGCCAACGACAACTGCCTCCCCGCGCGCGAAGTGCTCGAGCGCGCGTGCGCAATCGCGCGCTCGATACGCAATTACGCCAAGCATCGCGTGAGCCGTGCGGTTTTCCGGCTGCAGTCGCACGATTCGCTCAAGACGCCCCGCCGCCTGTGCGCGTCCCAGACGCATTTCCAGTTCCGCGGCACCCTGCAGCGCGGGAAGGTAGTCAGGTGCGAGCGTCAGCGCCGATGCGTAAACTCCGAGGGCTTCTTCGGTTCGCCCGAGTGCAGCCAGCGCGACACCCTTGAGCGTACGCGGGCGAGGATCCGCCGGAGCGGCCTCGCTGAGGCGGTCGGCCATGCGGACCGCTTGCTCGACTTGGCCGGATCGAATCAGTTCCGCGACGCGAGTTAAGGACGGCGTATCCTGTGCTGCGGATCCAACCGCCAGGGCTAGGCTAGCCGAGGCGACCATGCGGCAGAGCTGCCCAGCACATCGCCTGCCAAACCTCGTCATCGGACGATCCCCTTGCCCTCCTCGACAATGTACACTCTCCCCGCCAGCAACCCTTCCAGCTTCTCTTCTGCGCCGGAAGGCCAGCGAACGGTCAAGTCCGCCCTTTTTGCCGAGCCGAGGCCAAAGTGCAAGCGGGGATCGTCAACAGAGTAGAAGCTTGACTGTGCCGTGACCGCGCGGGCCTGGACGTGGCTCCCGTAGCGGAGAACGACCTGAGCGCCGATCGCTGCCCGGTTCGACCGACTGGGCGCGCCGCGCAGCGTCAGTCGGAGCCAGCCCGCACTGCCCGCGAGGTCGTTGCGCAGCAACGACGGCGGCTCGTTCATGTTGACAACGAGCATGTCGATGTCTCCGTCGTTGTCGTAGTCGCCAAAGGCCGCCCCACGGCTCGAGTGGGCAGCGGCCATTCCCGGTCCCGCCCCTTCGATCAGCTCTTCGAATCGACCGGCGCCAAGATTGCGGAACACAACATTCGAGGTCTTGTACGGATAGTGCGGCAGCTTCTCCTCCACTTCTGGGTAGACGCTGCCGGTGACGTAGGTAAGATCTGGCCAGCCGTCGTTGTCGAGATCCGCGATCGCGGCACCCCAGCCCACGAAGCGCGTTTCAACCCCGAGACCGGCCTCAATGGTTCGATCGTCGAAGACCCCTCTGCCGTCGTTGCGGTAGAGCACATTTGTATCGTCCGAGAAGTGCGTCTTGAACAGGTCCAGATCCCCGTCCAAGTCGTAGTCGCCGATGCCGACGCCCATCCCGGCCTGCTCGATCGCGTCTTCGCTCAACGCAACCCCGCGCTCTAGCCCCTCCTCGCGGAATGTCCCATCGCCCAGGTTTCGAAACAGCAAGCTGGGCGTGCCGTCACAAGCAACATAAAGGTCTACCCATCCGTCGCCGTCCAGATCGGCAGCAACCGCGGTCATGCCGTAGCCCGGCGCAGAATCCCCGATGCCGGACTCCTCAGTGACATCTTGGAAGACGCCGTCTCCCAAATTGCGATACAGACTGTGGCGGCCCTGCGGCAATCCGCGCGGGCCGCAATTGACCGGCACGCCCTTCCATGTGCAGTTCGCCCCTGAGCCCTTGCCGGGACTTGTCTCGGGGTCGAAGTGCAGGTAGTTTGTGACGAACAAGTCTAAGAAGCCGTCCCTGTCGTAATCCAGAAACGTGCTGCCGGCCCCCCAACGCCTCTCGCTGTCTAGCAATCCGGCCTCGCCCGTGATGTCAACAAACGAAGCATCTCCCAGATTGCGATACAGCGCGTTCTGCCCCCAAAACGTCACGAAAATGTCTTGGTGGCCATCGTTGTCGAAATCTCCGACTGTTGCGCTTGAGGCCCAACCGACCCGATGCAGTCCGGCGGCCTTCGTGACTTCCTCAAACGTGCCGTTACCGAGATTGCGGTGTAGCTGCAGCGAACTGTCCGAACTCGGATTTCCAAACCGCGTCCCGCCCATGATCAGCAAATCGATCCAGCCGTCCTCGTCATAGTCGAGCCATGCCGCCCCGCCTCCGATGGTTTCGAGGATGTAGTCCTTGTAGTCGGCCTCCCCATAGACGGTAGGCCGCACTAGGCCGGCCTCTCTCGCCACATCGACGAATCGCGCATGGAACGGGATGCCGGAAGGCTCTCCGCGCGGAGTCGGTCGAACACCTCTCGATGCCACGCCTTGGGCCGAGGCATACCACGGACACACCGCAAGCGCGAAGACTAGCGCCAAGAGAATCGATCCTAGACTGTCAACTATCGCTTTGGGCCGATCGATACGCACGTCCAAGCCTACTGTCAGCTTAAGACCATAAGAGACCTGCCCAGACGCTTGCCCCTCAACCCGTCTGCACCGAGTGCACCCGTTCCGATCCTGAGCAGCAAGCCCGGCTTGGCGGGTGAATTGATTGCCCCATCGACCTACGAGCCTTCTCCAAAGACCCCGCGCTGCGCCTCGTCAGAATGGTAGCTCACGCACCATGTATTGCACCTCGACGTATCCGTGATCGCGAGTGCCCACTGGCCGGAACCCGAGCCGCTCGTGAAACTTGAGTGAGGCATCGTTCCTAGGCCTCAGATTGACCTCGCATGCGATCATCCGGAAACGGTCTCGGACCGTTCCAGCGGCGTCCAAGTACAGGGCACGGGCGATGCCGCGCCCGTGGAAGCTCTCGTCCACAGCCACTCGGTCGACATACAGAAACCCGTCGTAGCGCTCATTCAGCCACCCGAAGTTCGGGCTGTCGTAGTCGGCTTCCGGCGCGAGACACAGCAGGAAACCTGCGATCTGCGAGGAGTACTCGGCTACCCGGAAATACTCGGCCTCACGCGCGAATCGCTCTAGCCGCTCCCGCGAGAGGCTGTTGACCGCTGGCACGGACCGCTCGTTGATGCGCCAGACGGCCTCCAAGTCCTCCGCAGTGACATCCCGCAGCCTCATCGAGGCCGCTGTCGATTCGCTATGCACCTCAGCCATGGAATCCGGGGAACTCTCTGCGCATACGCGGCGAACTACCAAGCACGAGTCCGCCCGACCATTATTCCAGTGCCGTCAGCGCGTTCGCGCAGCTCGACCCCAGCCCCGCCAAGACCGCTAACCTGAATAGATGCAGGCTAGACCCTACAGCCCGCGCGAAATCGAGCCGAAATGGCAGCGGTTCTGGAACCAAAATGCCGTATATCGGACTTCGGACGATCCCGACAAGCCCAAGTATTACGTGTTGGAGATGCTGCCCTACCCTTCCGGGGTGCTGCACATGGGCCACGTGCGCAACTACGCGATCGGAGACGCCCTCGCTCGCTACAAGCGCATGCAGGGATTCCGCGTCCTGCATCCCATGGGCTGGGATTCGTTCGGCCTGCCAGCCGAAAACGCAGCCATCAAGAACAAACGCGACCCGCGCTCGTGGACCCGCGCGAACATCGCGGCCATGAAGCGGCAGCTGAGCACGTTTGGCTTCAGCTACGACTGGGACTGCGAGATGTCCAGTTGCGAGCCGGAATACTATCGCTGGAACCAGTGGTTCTTCCTGCGCATGTGGGAGAAGGGCCTCGCCTATCGCAAGCAGGCCACGGTGAACTGGTGCCCCGCTTGCGCCACAGTCCTGGCCAACGAGCAGGTCGTGGACGGCTGCTGCTGGCGCCACGAAGACACCCAAGTCGAGTTGCAAGAGCGCGACCAGTGGTTCTTCCGTACGACCGCCTACTCGGACGAGCTGCTCCAATCGTTGGAAGAGCTGGCCGGCGGGTGGCCCGAGCGCGTGCTGACGATGCAGCGCAACTGGATCGGTCGCTCCGTCGGCACGGAGGTGGACTTCTCCGTCAAGGGCACCGGCCAGCCGATTCGCGTGTTCACGACGCGGGTCGACACGATCTTCGGTGCGACCTGCGTGATCTTGGCCCCGCTTCACCCGCTGGTGGCCGAATTCGGCCTGGGGGAGGAAGGCCAGAAACTGGCGACGGAAGCGGCGACCCAGAGCCCGGACGACCTCGAGAAGGTCGGCTTCTTCACGGGACGCTACGCGGTGAACCCGTATGGCGGCCCGGACGTGCCGATTTGGGTCGGCAACTTCGTTGTCATGAGCTACGGCACTGGCGCGATCATGGCCGTGCCGGCCCACGACCAGAGGGACTTTGAGTTCTGCCGCAAGCACGACATCCCGGTCGCTCCCGTGATACGCCCGACCGATGGCGAGCTCGCCTCGGAGCGCGAGATGACCGAGGCGTTCGCAGGCTACGGCATCTTGGAGAATTCAGGCCAGTTCAGCGGCTTGCCAAGCCAGGAGGCGATCGAGCGCATGAGTGCACATGCGGAAGCCGAAGGCTTCGGCAAGGCCGCTGTAACCTTCCGCTTGCGCGACTGGGGAGTGTCGCGACAGCGCTACTGGGGCACGCCGATCCCGATCATCTTGTGCCCGGCCTGCGGCTTGGTGCCCGTGCCGGACGAGGATCTTCCCGTGCTTCTGCCCGACAACGTGGCCCTCACCGGCACGGGCGAATCGCCGCTGCGCAGCGTCGCGGAATTCCTGAACGTCGACTGTCCCAAGTGCGGCGGCAAGGCCGAGCGCGAGTCAGACACCATGGATACCTTTGTGGACTCGAGCTGGTACTTCTACCGCTATACCGACGCCCGCAACGGCTCCGAGCCGTACAGCCCGGACAGGGCTCGGTCGTGGTTTCCTATCGATCAGTACATCGGCGGCGTCGAACATGCCGTGCTGCACCTGATCTACTGCCGCTTTTTCACCAAAGTGATGCGCGATCTGGGCCTGATCGACTGGGACGAGCCGGTCAGCCGCCTGTTCACTCAGGGCATGGTCATCCGCGATGGCCGCAAGATGTCGAAGAACCTCGGCAACGTGGTCAGCCCCGAGGATCTGGTTGAAAGATACGGCTCGGACACTGCTCGCATGTTTTCGCTGTTCGCCGCGCCGCCGGATCGCGATCTGGACTGGCAGGACGAGGGCGTGGAGGGCATGTGGCGCTTTCTCTCCCGGGTCTATCGCATCGTGGCGCGCAATGCCAACGGGGAGACCGTAGCCAGCAGCGAACCCAGGAACGAGGCCGATCGCGCGGCCCTGCGCAAGCTCCACCAGACGATCGGACGCGTCACGCGTGATTTCGAGACGCGCTGGCACTTCAACACCTCCATCGCCTCGATTATGGAGCTGACCAACGAACTGTTCGACCGCGAATCGCAGCTCTCGCCAGAAGTCATGCAGGAGGTTCTGCAAGGCCTGACGAGGCTGCTGAGCCCATTCTCGCCACATCTCGCTGAAGAGCTGTGGGAGCGGCTTGGGCAGGCAGCTCCGGTGCTTGACGCCCGTTGGCCGTCGGTGGATGAGACGCTTGCGGCGGAGGACAGCGTCCAGGTGGTCGTACAGGTGAACGGAAAGTTGCGGGACCGGCTGAGCGTTCCGAAAGGCCTTCCCAAGGAGCAGCTCTCGGAGCGGGCCCGCGAACTGGAGCGCATCCGCACGATGCTGCACGGCAAGACGGTCCGCAAAGTGATCGAAGTCCCCGATCGCTTGGTCAACTTCGTCGTGAGCTGATCGTCTGCCCGTGCGTCGGGGGCAAGGCCGCTCCAAGGGCGAGCAACGAGAGCGAGGCCGCTACGGCTTTGCCCTGTTCCGCGGTCACCAGCTGGCAACGGGACGCATGGCCGGCTGGCGGCCGTCGCTGGGGCGTCCGCTCCTGGACCACATCAAACGGATCTACGGGTAGGTGCGGCTCGCGCAAACGCAGCTCGTGACGTCTGTGACCGAAACGGAGTACGGAATCGTACTGGCAAGGATCGGCCTATGCGCAACGCTGCGTTAGCCGGGAAGTCCCTCGCGGCGGCGTTGCTCTTCCCCAGTCCGCCCGCGCGCGAGCCTCAGTGAACGACGAAGCGTCGCCCACCATAGAGCTGGCCGATCTCATCGCTGGCCAAGCGCACCTCAACGGCGTGGGCTTGGAGTTCTGCGTCCGTTGACTTCGGGTAGTAGCCTACGACGTACTCTGTCTCGGCGAGCGTCGAGAGAGAGCCGAGGATTTCGCGAATGACCTTGTTGTTGAGGACGGGCAGGTCATAGCTGCGTCCGCCCGTCTTGGGGCCGAGGTCGGCAAACACTTGTTGGAGCGACTCTTGGCTTCGTGCGTTCGATTGCCGATTCATGGTCGGCACCGGATTGGCCCTCGGGCCGAATTGCGGTTCACCCGGCCGGGCGCCTTGCTCGTTGCCGCCTCCCAGGCCTGCCGGGTTCGGCTGGCGGTGCTCTGTCGTTCCCGCTCTGATCCCCAAGCCGACATTGCCGACCTGCCCTCGTGAGCGCTGTCTAATGCGCTCATGCCCGAGGACTACAGGATAGATCGGAATTCCAAAAGCGTTTGCCGAGCGGGCCACCAGCTCCGGATCGAGGTTCGTCGTGCTGAGGCCGTCGGAGAAGACGACCATCATCCGCGAGACGTTCCCGCCTCGGTTTGCCGCATGGCGGGCTGTCTGCATCATTGCTTCGTAGACGCGGCTTCCTCCAGCCTCCGAGGCGAAGGACTGGTCCAATGCCTTCTGGAGCTTGGCGAGATCGCGGGTGGGGCCGGTGAAGATCTTCAGCTTGCTCGCGAAGCCGTAGACCGATAGCTGAACATCCTTCCTGAGGCCTTCCAGCATGGTGCTGCGGATAGTGTTGAAGTCCAACAGCCCCGGTGTCATAACGCTGTAGCTGAAATCGATCAGGAAGATGATCTCCGTGGGCACCGACCTCTCCTCTACGGACTCGCCTTCCGCCGGAGGCCCCTCGACAAACGCAATTTCTTGCGGCACGCCATCCTCGAAGAGCTGAAATGCCTCGCGTCCGAGGCCATTGACCGACGATTTCTTCTGGTAGACATGCAGAGGAACCACCACGAGGTTCGTCTCCGCCCTGATGATCAGCCCCGGATTGTCCTCCGCACCCGCAGGCGCCTGCGCGGCCGCAAACGGGGCGACCGCCAGCATTCCCAGAAGAATTGGCGTGTGCTTGAGCATTGATGTGACCTCGCAGCCCGCACCCCAGGCTTGGCTTCCCTACCCTGAGGGGCGGTTGGCGCATGAAGTATAGCAGAGGAACACTTGCATTTCATGCGGCATGCGTTCCGCCAGCAGGCTGCTGATCCCCGTCAGGGATCCGTGACTTCATCGGGCCATCTCCTAGACGAGGGCGCTGTCTGGCCGAGGCGACGGGTGCCGCGGCTAGAAGTCAAAGCGCAGCCCGAACTGGACCCTGCGCGGCTGATTGCACTGAGAGAAGGCACGACCGAACGAAGCCGCGCTCCAGTTTCGATTTGGATCGCAGAACACTGTCCGGTTGAAGAGATTGGCGAATTGAGTCTCGAATCTCAGCTTGAACTTCTGGTTGATCCAAGTGTCCTTGAACAAGCTGAGATTCTCGGCGACATGGCTGAAGCCCCGCACGAAGTTCATGGTGCGCGACGCATTCCCGAATCGCAACGGCCCGGGATCGGCGAATGCGAATCGGTCGAATACGCTGTCTGACGCTGCATCGAACGAGTCGCCATGGTCGATTCGCACGCGGTTGCTGACAATGTCGGGGCGCTTCTGCCCGTTGAACAGGAACGGTTCAAGGTCATTGGCCATGACGACATTGACCGGCGTGCCGGACACGATGTTCACGCTGCCGGACACGGCCCAACCGCCCAGCACCCTGGCTTCAACGCCGGTTCTCTTGTCTTGGAACAGCGGCACGCGGTGCGTGAACGCCGCCAGGAGCCTGTGCGGAATGTCCTGAGCGCTCAAGCCGCGCTCCAACGCTTGGGTATCGGTCGGGTTCTGGGGGCCTAGGCCCAGGCCGTCCCCCGCGAGGATCCGCCCCGCTCCCATGCCGGTAAGCTTGGACCACGTGTAGCTCGCCTGCAGGATCGCTCCGTCCGTGAAACGCTTCTCGAGCCTGGCTCGCATCGCGTGATAGAAGCTGTTGCCCGCCGGCACGTTCAAGTATCCGATGTTGAGCATGTGGGGAAACGGACGCAATGACTGCACGGCCGTGCGGGTAAAGCCTGAATAGGGCATCGCGAGGCCGCTCTCGGCAGCCGTCTGGGCATCCAGCCGCGATCCGAGGACGCCCGGCCCGTGGGTCAGAATCTCCGGAGAGTTCGCGTTGGCAGCCGGCCCGAGCACCCGTCGGTCGGCAATCAAGCGGCTGCCGCGGTTTCCCGTATACGACCAGTCCAAGGTCACGCCGCGGCTGCCCCGGCGCTGAATCGTCAGAGACCATTCCTGGATCCGTGCCATCGTGGCGCGATCCCTAGTAACCGCCACGGGCGATGTGTCGTTGCCAACCGCCGGGTCAATCGCTGGCGGCAATACGACGTTTGCCTGCGGAAAGCCTGCGTCCAGGTGAAACGCCGCTTCGCGTCCGTTGCTCAGATCAATGGCCGTGGGATGAAATCGGAATCCCAGGGTGTTCACCGCGTCGAATCGGCCGTGCGGCACTCCTGAGTAATAGATGCCGTAGCCGCCGCGGACGATGGTGCGCTGACCCATGCGCTTCGCGATTCCGATGCGCGGTCCGAAGGCGTCGCGCGGCGGTGATTCCAGCGTCCGAGTGCCGGTCCGGCCCGGCCCGTCGCCAGCGAAGATCATCGCTCCGAGCCGGCCTCCTGCGCCCGGATTGGGCACAGCCGGGTCAAAGGTCGACATGTTGTCGTCGCGCTCGCGAATCGCGGACTGGTACTCGAACCGCAGCCCGATCGTGATCGTCAGGTCCGCGCTGAGCCGGTATTCGTCCACGATGCTCCACGAGAAGAAGTTCTCTGTGATGGTCGGGAAGTCCGGAATCTGGAAGCGCGCCGAATTGACCTGGCCCAGCAGGAACGAAGCGAACGGATCCCCGGTCGCGACTAGGTTGTTACCGGTCTCGTCGAAGCCTCCCGTGTGCAGCCTAGAAAAGTTGAAATGGCCAGCCTCGTTGTTGGCCCACCCCCGGAAAGGGTAGTTGTGATGCCGAAAGTCACCGCCGATCTTGACTGTGTGACGCCCGGTGATCCATGTCGTGTTGTGACCGATCCCGTACTGGTGATTTGCGAGGAATCCTGAGCGCCCCCATTCGCTGCCCAGTGGGGAATACCGGGTGTTGCCCGTGAATGTCAGCGCAGGTGGTCCGGCGTCTGTAGCAACCAGTCCGTTGCCGGACGGCCCCCAAAGTCGCCCTTGCCACCCTGCGCCAGCGGCCAGTGAGTGGCCGCGGACATGGAACTCGTCGTAGACCACATGGGTTTGGTTGAGCACCCCAGCCGATTTCACCCAGTCGATCTGGTGCCTTAGGTGGTGGGTCGTGGTGTCCTCGTAGACTCCAGTGCCGTAGTAGTCGCCGTTCAAGTGTGGACTCTGCACCGGATCGCTCCGCACCCTGCAGCCGTCGACGCCGCCGCAGTCGCGCAGAGCCGGATGCGACATGCGGCTGAATAGCAGAGCGGCGCGCACGCGGCCGTTGAAGGAGTGATTGACCCTGAAGTGATGGCTGGGCGCGTCGAGCCGCCAAACCTGAGCGCCGAGCGGATTGCCTTGGACATTGAATTCAGTGCCCGGACGGTCCGCGCTGACCATGAGCGGGATCACGCCGCCCGCCACGCGGCTGCGCAGCGGGTGCGCGGACGGAATCCGGTTGTTGGGGAACGGGTCGCGGACGGGCGCGTTGCGTGCCAGCGCTGTTGAAGCGGGGTCAAAGATCTGTCCCTGCCGAACGGGTCGGCCCAAGGCATCCATTGCAATCACCCTCGGAGTCACCAAACGGCCGAAGTCGCCCACCCGGAACGGGTGAGTGGGAGTGGAATTGCCGTAGCCCGACTGTTCCCCCGAGCGCACTGCAAGCCGGTCGTAGTGGTAGTTGAAGAACGTCTTGTTCTTCACGAACGGCCCCCCGACGAACGCGCCGAAATTGCTCTGTCGGTGTCTTGCCTTGGCGCCAAAGAACCCGCGAGCATTCAGCGAATCGTTCCCGACCAGCGAATACAGGGCTCCGTGGAACTCGCTCGAGCCGCGCTTGCTGGTGCTGGAGAGGTAGCCGGTCCGGCGCTTGACCCTGACGGCCTGCCTGGCGGGAACCGGCCTCACTTCGCGGACGCTTTGTGCGGTTGCAGCTGCGGTTAGCGGGCTCGGGGCAGTCCGCTCCCCGCCGGCGGCAACAGACACCAAGATCGCGTCTTGACGAAAAGTCTGCCCTTCCCCTAATTCGAGACCCGTACGGACAAAGGATTCGTGTCCGCTTGAATCAACCCGAATCGCATAGCGACCGCTGGGCAGTCCGGCGGCCTCGTACGTTCCTGCCTCGTTGGTCTGCAGCGATATCTCGGTCCCGCTCGCCAAATGTGACAGCGTGACGGTTGCAGCGCGCGCCGGATCGCCAGACGCGTGGCGAACCACGCCCCCAATCAGGCCGTCCGGTTGCGACTGCCCCGAGACCAGAGGCCCCACCGCCGCCCACAAGAACGCTAGGACGAACAGGTTTCGCCAGTGACTCGTAACAGCGCGATACAAAGCGACCCGAAGCCGGGTCGAAACAGCCCCGGCGGTCCTCTCGTCCCTAGTGTCCATCAAGCGTGCCGCGCGTGCAATATCGCGACGCGATTGTAGACCATCGCATTACGAACATGATTCGGCGCCCGGCGTCCGCCAGCCAGACTTGGGTCATCATGAGAGAGTCGCCGAGCATGCCTGAATCAAGATCTCAGCCATCGGCGAGGTCGCTCGCCGCTTGGCAGCGCTATTGGCTCTACCAGCTGCCGGGAATCGTCGTCGTCGCGGCCCTAGCGGTGGTAGCGGCCCAATGGCTCTCGCTACCGCCGTGGGCCTGCGTCCTTGCAACCTTACTGTGGATTGCCAAGGACGCCGCGCTGTATCCGGTGGTCAAGGCGTCGTATCAGACCGGCGGCCCCACAGGCCCCGCATCTCTGATCGGATCGCTCGGGACTGTGCGTGACACACTCGATCCGATCGGACTGATCAAGATCGGCCCGGAGCTATGGAAGGCGAAGTCCTCCTCGCCCGCAGCTGCCGGCGACGTCGTGCGGGTCGTGGGCTGTACCGGGATGACGCTCTTGGTCGAAGTCCCCCAGCCAGAAACCGATGGCTGAGCTCTTCCCGGCTACTTGCGTCACAGACCGAACTCACGAGCGACCCGGGCGGCGACCTCGGTGTGGCCTCCCGCACGGGCCTTCGCCAGCGCCATCCGGGCGTATTGCTGAGCGCGGGCCGGATCGGCCAACTCGCGATAGACCACCGCGAGCAAGTAGGCCTGCAGCGGCGCCCCTTGATTGTCTCGCTCTAGCGCCTTGTGTAGCAGCGGCAGTGCGTCGCGGTAGAGCCCTCTCTCCGCAAGCCGCCGGCCGAGGTGGTAGTTCGCCTGAGGATGTGACGGGTCATGCTGGATGGCGAGCTGGTAGTGCTTCGCAGCCTCAGCGTCTTGCTGGCTCTGCTCTAGGGCGTTGGCTAGGTTGTTGTGCGCATTCGCGTCTTGGGAATTGATGGCAAGGGCCTTCCGGAACGCCGCTGCCGCCTCGCGGTAGTCGGCGGCCAAGTGTCGCGATACGCCGTAGTTGTAATGCGCCTCTGCGATCGAGGGATTGAGGCTCACGGCACGCTCGTAGTGCTTGGCCACTTCGTCATGTCGACCAAGCTGCCCGTAGACCACGATGAGATTCACGTGAGCTTGGGCGTAGTC
Source organism: Terriglobia bacterium (assembly GCA_009841225.1). Lineage (GTDB taxonomy): Bacteria > Acidobacteriota > Terriglobia > Bryobacterales > UBA6623 > VXMF01. Next base: position 79,936 of record VXMF01000036.1, on the reverse strand, counting down.
GGGGTGGATCTCGAGCGCGCTGCCGTAATGCGCCAAGGCACCCTCCAGGTCGCCGCTGTTCTGCAATGCCCGCGCGTCGTTGAAGACCTGCTGCGCACTCGCGGATCGAACCGTGTCCATGGCATCTATGAGGGGATCCTCGTAGTGGCGGCGAAGCGCGGCGCCGACGGATTCGTAGCGTTCCAATTGTTCCTCCGCCTCGGCCTCGCGACCGACCACTCTCAGTTCCTGGGCGAGTGCGTAGATCGCCTCCCGATAGTCCGGCTCGGCCGCAAGGGCCGCTTCGAAGTGCTGGATCGCCCCGCCATCGGCCTGCCCGGAAGCGAGCCGGCCCAGGCGGTAGTGCACGGCGGCGCTATCGGGCGCAAGCTGCAGCGCATGCCGCAGGGCACCCCCCGCAGCGGAGCGCTCCCCTGACAGCTCTAGCAAGTCTGCGCGCCGAATGGCCGTGGGGAGGTCGTTCGGGCGCATGGCGGCAGCGGCTTCGAATGCAACCAGCGCCGCATCGGGCTGCCCCAGGTCTGAGCGGGTCACGGCCAGCAGGTACGACCACTCGAACGCCTGCGGCTCCAAGCGTCGGCACCTTTCGAAGCAGGCTGCGGCGGCTTGGTTCTGGCCGTATGCGTAGAGCACCCTGCCAAGCGCCCCCACGGCCTCGGCGCTGTCCGGTTCTGCCCGCGCTCGCTCAGTGGCGGAGCGGATCTGCTCGCGCACCGTCAACGCGAACCCATCCAAGACCGGATCCGGCACGGGCGGCAGCGAGGAGTCGGAACAGGACCATTGCAGGATCGCCGCGGCGGCGATGCAAGCGACGGCCGCCAGCCCCGGCCCGCGCCGGCAATCAGTCCGCAAAGGCATCCCGAATCCTGCCAGCTGCATAGACGGACCCCAGGCGCGCCTTGGCAAGCTCGTATTCGGCCGCGATCAAGCCGCCCCACGCGGCCGACTCCTCGATCCGCCCGCGCTGTAAGTCCTCCAGCGCAATCCGACCCTCTTCGAACTGCGCTAGCAGCACGTCCAGGCTCTCGCGGGCGTAAGCGAGTTCCCGGCCCGCCAATGCCCGGCCGCGCCGGGCCTCTTCGAGCGCGGCCCCGGCCCGCTGCGTAGCCAGCTCCAGCGCCGTGCGCTTGGCAGCCCTGCGCAGCGACAGCTCGCGTTCGTCCAGCCGCGCCCTGGCCACCCTCTCCGCAACGCCGCGACCTGTGAAGATCGGAACCTCCACCGCGATTCCGGCTTGCCAATTGTGCCGCTGGAAGCGTCGGAAGAAGTCGTCGTAGTTGTTGAATCTGGCTAGAAGCGAATACTGCCCCACGATGTCCAGCCGCGGGTTTCGAGCAGACTTCGCGCTGCTAGCGCGGTGTCTGGCCGCACGCAAGCTCGCATCTAGAGCGGCGATCTCGGGATGCTCGCCGATCGGCCTGCCAGCTATTCCATGGGCAGCATCCAAGACCGCAGCGCTGTCCGCGGCCGAGCCGTCCGCGACCAGCCTCACGTCGGGCCCCAGGCCGAGCATCCGCCTCAGTTCCGCTTCCAGCAAGTCCGCGCGAGACTGCGCCGCGGCCACGCTGTCGCGGGCACGCGCCGTGTCAAGGCTTGCCCGGCTCAACGCCAGCGGAATCTCGAAACCTTCCTCGACGCGTGCTGCAGCGGAAGCCTCGATCCGCTGGAAGTGCTCAAGCTCGCTCTGCCTGCGCCGGCGCTCCGCGAGCGCAAGCTCGAAATCCAAGTACGAGATCCCTGCCAAGTAGGCAGCTCGCTCGGCAATCGCAGCGGCTTCGTGCTCTCCCGAACGGATTTCCTCGCGAGCACCCCTAGCACGCCCCGGACGCTCGGTGTTCAGGAGCGGCTGCCTCAGCGTGACCTGCGCAATCGAGGGATTCGCGCCCTGAATGCTCTGAGGGATACCGGCGGTAGCGCCTAGGCCGGACCCTCCGTACAACTGCGTGGAGCGCTCGGCGCGGACGAGCGCCAGCGCGTTGGCCGAGCGTTCGACCGCCAGCTGCGCCAAGCGCACATCGGGGTCCGCCACCAGCGCCATCTGAATGACCTGCCTCAGATCGATAGAACGCGCTTCAGGCGGTTCGGCCTGCACGCCTGCACTCGCTGCCAAGAGCAGCAGAAAGGTCGCAATCCTAGTCATGTCGAAGGGCCTCCGCCGGATCGAGGTTCGCCGCACGGGCTGCCGGAAGCAGACCGAACACGCCGCCGCAGGCCGCCGCGCCGAGGAGAGCGAGAGCTACCCAGTGGCCCGGAACGCGCGGCGCCAGTTCCGGCCAAGCCAGCCCTGCCACCCACGGGATGCCGACCCCCAGCAACGCCCCGCTGGCGCCGCCGACCGTCGCGAGCAGCACGGCTTCGAACACGTACTGCGCGCGGATCTCTCGCCGCGAGGCTCCCACGGCCCGGCGAATGCCAATTTCGACCGTGCGCTCGGAAACTGCAATCAACATCATGTTCATGATGAACACCCCGCTAACCGCAAGGGTAATGGAAGCGACCAGAATCATGGCAACGCTAAGCGCCATCAAGATCCTCCTAGCTGTGGCCAGGATCCCCGCCAGCGTCTCGACGCGGTACAGCGAACCGGGGCGGTGGCGAGCCTCGAGCGTCTCCCGCACCATGCCGGCGACCTCCTCGACGCTCTCCTGCGATCTGACCGAAACATAAAGCGGGTCGACGCGCTCGGTCTCCTGGAAGTAGCGCAGCACGGTGTACGGCACCAGCATGGAGCGCTCGGACACCTCCGACTGCCCATACGTCTCGACGCGCTCGGAAAACACGCCGATGACCTTGAACTCGATTCCGTGTGCCGTCACGCTCCGGCCGACGGCGGCCGCGCCAGAGCCGAACAGGTCTTGCGCGAGTCGGCGCGTGACCAGGCAGACCCGGGCCCTGCCTTCCAGATCGGTCCGCTCCAAGAAGCGACCGTGATGGATCACTGGGTTTCGCACGCGAAGGTAGGATTCGCTGGAGCCCAAGATGCGGATCTGGGTTGGGCGGCCCTGAATCATGACGGAATCCCACGTGCTGCTCACGCCGGCGACCGCCGCAGCCAGCGCACCCAACCGAAGGCGCACGGCTTCGACGTCCGCGAGGTCGATGTAATCCGCTTCCGAATCCGAGACATTCCCCCCGGCCTCGTAATAGGCATACACGAGGTTCGAGCCGACTCCTTGAATCTGCGCCAGAACGAACTGGCTGCCGGTCGCCGCAACTGTCGCGACGAGCACCACGGCGGCTACGGCAGCCGCCATGCTGGCGGCCGTGAGCACCGAGCGCAGCTTCTGGGCCCGCAGAGCGCGCAGGGCGGCGAGGGCGATCTCGCGGTGCGCCAGGGATTCCTTCGGCCCCATCCCCTCTAGCCTAAGCACTCCTCGCAGGCCACCGGTCGCCGGCAGCGCGAATCATCGCGGCCGCGTGGTTGCGCCCGCTCGCTCGGCAGCACCGTGCATCGACCCTGGCCGCTTCCGAGTCCCTATCGACGCAGCAGCCAAGCGGCACCTGCTATCGTCGATCGCGACCTACCTCGGGACTTTCTTCAACAGCGCTCGCACTTCGAACAGCGGGGTGCCATTCAGATCGCGATCAGGGCTCGCAAGATAGCGCTCGGCAAGCTGCTTGGCGCGCGGATATAGCGACTTGCGCCTAGCCCCGATCCAAGCCTCGGCGGCCGCCAGCCATACAGTCGGATTCTCCGGATCGCGCGCAAGCGCGGCTTCAAACAGGTCGTCGCTCTCGGCATGCGACCCGCGCCGCGCCAAGAAGCCCGCGTGCGCCACGAGATAGCTGGAGTTGTCAGGGTCCCGCTCGCGGGCCAGTTCAAACTGCTTGCACGCCTGTTCGATCTCGCCTACGTCCTCGTGCCAGATTCCCAATCCATAGGCGCCGTGCGCGGAACTGACCGCCTCGATGCGCTCGGCAACGCCGCGCGCATCGCGCTTGCTGCCGCCAGCGATTCCAGGGGCCTCCAACAGGAATCCCATCAGGGCGTCCAGCGCGTCGATGTTGGAGCCGTCAAGCTCGACCGCCTTCTCGAACTGCCGCTTGACCCGCGCTACCAGCGGCATCGCCCCGAGGCGTCGAAACGCGGGCATCGTTTGCACCCGCCGTCCAAGCGCGAGCCCGACCCAGAGGTTGAGCTCGGAATTCTCTGGATCTTCGAGCAGGGCCCTTTCGAATGCCCGCTGCGCCCGCTCGTACTCCTCGGCGGCGTAGTGCTGGAGAGCCTGCTCCCGGTGCTGCTCCGCCGACAACGCGCCGGCGAACATCAGCAGGACGGCAAGGATCCGGCTGGTCATTGGATGCCCTCGGCCGCCCGATCCAGGCGCAACCGCTGTCCCTCGACGAGGGTGCGATCACGCGGCAACGCAACAGAGTCGGACTCCGCCAAGCCGCTGACGACTTCCGCATATACGGGACCGACCACTCCTAGAGCCACGGAGCGCTTCGCCGCCCGACCGTTTTCAACCGCCCACACGAAGGGCTCCTCGCTGCCGCCCATTACGGCTGCGCGCGGTACGCTCAGCACGCGCTCGGCTCGCTGGGTCACGATCCGCACCCGCACGGCCAGCCCCGGCAGGAGCAGGCTATCCGGATTGTCCGCCTGACACAGGACCTCGCCCACGCGTCGCGGGCCGACTTCGACCACCTCAGTAGCCAGCGTTTCTACCCGGCATTCCCACTCGCGCCCAGGGTATGCGTCGGCGCTGATGCGAGCAATGCACCCTTGCTCGATCCCGCCAAGCTCGGGCTCGTCGACGAAGATGCGCGCCGTCACTCTTTCAGTGACACCTATGCGGGCAACCAAGCTTCCGTTTTCCAGAAAATCGCCCTCCTGAACCGCCAGCGAGAAAAGCGTGCCGTCGGCTGGCGCCCGCAGCACGAGAGCGTCTACGGCCTGTTCCGCTTCTCGCAGCTCTGCTTCCGCCTCCAGAATCGCAGCTCCAAGCTCCGAGCGCCGCCCCTCCAGCGGCGGCGCCTGCAGTTGATCGCTGAGCGCCTCGATATTGTCTGCAAGGTCTTGCAAGGCACGCGACTGGGCATCGACTTCGGACCGTGCAACCGCATTCCGAGCCGATAGCCGCCGGAGTCTTTCGAGATCCTCTGAAGCACGAGACCGAGCAGCCTCCAGCTTTGTCAGCTCGCCACGAAGCTGCGCCCTGCGAAGCGGGTCCAGGCCGGCCTCCAGCTGCACCAGACGAGCTTTGGCGGCCGCCAGACGAGCGCCGGCTCGATCGCGCGCCGCCGCTTGACCGGCGTCAACCAGCTGCAGCAGCGGCTCGTCCCGCTCGACCTTGGCCCCGCGCCGGACGTAGAGCCGACCGACACGTCCCGACGTACTTGAGCGCACCGCGGCAGTCCGCTCCGTCTCGATCCGCCCATTCGTGGTCAAGGCGCTCTCAATGTCCCGCCGGGCTGGTCTGATACCCTCTACGCCCTCGGTAGGGCCGCCACAGGACCAGGCCGCGCCTAGGCAGCAGGCGCCGAAGATCAGGGCAGCGTTCGGCATCTGCCCTGCTAGCGAGCCTCAGCCTGGCCACCTGGCCGGTGGCTGAAGGCCCATACGCGCAAGTCCGACTCGCCCGGAGTGAAGTCTACGATCGCGTACTCACCCGCCGGCAGCGGTGCAACCGGCCAAACCTTGTAGACCAGCGGAGCCAATTGCTGCCGGAAGATCTCGACCTCATCTTGCGCTTCGAACTGCTCGTCTGATCTCGGAACCGTGTACACCTGCTGCACAATCCGCCTGTCCTTCTTCCGCTCCGGCTCGATCCGCGCGATGCCGAACCGCGAGAAGCTGTCCAAGCGAATATAGAAGGCCGGCTTCTCATCGGTGGTGACCATGCTGGCAGACAGCCCCTTGATGGACAGCGTGCGCTTGCCGGCGATGACCGGCGCGGGCGCGAGAATATTCAGGAAGGACCGTCCGGTGCTGCGGTCGATCTCATAGAAGACTTGTTCCACCAGCACCGGTTCCCGCCCGCGCAGATAGTAGACGCCGTCATCCAAGGGCACGGAGTGCAGCTCGGTTCGCGCACGCCGCTCCGCCAACCGTTCACGCCGTTCCTCTGCCTGCCGCTGCTCGAGCTCCGCCCTGCGAGCCCTGTTGTAGACGTTAGTGCGCTCGAGATCGACAATCGCGACTGGAACTTCCTCCCACTGACCCCGCTCGGAGCTGAAGTAGCGCACGCGGTCGTCGACCACCTCGTACTCGCGAACCTCCAAGCGCGTGCCGTCAGTGAGAATCACGGCGCGGCTCTGCGCCTGTGCGGCAACCGCGAAGGCGAGCAGCGCGAGCATGCCGCGAACGAATTGACTCCTCATGACTGGTGCACCGGCAACTCTCTCAATGTTATGCCCCGTTGGCCCGTCTTGGCCGACTCGGCGAGCTAGAACCGTACGCGCAGTTGCACCGTCGCCTGGCGGCCCGGTGCAAGGGCCGTGCCCGAGAAGAGCCCGCTGAAATTGATGACGTTGAGCCGGTTCGTAGCGTTGCGCAGGTCGAACTGGAGTGTCGCGGACTTGCTTCCCTCCTCCCATACGCGGGATCCGACAGAGAAGTCGAGGCTGAGATTAGGGCGCACTCGAGAGCGCGCGAAATTCACTTTCCTGAGGATGGCTGCCGGAACGGGCTGAGCTTCGCCGTGGTCATCGTCGTGCCCGTGATCGTCGTCATCATCGTCGTCGTCATCATCGTCGCCATGATCATCGTCGCCGTGATCATCGTCGTCATCATCATCGTCGTCATCCTCCAGCTCAACAGGCAACCCGCTTCCGTACCGGATGCCGAACGAAGCCCAGACTCTGGGATGAATCTGGAATCGGACGGTCGTCGCGACGGTGTTGCGCTGGTCTTGACTGATCGGGAACTCCTCGACCACGTCCCGGAGCTCCTCAGCCTCCCCGCCCTCCACGAAAAGTCCGCCCGTGACCGGAGATCTGGCCCTTCCCAGCATGTTGGAGTAGCTGGCGACCGCCGAGATGCCCTTCCATCGGTGGGCTTCGATGCGGACCTCGGTCCCTTCGATCGCTGCCGAATCGAACGTGATCGGGAAAGACAGGCCGGTATTGAGAAAGACGTCGTCATCGATGTAGTTCCGGAACTGGCGCCAGTAGTGCTTGGCGTCAATCCGCATTGCGTCCCCGATCGGTTTGCGCATGCCGATTTCGATGAAGTGCCCCTTGTTGGCCGGAACCGCCAGAGCCTCTTCGACAGCGTCAAGCCCAAAGCCGGTCGCGGCACTGCTCAGGAGCAAGTTCTCGGTCGGGGGTGGCTGGAAGATCCGGTCGTAGGAGGCATACAGCTGGAGGCCCGCCGGGGGGACGAAGTAGCTGGCCGCGAGGCGCGGGCTGAACGCGCGATCCGAAATCAGCAGGCGGTACTCATCGAAACGGAAGCCGATGCTAGCTGCGAAGTTGCCGGCCCGCAACTGGTCGTAAGCGTAGAAGCTGGCCTCGGTGCTGCGCTGCCTGTCGCGGAAGTCCAGATCGAAGTCCGGCAGTTCATCGGGCTCCGCCATCAGGAAGCGTTCCCGGAGCCCGCTGGATCGGATGTCCCCGCCGATCTTGAGTGTGTGGCGCTCTGCCTCGAACGTCACGTCGGCCATCACCACACCTTGGCTGAACCCGCGATCCTGCAGAACGTAGACGGGCGTCGACAGTTCGTTGCTCCAGAGCTCGCTTGTCAGATCCCGCAACATCCCGCGGACCGAAATCAGCGTCCGCCGTGACAACGTGCCCTGATAGTGCACCTGCCCTGCTGTCTCGCTCGACCGGCGGTCCTGTCGCTGGCCCGCCTCCTGCTGGACAAGGTCATTTGGCACTAGGAAGTTCGTGCGGTTGGTGCGCGCGTACCCAGTCAGCCGATGGCGGCTTCTGAGATCGCGGGCAAACCGCGCGTTGCCGCCGCCGGAACTGCCGCGATTCGTGAAGTTCTCCAGCGAGGGCGGATCGAGGTACCGGTCGGTGCCGCCCCCCTGAATTCCGATCGTCAGTTCAGTGCCACCGCTCGCGTACTGGTGCGAGAACGCGCCGATGCGCGTCGCATAGCTCCCGGCCTGCACATCGAGCGAGGTCCGGTGTCCGCTGATGGCACTCCGGCGCGTGTCAAGTGCGATCACGCCTCCCAGCCTCCGGCCGTATTCGGCCGGGATGCCCGCAGTAAGGACTGTGACTGCCTCGAACTCGGAGTTCTCGAACGCCGGTGCGAAGGCTATCGAGCGGTTGTCGTACAGCGGCATGCCGTCGATTACGTACTGCGTGTCGTACTCGGACCCCCGCGGGTGGAGCACGGCATTGGCTTCCAGCAACCATCCGGGCATCGCCGTGACCATATCGACGGTACTCCGGCCCAGAGTGGTGCCCAGGGCCTGCTCAAGGTCGTCGCGTCCGGACCGCGTGCCCTGCGACGGCCTGTACGGCTCGAACAGGGGCGCGGGGGCGCGAACGGTGACTTCCTCCCGGACCGTGGCCACGGAAAGTGCGATCTCGACGACCCGCGGAACCGCCGACTGCAATGCGATGCGGCGTTCCGCAATCTCGAATCCCTCGTGGCGCGCTGTGAGCAGGTAAGTGCCTGGAGGAATGCGATGCAGGGTCGCTCGTCCTTCGGCGTCGGCGACCGCGCCCGCGACGAATTGAGGGCTTCGCGAGACGAGCTCGAGTGCGGCAGGTACGCCCTGGCCGCTAGGGTCGATGACGCGAACCTCCAGCCGGCCGTCCATCACTTGGGGCCGGGCGGACGGGGCGAGAAAGATGCAGAACGACAACACCGTCGCACTAAGGCGAAGGCAGGCAAAGCGCGAGCGAGACATAGGCTACACTTGTACATTCCACTTCGCCCGGTTTCGTTCAGGTTTTTCTGATCACGCCTGAAACGGGCGGCGCGAAGCTGGGCCACGTCTGGGCATGGCCGCCGGGCATCGATGGTACGTCCCCGCTTCCTCTGTCGGCGGGGCAGTCGCAACCCTGCCGATTCCGGGAGTTTCCGGCAAGGCAGTTCCCGCAACCCATCGCGTCGAGATCCACGACGAAGTGACCGCCCTGTTCGATGACCTCCGGGAGCCGATCCTCCGCTACCTGCTTTCGATGGGCCTGAGCGTTGCCGACGGCGAGGACGTGGTCCAAGAAACATTCCTGGCGCTGTTCAGACACCTGCACCGAGGCCGGCCTCGAACGAACCTGAGAGGCTGGATCTTCCGGACTGCGCACAATCTCGGCTTGAAGAGTCGCAGGCTCGACGGACTGGCCCGAAGGACGATTCGTACGCCGCCATTTGCCGATCCCGTAGCGGACGGAGCGCCGAACCCGGAGCAGCGGCTACGCATGCGCCAACGTTACGAGCGAATGTGTGCTGTGCTGAGCGCGCTCCCCGCGCGCGATCGCTCCTGCTTGAGTCTGCGGGCCGAGGGCTTGCGATATCGCGAAATCGCCCGCGTGCTGGGAGTTTCCCTGGGAACGGTTTCGAATTGCATGAGGCGGGCCGCCTCGCGGCTCCAGAACGTGCAAGCGTGAGGACGACGATGTGGAGTAGCGAAAGACACCTGTCCGACGCGGACCTAGTATTCCTTCTGCAGGGCGGATCCCAAGCGCGACGCGCTCGTCGCTGCCGGGAGCACATTGAGGAATGCGAGGAGTGCCGGGCTCGGTTGAATGGGATGCAAGCGCCGCTGCAACAGTTCTTCGCGGCCCGCCGACGGATTCTGGATGAGGCGCTGCCCCCGCCGGAATCGGCGAGGCATCAACTCCGTAGCGCCCTTGCCCGGGCCGTTGCGGAGGGTTCGGATCAACGATCGCAGCCAGCCTGGAGGCTCTCCGCCACTTTAGCCACCGTGGCCTTGGCCATCGCCTGTGGCGCGGGCGGGATCTTGTGGTACTCCGGCAATGCCCCTATCGACGGACCGAACGTGGCAGCTCTCCGAGCGGTGCCCGACTCGCGGCTGACACCTGGCAGGACAGGTCCCGCGAGCTCCGTCGAGCTGTGTGCGTCCTACAGGCCGGCTGTGCCCGTGACGGTCGACCGCCAGGTTGCGCTGGCGGTCTTCCGGGCCCATGGTATCGAGACACCGCAGCCGCTGGCGTACGAACTCGATCATTTGGTGCCGCCCGAGCTCGGTGGGGTCACGGTCCCGGAGAACCTGTGGCCGCAGCCCTACGAAGGGTCGGTCTGGGACGCGAACGCAAAAGACGCGCTCGAGGACAGGCTCGTGCGGAAGACTTGCAGCGGGGAAATCTCGCTGCGGGCCGCCCAGGCAGACATCGCCCAGGACTGGGTCGCCGCCTACCGGAAACACTTCCAGACGGAGAAGCCCTTGGTGGAACACGCGGCGTTCCTGAAGGACCAGCCTTGGGAGTGATGGTTCCGGTCACGGATCTGGAGGCTCTCTATCCGAGCTTTGACACGATGAGCAGAGCCATGACCGTCCGGTCTGGAGCGGCGCTTGTATGGTACGTTCAATCGAAACGCCATGGCTAATCCTTGCAACCGCCAGCATCCTCCGCTTGACGTATCCGCTCCGCTAGTGCTCGTGCTGGCGACCCTGCTGCTAGCCGCGGGATGCACCACGGGACCGGTCGACAGCCGGCCCAACATAATCCTTGTGATGACCGATGACCAAGGCTACGGCGAGATCGGCGCACATGGCAATTCAATGATCCAAACGCCGAACTTGGATGCCCTGCACGCCGAAAGCGTGCGGCTCACCAATTTTCACGTCGATCCCACCTGCTCGCCAACCAGATCCGCACTGATCACCGGTAGATATTCCTCCCGGACCGGCGTTTGGCACACGATCATGGGGCGCTCCATCGTCCACCGCGAAGAGACCTCATTCGCCGACGTACTTTCGGCGGCCGGCTATGCGACCGGCTTTTTCGGCAAGTGGCACCTAGGCGACAACTCGCCCTACCGGCCGATCGACCGAGGCTTCCAGGAAGCCGTCTACCACGGCGGCGGGGGCGTCGGCCAGACGCCCGACTATTGGGGCAACGACTACTTCGATGACACGTATTGGCACAACGGCGAGCCTACGGCCTACGAGGGCTACTGCACCGACGTGTTTTTCGACAACGCCCTGCGATTCATCGAGCAACGGCAAGCCGAGGGCGGGAGCCCGTTCTTCGTCTATCTGTCGACGAACGCCCCGCACGGGCCCTTCTTGGTCGACGAGTCCTATTCCAAGCCGTACGCCGACAAGGGCATTCCCAGTCCGATGGACAAGTTCTACGGCATGATCGAGAACATCGACGACAACATGGGGCGCCTGACCGCGAAGCTGGACGAACTCGGCATTGCGAACAACACCCTGCTGATCTTCATGACCGACAACGGCTCTGCGGCCGGCGTGACCAACACGCACCCGACCCAGAGGGTGGGCTCGACGAACGCAGAGCTGCTCGCACGGGCAGCCAAGGAAGAAGCCGAAGGCGCGTGGCAGGGCTTCAATGCCGGAATGCGCGGACGGAAGGGGTCCGAATATGACGGTGGCCATCGCGTGCCGTTCTTGGTCCGCTGGCCTGCCGGAAACTTGGGAGCGCCCCGGGATGTCGCGAATCTCGCGGCGCACATCGATGTCCTGCCGACATTCGCGGACGCTGCAGGCACGCCGCGGCGGGAAGACCTGGACTGGGACGGCACGAGCTTGCTGCCGCTACTGCGCGGCGGGGACTGGGACGACCGGACGCTGGTCGTGCATTCCCAGCGGATCCGGTTCCCGGAACGCTGGCGCAAGAGTTCCGTGATGACGGAACAGCACCGGCTGGTCAACGGGCAGGAGCTCTATGACATCCAAGCCGATCCGGGCCAGCTGACGGACATCTCCGCCGACAATCCCGAAGTGGTCGCCGCGCTGCGCGCGGAGTACGACGCGTGGTGGGAGCATATCGACGACCGCTTCGAGCAGCACGTGCACCTGGATATCGGCTCGGATGCCGAGAACCCGGCGCGGATCACCGCCCACGACTGGCTCCCGCCGGACGATTCAGTGCAGGTTCCATGGAACCAGGGCCATGTCTCCCGCGCTCCGGCCGTGAACGGGACTTGGAATATCCAAGTGACCCAAGCGGGCACCTATGAATTCGAGCTATATCAGCGCGACAAGCCTGCCGACTTCCCGATCGAGGCGAACACGGCGACGCTCCGCATCGGAGAGTTGGAAGAGACCGTGCCCGTAGAGTCTGGCGCGTCCAGCGCGTCCATCGAGATGGAGCTGCCCGCTGGCAAGACGACCATGAACAGCCGCTTCACTACCGAGGACGGGACTGAGCGGGGAGCGTTCTACATCTACGCAAAGCGCCTGTAGCGATGGCCCCGGCCCGCATCGGCGACGCCGTTGTCATCGGGCGGCATCTCTTGGTCTCCGATCGCCACAGATGCATTGGTGACGGCGTCCGAGAACGGATTACCTTCACGCTGAGTGCTTGGCCGAAGAGCGGGGTGGCCGATAGCAGACCGACGAGAAACGACACTGCCAGAAGCGCCCCGTCTGGGTCTGGCCTTGACTGCCGACACGGAAGCTAGAGTCCGATTCTCGCAAGGTCCAATGGCGGCATGCCAAGCGAGCCGCACGACAAGCGACCTTTCCGAGATCGGGACGGCCGATACCCAGTCCGTGCCCGCGATCTGCCACCATGTTTGTACGCCCGTGCAGGAGCTCTTACAGGCCGTGCGCATTCCCCCCGGACTGGGCCGCTGTCTGGTGTCCTTGCTGGTCTTGCCCATCCATCTCTGGCTGGGCCCAGACGCCAATGGCCAGACCCAGTCCGGGAGTCGTGACGACTACATGTCGCCTCAGGCTCGAACGAGAGTCGAAGCACTCAAGGCCGGAGCGGCGCAGCACCCGACCGACGGATCGAACCTAGCCGAGCGCACTCCAGTGCTATGGCGCTGGATAAACGACTATGCCCTCGCCGGCGGCCCCGTGCCGGAGCGCGCTACCGGGATTCTGCAAACCGCCTTCCGGGAGTTGCTCGATGCCAAGCGCGCGGGACGCGAGCCCGTAGTGTCCCTCTCTCAGCGACCCGACGGGCGCGCCATCTATGCCGATGCGCGGATCGATCAGGTGATCGAAGAGCTCCGCCTCAAGGATGAGCGGCCCGGAGCCCTGGGCCGGTTCGAAGTCAGCTCGCGCGGTCCGTTCACAGCCGATACCTGGATCACCGTGGAGCTGACCTATACCGTCGGCGAACTTGCCCTGAAGCAAGGAGGCAAGGTCGTAGTCGGGCGAAACTCGCAGTGGGATCGCGGTGACCTGCAGAACGACGGTCCGGGCGACGGCTACGTCACGATCAAGGCCTCCAAGCCAGAAGTCCGGTTCGTGAAGGTTGAGATCCCACGGGGTCCGGAGCGGTACAGCGCGGTCGGCGCGAGGCCCGCATTCCTGCTCGAGCGGGGCACACTCGCGCAAGGCGACTCCTTCACTCTGGTCTACGGTGATCGCACCGGCGGAGGGCGCGGCTGGCACATCCACACCTACGAGAATGACTTGACGGTACTGCCCGTGTATGTGGATCACTCCGGCGACGGCAGGTATCCGACACACCATTGGCCGGCGTTCGAAGTGGCTGGCGCAGCAGCCGCAAGGGTGAAGGGATTCGCGCCGTCTGTCGTCGAACCGGGCGAGGCCTTCGAACTGGCTGTCCGCAGCGAGGACGTCAACTTCAATCGGGCGAGAAGCGACATACCGGCTTACCGAGTCAGCTTGAACGGTGAGCCTTTCCGAGACATCCCGGCCGGCGCGCCCGCTCTCAACGTGCTCGAGGACATCCGCTTGGACGAGCAGGGCGTTTACCGTTTCGGCTTCGCGTCCGCCGATGGCAGGATCACGGGATCCAGCAACCCGGTCTGGGTGCGCAGCAATCCGCCGCACCGCATTTACTGGGGCGAAACGCATTCCCACGCGGGGCTAGCCGAGGGGCAGGGCTCGATCGATGGAGCCTACCGGTATGCGCGCGACGACGCCCAGCTCGACTTTTACGGCATGTCCGACCACGACACCGCAATGGATGACCTCGAGTGGAAGAATGTCCGCGAGGCCGTGATCCGTTACAGCGAGCCCGGCCGATTCATCGCCTTCCTCGGCTACGAATGGACTGTGCAAAGGCGGTTCGGCGGACATCATAACGTCTTCTACCGCCGTCCCTTCGACGAGCGGGTCGGCGCGCAGCTCGCACCCAATCTCGCCTCCCTGTACCAAGGCCTGCGCGAGCGCTACGACACGAACGACGTCCTGATCATTCCGCACGCCCATCAGCCCGGGGATTGGCGAAACAGCGACACCGACATGGAATCCCTCGTCGAGATCATGTCGATGCACGGCACGTTCGAGTGGTTCGGCAACTACTACCTCCGGAACGGACATCAAGTCGGATTCGTTGCAGCTTCGGATGACCATCGCACGCATCCCGGATACACGGGCACGCGCCCCCGGGGGATGACGCAGTTCGGCGGGCTGGCCGCCGCGCTGGCGAGCGAGAAGACCGCCGACGCCATCTTCGACGCCCTCAAGCAGCGCAGGGTATATGCCGCGACGACAGCCGAGCGGATCATCGTCGACCTCGAACTGAACGGCGCGCAGATGGGCCGGCGGATCGGCTACAGCGACGACCGCCGCCTGCGGGCGCGCGTGATGGGGACGGCCCCGATCACTGAAGTGGCGGTAGTCAAGAACGGCGACGAGGTCTATCGGATGCGGCCTCTGAAGGCGAGCCTCGCCGACCAAGTGACGGCTCAGATCACTTTCGAATCGTCCTCAGAACCTTTCATCCGCGACAGCCCGCGTGGGGTGCGCAGGTGGAGCGGCACGATCGAGGTTCTCGGCGCCGCGATGGCCGGCTATCGGGCACCGCGAATCGAGAACCGTCACCACGAGCGCTGGGAGCAGGAGGGCGATCGGATTCGCTTTCGCACTGCGACGCGCGGCCGCGCCGATTCCGTGCTGATCGACCTCGAGGGCGCGACCCCTTCGACTCAGATCGTCGTCAGCCTAGACGAAGGGTCGGAGTTCGGCAAGGCACCGATCCACGTTCGGACCTACCGCGCTCATCCAGCGCGGACGCTTGAGTTTCGATTCTCCGACCTCCGGGACGGGCTATTGGAAGAGGACCTGCCAGCGGACCCTGATTCGGACCGGGTGACCCTGCAACTGGTCAGCGACGACCAACCGCTAGACTGCGACTTCGAGTTCGTCGACCAAGGCGCCGTCGGGCATGGCGACTACTACTATGTGCGCGCCAAGCAGCTGGATGGCGCGATGGCGTGGTCATCGCCCGTTTGGGTCGGGGGCGAAGAGCCCAGATAGGGCGGTCTCGGCAGGCCTCCAGCGCAAGCGCGGCGGCAATCAGACCGGCGCGTCCACGGACCGTTCCGCCCTCCTGCCGTGCAGCAGCAGAACATTATCTGATTGCCGGAACATGGCTTCTGTCAACGAAAAGGAATTCGTGCGCAAGTTCTGGAATGCGATCACGTCCTGTTTGGCCGAGCGCGACGAGAATCGGCAGCCATACAAGTGCAAGACAAGCGACAAGGAGATCCCGGAAAGGATCCATCGCATCCGGCAGACGCTCGCTGGGGCCCGCTATTTCTTGATCTCATTCGCGGCGCAGAACACTGGATGCGAGCCGTCCGCGAAAGACTAGGCCGATGCTGACGCCCGGGCCTGTATCGGGCATCGGACTAATGACGTTCAGGTTTCGAGTAGAGGGGCCCGAAACGATCCTTGCTCTGGTGATGTGGAGGACTCGCAGTTACTCGGCTGCAATCCCGACCGTAGAGTCCTTCCATACTGTCGAACGAGCCTCGATGGCCGATTTCGTCGCTTCAAACGCCCGAATGGAGTCCCTCGCTTGGGCGGTCTTCTTCCCTCGTGCGTAGACCTGTCCCAATACGTAGTGCGCTTCATAGAATTCCGGCGCGGCCTCGAGCGCCTTGCGAAGGTGTTGCTCCGCTTCATCCAGACGCCCCTGCCCCATCCGCAGCTTGCCCAGTTCGAAGCGCGCGGCGGGATCCGAGGAATCGATCTGGATTGCCTTGACCAAGATCGACACCGCTCTCCTGCTCTGGTCGACACCGCCTCCACCCGACATCAGCGACCGAGCTAGCTCGGTGTAGTACGCCAATGCATCAGGCTGCAGCTCGATTGCGCGCTGGAAGGCCTTGGCGGCCTGCTCGGGCTTGTGCCTCTCTTGAAGCGAACGTCCCAGCAGGAAATGCGCTCTGTGGTCACGCGGATCCAGCTCGGTCGCTCGCTCCAGGAGCCGGGTGGGGATCTCGCTGCCAGACGCCAGATTCAAACAACTCAATCCCAGCGCGCGGTGCAACCTCGCCCGAGGCAGGTCGCGGTCGCTTGTGTCGCGGGCGGCGATGCGCAGCAGCTCGACAGCCGTTCCATGGTGGTGCCGCTGGCTTAGCGACCGGGCGAACTCGAAGAACTGGAGGCCTCGGTCGGGATTGGCACCCACGTCGCCAGATCTCGAACGGCCCGCAGTCTCGTGATAGGCGTCATGGCAGGAATTGCGCCGAATCGCATAGAAGACCTTTGGGCTTTCAGACCCCGCCGATCGGAACATCCTGCCAAACAATTCACTCGCGCGTCCGGCCTCGCCCTGCTCAAGCAGGACAAGCGCATGGTTCAGGTACGGATGGGGGCTCGACGGCTCCTTGGCAATGGCTTGCCCAAACAACGCCTCGGCCTCCTCGAACCGGTCCAGCGATGCTAGCGCCGCCGCTAGCAGGGTCAACACCTCGGCATTCCCCGAGCCATCGGGAGCGACAAGCGGCTGCAGCAGCTCTACGGTTCGCTCGTGACGGTTGAGCAAGTGATTGCTCAGAGCCAGGTAGACGCGCGCCTCCATGGGCTGGCTGGCACCGTCCAAGGCAGATTCAAACGCAACACTTGCGTCGCGGTAGAAGTGGTATTCGAACAGGAGTTTTCCGACACGCAGCGCAGCGTCGCTGGTCGGCGGGCTTGGCTGGAGGATCATGCGTGCATGGCCAAGCCCCGCCGCGAACTTTCCGGTAGCGAACTGTGAGGCGGCTAGGTGAAACCGTACAGCTGTGTTTCGGAATCCTTGCTGAAATGCCTCTGAGAGATGCTCGGCCGCCTTGGAGTGTTGGCCAAGCTGCCTGTATAAAATGCCCGTCTGGTAACGAAGGACCCTCTGGGCGGGGTCCGCCGCCAGAGATCGCTCGAATTCCGCGGCGGCATCTCCCGGTCGCTGCATGGCCGCATAGACCTCTCCGAGCTCGCGGTGGAGCATCGGGAGCGCCGCTCCACCGGGGTGTCCGTCCCGTGCGCTGGACAGCAGGCGTTCCAGCGACAGGGCAGCTGCAGGAAGGTCGCCGGCCTCCCGCTGGGCGCGTGCCTGCGACAGCAGCTCGCCGCCGTCGGCCGCAAGCGTAGCGGCCGGAATGGCCAAAGAACTGGACCAAACCAACAGTCCGGCAAACGCCCTGAGAGCGCGACTCAGCACACCAGGTCCCATTTTCGTTCAAGTGGGCCGGCTCCGAAATCTTGGGTCCGGATCAAGCAGACGCCCGGTCGGCCAACTGCTGAGATCGGAGCATGCGCCGTAGCACCCGAACACGGCACCGATGAGGCAGCAAGGAGCCGGAACCGCAGCGGCCAGCAAGTCGGAGTGGGAGAAAATCGACGCCCGACAACAGTGATGGTACGATGGGCGACTCAGCCACAGCTCGTGCGGGCTGTTGGACGATGAATTGGCTCCTGGGAGGATAAATGCGACTGCAAACCCTTTCACTTGTCTTGCTGGCGGCGCTGCTAAGCGTTGTGCCGATCCACGCCCAGACCTCATTCGGAACCATTCTCGGCGATGTCGCAGACGAAAGCGGGGCCGTCGTGCCGGGCGTCACCGTCACTGTCACGAACGAAGGCACTGGCAACGCCCGCGTCGCTACTACCAGCGAGGCCGGCGGCTTTACAGTGCCGTCGCTTCCTCCGGCAATCTATTCGGTCTCAGCCGAAATGCCCGGCTTTAGCCAAGCCCAGCAGACCGGGGTGGTATTGGCTGTGAACCAGACACTGCGTGTCGATCTCACCCTGTCCATCGGCGAGGTCACCGAGGTCGTCGAAGTTAGCGCTGCGGCACTGCAGCTCCAAACCGACACGTCCACCGTCGCCTCGACCGTCGACAACAAGAAGGTCGTGGAATTGCCCTTGAACGGCCGCAGTTTCACCCAGCTCACCATCCTCATGCCAGGAGCCGTGGCCGGCGCTGGGGCGCTAACGGCCTTTCAGACTTCCGGCACGGCAGTCTCGATCAGCGGTCTCCGCAGCGAGGCCAACAACTACACGCTCGATGGCGTCAACAACAACGAGAGCTTCTTCAAGACCTACGGCTTGCAGCCCTCGATCGACGCCATCCAAGAGTTCAAGATCCAGACCAACATCACCTCCGCGGAGTTCGGCACAGCTGCGGGGGCGAATGTCAACATCGTCACCAAATCGGGAACGAACGAGGTCCACGGCACGGCGTTCGAGTTTCTGCGCAATGACAACATGGACGCTTCTGAGTTCTTCGCGAACCGGTCCGGGACACCGCGGCCAGAATTTCGACAGAACCAGTTCGGCACCACGGTTGGCGGCCCGATCGCGAGGAATAGGACGTTCTTCTTCTTCATGTACGAGGGCCAGCGACGAAGCCGAGAATCGACCCTGCTCAATGTCGTCCCGACCAGCGAGATGTTCAGCGGCGACCTTTCCCTCGACACGCAAGGGAGACCGGCGGACCCCTTCTTTGATCCTTGGACAACGGCGGAGAACGCGGATGGGAAGCTGTCGCGGCAGATGATGCCGAACAACAGAATTCCCGCCAGCAGGATCAACGCGTCGACCAAGCAACTGCAGGAGATCTTGTGGTCTGCTCCGAACCTGCCGGGCCAAGCGTTGAACTTGATTAACACGAATGCTTCACGAGTCGACAACGACCAATGGATGGGCAAGGTCGATCACCGATTCGGAGACAACAACATCCTCACCGGGCGATTCAACTTCAGCGATTCGGTGAGCCCTCGCCCAACCGCTCATTTCACCGTGGAAAACCGCCTGGTCAACACGTTCACGAACATCATGATCAGCGACACGCACACTGTGAACCCCACCACGATCATCGACACGAAGATCTCCTATCACCGGAACAACCTCCAGATCGCTGACAGCGCTCCGGGAGGCAAGGAGGCCATTGAGGCCTTCATTACGGGCAACGGAATCCAAGGCATCCCGATTCTGAAGAGCGAAGCAGTGCCGCTCTTCCCGGCCTGGAGGATCGCCGGCTTCGCAAGCCCCAGTCAGACCGGCTTTCCGTTTCCCGACGATTCGTACAGCGCGTACGCGACGATTACCAAGATCTCTGGGGCTCACAGCATCAAGGCAGGCTTCGAATTCAAGCACAACCGCAACCTCGACGATGGCTATTTCACCGGCAACATGAACTTCAATAAGGTGCCCACCGAGGATCCGCAGAACGCCGCCGCTACTGGCAATGCAGTCGCGTCCTACCTGCTCGGCCTGCCGACAGTGGCGAGCCGAAACATCGGCGAGGGCACGACAGCGATCATGCGGAAGGAAGACTACAGTTTCTTCTTCCAAGACGATTGGAGAGCGACATCCGATCTGACGGTCAACCTAGGCCTGCGCTACGACAACAGCGAATGGCCGAAGCACCGCGATGACCTGCTGGCCTCGATCGATCTGCTGACGGGCCAATTCCTGTGGGACGGCGTGAACCCGATCACCGGCGAAGGGCCGAACGTTCGTCGCGGGATCGTTGAGCCGGATAACAACAACTTCGCGCCCCGCGTGGGCATGGCTTATCGCCTCGGCGAAAAGACTACCGTGCGGTCTGGATTCGGCGTCTTCTACATGACCAACTACCTATGGGAGGCCCAAGGCGTGCGTGGCAACTGGCCGTTCGCGATTAGCGAGAACTTCTCGAACCTCAACGATCGCGGGCCGGTCAGCCCGGTCGAGACGACGTTTTCGCCTGACCTAGACGTGCAGATGGGCAGCACGGTCGCGCCCAACGCCCAGCACATCGTGCCCCGCAACAATCGGACCAGTTACACGATGCAGTGGAACTTTCACGTCCAACGCCAGCTGGCGGACGACTTGATGGTCGAGCTGGGCTATGTCGGCACCAGAGGCGTCAAGCTCTCTACGTTCTCCAATGTCAATACGGCACAAGCGGGGCCGGGAGAGGTGCAGCCACGCCGTCCGTTGCCGCAGTACGGCCCCCTGAGCGAGATGGGCAATCAAGCCACGTCGATCTATCACGGGCTGCAGTTCAAGATCGAGAAACGCTTCTCCGACGGTCTCTCATTCCGCGGAAACTACGCGTTCGGAAAGACGATCGATGTCCTCGGAGCTGGCTTCTCGGCGAGCCAGACGGCCCAAAACCCGCACGACATCCTTGGCGACCGGGCGCTTTCGGACCTTCACCGCGCCCACTCCCTCACGTTCGACTACGTCTGGCAACTTCCCTTCGGGAGAGACAAGGCGTTCGGAGCGAGCTGGAACAAGGCCGCCGATGCCGTCCTAGGCGGCTGGCAACTCACGGGCATCATCACCAGCAGCAGCGGGCCGCCCGTCAACACTTCCGTCCCGCGCGATATCGCGAATATAGGCCCACGCGTGGGAGCCCAGCGTCCGAATCTGGCGGGCGACCCTTACGGGGGCGTGAGCGGCGCGCCGGAAGAGTACTTCAACCTCTCGGCATTCAGCGAACCGGCAGCGTACACGTTTGGCAACTTTGGGCGAAACGTGCTCATCGGCCCGGGCCTTTTCCAGTTCGATGCCGGCCTGTTCAAGAACTTCAGGCTGACGGAACGCGTCGGCCTGCAGTTCCGCTCCGAGTTCTTCAACGCGTTCAACAACGTGAACTTCGGGAAGCCCAACACGAACTTCGACGCCGGTGCGGGGGTATTCGGCGCCATCGGCGGGCTGGCACCGCAACAGTTTGCGCGGCAGATCCAGTTCGGCCTGAAGATAATTTTCTAGGCGAGAGCGTTGCGTGTCCGCGCCGGGCCTGCCCTAGCGACGAACCGCACACCCCGCAGAGTGATTCGAGCAATCTGGAGCGACGCGATTCGATGGGACATTTGTTTTGGGGCCCGTCGCTCTAGGCTAAGGCCGCAGCCTGCGATTCGCCGTCCAGCAGAGCTTGCCCCGCAAGCTGGGCTGAGGTTCGGCCCGCCTGACGCTTGCTACGGTAATTCGTCTGCGGGACGCCGGCGAAGACTGTTGCAATCGCACTTCAAGCGTCTCCAAGGGTTCGTCGCGACGACCGCGTTCGGAGCGGCTCTTATCGCCGCCCAGCCACCGGATCTCCGTTTCGTGGACGTCACTTCTAACTCAGGCCTCCAAGCGTTTGACGGCCTCCAGGGGAGTGTCACCAAGGAGCACATCATCGAGGTGATGGGCGGCGGTGCCGCGTTTGTGGACTACAACGCAGATGGATACCTTGACATCTTGCTCGTGCGCGGTTCGACGATCGAGCAGTTCGAGCGGGGCGGCGACCTGATGTGCGCCCTGTACCGCGGGAGCGGTCGGGGAACGTTTGAAGACGTCACCGGCGAGGCCGGGCTCACGGCTAGAGGCTGGGGACAGGGCGTTGCGCTTGGGGACTTTGACGGCGACGGAAAGACCGATTTCTTCCTGACCGGATACGGAAGCAACGCACTCTACAGGAACCTCGGCGACGGCACCTTCGAGGAGGTCGCCCGCAGCGCGGGAATCGGGGTGTCGCGATGGAGCCTAGGCGCTGCCTTCGCCGACCTCGATCGAGATGGGGATCTCGATCTCTATGTCACCAACTACCTGGCGTACCCGCTGAACCGGCTGCCCAAGCGGGACGCGAACTGCAACTATCGCGGCTTCGACGTGTTCTGCGGCCCGCGGGGCCTCACGGGCCTGCGTGATTCGCTCTACCTCAATGACGGCCGCGGGCACTTTGAGGAAATTGCCGCCCAGCGCTCGATCGATGAAGACATGCTGTACGGGCTCGGCGTGCTGGTGGCAGATTACAACAACGACTCGTGGCCGGACATCTTCGTGGCAAACGACCTGACCGCGAATCTCTTCTACCAGAACAACGGCGACGGCACCTTCGAGGAACTGGCCGTGCTGACAGGAACGGCCTTCTCGCAAGACGGCGTTGAAGAGGGCTCGATGGGTGTGGATGCCGCGGACATCGACCAAGACGGCTGGCTAGACCTCTACTACACGAACTCGTCCTACGAGAGCAATTCGCTGCTCGTCAACAACAGGGACGGCAGCTTCTCCAACCTGACGTATGCGTCGGGGCACGGCAGGAGCACGCACTTGTTCGTGGGCTGGGGAGCGGCGTTCGGCGATCTCAACAACGATTCTAGGGAAGACCTCTTCGTGGTCAACGGGCATCTCTACCCTGAGGCGGACCGGTTCGAAATGGGCCTCAAGTACGAACAGCGCTGGCTGGTGTTCATGAACCAAGGCAACCGCCAGTTCTCGGAACGAGGCGAAGACTTAGGCCTCACCGAGCGTTACAAGAGCCGCGGACTCGCCCTCGGGGACTATGACAACGACGGAGACTTGGACGCGATCGTAAACAATCTGGACGGTCCACCCACCCTATTGCGCAATGACGGCGGCAACCAGAACCCCTGGCTGCTGGTTGATGTGCGCGGAACTGCCAGCGACCGCTCGGCGATCGGGGCAAGGGTACAGGCGACCTCTGGAAGCGGGATGCAACTGCGCGAGGTCCGCTCGTCTGCGAGCTACCTCTCCGCGAACGACCTGCGCCAGCATTTCGGATTCGGGGCCGACGAGAGAATCGAGCAACTTACGGTGCGGTGGCCGTCGGGCCGGACACGGACGATCGAAGATGTCGCGTTGAACCAGATACTGCTGGTCGAGGAGCCCGGGCCCGAATGAGTTGCCAGCCGGCCCCATCGCTCTGGACGAGCACGCCGATCGCACGATCGTTCAAAGTGCCGCAGGATCAGCCGACGGATGCGCGCGTGAACCCCTCGCGAAACGTGGCAACGAGGAAGTTCCTAGGCCGATTCCTGCCGATCGCTGTCCTGGCGGCACTTTCCTGCTTGGCCGCAGACGCTCAGTTTCGGGATGCTTCGGCGGAAAGCGGCCTGAGCCGCAAGCTTGTCTCCGGGGCTGCGGACAAGCCGTACATCCTCGAATCGATGGCTGGGGGAGTCGCGTTCGTAGACTTCGACGACGATGGCTGGATTGACATCTATCTCGTCAATGGCGGTACGCTCGACGCGCTCGCAGCAGGAGCGCCGTGTGCCATCGATCGCTTGTACCGCAACAACGGGGACGGCACCTTCGACGACGTCACGGAAGATTCCGGACTCGGCGATTCGAGTTGGGGCATGGGAGTCGCGGTCGCGGATGTCGACAACAACGGGTACGACGACATCTACGTCACCAACTATGGGCCGAACCGTTTGTACCTGAACCGCGGGGACGGCACGTTCAGCAGTGCCGCAGGCGCGGACTTGGAAGGAGACGAGTGGAGTTCGTCTGCTTCGTTCGGTGACTACGATAGAGACGGTGACGTCGACCTCTACGTCACCAACTATCTTGAGTTCGACCTAGAGGACCTCCCCGAGGACAGCCAGCTGTGCCGCTATCGAGGCATCCGGGTGCAATGCGGGCCCCGGGGCATGATCCCGACCGCGGACAGGCTCTACGAAAACTTAGGCGACGGACGTTTCCGAGATGCCACCTCCGCCTCCGGCGTCGGGGCCGTGCCTAACTCCTACGGACTTGGTGTCGTCTGGACTGACTACGACCACGATGGCGACCAAGACATCTATGTCGCCAACGATTCGATGGCCAACTATCTGTTCGAGAACAACGGCGACGGGACGTTCACGGAAATCGCTTTGCTGGCCGGCATCGCTTTGAGCGCGGACGGCAAGGAGCAGGCCGGCATGGGAGTCGATTTCGGCGACTTCGACAACGACGGCCGCGTGGACCTGATCGTCACGAACTTTTCCGACGACTACAACACCGTCTACCGCAACGTCGGCGATGACGTATTTCGTGATGTCTCGGCCAGGGCGGGCTTGGGAGAGCCGACCTGGGCAAAGCTGAGCTGGGGTGTGCGATTTGTCGACTTCGACCTCGACGGGTTTCTCGACATTGTGATTGCTGATGGCCATGTCTACCCCGAGGTGGACCGCCACGACCTTGGCATCCGGTACCGCCAGCCGAATTCGGCCTTCCGAAACCGCGGTGACGGCACATTCCAAACGATCGAGTTGCCTGACCGTTCCCAGGGTCCGCATTCCAGCCGAGGACTGGCTGCCGGTGACATTGACAATGACGGCCGGATCGACCTACTGATCGCGAACCTCGACGCACCCCCGACGCTGTTGCGGGGAAGCGCGGCAACCGGGAACTGGCTGCTGCTCGATCTGAGCGGGACACGGTCAAATCGGTCGGCTATCGGGGCTCGTGCCACCGTCGCGGCCGGCGACCTACGACAGGTTCGGGAAGTCAGGAGTGGCGGCAGCTACCAGTCGCACAACGACCGACGGCTGCACTTCGGACTTGGCGGACGCGAATCGGTCGATGTCGTTACGATTCGGTGGCCGAACGGCTCCGAGCAGGTGCTGAAAGACGTACGAGTCAACCAAGTCCTGAGGATTGAAGAACCGGCACCATAGGACGACGAGTCGCCGGCCAAGCTATGGATCCGCCTGATTGACGTCTTCCGCGACACTCTTCACGTCCTGCTGCACCTTGCGGAGTCGTTGCTGGCTGAGTTCCTGATAGGCTTGGAACTCTCTGCGCGCATCTTCCATGCGGCCGAGGCCGCGGTAGGCATTGCCCAAGAGGTAGCGTGCGCGGTCGTTGGCTGGACTGATTCGCGTGTACTCTTCGAGTTGCGCGGCGGCGGCAGCATGCTGCCGGTCCTCGAGGTAGGCGCGTCCCAAATCGAAGCGGGCCTCGGCAAGATTCGGCGTGGCTGCAAGCGCTTGACGTAAGTGTGGAATCGCAGCGGCGGGCCGGCCTCGGTCAAGGAGCAGGTTGCCAAGCCGGTACCGGGCGCGGGCGTGGTGCGGGTTGCGCTCGAGTTCCTCCTCGAGCCACTCCTGCGCATCAGAGAAGCTGCCCATTTTCCAATAGGCCGTGCCGATCAAATAACGCAGCCCGGGGACTTCTGGCGCCTTTTGGAGCGCCCTACGATAGGCTTCGACAGCCTTCCGATATTCGGTTCGCTCCTCGTGGGTCTCGCCGGCTAGCTGGTCGACTCTGTAGGACTCCGGCGCCACCTCCGTCAAGCGATCGAGTGTCCCAGCAGCAAGGCCTTGGTAGGCCCGACCGAGCCAATACGTCGCTTCAGCATTCTCCGGCTGCGCAGCTAGGACTCCTTTCGCCGCACTCGATGCTTCTTCAAAGCGGCCCGAGACGAAGCTGGACCGAATCCCGGCCAATGCGTTCGTCGGCTTCGTTGCCGGCGGGCTGGAGCCGGCTTGGGTTAGGTCGAGCCCACTGAGTATTCCCGTTAGATCGGGCCGGACGTCGAGCGCCCTCCGGTATTCCGCCCTTGCCCTCGAAAGGTCGCCTTCCGATGCGAATCGCTCCGCCTGCAGCAAATACACGAACGGAGACTCCGGATCTTTATCTCCAATCGACTGAAAGAGTTGCGCAGCGCGGCTATCGTACGCTCGCGCAAGGTGGAACAGCGCCTCCGCATCCTCGGCACGCTCAGTCGTGATTCGCAGCAGGTGGGAGATCGCAACCTCGTAGCTTCGCAGAGCAGAGTGGCTCAGGCCGAGCCAGCGTCTGGTCTCCGCCATTTCCGGGTTCAGCGCAAGGCTCTTCTCGAGCGCTGCCACCGCGGCCTCGAACTGGTGCGTCTGGTGGTAGTCCATCCCTAGGAACAGGTACGCTCCCCAGAGCTGATTGTCCAGCTGCACAGCTCGCTTCAGGGGCTGAATCGCTTGCGAGTATTGCTTGGCGAGATGGAGGGTGACACCGAGGCTCTGGTGGATGAGCGCCCATTCGGGCCGTAGTTCCAGGATCGCCTTGTACTGTACGGCCGCGGCCAAATAGTCCTGAGCAGACTCTGCCCGCTTCGCCTCCTGCAGGTGGGCCGCAACTCGTTCTTCGGGCGACTGCTGACCTGAGACTGCCGTGCCGAGTCCAAGCAGAATGAGGCTGGCCCATAGCAATCGCTTGGAAGGGGCCCAACGCGCGAACCGCGAGGTGTTTCGTCCGCCTTGCATACCTAGCCCGGCTATGGCTTATGTTACTGAGGAGTGGTCAAGCGCGCACATCCCCAAGCTTCACCGGGTCGGACGATCCAGCCCTGGGGAAGCTGCGATACACTGACCTCGCGTTCGCTTGTCGCCAAGATCGCCTCTGCGGGGGCTACGGGATACTCAATGTCTAAGCGAGTGCCGACGTTCGGCCGGCGTGTTGGGAAGAGCCGGGATGCCGTGAGCCGGGGGCGCTGGGTGGCCGCGATGAAGCCGACCGGGGAGTGCCTTAGTCAGAGCCATCCCCCCAGGCGGCCTGTTCGTAAGTTCAGCCAGCACGCGACCGCCAGTGTGGCCGTAGTTGTTGGGCTGCTTGCAGTCGTTCTCCCTTCGGTTCTGGCCCAAGACCCCCGAACGAGGCTCAACCAGCACCTCCAACAAGCGCAGATCTATTTGGACGGCGAGCAATACGACCTCGTGGTTAGGGAGTTGGAACAAGCGATCGCCATCCACTCGAACATTCCGGGAGCCTATTACCAGCTTGGCCTCGCCCAGTGGCACCTCCAGAACATGGAGCAGGCCAAAGGGGCCTTCATGAGGGAGTTGGAATTCCAGCCTCCCGATGCCTTCTCGCTTTACTACCTGGGACGAATCAGCCTTACCGAGGGCAACACCGAAGAAGCGATTAGGTACTTCGAACGCGTCGTAGCGATCGGCACGATCCTAGATGTCCGCAGCCGACTGGCAAGCGGGTACCTGAGGTCTGGACGGCTTTCAGATGCGGTCGATCTGCTGGAAGAGAGCGTTAGCAGATGGCCTGAACAGGGAGAGACCCACTACTTGCTAGGACAGGCCTACCAGCGCCAGGGACGTAGCGCGGACGCCAAGCACGAGTTCGAATTGGCCCAGAGATGGAAGAACAAGCTACAGGACGAGATCAGGGGACTTGTCGAGCTGCGGATGCTGTTGCAAAACAAGAAACTGATCGAGGCTGAAGCGATGGCCAAAGAGTTGTCCCAGTCTGGCGATCCAGATGTCATGCTAAGTGCCGCCATCGCTCTGGGGCGGAACGGACTCCACAGCAAGGCCCTTCCCATCCTGAGGAAGGTGGTAGAAATCCGGCCCCGCCACTCCGAGGCGTACTACAACCTGGCCCTTGCGCATGTCTCGCTGGAACGGCCCGCAGATGCAGTCCCGGACCTTGAGCAGGCGGTGGGATTTCGTCCGGAATTCTACGAAGCACGAGCGCTGCTGGGCAATCTCTTGGCCCAAGCCGGGAAGTTCGAGGATGCTATCCCGCACTTGCGCATGGCACTCGCGATCCGCCCTGACAGCGTCAAGCTGAATGCTCTCCTTGGATTGCAGTACCTCCAAGGCCGCTACTACGACGAGGCGGTCAAGATCTTTAGGCAGGCTGTCGACCTTGATCCCGCGAATGCGGACTTGCGCTTCCTCCTCGTGGAGGCGCACCACGAGAACCATGATTTCGAGCAGGCATTGCAGGAAGCGCAGGCGGCACTCGCCAAGTTCCCGGAACTCTCCAGCAGTCACTTCCAGGTTGCGTGGCAACTCGACAACATGGGCCGGTTCGATGAGGCAAGGGGACACTTGGAGCAAGCGGTGGCGATTGATTCCGGGTTCGCAGAGGCACACCGAATGCTCGGGGACGTCGTCCTGAGACTCGGTGATGCGGAGGGCAGCCTAGTCCATTTCCGCCAGGCCCTCGCGCAGGATCCTGGCTCGGCCGAATCCTATGCGGGGCTCGGCAAGGCTCTGATCCAGCTAAGGAGATACGAAGAGACCATCTCCGCGATGGAACGAGCCATCAAGACAAGCCCCGAGCTGGCTCCGCTGCATCTCTATCTGTCGCAGGCTTATCGGGCCACTGGGCGAATGGAGGATGCCAAGCGCGAGGCGGCTACGTTCACCAAGTTGAATCAGGAGCGGGCTCTGCGACGTGACCGGGATGTCGAGCGCGAGTATGTCCCAAGAGACGCGGGTGCGGGGAAATGAGCCCCGGTCAACTCTGGCCGTGAGGAATCATGAGTGGCGGTGCGCTGATCGGAATCTTGATGGGGACGGCTTACGGAAAGCTTGTCCACGGTGCGCGCAGGAATATCCGTAGCGAGCAGGCGCAAAGCCCGAATCAGTGTCTACAGCGACAAGCGAGTGACTCGATGGGATTCGCACCCGGACTGTGAACGAAAACCTAGGCACCTAAAACGACCAAGCCGCTCCAATGCTCCGTCGGTCTCGCTAGCTACGTCGGCCGAGCAAAGCCCCCAATGCCGCGTTGCGCAGCTCGGCTTGCCGATGCTCCTCCGCTGCTGCACCAGCCTTGGCCCGAGGAATTTGAGCATCTGCTCGGACAGCCTCGAAATCCCTGGAGTTTCCCCTCGGTCCACGCATAGTCCGGCCCGGTCGCGAGGCTGCGCACCCGCAAGTTCTCACCTTCGACTCGAAACGAAACTCCTAGCGCTGTGGTGTGCTCAGCCCCACCCAGCTCCGCCGGCGCGACATAGTAGGTGTCGCCCCACAGCCGGTCCCCCCGCTTGCTCGAGTACGGCCGGAACAAGAAATACTCCCCGATCCGCGGCCCCTGGCACAGCGCACACTGCTCGTTCTAGCTGCCGATCTGACTCGATGGAGAGATCACCTCGGGCGCACGCGCGGCGGCGGTCAGACCGGCACGGCAGCGCACCTTTCCGCCCCGCAGCCGTACGGCAGGAGGGCTGCACGGCGGCGTGCTAGCATGATGTGGCGGCGCGCCGGGAAGGCGGTCGGGCCCCAGCGAGCAGCGGTGAGCGAGGACGGAATCTCCAGGCGCGACTGGATGCGCCATTGCGCGCACACCGGAACTGGGGCCGCGCTGGCCGGCGCCGTGCCGGCCGCGGCGAGCGCGGCGGCGCAGGCCGCGTCGGCAGCACCGTACAAGAACTACTTCGGCGACCTGCACAACCACAACCAAGTCGGGTACGCCCAAGGCACCTTGGAGCGCAGCTTCGAGGTGGCCCGCAACCATCTCGACTTCTACGCTTTCACGCCGCATTCGTACTGGCCGGACGTAGGCGAATACGACGGCAAGATCGAGTACAAGTGGAAGAACGGCTTCGCGGTGGCGAAGTCGCGCTGGCCCGATGTCGTGCGGCTGGCTCGCGAGTTCGACAATCCCGGCAAGTTCACCACGATCCTCGGCTACGAGCGCCACGGCACGATGGAGGGTGACTACCACATCCTCTTCCCGGACCTTAACGGCGACTACGAATTGATCGAAAGGCTGGACGAGCTCAAGGCGTTCGCAAAGCGCCGGGGCTGCATCCTCGTTCCCCACCATCCCGCCAACCGCCTGGGGCATCGCGGCATCGCGTCGTCCGCGATCGACACCTCGGTCTCCCCGGTGCTGGAGATCCACTCCGAATGGGGCTGCGCCGAGCATGACCGAGCACCGCACCCCTACAAGCGACACACCGAGGGCGGGCGCTGGACGCGTCACACGCTGCAGCACTATCTCAGCGACGGGCATCGCCTGGGAGTCGTGGCGAGCACCGACGACCATCTCGGGTACCCCGGCGGATATCGCGAAGGCTTGGCCGTCATCAAGGCACGCGAGCTGTCCCGCGAGGCGATCTTCGACGCGCTGTGGAATCGGCGCACGTACGCCGTGACCGGTGACCGCATCGAACTCGACTTTTCCGTCAACGGCGCGATGATGGGCCAAGAGACTCCCTTCGCCCGCAGGCGCGCGATCCAAGCCAGCGTGCGCGGCTGGGACCTGGTGGACCGCATCGAGGTCGTCAAGAACGGTCGGGTGATCCATCGCGAATTCCCGGTGGATCGCCAGCCCGGAGCGAACCGCTGGGACGAGCCCGTGATCGTGCGATTCGAGTACGGCTGGGGGCCCTGGCCGGCGCTGGGGTGGGGCGGCACCGCCGACTGGGACTTCACGCTCGCGGTGCAGGGCGGCCGCATCGAGGGCTTCCATCCGTGCTTCACGTCAGGGCCGCTGGACGAGTTTCGCCGCGACAAGATCGTCAGCAGCGACGACAATTCGGTCAGAGTCCAGTCCTACACCGCCCTCAAGCAGCAGCTGGACGACTACTCGCAAAAGGCGCTCGTATTGCGGGTGCGAGGCGACGCGAACACGCGCGTGAGCGTGAACTGCACGAGACCTACCAAGTGCTCGGTGACTCAGACCCTGGCGGAACTCACCGAGTCGAACGAGATGCTGTTCACGCGGCCGTTCCCGTGGGAGTCGGCCATGCTACACCGCGTCGTGTTCCACGACAACTGGGAGAGTTCGTTCTCCGCAGAGGACGAGGGCGACGGATCGCGCACGGACTGGTACTACCTGCGCGTCTTCGAATCCAACGGCGAGCTCGCGTGGTCCAGCCCGGTCTGGGTAGCGGCCGCCTGAGCGCTCAGTCGCCAACATAGCGGGCGTACAGGCTCCGCGCCAAGCCGAGATCTTGCGTGCCCTTGACGATGGCGCGCCCGTCCGAAAACACAGTCAGCGCATGCGGCGGGCACGAGAACCGGACCGCCAGCTCGCTAGAGCGGACCTCGCCTAGCGGCGCTAGGCTGTGCGCCAACGCTGCCAAGTCGACGGGTCGGTCGCGAGCGGGCACTTGCACGGCATCGCGGCCGCAAATCCGCGCTGAAGCGACGGATCGCGCTTCCAAGCGAGCGAACCGCCGCAGGCCGCAAGTCGGACAGTCCGATCGCGGCGTGTCGGCCTGCAACGCCGCGCGTTCGCCGCTCCAGGCATCGATCGTGACCAGTCGACGCTGCAAGGCCTCGGTGCGCCCCGCGAGGATCTTTAGCGCTTCGGCAACCTGCAGCGAGGCAATCAGCGACGTAACTGCGTTGAGCACGCCGGCGGTGTCACAGGTCGGCTGGCGGCTCTGCGGCGCATTGTCGAACAGGCACTCCAGGCAGGCGGTCTGGCCGGGGACGACAGGCATGAGCGAGCCGTGCGTGCCCACAGCCGCGCCATAGACCCAAGCGATGGAACGCTTGACCGCAACCTCGTTGATCAGGAAGCGCGTTTCGTAGTTGTCAGTTCCGTCGAGGATCACGTCGGCCGACTCCAGCAGCCGTTCGGCGTTGGCAGCGACTAGATCCTTGACGACGGGCACCACAGTCACCGCGGAGTTGGCCCGCCTCAGGGCTAGCGCCGCCGCTTCGGCCTTCGGCACGCCGCGCTCCGCATCGCGTTCGTCGAACAAGACCTGCCGCTGCAGGTTGCTCTCCTCGACGTAGTCGCGGTCGACCAGCAGAGTCGTCCCAATTCCGGCCCGCACGAGCAGCGCTGCCTGCATCGTTCCGAGCGCCCCGCAGCCGACCACGGCCGCGCAGCTGCCCGCCAGCCGTTCCTGCCCCTCGCCGCCGATCTCGGCCAGCAGCCTCTGCCGGGAATAGCGGTCGCTAGCGTTGGTCGTCATGCGGCGATAGAGGACGCGGCCCGCTGTTCGATGCTAGCAGCGCATCCTGCCCCAGGTGTTCGGCAGGGACTTAACCTTATAATTTTCATAGAATTGCATCGAGCGCGGCTGACTCTTCTAGCTCTTCACGTCCTACTGGCGGCTCCCAGCGCCGCCGGGGATCATTTCGGCGCTCCGATTTCGGAGATCGCCTTCGATCCCCCGCTCGCCGTCGAAACGCGCGCAGCGACCGAGAAACTGCTCAGCGTGCGCGTTGGCCAGCCGCTTGAACGGGCGGCGCTACGCGAATCGATCCAAGCCCTTTTCAGGACCGGTCGATACAGCGACATCGTCGCAGACGCCACGCTTCGCGAAGACGGCGCGCGACTGACGTTCTTGACCGCGCCCGCATGGTTTGTGGGCAATGTCCGCGTGGAAGGTGTCGAGCGGCCGCCGTCTTCAGGCCAGCTGATCAACGCCACCCAGCTGCGGCTCGGTACGATCTTCACCGAAGACAAGGTCGGCGAGGCGATGAGCTCTCTGCGCGAAGTGCTCACCGATTACGGCTTCCGCGAGGCAGCGATCGACCACACTCTCGTGCGTGACGGAGAGACCCAGCAGGTTCACATCGACTTTACTGTGACCAGCGGGCGGCGGGCTCGCATCGGCGCATTGCTGTTGGCAGCCGAGGGACTCTCGTTGGACGCGGAGGAGATCCGTACGATCACGGGCTGGAAGAGGGATTCGATCTTTCGGCGTGACCGCATCCAACGCGGCATCGGGCGCTTGCGGGAGCACTTCCAGGCACAGGGCTACTGGCAGTCCGAAATCCGAGCCCAAGTCGCCGAATACCGGCCGGCCGACAATCAGGTCACGTTGGTGGCGCGAGTCCGACGCGGCCCGAAGACGTCCGTCCGAGTTGAAGGAGTGCGCATGAGCCAGAAGCGGCTACGCCGACATGTAGCGCTCTACTCCAGAGGTTCGATCGATGACGACTTACTCAGCGCCGGGAGCGCCAGCCTAGCTGAGTACTTCCGAGGCCAGGGCTATTTCGACGCGGCCGTGAGCTTCGAAGTCGAGCGATCCACGGCTGACGAGATCGCAATCGTCTATCGCGTCGACCGCGGCCAGAGGCGGCAGCTGAGGGAGATCGAGATCACGGGCAACCGCTATTTTGACGACGGCACGATCCGGGAACGCCTGCAGTTGGGCACCGGGAAGTCGGCGTCTAGTCCCGGATCCTTTAGCCCGGCGCTGCTCGCGCAAGACCTGCAATCCGTGCGCCAGCTGTACGCCTCGAACGGATTCCGCGAGGCCCGCGTGGGCGGAGAGGTCCTCCGAGGGATCGGCGGCAACCCGAATCACTTGGCCGTCGCGATCTCCATCGAGGAAGGGCGGCAGACATTCGTTTCCAGATTGGTCACGAGCGGGATGTCAGAGTTTCCAGCCGACGCGTCAACGTTCGAATTCGCCTCGGCCCCAGGCCAGCCATTCGGCGAGTCCAGCATCGCCACCGACCGCCAGCGCATTCTGTGGGAATACTTCAACGCGGGCCATCAGGATGTCACTCTCGATTGGCGCTCGGAACCGGGCGATGAGCCCGGCCAAGTGGTCGTGTACTACGACATCCGGCATGGCGAACCGAGGCAGACTGGCCGCGCCATTCTGTCCGGGGCCGAGAAAACCCGCGACGAAGTCTTGGCGCGGCAGATCGAAGTGGCCTCGGGCGAGCCCCTCTCGCAAGCCGGCATGTTCGCGACACAGCGCAACCTCTACGACCTCGGCGTGTTCTCCAAAGTCGAAGTAGCGCTGCAGAACCCGACTGGGATCGAAGAGTCCAAGGACGTGCTGATCCAGGTCGAGGAAGCCCGGCGCTGGGGGCTCGGGTTTGGAGGCGGCGCGGAGTTCGGAAGGTTTGGCCGGAACACGGCAGAACTGACCAATCCAGTCGGCGACGCGGGCTTCAGCCCGCGCATGACCGTCGAGGTGACCCGGCTGAATGTATTGGGCAAGGCACACACGCTGAGCTTCAACACGCGCCTGTCACTGCTGCAGCAGCGCGGCCTCTTCACCTACGAGGCACCGCGCTGGTTCGACTCGGATCGCTGGCGGCTGACCGTAACCGGCCTGTATGACACGTTCCGCAACGTCAACACGTTCACCGGCCGCAGGCTGGAAGGGGCGCTCCAGCTGTCGCAAGCGATCAGCGGTCGGGAGACCGTGCTGTACCGATACGCCTATCGCAGAACGTCTATCGACGAGAACACCCTGAACATCGAACCGCTGCTCGTTCCGCTGATTTCCCAGCCAGTGCGCGTCGGGCTGACGTCCTCGACGTATATTTCGGACCGCCGGGACGATCCGACGGACACGACTTCGGGCATGTACAACACCGTGGATATCGCGCTGGCATCCAAGGCCTTGGGCTCCCAGCCCAATTTCGCGCGGATGTTCGCTCAGAACAGCACCTATCACCAAGTCCGGCGGCGCGTGGTGTTCGCCCGGACGCTTCAGATCGGGATCAATGTCCCGTGGGCTGGATTCGGGAGCGAGGGCGTGGACCGCGAGGGCTTCGCCGGCCGGCCCGATCCGCGAGTGCCGCTTTCGGAACGCTATTTCGGCGGCGGATCCGCCACCCACCGCGGTTTCGCCTACAACCAAGCAGGCCCCCGGGACTCGGCGACCGGCTTTCCGCTGGGCGGAGGCGCTCAGCTCTTCAACAGCGTGGAACTGCGCTTTCCGCTTTCTGGCCCTGATTTCTCGGCGGTGCTGTTCCACGACGCGGGCAACGTCTACTCGCGCCCAGGGCGCATCAGCCTGAACTCTAGCCAGCAGGTGCGCACCAACCCCCAAGGAGGAAAGGAATTCGATTTCGACTACCTCGTCCATGCGATGGGCCTCGGAATCCGCTACCGCACGCCCATCGGCCCGCTGCGGTTTGACCTCGCGTACAGCCCCAATCCACCGCGCTTCGTGGGATTCGACGGCACACGCGAGCAATTGCTGCTGGGAACCGGGACTTTCCGCGAGCAGCGCGCCAGCGCCGTGCAGTTCCACTTCTCGCTCGGCCAGACGTTCTGATGTCCAAGCCAAGGTCAAGCGCCGTCCCGTATGCCGCCTTGCTGGCAGGCGTCGCTCTGGCCGCTTCCGCGCCGAGGGCCGAGATTGTCGACCGCGTGGCGGCGATCGTCGGCAGTGAGGTAATCACGCTCTCCCAAGTGCGCACCCAAATGAACCTAGTCGCCTTGCTCAACCAATCCGAGCCGGTCGGCCTCGAAGCAGGCGGCAGGGCCGCCTTGGAGGCGCTGATCGACCGGCGCCTGGCCATGCAGGATCTCGCCTTGACACCGTTCCTGCTGGCCCCGGCGGAAGAGGTCGAGGGTCCGCTCCGGGCCCTGAGGGGCCAGACCTTTGCGGGCGGGCGGGACTTTCCAGCCGCGCTGGCGCACTACGGGCTCACCGAGGATGATTGCCGGGCCTTCTTGCGGGAAAAGGCCAGTTTCGAGCGCTACGTCTCGTTCCGCTTCAAGACCGGGCAAGACGTGAGCCCCGGGGCTGTCGAAGCGTATTACCGCGACGAGTACAGCGCTGGCCAGGCGGCGCTCGGCGCTCCCGCCGCGCCTCTGGATTCGGTGCGGTCGGGCATTCTGGACGTCTTGGCAGAGCGCCAGGCGAACAGGCTGCTCGAGCAGCGCATCATGGAACTGAGGGCCCTGACCCGCATCGAGATCCTGGCCTTCGCGCCCGCTGGGGGCGAGCAATGATCAAAGCAGCGCTCATATCGATCCTGCGGCACAGGATCGCTCTCGCCGCGATTGCCTCGATAGGACTGGGCTGGGGCGGCTTTGAAGCCGCGATCCGCAGCGATTGGTTCCTCGACAGCTTGCGTCACAACGCTATCGCCAAGCTGGAGCAGTCGTTGGGCGGGACGGTATCGATCGATGAAGTCCGCTTGGGCGACTCGCGCCTTGCGTTTGAGATCAACGGGCTCGAGCTGCGTGCCGGCGATGACCCGACCGCCGCCCCGCTGCTGTCAGTTCCGCATGCCGCGGCAACGCTAGGCTGGCGATCGCTGCTAGGCGGCGTGACGGTGCTCGAATCTCTGAGCCTGCACGATCCTGCCCTCGACGTGACGGTCGCCGAAGACGGCCTAGCAATTCTCAGCCAAGCTTCGGAGCGGTCGTTGATCTCGGGCTTAGCGGTTCGCCGGTTTGAACTCGATGGGGGCCAACTCGTTTGGAACGGCGAGCCGTATGCCCTAGAGTTCCGCGGGTCGGGGCTTCGGGTGGAGACGAGCTTCGACCCGAGATCACAGCGGCATACCATCAATGCTGAACTCCGCGATCCACAGGTTGGCAGCGCTGGCTCCTTCGAGCTGGCCGGGTCGACCGTTTCGGTGTCGGCCGTGGCCGACGCGACAGGCGTCGAAATCACGACTGCCGAAGTTCACGGCCAAGACCTGTCAGCCCAGCTGCGCGGCACGATCCGGGACTGGCATCAGCCCTCGGCCCGATGCGTCTTTTCTCTCAAGTCGGCAATCGGGCCGTTGGCCGGTCTGGTCGGCTACGCAGATCTAGGGTTGCTTGGCTCCCTGGCGGCCAGCGGCGAACTGGAATGGGAGGGATCGAACGGCGCGGTCATGTACTCGGGAGGATTCGCAGCCTCTTCTGTCGGCTCGTCAGCTCTCGAGCTGGATCTGTCCGTGGCAGGGAGGTTCTCTGGAAACGAGACATCCGTCGAACTGGAAGATCTCGAGGGTGCCGCGCTCGGCGGCGGCTTGCAGGCGCAGGCGACGATCAATGCCCCGTGGCTGGAGCCTCGGATCACGTCCAACGGCAGTGTCAGCGGCATCGCGCTCGCGCGCGTCGCAATTGCGACGGGATCGCCCGTGCCAGCGTGGAGCGGTTCGGTGGATGCCGAATTCGACCTGTCCGGAACTGCCATGCACAACCTGCAGGCGAACGCGCGGCTGCAGGTCGTGCCGACTACGCAGCCATCCACGCTGCCAATCGGCGGGGACGCGTCATTGCAGTTCAGCAGCGCGACCGGACGCGTCTCAGTAGACGGCTTCTCGCTCTCGACGCCCAACATTCGGGCCAGCGGCGACGGCAGTTTCGCGGTTGCCGGCGGAGGAGAGCTGTTTGTCGAGGTTGAGATCGACTCCAAGCAGGCGCTCGAGCGAGTCCTGGCCGTGCTGCGAATCGTCTCGCAGCTGCCTCCGACCGCTCCGGACGGTCGGTACTCGTATCAAGGCAGCCTGGACTGGGGGCCTGAGCGGATCGCGAGCGCGACTCTGAGCGGAGCTTTCGCGATCGACGAGTTCGCGTTGGGTGGCCAGCGCTGGGACCACCTCGCCTTGCAAGGCGTGCTGTACGCGGATCGCATTGATGTGATGGAAGGCCGTATGGTCGACGGATCCGGTGACCTCAGGTTCCGCGGTAGCCTGCCGCTGCATGAACACGGGGCACTCGACGTGGCGATTCTCGCGACTGGGATCGACGCTCGCAAGCTGGCGCTCGCGAGCGGCTTTGCCCTTCCGATCGAGGGAGTGCTCGCCATGGAAGCCTCCCTGGCTGGCACGCAGTCTGAGCCGGTCGCGACGGGCAGCATTGCCGTCGAGACCCCGACCTTCTTCGGGGAGCGTTTCGATGGTCTCGAAGCAGAGGTCTATTACGATCCAGACGGATTCGAACTCCGCAACGCATCGCTGGAGCGGGGTCGGTCCCGGCTCGCCGTCACCGCGTCCATGTCCAGCCAGACCGGCGAGGCGCAGTTCGGCATGGAAAGCAACAGTTGGCCATTGGAGGAATTCACGTGGGCTCGCGCACTCGCACCGGGAATCACCGGCGCGTTGCGCTTCGATCTGCGGGCCGCCGGCCCGCCAACTCTGACGGGCCCTCTGGGATCGCTCGAGCTTGCCGGCACGTGGGAGGTGTCTGACCTGCGCCGACAGGGCCTGGAACTGGGCAACTGGAGCGGCAGCGTAAGCTCCGCACTCGATGCCGAGAATCTCCAACTCGACTGGAGGGCCGACGTCTTTGACGGCACGTTCCGCGGCGATGCGACCTTGCAGCGGCAGGTCGGCCCTTCCAGCTACAACGGCAGCGTTCAATTCGACAGCCTGAGCACGCAGCGATTGGCGGTGTTTCTCGACCTGCCAAGCGGCAGCCCGCAGGGCACGCTGACGGGCCGTGCGGGCTTTGGCGGGGTCGTCGGCTCCGCCGGCACGTTCGAAATGAACGGAACCATCGAACGAGCCGAGGTCAGCCTGCCGAGCCCGGACGGCGAACCGCACCTGATCTCGAACGTGTTCCCTCTTCGCTGGGGGGTCAAGGACGGTGACCTGCGTTTCGACTCCATGGTGCTGACCGGGCCGGACACAGATTTCCGCATCGATGGAGTAATCGGTCTAGAAGGAGACCGGTCATTGGACGTGAGCATCGACGGAGATGTCGACCTGAGCCTGCTGGATGGCTTTGCAGATGGCATCGAGACCGTCGGAACCTCGAGGATCGGCGTGCGCATCCTAGGCGCGTTGGACGATCCGTCACTCGAAGGATCCGTGGAGCTGGTCGACGCGTCGATCGGTTCGCCCGGCCTGCCGATCCAGCTCAGTAACCTTAACGGAGCGATCGCGTTTCAAGGCGGCCAAGGCAGGATAAGCCGCCTGACGGCTACCTCAGGCGGGGGGACAGTTCAGTTCAGCGGCGCGACATCGTATCGTGACTCGGAATTCGAATACCGCCTACAAGCTTCCGCGGAGGATGTCCGCTTGGACTATCCGCCCAATGTCGCTAGCGTGATCGACGGGGAATTCGTCTGGGCTGGGGCGGGCGGGCAGAGCATCCTCAACGGCAACATCGTGATCACGCGCATGTCGACCGCCAGCGACCTGTCGTTCGCCGATTTGTTCTCGAGCCTGCAAGTGAGCGGGGGCAGCTTCGGACCGAGCCCGTTACTGGAGGGACTGCAACTCAACGTGCATGTCGGAGCTGTCCAGCAACTGCCGATAGAAACCACGCTTGTGCGCGACGTGCAGGCGGATTTCGACCTCGACTTCGTGGGCACGCTTGCCAACCCGTCTTTGGTGGGCGCGATCCAGATCGTGCAGGGCGAGTTGCGGATGCTCGGCACCCATTACCGGATTAATCGGGGGGAGATCCGCTTCATCGACGCCCTGCAAGCAGAGCCTGTGCTCAATGTCGAGCTGGAGACACGCATCCGAGATGTTGATCTTGCCCTGGTGCTGTCGGGGCCGGGCCGGGATCTGGATCTGAGCTACCGCTCCGACCCGCCGCTGCCGTTCCACGACCTAGTCGACCTAGTTGCCGTCGGCAAGGAGCCGACGATCGACCCGAGCATCGCATCACGGCGGCGAATCGAGCAACAATCGCTAGTGCAGACCGGTGCCGACAACATCCTCAGCCAAGCCATCGCCCGCCCGGTTTCCAAGCGCCTGCAGCGCTTCTTCGGCGTCAGCCGACTCAAGGTGGATCCGCAAGTCGGCGGTCTGGAGTCCAACCCGACCGCCCGCCTGTCGACCGAGCAGCAGATCGCCGACGATATCACGCTGATCTACAGCTACGATCTCTCGTCGGCGCAGCAGCAGGCCATCCGCTTGGAGTGGAATCCCGACCGCAACTGGTCGTTCATCGTGACGCGGGACCAGAACGGATTGCTGGGCTCGGACGTGCTCTACAAGCTGCGGCTGCGATAGGGTTCGGTCGCTTCGCAGGCCGCACTAGGCTAGCTGCAGCGCGGGCTGGGGGGCAAGACCGAATCCGTCGAACTGCTTGCGCCTCAGGCGAGGGTAGGCCGCGGCGGCGATCATGGCGGCATTGTCAGTTGCCAGCGCGAGCGTCGGGAAATAGCACGGCAGTGGCAACGACTCGAACGACGCGCGCAAGCCCGAATTGGCCGCGACGCCGCCGGCGACGATGAGCGACTCGACCTGCTCCTCCTCCGAGGCTCGCACCGCCCGCCTGAGCAGCTCAGAGACGGCGCGGCGCTGGAACGAGGCGATCAGATCGAGGCAGCCTCGGCTGGCCGAGTCCAGCAGGGCCTCGAAAGTAGGGCGCCCGTTGTTCCACAGGGCGCTCCGCGACTCGATCTCCTTGCCGAGGCCGGCCCCTTGAACATGGTGGCGGATCGCCGTCTTCAGGCCGCTGAAGCTCATGTCGAGCGGATTGCCCTTCATGTGCACGACAGGCAGGCGAACCCCGTCGGGGTCGCCGTGCGGTGCCAGCCGGTCAAGAATCGGCCCTCCCGGGTAGCCGAATCCGAGCAGCTTCGCGACCTTGTCGTAGGCCTCTCCGGCCGCATCGTCGCGCGTGCGCCCCAAGAGCCGGTAAGCGTAGGCATCCGGGTCCTGCCGGTGGACGACGAACATGTGGCTGTGGCCGCCGCTCACCACCAGAGCCAGGGCCGGAAACTCGACCTCTCCTCCGGCCGCTCGACGTTCGAGCACGACGGAATGGATATGGCCCTCGATGTGGTTGACGCCGATCAACGGCACCCCTAGTGATGCCGCCAGCCCTTTGGCGTAGGTGACGCCGACCAACAGCGCTCCGATCAGCCCCGGCCCATAGGTCACGCCGATGGCATCGACGTCTTGGTATCCGATTTCGGCGCGCGCCAGCGCTTCCCGAACGACGGGCACGATGGCGCGCAGGTGCTCGCGGGAGGCCAGTTCTGGCACCACGCCACCATACGCGGCATGGACATCGAACTGCGAGGAAATCACATTGGACAGCAAGCGATCTCCATCTGCGACCACGGCAGCTGCAGTCTCGTCACAGGAAGTCTCGATCCCAAGCAGGTTCATCGCGATAAGAATGCCCCCGCGAGCGCTCGCGCCCGCGAGGGCAAGGGCGGCGCTGTCGCGCCGCTGTTGATTGCACTGGCAGTACCCTTGGCGCGGCGAGTCGCCGGTCCACGGTTACTACGGCCCCGCACTGGCAAGAACGGGGCATCGAAACGTCCGAGCAGTCGCGCTAACTCTCGGCCACCTCTCCGTCCAGATGAATACTACCAGCAGTACTGTCGTTCATGTCTCTGAATCACCTCCTTTGGCCAGTTTGGTAGCCCCATGCTAGCGCAGGGCGAAATCTCAGTCAATCCCCGGCAAGACGACCGAGTCTTGAGCGCGGCAACTCGGGAAACCGTGCTGTCCGCAATGCTTGGCCTCCCAGGCCCCGCGGCGAGCCTCACTGCCCAGAGGAGGACATCCTGAGCCGGTACTCGCCGGTCATGGCAGGGTCCTCGAACTCCAGGAACATGTCCCCTTCGGCCCCACGGTACCGCCACACCTCGAACGGGTGGTTCGCAGTGAACCCGCCGCCTTCGCGGGATGGTCGCCGATACTGGCCGCCCGACGGGTGCGATTCGATCTCGTCCGGCGGTCCGCGCGTGATATACGTCCGGCCGCGGACGGTCTTCCAACCGGGAATCCGCGCTGCGAACCGATCGTTGGCGTAGGCGATTCGCCGGTAATGCTCTTCCTTGTATTCGTTCGCGCTTGAGTCCGGCGTCGGGTCGCGCCGCATCCAGAACGACTCGATGAAGTGCTCGCGCTCCGCGTCCGCAGTCAACTGCACGTATGCCTCGCGCTCCTCGCCCGTGATGATGTAGGCGACATCCTCGTCCAGCCAGCGCTTGAAGGGCCCTTGAAGCTCCTCTGCAGTCTGTGCCGCAAGCGGCCCTGCCAAGCCGGCGGCCGCTAGCACCGCAATCCAGATCCCGGGTCGACTGTGCATCGCTCCTCCTTTTTGCCGGCGCCCGGCGGAATTGACGGGACTCCCCGGCCTTGCCCGACCGCTTCAGGCTCTTGCGCCTCCAGG
Organism: Terriglobia bacterium; assembly: GCA_009841225.1. Lineage (GTDB taxonomy): Bacteria > Acidobacteriota > Terriglobia > Bryobacterales > UBA6623 > VXMF01. The sequence goes on along the minus strand of VXMF01000036.1, from coordinate 38,456 downwards.
CGGCCTCTCTGAGTCTGACCCTAGAGTCACCGGCGCAGGTTGTCAAGTGAGAGATCGGGTTGCAAGACGCACAGCCACGCAGTGGCCTGCTCCACAGTTGAGCGTCCGGGCGGCGGTGGCCCATGTTTGGCGCGACCATGCCGGAAGCCGGCCAAGGCCGGTGTCGATAGAATGAAAATTGCCGCCATCGTGCGGACGAGACCCATGTACGAAGTGATTGTGATCGGCTCCGGCTGCGCCGGGAGCACCGCTGCCATCTATGCGGCCCGTGCAAGCTTGAAGCCCCTGGTGATCGAGGGCCTCGAAGCGGGCGGGCAGCTGACGCTGACCACTGACGTGGAGAACTATCCCGGGTTTCCGGAAGGCATCATGGGGCCTGATCTGGTCGATCGCATGAAGCAGCAAGCACAGCGTTTCGGGGCCACCTACAGGCACGGTGCGGTAACACGAGCGGATCTGTCCTCCCGCCCGTTCAAGCTCTGGATCGGCGACGAGCGGCTCGAGGCGCAGACCCTCATCGTCGCCTCCGGCGCGTCCGCCCGCTGGCTGGGGCTGCCATCGGAGCAGGCCCTTGTTGGCCATGGCGTCAGCTCGTGCGCGACGTGCGACGGGTTCTTCTTCCGCGGACAGCCGGTGACCGTCATTGGCGGCGGCGACAGTGCCATGGAAGAGGCGTTGTTCCTGACCAAGTTCGCCACGGACGTGACCATCGTGCACCGCCGCGAGGAGTTCCGGGCCTCGAAGATCATGCTGGATCGGGCACGCGCCAACGACAAGATCAAGTGGATCACCAACGCGACCGTCACGGAGGTCGCCGATCCCGAGGCCAAGGCCGTGACAAGCCTGAGACTGCGCAGCACCGTCAACGGCAAGGAATGGGACCACATGACCAGCGCGCTGTTCCTAGCCATCGGACACGTGCCCAATACGGATGTATTCAAGGGCCAGCTCGACCTTGACGAGCAGGGCTACATCGTGTCCCACGGCGGCGCGCGGACGAACATCCCGGGCGTCTTCCATGCGGGTGACGTCGAGGACAGAGTCTACCGCCAAGCCGTCACGGCTGCCGGTGCCGGCTGCAAGGCCGCCATCGAGGCAGAACGACTGCTGGAGGCCGAAGGCTAGCCCAGCCGCGCCGCCGCCAGGGTCAGGCTGTCTGGGCGAACAGGTCCAATTGCCCGGGTGCCGTCTTGGACGGCTTGGGCCGGCGGCGGAAAGCGTCTGGCTTGCCGATGACGCCCATTACGACGCACGTCTGCACCGCGGCTTGCGGCACGAACACGCGCCAGGCCAGTCCCCTGGAGTCGGGCGGCGTCAGCGTGACGCCCGGGGTGCCAAGCACGCGGAGCTCGTTGGGGATCACGCCCTCTAACTCACCGCCGTCCAAGAATCGCAAGCGAATCCAAAGTCCGCCGAGCTTCGGCCGGGAGATGAACTCCTTGCGCTGGTCGCGCTCGGGATCCTTGTCAAACTCCCGGACAAAGTACACGGCCCGCACTTGGTCGTACGGGATGACCGCCTGCTCGGCCGTGCGCGTGATCAGTTCGATCCCGTCGCTGCTCAGATATTGCTGAGGGTCCACCCAGCCCTCGACCCTGTCGAGTCCGAAGCGCCGCACGCAGACCCTCTTGGCTGTGGAACTCAACAATTGCCCCCGAAATGTTTGGCCATTCGCCATGCTAGTACGCACATGCAGGGGTGTCAAGCAGGGCTCCCACAAGCAGTCCGGTATGATTGGCCTGTGGAGCGGGCGGACTCCTCGCTGCAGGAATTCCTAGCCTACGCCAGTGTCGAAAAGGGCCTGTCCGCGAACAGCATCGCCGCGTATCGCCGAGATCTGACCCGCCTCTCGGAGTTCCTGGCTGGGCGGGACGCGCGCGTATCGGGGGCCAGCAATGCCGACCTGAGAGGTTTTCTCGACGGGCTCTACGAGGCTGGCTTGAGTGCTCGGTCGGTCGCTCGGTATCTCAGCAGCATTCGCAGCCTGTATCGCTATCTGGTCGATCAGGGCCGGATCGTCGAAGATCCCTCGGCCAACCTCGCTTCTCCGGGCCAGTGGAAAACGCTGCCAAAGTACCTCACCTATAACGAGGTTGACCAGCTGCTCGCCGCACCGCCGCCCGAGACACCCCTGGGCAGCCGCGATCTCGCGATGCTGCAACTGCTGTACGCGACCGGCCTGCGGGTTTCTGAGCTGGTCGCTGTGCGGCTCTCCGACCTCGACTCCAAGATGGGGATCGTGCGCACGGTTGGCAAGGGCAACAAGACACGCCTGGTCCCTGTCGGCCGGACGGCCCTTGAGGCGATCGAGAGCTACGTCGCGCAACATCGGCAGGCAATCCTCAAGAACGCCTCCTCGGAGTTCCTGTTCGTCACCTCCCTCGGCAGGTCGATGTCGCGGCAAGCGTTTTGGAAGCTGTTGCGCAAGTATGGCCTCGTCGCCGGCATCGACAAGCGGATCTCGCCCCACGTGCTGCGGCACAGCTTCGCGACACACCTGCTGGAGCACGGGGCCGACCTGCGCAGCCTCCAGCTGATGCTCGGGCACGCGGATATCTCCACCACGCAGATCTACACGCACGTGTTGCGCTCCCGGATGCGCAAGATCTACGACAGCTACCACCCGCGCGGCTAAGCGGCCCGGATCTTGGGCGGCCGCTGCCTCGCCGTGGCTCTCTGCTACGCTGCCTCCATGAATCCGGACGACATGCTTTCGCGGGACGCGCGCGGGATGCGTTCGTCGCTGATCCGCCAGCTCACCGGCTTGGTCAACCAGCCGCACGTGATCTCGTTCGCCGCCGGCTCGCCCAATGCCGAGACCTTTCCGCACGAGAAGCTGCGCCAGATCCTGCACGATCTGGTCGAGCGCGAGCGCGGCCATGTTTTTCAGTACTCCGTGACCCGCGGCAACGCGCAGCTCATCAATGCAGTCTGCGAGCGCGACCGCTCGCTGAAGGGCATCGAGTCCACCCCGGCCGAAACGCTGCTTGCCAGCGGCTCCCAACAGGGGCTGGATTTCATCGCCAGAGTGCTGCTGGACCCGGGCGACGCGGTCTTCGTGGAGACGCCAAGCTTTATCGGCGCAATGTCGTCCTTCGAGAACTTTCGGGCCAAGCTGTTTGCAGTCGAGTGCGACGAGGACGGCATGGACATGGGTCACCTCGCCCAGCGCGTCGCCGAGGCGCGCTCCCAAGGCCGCCCGTGCAAGCTCATCTACGTCGTCCCAAACTTTCAAAACCCTGCCGGGACGGTGTGGTCGCAAGCCCGGCGGCAAGCACTTTGCGACCTGTCGCGCCACGAAGGGGTGGTGGTGGTGGAAGACGACGCGTACGGCGAACTCTACTTCGATGGGATCGATCCCGAGGCCCTGGCGCCAATCAAGTCTTGCGCCGACAGCAACCACGTGATCTACGTCTCGACATTCTCCAAGATCCTCGCACCCGGACTGCGCGTGGCGTGGATGCACGGCCCCGCCGAGATCATCCAGCGGATCGAGTACTGCAAGGAGACCGGCGACCTGTGCACGCCGACGCATAGCCAGCGGCTGGTGCTGGAATTCCTCGAACGGGGCTGGATGCCGGCCCAAGCAGCCCTTGCCCGCAACTTCTACGCTGCCAAGTCCAAGACGATGCAGACCGCCCTAGGGGAGCACTTTTCCGGCTTGGCGCGCTGGCATGCGGCGCGCGGCGGCTTGTTTCAGTGGCTGGACCTGCCCGAGGGCATCGACGCGCTGGGCTTGCTCCACGACAGCCTTGAACAGGATCAAGTCGCCTTCATTCCAGGAGGGCCGTTCTTCGCCGAGTCCGGACGGTCCAATGCCCTGCGACTTTCTTTTTCAAACGTAAGAGACGAAAATATTGATATCGGCCTGTCCCGCCTGAGTCGGCGGATCCGGCAAGCGCTCGCCTGAAGTCGCGGCGTGCGGATTTCGGACGCGAGACATGCGTCCGGCCGGTCGCGAGCTTGAGCTATGTCCGCATACCCGAGCGACCTCGCTGTACAGATCAGCCGCCAGATCGAGGGCGAGGTACGCTTCGACCGCTACTCGCGGGTCTTATACTCCACCGACGCCTCGGTCTGGCAGATCGAGCCGATCGGTGCGGTCATCCCGCGGCACCACGGAGACGTCAGGTCCCTACTCCAGCTCTGCTCCAAGCACCGCGTGCCTGTCCTGCCCCGAGGCGGGGCCACGAGCCTGTCCGGCCAGACGGTGGGCGAGGCCGTCCATATCGATTTCGCCAAGTACATGAACGGCATCCTCGAGACCAACCTCGAGGAGGGCTGGGTGCGTATCCAGCCGGGCGTAGTCCAAGACCAGCTGGGCAGGCACCTGAGGCCGCTGGGCTATCAATTCGGCCCCAACACGTCGTCGGCGAGCCGCGGCACCATCGGCGGCATGATCGGCAACAACTCGGCCGGTTCGCATTCGATCCTGTACGGCAAGACGATCGATCACGTGCTGGAACTCCGCTGCGTGTTCGCCGACGGCTCCGAAGCGTGGCTGAAACCTGTCGCGAACGGCGATTTGGAAGCACTCGGCAGGGGGGACGATTTCCTGGCCTCCCTGTACCGCCAGCTGCCCCAGATCGGAGCGCGGTACCGCGACGAGGTCTTGACCAGATTCCCGCAGATCCTGCGGCGCGTCAGCGGCTACAACCTGGACGAACTCGTGCGCGATGGAGACACCTTCGGCGCGGGCTATTCCAGCCGTCCCGGCCCGCTCAACCTCAGCCGGGTCGTTGTCGGCTGCGAGGGAACCCTGGCCGTGGTCACCGAGGCCAAGCTGCGCATTGTCCGCTCGCCCGCCAGCAAGGGCATCCTCGTGGTGCATTTCGACTCCGTTTTCGCTGCGGTCGACGCCGCCGAGATGATCGTTTCGACCAACCCGTCCGCAGCGGAACTGATCGACGAGTTCATTCTCAACAACGCCCGCGCCAACCCGTCATTTGCGGGCAAGCTCGACTGGGTCGACCAAGGCGCCCAAGCGCTGATGGTCGTGGAGTACCAAGGCGAGACCGCGGGCGAGGTCGACGCCAAGCTCGACGCTCTGCGCCATCTGCTGGAGCGGAACGGCACCGGATTCGGCTACTTGCCGATCAGCGATCCGGCAAGGCAAGCGCAGGTCTGGGGGGTGCGCAAGGAAGCCCTCGGCATCCTGATGTCGGTGAAGGGGGACCACAAGCCGATCGCATTCGTGGAGGATCCGGCAGTGCCGATCCAGCAGATGGGCAGCTTCCTGAGGGACTTTCGCAACATCCTCGAGAAGTACGAGGCCCACGGCGGCTACTACGGCCACGCCTCGGTCGGCTGCCTGCACGTCCGTCCGATGGTCAATCTCAAGGATCCGGCGGAAGTGCGCAAGATGGCCGCGATTGCCGACGAGGTCTTCGGCATCGTGATGAACTACGGCGGCTCGATGTCCGGCGAGCACGGGGACGGCATCGCCCGCAGCAAGTACAACAAGTGGCTCTTCGGCGACAAGATCTACCAAGGATTCTTGGACTTGAAGCGGGCCATGGACCCGCACAACATACTCAATCCGGGCAAGGTGGTCAACGCTCCCGAACTCACCGATGACCTGCGCTGGGGCGCGGACTACAAGATGCGCCAAGTGAAGACGACGCTGGACTTTTCCGGCGAGGGAGGGTTCGACCGGGCGATCGAGCTGTGCAACGGAGCGGGCGTCTGCCGCAAGCGCATGACGGGCACAATGTGCCCCTCGTACCACGCGACGATGGACGAGGAGCATTCCACGCGGGGCCGCGCCAACGCCTTGCGCGCCGCCCTGTCCGGGGCGCTTCCGCCCGAGGAGTTCACGTCGCGCCGCATGCACGACGTGCTTGACCTGTGCCTCGCCTGCAAGGCGTGCAAGACCGAGTGTCCGTCCAACGTGGACATGGCCAAGATCAAGTACGAATGGCTGTCCCACTATTACGACGAGCACGGCGTGCCGCTGAAGGCCAAGGCATTCGGACACATCGAGCGCATCTACCGCCTGGCCGGCAAGATGCCGCGCCTGTTCAACTTCGTGGGTGCGCTGTCGCCCGTGCGATGGCTGAACGAGATCGTCCTGCAGGTCGATCGCAGGCGAAGGCCGCCCAGCATGGCCGTGCAAACTTTCCGCGACTGGTTCGCTCGCCGTCCCGCGAGGAACCGCGCCGCCGACCGCGGACAGGTGATCTTGCTGGACGACTGCTTCATGAACTTCAACTACCCGGAGGTCGGCCAGGCAGCAGTCGCGCTGCTCGAGGCTGCGGGTTACGAAGTCCGGCTAGCCGACCACCGCTGCTGCGGCCGCCCGATGCTCTCGCACGGCCTGCTGGAAGACACCCGCGAGGCGGCCGTCCACAACGTGCGCGAACTCGACGCGCAGGCCAGCGACAACACACAGATCGTCGGCTGCGAGCCCAGTTGCCTGCTTACGCTGCGAGAAGAATATCCGGAGCTCGTGCCGGGCAGCGCGGCCAAACGCGTCGCTGCCAAGGCGCTGATGCTGGAAGAGTTCTTGCAGCAACTGGCCGACCGCAACGAACTCGACATCGACTGGCAGCCGCTCGAGCGCAACGTTCTGTACCACGGGCATTGCCATCAAAAGGCCCAAATCGGCACGCGCGCGACCCTTCGAACCCTAAGGCTTGTGCCCGGGCAGCGAGTGGAGGAGATCAACTCCGGCTGCTGCGGCATGGCCGGATCCTTCGGCTTCGAGAAGGGCCACTACGAGATCTCCCAAAAGATTGGAGCCGAGCGGCTCTTCCCGGCGGTGAATTCCGCAACCTCCGATACGGAGATCGCCGTCAGCGGCGTGTCCTGCCGCCAGCAGGTCGACCACTTCACGAATCGAACGGCCCGGCACGTGGCCGAAATCCTCTGCGACAGCCTCAAGGACTCGCGATGAGTCCTGCCGCGGCCCGCCTCGCTGCTACGCGCCCCGTCACATGGAAGGTCGGGCTATTCGCGCTGCTCATCAGTTTCTTCTGGAGCGGCAACATTGTTTCGATCAAGTTCGGGCTAGCCACCATCCCGCCGTTCTGGAGCGCTTTCTGGCGCATGGCCATCGGAGCGCTGGCAGTCTCGGCGTGGGCCTGGTTGCTGCGCAAGCCGGTCCGGATCGAGCGCGGCCAACTGCGGGATTTCCTGCTTCTGGGGGCTATGTTCACGGCCCAGATCGCGATCTTCAACCTATCGGTGTTCTACACGTCTCCAGCCTACGCCGTGATCCTGCTCAACACCAACCCCGTAATGGTCAATCTGCTTAGCCACCACTTCGTCAAGGCTGACCGGCTCAGCGCGAGCAGGCTGCTTGGGCTGGCCATCGCCTTCGGGGGCATTTCGTACGTGATGCTCGGGCAGCCGGACGCGACCCTGGCCCCGAATCCGATGCTCGGCAACCCGCTGATGCTCGTCTCGTCTTTCCTGCTGGCGCTGCGCATCGTGTACACGCAGCGCATGGTGCGCCGCGTCGGCGCCTACCGGCCCGTCATCTGGCAAATGGTGCTGTCTTTGCCCGGGTTTCTGGCGCTGGCACTCGCCTTCGAGGAGCCTCTGCTCCAGCCGCTGTCGTATGAGCCGGTGCTGGCGATTCTCTACCAAGCCATCGTCGTGGCGGGCTTCTGCTTCGTCTCGTGGACGTCTCTGCTGAGGCTCTACAGCGCCGGCAATCTCGCGATGTACACCTTCAGCGTGCCCATCTTCGGAATTTTTCTCGCGGCCGCACTGTTCGACGAGCGCATTACCGGACGCCTGCTGGTGGGTGCCGTAGCGGTGGCAGCGGGTATTGCGATCGTCACCAAAGTGAGGATGGGGGAGGCTTCGCGTGCACGCTAAGGCTCCGCAGAAGCCGGGTGCGGCCGCGATTGCCACGGCGCTGCTGCTGTCGGCGATGTGGGGCCTGAACATCGTCGGCATCAAGGTTGCCCTCGCGACGTTCCCGCCAGCCTGGAACGCATTCTGGCGCGCGCTACTGGGATGGCCGGTGCTATGGGCCTGGGCTCGCCAAGGCGGGGTCCGCCTCAAGCCGCTGCCGGGCGAGACCCGTCCGCTGGTCCAGCTCGGGGTGTTCTTCGCGATCCAGATCATCATGCTGAACCTCAGCCTGGACTGGACATCGGCCGGGTTCGCATCCGTCCTGCTCAATGCCGCGCCGGTCTTCATCAACACGTTCGCTCACTTCTACGTGCCCGGAGACCACCTTTCGGGTCAGCGACTGGCAGGCCTGGCCATGGCCTTCGGAGGCGTGGCCATACTGTTCCTAGGGCAGCCGGACCCCTCCCTGGCGCCGCGCCCGCTCCTAGGCAATGTCCTAGCCTTCGTCACCGCCGCGGTCATCGGCGGTCGCATGGTCTACACGCAACGCTTGGTGCAGCGCATGGATTCCATGCGGGTAATCTTCTGGCAGGTCGGGTTTTCCCTGCCGGTATTCCTGCTCTTTGCGGCCATCTTCGAACCGCCGATGGTCGGCCCTTTGACGCTGTGGCCGTTCGTGTCTTGGATGTACTGCTCGTTCGGCGTGGTGGGCATCGCATTCGTGCTGTGGATCCGCCTCCTGGAGAAGAACTCGCCCGCGCTGCTGTCCGTGTTCGTGTTCCCCACTCCGATCTTCGGAGTCGCGTTCAGCGCATTGATCTACGCCGAGGCACTGCCGGTGGAGCTGATCATCGGGGTGCTGTGCGTGGCATTCGGAATCCTGATCGTCATGCTCGAGAAGCGCCGCCAAGCAATCGAACCCTTTCCCGAGCGGACCGCCGGCACGCCGCGTGCGGAACGGCCACAGCCAGAGCGCGGACCGCAGTACCGGGCCGAACCGGAGACCGTGGGGGTCTCCCGCGCGGGCGACTAGCCCGATCACCGCGGGTGCTGAGCACGGCATCCATCCCTTTGAAAACAAATATCTTACTCGGCCTGTGGAGGCATTCTGCACCGGGCGTGGGATATAATCGCAGTTTCGCGCGAGGCCGGCCCGTCGCGCTCCGGGGCTCCTGCGATGCTGAACATCGACGAAATCCAGAAGATCCTGCCGCACCGCTACCCGATGCTGCTGGTGGACAGGATTGTCGAGATGTCGGACAAGCGGATCATCGGCATCAAGAACGTCACCTTCAACGAGCCCTTCTTCCAAGGCCACTTTCCGGGCAACCCGATCATGCCCGGCGTGTTGATCGTGGAGGCCATGGCCCAGTGCGGCGGAGTGCTGGCGCTGGGAGCGATCGCAGACCGTGAGCGCAAGGTGGTGCTCTTTACCTCGATCGACGAGTGCCGCTTCCGCGTCCAGGTGACGCCAGGCGACCAATTGCGCTTGGAGCTCGACATCCTGCGGCGGCGCGGCAGCGTGATCAAGATGCAGGGCCAGGCCTATGTGGGCGACCGGCTCGTAGCGCAAGCAGTGCTGATGTGCAGCATCGCCGACAAGCCCGCGGCATACGCGTGATGGCGATCCACCGCACGGCGATCGTAGACCCCGGTGCGAGCGTCGACCCGACCGCCGAGATCGGACCGTACTGCATCGTCGGGCCGGGCGTTCGGATCGGAGCCGGCACGCGCTTGATGGCTCATGTCTACGCCGATGGCGACACGGAGATCGGGCGTGACAACTGCTTCTATCCGTACTCGACCGTGGGCGTGGCTCCCCAAGATCTGAAGTACCGGGGCGAGCCTTCGAGAACAACCATCGGCGATCGCAACCAGATCCGCGAATTCTGCACCCTCCATCGCGGGACTGCGGGCGGCGGGAGCTTGACCGCGATCGGCGACGACAACTTGCTGCAGGCCTATGCGCACGTCGCGCACGACTGCTTCGTCGGCTCGAACTGCGTCCTGTGCCACTCGGCGACGCTGGGCGGGCACGTCTCCGTGCAGGACTATGCCTGGGTGGGCGCTCACAGCGGCGTCCATCAGTACTGCCGCATCGGCGCCCACAGCTTCGTCGGCGGGTTCAGCGTCGTCACCCAAGACGTGCTGCCGTTCGCGACGGTCGTGAGCGAGCGGGAAACCAAGACCCACAACATCAACGTCACCGGGCTGAAGAGACGGGGATTCTCCGCGCAGGAGATCCAATCTCTCAGGAAAGCATTCAAGATCTTGGTTCAGTCCGAGCTCAACAACGACCAAGCCTTGGCCAAGATCGCCGCGGAACTGCCTGCGTCGCCGCACCTCGATCAGCTTCGCGACTTCGTCCGCAGCTCCAAGCGGGGATTCGTCCCGTGAAGTACGGACTCATCGCCGGAGGCGGCAGCTTTCCCATCCTCACGTTGAAGGCCGCGCGAGCAGCAGGCCACCAGATGGCCGTGGTTGCCGTCACGGAAGAGGCCGCGCCGGAAGTGGAGGAACTGGCCGATTCCTGCCAGTGGGTGTCGCTCGGCCAGCTGTCCAAGCTGATCGAAACGTTCCACGCCGAAGGAATCAGCCAAGCGGTGATGAGCGGGCGCATTCAACACAAGCAGATCTTCTCGGCAATCCGCCCCGACTTGCGCCTGCTCAAGTTGCTCAACAGCCTTCGGCGCAAGAACACCGATTCCCTGCTCGGCGCGTTGGCGCAGGTCTTGGAGGACGAAGGGATCTCGCTGCTCGATTCGACGCACTTCCTGACCTCGAGCCTTGCCGACGCAGGGCCTAACGGGAGGCGAAGGCCTTCAAAGGGTGAATTGAGCGATATCGCCTACGGCCGGGAGATCGCTCAGGCGCTGGTGGGATTCGACATCGGCCAGAGCGTGGTGATCTGCGAGCAGGCGTGCGTGGCGGTCGAAGCCATGGAGGGCACCGACTCCCTGCTGGAGCGCGCCGGCGCCCTGTCAAACGGGCGGCGGCTGACGCTGGTGAAAGCGTCAAAGCCCAACCAAGACATGCGCTTCGACGTACCCGTGATCGGCCTGCGGACGATTCGGAAGATGCGCGCTGCGAACGCTACGGCCGTCGCGGTCGACGCGGCGAAGACACTCTTGCTGGAGAAAGAGCAGCTGGTGGCGGAGGCGGATCAGGCGGGTATCGCGGTGTACGGGCTGACCGCAGTCGCTTGACAAACGATGCAGTCGATCGATCCCTCCGCGACACAGGCGTCCGGGGCGCTGAGGCTCTTCGTGTACGGCACGCTCAAGCGCGGGTTTGCGAATCACGAGTATTTCTGCCAAGGCCTCTTGGATGTCCAAGAAGCCGAGATCCGCGGCCGCCTCTACGATGGGCCTGGATTCCCTTTCCTCCAAGTCCCGGACGAGGACATCCTAGCAGAAGGGACGGGACGGGCCATGCACGATCTCGCCGTGCAGTTGCGTACTGCGGATCAGGTTCGGTCGTCCTCGCGTTCGGTCGACACATCCGCCCTTACTGGTTCGTGGGACACCGTCTACGGAGAGTTGTTTTCCTTCTCCGATCCCGAGGCAAGCCTACCCGCTATCGACAGGTTGGAGGGCTTCAATCCAGGCCACACGAGCCTCTACCGGCGGGTGCTGGTGCCAGTCGCGACCAGCGATGCTTGCGAGGTGACTTGGGTCTACGTCGTGGAAACGCCTGGCGTGAACGAGCGTCGGCTCTATGGTGGCCGCTGGCCTGAGATCTAACTACTTGATCACCGGGACCCTCTTGACAGGGAGTCGGCATTAGTCATATAGTTAGCTAACGTCGTGAGGTGAGAAATCGCCAATGTCCATGGTGAACATCCATCAGGCAAAGACCCAGCTGTCAAGGCTGTTGGTACAGGTTGAGGCTGGCGAAGAGGTCGTTATCGCCCGTAACGGCAAGCCAGTAGCGCGACTCGTGCGTTTTCGCGACCGTGGCAAACGGCGATTCGGAGCGCTACGGGGAAAGATCAGCATCGACGAGACTTTCTTCGATCCGCTCCCAGAATCCGACTTAGCTGCTTGGGAGTGATGAATCGTGCGGACGCTGCTTGACACGCATGCGTTCTTGTGGTGGCTGGACGGCAGCGAGAAACTGTCGCAATCTGCCAAACGAACGATTTCAGACGAGGCAAACGAAATCCTGATCAGCGCCGCGTCTGCGTGGGAGATCGCCACCAAGTGGCGTCTCGGCAGACTTTCAGCCGCGGAGGCTGTAGCACGAATTATCCCCGAGACGATCGCTGATCAGGGCTTTGACGAGCTGCCGATCACTGTTGAGGACGCCACGCGGGCGGGGTTGCTGCCCGGCCCGCATCGTGACCCGTTTGATCGGATGTTGATCGCACAGGCTCTGGCGCACGACCTTGTGCTCATTTCGATCGAGGACTGCTTCGATTCCTATGGCGTAGCCCGTCTCTGGTAGTTCCACCTCGTTCTCAAATGCGGATCCGCCCAAGCGGTTAGGACGGCGCGGGTTTGGCAGCTCGCCTGACGGCGGCCAGCAACTGTCTTGAGCGTGTCTGGTCGCTCGACGAGCTGGGGGCTGAGTCAGTTGGAAGAGAGGATCTCGGCGATCTCTAGGGCAGCAGAGCGCGCCTCGCCGAACTGCTCCGGTTTGAAACTGATAGCACCCACGCGAGGATGTCCGCCGCCACCGTAGCGCTCGCACAGCTCTGCCAAGTTGTGCGACGGCTCGACCGCAGCCCATGGATTGGAACCGACCGAGACTTTGGCGCGAAATCCCCCGTCAAGCAGCGAAACCGTGTAAGCGCTCTGCGGATAGAGGTAGTAGGGAATGAACTTGTTGTAGCCCTTGAGCCCAGTGCCTACCAGATCGAAGAAGACCACGCCGCCGCGGTAAACCGCTCTCTCGCTGATCGTCTCCATCGTCTGCATGTGCCCCTCGTAGAGCTTGCCGAACTCTCGCTTGTACTCGGGTCTGTCGACGATGGATTCCAACGACTCTGCTTCCAGCAACGGTATGACGCTAGGCGTCATGTTGGTCTCGGCGGACTCGATGATGAGGTTTAGCTTCAGCGCGGGTTCCTTCATCTCCACAGCGACCCTGGCGCTGGGATGCTGGGCCCCGTCCAGAACATCTGCCCAATGAATCAGATCCGCCAGGTGCCCGCAGTCAAAGCCGAACTTGGCGGACAGCGTGTTGGCGATGAACTTCGTGCAGGACTTGTAGCCTGGATCGAAGAACTTCGTGCCCGAGCGGTCGCGGCGGAAGTGCTCGGCATCTTCCTCGGACAAGAACGCGCTCTGGTGGTGATCGAACCACCAAGTCACCCTCTCGGAGGGGGAGTACTTGAAATCGACGATGACGTTGATGTCGCCATTGAAGTCGCTCTCGTTGAACAACTGGTCGGCGCGGTGGTAGAGCCCGGCGTAAGACAGTTCGGCACCCGGAGCGAGCGAGCGCCTGACGAAGCTCGAGAACAATGCCGCGGAGCAAGCTCCGTCGAAGCAGCGGTCATGGTGCAGGATCTTGACGCGCATGGCGCGGATGAAGTCCCCAATCATATCGCGCCGACCGACTGGAGGCGGAAATCGGGGATGTCGCGCCCGGCATCGAACGTTCGTGCCGCTCCCCACGCAGGCAAGCCGAACAAGCCGGCATCGCCGTCGCTGTGGCACTAGGAACATAGGCTTGACGCACCGCCTCTGCGCCATGGCTCTGGGCCAAACACCCCTAGACTGAGAAATCGCCGAATGGCTTCGGTCACCGCGCGATTCGGTGGCAGTAAACTAGTGGGTGCGGCGAGTGGCCGGACAGCAGTCGAGGGCAACAACATGATGAGATCAGAATGGATAGCCAAGCGCCTAGGAGACCCCGTGCGGACGCAGATGCACTACGCTCGCCGCGGGCTCGTCACCGAGGAGATGGAATACGTAGCCAAGCGCGAGCAGCTCCCGGCAGAGACCGTCAGGGAAGAAGTGGCTCGCGGCCGGATGATCATTCCGGCCAACATCCGCCACGAGAACCTCGAGCCGATGTGTATCGGAGTCGCATCGCGCTGCAAGGTCAATTCCAACATCGGCAATTCGGCCACCACCTCCGAGATCGAGGCGGAAGTCGAGAAGCTGCGCTACTCGATCAACTACGGCGCCGACACGGTGATGGATCTCTCCACCGGCGGCGACATCCCGCGAATCCGCAAGACGATCATTCGCGAGTCGCCGGTTCCGATCGGCACGGTGCCGATCTACGAGGCGCTCACCCGCGTCAACGGCAGGATCGAAGACCTCACTTGGCCGATCATGCGCGACGTGATCGAGGAACAGGCGGAACAGGGCGTGGACTATATGACGATTCACGCCGGCGTGCTCATTCAGTACGTTCCCATGGCGGTCAAGCGCATCACCGGCATTGTCAGCCGCGGCGGCTCGCTGCTCGCCGAATGGATGGTCGGGCACCACCAGCAGAACATGCTCTACGAGAACTTCGAGGAGATCTGCAAGATCTTCCAGAAATATGACGTGAGCTTCTCGCTCGGCGACGGCCTGCGGCCCGGCTCCATCGCCGATGCCTCCGACGAAGCCCAGTTCGCCGAGCTCGAAACGATGGGCGAGCTCACCAAGACAGCCTGGGATTACGACGTGCAGGTGATGATCGAAGGACCCGGCCATATCCCGATGGACGAGATCAAGCTGCAAGTCGACAAGGAGCGGGAATTGTGCCACGACGCGCCGTTCTATACGCTCGGTCCGCTCGTGACAGATATCGCGCCGGGCTACGACCACATCACCTCCGCGATCGGCGCGGCGATGATCGGCTGGCACGGCGCATCGATGCTCTGCTATGTCACGCCCAAGGAACACCTCGGCCTGCCCAACAAGGAAGACGTGAAGCAGGGAATGATCGCCTACAAGATCGCGGCTCACGCCGCGGATGTCGCACGCCACCGGCCTGGCGCCCGCGCCTGGGACGACGCCCTGTCGAAGGCGCGCTTCGAATTCGACTGGAATCGCCAGTTCGACCTGGCCCTGGATCCGGAGACCGCCCGGAGCATGCACGACGAGACCCTGCCGGAGGAGGGCTACAAGTCCGCCCGCTTCTGCTCGATGTGCGGACCGAGCTTCTGCTCGATGAACGTCTCCTCGCGACTGGCGGAATTCACTGCAGAAGACGCCCAGAACGTCCTGATGCAGATCCAGCCGACAGCGGAGCGGCCAGCAACCGCGGCAGCGGGGGACTAGCCTTTACTCGGGCAAGGCCCGTTGCCCGGTCGAGTAGACCTCGCGACCGCCCAAGATCGTCGCCAAGACTCGCGTCTCTCGCAGTGCGTCCTCGGCACACGTCAAGATGTCGCGGTCGACGACGACGAAGTCGGCGTACTTGCCCGGCTCCAGCGATCCCTTGACATCTTCCTCGAACGTCAGATAGGCCCCATTGAGCGTCCACATCCGCAACGCCTCCTCGCGGGTGATTCGCTGTTCGGGGTTATGCGCTGAACCGTCAGCTGTCGTGCGCGTGACGGCCATCCACATGCCAAAGAACGGATCGAAGGGATTGACGGATTCCTTGGCATCGAACTTGATCATGTGATCCGAACCGCCGGCAACGACGACACCCGCGTCGATGATCGAGCGATAGGGCTGCAAGGTGCCCATGCGGTCAGGCCCGAGCACGCCGGCCAACGCCGGCCCGTCGAAGTGGTACCAGGCGGGCTGCATGTCCGCTACCACGCCCAACGCGGCTGCTTTGCGAATCGCGTCCTCGCTGAGAAAGTTGGCGTGGGTGAGGGTGAATCGACGATCCGTAATCGGCACCTCGCGATTGACCGCTTCATAGGTGGCGAGCAGCACGTCGGTGGATCCGCCGCCGGTCGCATGGGCGGTCATTTGCCAGCCGAGGTCAGCGGCCAGTTTCACGATCCGCTCAAGATCGCCGGGACGGATGCGCAATTCGCCGCGGTACTCGGCGTCCTCGAACCCATAGACCTGCGTATTCTGGCCGTAGGGCGCCCTCATGTAGGCCGTGCCGAGCAAGATGCCGCCATCCAGCACGACCTTCAGCGAGCCCACGCGGAACATTTCGTCGCCGTGGCCGGTGACAGCTCCAATCCCCTCGATCTCTCGCAGGACCTGTTCGACCGGCCGCTCTGCGTTGACCACCCGCGTGACCGATGTCCGCACTTGCAACTTGCCTCTCTGCCACAGGTCCTGATAGGCACGAAAGCCAGCGGCGGCCTGGCTGCGGTCGGTGACACTCGTCAGTCCAGCCTCGCTGTACGCTCTTTGCATCGCGGCCAATGCAGCGACCATCTGGCCGTGGCTGTAGGTGCGCGCCTCCAGCAGCGGCACCACGAGCTGGCGCGCTCCGATGATCAGCCCGGTCGGTTCGCCTGCGTCGTTCCGCACCAGCTTTCCATTGGTCGGATCCGGAGTGTCGGCCGAAACGCCTGCCAGTTTCAGGGCCGCCGAGTTCAGAACCGCGGCATAGCCGTTGTCGAGCATGACCGGGCGATCATTGGCATACGCGTCGATCTCCCAGCGATCCGGATAGCGGCGCTCTCGAAGGCGGGTGGAATACACCTTCGGGACGAAGATCAAGCCCTCGCCGGCAGGCTGCGCTTCGATGTGCCGGCGCACGGCATCGAGACTCCGCAATACGGGAATCTCGCCATCCGCTTCAGCCAGGGCTGCGTTGATGGGGTGGACATGGCTATCGATCAATCCGGGCAGCACCGTCTTGCCCTGAAGGTTCACCTGGCGCGTTCGAGGCCCGGTCTTGCGGCCCACGATCTGAGTCGTGCCGACATCCAAGACGCGCCCGGAAGCGACGGTCATGGATTCGACCACGGGGCGCTCGGCCCACATGGTGATGATCTTGCCGTTGTAGTAGAGCGTGTCGGCCGGGCCGGCCGGAATGTCACGCTTGGGCGGCCACTGCTGCGGCATCGCCACCGCGCCGAGAAGCAGCAGCAGAGTGACCAGGCGCATCTTCGCAATCATTCGCCGCCACCGCAAGATGCGAACTCCGAGGAACCGAGCCGGTACAAACCGGCACTCCGCGAACTCGAAGGCTGGCGCTACCAAGTCGGATCGCCCGGTCGGCCAACCATCGGCTGGCCTTCAACGTATCCGAGGGACGCCAAGAAACGGTCCATGTGCCAGACCGTGCTGGTGTACGCGGCACGGCTGCGGCCGTAGTTGAAGAATCCATGCGGCCGGCCCTCGTAGCCAACCAGCTCGCAGCGGTTGCCTGCGTCCGTCATCGCATCGCAGAATGTCGCGGCGGTCTCGAACGCAACCGTCGTGTCAGCCTTGCCGTGGAAGACGATCGTCGGCGGATCGCCCGCGTCGACGTGGTGTAGCGGCGAGCCCGCCTCAGGATCGTCGCCCCAGCGCTCGAACCTGCCGAGGTCCGTGACGGGATTGAACAGCAGCAGTGCGTTGGGCTTGGAGCTAACCGACGAGTCCTCGCCCTTCTCTTCGAGCCCATCGATCACCCCGGTGGTGGCCGCTACGTGGCCGCCGGCGGATCCGCCGCCTGCCGCGATCCGGTTGGGATCGACGCCCAGTTCCGCAGCATGCTTGCGAACCCAACGCACCGCGGACTTGCCATCCGCGACACAGTCGCGCGGAGTCGTGCCATGGCTGCCCCGCGTGCGGTACTGGGCACTGATGGCGACCATGCCGCGCGAAGCCAGATAGCGGCTGTGCGGGAAGAACTGCGTAGGGGTGCCGCCAACCCAGCCCCCGCCGAAGAAGAAGACAGCGGCAGCGCGCCTGTCGCTGGACTTCCAGCCTTCGGGCAGGAAGACGTGCAACTCCAGCGGATCCTTTTCGAACTGCTTGAAGACGATCTCCTTGTCGGGCTTGAATTCGCGCTGCTGTGCGAAAGCAGCGACACTGGCCAAAGCGAGCAGGCAGGCGAGGGAACGCATTTTCATCGCATCAAGTCTAGCACCGGGATCATCTCGAATCGCGGCCATCGGCCACGGCGAAAAGAGGCGGCGGGCAATCATTCGAGATGCCTCTATCAGGGTCTCGGGCGCTACATGCAACCTCGCATATGGACGGGCTGCTCTGCGCTTGCTGCCGGGCTCGTTCTGAAGACCTGCGGCGAGGCGGCCTAGTCATACTTCGCCACGAACGGCGTGCCGGGCTCGTCAACGAGGGCATGAATCGAGTGGCTGATTTCGGTGTCGATGCGATCGCCGGCAGCCGTCTGGATGCTGATGTTGGTCATCATCTGCATGACCGGCCTGAGATCGTCCACAACAATCCGGATGGTCTTGCGATCGGGCAGGAGCGTGGCGGATCGCACCGTCATCTCTTCGACTCCTTGGTCGCCGTTCAGCTTCCAACGATCAGAGCCGTAGCGGCTGAGCCACTTGTAATTCCAGCGCTTTGCGCTGTAGTTGGCGGGATCTTCGGCGCTTGCCGGGTCCAGCTCGTGCAAGAAGGACACATCAATGCCCTTCTTGCTGACATGCAATTCGCTGGGGACCAGCACCTTGCCGCCTGTGAATCGCGCACGATAGAAGCCGCCTACGGCCTTGCGCTTGGTGCCCCAGCCATACAGGCCCACTAGGTAGAGGTTGCCATCTGCCTGGCGGAAGTCCGGCCGCATGAGGCCGGAATCGAAATCAACAGGCAGTTCCACGGCACCGCCCTGCACTCCATCGCCGGTGTTCTCCATCAGCACCAGAAAGATCTTGCCCCGCCCGAACGACGAATGCACCAAGTGCCCCTTGAAGGGCCCCCACTTGTCGGTCCCGATCCACGCTTGGCCAGCGCCCGAGTTATCTACAGAGATCGGAAGCCAGGTGATCGGATTGTCATACGTTGTCCGGTCGCCGATACTGCCGCCCCACATGTAGCCATGGAAACTGCCCGGCGAACAGAGGTTCACGCGCGTGGAAGGAATCCAGTGGCCCTCTTGGTCAGAGGTGGTGATCTCTCCGTTCGGTCCGACGGCGACTCCGTTGGGCACGCGGAATCCCGTGCAGACAACCTCCAGGTTCTTGCCGTCAGGGTCCATCTTGAAGATGACCCCGTGGTGCTTCACCTTGGCGGGCAAGGCGTGACGGGCGGCTTTCGCGAAGTAGAAGTTGCCAGCGCTGTCCCGGTCGAGATCGAAGGTGAACTCATGGAAATGATGCGTGACGTGAAATTCGTTGTTGAAGTTCTCGTAATAGTCGGCTTGGCCGTCCCGGTTCAAATCGTGCAGGACCGTGATCTGGTCGCGATCCAAGACATACACCTTGCCGTCCACAACTTCCAAGCCTTGAGGCATGTGGAAACCGACCGCGTAGCGACTCCAAGTGAGCTTGTCCAAGTCTTCGTCGACACCATCGACGATCCAAACGTCGCCCGACCATGTTGCGACGGCCGCTCGATCATCATCGAAGAAGGCGAAGTCGGTGGGCCGGAACCACGATTGCCAGGGGTTGTCGAAGGGCAGCGTGATCTCGTCCACAGTCCACGCGCCGCCGGCATCGCCAAGGCGTCCTTGCGTTTCGACCGGCCTGCGGTAGGTTCGCGGCCCGCCCCGGGTATAGGGCTCAAGCCGCTCGGGCCGCGGGGCCTGCCGCAACGCACCGGCGAACGCGCCTAGGCGCTGGGAGCGCACATCGGCGTAGTAGAGGGTGAACCGCTGTTCCTCGCCAGACCGAGGAATGCTCAAGCGCACTTCGCCTGCCGCCGACAGGTCCCATCTGGCCTTCTTGCCCAGCCCGGCAACACCGACAGCCGTGCCCTCATCGCCGCCGAGATACACAAGGTGTTCAATCGCCGGCCCGTTGCCTTGGTTGAGGTTCTTGAGCGAGAGCTGACGGACCTGCCCACCCTGCACGGCAGCCACTTCTAGCAAGAGAGCTTCGCGCGTGGCGCCGATTTCGATGGTCCGAGTCAGTGCCTCGACTCCCCAATCGGTTTCGAGGCCTGGCATTTCGAGTACGTTGGCATCGCCCACGCTGTACTCGAGTACCACCTTGTCGCCGAACATGTAGCGCCCCTTGTACCTAGCCCAATCCGCCGGCAGCGGACCAAATCCTTCGGGGCGGGGATCGGCGAAGCTGCCATCACGAGCCCAGCCCGGGGCGACCGGGGTCTCGAACACAGGCTTGCCGTCCAAGTGCGGGTGCGGCCCGTGTCTCCAGTCATAGACCGTGCCCGTCAATACGTATTGCGGGCCGTTCCAGCCGGCCGACATGCGCAGCAGCTCGGTGTCAAAGATGACCCCGGCACGACGCTCAGCCTGGAGCATGATGGCGTGGGACTTGTAGCTGATGTTGTCGCCTGGCCGCTTGTCCGCTCGGGGATCTTCGGGCTCTTTCACCGTTACGCTGGCCGAGATCACGGGGCCGTAGTCCATATGCACCCAAGGCTGTTCTTCGCGCTTGGTGCTGTCGTCGAACCGCGTACTGGCGAACGGCGCGCCTTGGTCGATCCAGGCGCGCAGGATGCCGATCTGTTCGTCAGTCAGAGGGCCGCCGGCCGGCGGCATGATCAGATTCTCTTCCAAGCCCGCAACCAAGTGGATCAGGCGGCTGTTCGCGCTATCGCCTGCGATGAAGCCGGGCTGTCCGGAGTATCCTCCGCGCGCAGCGGACTTCTTCCGCCACAGACTGTAGCCGTTCATCGCGGCATCGTCACCATGGCAGGCATAGCAGTGCTGGACGAAGATCGGGTCGACGTCGCGCATGAAGTCGATCTTGCGATCAACAGGGTTCGGCAGCTCGGCGGCGCACAAGAACTGGCATGTGCCGGCCATAGTAAGCAGCATGCCGACAGTCATGGGCAAGCGGGGTAGTAGGGACATGTTGAATCGCCACTATTGTAGGTGGGCGGTGGGGCGTACTGCCGACGCGGGACCGTGGCGGCCCGCAAGGCTAAGCAGAGAATTTGCAGCAAGATGGTCGACCGTGCCTAGGCGCAGACGACGCCGCGCTATGCCCATCCCGTGTCCGATACCAGCCAAGGTGGCCGCAGTCCGGAACTCCTACTGCCTGGAAGGGCAACTGGCGCCGGGACACGCGCAAACGTGCGGGTACCCCCACAGTGGCAAGTGCAGCTTGACGCTATTCACTCTCCGGAATACCGTTGAGAATGAAGATCAGGAACGTGGTTCACAGGGGGCGCGGGTTTATCCAAGACGATAGTTCCGCTCGTATGCAGCCCACCATCGCGCCGACGCTTCGCCGCATCGTCTCCTTTCTCGAAGACATGGAACGGGAGGAAGAACTGCGCAGCCTACCAAGCTGGCGGGCGCACAGGCTGACCGGCGATCGCAGGGACACTTGGAGCTGGTCCGTCACCGCAAACTGGCGACTCACGTTCCGGATCGACCGCGAAGAGACGGAGATTTTCGATCTCAACTATGAGGATTACCACTGAGGGGCAGACATGAACTCGGCACAAGGCATCCGTATGAAGAAACCCGCCCATCCCGGCGGGTTCGTCAGGCACGAAATCATCGAGGTTCTCGATCTCTCGGTGACGGCGGCGGCTCGCGTGCTGGGTGTCACACGGGCCGCGCTGTCGGCGGTTCTGAATGAGCGTGCGCGCCTCTCGCCGGAAATGGCGTTGCGGATCGAGAAGGCGTTCGGCGTATCGATGGACACGCTCATGAGGATGCAGAACAGCTACGACATCGCCCTAGCGCGCGCGGGCCGCAGAGATCGAGGTTGCTCTGTTCGAGAGAAGCGCACCGGGCAGCAAGCCTCGGCCAGCTCACGCTGCCGAGAGCTGACCCCAGGGCCTAGTGGAATGCGCGTACAAGGCCGCCACATTCCGGCAACTGACGTTCCAGCTTGCAGAGGAACTCGCCTCTAGGACACCCGATCCGCCTTTCTGACTTATCTTGGGCGCCGCGGCGAAGCGTTCCAGTCATCGCCCAGAGTGACATCGTGGAGAAAATCGGACACAAGGCCGACAAGATCACGAAATGTTCCCGTACGATCAATTTCTAGCCAAAACTCACTCCAATTGTACAAATTTTCCCGTACGATAAGAAAATGGCAGAGGGAAACAAAGCTCGGGAGCCCGTATACGGACCCGTTCGGTCGGCACGCGACCTCGGCCGGCTAATGCGCTCGCATCGAAAGAGCAGGGGCTGGACCTTGGAGCAACTTGCTGGATTCGCCAACGTGAGCATGCGCTTCCTGTCCGAGCTCGAGAGGGGCAAGGAGACCGCAGAGATCGGAAAGGCCTTGCATGCACTGCGACTGCTTGGCCTCGAAGTAGTGCTCTCCCCCAGGGCTCAGGTTCCGGTTTCGGCACACGCCGAAATCAAGGGCATGTCGGAAGTAAGGAGATGACTGGCGAATCGCTCGTTGTGTGGTTCGGGGGCCGGCGGGTCGGCCTGCTACGAGACCGTCCAGGCCACGATATGGAATTTGAGTATGAACCCGGATGGGTTCAAGCGGGCGGCTTCGCGATTTCTCAGTCGATGCCCCTGCACTCCGGGGAATCGACTGTCGGAGCCAGCCGCGCTCATCGTTTCTTCGCAAACCTGCTGCCAGAGGGAGGCGCCCGGGAACGCATCGTACGTCGGTATAGAGTCCCGGACAACGACTTCGCGCTGCTGAGAGTCTTCGGACGAGAGTGCGCCGGTGCTCTGGAGATCCTGCCCGAAGGCGATCAGCCCGACAATCCAAGCTCTCACCAGTACGAACGAATCGACGACAGTTTGCTCGCGAAGCTCCAGTTCGATATAGGCTGGGACTCCGCAGGTATTGAAGGGCGACCCGCTCCGCGGCTTTCTCTAGCCGGCGCGCAGGACAAGACCGCAGTGGCCTTGTTCGATGGCCAGATCTGGCTGCCCAAGGGTACTGCTCCGTCAAGCCACATTCTGAAGTTCGACTCCGTCGAATACTCCAACGTCCTTGCATTCGAGTGCTTCGCTACTTTGCTCGCCGAGTTCGCAGGACTACCGGTGGTGGATTTCAAACTTCGGGCCGAAGAGCTAGACTCCATCGCGCTGATCAAGCGTTACGACCGAATACTTGGAGGTGACAGTCAGATCCTGAGGCTGCACCAAGAGGACTTCTGTCAAGCGATGGGCTTGAGCAGTCAGAACAAGTACGAGACTGATGGCGGCCCGTCGTTCGCTGACTGCTACCGACTGATACGAGACGTCTCCGACGCGCCCCTCGACGACTTGGAGCGGTTGCTCCGCTGGCAAGTCTTCAACGTGCTCGCCGGCAACTCGGACGGCCACGCCAAGAACCTTTCGCTGTTGTACGGATCGGACGGATCGACGCGTTTGGCCCCCTTCTATGACTTGGTTCCTACCAGAGCAATCGAGAATCTCGACCACGACTTGGCGATCGGCGTCGGCGGGATGCGAAACCCTGGGAACGTAGGCCGCAGACATTGGGAATCTGTGGCTGCCGAGTGTGATGTCCGATCAGATGTCGTTCTGTCCCTAGTCGAAGAGACCGCCGAGTCGCTGATGGTACATTCGGCAGAGGCCCGCGCCCGGTTCGAGGAAACGCACGGCAGACTCCCCGCGCTAGACCGTGTCGAGAAAGTCGTCTCTCGTCAGTGTCAACGTGCCGCGCGCATGGACTGAGAGACTCCGACCGGGACTGGGCGGGAGGCGAGGTGACCGAACCGCAGCGTTAACTCGACGGTAGAGTTGACAGGAAGTGCGGGCCTCAAGGGAATGGAAGTCCTCCTCGTGGGGGCGCAGCGCCGGGCGCGCCGCCAAGGCACATTGATCGTGGCCCCCTCAGACTACGCGTGGCCCTACACTATTGCAGCCACGCCAGCGCCCGTCGCGTATGCGACGACCGCTACCAGGACGCCCAGCCCTAGCATCTCAAGGCCGCTGACCCACCATCGGCTGGCCGTGACGAGGGCACGCAGGGCACCCACCGCGAATTGCGCGACGAGCGCCAGCACCGACGCCAGCAGGAAGCGATGTTCCAGTTCAGGGACGACATACGGCACGAGAGGAATCGCACCGGCCACAGCGAATGCCGAGAACGTAGCGAATCCGTGTCGTGCCGGGTTCGCCTCCTCCTCGGGCAGGTTCTGCCTTTCTCTAGCGCTCTCCCGAGCGCGAATGCTCAGAAAATTGCCCACGCCCATCGATAGTCCGTCTGCGAACAGGTTGGCAATCCCGACGATGAGCACGGCGGTAGATGAGAGGGCCCCTCCGGAGACCCCGGCTACGATCGCGTAACTGGTCAGGAGGCCGTCATTGGTGCCATAGATCAGATCACCGATGTAGTGTTGTGCGGTTTCGTATGCTCCGTGCGGAGTACGGTGCAGGGACGGTCGATTCGAGTGGCGTCGCATTGCCGCATGGTAACGAGAGCTCGGTTGCTTCAGAAGATCGCGGGTCGATCAGTTCCCCGCCGCCCAGCCGAATCTGGTCGCAAGTTCTCGCGCGCTTCATGGCAGGGGCTGGCCCGGCACGATCTCGTGGAGCAGCTCTGGCCCCCGCTGCACTTCGTCAATTACGACATCCTCCCTGCCGGGGTTAGCCGCGGCCAGTTCGCGCACGCGCCCGGGACCGGCGGCATAGAGGCGCTGCTGGGGCGGGGAGTGAAAATCAACTCAGGCAACATTCGGAAGGGCGCTGTGAAACCATGTGCTCTTTCCTGTTCCGTGCAGTCCGAATAGGAAGGAACGCCCCGCAGGCAGGCGAAAGAATGTCCTCCCAATCGCCATTATTCGACTCAATTTGGCAGGTCACGTCGCAATTTGCAGGGCAACTCGTCCATACGGAGATCGAATCGCAGATCCGGCCCAGTTCGAACTTCCTTGCATTCGAGTAGTTGATCGAGCAACGGGGCTAGTCGACTGACCTAAGCTCGAGCCGGAATGATCGAGGAAACGGCCAGTGAGATGACGACGCAGAGCCGCTAAGTTCTCTCGGTGCAGGAGCCAAGCTTTGGGTTTCAGCCAGACATGAAGGGATCGAGGGGCTTGCGCCACTGACCGGTTGCTGGCCGAGATGCTCTATGCTGTGTCCGATGCGACTCGCACTAGGTCTTGCCGCCTTGTTGGGCTGGGCGGCGCCAGCACTCTCGAACCCCAATGTCGTCATAATTCTGACCGACGATCTTGGCTACGGGGATGTGGGAGCCTATAACCCGGAGTCCAAGATACCGACTCCGAACCTCGACGGGCTCGCCGCCGAGGGAATGCGTTTTACAGACGCCCACACGCCGGACGGCGTCTGCTCTCCAACGCGCTATGGGCTTCTGACTGGCCGCTACGCGTGGCGAACGTGGTTGAAGCGCGGGGTGTTGAACGGATCCTCGCCACCTCTACTAGAGCCGGAGCGACTAACACTGGCCGACATGCTTCGCCAGCAGGGCTACGAGACCGGCATGGTCGGCAAGTGGCATCTCGGGCGTCGCTGGCACCTGTTAGACGAATCGCGAGACCAGATCGTGGCGAACGTCGACTGGTCTAAGCCCGTGATCAATGGCCCCGCCCAGCACGGTTTCACCTACTCCTTCGGGCTTGCCAAGCCCGCTTGGGGGTTTGTCGAGAACGGCAAAGTGCTGGCGCGGCCATCGCTGGCGTTTGACCTCACGCACCTGCCTGCCTATCTCATGGGAGGCAACAACAATAAGGGAACGAAGTCGCCCGGCTTCGAATTCGAGCGCATGCTGCCTCGATTCACGGAGGAAGCGGTGGGCTTCATTGCGCGGGCGGCAGAGAAGGCACAGCCTTGGTTTCTCTACTTCGCACCGCTGGCACCGCACCGCCCGGTCGTGCCGAACAAAGACTTCAGAGATCAGAGCGCAGCTGGCCTCTACGGGGATTTTGTCGCGGAAGTGGACTGGTCCGTGGGAGAGGTGCTGGCGGCGATCGAAAGAAGCGGGCAAGCCGACAACACCCTAGTCGTCGTGACTAGCGACAACGGCCCGGAGGCGGACGCGTATCGGCGGATCTTGGAATACCGGCACGCCAGCATGGCCAAGCTGCGGGGCCTGAAGCGGGACCTTTGGGAAGGCGGCCATCGCGTGCCGTTTCTGGCGCGCTGGCCAGGCAAGATCCCAGCAGGCAGCGTGCAGGACGAGGTGCTGTGCCTGACCGACCTGATGGCAACGGTGGCGGCGATCGTCGGCTTCCAGCTGCCGAGCGACGCAGCGGAGGATAGCTACGACATGAGCGACGCGCTCTTCGGCGCCGACAGCGACTCGCCCGTACGCGAGGCGACCGTGCATCATGGCTCGCGAGGCTGGTTCGGAATCCGGCAGGGAGATTGGGTGCTGATCAATCATCCCACTGGTGACAACAACGGCGGAGCGAATCGCGAGCCGGAGTGGTTTCGTCAACAGCGCCTCGCGAAGGTCCACGACCAAGACGTGGAACTGTACAACCTCAAGGAAGACCCCGCCCAGACGACCAATCTTGCGGCGGACGCCCCGGAACGCGTGCGCAGCATGCAGCGGTTGCTCGAGAGTTACAAGCAAGACGGCCGGAGCGTGAGCCGCTGACCCAGCACCGGGGCACGGCTCGTCAGGCCCTCACGCGATTTGGCGAGCGCCCTGAATCACCGCCGCGATGTCCCGGATCCCGACGCCCGGGCCGGCTGGTACAGCGAGCTTGCCGTCTCTGATAGAAAGCGCTGGATCGAACCAGTCCGCGTAGCGTTCGATGTTCCGCTTGTACTCCTGGTACCGTCCGATGTCCTTTGTCCGGGACGCAAAGTGCAACATATAGACGAAACCGAAGCCTCCGGATATGTGGACGGTGGTCGGCATCTGGGCCAGTTCGGCCATGTTGGCAACCCGGGCCGACCGGATCATGCCCCCGTAGTAGTGCAGGTCGGGCTGGACGATGTCGACGCCCCGATTGGCAATCATCCAGCGGAACCTGCGCTCGCTGTATTCTTGCTCCCCTCCGGAAACCGGTAGGGAGAGCGAATCTGCGACGGCCTTGGTGTCTTCCAGATGGTCGAACGGGCAGGGCTCCTCGAAGTACACGGCTCCGACGTCTTCGAGAAGGCGCCCGATCGGCAGCGCGTGCTCGGGGTCGTAGGAACTATTCGCGTCACCGTGCAGGTCGATCGCGTCTCCCAGCCCCTTTCGAGCTAGCGGAATCAGGGCCTCCGACCGCCCCGGGGAAGCATCGAGGTTACGACTCATGCGCCCGCCGAGCCGGAACTTCACTGCGTTCGCACCGGTCTCGTCGACCAAGGACTGCAGGTACTCGACTTCCTCTTCCGGGGTCGAGTCCCGGCGGCCGCTTGCCACGTAGAAGTCGATCTCGTCGCGCAGCGTCCCGCCCAGCAGGTCACCGATCGACTTACCGCAGGCACGGCCTAGCATGTCGAGAACGGCGAATTCGACCCAAGCCTGCGCAGACCACAGCGCGAGCCCCTGGAGCTTGTAGTTGCTGCGATGCCGATACAGTTCGAAGAGTAGCTCGGACTCCAGCGTCCGGGCATCTTTGCCGAGGAAGAACGGGATCACCAATTCTTGGAGAATCGAGCTCAGATAGCGGCGGCCGTTTGTTAACGACACTCCTTCGGCCCCGTCCTTAGAACGGACATGGACGAACTGATCGCGGTCTTTCTCCAAGAGACGGATGGAGTCGATGATTAGAGGGGTGTCCAATTGTGAAACGTCGAGCACCGGCCGCGCCGCGGCGGCATCGAGGTCTGCGGTCGTGAGTCCGGTCGGTTCGTCTCCGGGAACGCCGCCGCACGCTACCAAGGGTGCGCTGGCTGCCGATGCAGCGATGAATTCCCGCCGTGTCGGCCGGCTGCGCAAACTATCCCGAAATGTTCTGACGTCTCGTGCCATCTCGTCTCGCTGCGCCGGACTGCACAAGCAGCATCGGCGGCTCCGACTAGACCGTAGCATGACCCGCCGTGACCCGAGTCACCGCGAGCCTACCCGGTCGCTATCTTCAACAAGTTCTCGACCGTTCTCCAGTTGCGGAATGTCGCCGGCGTCACAAGCACTCGTTCCACGTAGCTGGCAGTGAAGCGAGTCCCTGACATACCGTTCGGCAGACGCAGATAGATCTCCTTGCCCCGCACAACGAACTCGTCCGGCGGGGACCTATCCGGGTCGAGGCTCAAGACTCGGTCTGGCGATGGCCGGTCGGACAGGAAGCCTACGTGCAGCGCGCGGGGATCCTGCGATTCGCCCAGAAACGGGTTCTCCTCGACCACCCGGGCCAAGTCGGCGACAGACCGGAGAACAATTGGGATGTCAGTGCCGATCCGGGCGGAGACGGCCGCTGCGACGGATTCTCGCGCCTTCAGCGCGACCGTCGGTGCCGCCACGAACACTACGTTTCCGCTTTGAATGTAGGTCTTCACCGAAGTGCACCCGGCATGCTCGAACAATCGAGCTAGCTCGTCCATCGGCAGACGGTTCCGTCCGCCGACATTGATTCCGCGCAGCAGCGCGACATAGGTGTCGCTGCTTGTTGCGAGACTCCCCACGTCAGTTCCCGCTAGAAGCACTCGACATTGCGCTGCCAAACGCGGACCAGCCCGAAACCGCTGAGTCCTGCCACCAAGGCGGCCGCCAATGCATGGGCGACCTCCCCGTACAACAGGTATCCGGTCGAAAACATGAGAGCGTAGACCGCGGTTGAGCCGAGCAGCGAGGCGAGCAAGGGCGGTGTCAGGCTGTGGGCTCGGGAGGAGTCGACCCCTGCGCCGGCCCTGCCGGCGACACGCTTCCAGCCGGGGCCGGTTGGGCGGACCTTGCGATAGAAGCTGAGCAGGGTCGCCTCGTCCGTCGGAGCGCCGAGGTAGGCGAACGGCAGCCAGCAAGCTGTGGTCAACGCCACGCCGATCACAAGCTGCTGCCACGCATCCAGCCCCGGGCCTATCGCCGGCAGCGCCAGGGCCACCGAGAACGATGCGACCATCGCGGCCAACTCGGTCGCGGCGTTGATGCGCCACCAGAACCAGCGCAGCAGGTACAGCAATCCCGTCCCTGCCCCGATTTGCAACAAGATTTGGAATACCCCTAAAGCGCTCTCCACGGTCAACGAAACGGCGCATGCAAGCACCATCAACAGGACGGTGAACCACCGCCCCGCCCAGACCAGTTGCGCTTCGCTGGCACCGGGACGCAGGAAGCGGCGGTAGAGATCGCCGACCAAGATCGAAGACCCCCAGTTCAGCGAAGTCGACATCGTGGACATGTACGCGGCGGCGAGCGAGGTGACCACCAAGCCCAGCAGGCCCGGCGGCAGGAACGTCAGCATGGCCGGATAAGCCAGATCATTCCGCACCACATCGGCCGCTACATGGGGGAAGCGTTGCTGAATGGTGCCAAGGTCCGGAAATACGATCAGCGAGGCCAAGGCCACAACGATCCATGGCCACGGTCGCAAGCCGTAGTGCAGCAGGTTGAACAGCAGCGTCGCGCCCAGCGCATGCGACTCGTTCTTGGCTGAGAGCATGCGTTGGACAAGGTAGCCACCGCCTCCCGGCTCCGATCCCGGGTAGTATGCAGCCCACCACTGGACCATCAGCGGGACCAGGAACACCGGCGCCAGATCAACCCAGGACATCGTTTCGAAGGAGGGCCAGAACGCTGTCCGCTGGCGTACCGCCTCGTGCGCCAGCATGCCGCTAAGCCCGCCGACCTCGGGCAGCCGGACGATGTAGATGGTCGCGGCCACCGATCCGACCATCGCCATGCTGAACTGGACCATGTCCGTCAGCAGCACACCCTGCAGCCCGCCCAGCGCACTGTAGGCCAAGGTCACGCTGGCGGCAACGACCAACGTTTGAATGGGGCTCCAACCGAACATCACCGAGCCGATCTTGACCGCCGCGAGAGAGACCGCGGCCATGATCAAGACGTTGAACACCAGCCCGAGGTAGACGCCCCGGAAGACCCGCAGGAACGCCGCCGTCTTGCCCGAGTAGCGCAGCTCGTAGAACTCGACGTCCGTCGCGACGCCGGAGCGACGCCAGAGCTTGGCGTACAGGAACACCGTCAGCATCCCGGACAGCAAGAAAGCCCACCAAGTCCAATTGCCCAGCACGCCGTCGCGGCGCACGATGTCAGCCACCAAGTTGGGCGTGTCTGTCGAAAAGGTCGTGGCGACCATCGAAACACCCAGCAGCCACCAGGGCTGGCGGCGACCAGCCAAGAAAAACGACGAAAAATCGCCCCCGGCACTCTTGGCCACACGCAAGCCGACCAACAGCGAGAAAGCGAGGAAGGACGCCAAGATCGCCCAGTCAACGGCGGTTAGTTGCATGCGCTAGCCAATCAGGAGCGTGGCCAAAGAATCGCCGCAGAGAATCTGCCGGGAGCCGTGGCGCACAATCGCCTCGCTATGCACGCGAGCCGATCATCGCGGATCCGCTAGACACGCTTGACGGCTGCAAGCAGCCCCTTTAGAGAGTGCTCGCTGGCAGCCGCCTTGCTGCCGTCAATCGTGTAGTGGGTTTCCAGCGAGACCACGCCATCGTACCCATCGTCTAAGAGCGCGCGGAACTGGCCCACATGATCGAACTCGCCATCGCCGACCCCGCACCACTCCAAATCACCCTCCTTCGTACGGCGGTAGTCGCGGACATGGACGTGCAAGATTCGCGAGCTGTCCAGGGATTCGTAGCCGGCGGGGAATGGCTCGTCGTCTCCGGCTCGGGCGGAGTTGTTCGGATCCCACGTCAGGCCCAAGGCGGGCGAGCGCACCTGCGCGAGCAGTTCCGCCGAATGCGCCGCCGTCTCCACGTAGCTGCCTGCGACGTTCTCGACGGCGAGGCGGAAGCCGGCCTGCTTGGCGCGCTCGGCGGACTTGGCGACCAGCTCGAAGACCCTGGGGTAAGCGGCGGGATCCGGCCGGCCGCCACGGGAATAGGTAAACGCAAACGTTCGAATCAGACGCGTGCCTAGGAGCTCGGCACGCTCGAAGGCCCGGTCGAGCAAGTCCCACTGCTTCTTCAGCGCCTTAGCGCCATCGGCGGAACCGCTGTCCGGTAACGGTACTTTGAAGAATCCCGTGTCAAGGATCGCAAGGCGAATGCCGGCGTCGTCTAGGAGGGTCCTCACGTACCGGATCTTCTCGATCGGCAAAGAGGTGTTGTACTTGCCCCACAGATGGCGGATCTCGCAATAGTCCAAGCCATGCCGCCCAAGAAGATCGAGCGCGACTCGAAGATCGTCGTCAATCTCGTCGGTAGTGACTGCCAAACGGATGCGCGATGACGAGTCCTTGGCCAGCGCGCTGGACAGACCGGCGGAAAGCGCCAGCCCGCTGCCAACGAATTCCCTTCTTGATGTGCGTGCCACAGTCTCAGCGATTATAACGGTTGGCGACGATGAGTCGGGCGCTTGAATTGGCCGGGAATCGTGCGGCCGACTTCGTAGCGGGCATGGCCGGCTGCCTGCTCGGGGCGTGGCTCGTGAACGCGCTGCGCACCACATGCGCGTGGATCTTGCTGGCATTCGGCGACGCCGAGTTGTTCGAGGGTCGCTTTGGCGCGCAGGTGGCGCTGCCGCACAGCGCGCCTTGGACCTTGCATGCCGTCCAAGAGTTTGGTCCACTGCTGCTCACTCTGGCCGCCTTCGGAGTGGCGGCGTGGCTGGCTTGCCGCACCAAGCTGGCAGCCTCGCTCGCAGCTGCGTGCGTGGCCTTCTGGCTCGGCGCCTCGATCTGCATCGAGCTGCTGCGGTACGGATGGGCCAGCCGCGGACCGTTGGAACTGTTGCTGCAGTCATTGGGTATGCCGCAGGGCGGTGAGTTCGTGCAGCAAGTTCTGGCAGTCTTGCTCGCACTCGGCATCGGGTTGCTCCTGCGCTCAGGGCTGAGACGATCCGAGCTAATGCCGCTAAGCGCGTTCGCCGCGCCCGCTTGCCTGCTGCACTTTCTTGTCGGGGATCCCCAGCTAGACTCGCGGCTCTTGGCCCGCCTCGGTGCGAGCTACGTGCCCGTGGCTCTGGCGGTGGTGGCCGCAGCGGCCGCATCGCTTCCTTGGCGCACATGGCGGAGGCCCTCGTTGCGAAGCGCGGCGATTCTGTCCGTGGCGGCCGGATTGGCGGTAGCCCTGCCAGTTCCGCCTCCGTCGCGCGACGAGCCGGTCGCGTGGGCCGAACTGGCATCCGACCATTGGAGCGTCCGATTCGACCGGGCTCGATTCACACCGGAGGCCCGTCGCCTCTGGGTCGAGCGCGCAGACGAGCGATTGTCGCTTTACCGGGAACGGCTGGGGCTGCCCTCGACCAACAGGCCGATCTCCGTTCACGTGACCGACTCGGAGAGGGCGATGCGGAGTCTAGGCGCCGGGCGCAACGCCGCCGACAGCTTCGCGTTGGACGCCGCCGACGGCCCGGTCCTGATGGGCACGTCCGATCTATTGCCGGAAGATCCGCGCTCGGAGCCGTTGCTAGCCATGCGCGAAGCCTGGGGCGTGCCAGGATCGCGAGCGATGGCCCTTGCGCTGGCTCGCTATGCCGTTGGCCGGTACGAAGGCTTGGCCTTGCGTGAGGCGGCCTCCCGAATCGCCTGCCAAGAAGCCCGCTACACAGCTGCCGCAGCGTTCGGCGTGGAAGGCCGCCGACTCTCCCCGCTTGCTCGCGACGCCATCGGCGGCGCGTGGGTCGAGGGTGTCACCGCGCAGCACGGGATTTCGGTCCTAGAGACGCTCTACCGCCAGCCGGCGGAGGCCTCGCTTCGGCTTTGCGCGGAATGCATCCCACCATGCGAGACCAGCATGCCGACGGCAGAATCTCCCGATCGACCGCCCGCATATCTCAAGGGCATTTCGTTCTCGCACGAGGGCCGGGGGGATGGTGGCTACGGCAGCTTGGCTGCCGGTCGAGAGTTGGCCCGCATCCGCGATCTGGGTGCGAACGCCGTCGCTCTGGTCCCATATGCCTTCACGGCAGCGCCTGACGAGACAGCCATCCGATTCCAGACGCTCGAAACGGATGCACGGCTGTCCAGGTCAGTCGCGCAAGCCCGGCGGGCCGGGCTCGCCGTCATGCTCAAGCCGCACCTCTGGGCCGGGCGTCGATTTCACGGAGACATCTCATTTCAGGACGAGAGCCGGTTCGACGCATGGTTCGAGGACTACCGAAACTGGATGCTCCACTACGCACGGTTCGCGCAGTCCCAGGGTGTCGAGGTATTGTCCATCGGCAACGAACTAGCCGGCCTGACAATGCGCGAGGACGCATGGCGGGCCTTGATCGCGCAAGTCCGGCGAATCTACCGCGGGCCAGTGACCTATGCGGCGCACTGGGATCGAGAACTCGAGCAGATCGCGTTTTGGGACGCCTTGGACTATATCGGTGTCAACTTCTATTTCCCAATCGCTCGAGCGGGCGCACCTCCGCAGCGTGACTCCCCTGAGATCCAGGCGGCGACGCACCGCATCAGCCGGGTGCAATCCGACTTCCAGAAACCGGTACTGTTCACGGAGGTCGGCTTCCCTGCCCTCGCCACAGCGGCCAGCCGCCCGTGGGAGGAGAACGGCAGTGCCCTCGATGCCGAGTTACAATCCCGCTGCTATGCAGTCTGGCTGGAAGAGTTCTCCCAGGCCCCGGACGTGATGGGAATGTTCTGGTGGAAATGGCCCAGCCACGGCCGAGGCAGTCCTTTCGACCCATCCCACCGCCCGCTCGCAAAGCCCGCGCTGCGCGTGCTCGGGGAATGGTTCAAGCGCCTCTGAGGCCAGAAACGCTCTATCGGCAGGACGAGGACGCGCGTCGAGGCTGGACACGGCCTGCGCGAGACCGACCGCCGGTGCAGCCTGCCGACGTGTAGAACTGATAAGAGCTAGCTATGGTATCCTGTGGCGAGGCGGGGTAATCAGCGTACTTCGTATGTTGTCCCGCAGGACCCATCTAGGGTGCCAAACTCTAAATCAAACAGGAAGCAGTCCGCCCATATGGGACACAACATCTTTTTCGGCAACCTGCCGACCTGGGTCACGGCCGACGATATCAAGTCGTGGCTAGATAGCAGTGACTTGGTGTGCGACGCCGTCCGCGTCATCCGAGACTTCGAGACGCAAGAGTCCAAGGGCTACGCCTTTGTGGAAGCTCCCAACGACGAAGAGATGCACGCAATCATCCGGCGCTTCAATCGCGCTCCGATCGATGGCAAGCTCCTGCGGGCCAAGGCCGCCCACCCCAAGGGCGAGCGCGACCGCAATCAAGGCAGCCGCAACGCGAAGTCCCAGCGAGGCGGGCGTCGATCCCCGGAGCGCCAAGCCAAGCCGCGCAAGGAAAAGGAAGCTACGGACAACAAGATGGGCTCGCTGGGAGAGGCCCTGCGCAGGGCACAGCAAGCCGAGTAGCGCAGCGCCCGCGCTCGCCTTCCCCTGCCCTCAGGCGGCGGGGCGTTTCTGGTAGGCCGGCGAAGCGTCAGGATCGTTGCTTCCGCTCCCCTCGTAGCCGGGATGCCTCGGCGGGACGTCCCCCAGGATCCGCTCGCTCTCCGGATCGAAGCCCATCATGCGACCAGTCCGGTAGGACTCCACGCCCAAGCCGATCGCAACCATCACTTGGTACCCGAACCACGCGTCGAAAATCGGCTTTTTGCGGGTTCGCACGCACTGCAGGAAGTCGCGCATGTGCGCGGTTCGCGCCGTCTGCTGATCTCGATTGTTAACTTCGACTTCGACCAAGTCCGTGCCAGCCTGCCGACGAAACTCCTCGGCATACAGGCGTTCAGGCGTCGCCCGAACCATGCCGGGGAGTATCGATATTGCGGCACGCTGGCCGAAGAGGGCCGGGCCGTGGAGCGTGTTCGAGGCCTGAGACCCGCACGAGCCGACCAAGTTCACGATCAGGTCGTCGTATTCGACAGTGGTCGAGTATGTGTCCGGCACCTGGCGGTTTTGGAAGAGATAGATTCCGCCATGCGCGCTGACCCGCTGCGGAAAGCGCGGGCCCAGCGCATACAGCAGGGGACTGAGCCGGTGGTACAGGAAGTCGGTGCCGATCCCGCCGGAGAAATCCCAGTACTTGCGCCAGCGGAAAAACCTCTCGCCGCTGAACGGCTGCTCGGGTGCGCCGCCCAAGAAGCGCTGCCAATCCACCGTCGCAGGATTGGCCTCTTCATCCACGTAGTACTGCCAGACGCCGGCGGCGTGGTTCGAAGAGTAGCTCGACTGGGCCATCACAACTGGCCCGACCAAGCCGTTCTGCACCATCTCCCGGGCGCGAGCATACGCCGGGTCGGACACCCACTGGCTTCCTATCTGCAAGATCCGGCCCGTTTCCCGCGCGGTTTCGGCGATCGCCTTGGCCTCTGGGATCGTGCGCGACATCGGCTTTTCGAGGTAGACATCCTTGCCCGCGCGCATGGCGTCGATCGCCATCCTGGCGTGGAGGTGGTCGGGCGTACAGATCACAACGGCGTCCACGTCATCGCGGGCAAGCAGGTCCTGGTAGGCATGGTGCACATCGCGGTCGGCTAAGCCGATGAGCTCCTTGGCGCGGAACTTGGCACGGTCGTAGATGTCGCTGGCTGCCGTCACGTCGACGGTTCCATCGCGGCGCATCATGGGCAGCAGCCGCCGCTGCAGGTGCCGCGTCCCGATATTGCCGACACCGATGACTCCGACCCGGACGCGGTCATTTGCACCTGCGACCCGGACAGCCGAGACAGCGACGGAACTGCCGATGAAGGCGCGACGCGCCAAACGGGACTGGCTCATGGCGAGTTCATTCTGCCATAGCGACGCGGGGCCGCAGACGCGGACGATCGACGGAGAGATGCTACAAGGACTGCAGGATCCGCTTGGCCCGATCTATGCCGGGGAAGCGCCGCTCATCGGCCAGGAACTCCGACGTGTGCACACAGCGCGAAGTCTCGCGCAGCTGCACGGGATGCTTGACGTGCAGCATTTCGTGATAGAGCACGTAATCCAAGGCCAGTTGCGGCACTGCCTTGCAATCAAGGATTCGGCTAATGACGATCACGTCATGAGCGGCATCGTAGTAGCCGAGCCGCCTCCGCGAGGGCCGGGGACTCCAGCCCAACCCCGGCTTGTGCAACGCGGACGCGAAGTGCCGGGCGTTCAATTGATCGAAAAGCGGGTCGAGATCGTAGACTTCTCCGGCTGCCGACAGTACTCGCTTGCGGCCCCGGTCCTTGCGGATTTCCAGCATGCCCTGCTGGGTCTCCGGCGTATGCACCCAGCGCTCGTACCGCTGGCGCACCGCAGTCGACACGCGCTTGCGGTACAGCTTGCACAGCAGGATCGTGGCCAGCGCTTCGACGACCTCGGGCGGAGCTTGCTGCACCAGGTCGGAGATGTCTGCACGAATGGTCGCAGTTGCGGCGTCAAAGCGAATGGTGGATTTCAGCCTCGCGTAGCGGCGGTAGCGCACATCGAATTCCGGTGGTTCCGTGCGGGGCTTCAGCCGCCGGAACGCCCGCCGGAAGATGCTCTCGGGCTCTTCGACGTCCAGCAGCAGTTGCGGCGGCTCGACGCCGTTAGCGCGCTTAGCCGGGCGCGACATCGCTCACCCGCTGGCAGGCTCGGGCCTAGCGCTTGGCAGCGCTGATGCGCTGTGCAACGTAGTCCTCGTAGTTCCGGTGAACCAGTACGTGGAACGTAGGCTGCGTGAACTCCTCGATCGCGTATAGGTATTTCTTCGAGCGCAGCTGGTACAGGACGTTGCGCACCCACGCCTGCTGGCTGCGGGTCATGCCCTTCTTCGAGATATCGAGACAGGCGCCGGTGAGATGAGCGGACGCCTTCGGGCCGGTGGCAGCGGCCGCGTTGCCGTTGCGACGCGCCAGCTGTCGCTGGTAGCTGACCGTCCGCACCAAGCTCGTGATGCGCAGCGGTTGGCCGAAACGGGCGCGAAACTGGCTGGCCAGCCGTTCCAACAGCAGTCGCGCCCATGGCCGCAGGTAGCGGTAGTCAGAGGGCACGGCGTGCAGGTAGTAGTCCCTCGTCCTTTCCTTGACCGGGACCAGCAACTCCAAGCGCGCCCAGCGCTGGAGCATCTCCTTGTCCAGCATGCGCGACAGATGGTCGGCGTCGGCGAGCTGGTTCTGCTCCGCCTGCGAGAGCGAGGTGGCTCGCAAGCTTGGTGCGGCGCGGGCCACCATGGAAGCAGCCAAAACAATTCCAACCAGTATTGGAATCAAGCTCCGCATTCTATAGAGATACCACAGCACAGGACTCTTCCTCTGTCCGAATCGCTCCATCCCAGGGTTCCCTGTCAAATTCCAGCCCGCGCCGGAACGCCATCGCCGCCGCGCGCCTACGGCGGCCCGCCTGCTCGTGGCTCTTGCGGGCTACCGGTTGCGCACTGAAACGCCGCAGTTCAGCCGCTCGTGCCGAAGTCCACCGTCGGGGGAGCTTCGCGGTTTGACTCGTCGGTTTCGAAGTAGGCATCCTCCCGCGCGAAGCCCGTCATCGAGGCCACCACGTTGGCTGGGAACTTCGCGATCGTGGCGTTGTAGGACTGGACTGCCGTGTTGTACTTGCGCCGCTCGACGGCGATCCGGTTCTCGGTTCCGGCCAATTCGTCCTGCAGCCGGATGAAGTTCTGGCTGGACTTGAGATCTGGATAGTTCTCCACGACGACCAGCAGCCGCGAGAGCGCCCCGCCCAGCATGTCGTTGGCGGCGATGCGCTCGGAGGGTGTCCGGGCGCCGCCCAAGGCGGCCCGCGCCTCGGTGACCTGCCCGATCACTTCCTGCTCTTGGGCCGCGAAACCTTTGACCGTGTTGACCAGATTGGGGATCAGATCGGCGCGGCGCTGGATGACGTTGTCGACCTGTGCCCATGAACCTCGGATATTCTCCCGGAGATCGACCATGGAGTTGTAGTGCCCGGTGAACCAGCCACCCAAAAGCAGCGCGAGCAACAGCAGCGAGCCGATCGCGATGAGCGCGTATTTCATGAGAACCTCTTGCTTCTGCGGGGCCGCAAGCGCGACGATGCAATGTCCCTTGATACCACAGTCACCCTGCTCCTACCGTCGCTTCCTTGTCGATGCGATCGACGTGTCCGGCCATCTTGGTGATCTCTTGCAGGTAGGCGAGAAACAGAGGCCTGAGCTCCGCATTGGCGACGCGCTTCGTTCCCTGCCGCAGCGCCAGGACAGTCTCGAACGGTTCCGGGGAGATCCCGAACGCTTCGGCCGCTTGCTGGAACACTTCGCGCTTCTTCACGGCGGTCTCGCGGCCGTCCAGAATCACCGCATGCCGGAAAAGCGTGCTGAAGCTCGGCAACGAGTCCGTCAGCAGAGCCCGCAGCGCCTTGGTGTCCTTCTGCATGCCGAGGTACCGTTCCCGAAGCCGTAGCAGCAGCGAGCGGAGCTCGTGTTCGACCTGATGGCGGTGGTGGGCGCTCTCGATTTCGATCGACCCCACGAGATCCTCGCCGTGCAGGATGCGGTAAGCCGCGCGAATGTCGAGGAACTCGATAGCGAACGCATCGCTGGCGTTCTGGATTTCCTCGACGGAAAGCACGATGGGTGCGGGTTGCTTTCGGTTCAGCCACCAGTTGACCGGCCCGTAGGCCTGCTCGAGCTGCCTCTCGCCGATCTCCGTCAGCACGGCGAGGACGTTGAGGTCTGAGACGCGCTCTTGGAAGTCGTCGGCGGCAGCGGAGCCATACAGCACCACGCTGACCAAGTCATGTCCTAGGGCGTCGGAAAGGCGCCGAACGAGTTCGTCGAGCAATCGTTGCGTGTCCAGCATCGCGCGGCCTACCACCCCCCGGAGGCACCGCCGCCCCCGAAC
>VXMF01000025.1 GCA_009841225.1 Terriglobia bacterium | reverse complement strand
CGCCGCCCGGAACCCCTCGGCGGGCGCCCCCGCGGCGCCCGCCCCTACCAGCCCCTCTGCCAACGGCCACTCAACCGGCGTGCCGCCAGCTCAGCGCGATACGTCCGGCCTCGCCGTTCCGAATCGGCGGCAGGCCTTCGCCCGCCCGTTTCCACGCCACCCGAGAGCCCCCCGCGCTCGGCGACCGCCGCGTTCACCACCGTCGCCGGAATTCTGCTAGAGTGTAGCCGCAGATGACGTGCAACGATGCCAGCGGCCCGGCAGGCGCACGTGCGATAGTCGCGTCTCGACCGCCCTATGTGGATGCACCGTCATGCAATGGAGGATATCGGATGACCACTGCCGCATCCGCGCAGCACGCCGCGGAACTCTTGGAATCCAGCGAACAATACAAGAAGCTGAAGCGTCTGCACGCAGAGTACGAGCGTCGGCTCAACGAATTGAGCGAGCGGCGCTTTCCGTCGTCGGAAGAGCAGTTCGAGGAAGCTCGCCTCAAGAAGCTGAAACTGAACTTGAAAGACCAGATGGCCAACATGGTCGAAGAGTACGCTGCCCGCGCTCAATGAGCGCCGCCGGCGTGGCCAACTAACCCAAATTCGTCCGCGATGGTGAGAGACGGCTATCTCTACGCAGCCGCGCTGAGTGCCGCTGCCGTCGCCTGCGGCATCGTTGCGAGTCCTTGGCTGGCCGCGCCATGGCTGGTGCTGGCAGCGTTCTGCCTGTACTTCTTCCGGGACCCTGAGCGCCAGATCCCGGCCGGCGACCTGTGCGTCTCGCCCGCGGACGGCCAGGTCGTCAGGGTTCACCGAGAGACTGACGGCCGGACGCGGATCAGCATCTTTCTGAACATTTTCAACGTGCATGTCAACCGTGCCCCGGTCGGGGGACAGATTCGATCGGCGCGCTACAGCCCGGGTCGCTATCGCATGGCGCACCTTGACGCGGCATCGATCGAGAACGAGCGCAACACACTGGTCATCGGCGATACTGACGATGGACAGACGGTCGAGGTGACGCAGATCGCGGGCTTGATCGCCCGGCGGATCGTGTGCCACAAGGCCCAGGGTGACGTCGTGCGGAAGGGCGAACGCATCGGCCTGATCAAATTCGGCTCCCGCGTCGATGTCGTGCTAGGGCCAGAATGGGAGCTGGTGGTCAAGCGGGGGGACAAGGTGGCAGGCGGCAGCTCGGTTCTGGCCAGGCGTGCCTGAGGAGGGCAGCCCAGTGAAGATTCGGAGGAAGGCGAGAGGCAAGCCGCAGCTCGCGCTGCCCACGCTCTTCACCGTAGGCACGCTGTTTTGTGGGTACTACACGCTGGTGCAGACCATCAAGGCGGTGTCGCTGCCGCCGAGCCAAGCGGCCGATGCGGCGAGGCTGTTCGACTACGCAGCCATCGCGATCGGGATCGCAATGCTCACCGACGGCTTGGACGGCCGCATTGCCCGCTTGACCAACGCCACCAGCAAGTTCGGCGGCGAACTCGACTCGCTGGCCGATTGCATCACCTTCGGAGCTGGTCCGGCCTTGCTGGCATTCGCGTGGGGGATGCGCGGCGAACTCCCGTCCGGAGGCTCGCCGCTGCTGGAGCTGCTACCGCCGCTCGGCTACTTCTGCACGTTCCTATACCTCACGTGCGCCGCCGCACGGCTGGCTCGCTTCAACGTCCAGGCGGATCCGCGGCCGAAAAACCCTGGGCTGTCCCATCGCGGCTATTTCGTTGGGATCCCGTCGCCACCGTCGGCAGGGCTTCTCGGGGCGGTCGTGCATTTTTCGTACGGCCGGCCGATCGAGCAGTGGTGGCCGGGCGGCCTGCTGTGGTGCGTGTTGCTCGCCGGCCTCGGGCTCTTGATGATCTCCAGCTGGCGCTATCGCAGCTTCAAAGAGCTCAATTTCATGCAGCGGCGCGTGACCGTCGTTTTCTTTGCCAGCCTGATCTTCCTGATCTGGAATTTCTCGCGCCCCGTGCTGTTGACGATGGCCGCGACCTTCGCGGCGAGCGGAGTCTTGACGCGTGTCGCCGGACTGTTCCGGCGCAGCCCGCTGGACGCAGACCGCCCGGCCGCGGCCGACGGCCCCCAGATCCCGGGGTAGCGCTCATGCGTGGGTGCGGAGGAACGCGTCGGTTCGCCCCCAGCTTCGGCCTCGCGACCGCCGGCCTGGCGTGCCTAGCCGCGACGCTTGCCTGCGGCTACCGCGTTGTTGGCACGGCCGACCTGCTCCCGGAGGAAATCCGCACCATCGCGGTGCCGGCCTTCACCAACGCCACCTCCGAGTTCAAGGTCGAGCAGTACCTGACCGACGCGGTGGTTCGGGAAGTCCTGTCGCGGACGAGGTATCGCGTAGTGAGCGGCGCCGAAGCCGCCGACGCGACCTTGGTCGGAACTGTGATGCTGTTCGACGCCATTCCGCAGAATTTTGATCCGCTGACGGGCCGGGCCACGAGCGTGATGACTGTCACCCGTCTCAACGTCGCGCTGTACAACAGGGCCGACGGCAGCGTCTTGTACAGCAATCCGGACCTGGCGCATCGTGAGAACTACGAGGTGAGCAGCGATCCGGAGAGCTATGTCAACGAGCGCGAGGCGGCGATCCAGCGCGCTAGCCGATCCTTGGCCGCCACGCTCGTCTCGGCCGTGCTCTCGGGGTTCTGACCGCGGGCTTTCCAGCCGGGCTCTCGCCGCCAGTTGAGCGGGCCGCGGCCTTATCGCCAGACAGGTGGGCGAGCGTGGCGGGCAACCATCACGGATGGCTACGAGAAGGCACTTGATTTCGCGCAAAATTGCGCTATCGTAGTCGCGGGAAGTTCATTCTTGACATCTCTTCACATCTTTGGGCCGCTCTTAGCAACGGCTTACATAGACGCCGTGGGGGCCGCATGGGCTATCGAATCCTCTTGGTAGAAGACGAAGTTGGGATTCGCGTCGCCTTGGAAGACCGGCTCCGGGTCGTCGGATACGAAGTCGAGACGGCAGACAACGGAAGAGTCGCAGTCGAGCGCGCCTCTGAAGGCGGCATCGATCTGATCGTCTTGGATCTGATCCTACCCGGCATGGACGGCCTCGAAGTCTGTCAAGAACTGCGCCAGGACGGCATCTTCACGCCTGTATTGATGCTGACGGCGAGGGCACAGCTGGAGGACAAGCTCCGCGGATTCGCCCATGGAGCCGACGACTACCTCACCAAGCCGTTCGACTTTCTGGAACTGCTCGCCCGCGCCAAGGCCTTGCTGCGTCGCAGCGCACAGGCAGATGCGGACGAGACGCCCCGAACGTACAAGTTCGGCAGTGTCACGCTCGACTCCAGGCAGTCCACGGTATTTGTCGATGGCGAACGTCTTTCGCTGTCAATGAAGGAATACGACCTGCTGCACTTCTTCGTCCGGCACGCCGGCGAGACGCTGGCTCGCGAACGCTTGCTCCGCGAAGTCTGGAATTACGACCAAGGCATGCCCACTCGGACGGTTGACGTGCATGTGGGCTGGTTACGCCGGAAGATCAAGGACGACCCGCGCAATCCGCGGTGGATCCGCACTGTTTACGGCATCGGGTACCGCTTCTCTAAGGCCTGAATCGCGCGGCGGATCGCATCGGGCAGAGCAAGGCGCGTCCGCCAAGGCAGCGCGGCGCGGAAGAGGCGGTTTCCGCGGCGTTGGCTTGGTACGCGGGGATCAGGCGAGCGCCCCTGCAGCCTTGCCTGCCGGAGGCTTCGGAGCAATCTGTCTCGGAGCTGGAGCAAGTTCGGTTCCGGAAACTACATCTGCCCGCGCTGGTATCTGACGCCCGTGGCCGGTCAGCGCTGTTTCCCGGCAGGCACCTGAACGACCGCAGATCGGCCCAAGGGGTCGGTCCCCCTGCGTTGCTCGGGCCAGCGGCCCGATCGACATTCCGCCGCGCCGCGCCTGGGGCGGCGAGTTTTCCGCGGGCACCATCCTTGACCGCCGCCCCCGCGACCGCTACAATGGCAGAAAGCTCGGCTCACGAGCAGGGCGAAGCACATCATGCCATCCCAGCGCCAGTTGAGCGTGAAGCGGCGCTGCTGCGTGGCATCGGCTAGGTGGCAGCGCGCCGAAGCGCCGCAGTCGCGTATTCGACGTTCTCCGAGTCGTGTTGCATTCGCCCGCGCCCGCACTGGCAGCTTGATCATTCCTGTCGCTGTAGCGTGCCTCGGCTGAGACCTCTCCCGCTTCGCGCTGAAGAGGTCGATGACCGGGGCGCGAGGTCTGGGACAAGGATGGGTTTCCCCTCGTTCCCAGAATTGAGGAAGATGGAAGCTAGGGGAGTGCATAGCGAGGGATTCTCATCATGGCGATGTTGAGCGGAGCCCAAATCCTGATCGAGAGCTTGGTGCGCGAGGGCGCCGAAGCGGTGTTCGGGTATCCCGGCGGCGTGACGCTGCCGATCTACGACGTGCTGTATTCGCACCCGCTGCGGCACGTCCTTGTGCGGCATGAGCAAAATGCCGCGTTTGCTGCGCAGGGCTACGCCCGCGCCACAGGCAAGGCCGGCGTGTGCATGGCAACATCCGGGCCGGGAGCGACCAACCTCACCACCGGCCTGGTGGACGCCCTGATGGACTCGATCCCGGTGGTAGCGATCACGGGGCAGGTGCCCCAGGCGCTGATCGGGCGCGACGCCTTCCAAGAGGCCGACACCTTTGGAATCTCGCGCTCGGCTACCAAGCACAACTACTTGGTCAAGGACATCAGCGAGCTATCTCAGACCGTGCATGAAGCCTTTCACATCGCGGTCAGCGGGCGCCCGGGGCCGGTGCTGGTGGACGTCACCAAGGATGTGCTGCTCTCGAAGGCCGACTACAGCGACGAGCAGGCGATGATGCCGCTGCGGGGTTACCGGCTCGCCGACGAGCCGGACGCGGACGCCGTCGAGCGCGCTGTCGAATTCTTGTGGCGGGCGGAACGGCCCTATATCTATGCC
Organism: Terriglobia bacterium; assembly: GCA_009841225.1. Lineage (GTDB taxonomy): Bacteria > Acidobacteriota > Terriglobia > Bryobacterales > UBA6623 > VXMF01. The sequence goes on along the minus strand of VXMF01000025.1, from coordinate 23,912 downwards.
GGCGGAGGCGTGATCTCCTCCTCCGCCAGCGCTGAACTCGTGCGCTTCTCCGAGCTGCTCGAGGCACCGCTGGCGCACACGGTGATGGGACTGGGCGCCATGCCCACGGGACATCCGAACTTCATCTCGATGCTGGGCATGCACGGCAGCTACGCCGCCAACATGGGCGTGACCGAGTGCGACGCGCTGATCGGCCTTGGCGTGCGTTTCGACGACCGCGTGACCGGGCGCCTGGACAAGTTCGCGCCCGGCGCAAAGGTGCTGCACGTCGACATCGATCCTGCCGAGATCAACAAGAATCGCCGTGCCGACCTCGGCTTGGTCGGCGATGCCAAGCCCGTCCTGCGCCTGCTGAACGAGCGCCTCTCCGAAACGCGCGCGACGCTGGGGCGGGAACGCCGCGAGGCGCGCCTGGCCTGGATGGAGCACGTGCGCGAAATGAAGCGCGACCACCCCTACGTCTATGAAGAGTCGACCGACGAGATCAAGCCGCAGGCGCTGATGCGCAAGTTGGATCAGATTTCGGGCGGCGAGGCGATTGTGACGGTTGACGTCGGCCAGCACCAGATGTGGGCGGCGCAGCACCTGCGCTTCAACCATCCGCGCCTGTGGCAGTCCTCCAGCGGGCTCGGCTCGATGGGGTTCGGACTGCCCGCCGCCATGGGAGCCAAGTTTGCCTGTCCAGACAAGACGGTGATCGCCATCGTCGGCGATGGCGGCTTCATGATGTCGCTGCCGGAACTGGGCACGATCGCCGCCAACCAGCTGCCGGTGAAGGTCATCGTGATGAACAACAACACTTTGGGCATGGTGCGCCAGTGGCAGCAGCTCTTCTACGGCAAGCGCTATTCCGAGGTCGACGTGGCGTCGTTCCCGGACGCGGCGCTGCTGGCCGCCGCCTTCGGCATCGCCGGCGGATCGGTGGCTGATCCGGCGGATCTGGACGAGGCCTTGGCGCACGCTTTCGACGAGCCCGGGCCATACCTGTTGAACGTGCAGGTGACGCCGGAGGAGTGCGTCTATCCGATGGTCCCGGCCGGCGGCGCGGTTGACGAGATGATCCTGCAGCCAGAGCCCGAGGCGGCCGAGGCCGTGGCTGGCGACTAGGCGGCTGAGACAATCATGCAGCAGCTGATTTCCCTGCTAGTGGAGAACAAGCCCGGAGCCCTGATGCGGGTGGCGGGCGTGCTCACATCTAGGGGCTACAACATCGAGAGCCTTACCGTGGCCAAGACCATCGATCCGACGCTCTCGATCATGACGATCGTGGCCGAGGTCGGCGACGATGGCCGGGATCTGTTGATCAAGCAGATCAGCCGCTTGGTCAACGTGATCAAGGCCGTCGACCTGACCGACTCGCGGGCCGTCCGCCGCGAGTTGGTGCTGATCAAGATCTATGTCGAGGAGGCGCGTCGCGCGGCGCTGCTGACCGAAGCCGAGATCTTCCGCGCCCGCGTGGTCGACGCCTCGCCGGAGGCGTACACGGTCGAGGCGACCGGCTCGCCGGACAAGCTCAACGCGCTCATCGCGCTGCTGCGCTCCTACGGGCCGATCGAAATGGTCCGTTCGGGCGCTATGGCGATGGCCCGCGCGAAACAGAACAAACTCCCGGTGCCCAGCTACACCGAGGCGGCGCTGTCGGAAGGCTAGGGCCGCTGTAGCGAAGGCGCTCACACTGGAAAGGAACGTTATCAATCCAATGCCCGCAACCATCTATTACGAGCCAGACGGCGACCTGAACATGCTCAAAGGCAAGAAGATCGCCGTCATCGGCTACGGCAGCCAGGGCCATGCCCACGCGCTCAACCTCCAAGAGAGCGGCCTCGACGTGGTGGTCGGCCTCTACGAGGGCTCCAAGTCATGGCCCAAGGCCGAGCGCGCCGGCTTGGAGGTGCGCACCGTGGCCGAGGCGTCCAAGGCTGCCCGGGTCGTGATGATCCTGCTGCCGGACCACATCCAGCCGGACCTTTACAAGAGCGAGATCGAGCCCAACCTGTCGCCGGGCGACACGATGATGTTCGCGCACGGGTTTACAATCCACTGGCGGGAGATCACCCCGCCGGCAGGGGTGGACGTGACGATGATCGCGCCGAAGGCTCCCGGGCACCGCGTGCGCGAGCTGTTCGTAGAAGGCGTCGGCGTGCCCGGTCTGGTGGCGGTCGCGCAAGATGTCTCGGGCCACGCCAAGCAGCAGGCGCTGGCCTACGCCCTGGGCCTCGGTTGCCTCAAGGCGGGCGTGATCGAGACGACCTTCAAGGAGGAGACCGAGAGCGACCTCTTTGGCGAGCAAGCGGTGCTGTGCGGCGGCTGCTCGGAATTGATCCGTGCCGGCTTCCAGACGCTTGTGGACGCCGGCTACCAGCCGGAGATCGCCTACTTCGAGTGCTTGCACGAATTGAAACTGATCGTCGACCTGATCTACGAAGGCGGCCTGAGCTACATGCGCTACTCGGTTTCCGACACGGCCGAATACGGCGACTACACGCGCGGCCGACGTGTCGTGGACGCCGACGTGCGCGAGCGCATGCGCCTGATTCTGGAGGAGATCCAATCCGGCCGGTTCGCCAAGGAGTGGATGGACGAGAATCGCGCGGGACGGGAGAAGTTCTTGGCCACGCGTGCTGAGCAGGAGGGCCAGCTGATCGAGGAGGTCGGCGGCAAGCTGCGGGCGATGATGCCCTTCCTGCGCAAAGAGAAGCCTGACTCGACGCCGCTGGCGCCCGCGGCGAACGATTGAGCAGCACACGGTGAACCCGATGCGAGTCTTCGTTTACGACACGACGCTGCGGGACGGCACGCAAGGCGAGCATGTCTCGTTCTCGGTGGCCGACAAGCTGGCGATCGCGCACAAGCTGGACGAGATCGGCATCGACTACATCGAGGGCGGCTGGCCGGGCTCGAACCCGCGCGACGAAGAATTCTTCGAGCGCGCCAAGACGGACCTGCGCCTGTCGCGGGCAAGGCTGGTTGCTTTCGGCTCGACGCGTCACGCTGCCAACGCGGTCGAAGACGACGACAACGTCCGCAAGCTCGTCGAGTCCGCCACTCCCGCCGTGGCGATCTTCGGCAAGAGCTGGAACCTGCACACCGAACGCGCGCTGCGTGTCAGCGAGCAGCAGAACCTGGACATGATCCACTCGACCGTGGCCTACCTGAAGTCGCTCGGGCGCGAAGTGATCTACGATGCCGAGCATTTCTTCGACGGCTACCAGACGGATCGCGACTTCGCGCTGCGGACCTTGGAAGCGGCGCAGAGCGCCGGAGCTGACAGCCTGGTGCTGTGCGATACCAACGGCGGCACGCTAACGGCGCGTCTGGGCGAGATCGTCGAGGACCTGCGCAAGCGCTTCGACGGCGTGATCGGCATCCACACACACAATGATTCCGAGCTGGCCGTGGCAAACGCCATCGCGGCCGTGGAACTCGGCGCCACCCATGTGCAGGGCACGATCAACGGGTATGGCGAGCGCTGCGGCAATTGCAACTTGGTCTCCACGATCTGCAACTTGGAGCTGAAGCTCGGACACACCGTCATTGGGCGCGAGAACGTCGCCAGGCTGACGGCGATGGCCAACTACATCGCCGAGACCGCCAATCTGCGGCTCGCCAATGGCAGCGCCTTTGTCGGCAAGAGTGCCTTCGCCCACAAGGGCGGCATTCATGTCAGCGCCGTGCTGCGTGACGCCGAAACTTACGAGCACGTCAAGCCGGAGGCCGTCGGAAACGAGCGGCGGGTGCTGGTCAGCGACCTGTCCGGGCGCAGCAACATTGCCTTCAAGCTGCAAGAAAAGGGCTGGGACGACAAGTTGACCCCGGACGCCCGCAAGGAAGTGCTCGAGCGCATCAAGCAGCTGGAGTTCGAAGGCTACGAGCTGGAGGCGGCCGACGGCTCGTTCGAGTTGCTGATCCGGCAGGCCCTCTCGGACCACCGCGAACTATTCAGGCTGGATTCCATGCACATGTCGCTGCGCAAGCAGGGGCGGGAGCATTCGCAGTGCGAGGTGGGCATGCGCGTGGAGACTCCGAGTGGCACCAAGAGCGCCCAAGTCGCCGCGTCTGGCCCCTTCGATGCCATGGCGGGGGCGCTAAGGCAATGCTTGGCAAGCGAGTACCCAGAAGTCGCGGACATTCGCTTGGTGGATTACAAGGTGCGCGTGCTCGACCCGGGCAAGGGCACGGCGGCGAAGGTCAGGGTGCTGATCAATTGGGCCGACCATACGACCAATTGGACGACCGTGGGCGTGTCCGACGACGTGCTTGAGGCCAGTTGGAACGCCCTTTGCGATTCGGTGAGGCTCGAGCTGCGTCGGGCACAGCAGCCCGTGCCGGTGGCGGGGCAAGAGTCCGCCTAGGCCCGCAACTGGTCAGTCCGAGCGTCCCGCGCGCAACTTGGCGCGGGCGGCCAAGATCTCTTCCAGCCGCTTGGCGATGCGGTCCTCGATTCCGCGCCGCGTCGGCGCGTAGTACCGCTTTCCCTCCATTCCCTCGGGCAGGCAGCTCATGCCGACGAGAGCGTCATCGCTTGCGTGGGCGTGCTCGTAGCCCTCGGCATAGCCCTGGTCGCGCATCAGCTTGGTCGGCGCGTTGCGCAGGTGGAGCGGCACCTGCCGGGCCGGGCCGGTGCGGACGTCGGACCGTGCCTTGCCGAGGGCCCGGTAGACCGCGTCCGACTTCGGGGCCACGGCCAGGTATACCGCGACGTGCGCTAGGAAGAGATCCCCTTCTGGCTCACCCACGAGGCGGAACGCATCTACCGCCGCCATCGCCATTTCGACCGCGCGCGGATCCGCGAGCCCGATGTCCTCGGCCGCCATGCGAACTAGCCTGCGCCCGATGTATAGCCGGTCTTCGCCGCCCTCGAGCATGCAGGCCAGCCAGTACAGGGCGGCATCTGGATCACTGGAGCGCACGGACTTGTGCAGGGCCGAGATCAGGTTGAAATGGGCTTCGCCCTGCTTGTCATAGATCGGCAGGCGGCGCTGCAGGACATCCCGAAGCAGCTCATCCGTGGCGGTCGTTCCGGAGGCGGCTCGCGCCAGCGCTTCCAGCGCGAGCAGCGCAACCCGCGCATCCCCGCCCGCATGGGTCGCTATTCGCACCAACAACGCTTGCGGAATCTGGGCCCCGTGGGCGGCGAGGCCGCGCTCGGCGTCGTTCAGGGCGGCGAGCTGGAGTTGCAGCAACTGCTCATCGGTCAGCGGCTCGAGCGTGTAGACCTTGGCGCGCGATAACAGCGCCGAGATGACTTCGAAGGACGGGTTCTCAGTGGTCGCTCCGATCAGGATGATGTCGCCGCGCTCCACGAACGGCAGGAACGCGTCCTGCTGGGCCTTGTTGAAGCGGTGAATCTCGTCGACGAACACGATCGTGCGACGGCCCGCCTTGCGCATCCGCTCGGCGTCGACGAGCACGGCCTTGACGGCCTTGATGCTGCTGAGCACGCCGCTGAAGGCTACGAATTCGCACTTTGTCGAGTTGGCGATCACGCGCGCCAGCGATGTCTTGCCAACTCCGGGCGGCCCCCACAGGATCATCGAGCCGAGCTCGTCGGATTCGATCTGGCGGCGCAGCGGCTTGCCAGGCCCGATCAGGTGCTGCTGGCCTACGAATTCGTCCGCGGTGCGCGGACGCATCCTCTCCGGCAGGGGCCTTGCGCTCTCGCGGCCGGCGTCGTCGGCGAGCGGCTCGAACAGGGTCACGGACGCTGCGCCCGGCGCGCGGACTCGTACAGCACGATCGCCGCGGCGATCGCCGCGTTCAGGGATTCGACCGACTGGGTGGGAATGGCGATCGGCTGAGCGGCTGCGAGCAGCAGCGGGCTGACGCCATGCGTCTCCGAGCCGATCACGACTGCAGAGTTTGCCGACAGATCGGCCTCGCCGAGGGCCAGCCCTTCGCCCATAGCCGCGGCCAGAAGGGTCTTGCCGTGCTGCTGGGCCAGCTCGACGAACTCTTCTGCCTCCAGCTTTTGGAGGAAGGGCACACGGAACAGCGACCCGGCCGAGGCTCTCAGCGCCTTCGGGTTGGTGGGCGAGGCCGAGCCCTTGAGGAATACGATGCCGGACGCGCCGAACGCCTCCGCCGTGCGAGCGATCGTGCCGGCGTTGCCCGGGTCTTGGACCCCGTCCAACACGATCGTCAGGCCGGCCAGCACGGTTGCGGCGTCCCAGCTCCTCAGCTTCACCAGCGCGAGCACGCCCTGGTTGCGAGTGGTTGTGGCCACGTCTTGGAACAGCTGGTCGGCGACTGGATGCAGCGGCACCCGGCGGTGCGGCGGGATCGTAGCGTCAACGCTCTCGTGCACGCGCTCGCTAGCGAAGACGCGCTGGATCTGGACTTCCGAGCGAATCGCCTCCTGCAGGAGGTGCGGCGATTCCGCCAGGGCGAAGCCATCGGCCGTAGTTGTGCCGCGCCCGGCGACTTGGCGCAGCTGCCTCAACCAAGCGTTTCCCCGGCTGGTGATGGTCTCTTGGCGGTAGGGCACAGGTCACAGGCCGGGGGAGGCGACTCCTAAGCATCAGCGTAATATGTTCGCAATGCACGAGTGCGCGAGACTGCCCGTCAATGCCACCTCTCCCTCGCTTGGCGCACTTCGCAGGGCAAGCTCGGAGATCCGTCGGGGGCGGGTCGTAGCGGTTCGCACAGACACCCTCTATGGCTTGCTGGCGGACGCCTCCAATGAGGCGGCGCTGCGCCGGGTCTTCCGCGCCAAGGGGCGCCCCGAGAGCAAGCCGATCTTGTTGCTGGTGGATTCCACGGCCCAGCTGGCTCGGCTTGTGCGCTGTTTCCCCCCGGGGTTTGCCGCACTGGCGCGCGCGTTCTGGCCCGGCCCCCTGACGATGGTGTTACCGGCGAGTTCGCGCGTCCCGTCTTTGGTAACGGCCGGATTGGGGACGGTGGCGGTGCGCCAGCCCGCCTCGCCGCTGGTGCGCTGCTTGGCCCGGCATGCGGGGTGCGCACTGACGGGGACCAGCGCGAACCGCTCCGGGCGAAGCGGTGCTCGCAGTGCCGAGGAGGTGGTGTCGCAGCTGAGGTTTCGCGTGCCGCTTGTGCTGGACTCGGGCCGCGTGGCCCGGTCGAGCCCTTCCACCATCGTCGATTTGACTACCCCCGGCGCACGGATCCTGCGCCAAGGGCGGGTGAGCCGGGCCGAGATCGAACGCGCGCTGGGGGCTCGCATCCCGCAACCTTGAGGCAGCAGATGCGTCTATACGTATTGGGCTTGGGAGGGCCCGGAGCATGATTTCAAGAAGAGCGTTTGCGCTAGCAGTTCCTGCGCTGGCCACGACGATGCGCGGTCTGCACGCCGCGGAAGTGGACGGCAAGTGGGAGGCGGAGATCGAGGGGCCACAAGGCTCGATGGTCTTCACCTTCGACCTGAAGGCAGATGGCGAAGCGCTCACCGGGACGGTCGGCAACGAGATGATGGGAGAATCCGAAATCCAGGAAGGCAAGATCTCCGGCGATCAGGTTGAGTTCGTTCAAGTCATGCAGCGGGGAGACTTCCAGATCCGGTTCAATTACGCCGGCAAGGTATCTGGTGACGAGATGGAACTCACGCGAACGATCCAGCGGCCCGGCGGACCCGGCGGCGGCCAAGGGCCAGGCGGCGGTCGGCGCGGCATGGGTCGTGCGATGACCTTCACTGCCAAGCGGGTGATGTGATCCGAGCCTGCGCGCCGCGCGGGTGCCGTGCCGATTCTACGCGCGACGCAGAGGCGCGGGCTTGCCGGTCATGCCGCACTCTCGGTACGAGATACCATCTAGAGCGTCGTGGACTGGCTAACGTCAGCCGCATATATCGCGATCCTAGTCTTGGCCTTGCTGAACGCCTGGGCGGTCACCCGGCTTGACGTCGACGTACGTCAGGAGGAGGACGACTAGAGCTGATGGAGCTCTTGGCCGCCCATTGGCCGGTCCTGCTTTGCCTGCTGGTCTACCTGGCAGCCTGCGTTGGCATCGGATGGTACTTCAGCCAGCGCGCGTCGCGCGGGGTAGACGATTTCTACATCGCCAAGCGCAGCATCCCCGGCTGGGTCGTATCGCTCGCGTTTTTCTCGACGTTCGCCAGCACGAACACATACATCGGCCAAGCGGGCCAGGCCTTCGCATCCGGACTGAGCTGGGCTTGGGTGGGGGTGCTGTGGACCGTGTTCTGCATGGTCTCCTGGCTCCTGCTCGGCCCCCGGCTGCGCAATCAGACCGCCGGGCTGAAGTCGGTGACGGTTCCGGACTATTTCGATTTCCGGTACCGCAGCCCGCTGTCGCGGCCCACCAGGGTGCTGTCGGCGCTCACGATCCTTTTCGCCACCCTGTGGTACATGGCAGGCATCGCGAAGGGTTGCGCACATCTGTTGGAGACGGTGCTGGGGGTGCCGTACGGATGGGGAGTGGCGGCGATATTGGGCCTCACCTGCGTTTACACCGTGATGGGCGGCATGTACAGCGTGTTGTGGACCGATGCGCTTCAAGGCGTGATGATGCTGGTCGTGGCGCTGGTGATGGCGGCGATTCCCTTCGTCTACGCAGGAGGAATCGGGCCGCTGTTCGAGCGCATCTCCGACACCAGCCACGTCTCGGCTGCCGGCACTCCGATCGGCGACGGCTTGGTGACGTTCGGCGCGCTCGTCTCGGTGACGTACATCCTGGGCATCGGCCTGTCCGTGGGGATGAAGCAGATTTCGGAGCCCCGCTGCTTGGTGCGCTTCTATTCCATCGACACCGCCGCCGGGATGCGGTTCGCCATGATCTGGACACCGGTCTTCTTGGGCGTTTCCTTAATCTGCGTGATGGGGCTGGGGGCGCTCGTGCACGGCATGGCTGACGACAGCGAGGCGGCCGCCCTGATCGCCAACACCGACCAGGTCGTGGGCTTCATGCTCGCCAAGTTCAACAACACGGCAGTCAGCGCGTTCTGCATCACCGGGCTATTCGCCGCAGGCATGTCATCGCTCGCCTCGGTGATGCTGATCGTCGGCACCGCGGCGGTGGGTGACATACGCAACCTGTGGGTGCGCTCCGATCCGCGCTCGACGGTGCGCTGGACGCGGGTCGCGATCGTCGTCTACACCGGCGTGGTCGGGCTGGTTACGTTGTTCCCTCCGGCGGGAGTCGTCGAGCTGACCAGCTTCTCGGGCGCGGTGTTCGCCGCCGGCTTCTTCCCGGCTGTCTTCGGCGGGTTGTATCTGCGCTGGGGCACTGGGCATGGGGCGTTCTGGTCAATGCTCGCTGGCATGGCGGCGACGCTGGCGTGGCGGTTCGGAGTGCGCTTCAACGTCGAAGGAATGCGCGACGTGCACGAGATCATTCCGGCGTTCTGCCTATCGCTGGTTGTCTATGTCGTGGTGAGCCGGATGACTCAGCGTCACCGACCGCCCGAAGATCACCTGGCGCGCGTCTTTGCTGACTGAGCAGCCTACGGTGCGAACTAGCAAGAGAATCGCAGGGGCAGGGGGGATTGCGGCCTGCGGCAGCTTGGTCGCTTACAGAATCCTCGAAAGGCCTTGAGGCCCGCAGGCGCTTGCCTTCGAGTCAGGGTCTGGACCGGCACTACTGCGCTGCGTTGAGGTCCACTGCCGCCGCGGCCAAATGGCTGCCGCTCGCTCGGCGCGTTGCTATACTTCATCCCGTGGTCCGGGGTGCGCCCGGACCGCATGGCCATGTCTGACACGCTGCTCAATGAAGCGCTGGCCGACGAGTTGGCGGCCGCGCGCGCAGAGCCCACCTCGGAGGGCTTGGCCCTGCTCGGCACGCCGCTGCATGCCAGCGCGTTGATGTTGGCTTTCGACGCTCTTTGTCGCCACTTCCGAAACCAGCCCTCTCTGTTCATCACAACCAACCTGCCGCTGTGCCACGACCCGAAGGACAAGCGGCGGCATGTCATCCCGGACCTGCTAGTAGCGCACGGGACGTGGGACGAACGCGCGACCGCGTACCACTTGTGGGAGGCTCCCACCCCGCACTTCGTGCTGGAGATCGCGTCGCGATCGACGGTGGACCGCGATCTGGGTTTCAAGAAGCGGGAGTACGAGCGCATGGGGGTATTGGAATACTGGCAGTTGGACCAGTCGGGGACGCTCTTGCCGGAGCCCCTGCTGGGCCACCGGCTGACGGAGCGGGGCTACCAAGAGCTGCCGTCGAGCGGTCTGGTGGACGGTCGGGACGCGTACTACAGCGCGGCGCTGGGGCTGCTGCTGCGGTCGCGCGGGCACGGTCTGGGGCTGGAGTTGGTCTTCCGGAATCCGCAGACCGGGCAGGACATACTGGTCGGCGAAGACATGGACCGGGCCTTCGAATCCAAGCGCAGAGCCCTCCTCGCGGCCGAGCAAGTAGCCGAAACGGAGCGCAGCGCACGTCTCGCTGCTGAGGAAGCAACGAGAGCAGAACGGGACGCCCGGCTAGCTGCGGAAGAGCGCCTCGCGCGTACCGAGGAAGCGCTGCGACGGGCGCAGGCCAGCGCGAGATCCGAACCTAGCTGAGGGCGTAGCTCGATCATCCTTGAGAAATCGCTTGTAGGGCCGGCCAGAGCGACGGACCGCCCTCGTCGGTCCGCCGGGACTGCTCGGTCGGTCAAGATCAAAGACGCAGGACCGTGAGATCGTGCGACGATTCCGGCGGCCAGCGGTCAAGCCTCTCGTGAGCTGTGTATGTCGCAGGCCCCTTCCGGCCTGCGACTAGCAGCCTGTGGCAGGAGTCCGCGGACCGAATAATCTTGGCTCGTAGCAGGGGTCAGGTGGCTGCCGGGAGCTAAGTCGGCAATTTCGGAGCGTCTGGATGGCGTTCCTTGGATCCAGACAGGGGAATACGAACCGTTCTGGGGCGGTCTTCCGCGCGAACCAGGAAACGATTCTTGTTCACCGTCTGCTTCACCGTCGGGAGGCGCGTCGGGGCCCTTCTCGGATCGGCCACTCCGGCCAATCCGCCGCCGGGTTCGGACAGTCATGCTCCGCCACTCCCTCTCGGAACCATTTCTTGGTCTGCTCGGATGCCTTGAATCACGACCGGAGCGGGTTCGGATCCATTGTTGCGGGTGCCCACTCACCGGCGACCGGACCACGGCTTCACCGACTGACCGCTGTTATGAAGTGATGAACATTTGGTATGCTGTGCATAAGTGCGAATTACGATCTCGCTGAAAGAACGCCTCGCAGGACAGGTGCGGCGTGAGGCAGCCGCGCGAGGGGTCAGTGTAAGCGCCTTTGTCGCTGCAACGCTGGATGATGCGCTCAAGCGACGTCCGGCGCACCCGCCAGCGGTGCCGTTCCGGCTGATCACCGCCGGCGGCAACGGACCGCTGCCAGGGGTTGACCTCGACCGTCCGCGAGCGATCGAGATTGCGGACGACGAGGCTAGCTACCGTCACAGGGGTTCCTGAGCGGCATGCTGCTCCCCGATGTCAATGTGCTGCTGTATGCCCATCGCAAGGACTCGATCGGGAACCATTCCCAGTACGCGGCTTGGCTGACCAAGTTGGCGGAAGGGCCGGAGCCGTTCGCGCTATCTGTTCTGGTGTTGTCTGGTTTCGTGCGAATCGCCACCAACAACCGCGTCTTCCAGACGCCGACGACTACCGACACTGCGTTCCGCTTTATTGCGCAGCTCGTTGAGCGTCCGAACGCTCGCCTCGTCGGCCCAGGCCCCGACCACCTTGCCATCTTCGAGAGGCTTTGCCGCGATGCGGGAGCCACGGGAAAGCTGGTCGCCGACGCGCAGCATGCTGCAATCGCAATCGAGCATGGCTGCACACTCGTATCGACCGACGCCGACTTTGATAGGTTTCCGGGGCTTCGGTGGCAACATCCCTTGCGTCCGTACCAAGTGCTGACGGACCTAGATCAAGTGGTCCAGCAATCAACGCCGCCTCCTGCGGAATAGCAGCCGCCTTAGGTTTCGAAAGTCATCAGCGGCTGCGTCGCGCCGATCTGGCCGCCAGGCGATCATAGTTGGGCGACACAAACTGCGTTCTACGCCAGCAACTCCTTCCACAGGCTGCGATTCTCTGGAGGCAACGCTCTGCCTAGCCCACAGGGCATTACGTAGATCGCGCGTGCGCGGGCATCATCTTTGGGCCTCTCGCACACGGACACCCTAGAGCCAACTTCGTGCGAGACCCGCGCAGCTGAGACGCCGGACACGAGTGCCCTCCCGATGTCGATGCCAGCGTCTGCTGGTTTCGGAGATTCTCGCTGGGTCGTCAAGCTCGAAATCAACTGCGTCGAAACGACCCTCTCCGTCTTGGGTCGGCCGAGCGGCCTCGCAAAGAGCACCAGTCGACGTACGACTACGCCAACAAACGCAGAGACTAGTCCCCATTGCTCTCAGCCGGAGCGACGCAGGCGCGCGGGGCTCGGAAAAGGGGATGTGCCCGTGCAGCGTGCAGCGGCATGGGCAAGGCGCCTGTCACGCTGCACTCGATGCTCCAAGCGCGCCTAGAGTGGGAGCAGCGAAGGCCCTGCTCAGCGCCAAGCCCAACACGTCTTCTTCGGCCGGCTGACAGTCTGGCCTGCCCTATACTTGGGAATCGGATCCGACATGGCACCGCCATTCGTCCACCTGCACTGCCATACGGATTACTCGCTTCTCGACGGAGCCTGCCACATTCCGCGGCTGATGAAGGTCGCTGCCGAGCAGGAGTGGGAGGCCATTGCGATCACGGACCACGGCAACCTCTTCGGTGCCGTTAACTTCTACTCGGCAGCCAAGAAGGCCGGCATCAAGCCGATCATCGGCTGCGAGATCTACACGGTCGCTGGCGACCACAGGCAGCACGACGCGAGCATGCGCTACCACCACCTGCTGCTGCTGTGCAAGAACGAGACCGGCTATCGCAACCTAGTCGATCTGGTCTCCACGGCATATACCGAGGGCTTCTACTACAAGCCGCGGATCAGCAAGGACCTGCTTGCGCGCTACGCGGAGGGCCTGATTTGCCTGTCGGCCTGTCTCCGGGGAGACCTGCAGGAGACACTGCTGCAGCAGGGTTACGAAGAGGGCCGCAAGCTGGCCTACGAGTACCAGGACATCTTCGGCAAGGAGAACTTCTTCCTGGAGATACAAGACCACGGCCTCGAGCTTGACAAGAAGCTGATCCCGCTGCAGCTCCGCCTAGCGCGCGAGACGGGCATACCGCTGGTGGCAACCAACGACGCGCACTACTTGACGAAGGAGGACGCGGGAGCTCACGACGCCTTGCTCTGCGTCCAGACCGGCAAGACCCTCAGCGAAGAGAACCGCATGCGGTTCGAGACCCAGGAGTTCTATCTAAAGAGCCGCGAAGAGATGGCGGCGCTGTTCGATGGCGACCAGGGCCCCCTGGACCGCACGTGGGAAATCGCCCAGATGTGCGACCTCACGCTCCAGCCGATCGCGGATCCGTTCCCCAAGTTCAATGTGCCGGCCGACCACACGACCGACACCTACTTCGAATACGTGGCCCGGCAAGGCTTCGAGCTGCGCCGGGCGCGCCTGGATGCCCTGCATGCCAAGGGGCTGCTGCGCAGGCCGCTGCAAGAGTATGCGGAACGGCTTGACTACGAGATCAAGGTCATCCAGCAGATGCAGTACTCGGGGTACTTCCTGATCGTCTGGGATTTCATCCGGTTCGCACGCCAGGGAAAGATCCCGGTCGGGCCCGGACGCGGGTCTGCGGCAGGCTCGCTGGTCGCCTATGCGATGTCGATCACCGACATCGATCCCCTGCAATACGGCCTGCTTTTCGAGCGCTTCCTGAACATCGAGCGCAAGTCGATGCCAGACGTGGACATCGATTTCTGCATGAATCGGCGCGGGGAGGTGATCCAATACGTCACCGAGAAGTACGGCCGAGAGCAGGTTTCCCAGATCATCACCTTCAACACCATGGCGACCAAGGCCGCCATCAAGGACGTGGGCCGGGTGATGGACCTCTCCTTCGGACAGGTCGACCGGCTCACCAAGATGGTGCCGAACGTGCTCAAGATCACCTTGGACCAAGCCGTCGAGCAGGAGCCCAAGCTCCGATCGGCGATGGCCGAGGACCCGCGCGTCAACAAGCTGATCCAGACAGCCAAGCGCCTAGAAGGCGTGGCGCGCAACCCGTCCGTGCATGCGGCAGGCGTCGTGATCGCCCCGCAGCCGCTCAAGTCGCTGATTCCGATCTACAAGACGACCAAGGACGAAATCGTTACGCAGTACGACATGAACAGCCTCGAGGCGATGGGGCTGCTCAAGATGGACTTCTTGGGGCTCACGACGCTGACAATCATCGAAGATGCCTTTGAGTGGATCGAGAAGCGCACGGGCAAGCGCCCGACCCAGGACAGCATTCCGCTGGACGATGCCGAGACGTACCAGCTCTTCTCCGAGGGCCTTACCAGCGGCGTGTTCCAATTCGAATCCAAGGGCATGCGCGACATCTGCCGGCGCTACAAGCCGGAGCGGTTGGAGGACCTGTGCGCTCTCAATGCGCTGTACCGGCCCGGACCGATCCAGGGCGGCATGATTCCGGACTTCATTGACCGCAAGCACGGCCGCAAGCCCGTGAGCTACCTCCTGCCCGAGATCGAGCCGCTGCTGAAAGAGACCTACGGGGTCATCGTCTACCAAGAGCAGGTCATGCAGATCGCGAACGTCGTGGCGGGCTACTCGCTGGGCGAAGCGGACCTGCTCCGCCGCGCGATGGGCAAGAAGAAGCCCGAGGTGATGGCCGAGCATCGCGCCAAGTTCCTCCGCGGCGCCAGCGAGCGCGGCTTTCCCGAAGCGGTGTCGTCGAAGCTCTTCGACCTGATGGAGCAGTTCGCCGGCTACGGCTTTAACAAGTCGCACTCCGCCGCCTACGGCTTCCTCGCATACATCACCGCCTATCTCAAGACGCACCACACGGTGGAGTTCATGGCAGCCCTGCTCACTGCGGAGTTGCACAACGCGGACAAGGTGCGGCTGTACCTCAACGAATGCCGCGACATGGGGATCCGCATCCTGCCGCCCGACATCGGAGCCTCGTTCTGGGACTTCACGCCGGCCGGCGACAAGGAGATCCGCTTCGGGCTCGGGGCGATCAAGAACGTCGGCAAGGCCGCCGTCGAGTCCGTCATTGACGTGCGGCAGGGCCGGGACGGCGGCTTCGAGTCCTTGTTCGACTTCTGCAAGGCGGTCGATTGGAGCAAGATCAACAAGCGCATGGTGGAGAGCGCCATCAAGGCCGGCGCGATGGACAGTCTGGGCGGCCACAGGGCCCAGATGCAGCTAGGCCTGGACTCTATGATCGAGAGCGGACAGCGCGCGCGCCGGGACGAAGAGCTGGGGCAGGGATCGCTCTTCGGGGGTGCGGCTGCCGGCGACGAGGGCAAGCTTGCTAGCTTGCCTGACGTGGAGGAATGGTCTGCCACTGAACGGCTAGCTTGCGAAAAGGAGATGCTCGGCTTCTACGTGACGGGCCATCCGTTGGATTCCTTTGAAGAGGCCGTCGAAGAGGTCGGCACCCATACCACCACATCGCTCGACAAGGTTGACAACGGCTATCCGGTGTCGATCTGCGGCATGCTGCACAGCGTCCAACGCCGCAGGAATAAGGAAGGCCGCCCCTGGGCATCGGCGGTCTTGGAAGACCGCGGCGGCAGTGTCGAACTGCTCGTCTTCGCCAACCAGTACGAGGGGGTGGAAGAGAGGCTCGTCCAGGACCAGCCGGTGCTCGTGAGCGGCTCCGTACGCGCCGAGGACAACTCCGGCCGGCGGGTGTCCGTTGATCAGATCACGCTGCTCAAGAATGCCCGCGCCCCTCAGCATGAGCATGCCTACGTATCGCTGACACTGAGCAGCGACAACGAAGTTGGCTCCGTGGCGAGCCGCCTCCGGGAGTTGGTCGACGGCCATCCGGGACAGACCAATCTCAGCTTCCGCTTGGAGCGGCCTAGCCAGTACCTAGTGGTGCTGGACATCGACGCGCGCGTCAATCCGAACCGGCAGTTCCGCGAGCAGATCGAGGGACTGTGCGGCCAAGATGCCCTGGAGTTCCGCGGCTAGGCCGTCGCCGGGCGAATCGGCACTCCCGCGCCCGGCTTGGCGCGCGGGTCTAGAATGAATGTTTGGAGTTCCGAATGAAGTTCATATTCGTATTGGCGTTGATGATTGCCGTGCTGCCCGTCGGTGCCAGTGAAGCGGTCACTTTTCACCACGACGTGGAGCCGGTGCTGCAGGCCAACTGCCAGCAGTGCCACCGTCCCGGCGAAGCCGCGCCGATGTCGTTTCTCACCTACGAGGAGACTCGCCCCTGGGCCCGAGCCATCCACGAGGCGGTGGCGTTGAACCGGATGCCGCCGTGGTTCGCTGACCCGCGGTTCGGCGAGTGGTCGAACGCCCATGTGCTCACCGCCGAAGAGAAGCGCGTGCTGATCGAATGGGCCGAGACCGGGGCCGAGCGCGGCGATCCCTCCGACGCTCCCACGCCCCTTGAATTTGTCGACGGATGGAACATCGGCGAGCCGGATTTCGTGCTCGAGATGCCGGAGGCCTTCCGCGTGCCCGCGGAGGGCACGATCGACTACCAGTACTTGGTAATCCCGACAAGCTTTGACGAGGACAAGTGGGTTGTCGCGGCCGAGGTTCGTCCCGGCAACCGAGCGGTGGTGCACCACGTGCTCGCGTTCATTCGTCCCCAAGGTTCGCATTGGCTGGAAGGGGCCGAGCCGGGCAAGATCTTCGTGCCCGGCGCGACCACCAAGGAGCAGCGCAAGCGGGAACGCGACGAATACCGTGACATTCTGGCCGGATTCGCGCCCGGCACCGAGGCGGTGTCGTACGAGGGGACGGATCACGCCAAGCTGCTGCCCGCCGGCGCCGACGTTGTCCTCCAGCTGCACTACACCGCTTCAGGCAAGCCCGAGCTGGATCGCAGCCGGGTCGGGCTGCGTTTCCTCGACGCGCCCCCGGCGAAGCGGGTTCTGACGATGGCGGCTACCAACAACAAGTTCGTGATTCCGCCGGGCGCCGCCGCTCATCCCGTCGCATCTAAGTGGGTGCTCGGCCAAGATACCGAGCTGACGGCCGTGATGCCGCACATGCACTTGCGAGGGGACGATTTCCGCTTTGAGTTGCGCTACCCCGATGGTCGCAGCGAGACACTGCTGAGCGTGCCGCAGTACGACTTTGACTGGCAGTACTTCTACTACCTCAAACAGCCGATGCTATTGCCGGCCGGCACGGCGATCGAGTGCTTTGCGCACTTCGACAATTCGCCGAACAACCCGGACAATCCCGATCCCTCGGCCGAGGTTCGCTGGGGCGACCAAAGCTGGGAGGAAATGATGATCGGGTTCTTCGAGATCGCTATCGGATCGGATGCGAGCCTGCGGCCGTACCTGACGCAGGGCAAGCAGGCGCGGTCCAGCGGTGATTGATTCCGACCCAGGGGTAGGGCCGCGGTGCCGCGCGCGTGCCGGGACGGCGGGACTCGCCTGAGCTGGTGTGCCCGCCGGACATCCCTGGCATGTGTGTTTCTGGCGCTGGCTTGGCTGCCGCGAGCTAGCCTTGCGCACGAAGCCATCAGCACGGAGCTGACTTGGACGCGCGATGTGTCGCGCGTCTTCCACAACCGCTGCTCGGGCTGTCACCGCGCCGGAGGGGCGGCGCCAATGCCGCTGACCACGTATGCCGAAGTGCGACCGTGGGCCAAGGCGATCAAGCACCAAGTATTGACCCGCCGCATGCCGCCATGGGGTGCCGTGAAGGGGTTTGGCGCCTTTCGCAACGACCGCAGCCTGTCCTTGCCTGAGATTGCCCTCATCTCCAGCTGGGTCGAGGGCGGAGCGCCCGAGGGCGATCGCGAGTTTGCCACGCCGTTCCACGCCCACGCTGCCGATGGGGACGAGGCGGAGCGGCATGCGGGCCACCTGAGGGTGCGCGGCGTGCAGGTGCTGAAGCAGCCGATACTCGCGACGGGTGTCAGCGTCGACGGCGCCGTCAGGGCTCCGTGGCTGCAAGTCACCGCGCACCGGCCGGACGGGAGCATCGAGCACTTGCTGTGGCTGCGCGAGCCCAGGCCGCCGGGGACGCTGGACTACTGGTTCCTGCGGCCGTTGGCACTGCCGGCGGGCACGCGCTTGGTATGCCAGCCAGAGCGCGCGCGGGTGGACGTCAGGTTTGCGGACGATGCGGCCGTCTCGGGCATCTCGGCCGGTCGCCGCTGATCCCGGCTCGGTGATCTAGCCGGCGAGGGCAGCGTGGCCGGTTCCCCGCCTACGAACGCCGCTCGCCGGACTCTTCAACCCTGTTCGGCGGGCATGCCGGCAGCCTTCCAAGCGCGCCAGCCCCCGGCGAGCGAGTAGACGTTCCGATAGCCCATCTTCTGCAGAGCGTCGGCGGCCAGTGCCGAGCGGAAGCCCCCTCCGCAATAGAGCACGATCTTGGCGTCTAGATCGGGGATCGCCGCCTCGATGTCGCGCTCTATGATGCCTTTGCCCATGTGGCGCGCGCCCGCCGCGTGCGCGGCGTCCCACTCCGATTCTTCGCGCGTGTCGACGAGCGCGAACTGGCTCCCGGCCGCGATGTCGCCCGCGACTTCGCCCACCGTGATCTCGCGAATGCGGGCCTTGGCATCATCGACCAGGGCGAGGAACCTTTCGGAATGTTGCATGCGCCGCCGGCCGGAATCTAGAACTCGTACGTTACCCCGAGCTTGACCTCAACTTCCGCCACGGGCACCATGTCAATCGCGTCCCACGGGCAGCCGTCAAGGAAAGTGCCGTCGGGTCCTTTGGAGATGCATTGCTTGCAACCGATGCAGGTCTGGCCGTCCACCTCGATCCGCCCGAACGGGGGGTGGTCTTCGTCGGGTATCCAGTACATGCACTCGTCTACCGGACAGTAGTTGATGCAAACCGGCGATCCGGCGCAGCCGGTGCAGTTCTCGTTGGTGACGGCGAGGATCGCGGGCTTCTTCTTGCGGTTGCCCGTCATCCCGCCCTCGGACCACGGCCAGCACTTCTCGTGGGGGGCGTCCAACGGCTCCAGCGCGGCGATGCGAGCGGCCTCTTCGCGGGCCTTGCGGCGCCGTTCCTCGGCTGCGGCCTTGCGGCGGTCGGCGGCACCTGCCGCTCCGGCCGCGGCGGTCTTGGTCGGATCTTGGTTGAGCTCGTCTGGCATGGGGCTCTCGGGGCCTAGAACCCTACTATAGCGCGCTTCGCAACGCCGCTTCGGCCTGCCGGCACCGGCCCGCGCGATGCGCAACACTGAAGGGCGGACCGCGGCGGTGACAGGGCGATTCGAGATCGTGGCCGAATGCCCCCATACCCGGGCGCGGGCAGGGGTGCTGCATACTCGGCACGGGCCGATCGAAACCCCCGTGTTCATGCCGGTGGGAACGCAGGCGAGCGTCAAGGGCCTGACGCCGCAGCAGCTTCAGCAAGATCTCCAGGCTCGCATGGTGCTGGCCAACACATACCATCTGTGGCTGCGCCCCGGACACAGCACCGTGCGCGCCGCGGGCGGACTGCACGAGTTCATGGGCTGGGACGGCGGGATCCTCACAGATTCCGGCGGGTACCAGGTCTTCAGCCTGGCCAAGCTGCGTCGCATCCGCGATGAGGGCATCGATTTCCAGTCGCATCTCGACGGCGAGCGGCGCTTTCTTAGTCCCGAGCTGGCGGTTGAAATCCAAACCAGCCTCGGCAGCGACGTGATGATGGTCTTGGACGAATGCACGCCGTATCCTTGCGCGGAAACGGACGCCCGCGCCTCCATGGAACTGACGCTGGGCTGGGCGGCCCGCTCGTTCGCGCACCACAGGCAGGCCGCGTGTGAGGCCTCCGGCATGCTGTTCCCCATCGTGCAGGGGTCCATGTATGCCGGGCTGCGTCGCGAATGCGCGCAGAGACTGGTGGAGCTGGATGCGCCCGGCTATGCGGTCGGGGGGCTCTCCGTCGGCGAGCCCCGGCCGCTCAGCTACGAGATGACGGCCTCGTGCGAGGCGGAACTGCCTCGGCACAGGCCGCGCTACGCGATGGGCGTGGGCATGCCGCACGAGATCGGCGAGTACGTCGCGCTCGGCATCGACATGATGGATTGCGTGCTTCCGACGCGCAACGCGCGCAATGGCTGCCTGTTCACGGCACGCGGGAAGCTAATGATCAAGAACGCGATCCACGCGCAATCCCACGCGCCGATCGATGAGGACTGCCGTTGCTACACGTGCCGCAATTTCACGCGCGCCTACCTGCGCCACCTCTTTTTGGCCAAGGAGATGCTCTACGGCACCTTGGCCACGCTGCACAATCTCTGGCTGTATCTTGACAGGATGCGCCAAATCCGGCAAGCTATCATTGAAGGGAGCTTGCCGCGCTGTTTGCGGCGGTTCTCGGCAAGCCCGGAACCCGCTAGCTGATCAAGCCGCGGGCCCGGCCAGCGCGCCCGAGCAGCTACTCGCATCTTCGCTATAGTGGTTAGTCGCGCCGAGCGTCGAGCGCGGCGGCCCGCTCACCGTTCGACCGATCCCAGTGCACCTGCTCTCTGCGGAACTGCTCGCCTCGTGGCAACCCTCGCCCGCACTGCTGCTCCAGCAGTCGGGGTTCGGGTCCTTGATGCCCATCCTGCTGATGGTCGTCATCTTCGTCGTGCTGGTGATCCTGCCTGCCCGCAAGCGCCAGAAGAAGCTGGACGAGATGCTGGCCAACCTGGCGACGGGCGACAAGGTCGTCACCAACGGCGGGCTCACGGGCACGGTGGTCGGCTTGGCGGAGGGCCGCGTGACGCTGCGGATTCCACCGGATGGCCTCAAGCTCGAGTTCGCCCGCACTGCGGTGGTCGGCATGGCGGAGAAGACCGACAGCTAGGACCGGTCGTAACGAAGGGTCGAGATGAAAAGCCGCTTCGGACTCAAGATCGCCATCGTGGCAGCGGTCTTTCTGCTCTGCTTCTGGCGCGTGATCGGCTTCTCGCCGAGCTGGGACGCGATCAAGCAGAACTTGTCGGACAACATCGCGCTCGGCCTGGACCTCAAGGGCGGCACCCATCTGATCCTGCAGGTGCAAGTGCAGGACGCCCTCAAGTCCGAAGCTGACCAGACAATTGATCGACTCAGGACGCGGCTGGCGCGAGCCGATATCTCCTACACCGGCATTCGCCGCAACGATCCCGGCTCCATCGAGGACGCGGATTCGATCGAGATCCAATTGGAAGGCACGCCCACCGACCGCGTCAGCGACGTCCGGGCCATCCTCGACGAAGAGGCGCCCAGCTGGCTCGCGGCCTCTTCCGGCGCCAGTACCTTCGCGCTCACGCTGCGCCCCAGCGAGTTGCTGCGGCTGAAGGCGGAGACCTTGCAGCAGTCGATGTCGACGATCGAGAACCGCATCAACGGCCTGGGCTTGACAGAGCCGGTGATCCAGCAGCACGGCCGCGCCGAGGCAGAGCACGAGATCTTGGTGCAGCTGCCGGGCGTCAGCGACCCGGCGCGGGTGATGAACCTGCTGCAAATGTCGGCGCAGCTGGAGATCACGAAAGAGATCGGCGGCCCCTACGGCTCGCCCGAGGCGGCCCGCTCGCAGAACAACGGCATCCTGCCTGCCAACAGCGAGCTGGCGCACTACACGGACCGCGGGCGCAACGATTGGTACTTGTTGGAGCGCAACCCCATCGTGACCGGCCGCGACCTGCGCGGCGCCACTGCTGGCAGGGACACCCAGAATCCCGGCGCTTGGCAGGTCTCATTCAGCCTCTCGCGCCAGGCCGGGCAGCGCTTCGGAATCTTCACCGCTGCCAACATCGGGCAGAATCTGGCGGTCGTGCTCGACAATCGCATCCAGAGCGTGGCGTCGATCGAGTCGCGCATCGAGTCCGAGGGCGTCATCAACAACATCGACTCGCAAACCGAGGCGCTGGACCTAGCCCTGGTCTTGCGCGCCGGCGCCCTTCCGGCCTCGGTGGTCTACCTCGAGGAGCGCACGGTGGGCGCGTCCCTAGGGGCGGATTCGATCCGCCAGGGGGTACGCAGTGCCATGTATGGCGTGGCAATCATCGTCTTGATGATGCTGGTCTACTACAAGTCCGCCGGGATCAACGCGAACGTCGCGCTGTTCTTCAACTTGCTGATCCTGCTCGCCGTCCTCAGCGCCTTTGGCTTCACGCTGACACTGCCGGGAATCGCGGGAATCATCCTGACGATCGGCATGGCCGTGGACGCCAACGTACTGATTTTCGAGCGCATCCGGGAAGAGCTGCGCGAGGGCAAGCCGGTGGTCGCCGCGCTGAACGCCGGCTTCGGCAAGGCTTTCCTGACCATCATCGACACCAACCTGACGACGATCATCGCGGCGGCCTTCCTGTTCCTGTTCGGACGCGGGCCAGTGCGCGGCTTCGCCGTCACGCTGGCGATCGGCCTGCTTGCCAACCTGTTCACATCGGTCTTTGTCTCGCGGCTGATCTTCGACCTCACGCTGTGGCGCAAGCAGCAGGTCAAGGAGATGAGCATATAGGGGCCGGGAACCTCGCGGCCCGGGCCGGTGTCTAGGGGGAAACCGGGCAGGCCGCAGCGCAGAGTACGTGTCATGCAACTGATCGGCAAGACCAACATCGACTTCTTGGGGCGCCGCAACATCTTCATCGGCCTGTCCCTCGTCCTGCTGCTGGCAGGCGCGGCCAGCGCGGTGATCCACGGCGGCCTCAAGTTCGGGATCGACTTCAAGGGCGGCACGCTAGTGTACGCGAAGTTCGTTGAGGAGCCGGAGCCGGAGCGCATTCGCGCGGTGCTGCAGGACAAGGGGCTGAGCGTCGCCACGCTGCAGCCGTTCCAGGACAGCGCCGACAGCCACGAGCTCAAGATCGACCTGGACCTGGCGGGCGAGGTGGTCGAGACCTCCGGCAAGTCGCAGGTGATCGAGACCCTGCGGGAGATCTACCCCATCGCCGAGGGCAAGCTGGATTTCAACAACGCCAGTTCCGACGCGCTGGGCCAGCGGCTGATGGCGAGCCAAGCCCTCCGCGACGCCGGCCACGGCAGCCAGGAGCTGGCCAGCGCGGCCGAGGCGCTCGTCGCCTGGCGCGACCAGGCGCCGCGCTCGGGCTTGGTGCGCGACCCGTCTGAGTTCGACGCGGTTCCGGACGTGCCCCAAAGTGTCCTGGCCGCCGTGAAGCAGGAAACGGAGCTGGGAGGGTTCCATATCGGCGGAGTTGAGGTCGTTGGACCGAAAATCGGGGCGGAATTGCAGTGGCAGGCCATCAAAGCTACCCTATTCGCACTTGCGGGTATGCTAGTCTACATTGCGTTCCGGTTCGAGTGGATCTACGGCGTCGCCGCCGTGATCGCCGTCTTCCATGACGTTTTTATCACTATCGGGTTCTTCTCGCTGTTCGGGCGGGAGATCGAGTTGACAGTAGTGGCAGCATTGTTGACACTAGTTGGCTACTCGATGAATGATACGATCGTGATCTTCGACCGTGTCCGCGAGAACCGTAACGCGATCCGGAGGTCCAGCTTGACCGAACTGCTGAATCTCAGCATCAACCAGACGCTCAGCCGCACAGTGCTGACGTCGGGCTTGACATTGGTCGCTGTGGTGTGTCTGTTTGTCTTTGGGGGGGAAGTCCTGCGCAGCTTCTCGTTCGCCCTCGTGGTGGGCGTGCTGGTGGGCACTTACTCCTCGATCTTCATCGCCAGCCCGGTGCTGCTGTGGGGCCAAGGTCTGCTGACCGCGCGGGCCCCGGGCGCGCGGGCGGGAAGGCGAGCTTGAGTCTGGCAAGGTATCTTGGGAGGAACTTGCAACCATGTTTGAAGACGCATTAATGGAAAACGTTCAGAAGGGGACCTCGCGCTGGTCCGTCATTCTGTCCACCGTGCTGCAGCTGTTCTTGGTCGGCGTGTTTCTGTTGATCCCGCTGATCAACTACTACGAGCTGCCGGACGCCGACTTCGTGAGCTTCCTGACGGCGCCCCCGCCGCCCCCGCC
>VXMF01000045.1 GCA_009841225.1 Terriglobia bacterium | reverse complement strand
ATGCCTTAGGAACTTGAGAAGCCAGACCCAGCAGCTCTTCCTTGACAGAGGCCTATGGCTCCTCCACATGGGGCTCGGCATTCTTCGATGGGCGGACAACGACAACAGCGACGTTCAGAGCCCTCTATTTTTGATTCCTGTAGAACTCAGCCAAACACGAGGCGACTGGAAACTCACGCGGTCGGACTACAGCGAACCAACCTTCAATCCTGCGCTGACCCTGCGGCTCGAGAGGGACTTCGATATCAAGTGTTCGCCGAAATCCCAGAAGATTGATGCCGACGCGACATTCGCCAAGATCCACGAGGCGATGGAATCCGCAATCCGGGGGACGACATGGACTATCGAACTGAGAACCGTCCTCGATCTGTTTATGTTCCACAAGCTGCCGATATATGACGACTTGAAGAGGAACCGCCAACTCATCGGCAGTCATCCAATCGTCAAGCTCCTCGCCGAGGGTCCGAGTGATAGAGCACCTGATCTTTCCTTCGACCCCGTGCCGGACCAGGATCTCGATGACACGAAGCCGCCGGAAGACCTAGGGTGCGTCCTCGATGCCGATGCGAGTCAGCGTCAGTGCATCGCCGCCGCCTCCGACGAGCGAAGCTTCGTCATGGAGGGACCGCCCGGCACGGGCAAGTCACAGACGATCACCAACATCATCTCCCAACTCCTTGCCGACGGAAAGACCGTGCTGTTCGTCTCGGAGAAGGCCGCAGCGCTCGATGTCGTGCATGCGAGGTTGGCGGAACGGAAGCTCGATTCGTTCGTTCTTTCGCTGCACTCGCATAAGGCCACCCGCAAGGCGGTTGCGGCGGAACTAGGGAAGGCTCTGAGTGAACGGCCCAACGCCACGGAGGCGTTCAACGCTGGTAAGCGGGCCAGGCTCTTGGAGCGGCGCAGGGAGTTATCCGCCTACGCGACCGCCATCAACGAACTGCGCCGGCCGCTCGAGAAAACACTGCACGACGCCATCGGCCGCGTCTCCCAACTGGACGACCTTCCGGATGTCGGGGTTCACGAACTCGAGACCTCGGATCTCGGCGCCGAACGGTTCGCCCGCATCACGGACGCGGCCAGCCGCTTGGGCCGCGCCTGGGGCCCCGTTGTCCGACGAGACGACTTTCTCTGGCAAGAGTTGCGCGACCCGCGTGGAGGATTCGTCCGCCGCCAAGAACTCCGCTCCCTTCTCGATGACATGGCACAGGCGCTCGATCAACTCGACGTGTGCGTCCGCGCCACTTGTGACGAGTTGGCACTTCCGGACGAGCGCGAGCCCGGACTCGTCCCCCGCCTAGTGGCGATCCTCAAACTGGTCGAGAATCGCTGTCACGTAGATCCCTCCTGGCTTTCCGAGGTTCCCGAGGCATTCACCGACATGGCTGGCAGGGTGGACGAACTCGTGGCGGCGCTGCGGGAGCACCACAGCACCGAGCAGACACTCAGGCAGATCGCACCGCGGTGGTTCGATCTGTCGCCGTCTTTCTCGGGGAGGTTCGACAGGCTGGAGCGGAGAAGGATCGAACTCACCCCATCGCTGGGACTTTCCGAGAATACGACGGCGGCCTCGCTCCGCGAGAAGCGGCTCCTCGTCGGGCAGGTCCTGGAGATCGCGAGCGGCGCATCCGAACACGCGGACACGCTGGCGCACCTGTTCAGGGTCGCGGAGTCTCCGACACTCGACCTGCTCGAGCGGCTCGTCGGCCTTGGGGGTCTGGTGAGCGATCCCGAGCCGCCCGAGGAGTCGTGGCTGAGCGCCGCGGGTCACAGAGAGGCAGTTCGCGCTCAAGAGGCGTTGTGCCCGCTCCTCGTCAAATTCAAGAGTCACCAGAGCCAACTTGCCGACATGTTCACTGAGGAGGTATTGGAACTTGATCTCCCGCGCCTGAAAGCGCGATTCGACACGATTCACAAAGGCCTTCGCAAACTCGGCCCTGCATACAGAGAGGACCGGCGCCAACTCGCTGGCGCAGCCCTTACCGGGACGTTCACCCGGGACCTCCCTGCCCGCCTGCCCGATGCAATCTCCTGGCAGGAGGTCCACGGCACACTTACGAAGGCCGAGGCCGAGCACGCCGGGGCGATCGGCGACCACTACTGGCCGCCTGGATTGGAGGCGGATCTCGACCGGCTGGGACGGGCGGTCGAGGTTGCGGGCAAGGCCGTCGAATTGGCGGGCTCCGACGTGGCCCGCGAGACGCTCATGGGACTCATCGCGCGCGGCGCCTCACCCGATCCGGCGGCGGTGACGGCCACCCATGGCGCAGCGCCCTTGTTCGAGGGGCGACATCTCGCATCTCTCGCAGAGACCTTGGACCTGCCGGAGGCAGAGTTGCGCGCCGTGCCCCTTGCTTCCCTAACGGGCTGGCTCGAGGACGTCGCATCCCTCCTCGATGAGTTGGTCGAATGCCTCGATGATGTTGCAGAGGTGACCGGCACGGAGCACGACCCCCGTCTCGGACCCGCCCGACGGTTCGCCGACCTGCGATCCGCGTACGGCACGCAGGGTCAAGCTGTGGCCCGACTCCGGCAGGGGGCGGTCGATGCGCTCGCGGAGCTTGCCGATGAGGATGATCCCGCGGTAATCGACGCGGCCGCGACGTGGGCAAAGTCGGTACGTAACCAATTCGAGGCCGCCCCGGAATCGGCCACCGCAGAAGCGCTGCTGACAACAGACCGGACGCATGCGCCACTCCTCAGCGCCCACTCGGCATGGGAAGCGGCGCAGGGACAGCTGACGGAACTATTCCGCACGCCGTATTCCGATCACCTCACGGCATACCTGTCCGCCTCGTTCGAGCAGGCGAGGACGCTGATCGAGCGCCTAGGAGACTGCTGATTTATTCGGCCGGAAAGGCTCGCGTTTTGGTTCGGG
>VXMF01000006.1 GCA_009841225.1 Terriglobia bacterium | reverse complement strand
GTGACGAAGACGGATCGCCGCAGACGCCAGTCCAACGCCCTGCTGATCGCCGGCGCCGCGGCGGCGTTCCTCGGCTTCGCCAGCGCGCTCAGCAGCGTCGGACTGATCATTCTGGCCCTGGTGCCACTGCCGATCACCGCCGCCGCCGTGCTGCTTCGCTCGCGCTGGCGGGTCACGACGGCGTTGGGCGTCTGGGGCTGCTGGTTCTTCGGCCTCTGGCACGTGCTCAGCTGATCGGCTCGCATGTCTCGCCTGCCCCGCTCACGCTGCCTGATGGGTCTGGGCATCGCGCTCGTGGTCACTGGCGTCGTGTTGATCCACAGCATCGGACCGTTTCTGATTCTCGCCGGCCTCGGCGCACTGGCGGCTGGCGGCGGCCTGGTCAGGCGAGGCGGTCGGTGAAACCGAGACCCTCGGGAACCGACCTCGCCTGATGCTCAGGCAGGTAGCGCGCCATCAAGTCGGCTGCGGCGCTCGACGCAACACGTGAGTGCGCTCCTATGCTGAAACAGCCCTGCCGACGACCGCGGGCTCAGCGCTCGACAGCCATCGAGCAACCGATGTCGTCGCCGAAAGGATCAACCCCATGGCCGACTCGTTCGCCGATCAACTGCGCGCCCAGCTCGATGGCATCCAGACGGAACTTGAGCGCCTCGACGCGAAGCGCCAGCTGATCGAGCTGCTGCTGAGCCTGGAGTCCGGGTCCGCCGCAGCAACCGCATCGTCCGCCGACAGTCCGCGGGTGCGGCGCGGGTCCCGGCGATCGGCGCCCTCGGTCAAGCGTCCGCGGCTGGCGCGCGGACTGATCACGGGCAAGATCCGTGAGTTCCTCGGAGCGCAGCGCGAATCGGTGCACGCGACCGCGATCCTGGCCTACCTGGAGCAGCACGACGCCGCGCCGCGCTCGGCCAAGCCGATGGCGTCGCTGCAGAACACGCTGCAGCGGCTCAAGGAACAGGGCGAGATCGAGAACGCCGGTCGCAACCACTGGCGGCTGCGCCCAGCAGAGACTGCACAGCCATCTGCAGCGAATCCGCCCCCAGCATCCAAGGCATCCGAGGCCGGAACGCCCGCCCCGGCTACTCCGCACCCCATCTCCAGACCGCCAGTGGTCACTTCGACCACGACGTTCGGCACGCGCACAGGCTCAGGTGAGTGATAGCGGAGACCGCAAGCGAGGCATCGATCTGCGCGATGCCGCGTCGCCAGCGCGTGTCCGGCTCGGTCCGCCGGGCAGCAACGGCTCGCGCCGCTCGCACCGCCGGCAAGCAGGGAATGCGCCGATCTCTGTAACGAGTGCGCCCTGTCCCGCTGCGCGGATCGGCTTCCGCGCCGACCGGCGGCCTGGGCGTTGCTCTCTATCGGACTCCCGGTTCGTCCAACACCAGCAGTTGGGAGACATGGCAGCCCTCGCACCAGCACCAGTCGCGCAGGGCACCTGAGCCGGTTAGCGGTCAAGGCGCTTCAGCGTCAGCTCGTGCCGCTCGTGCCCCCAGCGAGCGAGCTGGCGCCGCGCCTCGCGGTCCAACCCCTGCAGCCCGCGCTCGTTGCCGGCAAGCTCGGGCCGGACCCGCTCAAGCGCGCCTGCCAACGGCGCCGTCATGTTCACCCGCGCCCGCCACTCCTCCGCCGATGTATGGTCAAAAGGCCCTGGCTATCGACACCCGGATCTCGACAGAGCCTCTTAGGTTGTCAACGGTAAGCGCCCGGTGCGGCGAAGATGCGGAACAGAATCCGTCCGGCGACCGTGATTGCGACCAATAGACGACACGCACGGGCATCTGCGTTTTCGGTGCTCTTGGTGGTGTTCACGGTTGCAGCTTGCCGCGAGCCAGCACCAGCACCGGCTCGGTCACACAACAGGCTGCCCAACGACAGCAGCAACAGGAAATGTCCGCCGTGCCTCAGTTTCACGAACTCAATGTGTCGCCGGCCGATGTGGACGGGCTTCAGACGTACGAGATCGTGGAGCTGCTGCTTCGCTCCGGTGAGTCGGCGTGCGACGATTCGCGGCCCGTGGTGGTGGCACACATGGAGGCGGACGGCCCGGGGAGTACGTCAGGATCCCGGCGGACTTGAGCCTGGACGAGACGATCCCGGTGGCGCTGCTGACAGCGCTTGAAGCGCACGGCGTGCCGTTCACGGCCTACAAGTTCCGTTGGATCGAGGAATGGCGGATTGTGATGCTCGCGCCGCCCCGTGGAGCCTGGGACGGAACTGCAGACGGTCCATTAGTGATCGAACTCGGCCTCAGCCGGGTCAGCGAGCGAGAGCTGACGGGGGATGAGACCGGCGCTCGAGAGACGTTCCAGTTCCTGTGGTCCGTGAACAGCGCGGCATCCATGATTGGCTGCGTACCCGCGCCGCGAAGCGTCACCTTCGAGCAGGCATAGGCGACACTGCTGGCCGCTCGCCGATCGCGGATTCTGAGATACTGGACCTGGGCCGCGAAAGTAGAACCTCACCGGCCATGAGTGAGCGGGCTTGAATCGTGCGCAAGGGCAGGCTCTGGTTGGTTGGCGTGATCGCGCTCTTCGTCGGCTTCTGGGTGCTGCGCGGCGTGCTCAGCAGTCCAGACGGTTCGCCGAGCGAGTCGGGCGAGCCGGCGAGACGATCCGTGCCGGCTGCGGAAGAAGTCGAGGCGCAGGAGCTGGTCGTCGAGTTGGTCGAGCCTCCGTCCTCGGCGGGAACGATCTCGCCGACCGCACTGCTGCGGCGCATGTACCCCTCGCTCTGGATGGCCAATGGGTTCTGCTGGGAAGAGGCTGAGGCGGCATACGACGCCGCATCGCCGAGGGTCGATACCGGACTCGATCCCGGAGCGGATCCCCCGGCCGATCTCCTGGAGTTCTTCGCAGCCCGGGGCGAGAGCTATGACGATCACGGGTACCGGTGGTTCAACCGCAATCAGCT
>VXMF01000027.1 GCA_009841225.1 Terriglobia bacterium | reverse complement strand
ACCTCGACTACCTGGAGATGCTGCACGACGTCTTCGCGGAGTGTGTGCGCAAGCTCGAGCCCGGCGGGCGGATCGCTGTGAACGTCGCCAACCTGGGCCGCAAGCCGTACCGGTCACTGTCCGCGGATGTGATCGACATCCTGCAGAACCGCCTGAAACTCTTGCTGCGCGGCGAGGTCATCTGGCAGAAAGCCCGCGGCTCCACGGGCAGCTGCGCCTGGGGCTCGTTCCAGCGGCCCGGCTCGCCTGCCCTGCGAGACCTCACCGAGCGCGTGGTCATCGCCTCCAAAGGTCGCTTCGACCGAGCAAGGTCGCTCGAGGCGCGAGCAGCCGCCGGCCTGCCCGCCACGGGCTCTGCCACGGCCGACGAATTCATGGAGGCAACGACCGACGTATGGGAGATTCGCCCGGCCTCGGCGACGCGCGTCGGGCACCCCGCGCCGTTTCCCGTCGAGTTGCCGCAGCGGCTGATGGATCTGTACACGTACCGTGGCGACCTCGTTCTGGATCCGTTCATGGGCGCAGGGACGACAGCGGTCGCCGCCGTGCGGACCGGTCGCCACTACGTGGGCTTTGAGACCGACGCCGGCTACGTCACCCTGGCCGGGCAGCGCGTCGAGGCTGAGCGGGCGTGCGGTGGGAATCATGACGGGTTCCGTCGCTGGGAGGTATCAATCCCGGCGAAGTCCGAACCACCCCGCCTCAGCGACACGGATCCGCAGGTTCGGGCGCTGGCCGAGGGGCGGAGCGCGACTCAGATAGCGCGTCTCTTGATTCGGGAATCCGGTTTTGGGGACATTCGACGAAATATAAATTGTGGTAAAAACGTTACAGTAACATATACTGCACGAGATGAAAAGAATGCTCGCTGGCGATTTGACGTATTTGGAGGATTCACACAGGTGTCCCAATCTGGATTGGCCCCACATGAGGCGCTGTGGAAGGCGATAGGGAAGTCGATTATGCTGCATGTGACTAATCCCGCGCCCCTCGTACTCCTAACCACCGGTCTGCCGCCCGTCGGGAGCGCCGGCAGTGAAGCGCTGGCGGCCGTGACCGGACGCGGCCAGCCCGTCTCGGCGGTCATCGACTTGGGCGAGCCGGGAGCGATCAAGCTCCTCGCAGCCCTAGCGACGGGCCGGACTCCGACGCCATGAGTGACCTGATCGACTGGGAGCGGAAACGCCCTCGAGTCACCTTCGCCCAAATCTACCGACCCGGTGATCAGGGCCGGGTGCTGATCGCGGAAGACGACGAGAGCATCGGCCAGGCAATCGCGCTGCACGTCATCGCGAGGACAGAGCCGCGCGAACTCGGCTCGAGCGTCGGCGAGATCCGCGGAGCGCTTCTGGAGCGCCGGTGGGCGGATGCCGTAGTCGCCTGGATGGGTGCTACCGGCCACGTCGTCGACTGCTACCCCGATGAGCCAGTCTGGGGATCGGCCCCTGACGACCGGCCAATCGAATTCGAACTCCAATTCACGCCACTGTTCGAAGAGGCAGGTGGCTGACGACCGGACCACCATCACCGAGTTGGCTACCGGACTGGGAACGACCGGTACCAGCTCGCTGCGGGAGGCGATGGCCGAACGTCCGCGCAACCTGGCCATCAGCGATGATTCTTGGAAGAGGCTCGAGCGGATCCTTGCAGTCGGAGAATACTCCGCAATGGCGCTGGCGGCGTTCGCCAATGGGGTGTACTTCGCAAACCACCCGGTGGGACTGGACAGGCGAGTGCCACGGTTGATCGAGTGGAGCGGCGACCGACGGATCCCCGGTGACCAGGCCGTCCCCGCAGACCTGTTGATCGACCGGGTCTACATGATTAGCTGCAAGTACCTGTCGCAGATCCTGCACAACGCAGCCCCAGCGCGGGTATTCGACGACATCCTGCTCCCTTCCTCGCGGGCACGACACCCCGACTGGTTCGCCGAGCTGGCACCACACCAGCACCTGGCGCTCTACCGCGGCGTCCTGAAGCTGCTCAGCCTGGAGGGCATGCCGGACACGCCCGGTTGGCTAGACCCGGCACAGCGGAGGCGGCTCCGGGACGCCTTCCGGGCCCACGGCCGCCGCGGCATGCCCGACGAGTTGCGCGCAGCCTACGACGCCCTCATCGCCGCGGTGAGCGAGCGATCAGCCGAGCGATGGCAGGAATCGCTGCGGGAGCCAGCGCAACAGGAACGCATGCTGTGGCGGCTGCTGCGCATCTACTCAGCCACTTACTACATCCTGGGCATCGACCGCCACCGAACGATGCGGCTCCGCGTGATGACGCCCTGGGAGTGGCGCCAAACCTTCGAGTTCCGGTCTCTGCGGGTAGAACCCGACGGGCGCGGTCAGCCGCAGGTGAACTGGACGGCCTGCTACCGGGAGCGCGGCAGCGGACAGCAGTGCGAAGTGCATGGACATGTGGAGATCCGCTGGAGCCACCGACCGTTCTGCGGCCCGCCCGAGGCGAAGATCTACCTTGACACCCGCCACGATGAGGTGCCCGGCTACGTGCAGCTCGACGGGCTCTGCCCGGAACAGAACCAACTTCGGCTGCTGGACAGCGGCTGAGCGTCCCTGCTAGGCGCAAGTGCGCTGGGGCAGCGCGGCTAGCCGCGACAGGAGGCTGCGCACCTCGGCGGATCGCACGGCGCCAGCTCGCTGCAGGAGGCGATGGGCGAATGTCCGATGATCCGCTCACGGTCCCGGGCGTTGACTTGGGTCATGCGGACTCGTTGGCCATCTGGAAGTCTTGCGAGTGTTGTCACAGCAGCGCAATGTGAGGTGACCTCAGCGGCGTACAAGGTGCTTATCGGTTATGATAAGTGTTGTGAGCGAGATGCGTCCAACGCTGAGGCGGGTGCTGGCGTCGGCGGCGCGCTTGCAGTCGGTCGTGCCTGATGCCGTCTTGGTGGGAGGATCGGCCGCGGCACTGCATGCCGGCCACCGCGCCTCCCTCGACCACGACCACGTTCTCGCCGATCTGGTCGACCGGTACGAGGCGGTC
>VXMF01000047.1 GCA_009841225.1 Terriglobia bacterium | reverse complement strand
TGGAGGCGCGGGTGGGAATCGAACCCACGAATAAAGGTTTTGCAGACCTCTGCCTTACCACTTGGCTACCGCGCCGAGGCCTTGGCTTGCTTTCCAAGTCTGGAGCGGGAGACGGGACTCGAACCCGCGACATCGACCTTGGCAAGGTCGCACTCTACCAACTGAGTTACTCCCGCTTCTAAGAGCTCACTCTACACCATGCCCGAGACACGGCGCAAGCCAGCTCGGCGGGCTGGACGCCTCCTAGCTGCTTGGTTCCATTGGTCCGGCACTATAATTGACGGGTTAGGCGGTTGCGGGCGATTGGGCCGTTGCCGCCGCGCCACCGCGATGCCGAACGTACCCTTGCGCACGCGCTTTCGCCGCAAGATGCTGGGCCTCAACCGCGGGCTTCGCGAGGCCCGCATGATTGCCAAGGCGCTGGTCGACACCGACCATCCGGTCTTGGCCCACATGATCCCGACTCGTCGTTGCAACATCGCCTGTGCTTATTGCAACGAGTACGACCATGTCTCGTCCCCGGTTGCTTTCGACGTCTTGGTCGAGCGCGCCGACGCGTTGGCCGATCTCGGCGTGAGTTGTATCACGCTGAGCGGCGGCGAGCCCATGCTGCACCCTCAGTTGGATGACTTGATTCGCCACATCCGCTCCCGTGGCATGATCGCGGGCCTGATCACAAACGGCTACTTGCTCGGGCCCTCGCGCATCCAGCAGCTGAACGGTGCGGGACTGGAATACCTGCAGATCAGCATCGACAACGTCGAGCCGGACCAGACTTCGATGAAGAGCCTGCGCGTGCTCGACCGCAAGCTGGAGATGCTGGCGGAGCATGCTGACTTTGAGGTCAACATCAACTCCGTTGTCGGCTCCGGCATCCCCAACCCAAGTGACGCCTACACCGTTGCCAAGCGTGCTACGGCACTAGGGTTCACCAGCACGGTCGGCGTGATCCACGACGGGGATGGCCAGCTCAGGCCGCTGGGCAAGGAGGAAAGACGGGTTTACGAGCGTGTCAAGGCCCTTTCCAAGCGTGGCTACAGCCGCCTAACGTACTTCCAGGACAACCTGGTCCACGGGAAGGTCAACAAGTGGAACTGCCGAGCCGGTGCTCGTTACCTCTACATTTGCGAGGACGGCTTGGTGCACTACTGCTCCCAGCAGCGCGGCACCCCCGGAGTCCCGCTCTCCGATTACACCGTCGAAGACATCCGCGTTGCCTACCGCACGCCGAAAGCGTGCGCCCCGGCCTGCACCATATCCTGCGTGCACAAGGCGTCGGCCGTTGACTTCTTCCGCCACCCGCACCGCCGATCGCCCGGTTCCGTCCCGGCCAGGGCAGAACTGAACTGAAGCCCCGCTGCGCTGGCCTCACTCATCGGCGAGCCAGCTACAAGCCTCGTCCTCCGGGCAGAGCAACACTCGCCCCTCCGGGACGCCATGCTTGCGCGCCCACTTGGCACCATTGACGAATAGAGCAGTCGACCAAGCCTCGGTGTCGATCGCGTTCGGCCCAATCACGGACACGGCGTTCATGCCCAGCGCCGGATGCCCCGTGCGTGGGTCGAGGATATGGCTGTAGCGCCTGCCGTCGTTGTCGAAGGACTTTTCGTAGGAGCCTGAAGTCGACAAGCTCTCGTCCTTCAGCGTCACTGTTGTGAAGTCACCGTCGGTCGTGTTGCCTCCCTTGAGGTCCAGGTCCCAGCCATCCGCATTGCCCGGCGGCGCCCCGAGAGCGTAGATGCTGCTCGTGCCCGAGCTAACCAGCGCGGTCTCGACTCCATACTTCCGCAGAGCCGCGATCGCACGGTCCACTGCATAGCCCTTCCCGATGCCTCCCGGGTCCAACTGCAGGCCCGACCGCAAGAACCGCACCGTCCCCTGCGCTTGGTCCACCCGCAGGTGCCGATAGCCGCTGTTCCTCCTCGCCCACCACAGAGTCCAAGGACGGGGCACTCGGCCTTCGCCTTCGTAGAAGCCCCAAGCTTTGACCAGCGCCCCGACGGTCACGTCGAAGGCACCCTCGCTTGCACGGGAGTAGCTCAGGCAGCTGTCCAGCAGTGCTGCCAGCTCCTCTGAAACCTGCACTGCGCCACGACCGGCTTCCCGGTTGACCCGGCTCAACTCGCTGTCCTGCTTGTAGTTGCTCAGCAGGGCATCCACCCGCCGGACTTCGTCAAACGCGGCGGTCACGGCTCCGGCTGCGAGCTTCTTGGTGGGGGCGTAGCAAGCAATGCGAAACTCGCTCCCCATAATCGAAGCTGAGGACTCGAGCCGCTCCAAGGCTGAGGCACCAGCGGTCCCGGCTGCTTGCAGGGCGATGGCTGCGAACAGCACCCCAAGCCCCTTCTTGGTTTCCTCGCGAATGCCCTTGAGCAGGGTCTCGATTTGACTGGTGCGCTGCTCGGCCAGATCGTAGGAGAATCGCAATTCCGGCACGTGACGCATCCGCAAGCTGCGGGCCAGCGACTTGCGAATAAACGGGGAAGCACGCGCGAGCGCTTCCAAAGGGCCTGGATCTGGCTCTTCGCCGTCCTTGGGATCCCAGAACGCGACCAAGACGTGTGCGTTGCGCTTGTCTTTTGAAAGCTCGACCTTGCTCACTCGGATGGCCGTTACAGCCGGATCGCGCACCTCTTGCGAGACGATCCTGCTGAGCTCTCGCATCAGCGTGCTCGCCGCCCGCTCGTGGATGTGAGAGGCCATCTCTGGTGCTCATCATGGCATAGCCGCTTTGCTCCAGTTGCGCGGCATTCCGTGGCGGCTAGATCGCCTGCTGTCGTGACTGTGCAATTCTGAGAGTCAGGGTAGGTCCCGGCATGCGAATGGACGCGGACAACATATTGGCCCTTGCCATCGAGGTAGAGGGCGATGGTGCGGCACTACGCCTCATAGCCGAGGCCGTGGCCGGCTTGGGCGCGCGCATCACTTGGATTTCCATCCTCGATGCGCAAGCACCCGTGGAGACAATCGCAATCGAGATCGCGACTTCGCGGCCGGCGACTGACATTGTCGATGCCCTGGCGAAGCTCGATGGCGTGCGTTCGGTCGAAACCAACCACCCCCACCGCCACGTTTTTGGCAAGCGCATCGTGATCATCGGCGGCGGCTCGCAGGTGGGCCAGGTCGTTGTCGGCGCCGTGTCCGAAGCGGACCGCCACAATCTGCGCGGCGAGCGCATTTCGGTGGACACGATCCCCTTGGTCGGCGAGCGCCAGATCGCCGAGGCGGTGCTGGCGACTGCTCGCCTGCCGCGAGTCGAGGCAGTCGTGCTCGCGGGTGCCCTGATGGGCGGGGAGATCGAGCGCTCTGTGCGGGCCGTGCAGGCCAAAGGGCTGTTGGTCATCTCGCTGAATATGGCAGGCTCGGTCCCCGACGCCGCCGATCTGGTCGTTACCGACCCTGTTCAAGCGGGCGTGATGGCTGTGATGGCTGTGGCCCGGACCGCCGAGTTCGACATAAGCCGTCTCGGATCGCGCCGCTTCTAGAGCGACATCGCGGCAAGATCGCTGCCCTGCCGCTTGCTACACTCTCCGTTTGCCAATGACCAACCGATCCATCGTGCTCGCCGCACGGCCCGTGGGCGTGCCGAAACAGTCTGACTTCCGCCTCGAAGAAGCACCTGTTTCCAGTCCGGGCGCAGGCGAGTGCCTCGTCAGGGTCCACTACATGTCTGTCGACCCTTACATGCGCGGGCGGATCAGCGGTCGCAAGTCGTATGCCGCTCCCGTGGAAATCGGGCAGGTAATGGTCGGCGCGTCCGTGGGGCAGGTGATCGAGTCGAACAGCGATCGGATCGCCGCAGGCGACTACGTAACGGGCCCACTCGGCTGGCGGGAATACGCCATCGCGTCGGCGGACGACTTACGCGTTGTCGACGCCGGCGCGGCACCGCTGTCCGCGTATCTGGGTGTGCTGGGCATGCCTGGATTGACCGCGTACTACGGCCTGCTCAAGGTCGCCGGCATAGAGTCCGGCGAGACAGTGTGTGTGTCCGGTGCTGCCGGCGCGGTGGGCTCGGCGGTTGGGCAGATCGCCCGCTTGCATGGCTGCCGCGCGGTCGGGATCGCCGGCGGGCCGGACAAGTGCTCCTTGGTGACCGGGGAATTCGGATTCGACGCAGCCGTCGACTACAAGAGCGACAACTTCTTCAAGTCATTGCGCGCGGCGACTCCCGATGGCATTGACGTCTATTTCGACAACGTGGGCGGACCCGTCACCGATGCAGTCTTCCAGCAGTTGAACGTCAGGTCCAGGGTGGCGATCTGCGGCCAGATCTCCCAGTACAACGCCGTCGACGCTCCGGTCGGACCGCGCCTGCTGTGGCACTTCATCACCAAGCGGATCCGCGCTGAGGGTTTCTTGGTGTTCGATTTCCGGAAGCATGACGACGAATCGCTGGCCCAGATGGCGGCTTGGGTCAGGGACGGCAAGCTCAAGTACCGGGAAACTGTCGCCGAGGGCATCGAGAACGCAGCCGCCGCGTTCATCGGCATGCTCGGCGGCGCTAACATTGGAAAGCAGGTCGTCAAACTCGCTGGCGACTGAACTACCTGCCTGTCTTTAAGGAGAACCTCATGACCAAGATCCTCGCGGCACTGCTGCCGCTCCTGCTACTCGCTCCGCTCGCGGCAATCGCCGAAGAACAAGAGGGCGAACGCGTGTTCGAGATGCGCATCTACACCGCTGCGGAGGGCAAGCTGCCCGACCTGATGGCGCGCTTCCGGAATCACACCAACTACCTGTTCGTCAAGCACGGCATGGACCTGATCGGCTATTGGACGCCGACCGAGGGCGACGAAAAGGGCAACACACTGGTTTACATCCTCGCGCACGACAGCCGTGAGGCGGCCAAGAAGTCCTGGGCCGCCTTTGTTGCGGATCCAGCTTGG
This sequence comes from Terriglobia bacterium, assembly GCA_009841225.1. GTDB lineage: Bacteria > Acidobacteriota > Terriglobia > Bryobacterales > UBA6623 > VXMF01. The sequence goes on along the minus strand of VXMF01000047.1, from coordinate 26,548 downwards.
AAAGCCGCCGCTGCAGAATCGCGCAAGGACGGCAGGCTGGTTGCCGGGATCGAGAATCAGTGGCTCAAGGCCACCGATTTCTCGCCGCTGCGGTGACCTGTCGGCACCCGTAGCCCGGAATACCCAACATGGAGACTGGCGCGGAGTTCCTGCGCGTTGCGCGCACGGAACTCCGCCAAGGCTGTGACCGCGTGTGCGACTGCCTCGGTAGACTATCTGCCGAGCAGATCTGGCATCGCGATCACGCGATCGAGAATTCGATCGGCAACCTGGTCCTGCATCTGTCTGGCAACGTGCGCCAGTGGATCCTCGCCGGCGTGGGAGGCCAGCCTGACAACCGCGACCGGGATTGGGAGTTTGCGACACGCGAGCCGCTCCCGGCGGAAGCGTTGAGCGAGCGGCTCAGCGGCACGGTGGCCGAGGCAGAAGCCTTGTTGGCGACCCTGCCGCCCGATTCCCTGATGCAGGCGCGCACCATCCAGGTCTATGACGTGACCGTGTTGCACGCGATCACCCACGTGCTGACCCATTTTGCAGGACATGTCGGACAGATCATCTGGGCAACCAAGCACGTCACTGGCCGAGACCTCGGTTATTACGGCTATCTCAAGCAAGGCTCCGCGCCCTCCGGATCGCAGCCCTGAGCGGCTCTCCGCGATAGAAGTCAAGAACCTCCTGCTCAGGCCGCGGCGGGAAGCGATGCCCGATTCCGGCGCCCGGTGCAAATGGATCCGCCGCTGCCAGCTGAAGGGGTGCCGTGTCGGGCCGGTCCATCCACTCCTTCGCCCCCGGCGCTTCCGTGCCTGGAACCAAGCGATCCCGGCGGGACAGCTGCTGTGCTGCGGCGGGCGCCAGCCGAATCGCGGCCCCGCCAAGCGCCGCATTCCCCAGGCCTCTCCTTGTCACCTTCATGGCACTCTCCTCTCGCATCGATCCTATCGTCGCTGCGGTCGCTTGTGCGACCGATATCGCTGCGACCACCCGGCAAATCGTATCAACTAGATTTTCGTATTTAGCGGTAGAATGATGGGAACTTGATGAGGGGCTCGATGCCACCACGGTGTCGGGTCACGTTGGCAGGCCGATCGAAGAGGCAACCATGAGAAGCAACTGCGCCGTTCCAGTGCTGTTGGCGTTGATGGGCGCCAGCGCTCACGCTGCTGATAACGAATCCGCCAACACGGGTTTCGTGAACTTCGGATTCACGGTGGAGGGCGCGGAGCGTACGGCAGCGCTATTTGTGCCGCCGGACTACGACGACTCGAAGAGGTGGCCGCTGATCGTCTACCTTCATGGCGGAGGAGGGAACGGCGACAACAACGGGAATGCTCTCACCGAGCGCTTCGACAGGCAGCCTCTTGTGCAGCACGTCCGCAAGCACCCTGAGCGATTTCCGGCACTCGTAGCCTTTCCCCGGTGCCCGAAGGGCAAGATCTGGTCTCCCATGCCAGCGAACCCCGTGCAGTCCAGCTGGCGCCTTGAGCGTCACGGGCGCGATCCGGTCCCCGATGCAGAGGATCACATGACCTCGTTGATTGATGCGGTCATTGCGGAATTCGCAGTCGATCAGGACAGAGTAGTGATCACGGGCTCGTCGATGGGTGGAGAGGGGTCTATCCGATACGCCGCGCTCCATCCCGAGCGGATTGCCGCCGTCGCGTCGGTGTCCGGCTCTGCCACGATCGTGCTTGGAGACGCCCCTGTGCTGGCCAAGATGGGTGTATGGCTGTTTCAGGGCGAAACGGACCACATCAGCACGGCGCCTCTTGCCAAACGAATGGTCGCCGCGATCCAAGGCAACTCTGGCAATCCGCGCTATACGGAGTTTGCGGGCGTAGGACACGCCATCGCAAGGCGTGTGTACGAAGACCCCGAAGTTATTGCTTGGATGCTCGATCAGAAGCGACGTCGCAAATAGTCCCGATCGGGTCTGGTAAGCCCTGGCGATTGCGAGACTTGCCGCTCTGTTGTCATGGCTCAAGACCGCTCACCGCCCGTGCGACCGCAAGGACATCTTTCATGTACGCCACGAATGCCGCGCTGCCGCACGGCGGGCTCCGCCAGTACTTCTTCAAGTGAGGCTTGAGTTCGTTTTTTTCAAGATCCGCTGCACGGTCATCGGCGAGATGCTCGGTGCCAAGCCCAGTTCCATGGCTTTTTCCGCCAACAGGCGGACCGTCCAGCGGCTCCGCCCGGAGGGTGCCTCCGAGCAAGCCAGTGCGATCAGGCGGCCCTCGAAGGCACCGTCGAACGTCACCGCCCGCTGCTTGCGCTGCCGGGGCGCGCGCCGCAGCGCTGCCTCCAGCCCCAGCTCGGCGAAGCGCCGCTTGATGTGCTCGATCGTGCGCGCCGTCACCCCCAGGGCCTCCGCCGTAGTGGCGACCGTCCACGCCGGCCCGTGCGGCCCTTGATCGCACAACAGCAGGGCCCGAGCACTGACAAACACCCTGCTCGGTGTCTTGCCATTGCGCGTCAGCGCTAGCAGTTCCTCCCGCTCGGCGGCCTCCAGCGCGACCCGATACCTTGGCACCATGGGAACCCTTCCTTAGGCTCCCGTCATTCTACCATCAAATACGAATATTTATATGATACATGGTACTGGTGTCGACCGCACGACTGCGTTTCCGCACTGGAAGATCCCGATTCTCGACGACTCGGCGCAGGCAACCAGCCGCGCCAACGCCGGAGGCGCCATTCGCGCTCAATCAGAAGAGCGGACGCGCCGGGGGGCGGATTCCCTCCGCCGCTGTTGCCGCCGGGTCAGGCTCGGATCCGGTACTCCTCGATCTCGAAGCCCCGTGGCGTGCGCAGGATCCTGGCGGCTTTCCGGGGGCTGGGAGCCGTTCGCGTAGATTAGCAGCTTCTGGACGAAGCAACTCTGCCCAGCCTTAGCCGCAGCGTGCCAAGACTACAATGGAAATTGGCGCTTCAGGCGCTGCCTATCGATGTTCGAGACGCTGCTAGCTAAGGTCTTCGGGACCAAGCACGAGCGCGAAATCAAGCGCCTGGGGCCAAGGGTTGACGAGATCAGCGCCTTGGCACCCGAATTCGAGGCGCTCTCGGACGAGCAACTGCGGGCCAAGACGGACGAATTCAAGCAGCGCTACCGCGATGGCGAGTCCTTGGACGACCTGTTGCCCGAAGCGTTTGCCACCTGCCGGGAAGCCGCCTGGCGCGTAATGGGCATGCGCCATTTCGACGTCCAGCTGATGGGCGGCATGGTCTTGCACGCAGGCAAGATCGCCGAGATGAAGACCGGCGAGGGCAAGACCCTAACGGCCACATTGGCCGTCTATCTCAATGCCATTTCAGGACGCGGCGTCCATGTCGTCACCGTGAACGACTATCTCGCCCAGCGCGATTCCGAGTGGATGGGCAGGATCTACCGCTGGCTGGGCCTCAGCGTCGGCGTCATCGTCCACGGCCTGACCGACGAGCAGCGCCGCGAAAGCTACGGAGCCGACATCACCTACGGCACCAACAACGAATTCGGCTTCGACTACCTGCGCGACAACATGAAGTTCGACGCCGGCGAGCATGTCCAGCGCGGGCATGACTTCGCAATCGTGGACGAAGTCGACTCGATCCTGGTCGACGAGGCGCGCACCCCGCTGATCATTTCCGGCCCGTCCGAGATTTCGACAGACAAGTACTATGCCGCCAACCAAGTGATCCCCAAGCTGGAGAAGGGCGAAACGATCGAGGGCGACGAGCCCGGCCAGCGGACCTACACGGGAGACTTCATCCTCGAGGAAAAGCACCGCTCGGCTTGGCTCACCGAGGCGGGCGAGGCCAAGGTCGAGAAGGCGCTCAACATCGACAACATCAACGAGCTGGTGCATTACGACACCAAGCACGCCATCGAGCAGGGGCTGAAGGCGCACGTAGTGTTCCAGCGCGACAAGGACTACGTCGTCAAGGACGGCAAGGTCGTCATCGTCGACGAGTTCACCGGCCGCCTCATGCCCGGCCGCCGTTGGTCCGACGGCCTGCACCAGGCCGTGGAAGCCAAGGAAGGCGTCAAGATCGAGCGCGAGAACCAGACCCTGGCCACGATCACGTTCCAGAACTACTTCCGCATGTACTCCAAGTTGGCGGGCATGACCGGCACTGCGGACACCGAGGCGGCGGAGTTCAGCAAGATCTACAACCTGGAAGTTGTGGTCGTGCCCACCAATCAGCCCATGGTTCGGGCCGAGCACGACGACATCGTCTACCGCACGGTAGATGAGAAGTGGCGCAACTCCGTTGCCGACATCAAGGAGTCCCAGCAGCGCGGCCAGCCCGTGCTGGTCGGCACGATCTCGATCGAGAAGTCGGAATTGCTCTCTAAGATGCTCAAACGGCAGGGCGTGCCGCACCAGGTGCTCAACGCCAAGCACCACGAACGCGAGGCTAGAATCATCGCCCAGGCGGGCCGCAAGGGTGCTGTCACGGTCTCGACCAACATGGCCGGTCGCGGCACCGACATCCTGCTGGGCGGCAATCCGGAGTTCTTGGCTCGCGAGCACTTGGTGCGGAAGGGCATCTCCCCGGACCATCCCGACAACCGGGAGATGTGGGAAAAGACGCTAGCGGAATACAAGGAGCAGACCGATGCCGAGCACGACGAGGTCGTGGAACTGGGCGGCTTGTACGTGCTCGGCACCGAGCGGCACGAATCGCGCCGCATCGACAACCAGCTGCGCGGCCGGGCGGGCCGTCAGGGAGATCCGGGCGCGTCGCGCTTCTACCTGTCCCTGCAAGACGACCTGATGCGGATCTTCGGCGGGCACCGCATGCAGGCGCTGATGCTCAAGCTCGGCATGGACGAGGACGTGCCGATCGAGTCCGGCTTGATCACGAAGCGCATCGAAGCGGCCCAGAAGGCCGTCGAGACCCAGCACTTCGAGTCTCGCAAGCATGTGCTCGAGTACGACGACGTGATGAACAAGCAGCGCGAGGCGGTGTATTCGCGGCGGCGCGAGATGCTCGAGGGCAAGGACCAGCGCAACCGCATCCTCGAACTGGTGGGGGATACGGTGGGCGGCTATGTGGAGGATCGCTGTCCCGAGAGGACGCATCCAGACATGTACGACTTCGCCGGCCTGCAGGGGGACCTGCATACCCACTTCGGGATGGATCTGAAGGAACTCGACTTAGACGGGCTGGACCGCCAAGGGCTGGCGGACGAGTTTACCGAGGAGATCTGCAAGCGCTACGAAGCCAAGGCCGAAGAGGTCGGCGTCGAGCGCATGCGCTACACCGAGCGCATGATCATGCTGCAATTGCTGGACCAGCAGTGGAAAGACCACCTGCTGTCGATGGACCACCTCAAGGAGGGCATCGGCCTGCGGGGCTACGGGCAGAAGGATCCGCTCGTCGAATACAAGCGGGAGTCCTTCCACATCTTCCAGCAGATGATGGACACCCTCGACGAGGAGACGCTGAAGGTCTTGTTCCATCTCACCATCAAGACGCCCGTCGAGGAATCGCAGCCCGCCGAGCGGCCAGCCGCGCAACCTGCCGAGTCCGGAGCTGCGACAAACGGCAGCCAGCGCCGCGCCGCGCCCGACAGCGTTGCCAGGGAAATGGAAGAGCACGCGCGCGCCGCGCGCCGTCGCAACCGCGAGGAGCTGGCGCACGCGCGCATGGCGGGTGCCTCCGCCGAGTCGACCGCCGTCAAGCAGGTCGTGCGGGGCACCAAGGTCGGTCGCAATGAGCCCTGTCCGTGCGGTAGCGGCAAGAAGTACAAGAGGTGCTGTGGCAGCGCTGTGTCATAAGGCGGTCCGCCCCGCCGTGTTGCTGGCCTTGGCGCTGGCGCTCGCTGCGCCATTAGCCGCCGAGATGCTGCACGAGGCCCTGGGTCCGTTCGAGAGGCTCGCGCTGCGCCCGTTCGAGCCCGCGGACTTGGCGGTGCTTCAAGAGTTCGGCCTGGAAGAGGCCGAAGAGGCGGAATATCGCGCCCCGGACGGACAGTCAGTCATCTTCCGAGCGCTGCAGTTTTACGACGACACCGGGGCGGTTGCCGCCTATTCGTGGATTCGCCCGCACGATGGGGTGGCGGTGGAGCGTGGCGAGCGGGCCGTCGAGAAAGGCGACTTGACCGTCATACAGTTCGCCAATTACGTCGTGACCATGCGCGGGGACCTGCCCGACGAGGAAGACGTCGAACTCGCGTTGGCCTATCTCCCGCGCCCCAAGCCGACCCCCGACCCGCCAGTGCTGCAGTACGTTCCTGCCGACGCGCTCTTGCCGGGCACGGGACGGCTCATCTTGGGGCCGGTCTCGCTGGAGCGGCTTGCACCGGACCTGACGCCGTCCGTGGTCGGATTCCACTTTTCCCCCGAGGGCTATTACGGGAGGTTCGTCACGGACGCCGGCGAGCTCCCGATGATCATTTGGAGCTATCCCTCCAATCCGATCGCTCGCGGACAGGTGGAAGCGTTTCAGCAGGTCGATGGCTGGCTGGCCAAGCAGGACGGTCCGCTGATAGCGGTCGCGTTCGGTCAGCAGGCGCCCGACGCGGCGCAGCTCTTGCTAGCTCGCGTACGCTACCGGGCCGAGGTGACCCAGCATGTCGAGGATCCCGCACGCCACGACAGCTTGGCCAATATCATCCTGGACACGTTCATCCTGTGCGGCATACTTGCGGTGCTGATGATCGTTGGCGGAGTGTTGGTGGCAGGCACGCGCCGGCTCGCCGGACGCGTGGCACCCGACTCGATCCTGGCAGCGCCAGAGGGGCCGGACATGCAGCGGCTCGGCATTGACAGACCGGGCGGCCAACAGCGGCGGCCCGAGGAATGATCGCGGCTTCGGAGGCTAGGGCGTCATTCCGACGCCGCCCTTGATGCGGGTCTTGGCGGCCCGCACGCGCTCTTGGCGCCTTGCGACGGCCAGCGCGCGCAGGCGGCGGATCGTCACCGCCGAGGCGCGGCGCGTGGCCAGACGGGCGTAGGAGCCGCCCGAAGCCACCACCAACAGCGCCACCATCGGTGTCAGCGCCTCGACCGCGCCGCCATCCCATCTCAGCAGCACGACACCCAGCAGCACGGCGAGGCTGGCATCGGTGATCTTGCCCAGCGTGTTGGGGAGCAGCCTGATGCCGTAGCGCTTGTAGACGAATGACCAGCCGCCGAGAATTCCAATGTCACGCGCAACCACCAGCAGCGCGACCCAAACGGCGATCTGGTTCGTCAGGGCGAGCGTGATGAATGCTGCACCCAGATACATCTTGTCCGCGATCGGGTCGATGACCTCGCCGAAGTCGTTGCGTACCGCCAGGTGGCGCGTACCCTTGCGTGCGAGGTAGCCGTCCACCATGTCGCTGAGATGCAGGCCCACGACCAGCCAGAATGCTGCGTACCGCCAAGCCTCGCTGTTGCTGGACTTCCAGATCAGCAGGACGATGACCGGTACCAAGGCGAGCCGCACCAAGCTCACGCCGTTGGCCAGCCGCACGAGCAGCGATGCGAATTGCCTCGACACGATCTGAAATACATATTACGATATGCCCGCGGGAGCCCTTGTAGGGGCTGTGATTGCCCGTCGGTTTGATACTCGGTCTCTGGCCGATGTCGTAGAATCCGATCGCCATGTCGCCTTTTCCCGGTGCGTCCAAGCAAACCGTGGGCAGTCGACGAGGCTTCCTCCGTACTCTTGCGGCAATCGGGGCCAGCACAGGGTGCCGCCAGTCTCGATCGCAGGCCCAGATCACGACACACACCTACAAGTCAGTCGATGGCCTCGCAATTCGGGCGGACGTGCACGTCGCTCAGGACGATCGGGTGCGGCCGATCGCGGTCTGGATTCATGGCGGTGCGTTGATCATGGGCCGTCGCCAGGGCGTCCCACAATCCCTGATGGACCGGCTGGTCGAGGCCGGTTTCGCCGTCGTGTCCATCGACTACCGCCTCGCACCGGAAACCAAGCTGCCAGCCATCATCGAGGATGTCGAGGACGCCTTCGATTGGATCCGCAGCCAGGGCCCTGACCTCTTCCGAGCCGATCCGGATCGAATCGCGGTCCTGGGCTCATCGGCCGGCGGATACCTGACGCTCACCACCGGCTACCGGGTGGACCCGCGCCCGCAGGCCTTAGTGTCGTTGTGGGGCTATGGAGATCTGATCGGGCCTTGGTACTCGACACCGAGCCCCCATGATCGCCATCGCCGGATCGTCATGACGCGCGAGCAGGCGCTGGCGCAGGTCAGCGGGCCTCCGGTCTCCAACTCCGCCGACCGCGACGGCAATGGAGGGGCCTACTACCAGCACTGTAGGCAGCACGGGATCTGGCCCAAGGAGGTTTCGGGCTGGGACCCAGCGTCAGAAGCCGAGATGTTCATCCCGTACATGCCGTTGCGAAACGTCACGCCGAACTATCCCCCAACGCTCCTAGTGCACGGTACGGCCGACACGGACGTACCCTATCAGCAATCGACGCTCATGGCCGAGGAGTTCCGCCGGCACGGGGTGCGGCACGAACTGCTGACATTCGAAGGGGCCGAACACGGCATCGGCGGATCAACTTCCGCCGAATCGGGCAGGGCGTATTCCGCGGCAGTGGCGTTTCTGCAAGCAGAGATTGAGGTCTGAATAACAAGCAAGAACGTCGATCCCAACCTGTTGGCGGCCGGAGCCAGCTCCAACGAAACACCTGTAGTTCAGCGACGTTGCACCCGATGCGGCTCTACGACTCGCAACGCAAGCGTCAGGTGGATAATCGAGTACGAGCCGCTGGAAGAACGGGCTAGTGTCCGGCGGCTGAGCCCGGACTGCGAGAGTTCCGAGGAGCGTACCTGTTGACATGATCCGGTTGGCGTCGATCACATTGCTCTTTTCCCTGGCGACAGCTGCTCAGGAGCCCCACACCGCAGTTGCCCGACAGACGTTCGCGGAACTCTTGAAGACCTCTGCGAGCGCACCGCCGGTGTCGGTCACATCGCACGGCCGGGTCGCCGAAAGTGGACTAGTAGTCGAGGACCTCACGTGGCAGTCGAGTGACAACGAGACCGTTCCGGCCTACTTAATTCGGCCTGCCGATCCCAGTGGGCGGCTACCGGCGGTGGTCTGCCTACACGGATCCAGCGGCAGCAGGGAATCGATGGCAACGCATGACTTCGGGCCCGGACAGTGGACACGCCCCGGGCGCGATACTCCTCACACTAGGATGCTGGGCTGGGCCCGCGAACTGGCGCGACGAGGATTCATCGCTCTGGCGATCACGCAACGCGGCCTCGACCGGCGAGAGCCGCCGATCAACGTGCAGGCAAACGCCATGCTCGTGCAAGGCCGCACGGCCATGGGGGAGATCCTCTACGAAATCCGCCAGGGCCTGACCTACCTGAAAGGGCGGGAAGAAGTGGGCCGGATCGGCGTCACCGGGATGTCGTTCGGAGGAATCACCTCGTTCTACACCTGGCTGCTGGACGATCGCGTCGCGGCAGCGGCTCCGATCTGCGGAGGAGTGGGCTCGCTGGAATCGTTCATCCGGCTTGGAAGGCTGTCCTACCACGGCACGTATTGGTGGGTGCCAGGCATGCTCCAGCGAGGCGATCACGGCGATTTTGCTTCGGCGATGGCCCCGAAACCGTTGATGTTGTGGGCTCCGACATCGGATGTTGGAATGCCCAGAGAGGGCGTCGACCGATTCCGCGAACAGGTCGAGCCCGCCTATACCCAAGCCGGTGCCGAAAGCGCCCTGCGGATCCATCAGCCGCCCGGCGAGCATAGCTTCACGATGGAAGCATTCGAAGCGATGGTCTCGTTCTTCGACGAGTTCTTGCGCTAGGGCTTCAGAATGCTGGCCAACAGGGGCGTCGCCATCACTCCGTTCCAGCGGTGGTGCCCGTCGAAGGAGTCCATCGAGAGGTGCTCTTCGGTTCCGAGCGCGCGGTAGACTCGCTGTATCCGCTCCCACGCCCCGGGAATCCAGTCCTTGACCATCAGCCCGTCGCGCTGCCCGACTTCCCACAGGGCCGGCCTAGGAGCGATCAACCCAGCGATCTCCGGAACGTCGCCGAATTCCAGCAGGCCGGGAATTACCTGGGCCCCACAGCTGTAGCGTCCTCCAATGCGCTCCTGCATGACGTTCAGCGCGCCGGAAATCACGGCGACCCGAATGCGCGGCTCGACAGCCGCCGCAAGCATAGTCATCCTGCCACCGTACGACAGGCCGACGCAGCCAATTCGGTCGGAATCGACTGCGCTGTTGCGAGCCAAGAATTCGAAAGCCCACAAGGCGTCGCGCAGGTTCTCGCTCATCAGGTTCCGGCCCAGCAACTGCATCCGCACGAAGGTTACGGCGCAAGCGTCGTTGCCCCTGTAAGCCTCCGGCGAGTCGACGCGGCGACCGAAAGGCGTAAAGCAAGGGGCTACCACGACATAGCCCTGGCGGACCAGTTGGAGCCCGAAGTCATAGTTCGCGGCTTCGATGTTCGCCGCTCGCTCAGGCGTGCTGTCGATGCCGACAACCGCATCGTGGCCGAATGGTCCGTGACCGTGGAGCGCCACAATGCCCGGACGCGCTCCGTCGCGAGCACCCTTTGGCGTCAGCAGGTAGATCGGCAGTTCGGTAACGCCCGGGGCACGCAAGATCACGGACTGGCGCTGGTGATCGGCGAATTCGACCGTCTCCTCGATATGTGACTCCCACCGAAGGGGCGGTCGATCGGCCCCGAGAAGCTCATCGAGCTTGCTTCCGAACCGCTGCTGCCAGGCCCGGCACTCGTCGGCCGTGGAGCCCTGGAACTTCATCTTCAAAGGAGCATCGCTCGCGAGTCTACGGATCTGCTCGTGGACATCTTCGGCACCCGAGGCCGCGGCGCTGCTGCCGAGCAGGGCTTGCAGCAGTCGTCGTCGATGGATCGATCTCATGCCAGGCTCCCCCTAGTCCCTCAATTTCGCCGCGAGCGCGTTCAGGGCCTCGCGGGTCTCGGCAATCTGGTTCCGGAGGCCGTCGGCATGCCTCCATGCTTCGCTGTCGAGTCGGGAGCCGGGCTCACGGAGTTCCTGCTCCAGTTCTGCGAGATCGCGCTCACAGCGTTCCAGGTTCGCCTCCAGCGTGGCGGGATTGTGGAAGCTCCCGCCATCTACGGTCACATACACGGGCGTGGTATGGGCTAGGTACCCAGGTCCGGCGGACGCGCGAGCGGCAATCCAAATCCCGCGCTCGACTTCGAGATCGAACTCCAGAAACAGTTGCTTCTCCCCCTGGCCGGTGATCCGTTCGAGGACTTCGCCGTGCCCGACGATCTCGAGATCCGTGAGTCCAATACGCGAGCCGTCGCCGTAGGCACTCGCAACGACCCGCACGGTCTCGCCCTCGCCGACATCCACTTGGCTTCCGGGAAGACTGCCGTTCACCTCAAGTTCTACGATCGGCCCAGTTGTCGCGAACGTGTGGCCGGCCTTGACGGCAGAGAGCCAGTTGTCGAACGTGAAATCCTCCCCGACATAGGTGTAGAAGCGGGCGTCGCCGATCTGGCTGAATCGATTCGGGTCGCCCCGCTCCCCCCTGCCGCACCATGGAAAGTCCGAGCCGCTGAGCGCGGTCAGCCGGAACCCAAGATCGAGGAAGCGATAGTAGTGCTTCGTGTGGATGGGGCCGTCGGGGACGCAGAACTGGGCCAGTTCCAAGAAATCGAGCTTGCCCGAGAGTACCGTGACGGTCATTCCGCGATAGCCATGGAATGACATGCCCTGATGGGCGAATCCGCTAACGCCGCCCAGTTCGTGCACGCGGTCGAAGACGCGGCCGTACGAGTAGTAGTCATCCCGAAAACGGACAAAGTCATCAGCCCCGAGGGAGATGGTGTGGCCGAATTCCGGCGTGCGCGGCTCTTCTTGGCCGGACGAGAGGATCGTGCCCCCTTCGCGGTAGCGACCGGTCTCTCCCCACCCGTATTGGGAGAAGACAAAGTGCCAGAAGTCACCCATTTGCAGGAGGTGGCCAACGTGGATGTCTTCTGCCGCGATCCAGCGCAGGATGGATGGGTTGTCGCGTGGCGAGCGGCGGATGTGGATGTGGTCATCAGAGGAGTACCAGCCGCGGGCCGGCATGTCGATCCATCGCTCCAGCTCGTACGTACGTTTGGCTTGGTCCCCCCGCCCGAGCTCGATCTCGTGTGTCTGCACCGCGTATTCGTAGCCCTTCGAGAGTTCGAGGCGATAGGTGCCGACGGGCAATCGGGTTTGGAAGGACCCGTCGACATAGAAGGAGCTGTCGGGCTGCAAGGCGTACCCGTCGGCACTGTCCGAGCGGCCCCACATGATGGCGATGGCTTGCGGCGGCGGGGCGAATGGGGATTCGATCTCGGTGGAGGCCCCTAGCATCACGGGAGGATTGCCGTCAGCATCCGTGAGCCTCACCCGGACTGGGGTCGAGTCCCCGGTTTCGGATTCGAGGACGGTCACGGACAAGAAGGCGTCCCGGGTCGTCAGCCCAGCGACAATCAGGAAGGTCAGAAACAGGCCCAGTCCAATCGCCCGATGCTTCGTCATTGTCCAATCCGACTAAATTGTACGGGCATTCGGGACGTCGGAAGCGTGGTAGAAGCCGGGACAGAACGCCTTCGGTGCTACCCGAACAACACCTCATGAGCTAGCGGAGGTCGGGATCCGCAAGCAGCTGGGCGCTCAGGACTCGAGTGGTCGGGTGGTCAATGTATGAGCCGGTTCGCAGCGGGTGCTAGACTCCGGTTGCGATGACTCGTCACGGCCTTCTTCTTCTCACCTCGTTGTCCTTGCTGCCCGCCTCTGCTGCCTCGGTCGAAGAACGCCTCCAGATAATGCATCGGCACCACCCGGAGGCCGATGCTAACGGCGACGGCAGTCTGACGGAGATCGAGGCGATGGACTACGTGGTCCGAGTGTCCGGCCGGAGGGTCAATCGAGGCCCGGCCGCCGGGTCCCCAGACTTGTTCGACGCATTCGAGGAACGGTCTCACGGTGAAACCCGGTACCGCCTGATGCAACCCTTGGCGTTTGATCGGGGCACTCGCTACCCGCTGATCCTGAGCCTGCATGGAGGCGGTGGTGTGGGCGACGACAACGTGTCCCAGTTGCGTTGGTGGAATGGCGTCATGGCCAAAGAGGAATGGAGACGTGCACACCCGTCCTTTGTCGTTGTTCCCCAAGCAGTCTCAGGCGGCACTTGGGGAGAACGATCCCAGGTAGGCAATCTCCAGAACATCTACATCAAGAACATGATTCCAGTGGTCTTCGAGCTCATCGAGGCGCTCCAGCAAGAACTCCCAATCGACGAATCACGCATATATGTTCTCGGGTCGTCGATGGGAGGTTCAGGGACTTGGAACTTCCTCCAAGCCCGGCCGGGATTCTTCGCCGCAGGTATCCCCGTTTGCGCAGGCCGCCCCCCGGAAGATGTCAAGGGCTTGACACAGACCCCGGTCTGGTCATTCCACGGTGCGGACGACCAAACAGCGCCGGTGGAGAATTCCCGCAGGATGTTCGACAAGGTCAGGGCTGGTGGAGGCTCGATCAAGTACACCGAGCTTCGCGGTATCCGGCACAACTCTTGGATCCAGGCGTTTACGTATACCGGCGACGATCCGGCTCGTGGCTTCTTGACACGAGCCAGTGGAGACGAAGCGGATCCAACCAGCGACGTGTGGCAGTGGCTCTTTCGCCAGCGTCGGCAGGACCGGAAATGAGTTCCATCGATTGCGGGATTCTCCGAGCAAATCGGCGAAGTGTCTGGACGGCATCTTCGGCACCCGCATCTGAATAGCGGGCCCACCCAAGACTGCGCTATGGCAAGACCATAGAGGCAGGCCTTGCGGCCGGAGTCAACGGTCAAGACGGCTTTGGAATGCTCTAAACGGGCACGCCGGACTGCTGCGAGGCTTGGCTCTGGGCCGCTGCTCTGGCAATCTTGTCGCAGCGGTTGTTGTCCTTGTGGCTGGCATGCCCCTTCACCCAGACCCACCGCACCTTGTGTGGCGCCATGGCGGCCTCCAGCTCTTGCCACAAGTCCTGGTTCTTTACGGGTTCCTTCGTGGTCGTCATCCACCCGTTGCGCTTCCACTTCTTCATCCAGCGCGTCACGCCGTTCTTGACGTACTCCGAATCGATCTCCAGAGTGACCGCGCAGGGCTCGCGCAGGGCCTGCAAGCCCTTCACAACCGCGGTCATTTCCATGCGATTGTTGGTTGTCTTGGCCTCTCCCCCGCTCAATTCGCGAGAGTGCTTGTTGTAGCGAAGGATCACCGCCCAGCCGCCGGGGCCGGGGTTGCCGATGCACGATCCGTCGGTGACCAGCCGAACGCTCTTCATCGATGCTGCCCCCAATCATAGCGCCGCGATCCGATTCGGATTGCGGCTCCATCCTCGGCTACGCTGAAGGCTTGTTGCGGACTCGTAGGGCGTTCTTGGCTGCCTGCGCGGCGCTGCCTTGCTCGCGGGCCGCAGGGGCCATTGGCGCTGGAGAATATGCCAAGCGTCGGCGGGCGCTGGCCGCGGCGATCGGTCGCGGCGTCATCGCGCTGGTTGGTTCGACCGAATCGGAAGGCCGGTCTGGGTTTACCGGCTTCCGCCAGGAGAGCAGCTTCTTCTACCTCACCGGACATCAAGAGCCGGGGGCGGCCCTGCTGATCGCTCCAGCCCACGGAGGCCGGCCGTATCGCGAGATCTTGTTCTTGGCCGACTCCGCTGGCCACTCCAGTGCGTGGTCTGGACCAAGCTTGCAGCCGGAGGATGCCGGTCACTTGGGATTTGCCGAGGTCCTGACGGAGTCGAAGTTCCGTCGAACGTTGCGCTCCGTCCTGCGGGATCGAGACAGGTTGGCGGGCTTGGCCGAAGCGAGGCCAGCGGACGACGCCCGGGCGCGCTCGCGGCACGAGCGTCTGGTTGAAGCCGCGGGGCGCGAGCCGACACGCGACATCCGAGTTCCGCTGGCCGCACTGCGCAGCGTCAAGTCACCCGCCGAGGTTGCCCTGATTCAAGCGGCCATCGAGGCCACCGAGGTGGGATTCCGAGATGCTTGGGCCAGAGTCGCCGATGGGGCGACCGAGCGTGACGTTGCGGCCGGATTGATTGGAGGGGCTTTCCGCACCGGCTGCGAGCGTTTGGCTTTCGCTCCCATCGTGGCTGCGGGGGCTCATGCGACGATCTTGCACTACCAGCGCAACTCCGGCCGGTTGGAGAATGGGCAGATGTTGCTGATTGATGCGGGCGGCGAACGGGCTCGTTATGCCGCTGACATTACGCGGAGCATCCCGGTAAGCGGACAGTTCGGCGAGAAGCAGCGCCTGCTGTACGAGGCAGTCCTCGAGGCTCACCAGCAGGCGCTGAACGCCATTGAGCCCGGAGCTGTGCTGAGCGGACCCGCCCGGAACAGCATCGAATCAGTCGCCCAGCGCGTCCTGCGCAAGCGAGCGCCACGCGGCGTTGATTCCTATCTGCCACACGCCATCGGGCACCACGTTGGACTGGACGTGCATGATCCTACGCCGCCTGGTCGCGCCTTGGAACCGGGCATGGTGCTCGCGATCGAGCCTGGCTTGTACCTGCCGCGGGAAGGCATAGGCATCCGCATCGAGGACATGGTCGAGGTGACGGGCGATGGCCGTCGCGTGATGAGCACGGGCTTGCCGCGCTCCGCGGACGGCCTCGAGGCCGCGCTCGCTCGTGCAGGCACGGCCTGAGCCAGGCTGTAGCGGGCGCTCTCAGTTGCGTACCGGATGATCGCGCAGCGCGTCCTCGTCGGGCTCGGTGCCCCAGCCGGGCCGGTCGGGAACAACTAGATGGCCGTCCTCGATGGGTGGAACGTGGGTGAAAATGTCGGCGTCCCAGCTCAGCCGGTCGATGTCGATCTCCATGATGCGCAGGTTCGGCACAGCGGCCACGAAGTGGGCGTTCATCATCGTCGCCAAGTGCCCGTAGAAGTTGTGCGGCGCCACGTTGACCTCGTAAGCCTCGGCGCAAGCGGCCACTTTCAGGCTTTGCCAGATGCCGTTCCAAACCGCATCGATGATCGCGACGTCAACGGCTTCGTGCTGGAAAAAGGGCAGGAAGTTGCGCAGGCCCATCAGTGTTTCGCATGAGCTGATGGGGCAGGAGCTTTGCTCGCGGATGTGCTGCAGTGCGCGGGGGTTGCGCGTGTCGATTTCGGCCCAGAACAGGTCGAAGTCACGCAGCTCGCGCAGGACCTTGAGGTAGCCCTCGGTGGCGCAGTTGAAGTTCAGGTCGAGCAGGATGTCCATGTCGGGCCCGGCACCGTCCCGCAAGGCCTCCAAGTGGGCGCGCAGTTGCCGCAGCGTGGAGCGCTCCATGTTGCGGCCCGGCTCGTAAGGCGTGCCGAAGCCCGGCCGCCACCCTCGCGCGGTCCCGTCTCCGAACTCGAAGATATTGGTCTTCAGGGCGGTGAAACCCCTCTGCTTGGCTTCTGCGCCGATCCCGCGAACGCCATCGAGGTCGCGAATCGCTGGCGGGTAGAACTCCGGCTGATTGATACGCCAGGTGGCACAGTGCGACCAGTACAGCCGGATGCGGTCACGCACCTTGCCCCCGAAGAGCGCGTAGCAGGGTAGACCTAAGGTCTTGGCCTTGGCGTCAAGCAGAGCGTTTTCGATCGCTGCGAAGGCTTGCCCGCTTGCCCCGTCGACGGCCGGTCGCAACTGGCAGAAGAGTTCGGAATAGATCCGCTCGTGGTTGCCGAGATCCTTGCCTACAAGGGACGGCGCCAAGCGCTCGATCGTCGCCGTGATTCCCGGGGAGCCGAAGTCCTCGTCGTATTCGCTCCAGCCGACCACGCCGTCAGCTGTGGTGACTTTGGCGAAGTGGTAGTTGCGCCATCCGGCATCGCAATGGCGGGTTTCTAGGCGGTCGATCTTCATGAGCCGACCATCGTAGCAACCGAGGCCGGCCCACTCTGGCTAGCCCGCGCCGTCCGGCGGGCCTTGGCGAAACGCTTCGTCCAGCGCCGCGATGGCTTCGTCAACATGTTCCCGTTCGATCACGAACGGCGGAAGGAACCGCAGGATGTTGCCTGCGGTGCAGTTCATGAGCAGGCCGAGTTCCTGGGCCCTCGGCACGAAGCCACCGCCGGGGATATTCAGCTCGAGCCCTACCATCAGGCCGCGGCCCCTCAGTCGGCCGACGAAATCGTAGCTGGCGGCCAGATCTGCTAGCCGCGCCCGGAAATAGGCCGATACGTCCTGCACGTGGGGCATCAATTCGGGCAGCATGCTAAGGAATTCCCGGGCGACGCGGCAGGCTAGCGCGCCGCCGCCGAAAGTGGAGCCGTGCATGCCCGGCGCCAGGACCGCCGCGGCGGCCTCGCTGCAGACAACGGCACCGATCGGCAGTCCGGCCGCCAGCGGCTTGGCCAGGGTGATCACGTCCGGCAGGAAGCCAGCGCCCCAGTGCTGGAACGCGAAAGCCTGGCCAGTGCGCCCCATGCCGCACTGGACCTCGTCGCAGATCAGCAGCGCGTCGTGGTCCGTAGCCAGCCGGCGGGCCAGCGCGGCGAACTCGGCCGAGATCTCGATGACACCGCCCTCGCCCAGGATGGGTTCGAACACGATCCCCGCGGTCTGGTCACCCACGGCGGCTTCGAGCGCGCCCAGGTCGTTGGGTGCGATGAACCGCACGCCCGGAATGACCGGCTCGAATGGCTCGCGGTACTTGGGCTGGCCGGTCACGGAGATCGAGCCCAGCGTGCGGCCGCCGAACGACTCCTGCAGCGCGACGATCTCGGTCTTGCCGCTGCTGCGGGCGCGGCCGTAGCCCTTGGCGATTTTCAGCGCCGCCTCGACGGCTTCCGCACCGCTGTTGCAGAAGAAAGTGCGCTGCAGGCCGCTCAATTCCGAGAGCAGCTGGGCCACCTCGCCTTGCAGCGGGTGGTAGTACAGGTTCGAGCAGTGCACGAGGGTGCCGATCTGGTCGGCAATCGCCGCCACGACCCGGGGATGGGAGTGGCCTAGGGCCATCACCCCGATGCCGGAGACGAAATCGAGGTACTTGCGGCCGTCCTCGCCGTGGAGGTAGACGCCGTCGGCTCGGCTGACAACCAGCGGGTAGCGCCCGTAGTTGCGCACCACGTATTGGTGGTCCCGCGCGACGATCTGTTCCGTGTCCGTTTCTGGATAGGCAACCGGCATCTCAATCTCAGCCTAGCACCCGTCCGAATGCGGAAACCGTCGCCGCGACGATTGGCTACGCTGGGAGAGCATGACCGCCCCCGAACCGCTGATCCTCATCACCAATGATGACGGGATCGACGCGCCAGGACTCCGAGCGCTGGAAAGCACCCTGGCGCCTCTCGGACGGATTCGCACGGTCGCACCGCTGATGGAGCAGAGCGCCGCCAGTCGGCGCATCACGCTGCGCCGCCCGCTGCGCTACGAACGCAAGGGCGAGGGTCGCTTCGGGGTGGACGGCACTCCGGCCGACAGCGTGATGATGGCGCTCACGCTCCTGCTCGAGGAGACGCCGGCCTTGGTCGTTGCCGGCGTCAACGCCGGCCCCAACCTAGGCGAGAACATCTACTACTCAGGCACGGTCGCCGGGGCTGCCGAGGGTTCGAAGTACGGCATCCCGGCTATGGCCGTCTCGGTCAACCAGCGATCCTCCATAGACTTCGGCCCGTCGGCCCGCATCGCTGCGGCCCTGGCCAAGAAAGTGCTCGCGGCGGGATTGCCGAAGGGCATCGCGCTGAACGTGAACGTGCCCGCCGGCGAGGCTGCCGGAGTGGCCGTGACCCACCAGTGCCGCAAGATCTCGCGCAATCTCATGATCGAGGCACGCGATCCGCACAACCGGAAGTACTACTGGATGCACGAGGAGGTGCCTGTCGAAGCCGCCTCGGATGGCAGCGACTACGCTGCGGTGCATCAGGGCATGCTATCCATCACGCCGCTACACTTCGACCACACCGCGTACGGGCACATCGAAGCTCTGCGGCGCGACTTGTGCGAGTTCGACCCGCGGGCTCTCTGAGGCGGCCGCTGCGGTGGCCGGCTCAGGCCAGCAACGGCTTGACGGCGTTGCCGTGGACGTCGGTGAGCCGGAATCTCCGTCCTTGGAACTTGAACGTCAGCTTGGTGTGGTCGACCCCTAGCAGGTGCAGCATCGTGGCGTGCAGGTCATGCACGGAGACGGGATTCTCGGTGATGTTGTAGCTGAACTCGTCAGTAGCGCCGTAGGTCTGGCCGGGCTGGACGCCGCCGCCGGCCATCCAAATCGAGAAGCAGCGCGGATGGTGGTCGCGGCCGTACTCGGACTCGGTCAGCGTGCCCTGGCAGTACACGGTCCGCCCGAACTCGCCGCCCCAGACCACGAGCGTGTCGTCGAGCAGGCCGCGCTGCTTCAGATCCATCACCAAGGCCGCCGAGGCTTGGTCGGTGGTCTTGGTCTGGCGCTGGATGCCCTGCTTGAGCGAACCGTGCTGGTCCCAGCCCCGGTGGTAGAGCTGAATGAAGCGCACGCCGCGCTCGGCCAGCCGGCGCGCCAGCAAGCAGTTGTAGGCATACGTGCCGGGACGGCGGGCGTCTTCGCCGTAGAGGTCGAACACACGCTCGGGCTCGCCGGACAGGTCGGTGAGTTCCGGAACCGAGCGCTGCATCTTGAACGCCATTTCGTACTGCGCGATGCGAGTGACGATTTCGGGGTCTCCGTACTCCTCGAACTGTTTGCGGTTGAGCTTGGCCAGCGCGTCAAGGAACGTGCGCCGCTGGTCGCGCGAGATGCCCGCCGGATCGGACAGGTACAGGACCGGGTCGCCCACCGAACGGAACTTGACCCCTTGGTAGCGGGTCGGCAGGAAGCCCGAGCCCCACAGCCGGTCGTAGAGCGGCTGGCCGCCCGTGCCTTGCGTGATCATCACGACAAAGGCGGGCAGGTCGCTGGATTCGCTGCCGAGCCCGTAGCTCAGCCAGGCGCCCACGCTGGGACGCCCTGCGATCTGCGCCCCGGTCTGCAGAAAGGTGACGGCGGGATCGTGGTTGATGGCGTCGGTGTGCATCGAGCGCACGATGCAGATGTCGTCGGCGATCTTGGCCGTTTGCGGCAGCAAGTCGCTGATCCAAGCGCCCGATTCGCCGTGTTGCTGGAAGCCGAACGCTGATTCGACCAGCGGAAAGCTGCTCTGGCCGGAGGTCATCGTGGTCAGCCGCTGGCCTTTCCGGATCGACTCCGGCAGGTCCTGCCCGCGCAGCTTGGCCAAGCCCGGCTTCGGGTCGAAGGTTTCGATCTGTGAGGGCCCGCCGGACTGGAACAGCCAGATCACGCGCTTGGCCTTGGGCGCGTAGTGCGGCAGGCCGTCCAAGCCGCCAAGGGCCGGCTTGGACGCATCGGAGGCGTTCAGGTCGCGGCCCAGCAGGTGGGCCAGGGCGATGGCTCCGACTCCGCTCGCCGCCTTGCCGAAAAAGTGTCTCCGGGTATCGAGCTCCGTGGCGTGAGTTTCCGGCGTCATTGCTTCGTCACCGCTTCGTCCAGATTCAGCACGAGGCTGGCTACCCCGGCGTAGGCGGCCAGTTCCCGGGCGTCGGCGCGCGGATTCCACGGCGAGTCGCCCACGGCGAGAAACGCTTCGGCCGCGTCCCGATCCGACTGGAACCGATCCGCATAGGCGCGGTACAGGTCTTCAAGGATATCCCGCTCGTCCTCTCCAGGCAACCTGCCGAGCACCTTGATGTACATCTGATCAATGCGCGCCGCAGGGCTGCGCGCCTCGCCGCGCACTGCCGTATCCGCGAGGTGTCGCGCCGCTTCCACGAAGGTGGTGTCGTTCATGAGGTTGAGCGCTTGCAGCGGCGTGTTGGTGCGCTTGACGTGGACCGTGCAGACCTCCCGGTCGGACGCGTCGAAGTTCATCATCGACGGTGGTGCCACAGTGCGTTTCCAATAGGTGTACAGGCTGCGCCGGTAGAGCTCGGAGCCTTCGCCGGGCTGGTAGGCATTGCCCGAGACCTCCTTCCACAGTCCGGGCGGCTGGTAGGGGCGCACCGACGGCCCTCCGATGTCTTGCTGGAGCAGCCCGGCGGCCGCGAGTGCTTGGTCGCGGATCGTCGCCGCTGCCAGGCGGAACCGGGGTCCTCGCGAGAGCAGTCGATTCTCGGGGTCGCGCTCGATCAGTTCCGCGTCTACGTGCGAGGACTGTCGGTAGGTCGCGCTGAGCATGATTGTCTTGAGCAGCCGCTTGACGTCCCAGCCCGAGTCCATGAACTCCACCGCCAGCCAATCGAGCAGCGCTTGGTTGGAGGGTGCCTCGCCTTGGGAACCGAAGTCGTCGACCGTCTTGACCAAGCCGACGCCGAACAGCATCTGCCAGAAGCGGTTGACGATCACGCGCGCCGTCAGCGGGTTGGACCGGCTGACGACCCAGCGCGCCAGTTCGAGCCGGTTCGCGATGCTCGGGGCGGTCGCGCCGAGCAGGGCTTCGGGAATGGCGGCCTCGACCGGATCTCCGTGGAGGTCGTAGCGGCCGCGCTCGAGCACGTAAGCTTGGCGCGACGGCCCCTCCTTCATCACCATCACGGTGGGAACGGTGTCGAGGAAGGCGTCGTATCGCCGTTGCGCCTCGGCCGCGGCCAAGCTTGCCTTCCGGATGCCTGCCGAGGCGGCCAATTCGAGAAACGCGCTGCGTAGCTTGTCCCGCTGTGCCGGCGTGCGGTCGTCGGGCCGGATCGCTGCCAGCACGCCCAGAGGCGCAGTCGAAGCCAATGCCCTGGCTTCGGCCGGAGAGAGGGCTCGGCCGTACACGCGCACTTCGTCGATCCGTCCGGAGAAGCGGTTGTCGAGTCCCCCGCCGCCGCCTACTTTGAGGCTTTGATTGCTTTGCGAAGGCCAGTCTAGGTTGTTGAACAGGACTTCGAACTCCTGCTCGCGGCCGTCGATGTACATGCGGACGCCCTTGGCCTTGCGCTTGCCGTCGTAGGTCAGCAGGACGTGCTGCCAGCCACCGGGCTCGATGGGGCGCTGGCTCGCCAAGCGCATGCTCAGGTCGCTCCAGCGCTGCGACATGTGCCACCAGAGCTTGCCGTCGCGCACGAAGAGCCCCCAGCCGTTGCCGATCGGGTTCTCCCCCATGGAGGCGACGATCGAACCGTCGTGGCTGGTCTCGGGCCGGATCCAGGCCGAGACGGTGAGCGGATCCATGTAGTTGAAGATGCCCACTTTGCCCAGGTCCGCATAGCGCTTGCCGTCAAACGCCGCCGCCGTGCCTGCTTGGCCATTGGCGAACTCGGTCTCCACCGGCTCCGGGGCACTGCTTCCGTCGATCGAGCCCCCGGTAAAGCTGGCGGTGCCGAGGCGGCCATCGAATGGCGCGTGCGCCCGCAGGCCGCGGGCAGGGGACCAGTCCAGATCCGGGGCGTCAGCCAAGCGAGCCTCCCACGCCGCTTGCTCGCGGGCGATCTGTGGCCCTAGCGCGTCCCAGCTCTCCCGCGCGCCAGCCAGCTCGGACGCCAAGGCGGCCAGCCGCTCTTCTTGTTCCGGAGTCGGGGCGTGCAGCAGCGGATCTTCGTTGCCGAAGTTCCAGACCATGCCCTTTTCTTGGACGTTGTTGAAGTAGGCGAAGAACTGGTAGTACTCCCGCTGCGACAGCGGGTCGAACTTGTGGTCGTGGCAGCGGGCACAACCCATCGTCAGGCCTAGCCAGACCGTGGCCGTAGTCTCAGCCCGGTCGGCCACGTATTCCACGCGGAACTCCTCGTTGACCGAGCCGCCCTCCGCTGTGGTGCGATGGTTGCGGTTGAACCCGGTTGCGACGATCTGCGCTCGGGAAGCGTCGGGCAGCATGTCACCGGCCAGTTGCTCGAGCGTGAACTGGTCAAACGGCACGTTGCGATTGAAGGCGTCGATGACCCAGTCGCGCCAGCGCCACATCGAGCGGGTGCCATCGGTCTGGTAGCCGTTCGTATCGGCATAGCGCGCGGCGTCCAGCCACATGCCCGCTAGGTGTTCCCCGTAGCTGGCCGATGAGAGCAGTCGGTCCAGCAGCCTCTCGTAAGCGTCTGCCGCCGGATCCGCCGCGAACTCTTGCACCGCGTCCGGAGCCGGCGGCAGGCCCGTCAGGTCCAGCGCCGCCCGGCGAGCGAGCGTCCGCCGGTCTGCCGGCGCGGCTGGGGCGAGTCCTTCTCGGGCCAGCCTGTCGGCGACGAGCGCGTCGATGGGATTCAGCCCGTCCCCGGCGGGCTGCGGCAGGTCCGGGCGCGTGGGCGGGCTGAACGCCCAGTGGCTCTCCCACTGGGCCCCTTCCTCGATCCAGCGCCGCAGGGTTTCGATCTCGCCCTCGCTGAGCGGGTCGTGGCCCATGTACGCGGGCGGCATCCGCCTGGCCGGATCCGAACTGGTCACTCGTTGGAGCAGGCGGCTCTCGGCGGGCTCGCCCGGCACGATCGGCATAGCGCCGCTGGCAGCGGCGCCGAAGGCGCCAGATTCGCGGTCTAGGCGCAGCCCGGCTTGGCGCTGGCCCTGGTCTGGGCCGTGGCAGCTGTAGCAGCGATCCGACAGGATCGGACGCACGTCGTCGTTGTAGTCAACGCGTTCGGAAGGCAGGGTCGCGGCGCTGCTGGCGGCCGCCGCCAAGCCAGCGAGCAACAGGTAAGTTACTGCCCGGCCCACAGTGCGATTGTACCAGCGCAACGCCGAAATTGATTCCTCTGGCCGCCCTCGGCGGTGCGTCGATGCGGTCCTTGACGGCTCCCTACAGGCATTGAGTGAGTCCTTCGAGTGGGGCAGTTGATCTCAGCGAAGATCGAGCGAAAACGAGAGTCCCTCCGTCTGCCTGACCACTCGCAAGTCGGTTGCGCGAGGCTCCGCAGGCTCTTGATGGCAACCCTTACAATAAATGCGTGGTTTGCGAACCGCGCCCCTAGGCGCGGCAATATGGCTTCGGGCGCTGTATTACAAGCGCGACGAAGGATAGCGCGAGCGAACGGCGGCAGTTAGAACACGGGAGAAACGAAGTGCGCAGTTCGAATAGAGAGTCCAACTTGCGATGGGGCGTCGAGAAGCGGCTGGAATTCATTGAGTTTCGGCTCTATTTCGAAGGCAGGATGAACCGCGGTGACCTGATGAAGATCTTCGGTGTCTCGGTCAACCAAGCCTCAACCGATCTGAACCGGTACCTGAAACTAGCACCGGAGAACATGATCTATGACAAGAGCGCCAGGAGCTACCTTCGCAGCGACAGCTTCAAGCCACTGTTCCTCAAACTGGACGCTTCCACCTACTTGAACCAGCTCCGCGCGCTTTCCGACGGCATCGTGAGCAAGCAGGAGTCGTGGGCCATGGAATACCCCGTGTTCGACGCGGCCCCCGCCCCCACGCGCGTCGTCGATCCGACCATCCTGCAGACGGTCTTGGAGACTTTGCGCGAAGAGCTGGCACTCGAGATCAGGTACCAGTCCCTCAGCGCGCCGACGCCGGAGTGGCGTTGGATCGCGCCCCATGCGATCGGTTTCGATGGCTTCCGCTGGCACATCCGGGCGTTTTGCGACAGGGACCGCTTGTACAAGGACTTCCTGCTGGCGCGGGTCATCGGCACGCGGGGCACGCGGCGGCCCGACAACGATCCGGACACGGATCGCGACTGGCACGAGCACGTCGCCTTGGATATCGGCCCGCACCCTGGGCTGTCCGAGTCCCAGAAAGAGGTGATCGAGCTCGACTACGGCATGGAGGACGGAAGGGTCACGCTGCGGGTCCGTCGCGCCTTCCTGTACTACACGATGAAGCGCTTGGGTCTTGACCGGGACCCGGTGACGCGCGAGCCGGCGAACCAGCACATCGTGCTGCTTAACCGGGACGCGATCGAGGCCGATCGACTGTCCTTCGATGGCCGCGAGCGGGCTTGAGTCCCGACGAAGCCGCGAATCCGTCCACCTAGGCGGGAATATGATGCCGCTCGAGGCCCGTTCATGCCCGCTGCGGTCGCGGCAAGCCACCGCAGGGTTATAATCGGCGTGTCCTATAGCGTACCGTCGGCTGGGTCCCGGCGCACGGGCGATCATGTCTGCTATCAACCCCTTGCCGCTGCCGCAAGCGCCTGATGTCCAGCAACGCCCGCAGCCGGTCGCGCCTCCCGGCCCTCCGGGGCAGCCGCGCAAGCCCGGTGCCGGCTTCACTGCGGGCTTGTGCTTGGTCGCATCGCTGGTGACCGCCTTGGCGATGTGGGCTCTTGCCAATCGCGGCGTGGACACCTCGTCGGGCTCAGGTGCCAGTTCCCAGGCCCGTCTGGCCGTGGCCACCGGCGGGGAACTGCTGAAGTCCTTGCGCGTCGGCGGAACGATTGAAACGCTGAACTACGCCGCGATTCGCGTGCCCCAGCTGCGCGGCCCGCGCGATTCCGGCAGGGCCGACCTGACGATCATGTCCCTTGCGCCTGCCGGCAGCATCGTCAAGGCAGGGGCTGTCGTGGCGGAATTCGAGCTGAGGTGGCTCGTGGATCACATCGAGGATCGCGAGTCAATCGTGAACAGGGCGCAGTCGAATCTCAAGAAACGCATCGCCGACGTACAGATACTCAAGGAGACCGAACGCCAGGCGCGGGTGACCGCCAGAGCGGAATACGAGAAGGCGCTCTTGGACCTTAGGACCGCGGAGGTGCGCTCTAAGATCGAGGCCGAAGTGCTCAAGAACGTTTCCGAGGAGGCTCTCGCCACTTGGGACCAACTCGAGGACGAGGGCAGGATCAAGGAGGCTGTCCACGCCGCAGACATTCGGGGCGAGGAGCTGATTGTGCGCGAAGAGGAGCTGCACGTGAATCGCCACGTGCGCGATCTGAAGCGGCTTCAGGTCAAGGCTCCGCTCCCGGGCATGATCGTGCATGAGTCGCTGTTCAACAAGAGCGGGCAGTTCTCGCAGGCCAAAGAAGGCGACCAGATCTATCCCGGGGCGCTCTTCATGCGCATCGTCGACGTGTCGCAGATGGTCGTCAGTGCGTCGGTCAATCAGGTGGATGCGCAGTCCATCCGCATCGGCGACGAGGCGGTGGTCGAACTGGACGCGTATCCGGGCGAGCAGTTCCGGGGGCGGGTCGTGAGCATCGGCGCGATGGCGAGTTCCGGATCGGGCGGCTCGAAGTATAGCCGGGGCAAGCCCGGCGCATTCATCAAGCACATCCCCATGAGCATCCTGATCGAGGATCGCGATGAGCGCATCCTGCCGGACCTGTCGGCCAGCGTTGACGTGCGCGCATCTGATCGCCTGAAGGGAGTGCTGGTGCCGCGCGAGGCGCTCAGGAGCGCGGACGGGGAAGCAGCGAGTTTCGTCTACGTTCGTAGCGACGGCCAATTCCTCCGCCGCGAAGTTCGCGTGCAGGATGTCAGCGACACCGAGGCCTTGATCGAAACGGGACTGCAGGCCGGCGAGGAGATTCTGCTCGGCGGTTTGCCTGTCAGCACCGAAGGCTACTAATAGAGGCGTGCGCCTCGTTGCTGCTGGAGAACCACCGCAGGGTCTATAATCAACACGGCCTATAGCGCACCGTCGGCTGGGCCACTAAGCAGGAGCGAGCATGTCTACTAGCAACCCTTCCCCACTGCCAGAAGCTCCACAAGTCGAGCGGCGCCCCCAGCCGGTTCCGCCTCCCCCCGAGCCCC
>VXMF01000042.1:3053-3142 GCA_009841225.1 Terriglobia bacterium | reverse complement strand
GCTGCGGGAGGAAGCCGCCGCGGCGGCTGGTGGCGGCACCCGGTTGCCTGCACCGGTTCGGACTGTTATGTTCTCTTGCACGTTCGGGG
>VXMF01000042.1:0-2953 GCA_009841225.1 Terriglobia bacterium | reverse complement strand
GCGGTGCTGCTCACCCCGGTCTATCTCGCCCTGTTCGCCGGGTTCGGCGGCTGACCGCCCGGCCGGGGTGCCGCTCTGGGCGGATCGCCGGTGCCTGACTCTCGCGCACGAACTCATCCCGCCTGGCCTGCCCGAGGTCTACGTGAAGTCCGTCTTCAACCTGTACCGCCGGGAGGAGATTTCCGCCGCCCGGGCAGTCGGCCTGCTGCTGAACACCTGGGAGGAGGACGACCTGCCCGTCCTCCGACGCTCCCCGCAGACGCCACTTGGTCGTTCGCCGGCTGATTGGCCCCAATCGGCACGACTGGGTCAGGGCCAGAGTTTGTTGGTCTGAAGGGCTTGGTGGAGGTCGTCGAGGGCCCAGACGTCGATGCCGTCCTCTGTTCGGAACGAGTGCCGTCCCCGGTAGGTGAGGATGCGGCGGGCCAGTCCGGGCAGGTCGGCGATGGCGCGCAGCCCCTTGAGCATCGTGGTGTTGTAGCGCTCGGCGGCTTTCACCTCGATGGCCAGGTGTTCGCGGTCGCGGGTGAGGACGAAGTCGACTTCGGTGGGCGACTCGGTGGCGGCCCAGTAGCAGATGTCGTCGTAAAGGTGCCGAGACTCGTTGTGGGCGCGGAGGTTGCCGAGCACCCAGCCCTCCAGCAGCGGGCCGCGCTCCTCGGCGGTGACGGGGCCTAGTTGGCGTTTGACGGCTCGCACCACTCCCGAGTCGGCCCAGTACAGCTTGGGGCGGCGTCGCTCCCGGACCCGCAGCCGCGCCTCGAAGGCCGGGAGCTGGGTGGTGAGCAGCGTGTCGTCGAGGATCTCGAGGTAGCCGTTGACCGTGGAGCGGGCGATCCCGGCGTCGCGCGCCAGCGACGCCGCGTTGACGGTCTGGGCGTGCATCAGCGCCGCCACCGGCAGGAACCGCACGAAGCTGCCGAGGTTGCGCACGGCCGCCTCGGCTCGGATCTCCTCCCGGAGGTACAGCTGTGTGTAGCTCTCGAGGACCGCGCGGCGGTCCGGAGCGGTCCACACGAGCGGCATGGTGCCGAAGCGCAGCGCCTCGTCGAGGCTGAAGTCGTCGCCGAGTTCGGCCGGCGTGAGAGGGTGCATCGTCTTGCGCAACGCCCGGCCGGCGAGCAGGTTGGTGCCCGCGGTCTTGAGCTTGCGGGCACTGGAGCCCAGCAGCGCGAAGCGCACGCCGCGCTCGGAGATGAGCCGGTGCACCTCGTTGAGCAGGCCGGGTATGCGCTGCACCTCGTCCACCACCACCCAGTCGCCCGGTTCCGCGCTCGACGCTAGCCGGCCGAACAGCGCGGGGTCGGCCAGCAGATCGGTGAACAGTGCCTCGTCGAGAAGGTCGAACCGTCGCGCCTCGGGCAGCACCTGGCGGATCCATGTGCTCTTGCCGACACCCCGCATGCCGAGCAGGAAGAAGCTCTGATCGGGAAGCTCGATCAGCCGGCTGTACAATATGCTGTCAATAATAGCCGAAAAATGACGGCAGACGGTGCAGAACTCCCCAGAGCTGTGTTGAGACGGGGCGCCCTGGGTGAGTCGGGTTGGTTACCTGCGGGGACTGGCACCCGGTTGCCTGCACCGGTTCGGACTGTTATGTTCTCTTGCACGTTCGGGGGCGTCGGCTCCCCTCTTGGTCTTTGGGCCGTGCGGTCGCCTACCGGAGAGAGGGAGCAGACGGTGACACCGACAGAGACGGAACGGCACGAGTTGTGGAAGGGGCTGGGCGAGGTGCTGCCGGAGGCGCAGGTGAGGACGCTTATGGACAGCCTCCCGCCCGTGGACTGGAGCGAGTTGGCCACGAAGACCGACTTGGTGGCCCTCGAGGAGCGTTTGGACCTCAAGTCCGACGCCCGGTTCGCGAAGATCGACTCCAGGTTCACCGAGACCAACGCCAAGTTCGAGGGCGTGGACGCCAAGTTCGAGGGCGTGAACGCGAAGTTCGAGGGCGTGCACGGAAAGTTCGAGCGCGTCGAGGGCAGGATCGACAAGCGAGTCGCCCAACTGCTGGTGGGCATGGCGGTGCTGCTCACCCCGGTCTATCTCGCCCTGTTCGCCGGGTTCGGCGGCTGACGGATCCGGTTGTCGGCGGGACTCCGGCGGGGGGTCATGACACGGCTATGATCCTGAATCCACCGACGGGGTGGGGTGGTCGGGCGTGGAAGTCTGGGGAAGTGCCTCTCTGACCTGGGAGAATGACCGTAGTTGACAGCGGCCGTCGGCCCGGAGAGCGAGGCACTTCCTGTGAGTGGAGGGCAAGCTCTACCGGTGGTTGCGACTGATGGCAGTGTAGACGCTCTGCGCTGAGTCCCAGTGGTGGAGTTTGCGGGGCATGGTGTTGAGGTCGTCCTCGATGACAGACAGCCGCACGGCACCGACGTTGGGGTCGGTGCCTTTGGGGAGCCAACGGCGGAGCAGGCCGTTGGTCTGCTCGTTGGTGGGCCGCCGCCACGGCTAGCGGGATTCGCAAAAGTACACATCGATGCCCAGGGCGGCCTCGATGTCGGCCCAGCGAACCATCTCGCGCCCTCGGTCCCAGGCGGGGGTCTTGAGGAGGTGCGCCGGCTGGCGGGCGAGCGCGGCGACCGCGCTGCGGCTGTTCGCTCGGATGGTCGTGGTCCGCCGCGAGGGGTCTCTGACGTCGCGAATTCTTCTGGCGCCGATCGGTCAAGCCGTCCCGTCGTAGTCCGGGAGGTCACCGCCCCGGTCGTCCATGCGGGGCGAACTATTATGATCTGCTGAAGCTTCGACTCGGTGGTCGCCAACGGCTACGAGGGACTCATCCTCACCCGCTAGGCGAATCCGCCCCAAATGAAAGGGACCCCGTGAGTTCCGGGGTCCCGTCACTTGGGGTATACGGCTGCATTAGGCAAACGCCTACTAACCGGAACCGTCAGGCACCCATGATGGTAGGCGGTTGCCAACTTGGATTGTAAACCACATGCTCAGAAGA
>VXMF01000046.1 GCA_009841225.1 Terriglobia bacterium | reverse complement strand
CGATACCGGTCTTGCCGGGTATGCCGGTGACGACCTTGCGGACCTCGCCGTGCTGCAGCCGCGGATTGATCCAGGGCACGGTTGCCGGATCCGGTGCGACGGCGGTGTCGAGCAACAGGCGCTCGAACGGGTGATCGAGATCCCAATGGTCGTTCAGGTGCTGACCATTTCGAATAGCTCGTAAAGTGCATATGCTCAGTGGTTTATCCACATCCCAGCGACCTTGAATCCCTCGTTGTGTCCCTCTTTCTGAACAGGAATCGGCTGGACCACCCCAGCCGTCCGTGGATCCGTGGATCCGAATCGAGCAGGAACAGCCGGGTGTAGTGGCGGCCCTCGAAGCGCATGCGGGGGTTAGATGTTTATAAGATACACTGCGGGGGTTCGTCAGCCCACGCGGGGGGGCACCCGCTGGCGGGACATCCTCCTAAAGACGACGATTGTCAGGCTAACACAAACGATGACGATTAGCCACCTTAAGAGCGGCATGTTCGACGAGCGACCCTGTGCGGGAAACGCCGCAAAGTACCAGCCCGCTACGTTGGTGACGACACCACCGCTCGTGGTGAGGAGGCACAGCCCACTGACGCTGACCTGCATATTGGAAAATTCCGAACCCCAGTCGACACCGTCGCAGGCGAACCTGCCCTGAACCCCGTTCAAGATTCCGTAGCATTCGGAATCGCAATCGTCCGGGTGCACTATCGTGTCGCCTTCCGCGACCTCCCGAATGTCATCGCTGACTTCGACAGTCAAGCCGTAGCTCTCAGTGCTGCCGTCCTCGGCCGTCACGACTATTACGATGGGATTGTCTCCCGGCGTGAGTCCGGACACTGAATTGCCGTCCACCTGCAACGTGGTGCCGTTGGCTGCTGCACCGGTTACAGTGACGGAACCGGTCGTCGGCGTGGGCGTCACCGTCAACCCATAGCCCACGATCCGCGTGCGGTATGTCCTTGTATCGCGATCGAACGTCGGGGTCAGCTGGCCGGTACCGATCGCCAATGTAGCGAGCGTCGTGTCACCGGATGCCGACTCCGGGCGCGTCATCGTGAGCACGTAAACGTCGGCGGTGAGGAACGTTTCCTGCCGGTAGCCCAACCGCAACTGGTTATCGCCCGGCTGCAAGTGGAACGAAAACACCGTTCCTATCGTCGAATCGACGAACCAGCCGGGCGAGCCCTGCGGTGGCTGCTTCCGGTAGACCGCACCGGGAAACGGACCGGAGACGCCGTTGAAGTCGACGACGCCAAGTTGGCCCTCCCTAGGGAAGGCGGATCTCTCGACTACCACCGTCACTCCGTCCGCGCCGTATGGCACGCGAACCGCATAGGACGTGATGTCGTTGTCGAACGCCGGTTGCAACCGGACTGTTGGTTCGCTCAGGGGCAACGCTTTTTCTCCACTGGCGATGGCATCAATGTCTACCCAGCCGGCATGAACATTGATGGAATTCACTTGCGCCACCGCGAGCGGGGTCGTGGCGAACGTGAGCATTGCGAACAACGCTATGAGCGGGACCTTCATTCTCTACCTCGTGTGGAAACCCCGGCCGTCTTCGGTTAGCCGGTCGTGGCGATAAAATCCACGAAGCCGACCCACCGTGGTCGAACTCACGCGCGAGCCCTGCTCCGTCAGCGCCGCCGCGAGCTTCGCGCGACTCTTGCACGTCCAGCGCAGCGGCGATGTCGGGTTCCCCCGCGTCACCGGGTCCACGAGCGCCTCGAGCGCGGCGAGAATGCCGGGTTGATCCTCCTGAATCCGGGGTCGCCCCGCCCCCGCCGCCCGAACGCGGCCCGTCGACGCTTAGCCGCCGACAATCTCCCGGCGTCCCTTGCGGATCGTCTCGCGCGCCAGACCGGTGGCCGAAGACACCAGCGCGTCGCCGCCATAGCCGATGGCCATGGACTCCGCCGCCGCCCACCGTCGGCGACTGCGCTCGCCCAGCACGGGTGCCACCGCGACGTATTTCGCAACGATGGTGGCCTCCAGCTCCACGTTCCGCTTCACGCCGCGAGCATGTCAGAAGAGCCCTGAGATAGCAATCTCATTTTGGTCACGGTCCTTACCGTCCGCCGCCACTCTCTCCAGCGTCCCGCATAGTCCCTCCTCGTCTGATGGTCGTCTCAGAGGAACCCGGCGTACGCTCCGCCGCCACAGGGGCGCCGTCGAGCAGAGCCAGATTCGCCAGGTACTGCGTCGCGCTCGCCTTCGAGAAGAAGTCGACGTGCAGCGCCGCCGCACCGAGAAAGATCATCGCGAGCCCGATCGCCTTCCACATCGGAGCGCCGGCAATCAGAAACGCCGCCAGCCCCGCGACGATCAGAATCGAGGCGCCCACGATCGTGTACACGTACCAACTCATGAAGCCCTGCACGCGGGCGACCTCCTGTTCAACGAACGCCGACGGATCGACCGCATATGCTTCGCGGAACTCGGCAATGCGGCGCACGTTGTTCAGCGTCCCCACCGCGGACAGCACGGCAATCAACCCGCCCATCACCAGCAGAGGCAGCACCATCGCGCGGGCCGCCGTAGACTCTCCGAACCTCCAGAGCAACCCGCCGCAACCCACGAGCAGCAGGCCGAACGCGATCAACGCGCCGCCGGTAACCAGCTCGCCGTCGATCCAATTCAGGGCGTGATCGAGTGTGGTCATGCGTGGATCGTCTCCTGGCTGAGCGCCCACAGGCGCTCCACCGCGGCATCGTCGAGCGCTCCCGTTCTGCCAGACGCCATACACCCGCTGGCAGCCCGTCGCCAAAGCCCTTCAGACATTCAACGGCGAGCCCCGGCTGTGCGGACTGGCTCCTCCGCGGCACTGTCAGTGATCATACCCAACACGGCAACCCATCAGACGGTCGGGCCTGCGACACCTCGCGGCTCCCTCACCATCCAGCGGCAACGACGTGAAACGCTCGTCCCCCGCCCGAGACTACACCGATGGTGCCGCGCTGGCCTGTGAGTCGAAGGTTGTGACTCGGTCACAGGCCCAGTCACACCCGCGGTCACACCGCCAGTCACATGCAGTCCGCCATAAACCCTTGATTACATTGACTGAACTGGATCCGTACGATCCATGCCCGAGACCATCAATTGGGTCAGGGAAAAAGCCGGGAGCGACCCGCAGTAACAAGAGGTTTGGCGGATAGCATCCATATCCGCCGTCAGAGTCTATTAATC
>VXMF01000004.1:53175-153642 GCA_009841225.1 Terriglobia bacterium | reverse complement strand
ACCAATTATACCACGAAGCACGGCCTTATTCCCTGCCTCTGGTGAGATATCCGGGTTAGCGGCGCTGGTCGCTCTCCGTGTAGAAG
The DNA here is from genome assembly GCA_009841225.1 of Terriglobia bacterium. Lineage (GTDB taxonomy): Bacteria > Acidobacteriota > Terriglobia > Bryobacterales > UBA6623 > VXMF01. The sequence continues at coordinate 153,556 of VXMF01000004.1, read as the reverse complement.
CCGTACCCGGCGTGGTGCAGGAAGACGTCTTCGAGGCTGGGCCGCGAGATCTTCACGGACTCAATCTGAGTTCCGAAGCGACTCATCAAGCGGGCGGCCCACTTCGATCCCTCGGGATGTTCGAAGCGAATCTCCTCGCCGTTCACGCGGGCGCCCTGAACCGCGAATTCTTCGGCCAGTGCCGTCGCGACATCGCTGGTGCTGCTGGTAGCCAGCGTGACAACTTCGCCGCCGATCTCGGCTTTGAGGTCGGCAGGCGCGCCTTGGCGGATCAGCTTGCCGCGATCTAGGATCGCCAGTTCGTCGCAAGCGTCCGCCTCTTCCAGCAGATGCGTCGTCAGCAGAACCGTAACGCCGGCAGCGGACCGCAGCTGCTCCAGATGGCGCCAAAAGGCGAGGCGGGCCACAGGATCGACTCCCGTGCTGGGCTCGTCGAGCAGCAACAGTTTCGGGCCGTGCAGCAGCCCCTTGGCCAGATCAGCCCGGCGACGCAGCCCGCCCGACAGGGTCTGCACGCGATCCTTGCGTCGCTCCCCTAGGCCGACCGTTTCCAACACCTCCCCGATGCGCTTGGCGAGGCTGTGCCCGCGCAGGCCATACATGTGGCCTTGGTGCGCGAGATTTTCCTCCACGGTCAGCCGGGAGTCCAAGCTCTGGGACTGGAAGACAACGCCGACTTGGCGCCTGGCCTCGATCGGTCGCTCGGTGACATCGATGCCGAAGAGCCTGGCGCTGCCACTAGCGGGAGCGAGCAGGGTGGAGAGGATGCGGAACAGCGTGGTCTTGCCGCTGCCGTTCGGCCCGAGGAGGCCGAAGATAGAGCGCGGCGCGACTTGGAAGCTGACACCGTCAAGCGCCCGAGTCTCGCCATAGCTATAGGTGCATTCCGAGATTTCGACTGCGGCGGGTGCGGGCATCCAAGCGGGTATTGGTTTGACGGTAGCACAGCGGGTCGCTGCTCCTTGGGCCGCCGTTCAGACCGTTGTTTGGTGCCGTCGGCACGCCTGGAAAGGGGCGGGTGTCAGAACCACATGCAACGAGGTCGCGGGGCACTTGACCTATACCGTTCGGCGAGAGCAGAGGAACGGCCGTCGCCAGTCACAAGCCGGATCGGGTTGTTGTGCTGGGTGCAATCTCGCGTCACTGGGTATGGACTGCGGCCTAGCAGATCGGGTGGACCGTGGAGAGCGTTTGCGTTTCCTCCATTGCTATTCTTCAGCACCCTTTGAAATGGTATATTCGCGACGAATCACGATCGTATCGTCGCCAGTGCCGTTGCAGGGAGACGCGTACACGTGACAGGCCCACCGTATTCCCCGATGCCAGCCCAGCGGCAAACGGGTGGATTCGTCCTTCCCGAACATCTCGCAACCCTCGACGTCGTGATGGACGATGGCGCGCCGATTCGCGTCGTGCGCCACGGCAACCCGTCGGGGCCACGTGTCGTGCTGAGCCACGGCAATGGCTTTGCGAGCGATTCCTACTTCCCATTCTGGCGACATATGCTTGAGCGCTTCGACCTTGCGCTGTATGACGTCCGCAACTGTGGGCGCAACCCCTTTCACGCCGGCGAGGCTCACGGCTATCCCCGCTTCGTGCGCGACATCGCGCAGGTGCACGGCGCGATTGCGGAAGAATGGGGCGAGAAGACCACGATCGGAGTCTTCCATTCGATGACGGCGATCGCAGCCCTGCTAGCGATCATCGACGGCGTCTGGCACTGGGACGGGCTGGTATTGTTCGACCCGCCGGTGGTCCCGCCTGAGGGTAACCCGCGACGCGGCCCGCTGGTGTCCGAGGGCGAGACGCTGCGCGCCGCCGCCCTGGGCCGCCAGAACCGGTTCCAGGACCCCGAGGAACTTGCCGACGTGTTCCGTTGGATGCACCGGTTCCGTCGCCTGCGGCCGGGAGTGGCGGAACTCAATGCACGCTCGGTGCTGCACTTCGATCGCGCCAGCGGAGAATGGCTGCTCCGTTGCCCTGGCACAGTCGAGGCGGATCTCTATACCGACGTCGCCGAACTGGAAATATGGCAGCAGCCCAATCCGGCGGGGCGTCCGCTCTTGATCGTCGGTTCCGACCCAGTACCGGAGGACGCGCCGAAGACTGCGCCGTGTTGCAAGTCATTCTGCGAGACATTCGGTATCGAATACGCCTTTGTGCCCGATACCAGCCACCTCCTGCAACTCGAGGAGCCGGAGCAGTGCTTCGCTCTGTTCGACGCTTTCCTCTCCGACAACGAGTTCGCCACATGAAATAGCTGCGCGAACCGCTGACACAAGAAACAACGCGCCTGGCGTCCGGCGCTGGCAAGTTCGTCTAGGCCGACGGGCACTGTGGCCCGAGCAGGCCGAAGCTAGAGCGCGGCGCGACGTGGAAGCTGACACCGTCAAGCGTCCGCGTTTCGCGGCTCCCTGTGCCACCGTTTGCAGCGCTGTGTGGTGCCGTCGGCACACTCGGAAAGGCCCAGCTGTCAGGGGCCACATGCAACGAGGCGTCGAAAGACTTGACCTGAACAGTTCGGCGCGAGCACAGGAACGGCCGTCGCCAGTCACGAGCCCGGTCTGGTTGTTGCACAGGGTGCTATCTTGCGGCACCGGGCTTGAATCGCGACCGGGTGGATCGCAGGGACCACCGCAGGCGTTCGCGTTTCCTCCCTTGCTACCCTTCGAAGAGATATGCCGATTCCTATGCCAGTAGGCACTTGCAGGCGCGACGAACTCCCGTGAGGAGAAACATGATCACGCTGGCCGCAATTTTGCTCGCAGCTGGTGCCTTGGGAACGGCGCAGGCCGCGGCTGGCGAACGTCCGGCAAATGAACTCGTCAAGAGATCGGACGTTGAGTTCATTCCTCTGAATCCCGCGCGCGGCGAACTCGGCCCGAAGGCGGGAAAGCTTTGGGGTGACATCCGGGCAGACGTGCCGTCGGGGATCCTCGTTAGGTTCACGGACGGCTTTCAGTCCCCGCCGCACATCCACAACATCACCTACCGTGCGGTCGTGATCAGCGGCGCCGTTCACAACGACGACCCTGCTGCCGAGAAGATGTGGATGGAATCCGGCTCGTTCTGGACGCAGCCGCTGGGGGAAAACCACATCACCGCCGCGAAAGGCAAGAACTCCATGATCTTCTTGGAGATCCTGTCGGGCCCATATCTCGTCAAGCCCGCGGATGAAGCGTTCGACAGCGGCGAGCGCCCGATCAACGTCGACGCGGGAAACATCATGTGGCTGGAGGCCGAGGACGCAGAGTGGGTCGGCGACAAAGGCCCCAAGATGGCCTACCTCTGGAGTAGCGTCAAGGACAACGAGAAAAACGGCACCTTCGTCAAACTGCCGTCCGGTTACGACGGTGAACTCAGCACGAGCGCCCCGATAATGCGTGTTGTGACGATCCAGGGTCAGACCAGCATCCAGCTGTCAGGCGAATCCGACACTCATAGACTGGACCCGGGCAGCTATTTCGGCTCGAACGGAGAGGCGGTGCATCAGCTCTCGTGCGACTCGGCCGAGGAGTGTGTCCTGTATCTGCACACTGAAGGCAAGTACCAGCTCGGCACCTCGCCGTAGCCTGAGGTGTGAAGTCACGCGAACGGAGCATGTAAGGCGGAGCCAGGATGTTCTGGTCTAAACTGGCCACCGGCGCTATACCCGTCGCTCCCAGCACTCCGTCTCGATGTTCAAAAGGTTCTTTCCCCAAATTAGTCACGGTCGCTCCCAATGCTTCGGACGGCTCCATGATCGTAGCCCCGGGGATCAGGTCGTCCATCGGCGCACCCCGCCCAAGCGGAGTCAGCCTCTTCGAATTCGACGGTCAAGAGCCGTTGCTGACCACCGCGCACGTGAGTGGCTCACACTCGACTTCTTGTCTCGGTTGAACAGGCAAACTCTATACTGCGATGGGTAGTCTGCTTGAGGCGTGGTGACGGACTCCCACATATGGTATAATCTCAGGCAAGGAGACGAATAATGGGCGAAAAAAACTTCGACCTGACGATTCCTGAATCCGTCTCGAACGAGGACCTCAAGAAAATCGCGTGGGACTTCGCGAGAAAGGGAGGGAATCTCGCAGAGCTACCGAGGATCCTAGGCCTCTCGGATGATCGCTGGCAGGAGTTCATCGCATGGCTTCGCAATCGAACCGATCCTCGGCAACCCGATCCGAAGTACCCGATCTTGATCCCCGAAACCAGCCCGACCTCCTACATCTCCTTTAAGCGCGCCCTCAATCTCCGTCTTCCGGACGAATGGACGGGGGACTGGCACTTCGACGTGAGCTTCTTCGGCTACCCCGAGCGCTCGTCCGCCCCGCTCGCTGGCCGACATGGCTTGGTCAACACCACGCCCACTTTAGGGTCTCGCGGAGTACGTGACATGGGCCATCTGATCGCTGACCACGGCATCAAGCCGTACGACGGCCCGGTATGGGTGGCCAACCATTACCGCGCAATTGCTGACATGGCAATGCACAGGCTGCAAGGCTCGTGGTGTGCGGCGAGTCTGCCGGCCCACCAGATCGGCGACTGGCTCTGGTCGGAGGAGGACTTCAAGATTCTGGTCGAGGACTATTTGAAGCCAATGCGTGGCCAGATTCGAGGAAGTATGAGGGAGGCATACGACCGATGGTTGCCCACAGTCGTATACGGCGCGGACTACGACTAACTCCGCACCAAGAGCTTCACGAGCGCTTGATGTGGGAGGTCATCGCACAGTCCCGGGCCCTGGACTTGGTACTCAAGGGTGGCACTGCGCTCGCATTTTGTCGCGGCCTCAACCGCCATTCGACGGATCTCGACTTCGATACGGACCGACCTGTTGATCTCAGGGATCACATCGATAGCGCCTCGCGTGCCATGGGAGTAAACCTTGAACCGTCATGGCGGCTGGATCGGCCCGGTCGTCAGGTGTTTCGTGCTCGCTACCCAGGACCCTCTGGAAGCAAGCCAAGGTTCTTCAAGGTCAACGTCCGGTACAAGGATCCGCTAAGACCTGAGGACATCGAATTCGTCGACGGTGTTCGAACCTATAAGGTGCCTGCCCTTTTCGATCAAAAGCTGGCCGCTACTGCGAGCCGAGTTGAAGCCCGCGATCTCTTCGATCTCGCCTTCGTCATGGAGCACTTCGGCGACGGCCTACAAGACGACCAGATTCGCAGAGCAGACACCTTCACCAAAGATCTAGATCGGTTGGAACGGCGATACAAGGAGTCGTTTGAGGAGGATGAAGTCCTCAAGAGTGTTTCGGACGCTGCAGAGTCCGTCCTCCGGTTGCGATTCGCGACGACTAACCAGCGTGATCTCAGGTGGCCGCTAGTCCAAGAGCAGGGTATTCCGATTCCGAGGGACGTTATCGGAAGGGTCTTTGTGATCCGGAGCAGAGCGCGACTGAAGGCGGGAATCGGTGCCGACCTACAAGACACCAAACCGGGCGTCGATAGGGACTTCCTTCGTTCACTATGGGATTCAGGTCGCGAGCGCACTTCTGCGAGAGATATGGATCGCGACCCGTCGATTTCTCGTTGATTGATCACTCGAAGATTGGCCGTTACTTGTAATCCCCGAGAACAGCCTGCAACGGCACGCTCGGAATGTCCTACGAGGGCAACCGTGACGAGACGCTGCAACTGCTCTTGGCCCCCTGCTAGCGCAGATTCCGCTGCGCAATCGGCGAGTCAGGCCCGTGGGGGCTTGGCGGACCACCCCCTTACCCTCATCGCTGCTGGCAGCGCCGCACTGGGCGCTGCCGCCCTACCCAGCGTGCTCATTCCCGGAAGACCCCGAATTCTCTCGGCAATCCACCGAACTGTTCAGATCCAAAGCCTGATATTGCGCCATCACCTGTCCCACCACCCAACTGGCCGACGACCAACTTGACTGCGTCGGTGCTATCTCTCCAGCGGAACAACTTGATCCAGAGAGTCGGGTGTAGAAGAGAGCCGGGACCTACAGTTCCCAAGAGCGCAACTCCGAGTGCTGGTTCAGTGGCCATCCGACGCTGCTTCTAGCTGCTCGCCCAGGCATGCGAAGAACTTGTCCGCCACCATCTTGGCCGTGCCCACCAGCAGCCGTTGGCCGACACGGGCGATCGGGCCACCGACCTTGGCCGAGGATCGCACCATGACCGTGCTCCCGGCCTCGCTCGACGCGATCTCGATCCTAGCCTCGCCCCTGGCGAAGCCGGTGCTTCCCTTGCCGTCAACCTGCAGCGTAAACGAGTCCGGGCGCTGCATATCGCGCATGGCCACGGTCCCGCGAAACCTGCCTTTGATGGCAGCCACGCCGATCGTCATCGCTGCCTCGTAGCGGTCGTTCCCCAGGGGTTCCAGCGCTTCGCATCCGGGCAGGCAGACGGCGACCGTCTCCGGTGAGGTCAGGGCGTCGAAAACGTCCTCAGGTGGCGCGTCGAATTCGTATTCGCTATTGAAGTCCATGGAGCAGCCGCTTCCGCAAGACTACCAGAGGCTGCCATCAGCGTACCGGCGCGCGTCTTGAACTGGGCTCGAGGCTGTTCAAGCGCTCCGCCAGGTGCTCCAAGCTGGCCAGATTGTGGGCGGGGAGAAAGTCATCCACGTAGGGCAGCGCCGCTTGCAAGCCGCGCGTGAGCGGCTCGTAGGCCGGATCCCCCAGTAGCGGGCTGAGCCAGACCAGTCGGTGGCAGGATCGTTGCAGCCTGGAAATCTCGCGACGCAGCGCCTCCGGCTCGCCCCTGTCCCAGCCGTCGGAGACCACCAGAACCACGGCTCCCCGTCCGAGGACCCGCCTGGCCCACTCGACGTTGAAGGTGCGCAGGGCATCGCCAATGCGGGTGCCGCCGGACCAATCGGGCACCAGCCGCGCTACCTCTTGGAGCGGGTTGGAGCCGCGCCGCCCGCGCAGCTTCTTGGTGATCCGCGTCAAGCGCGTCGCGAACAGGAACGATTCGACGCGCTCCAGATTCCCGCTCAGGCAGCACGCGAACCAAAGCAGCATCCTCGTGTAGCGCTCCATCGATCCGCTGATGTCGCACAGCAGCACCAAGCGGCGCGGGGCGGGCTTCGGAGCGCGGGTCGGGATTTCGCCCGGATCGGTCTCCCGTCGCGCCAGCCGTCCCAGCAGGGCGCGGATATCGGGCGCTTCTCCGGTACCGCGCTGCCAGCGCTTTGTCCGCCGCGGCGCCGGCTGCCAGCGCAGTTCGCGCAGCATGCCCACCGCTTGGGCCAGTTCCTCGGCGCTGAGCCGCTTGAAATCCTTCTGGCGCAAGACCTCCCGGTCGCTGTAGGTGCTGATTTGCACTCGTTCAAGGGCCGCTTCGCTGGCATGGCTGCCAGACTGGGCGGTGCCTGAAAGCGATTCCATTTCGACCACTGGATCGCCGAACCGCCGCTCGCTGCCCAGCGGTCGCAGGTCGAGCTTGGTGCCGGCGCCCGAGGGCCCTCGCCAGAACAGCCGGAAGGCGTTGTCGAACACTGGCAGGTCTTCTGCCCGGCTGACCAAAGCGGTCCGCAGCGCAAGCCGGAAGTCCTGCCTGCGGCCGATGTCGACGTGCTCCAGCGCGCGTGCCGCCGCGATGGTCGCCCCGGCCGGAACCGGCAGGCCGGCCGAGCGGAGCAGCCGGGCGAACAGGGTCAGGTTTTCTAGGAGGTGGCCCATGGCGAGTTGGCCGCCTGTCCCGCCCCGCTGCTACGAATCCCCCGGTGCGCGGCCCGGTCAAGCATTGCCTTGACCGGCTCGCCCCGCACGGCGGCGATGTCTTCTTGGTTCTTCAGCAGGATGCCCAGGGTCTCGTCCACATGCCGCTCGTCCAGGCGTTCGCAGTCCAAGGCGACTAGCGCGGCTACCCAATCGAGCGTCTCCGACACTCCCGAGGTCTTGTACAGCTCCGCGTCGCGCAGTTCCTGTACGAAGGCGGTGGCACTCTCGCTCAACGCTTGGGAAGCGCCGGGAACCTTCAGACTGACGATGCGCAACTCCTTGTCGAAATCGGGGTAGTCGATCCAGCAGTACAGGCACCGTCGCTTCAGAGCATCGTGCAGTTCCCGCGTGCGGTTCGATGTGATCAGCACGATTGGCGGCTGGGCCGCCTGAATCGTGCCCAGCTCCGGGATCGTGACTTGGAAGTCTGAGAGCATTTCCAGCAGGTAGCCCTCGAATTCGTCGTCGGCCCGGTCCAGCTCGTCGATCAGCAGCACGGGCGGAGGGCCTTGGTGCTCGAGCGCCTGCAGCAACGGGCGCTCGAGCAGGAATTCCCGCCGAAACAGTTCCTTGGCCGCTGCGCGCCGATCCAAGCCACCGCCGTTCCGCATCAGCTGGATCTCGAGGATCTGTCGCGTGTAGTTCCACTCGTAGACCGCGTGGCTGATGTCAAGCCCCTCGTAGCACTGCATGCGGATGAGATCGCGCCCTAGGGCGGCGGCGAGAGCCTTGGCAACCTCCGTCTTGCCGACACCGGCCTCGCCTTCGAGCAGTACGGGGCGCTGGAGTTTGAGCGCCAGGTAGACGGAGGTCGCTAGGGCGCGATCGCAGACGTAGTCCTGCCCGGCCAGCGTCGCCTGCAACTCGTCGATCGAGTCCGGTATCGGCCTTTGGGCGGACATTCCTGCGGGTCGCTCGTCAGCCGCAGCGCGCGGCGGCGGCTGTCAGCGCCCGGCCCACCCACACATGAGCCACGGCGCTGCGGTATTCGGCCGAGGCGTACACGTCCCCGAGCACCTCGTCATCGGCCAGCGACTCGCCTGCGCAGCGCGCGGCGTCAGCGATCGCGCCGGCGCTCAGGGCCTTGCCCACCAAGGCGTCCTCGACGGCTGTCGCTCGAACCGGGGCGGGCACTAGGCCGCCCAGTGCCACGCTCGCGGCGCTGCACACGCCGTCCGCGACCGTCACCGAAGCGGCCGCTCCGATGACCGCATAGCGCGATGCCGGGTGCGAGAACTTGGCGTATGCCGAGCCCTGCCCGCCGCTGCCAGTGGGTATGCTGATCGCCGTCAGAATCTCGTGTTCCTCCACGGCGGTCGTCATCAGTCCCTCGAAGAAGTCCGCGGCGCCGACGGTTCGCGTCCCGGAGGAGCCCGCGATCGCAAACTCCGCCCCTAGGCAGTGCAGTACGGCTGGCAGATCCGATGCCGGATCAGCGTGCGCCACGTTGCCGCCGATGGTCCCGCGGTTGCGGACAGCTGGATCGCCGATCATGCCGGCCGCTTCTGACAGCGCTGTTGCGCCGGACTGGAGGGTCGCCGACGCCGCCAGCTCCGCATGGGTCGTGAGGGCGCCGATCACGATCTGGCCAGCCTCCTCGCGGATGCCGCGCAGCCCGTCGATTCGGCCGATGTCGATCAGCGCCGACGGAGCGGCCAGGCGCAGCTTCAGCACGGGGATCAGGCTATGGCCTCCCGCCAGCACCTTCGCGTCAGGATGCTGCTCCAGCAAGGCCGCAGCTTCGGCAACTGAACTCGCCCGGTAGTAGTCGAACTGTGGTGCAAACATGGTTCAGTTCCTCCCCTGTGCCGCCTGGATGGAACGCCAGACGCGCTCGGGTGTCAGCGGCATGTTGACAGCCTCGACACCGAGCGGCGCCAAGGCGTCGATGACGGCGTTGTAGACGGCCGCGGTGGATGCGATGGTGCCGGCCTCGCCGATACCCTTGACCCCCAGCGGGTGGTGCGGCGAGGGGGTGACGGTCGAGTGGACCTCGATGTCCGGCAGCCGGTCCGCGCGCGGCAGGGCGTAGTCGAGCATCGTGCCGGTGAGCAGCTGGCCGTCATCGTCGTAGACGCCCTCCTCCCACAGGGCCTGCCCGATACCTTGGACAATGCCGCCGTGGACCTGTCCCTCGACGATCACGGGATTGATCTGCGGGCCGCAGTCGTCCACCGCCACGTAACGCTTCAGGTCCACGTTTCCGCTATCCGGGTCGACCTCGACCACCGCCAGGTGCGCTCCGTACGGAAAGACGAAGTTCGGCGGGTCGTAGAAGGTGGTGGCCTCGAGCCCGGCTTCGACGCCCTCCGGCATGTTCCAAGCCACATTGGCCATCAGCGCGATGTCCTGGATCGTCTTGCTGGAGTCAGGCGAGCCCTTGACGAAGAACTTGCCGTCGTCGTAGTCCATGTCCTCCACGGCCGCTTCCAGCAGGTGGGCGGCGATGACTTTGGCCTTGTCGCGGATCTTGCGCGCCGCCAGCGCGAGGGCCGCACCGCCGACCGCCGTGGTCCGGCTGCCGTAGGTCCCCCAGCCCATGGGCGTGTTGTCCGTGTCCCCGTGGATCACCTTCACATCGTCCGGCGAGACGCCAAGTTCGCCTGCGATGATCTGGGCAAACGTCGTTTCCTCCCCTTGGCCGTGCGGCGATGTTCCGATCATTACGTGAACCTTGCCGCTGGGGTGGAAGCGCACGATAGCGCTCTCCCACAGGCCGCCTTGGAAGCCGATCGCGCCGGCCACTTGCGAGGGGCCCAGACCGCAGATTTCGACGTAAGTCGACAGGCCCAGGCCGATATAGCGCCCGTTCTTGCGGGCCTCCGCCTGCTCGGCGCGCAGCTGCTGGTAGTCGGACTCCGCCATCAGCTTGCTCAGCGCGCCGTCGTAGTTGCCGCTGTCGTAGGTCAGGCCGGTCACTACGTCATGGCCGTTGTCGAACTTCGGGATGAAGTTGCGCCGGCGGACATCCGCCGGGTCCAAGCCCAGCTTGGCGGCTAGCAGATCCACAAGCCGCTCGACCATGAACGTCGCCTCGGGCCGGCCGGCTCCGCGATAGGCCTCGACTGGGGTCGTGTTGGTGTACAGGCCGTAGACGTCCTCGTGAATTGCTGGGATGTCGTACACGCCCGAAAGCATCAGCCCATGCAGGATCGTGGGTATGCCCGGCGCCGCTGTGGACAGGTATGCGCCCATGCCGGCCCAGACCGTGGCGCGGAGGCCGGTGATCTTGCCGTCCGCCGTAGCGGCAAGTTCGATCTCTTGCGCATGGTCACGACCGTGCGTGGTGGCTTGGTAGTTTTCGCTGCGCGACTCCACCCATTTCACCGGGACGCCCAGCTTCTTGGAGCAAAAGATCGTGATGAAATCGGCAGGATAGACTGCGATCTTGCTGCCGAACCCACCTCCGACCTCCGGCGCGATCACCCGCAGCCGATCCTCAGGGACTCCGATGACGAGCGAGCACAGGAACCGCACGATGTGGGGGTTCTGAGTCGTATTCCAGACGGTCAGTTCGCCGGTGGCCGGCGTGTAGCTGGCCAGAGTGGCGCGTGGCTCCATCGCATTCGGGATCAAGCGTTGCTGGACGATCGTCTCCTTGACCACGACTTCGGCTTGAGAGAACGCCTCGTCGATGTCGCCGCCCCCGGTGACCGTCCAGTGGAAGGCTTGGTTGCCGTCGATTTCCCCGTGGAGTTGGGGAGCGCCGTCCGCCACTGCCTTCTTTGGCTCAACGACCGCATCGAGCGGCTCGTAATCGACATCGATCAGATCCAAGGCGTCATAGGCTTGGTAGCGGCTCTCGGCGACGACGATCGCGACGATGTCGCCAACATAGCGAACTGTGTCCTTGGCGACGCAGTGATATTCGGCGATCTTCAGGTCCGAATCCGGGAGCAGCCAGGCGCACGGTGCCGGGGCGATTTCTCCCTCGGTGTCCGCGCCGGTGTATACCGCAACCACACCTGGTGCTTCGCTGGCCTGCGCGGTGTCGATGCCGTTAATGCGGGCATGCGCGTAAGGACTGCGCAGCAGCGCTGCGTGCAGCATGCCCGGCAGCGTGATGTCGTCGGTATAGCTCGCGTTTCCGGTAATCAGCCGCGGGTCCTCTCGACGCCGAATGCCCGAGCCGAAAGTCGTTGCGCTCATGACGTCCCCCCTTGCATCGCTTCCGCTGCGTCTCGCACGGAACGGACGATGTTCTGGTAGCCGGTGCACCGGCACATGTTGCCCTCGAGGCCGTGGCGGATTTCCTCGGCAGAGGGATCCGAATTGCAGCGCAGCAGTTCGTGCGACGCCATGATCATGCCGGGCGTGCAGTAGCCGCACTGCAGCCCGTGCTTGTTCCAGAAGGACTCTTGCAGCGGGTGCAGTTCCGAGTCGCTGGCCAAGCCCTCGATCGTGGTGACCGAGGCACCGTCGGCCTGCACCGCCAGACACGTGCAGGCTTTGGCCGAGACGCCGTCCAGCAAGACCGTGCATGAACCGCACTGGCTCGTGTCGCAGCCGACCTTGGTGCCGGTGAGCCCGAGCACGTCGCGAATGAAGTGGACTAGCAACAGCCGCGGCTCGACCTCTCTGTCGTAGCGTCGGCCGTTGACCGTGATACTGACTGGTATCGTCACCCTCGATGCCTCCCCTGGCGTCCGATGCGGAGGGTGCCGCGGCGGACGCGCTGAGAGATTGTAGCGCAACGGGATGTGGGGTGAAAACGGCGCGTCAGATCGATTCGGAGGAGAGATCCACGATCACGGGAGCTGATTGGGGCGACGCACAGCCGTGAAGGCCCCAGCGGCGTTTCTTCTTGGTTGCCGGGCAAGGTTATCGGCAGCAAGCGCGAACGTCGTTGTGGTCATCAAGGAAGCGTACGAGTAAGTCGAGCCACGACCCCGCTCGTCACGACTTGGCGTCAGTCTATGTAGGCTGCACCAGCGGAAACTCATCGTCCGTTCTGGCGGCCCATTCGAGCAAGAGTTTGCGGTGTCGGTTCAACTCGGCCCGATACTCCGCGGCCGCCACTAGGGTGTTGATCTCGCCCGGGTCTGTTTCGAGATCGAACAACTGCTCGCGGTGGCTGCCCGTGTCGTATACGACGTACTTGTAGCGCTCAGTTCTCACCATGCGACCCGACACGCCGCCATTTCGCCCGCGCGCAAAGGTCGTTTCAGCGATCACGTAAGGCCGATCCCAAGTTAGCGCCGCTCCCTGAGCGAGCGGTTGCAGGGATCGCCCGTGGGTCGGTCCCGGAGCACCGGGGAGTCCGGCGGCATCCAATATGGTCGGCATCAGGTCGATACCCGTCGAAACCAGTGCGTTCGACGTGCTTCCTGGATTGCTCGCTTGCGGATCTGCGATGAGCAGCGGGACCCGCACGGCCTGTTCGTAGAGAACCTGCTTTTGGTTCCAGTGGTGACTGGCGACGCCCTCCCCATGGTCGCTGGTGAAGATGATGACCGTGTTGTCCTCGTGACCGGAATCGCGGAGAGCGTCGAGGACTCTGCCGATTTCCCGGTCGGCCTTCTCGACCAGCCGGTAGTAGCCCCAAAGGTACTGTCGCCATTCCAAGTCGGTCCAATCGCCCGTGGGGTAGTGGAAGTCCCTGTTCCTCTCCTGGCTCATCCGAATGGCGGTCGGCTCGTTCTCGGGAATGCCGAAGTTTGCGGGCAGCGGAGGAAGCTGGGCTGCGTCGTCCGGCAACGCAGGGATCGGGCCTTGCGGCAGGTCCTCTCTCCGTGCGAGCTGGCACACGTCGTGAGGGTTGCGCACAGATACCGTCAGGAAGAACGGCTTGTCGCGTACAGTTTGCAAGTATTCGATCGCCTTGTCGGCAGCGACGCTATCGCTGCGGGTATCTTCCGCGGCGGAGGAGTAGCCTGCCGCTTCAAAGGACGCCCCGACGTGCCACTTGCCGAAATAGGCCGTATCGTAGCCGCCGGCCTGCATCAGTTTCCCGAGCATCGGATACTCGCCGTTCAGCTCGACGCCGTTCGTGGATGTGCCGATTTCGTGTGGATAGCGGCCCGTTTGGATGCTGGAGCGGCACGGCAGGCACAGAGGCTGGGTGACGTAGCTCCGCGTGAACCGGACTCCTCGCGCGGCGATTCGATCCATCGCCGGTGTGCTGAGGTGTGGGTTGCCGGTACAACTCATCGCCTCGTCGGTGTGCTGGTCGGTTATTACCAGCAGCACGTTGGGGTGTTCCGGAGCGGATCCCTGCTGACAGCCGAGCAAGCCCACGCTTGCCAGTCCGGCGGTCTGTAGAAGTGAACGCCTGTCTAGACTTGTCGATTCAGTCACGGTCGTTATCCAATGTGTCCGATTCCCATCCCGTTCGCAATCACACGATCGTGAACGCGATTGGTCGGATTAGAGCGACTCACCATGCACGAGCCGACCCGTCCGGCAAGCGCGATCGAGACCATGCGGGAGGCAGTGTGTTAAACGGCACGCTCACCGGACAGCTGCCTCGTGCGTCCGATCAAACCATGTCTGATCAGAACCGGAACGTGTACTGCAGCTTGGTCGCCAGCCGCGAGTCCTGCTGGCGGAAGTCGTAGAACCCCCCCAGTTCTTGGATCCAGCCCTGACCGAAGATGAAGAACAGGTCGTTGCCGGGCTCCAGCGTCCAGCGCACGCGGCTCTGGAGTCCGAGGTTGCCTGACCGATTGTCGAATTGGATCAGGTTTGCGAACGACAGGAACGGCGAGACGGCGTAGTTGATCTGCGTACTGAAGATGCGGGCGACAAAGTTTCCTTCTGGCAGCTGTGCGAACGTCTGGTTGGAATTGAGACTGATCACGAACTTCGGCGGCATCTGGTAGCGCAGCCCCGTCTGTACGGTCTTGGCCGTCCCGGACCAGAAGTTTCCGAATGTGAGCCCGATACTCCCCTGTAGCTTGCGCTTTTGGGCCGATGTGAAGAAGATGCGCATCGGCGTGAACCGATACTCGCCGGGCGGGAGCACCACGCCCGGGGATATCTCAAACGGCTCGAACAAGCGTTCGTAGGTCGGATTGAGGTCGAACAAGCTGTGCAAGGAGTCGCCAGACATGAAGTGCCAGTCAACGAGCGTGAAATAGAGCTTCCAAGTCTCGACGAGGCCGTTGTCAAGCCTCGTGAAGCGTGTATAGAAGACGTCATGGAAGATCTGCTGAATGCCCGACGCCGGGTTTGGCCGCGGGTTGTAGCTGGCCCCCAGCCGCATCATCCTAACGTTCGAACGCTGCACGAATCCCAGTTCGGGATCGAAGTTCTCTTGGATCTCCCGCCACTGGAACTGTCCCTCGAATCTGTCGTTGTTGTAGTGAGCGCCGAATCCGAAGGATGCGTTGTTGTCCTCGACGCCCTCCTTGTTGGTCTTCAGGCCCCAGGCGTTGACAAGCATGTTGCGGTTGGTCCCCAAGAAATTCGAGGTGGCGAGGCGGATGTCCATGCCGGCCGTGCTGCTCATCGACGTGCTCGCCGGGGCGAAGGGATCGTTGCTGGAAGCCGGTCTGGCAGGGTCCCCGCCGGTGAAGATCGCGCCGACGTACGACTGTTCGAGGAAGTTCTGCCGCACGCGCCCGACAAACATGTTGCTGTCGAAGACGCCCGGTATCTCGCGAGTGCGGACGTTCAAGACGCCGATCTCGGTGCGGCCGGCCCTGCCAGTAAGCTTGAGACCGTAGTCGATGGGCACCTCCTGCCCGCGCAGCAACCCGACACGGCGGCTAAAGAAGGGGAAGATCTCAGCCCCAGGGCTAGGAATGCCCCCGGGCTGATCGATGCCCGTCGTGGCAAAGTTGAACACGCCGGCGTCTTGCAGGAAGAAAGACCTTTTCTCGGGGAAGAAGATCGAAAAGCGGGTCAGGTTGATCTGGCGATCATCGACTTCGGTCTCGCCGAAGTCGGTGTTGACCGTGGTAGACAGCCGCAGGCTCGGCGTCAGGTTGTAGAAGAGATCCAGCCCCGGCTTGCCGCGGACGATATCGTTGCCCGTGACGCCGGAGTGGAACCATCGCTGCGCGATGAACGGGCGGACGTCGAGGCCGATGCCCTGTTCGATGTTGTCTAGATTCGTGATCTCGCCCGCCTCCGAGACTTGGAAGAATTCCGTCTGGAAGCGCGCTCCGGTCCAGCGCACTTCTTCGAGCTTCCGCTGGATGATGCGGCTGATGTTGAAGCCCCACACGCTTTCGCCGGAAGGAAAGCTCAGGCTCTTGAACGGGATCGCGAACTCGGCGCTCCAGCCCTCGGAGGAGCGCTTGGTCTTGACGATCCAGATCGCGTCCCAGTCGTCGTTCGTCTCACCGTTCGCGAACACCAGGCCATCCACTAGCGCCCCGTTGGGGTTCGTGGAGAAGTGGAACGCGTTGCTCTGGTCGCGAAAAGTGTCAAGGATGATGCTCAGGCGGTCGTCGGGGTTCAGGCTGGCGTCGCGTGCCATCTGCGAAGCCAGCACGCGCTGCGGCTCGGAGTCGTAGCACATCACGCCGATATAGAGGTTGTTCTTGTCGTAGAGCAGCGTGACGTCGGTCCGCTCAGTCGGCTTCGTCCCAGCCCGGGGGATCCTCTGCACTAGTTCGCCGATCTTCGGGGAGCGTCGCCACGGCGCCTCGTCGAGGGCCCCGTCAATGACGATCGGAGAAGTGATCTCGGTCACGACGGCCGAGCGCGAGGCTGGGGGCGTTCCGGGCTGCTGGGGGAAGGCCGCACACCAGAGTCCCGCGGCGAACAGCTGGCACACGCAGATCGCGACCCGCAACAGACCAGCTCGGTAGTTCATGGGTGGGCGGGCCGTCTGCACGTTGCGGTTCCGAGCTTGATTCGTTCGCGCGCTAGGGCGCGACACAGAGGGCGTAGGCCGACTTCGGCGTCGGCTGGCTAGAGGCGATCCCTGACCCGACCGTTACTATAGCCCGTCGAGGAAGATGCCTTTCCTCCCGCGCCTGTGCGCCAAGCCCATCGAGGGGCCGGCCAGATCGCCGCCGGGCGCAACCAGTGCGGGGGTCGGCCCGCTACGGCATCACTCGAACGTATTTCTGCAACAGGCGGCGGAACGGCTCGCCGGCGTAGAGGTTGCCCTCGTCATCGGCCGCCACGAATTCTGCTCCGCTGCCGCGCGTGAAGCGCGGATCGCCCCAAGGAAAGCGCACGAAGTAGCGAACCCAGCCTGACTTGGCGTCGCCTATCCGCAGGCCCATCTCCCAGCCGGGGTTCTGGACATCGTCGGATTCGGAATCGGCCACGTAGATGTTGTCATGGCCGTCGAAGTAGATCCCGCTGGGTCGTCCGAACTGGGTCCAGCTGGCCAGGTGCTTGCCCTCTTGGTCAAAGATCTGGACGCGATTGTTCTCGCGATCCGCCACGAACAGACGCCCGCGCTGATCGATCGCCAGCGCGTGCAGGACGTGGAACTCGCCGGGGCCATAGCCGGTCTTGCCCCACGACTTGATGAAGGTGCCATCGCTGGCGAACTTCATGATGCGGTTGTTGCCGTCGCGGTAGTGGCCGTCGGCCACGAAGATCGTGCCATCGTCGCCGACCACCACGTCAGCAGGGGAGATGAAATGCTTCGGGCTGTCTCCCGGCACCCCGGGGGTTCCCAGCGTCATCAGCACTTCGCCGGTCGGGCTGAACTTGATCACGCGGTGCCCGCGCTCGCCTTTCGGCACGCGGCTGGAATTTGCCGCGTCAGTCACCCACACATTGCCGTCCGGATCCACATCGATGCCATGCGGCCAGATGAACATGCCGCCGCCGAAGCTCTCCACCGCCTCGCCGGTCTCCAGATTGAACTTAACGACCGCGTCCAGATCCGACTCTAGGCATTCGTAGCCGAACTTGTCCGGCCCAGCGTCGCAGCGAATCACGGCCCACAGGTGTTTGCCGTCGGGATCCACGATGACGCCGCCGATGGCGCCGGGATTGCGTCCCTCGGGCAGCTTCGCCCAGCCCTCCACCATGCGGTAGGGGTCTGGATATGGTTGCGCTAGCAGCGGCGCGCCGGCCGCGACCACCAACAGCAGCGCCTGCGCCAGTGCGCATCGACTTGATCTGAGCATGAATTCACCTCGTTCCGCCTAGCCAGGCAGGTCTAACCCGATATTCTAGCTTCCGTGTTTTCTGTCAAGGACATGTCCGGAAGGAGAAATTCCGGGCAGGCAAGGTCCGGGCCTGGTCGATGAGCCGGCCCGGCCCTCGTGCAGTGCTGCGCTCGCAATCCCAAGCTGGAGCGACCGTTCCAAGCGGTTGAGGGCTTCGCGAAACAGCCGACCGGGGCTACACTAGGGCTGAGTTCGGCCGGTCGCCCGATCGGCCGCAATGCCCCGTACCATGTGCCGACATGCACTCGCCTGCGTGATCGCAGTTGCGATTCTAACGGCTGCCGGACCTCTACGGGCCGTTGAAGTTGACGCATCGGTAGCGGCGATTCTCGAGCGCCATTGCGTTGCCTGCCACGGCGCACAGGCGCAGAACGCCAATGTCCGGCTAGACAACCTCTTAGCGGAAACAACCGGGGATCGACGGGCCGCCGAGACTTGGCACGACGTGCGTAACGCGCTGAATCGGGGCGAAATGCCGCCCAAGGAAGCGCCACAGCTGTCTTCGTCAGATCGAACGACTCTGCTCGGCTGGCTCGACGCCACGCTGAGCGAGCGCAGCGACCTCGCCTCTGGTGCTGCGGGACACGTAGTCATGCGCCGCCTGAACCGCAGCGAGTACCAGAACACCATGCGGGACCTGCTGGGCCTCGACATCGATTTCGTCAAGAACCTACCGCCTGACGAGGTCAGTCCGGACGGATTCACGAACAATGGCGCGGCGCTGCGGATGTCCGCCCTGCAACTCGAGCACTACCTCAACGCCGCGCAGAACGGGCTCGCACGCGCCATCGTCGAGGGGCCGGCCCCGCCCGCCTTCGAACACCGCGCCGTCGAAACCGTAGTGGACAAGCTGAAGACCCTGCATTGGTCGAACCGCTTGGGTCGTACCGGCACGTTCGTGGCACGCATCCGGGAGTTTCCTGACGAGGGAGAGTTTGTCCTGCGGATCCGTGCACGAAGCGAGGCGCCACCCGGCGCGCCGCATCCGCGCATGCACGTCAGGCTCGGCTACCGCGCTGACACGCAAACGCCCTCTCGCGACGTAGCAGAGGTCGATGTTCCGGACGGCCCGGCCCGGACCTTCGAATTCCGAGGGCGCATCGAAGAGTTCCCGATCCAGAGCCGAGCGCAGAGCAAGTATCCGGGAATGCTGGTGTGGGTGAGCAACACCTATTCAGACGGCAAGCCGGCTCCGCTTGGCGAGAAGGTCGACTTCGAAGAGGACGGCAAGATCAAGCAGAAGCTGGTCTGGCCGGTCGATCCCGCGTTTCCCGCCATCGTCGTCGAGGCGCTGGAGTTCAAAGCACCCGTATTCGCGGCTTGGCCGCCCGAGCATCACCGCCAACTGGTTGCGGGAGCGCCGTCGGCGCGAGAGGACGAGGCGCAAAGTGCTGCCGCGGTGCTGCGCCGCTTCATGCGCCGCGCCTACCGCCGCCCGGTTGGCGAAGCCGACGTCGCCCCGATGCGGCGGTTCTTCGGCAAGGTCCGGCCGCGAGTCGCGAGCTTCGAGCAGGCCCTGCGGGCAACGCTGGCCATGGTGCTCATCTCTCCGGACTTCCTGTACAGGATCGAACGGCAAGATGGCGAGAACCGCTACGTCGACGACCACGAGCTGGCGTCGAGGCTGTCGTATTTCCTTTGGGGCACGATGCCGGACCAGCGCTTGATGGAGCTCGCGGACCGCGGCAAGCTTGCAGACCGCGGCACCTTGCGGGTCGAAGCGGACCGCCTGCTCGGCGACCCCCGCTCGTGGGCTTTCGTCGAGCAGTTCAGCGACCAGTGGCTGGACCTGGCAGGGGTGCATCGCGTAGCGATCAACCCGAACTATTACCCGGATTTCGATCCCTCGCTCAAGCAGGACATGCGGCGCGAGACGCAGCACTTCTTCGCTTACCTGTTGCGGGAGAACCTCAGCGCGCTGAACTTCCTGCGGTCGGACTTCTCTGTCCTCAATCACAGGATGGCGCGCCATTACGGCATTACCGGGCCGCGCGGTGGGGCTTTCGAACGCGTTTCCCTCGCCGGTGCCCAGCGTCCCGGCGGCGTCGCCGCCCACGCCAGCATCCTGCTAGCCAATTCCACGGGCGAGGATTCCCACCCGGTCGAGCGGGGCGTGTGGATCCGCACGGCCTTGCTGGGCGACCCGCCCGCTTCGCCGCCACCCTCGGTGCCAAACCTTGCCAGCGGCGATGTCGACGCTACCCTGCTGCCACTGAAGCGGCAGCTCGAACTCCACCAAGACAGCGCGGCCTGCGCCCACTGTCACAGTGGGATCGATCCGTGGGGAGTCGCGCTGGAGGAGTTCGACGCTGTGGGGCTCAGGCGCTCGAGCGTGCTGCGTCGCTCCGGTGACGAAGCGGTGGAGCATGCAGTGGACGCTTCCGCCGTGCTACCCGACGGGCAGCGCGTGGACGGTGCCGAGGCGCTCGCGGACTACATGCTGGACAGCCAGCGCGGCGTTTTCGGCCGCGCCTTGACGGCGAAGCTGCTGGCCTATGCCTTGGGTCGCAGCCTGATCGCGGCGGACCAGTCCTCCGTGGACGAGATGACGAAGGCCTTCGAGAAAGCGGACTATCGTCTGCGCGAGCTTTGTACAATCATTGTGACCAGCGACTCGTTTCTGAGCCGCTGACCCGCGAGACAACCATGGCGCGCAAGTCTTGGCACTTGGACCGGCGCACGTTCCTCCACGGCGCGGGGGTCTCGCTTGCGCTGCCCGTCTTGGAATGCATGGCCGCCGACGGAAGGCCCGGCGGACGGCCCAGGCGCTTCTTTGCGGGCTATTTCCCATACGGAATCGTCGACCGCGCTCCTGACAGTGAGGCGGCTGAGTGGAATTGGTTCCCGACTGGAGACGGCAAAGACTTCCGCTTGAACAAGAGCCTTGCACCGTTGGAACGGCTTCGCTCCGAGCTGACGATCTTGGGCGGCCTGTCGCACCCCAAGGGTCGCAACATGGGCGGTCACGACACCGCGGACACCTGGCTCACCGGGGCAGAGCTCAAAGAGGGCCATTTGGAGAACACGGTCTCGATCGATCAGATCGCGGCCATGCGGTACGGGGACCGCACGCGTTACCCGTCAATGGTGCTTTCCAGTGATGGCGGGGTTGGCGAGCCGACCCGGTCGAGCACTCTTTCTTTCAGTCGCACGGGCCAGCCGGTGCCTGCCGAGAACAAGCCGAAGCAGGTGTTCAATCGCCTGTTCGGAGTCGATCCTAGGTCGCTTGATGCGCAGCGCCAGAGTCTGGACAGCTCGCGGAGCATGCTCGACCTCGTCATGGAGCATTCCGCTACCGTGCGCGGCCGGCTTGGCAGCCACGACCGCGTCAAGCTGGACGAGTACTTGGAGTCAGTACGCCAGATCGAGCGCCGCGTCGAGAAATCGCAGCAGTGGCTCGAAGTGCCGAAGCCTCGCGTTCACGCCACGGGTTTGCATCTCGAGGCGGACGACACGACTCCGGGTGAGTTGATCAAGACGATGTACGACTTGGTCTACCTGGCGTTCCGCACGGACTCCACGCGCATCGCGACCTACCAAATCGGCAACATGAACGGGGCCACCTCGATCGCGGGCAAGTTTCCGCAGCTATTGGGCCTTGCCGACCACATGCACAGCTTGGCGCATGGTGCCCGCAAGAACGATGCCGGTGCCGCGCCCCTCGGCCAGTGGGATCTGTTCCTGACCGAGCAACTCGCTTACTTCATTGAGAGGCTGCGCCAGACGCCTGAAGGGGACGGCACATTGCTGGACAGCACCTTGGTGTTCTACGGCAGCAGCAACTGTCAGACGCACGTCAACCTGAACTACCCGCTGCTGCTCGCGGGCGGCAGTGACATGGGGCTGGCCCACGGCAGTTTCCGCAAGTTCGGGGCGGAAGTCCCGCTTGCGAACCTGTACGTGACGCTGCTAGACCGGCTTGGTGCTCCTGTCGATTCGTTCGCTGACAGTACGGGTGCGCTGGACCAGATCTTGGCCTAGGCGAGCGGTCGCAGCGAAGCTCGCGCCGGCGCGCTGCTCGTGCTCGCGGGGTCGCTGCATTTTCCGCGGCGTCCAATCAGGGCGCGGGGTTCTTGGGATTTGGATGCTGTCCCGCAGCGAGCCTGCAAGCAGTTTGCTCTGAGGGCCGTGCGCGTCGGCAGGGAAGAAATTCCCGCAAAATGCAACCATGTTGCAAAACGGCACTGTTTCCTTGCTATGATTGCATCGTTATGTTGCACATCGATTTCTATAAAAATGAATTCGCGTTGCCGGGTCCGAGCAATCGCACTCGCTTGGCGGCCATTGCTGCCAAAGCCGTGCGCCTCACCGTCGCCGCTGTTTGCTTGACAGTCGTCGGTGTCGGATCGCTGACGGGAACGCCCAAAGCCGATGGCGTCTCGAATCAGCTCGTCGAAGCCTTGGCCGAGGAATTCATGAAGGGTTTCCGCACCATGGATGACGACCAGGACGGCCAAGTGGACGTGGCGGCCATGATCCGGACGCTGAAGGCGCTCGGCTACGGCCAGGCCGAGCCCATCCGGCGCGGGCGCGGTGGCGGTGCCGATCCATTCGATCTGTTCGAGAGGGCCGATGCGGACGGGGACGGGATCTTGCGCGAAGACGAGGCGGGTCCGTACATGCGGGGTACTGAGTATTTCCAAGACGGCGAGGTGACCTGGGAGGAATACCAGAAGGCTTGGGCCGAACTTGCGGCTCGTCGCGGCGGTCGGGGTGGCGGCGCCCGTGGAGGAGGTGGTCGCGGTTCGGGTCGTGGCGGCGGAGGTGGCCGCGGCGGGGGAGGCCAATCAAGTGACATCGAATTCTTGGCTGCGCTCGATGCGAACGGTGATCGCGCGTTGACAACCCACGAGGCCAGGGCAGCGATCGAGGCCGAAATCGAGGAAGCGATGGACACGCGCGCGAGTCTGGACGTGAATCAGGATGGGGAAGTCTCGGCCCGAGAGTACGGTCTGTCCCAACCTTCGACGGGACGTGAGGTTGATGCAGACGGCTTGGACGGGCACGCCCGCGGCCACTTTGAGCGCGAAGACTACGACCGAAACGGGGTGATCACTCTCGACGAGATCGCCGAACGGGCAGCACAAGGTCCGATGCGGCGGCTTCGCGCGATGCAGCTAGCCGTGCGCATCGCGCGTGCCAATGCCAACGGCGACAGTAAGCTCGCTTGGAGCGAACTCCAGGCCGCGAGCGAGAAGGCGGATTGGGCTGGGCTCGGCATTTCCGAGCAGAGCCCCGTGGAGCTGGCGCAGCTCTATCCGAGGCTTTACGGCCTGGAACTTGAGCAGAGCGCGGAACTGGATCGGGTACTGCCGTCGCGGTAGGCGACGAGCGCAGCGCCTGATTCGACCAGCGATCCGATCGCCTCGGGCTCGCGGCGCAGCGGACGCGCCAAAGCCGTGCATACGGCCCCGATGGCAGCGGGCGGTTCGGGACAAACGTTAGTCTCGCGAGCTGCGCTTCACACGACTGCAATGGTGCGAACGGGGAGACTCGAACTCCCACGGGTTGCCCCACTAGAACCTAAATCTAGCGCGTCTACCAATTCCGCCACGTTCGCCCGCGGTGAGTAGCACACCGCACACGCAGAGCGTTGCTCCTAGGCCCTGTGCGGTTGGGTGCGTCGTTTGCACCCTTATCGTAGCCGACACATGGCTATTACGGAGATGCGCGCACCGGCTTGGGTGCAGAGCGAGCCATCTCGTGGTCGCTTCGACCAGAGCATGTCGTGGAGTTATTTGTCGCAAATCAATTTCGTGAAGTGCAATAAGCAACAATAGTCGGCAAAGGGGCTCTCTCCATCATATTGTTCGCCAGCGGTCATTCTGGGGATCAGGTTGCGCGGAACGGTCGACAGGAGTTCACGGGCTCCCCCTCGGGCGAAGAGCTGCGTCAACGGTAGCAGTGCGCGGCGGATACCTGGAATGGCCGTGAATCGTCGCTAGACACTCCGGTCTGTGAGTCCCATTCGAGTCGCTACGGGTGCGTTGGGCAGCGGTAATCCAGCACGCCAACCCTGCGGCTCGGCTCCCGCTCGGTCAGCTTGCTGTGACGCGCCGGCCGATTGAGTCCCGACCGAGGGTTGCTGGCGGGGCAGGCCGGGCGGCATTCGGTATCATGGCCAGCATGTCCGAGACGGTCGATCTAGTTAGGAGTGCCCTGTCGAGTGGCCAGGGTGTGCTGAGGCTGGCCCCAGCTTGGGTGCCGCGTTCGTTCCTCATGCCGGGAGGGCGGCTCAAGCTCCACCCCGCCGATATCTACGCTCTCGGCGCACATCGCGGTGGCATCGACGAGCGCTGGTTCTCGTCAACCACCAATGCCGACAACGGGCCGGGCACCCCCGATGACGAGGGGCTGAGCTACATCGTCGCATCGGACGGTGCGGCAGGCCCGCGCAAGGTGCTGCTGAAGACGGCCATCGACGAGATCGGCGACGAGATTCTCGGCAGCGAGGTGATGAGCGTTCGTGGCGGGTGGAACGTGCTCTGCAAGTTCTTCGACAACCTTGGCCCGATCCCGCACCACATGCACCAAGACGAGGAAGCGGCCGCCCGCGTGGGTCGGCGCGGCAAGCCCGAGGCGTACTACTTTCCTCCCCAGTACAACTACAAGGAGAACAACTTCGCGTACACGTTCATGGGCTTGGAGCCGGGGACGACGAAGGACGATGTCTGGCGCTGCCTAGAACGCTGGAACGAGGGGGACAACGGCATCCTCTACCATTCCAAGGCCTACAAGCTCAAGCCCGGCACCGGCTGGCAGATTCCCGCGGGCGTGCTGCACGCGCCTGGCTCGGCCGTCACTTACGAGCCACAGGTGAACTCTGATGTTTTCGGGATGTTTCAGTCGATGGTCGAAGGCCGCTATGTTCCGTGGGACCTGCTGGTCAAGGACGTGCCACCCGAGCACCATCAAGACCTCGAGTACATCATCGACATGCTGGACTGGGACGCAAATGTCGATCCGAACTTCATGGAGCACAGGTTCTTCGAGCCATGTCCAGTGCGCCCTGTCGACGAAATGGCAGAGGACGGCTACAGCGAGGCCTGGGTGACCTATTCGACCGCTGACTATTCGGCGAAGGAACTGACCGTGCATCCTGGCCGCAGCGTCACGATCCGGGACGCGGCCGCCTACGGCACCATCGTGACCCAGGGGCGCGGGCAGATCGGCGTGTGGGACGTGCATACCCCCGCGATGATCCGTTTCGGCGAACTCACCGCGGACGAGTACTTCGTGAGCGCGGCTGCCGCTGCAGAAGGTGTGCGGATCACGAACCTGAGCCCGGACGAGAACTTGGTCATGCTCAAGCACTTCGGTCCCGACAATCCTGACGCGCGAACCTTGGTCCGATAGCCGCGCAGAACCGCCGCTATCAATAGTTCTTATCACTCCTAGTGCTGCTCGTGATGCCGTTCGGCACTGTGATACGATTACGGTTTCACAGTACTACCGAGCGGGCGGCGCCCGACCTGGGCGCGTGCCCTAGTGCTGATCCCCTCACAAGCCATATAGGAGGAAATCAATGGCTGTAAAACGCACCCCTGCTGAGGTCATGGCATTCGCCAGGGAGAACGATTGCGAGATTCTTGACCTGCGCTTCGCGGACCTGCCCGGCATCTGGCAGCACGTGTCGTACCCGATCGGCATGCTGGACGAGGACAGCTTCGAGGACGGCTTCGGCTTCGATGGTTCGTCAATCCGCGGCTGGCAGGCGATCAGCGAATCCGACATGCTGATCGTTCCCGACCCGGACACGGCGTTCGTTGATCCGTTCAACCAAGTGCCCACGCTCTGCGTCGTCTGCAACATCCTCGATCCGATCACCAAGCAGCACTACGAGCGCGACCCCCGCTGGATCGCGCAGAAGGCGGAGAAGTACTTGCAGTACACCGGCACCGGCGACACCGCCTACTTTGGCGCCGAGGCCGAGTTCTTCCTCTTCGACAACGTCAGCTATGACTCGTCGTACAACTTCGGCTTCTACAAGATCGATTCTGAGGAAGGCCGCTGGAACTCCGGGCGCGCCGAGAACAACCTCGGCTACCGCCCGCGCTACAAGGAAGGCTACTTCCCGGTTCCGCCGACGGACCACATGCAGGATATCCGCACCGAGATGACCAAGGTCATGATGGACTGCGGTATCGAAATCGAGTGCCACCACCATGAGGTCGCCACGGGCGGCCAATGCGAGATCGACCAGCGTTATGACACGCTCGTGCTGTCCGCCGACAACATGATGCTGTACAAGTACATCGTCCGGCAGGTCGCCTACCAGCACGGCAAGTCGGCCACCTTCATGCCCAAGCCCTTGTGGAATGACAACGGCTCTGGCATGCACACGCACCAATCGATCTGGAAGGGTGGCGAGCCGACCTTCGCGGGCGAGGGATATGCTGGCCTCAGCGAGACGGCGCTGCACTACATCGGCGGCCTGCTGAAGCACTCCCCGGCGCTGGCCGCCATCGTGGCTCCGACCACCAACAGCTACAAGCGCTTGGTGCCGGGCTTCGAGGCTCCCGTCAGCCTGGCCTACTCGCGGCGCAACCGCTCGGCGGCCTGCCGCATCCCGATGTACTCGGCGAGCCCCAAGACCAAGCGCGTCGAGCTGCGCTACCCCGACCCGTCATGCAACCCGTACCTGGCGTTCTCGGCCTGCCTGATGGCCGGACTGGACGGCATCCAGAACCGCATCGATCCGGGCGAGGCGCTGGACAAGGACATCTACGACCTGTCTCCGGAGGAGCTCAGCAACGTGCCGGCGCTGCCGGAGGATCTGGCCGGCTCGCTGCAGGCGCTGGAGCGCGACCACGAGTTCCTGATGCAGAACGACGTGTTCACCGAAGAGGTAATCGCCAGCTACATCGACTACAAGCGGTCCGCCGAGGTCGATGAGGTGCGCCAGCGGCCGCACCCGTACGAGTTCTCGCTCTACTACGACATCTAGTCGCGGCAGCGCGAGTTGACCATCCCCGCGGCCGGGGGCTCTTGCAAGGAGCCTCCGGCCTTTCCGCTCTTGGAGGCACTCTCTGGCGAGTCCCTGGTTCCATCCGACGACCGGGCTAGGAACCGGCGCGGCTCGTGGAGAGGGTGGCCTTCGACGCCGGGATGGAGGTCTCGCTGACCTTCGACGCACTGATGGCCAGCGACATCGCGGCAGGGCACACGCGTTCGCCTCGCTGGTCAAGGGCGGCATGGAAGTCGAGAAGGCCGCCCGCCTTTCTGGATTGCTCGCGGACGAGGACTAAGCGGAACGCTCGGTGAGGTCCGCGCGAATCCTGGCCCAGACTGATTCAACTTCTTTCGTTGCGATTCCGAACCGCTTGAAGACGTGCCAGGCAAGGTGTGTGGTGCAGAGCAATGAAACGTTGCAGACGTCAGGAAACGGAGTAGGGGGGTTGGGTTCGATCGACGCCCACTCTCCTTCGAAACAAGTGTACAAGTTGAGGGTCGATATCCCCGTGTGCACAGTGAACTGTGATTGCCCTCGATATATTCCGGTATACCCGCGCGTCAACTCGGCGCCCTCAGTATCGCCAGCGTCGACGAGCAACGGTCTGAGCTTCTCAGCGAGCTGGGCGACGTTCAACTTTTTCGCGTCCCCCTCCCAATCGGGGACGTACTCGGGCCCTAGACCTGCCTCCCTCACCAAGGTGGTCGTGCTCTTGACATAGTCGCCCTCGATTTCGTCTACGGCCTCATCTCCTCGAAGCAGGATGGATTGGGAGACCAACCACGTCTCCCAATTCTGCCGTTCAAGAATTCCAGTCAGTGCAGGGAGACCAGCATCTTCCAGAACGCATATTCCGCGTAGCAACGCGCAGCAACGCACCAATCCCGCCGCCGCAAGGTGGCGGGGCAGGTTTATCGGACGCGACTTGAGCAGGTGCGTCCGATCCTCGACGAGCCGCAGAGTCTTGCAAACGTAATCTCGAAGTTGCACTTTGCCCTGATTCCCATCTCACGACTACCACACTCTCACTACGAGGGCTCGGTGTCTGGTCGGCCGAGTTCGCTGAGCCCGCGAGCGACGGCTAGAGGTATACACGGCGCAAAAATTCGCCGCCCGATCCGGCGAAACGCAAGCGTTCATAAGGGCTTCGCCCGCCCCGTCCGGGTGCTCGCTCTACTACGACATCTAGTCGGGACAGCGCGAGTTCGCCGTTTCCCGCGGCCGGGGGCTCTTGCAAGGAGCCTCCGGCCATTTCCGTTCTCGGAGCTGTCGTGCTCCGCACACCGGTTCCGTTCGGAGACCGGGCTAGCCCGTCGTGTGGCTGCGATCTCTGATGTACCGCACCAAGCCGTCTACGCCGCAGATGGTCGAAGTCGGGCCCTCGATGAAATCGCTCTCGCGACAGACTAGGAACCGGCGCTGTGCCCCCACTAGGTCGGCGTTCGCGTCGAGGCGCTTGAGGTCGCTTTGGCGCGGGTTGGTGGTGAGCTTGGACTCGATGGCCCAGAGTTCGGACTCCAGCCGGACGAGCAGGTCGATCTCGCGCTGGTCGCTAGTACGAAAGTGGTACGCCTCGATCAGGCGGTCCGCCTGCTGCAGGGCGGCGAGGACTTGCTCGATCACATAGCCCGCCCAGCTGGCGCCGATCCACGGTTGGTGCAGCAACGAATCTTCATCGGCCACGTTCATCAGTGCGTGCAGCAGCCCCGTGTCGCGCCAGTACACCTTGGCCCGCTTGTCGAGCCGCTTGCGAATGTTCCCGTGATAGGGAGCCAGGCGCCGCACCAGAAACGCCCCTTCCAAGTAGTCCATGTAGTGGTTGACCGTGTGGTACGAGAGCGCCATACTGCGGCCGATCCGGGTGGCGTTCCACTCTTGGCCGTGCGCGGCCGCAACCATCCTCAGCAGGCGGATGGTGGTTTGGGCTCTGGCAGGCAAGCCCCACAGCGGCAGGTCCCGCTGGGCTAGCAGTTCGAGGTAGTTCCTCTGCCAGCGGGGGTACGCTCCCTCCGTCAATACTCCGCCGTCCGGATAGCCTCCACACAGCCAGTGATTTCCCTGCGCCGCCGCTGGTGTGATCTCGGATGCGGTGAACGGGGTCATCTCGACGATCGCAAGCCTGCCTGCGAGTGACTCGCTCACTTCGGACATCAAGGCGGGGGAAACCGAGCCCAGCACCAGAAAGCGACCGTTGCGCCTGCGGTCAGCATCGATCGCGCCGCGAATGCGGACGAACAGGTCGGGCCAAGTTTGGGCCTCATCAAAGATCACCAGCTCCCGCCCCGCCGCCAGAGAATTCCACGCCAGATCGGCTTGTATCCGATCAGCTTCCTGCTCGATGTCGAAGTAACGTCCGCCGAGTGATGCAGCGAGCGTAGTCTTGCCGCATTGGCGCGGCCCGAGCAGGGTCACTGCTGGATAGTTGGAGAGCCGGTTCCGCAATACCGCCGTGATTGCACGAGGCAACATCTTGTAAATTAGAATATCATTTCTAATTTACAAGAATCAAGGTTCCCCTTGCCAGCGCGGCACTGCTCGCCAGTTGCCGAAATATCAGCAATCGGTCCGGCGCTTTGTTCCAGGGATCGTGCGCGCTGCGAGGCCCGACCGGAAGGGTGGGGAGGGGCGGACTCGCCTCTATTGTTTCGTGACCCAGATCGGACTGGACCAGGCGACATTGCCATCCTCCTGTTCCACCCGCACGTAGTAGTAATGTTCGCCAGCGGACAGTTCCTGCTCGCGGAACTCGAACTCCATGCTCTCGCCGTCCCCGGCCAGTGTGTGGACGTAGGTGTTGTCCCGCACCACCACGGCCTCCTTGATGGCGCCCGTGCCGCGGATCAAGACAGTCGCGGTTGGGATTTCCGCCGAAGAGAACTCGTCGCCTTGGATCCATTCGCCGCCGCTCGTCTTGAGGCGGTAGTCGAGGATTATGTTGCTGGTTGCCGCATAGGTGTGGCGCTGGCGCATGGCGTCGACCAGCCCGTGGCGGGAGTAGTCGTCGCTGATGACCATGGCGTATGAGCTGTGCGTGGAGACATGGTCAGAGCTCGCCTGCACTCCCAGCTTGTAGCCCTTCTCCCAAGCCAGCCAGACGAAACCCTTGGGCCGGTAGCTCCCGGCCCACAGGTCGCTCCGCGCTGCCGAGGACGCTAGCGGAGCTCCCTCGTGCTCGGCTGAGGTCCTCGCTCCTTGGAAGATCTCCACGATCGGCTCCAGTTCCGGGTCGTTATCGCGCCAGTCCGTCCCCATCGACGTATGAGAGGTGTGCGAGGTCGCGATCCCTTTCTGCTTTCTCAGGGCGTCGTAGAGGAAAGGTCCGCTGCTTGTGTCGCGCTCCTCCCGCGTTATCGGAATCGGTCTGTTGCCGCGCTCCGCGTAGATGATGTTGCGGTGCCCGTTCGGGTAGCTTAGGCTGCGCTCGTAGCCGAAGAGAGTGACGAAGCGTCCCGGAACATGGAACATGTCCTCGGCCTTCTCGGTGCGCCACCAGCTGTACTCGGTGTCGTTGCTGCCCTTGTGGTCGGTGACCAAATAGAAATCCATGGCGGCACCGTCCATCATGTAGCGGAACGAGTCGTACAGCGAGCCGTCGCCCGTGCCGTCGAGCGAGATATCCGTGTGGCGGTGCATGTCGCCGCGGTAGATCTTGTAACGCTTGCCGCCGGAGTCGATGGTGTAGTTGCGGATGGCCGCCACCTGCTCCGCTTCCCGCGGCTCCGTCGGCAGCATGGCCGGCGGTTCGACGCCTCTGGGGCCGAACAGTGGCGGGTCGATCCGCGTGTTGCCGAACTGGGCGGACAGTTCGGCGAAGAAGATCTGGTTGTCCTTCGGATAGTGGCCGAAATTCGGCCCTCCCCAGAGCTTCTGGTCGGTCGTCCAAGCCGCGTACACCTTTCCGCCAGCTCCAGCGACGACATCCATCGGGCCCTCGTTGCGGCCCACGCTGTCGGGCAGCGGGAAGGGATCTGCCCAGCGGCCCCCGGAGTAGTACGTTGCCATCACCTCCCACTTTCCGCCGGCCGCCCACAGTGATTCGGGCTTTGTAGAGCGCACGCGCGGCCGCAGCAGCAGCCACATGCGACCCTTGCTGTCAGGTGCGAGCTTGGGTGTCTGGATGTAGCGCTTGACGCTGGGCCTGAAGCGGCGGTTTACGTCATCGAGAGGGGCGAGCCACTCGGTGCCGTTCCAGACGACCACGCGATTGGTGCGCGATTGGTAGATCCCGGTTCCGCCACGCAGCAGGAAGCCGGTGTCCTTGCCCCAGTTCTCGTCGGACTCGTCGTACGAGATCCAGACTCGGTCCTGGGCATCGACGGCGATGTTCGGCGTGCCGTGGTAGCGCGGCGTATCGGTCACTTTGACCAAGTCGCCGGCGCGTCCGGCGCTGACGGAGCGCAGCCGAATGTTGTAGCTGCCGCCCTGGTAGCTGTCCCACACCACCCACGCGGTGCCTGCGGTATCCGTCGCGATGTCGGGATACCACTCGTTGGCTGCCGCTCCCGGATGATTGAGCGGCAGTTCGTCGGACCAGTCGCTGCCGTCGAAGGCGCTGTAGTAGATCCCGGAAAAGCCTTCGCGCGCCGACTGCCAGGCGAGGTGCAATCCGCCGTGGCGGTCGCTCGCCATGACGGGGAACAAATTGTTGCCAGAGCCCTCCCCGACCGCGCTCGGCCCGCTCCACGATCCGTTGCTACGCATGGCGTGCAGCAGGATCCAAGTCCCGCCGTTGCGCTTGGACCAAACCAAGTGCAATGTCCCGTCGCGGTCGTAGGCCGCGGCCAGTCCCTGCAGGTCGCCCGATGCTCCGCCTATGCTTGCGATCTCGCCCCATTCGCCGTTCGCGCGGTCGCGCGCAAAGACTTGGTCGTTCTCGTCCTTGTAGCCGATCCAGGCCATCGAGAGCTTCCCGTCATCAGCCATCGCCATGGTGGGATAGTCGTCCTCGAACTCATCGGTGGTTAACGCTTCGACAGGCGGCACGCGGCGCAGTTCGACCTTGGTGGAGAGGATGTGCATCGCGTCCGACGGCGGCAGGTCGGCTGGCTTGAAGAAAAAATCTCCGTTGACAGTCTTGACTGACACTGTCGCGTCATCGGGTGCCCTGTAGTACAGCGTGACTCCGACGTCCTGCACGCGCGTGACATGCGGGAAAGGGAGTTCGTGCGGGTGCATGCCACCGGTAGGCTGCACCCAGGGGTCGGTCCTCGCCACCCACGAGTTGTTCTCGCCGATAGACTCGCCTTCCTTGAAGCGGTAGCCGCGCAAGTCGACGATCTCGCCCTTGTCAATGCTGAGCGAGCCGTCCCACGGGATGGGCTCGTGGTCCTTGATGCCGAACTCGATGTTGAGCGCCCGCAGCGGGTGCTCCTGGGCCAGCGCCGCCGAACAGGCGAGCAGCAATCCAAGAATCGGTGCGAGGCGTTTCATGAGTGCCAAACATTATATGTAGGCTGGTCGGATTCCCGGCAAGCCCGGACGGCCGGGTTGACCTGACGGTATCGAAAGCCTTACCCTGCCTAGCGTGCGCTGGCGGGTACTGACGCTATTCTTGTCGCTGGCCGTGGTGGCCGCGGGTCAAGAACTGGAGCGCAGCCCGTTCCATGGCGACGAGACATCGATCGGAGTCGGCAAGGCCTCCTTCCGCCTGCGCTGCTCCGCATGCCACGGCATTCACGCCGAAGGCGGCAAGGGGCCGCCGCTGAATCGGGGAGAGTTCGCAGCGGGCAACAGGGATGTGGACATCTACCGCGTGATCGCGCTCGGCGTGCCGGGAACGGAGATGCCTGCCTACGGCACTCGCAATACCGAGGAGAACATCTGGCGGATCGTGGCCTTCTTGCGCACGTTCGAGGCTGTCGGGGACGAGCGAGTGGACGGGGACGCGGAGCGCGGCGAAGCCATCTTTTGGGGCACGGGCGGCTGTGGCGGCTGTCACAAGGTGGGCCGCCGCGGCGGCTCGTACGGGCCGGACCTGACCCGCATCGGGCGCTCTCGCAGCGTGCAGCACTTGCGGGAGGCGCTGCTGGACCCGGGCAAGGATCTGCCCGCCGGATACTTCGTGGTCAAGGTGGTCACCCGCGACGGCCGGACCATCTCCGGGATCGGCTCGGGCATCGACGATTTCTCGGCGCAACTGCGAGACGCCTCGGGCAAGTTGCACTCCTTCTTGCGCGAAGACGTGGAATCCATCGAGCGCGAATTCACATCCGTGATGCCCTCTTACGGCGAGAGCCTATCTGACCAGCAGCAGCGAGACTTGCTCGTGTACATGCAGGCGCTGCGCGGCGAGGAGTCCCGATGAACAGACCAGTTTGGCTTGCATGCATCCTGCTGGCGTGCGCCGCGGCGGCGCTTGGCCAGGTTGACTCGGAGGCTCTTGCGAATTCCCAGCAAGACGACGAGTCTTGGCTGATGTACGGGCGCAACTACTCTGCCTGGCGCTACTCGCCTCTTGACCAGATCGACACCGAGAATGTCGGGCAGATCACGCCGGCTTGGATCTACCAGACGGGGGAGAGCGGGAAGTTTCAGACCACTCCGCTGGTCCGAGACGGAGTCATGTACGTGACGGGTCCGTCGAATCATGCTTGGGCCTTGGACTTGAAGACCGGCCGCGAACTGTGGCACTACTCCGAGCCTGTCCCGGATGACTTGCCGCTGTGCTGCGGCAAGCCCAACCGCGGTTTCGCGATCCTCGGCAACCGGCTCTTCAAGGTCAACATGCAAGCGACCCTCGTTGCGCTGGACGCTACCACGGGCGATGTCGTGTGGGAGGTTGAATCGGCGGACTACCGGAAGGGCTATTCCAACACGGTTGCACCGCTGGTGGTCAACGGCATGGTGGTGATCGGGATCGCCGGCGCGGAGTTCGGCACGCGGGACTTCCTCGATGCTTACGACGCCGAGACGGGAGAGCGGCGCTGGCGCTTCTGGACCGTGCCCGGGCCGGGTGAGCCCGGCAACGAGACTTGGGGCGGGGATTCCTGGAAGCGCGGCGGGGCCTCGACCTGGATCACCGGGAGCTACGATCCGGAATTGAACCTGATCTACTGGGGCACGGGCAATCCGGGCCCCGACCTCGATGGAGCCCCCCGCCCGGGCGACAACCTGTACAGCGATTCTATGCTGGCGCTGGACGCCGATACCGGCGAGCTCCGCTGGTACTTCCAGTTCACCCCGCACGACGTGCATGACTGGGACTCGGTGGCCGACCCGGTGCTGATCGATGTCGAAATCGATGGCCAGCCGCGCAAGGCGCTGGTGCATGCCAACCGCAACGGCCACTTCTACGCCCTGGACCGCACCAGCGGCGAGTTCCTCTTTGCCCGCGCCTACACCGACGTCAATTGGGCCGATGGTATGACCTCCGCCGGCCGGCCGATCTTGATTCCCGGCCGAACGCCCACCGACGAGGGCACGCTGACTTGCCCGGGCATGGGCGGCGGACACAACTGGCACGCCACCTCCTATAGCCCGCAGACCGGCCTGTACTACTTCAACTCCGGCGATGGCTGCCAGATCTACCACGGCGCAACGCAAGATTTCGTCGAGGGAGAGTTCTACCTAGGCAGCGCGATGGAGAACGTGACCGGCGAGCCCCGCGAGGGCTCGATCCTGGCGGTGGATCCCGGCACGGGTGACCAGCGCTGGCGTTTCGCGCTGGTGAGCCCGCCGACCAGCGGGATGCTCTCCACTGGCGGCGGGCTGTTGTTCGCCGGGACCCAGGAGGGCTACTTTATCGCGCTGGACGCGGCCAGCGGCAAGCCGCTGTGGCGCCTGCAGACCGGCGGGCCGGTGCGAGCGCCGGCCATTACGTACCGCTTCGAGGGCCGCCAGTACGTGGCAACGGCGGCCGGATCGGCGATCATCGCCTTCGCCCTGCCGCGCTAAGTTGCGCGGCGGATTACCATTTCAATTGCGCCCCCTTCGAAAGGGCGTACGCTGAAGCTACAGACTGTGAGGCAAGCAAGGCACGCACGTGGCGGGCTTGATGCAACCGGTACTCAACGAGAGGTGAACAATGCAAAATGATATTCCTATCGACTCACTCCGCGACTCATTGCGGAGAATTCTTGGCGGCGGGCTCAGTTCGCTTGTCCTCATCGTCGTCTTGCTGGTGCTCCTGTTCAACAGCTTCCAGGTCGTGGGAGCGGGCGAGCGCGGCGTCGTCTTCTCGAAGTTCGGCGGGATCCAGGAAGGCGTGCGCGGCGAGGGGCTGCAGTTGAAGATCCCCTTTATCCAGCAAATCGTCCCGATCGATGTCCGGATTCAGAAGGCCGAGACCGACTCGTCGGCGTCGTCGAAGGACCTTCAGACGGTGGACTCGCGCATCGCCCTGAACTACCACATCGCACCGGAGCTGGCCGCGCAGATCTACCAAGAGGTCGGCGTTTTGTACAAGGAGCGGCTGATTGACCCGTCGGTGCAGGAGGCCGTCAAGGCGGTGACAGCGCAGTTTACCGCCGAGGAGCTGATCACCCGGCGCGCCGAGGTGTCGGTCAATATCAAGGAAATGCTCTCCGAGCGCTTGGTCAGCCGGCACATCGTCGTGGACGAGTTCAATATCGTGGACTTCAGTTTCTCGCCGGTCTTCAATGACGCGATCGAAGCCAAGCAGAAGGCCGAACAAGACGCGCTGAGGGCGCAGCGGGACTTGGAACGCATCAAGATCGAGGCAGAGCAGAAGGTGACCGCCGCACAGGCCGAGGCGGAATCGCAACGGCTCCAGCGGGAGACCATCACTGAAACGATCCTGCAACTCCGCGCGATCGAGAAGTGGGACGGTGTGCTGCCGCAGGTGACGAGCGGGGCGGTTCCGTTCATCGACCTGAAATCGATGTCTCAGTAGCCTAGCGGGCTGGCGCCAGCCCCCGCGAGGCGGTGCCGGGCACCGGTCGTGCGCGGCAAGTCTTGATCAGGCGGCTGCGGCCTCGGCTGCGCGCAGGGCGCGCAGCGCGTTGCCGCCCATGACCTTGGCCACGTCTTCCTCGGAGAACCCGCGCTCCTTCATGGCCTCGATCAGATTGGGCGTCTTGCCGATGTGCTCCAGTCCTGCCGGGAGCTTCAAGCCCACGCTGTCGTAGTCCGATCCCAGGCCCACGTGGTCGATGCCCGCCACGGTCGCCGCGTGCTCGATGTGGTCTACCAAGCGGCTGAGCGGCGGGGCGCCGATCAGCTCCACCTCGGCGAGATTGAGCTTCCACAACTCTTGGGAGAGTCGCTTGAGGTCGCCCGAAAACTGTTGCCCGACTTCCCGGCGCCTGCCGTTGATCTCGGCGAGTTCCTTGAATCGCGCCCGGTGCTCGTCATCGAGCATGCCGGTGTAGTACGCCACCCCTAGCACGCCGCCGTTGTCCGCCAGGGCCTTGAGCATCTCATCGGTGAGGTTGCGGGGGTGCTGCGCGATGGCGAAGCATGCGGCGTGGGTGTTGAGAATCGGGGCGGACGAGGTCTCGACCGTGTCGAAGAACGCCTTCTGGGACGCGTGCGACAAGTCCGCCATCATGCCCATGCGGTTCATCGCGCGGACGATTTCCCGCCCGTGGTCGGTCAGCCCTTCTGGGCCGTCGTCGTATTCGGCGGCGCCGACCCAGGGGGTGTTGCCGCTGTGGGTCAGCCCTAGGTAGCGGGTGCCGAGACGGTACAGCTGGCGGAGCACCTCGATGCTCGAATCGATCATGTGGCCGCCCTCGACGCCGAGCATGACTCCGATCTTGTCCTCGCGCTGTGCCCGCACAACGTCGTCCGCGGTGGTGGCCAGAAACATGTCATCCGGGTGCCTGGCGACCTCTTGGACGATCACGTCGGTGATGGTGAGGGCATCCTTGACGGACTCGATCGGTTCCTTGCTGCGGGCCGAGCTGAACACTGCGAAGAAGCCGGCGTTGAGACCGCCTTGGCGCATCTTGGGGATGTCGACTTGGCTGTACTCCGGGCTCTCGCCGAGGTCGAGGCCCTCTCGCACGAGTCGTCCCGGAGTGTCGATGTGGAGGTCGAAATAGAGCGGGCCGCTGGGCGCGGCGGATGGCTCGGCATCGGGCGGGGCTTCTCCGGTGGTGCCGCAGGCACCTAGTAGGGCGGCCGCTGATGCCACGCCGAAGTCTCTTCGGTTAAGCATGACGCAGAAGATTGTACCCGATGGCACTGGCGTCAGCGGCGCCATACGACAGTCTGTCCAGTCGCCGTCCGCTGCGGGAAATTCAGGTTTGATTCAAGCAGTTCGCAGCCACAATGCGTCCGGAGCACCAGGCTAGCTAGGAGGGCAGGTGCTGAGTTGGCATGGTGGCCTGAGCATCGCTTTGGACGGCCCAGCCGTCTACACTTGTGCAAGCACCGGAAGGTCATCCGGCGCTGGTCAGGCCTGACGGGCGTTGTGGAAATATGCGGATGCTAGCCGAGATACACACGTATAACGGCAGTCGGCGGCGACAACGAGCATGAAGCGCAGATTGACAATCACGGTAGACAGCGAGCTGCTGCTCCGGGCCAAGCGGTATGCCCGCTTGCGTGGCGTGTCATTGTCCTCTCTCGTCGAGGCATCGCTTCGGGCTATCGCAGTGGAGGAAAAACCTCCGTTCTCGGAGCGGTGGCGGGGTCGTTTCAAGGAGGCACTCCGGGATGACGCTCGTTACAAGGCGCTCGTGCGGAAGTACCTCTGATGCTCATCGCTCATTTGCCTCAATCGAGTTGTCGCATATGCAACATCGACTTGTTCTGTCCGCCGTGTGATCCCATCGTCTGCCAGCCCTTCTCTCCTCATCCAATAGACGCTTCATGAAATCGCCCAACATCCAAGGGTAGGCACGTAAGCTGTCGCCTGCCCGCAGTTCGGGACGGGCTTTGCGCTCTCAGCTACCCAGCAGTCGACCTGCTAGCCGGCTTTGACGGCTAGGTCGCTGCCGTCCATGTGCGTCGGCGGCTCGAAGCCGAACAGCTTCAGCGCGGTGGGTGCCATGTCTTCGATGCCGGGGTCGGTAGCCTCGAAGTCCCGGTTGCAGAACACCACCCCGGGGATCAGGGGCGGATCCACGCAGTGATCGCCGCTCCAGGCCTTGAGGTTGTCTTCGAAGATCGGCCCGGCCACCTTGCCCAGCGCGACTCCCCACGAGCTTCGGTAGCCCGGGCTGTAGCCCACGACCACGTCCGGTGCCGCTTCTACGTACGGTCCGCTGTAGATGGCGTTCTTGGGATAGGCGCGGTGCACGGCGACGGCGTCGCGATCCTCGTCAAGCAGGCCCGTGAGCTTGTCCGCGATCTCTCGGCACAGCGCTCCCGCTTCGGCCCGCGGCACGATGCCGCTACTCTCGCGGCTCTTGATGTTGAGATAGATCCCGGCCAGGCCGAAGCTGTACGCCTTGGTCCGATCCCAGTCGATTCCGCGCAGGTAGCCGTCGTCGCGGCAGCCTTCCCGCTCGGTCAGGTAGCCCTCTTGCTTGAGCCACGCATTGAGGTTGACGCCCCGCTGGAATGACTTGAAGCCGTGGTCCGAGAGCACGAAGATGACCGTCTTGTCGTCGACGTGCCGCATGGTCTTGCCCACGATCCCATCCATGCGCGTGTACAGGTCTTCGATGGTGCCCTTGTAGCGCTCGAACGAGTTGCCGTTGGCGGCGTGGGCCGGATGCTCCGGTTCGAGGTAGCGATAGAACATGTGCTGGACGCGGTCGGGCGTATCAAACACGCAGGCCACCACGCCCTTGCTGGTGCGTTCTAGGGCCGATTCGAACATCGCCTCGCGCTCGCCGCAGATCTGTTCGGCCTGCTCGAGGAATGCGTCCTCGTCCACCACGCGCTCGTTCAGCGCCCAAGTGTCCTCGGCAAGCCCGAGCGTCGAATAGTCGCCGAGCAACTTGGCCAGGTAGGGCGCGTAGAACGACGGATGGGAGATCGGCAGGGCCGGCTTTTCCGGATCGATCGCTATCGGCGAGAGGTACAGGCGCACGGTGGGTTCGACCTGTGCCAGGCGGAACTGGGCGATGCCGCTGACCTTGATGCCCAGGCCCGCTCGAAAGGTCAGCCGCACCCACGGCGTGAATCGGCCGGGGGCCAGTTCGTAGCGCTTGCCGCCAATCTCCAAGTGGCCACCGTTATGTTGATCCTTGATTAGCAAGCGAAACGGAATGCGCAGGTCGCCGGCCCCTTCGCGCACGGTGTTCTCCGGCCCGCGCACTTCGCCGGTGTAGGCACCGGCCTCCTTTCCCAGCGGATAGCAGGCGCCGCCCTCGTCGAACTCGGCGCCTGCCGGCCCGGTAGTGAAGACTTGGAAGCTTCCCTGGGTGCCGAGCAGGTCGGGGGCGCACATGGCCGAGAGCAGGCGGCCCTGGAACGGCTCTGGCGGAAAGGTGATCGGCACCCGCAGTACCGTAGAGCCCACGAGGTGCTCGCCCAGCAGGGCCCAGAACGGCCTGCTCTTGCGGCGCATGTCCACCGCAGGCTTGCTGAGCGGAACTCGCCAGCGGCCGATCTTCCACACGCGCGATGGTTGGCGGACCCGCGAGGAGGACAGTTCTGGCAGGTACGTGCGCAGGTTGCGGTTGAGGAAGTCGAACAGGTTGTGCTTGCCGGGATTCGCTCCGGTGGCGAACGTGGACCACGCCACCGGCGAGAGGGCGGGGTAGGTCGTGCGGAG
This sequence comes from Terriglobia bacterium, assembly GCA_009841225.1. Classification (GTDB taxonomy): domain Bacteria; phylum Acidobacteriota; class Terriglobia; order Bryobacterales; family UBA6623; genus VXMF01. The sequence continues at coordinate 114,216 of VXMF01000004.1, read as the reverse complement.
CCGGCTGTAGCGGCCCTGCTGGCGCAGCTTGGCCAGATTGGGCAGCTTGCCCTCGTCCAGCAGGCGCTCGACCAGGTCGGGCTCGAGCCCGTCGAGGCCCAGAAAGATGAGCTTGCGGATCTTGGCCTTGCGATAGCCCTGGCTGCCGCGCAAGGCCCGCCATACCATGCGGAAGGGCAGGATCAGGAAGGCAAGCGCCCCGGAAACCAAGGCAGCGATCAGGCTGAACAGCGAGCCTACGAACGCAAAGCCGGCGCCCGGGCCAACATATGCCTCGAGCGGCAACGCGAGCAAGAGGCCCGCCGCCAGCAGCGCGGGCGAGAGAACGCGCATAGGATCATGGTAGCCCGGTCGCGCGCTTAGGCAGCGCCCTCCTCCGACTCGTCGCCGCGCGTGGATCGCATCAGCTTGGCAAGATGCACCTTGGCCGCGAATGCGAGCAGTATGCACAGCCCGATAGGCAGGAATGCTACGTTCGCGACCGCACGCAGGAATTCGGGATTGCGCACGCCGCTGCGCGAAACGGCCAAGCGCGCCGCCTGGCGCCAGTGGGCGATATCCAGCCAGAACTGGCCCTGTTCCTTGTCCACAACCAAGATCTTGGCCGGCAGCAGCAGTACCAAGGCGACCTTCCATGAGGCGAGCAGGGGGCTGTTGCTGCACAGGACCGTCGCCGCCGCGTGCCGCTGCCGCCGCAACTCCAGCAGCAGTCGCCAGCGTTCGGCGTGGGTGGCGGCGTTGAACGAGCGCCAGCGCCGGGCGGACGCTCCCAGCCCGTCGGGATCGTCGGGCAGGCAGGTGAACAGATCCACTGGGGCGCCGCCGCACACCGATGCGCGCAGCTGGGGGATCAGGTCGAGGGCGTCGGAGCGCGGGCCGCTCTCGATCAGGAGCATCCGCTCGATCGGCGGCACCTTCTTGCGCAGGAACCAGCGCACGTTAGGTTAGGGTAGCGCGATACAATTGCCGGCATGGCCCGCGTGCGCTTCTATCACAAGCCAAGTTGAACCAGCTGCCGGAAGGCCAGGAGTTTCCTGGCCGAGCGTGGCGCGGAGCTGGACCTGGTCAATCTTGGCAAGGGCGTCAGCGTCGCCGATCTAGATGCCCTGATCGGGGATCGCGATCACCTTAGCTTCCTCAACACCCGCAACGTGCTGTATCGGGAGCTTGACATGAAGGCCAATCCTCCCGACCGGGAGCAAGCGCTGGAGTTGATGTCGAAGAACCCGAACCTGATCAAGCGACCGCTCAGCGTGCAGGGCGAGACCGTGGTGGCCGGATTCGCGCGGGACGAGCTCGCCGCGCTATGTGAAGGCTAGTCGGAGACTGGAGCCGACGACGGGACTTGAACCCGTGACCTCGTCCTTACCAAGGACGCGCTCTACCGGCTGAGCTACGTCGGCCTGCTGGCACTATCGGCTTCGCGAGCGTTGGAGCGGGAGACGGGAATCGAACCCGCAACCAACAGCTTGGAAGGCTGTGACTCTACCATTGAGTTACTCCCGCCACGCCCACGACCGCACGATTGGAGCCGGCGAGAGGATTCGAACCCCCGACCGTCTGATTACAAATCAGATGCTCTACCAACTGAGCTACGCCGGCCTAGCGGACTGCTCATTCATGATATCACCGGCTCGGAACTCGCAACGAGCGCTCGCACCGGCGCCCGGGGTCCGGCTATTCGCGCTGAGATCCGCCGCCCAACCGGCCGTGGCGATCGAACCGCTAGCGCCCGGAGCGTTGGCGGGCTGCTAGCGGGATTTCGCCCTTGGCGCTCAAGGCTGCATACTTTTCGGCCAGTTCGGCCTCCCCGATCGTGCGGTAGATCCTCGCCAGCAAGTAATGCACCTGCATGTCAAGGATCACGCCAGCTCGGTCCGGGAGCGCCAGCGCATTTTCCGCCTGTGAGCGCGCCCCCGCTAGGTCTCCCAGCTTCTCGGAGAGCTTGGCGCGCTCGTAGTGGACCGCGCGTACTCCGGGGCTGAGCTTGACCGCCTCGTCGAGGTGCGCCTTGGCGTCGGCCAGCCGACCGTGCTTGGCGAGGAAGCGCCCGTAGTTGTAGTGCAGCATCGGATCGAACCTCGGGCCCGAGTTGCGCGCCAGGCCCATGCGGTAGGCTGACTCGGCTTGCGCAAACTCGCCTAGAGCTTCCAGGCTCAGGCCGAGGTAGTCGTAGGCTTGCGGGTCGGCGGGAGTGAGCGCCAACACCTTGCGGAATTGCTCGGCCGCCTTGCCGTGCTGCTGCCGCCCGTCATAGAACACGCCGAGCTGAAAGATCGTGGAAGGCTGCCCCGGGGCCAGCTCGATGGCCTCCAAGAAGAAGTCCTCCGCTTCGCTAGCCTTGCCAAGCGCGGCGTGAACTTGGGCTTGCAACAAGGGAATTGCCTCGCACTCTGGATGACTCTTTGCCAGCGCCACGAGCCGCGCTAGGGCGGTGTCTACGCGGCCTTGGCCTAGGTCCTGCTGTGCTGCGGCCAGGCCTTGTTCGGTCCCGCTGCAAGACGCTTCAGACGAACTTGCGCCGCCTAGCATGAGCGCCAGCGCGACCAGCGGCGTCAGAGGCCGGATTCGCATAGCGGCTCCCCGGTCACAGCAATCAGTTTAGCTCCGGGCCTAGGGGGCCTGTCGCCGGAACTGCGCTACCGTCGGCCGTCATGAGCGCCGGGCGGTGTGCTATTGTAAACAAAATTCCGGTGTTTCTTGTCACCCGTTCTGTGCGCCGGAATGAATCTATGGTGTCGGCGGTGGTGGGCGCCGACCAGACGTTAGTTCAACTCGGGCATTGGGCCCGAGACTCAGGAGGGCGAACATGACGATTCGCATGCGCCACTGTGTGGCGCTTCTAGCCGCGCTGTGCCTCGCTGGCGGAACCGCATACGGCCAGACGGCCTACGGTTCGATCAACGGCACGGTTGCCGATGCCAGTGAGTCAGTGATTCCGGGCGCGACCGTGACGCTGACCAATGTGGGAACCCAAGGGCAGACCGATGCGGAGACCAACGCCAACGGCTACTACGTCTTCATCAACGTGGTGCCGGGATCGTATTCCCTGAGCGTCACCGCCGAAGGGTTCAGCCGGGCCGTCGAGCCCGAGTTTACCCTGAACGTCAACCAGACGCGCACGCACGACTTCGCGCTCGAGGTCGGTGCGGTGACGGAGACGATCGAGGTCATCGCCGAGGCGGCTCTGCTGCAGCAGTCGACTTCGGAACTCGGCACCGCGATCACCGAGGAGGCCGTGAAGGACCTGCCACTGAACGGCAGGAACTACTCGCAGCTGCTGACCCTGACGCCCGGTGCCACCCCCGTGAGCACCGCCCAGGGCAATGCGGGAGGCACCAGCTTTAACGCGCCCGTGGCCCTGCCCGGGTCGTCCTTCGCGCTGCCTTCGATCAACGGCGCTTGGAACCGCAGCAACATGAACCTGCTGGACGGCGTGATCAACCATTGGTTCTTCGGCCAAAGCTGGGCCGTGCTGCCGATCGTCGACGCCGTGCAGGAGTTCAAGGTGCAGTCCCACAACGACAAGGCCGAATACGGCGGTGTCCTCGGGGGCGTGATCAACCTGGTCTCCAAGTCGGGCACCAACGACTTCCACGGCGCGGTGTGGGAGTTCCTGCGCAACGATGCGTTCGACTCGCGCAATCCCTTCCTGGATGCCGGAAGGGACGGTCCGACACCGTTCCGCCAGAACCAGTACGGCGCTGCTGTCGGCGGCCCCGTGGTCCGCAACAAGACCTTCTTCCACTTTGCGTGGGAGGGTTGGAAGTACCGCCGCTCGCAGCAGCAGTCATACTTCCATCCGACCAACGACGAGCTGGCCGGCAATTTCCAGAACGCGATCCTCGACCAGGTCATCTACGACCCGGGCACTACGCGTGCGAACCCTGCGGCTGATGGCTCGTTCGTGCGGGACCCCTTCCCGCAAAACACGGTCCCCAGCGGTCGCATCGACCCGATGATGCGGAACTACTTCGAGAACTATTTCGACCGGCCTGACCCCAACGTCTCCAGCCCGGCCTTCAACGTGATCAACTCGCGGCCGCAGCAGAGCGACAACAACACGATGCAGGTCAAGGTCGACCACCGCTTCGGCAACGCCGACAACCTGTGGTTCCGCTACAGCCAGCTGAACAACCCCCAGACACTTCCAGCTACGGTCAAGAACGGTCGCATCTTCAGCAACCGCCCGCGCAACATCGCAGGCGGCTGGGTGCATCTGCTGGGCACCAACGTTGTGCTCGACACCAAGTTCGGGTGGGTGCGTGAGGCGCTCAACACACAGGCCGATCTCGCCGCCGGCATGGACCCGCTGGCTGCCGACGGCTGGGCCGGGCTTGACGAGTTCGGCCCGCCCGGAATCGGCCTGCAGGCGCCTTACGGCAGTCCTGGGATCAGCACGCCGCGACCGGAGACCGACTGGCAGTGGATGGTCAGCGAGGGCGTGAGCTGGATCAAGGGCAACCACAACATCAAGTTCGGTGGCATGTGGGTCGGCCAGGAGCGCGATGCGCTCACAACGCAGCACAGCGTTCCGTTCAACAACGCCCAGACGGCCGATCCCCTCAACCCCGGCACGACTGGCAACTCGGTAGCCTCCGCTCTGCTGGGCTTTCCCGCGCAGTACACGATCCGCAACCAGAACTACAACATCACGTGGCCGACGCTGGGCCTATACGTCCAGGACGAATGGAAGGCCAGCAGCAGGGTGACGGTGAACATCGGCTTGCGCTATGACACCTACTGGGTGGGCAAGATGAACCGTGGTCTGCAGGCGGGGTTCGATTGGGACACCGGGGACTGGCTGATCGGCGGCGGCGTGCTGCCTGGCCCGTGCTCCCAGGTCGGTATCGCGCCGTGCATACCCGGCAGCGGCAACATTGCCGACCTGCCGAATGGGCAGCACATCAAGCTGGCCAATGATCCGAACCTGTACGAGCCTGCGCACGACGGCTTCCAGCCGCGCGTCGGCGTTGCCTGGCGCTTGCGCGACACGACCGTGCTGCGGGCCGGCTACGGCGTGAACTACGACAGCTTTACCGGTGTTATGCAAGGGTTTCAGCAGTCGATCGGGACGTGGCCGGACAAGCAGTTCGCGCAGCCCGCGTACAACGCGGTCGGCGAGCCGCTCACCAGCGTCGGACGGGCCAACCAGCTGGGCGGCGCTCCGCTGCCCGACCCTTCCCCGTTCGGCAGCGCGGGTTGGTACGCGAATCCGCGCACCAAGCCCGCCTATTCGCACCAGTGGAACGTGGAAATCCAAGAGCAGCTGAGGAACAACCTGACATTCTCGATCGCCTATGTCGGCAGCCGCACCAAGCGGCTCGAGCACAACGGCGCGGCGAACACCGCGCTGTCGGCCGGACCTGGATCGCCCGAAGAGGTTCGCCAGCGTCGCCCGTTCCCGTACCAGACGACGATGTTCTACGGCAACTTCATTGGCCAGGGCTGGTACGACTCGCTGCAGATGAAGCTCAACCGACGCTTCACCAACGGCTTCCAAGCGCTGATCAGCTACACCTGGTCGAAGTCGCTCGACACGCAGAGCGGCTGGTTCGGTGCCGAGAACGGCATTGGCGGCAGTTCGGCAGTGCAGGACTATTACGACCCGATGGCCAACAAGGGGCCGTCAGGCTACAACATCCCGCACTTCGTGTCGATCGCGGCAGTTTGGGAGCTGCCCTTCGGACCCGGCAAGAGCCTGCTCAGCAGCGGGCCGTTGTCGCAGGTGCTGGGCGGCTGGCAGCTCAACACCATCGCGCAGTTCCGCTCAGGCCAGCCGGCCAACCTGTCGGTTACCGGCGACGTGGCCAACATCGGCAACGAAGTGGCTTGGTGGAACTACGCCCGCCCGAACCTCGTCGGCGACCCGTTCTCGGGCGCGCAGACCGAGGAGCGCTGGTTCAACACCGCTGCGTTCGACACGCCGTCGTTCTCTTACGGCGATGTCGGCAAGAACGTGCTCTATACGCCGGCGGTACAGAACATCGATATCTCGCTGTTCAAGCGGGTTCAGATTGGCGAGGCCTACAGCGTCGAACTCCGCATCGAGTCCTTCAACGCGTTCAACATCCAGAACTTGGGTGCCCCGAACACAGTCCTGGGCAATCCCAACTTCGGCCGAATCGCCAGCTTGGCGGGCGGGACCAGGCCGAGGGTGTTCCAGTTCGGCCTGAAGTTCATATTCTGAATGCGGCGGCGCCCGGCTGTGCCGGGTGTCGCTGGAAAACGGCCGCGCCTTGCGCGAACTACTGCGGCTCGCCCTCGCGGCGGGCCGCGCCCATCTGGGCGGCGGCGTCCAGCGTTGCCTAGTCGTCGCTGTCGGGCCAGCTTGCCAAGTGGCGCTGCGCCCAGCTCGGGTCGCGGTCGTCGTGGCAGAGCAAGCAAGCGTTGGGACTCTTGTCCTGCCCGAATCGGATGGTCGCTTCGGCATCCGGGATGTCGTCGATACGGTGTGTCGACGCTTCGAACATGAGCGCGTGCATGATTTTCGGCATGTGGCACGACGTGCAGCGGCTGCCGGGCGATTTGGGTGCGTGCTTGGTATGCCCCGCACCCTTCGCCGCGTACTCGCGATGGCACTGCAGGCACATCCGGTCAGGTTCGTCTAAGAACTTGAGCGATTTTGGATTCGCTCCCGGGTTGGCGGGATGCGGATCGTGACAACTTCCGCAGTGAGCGCCGCCGATGCGGAAGCAGGCCGAGCGCACGAAGGACTCGCCGATGAAGGTAGTCTCGCGGAATCGTCCGTCGCGATGGAATGCCTTCTGCGAGAACTCGTTGATCGGCCGCCCTTTGTACGGCGGGAAGAAGGCACCGGAGAGTCCGGTGAAGTTGACCTCTCCCCGGAGCCCGAGGTCGAACAGGTTGGACTGCATGTGGCAGCGTCCGCAAAGAGTTACATGCTCGTCCGCATCAAGGCTGGCAAGGCGAAAGGGCTTGCCCTTCGACGCCTGGCCTAGGGGCTGACCGGCCCGTGCTGCGGCAACGTGGTCCGCTGACGGGCCGTGGCACATTTCGCAGTTGACGCCTGACTCGAGCTGGACGAAGTCCGTCGGATGCCGGGCCTTGGACGTGGAGAGCTGGCTGGTGTGGCAGCTGGCGCAGTTGAGCTGGTAGTTTGTGGCCCGGCTCATCTGGTGAAATTCGCCCAGGCGAGAGCGCTCGGTGCCCGGCGGATCGATCACGCGCCAGAAGTTCAGCCAGCGCCCCTGCAGCAGGTTGTACTGGACGGGAAAGACTTGGATGCGGCCGTCAGGCAGCCTCGTGGCGTACGCCTGCTGCCACTTCGAGCCGATAGTGTAGTCCACCAAGTGGCGCTGCCACTGGCCTCGGTCGTCGCGGAACTCCATGTAAGGGCGGTCGCCGAGCGTCCCCACCCGTCCGACCGTGACACCGTCTTCGGTCTTGAACTCGGATCGTGACTCGAAGTTGCCGAGAACGTTGGCCGGCTCGAACTCGCGGAACATTCGCGCCATGCCGGTTTGCTTCCAAGAATCGAAAATGGCGGAGTGGCAGTCGCGGCAGGAGTCGGATCCGGCATAGCTGGCAGCCTGGCGGGACAGCTCGTCGCGCTTGGCGGGCTCGACTTGGATCTGTGCGGAAGGGATCTCGTCCACGAAATCCTCGAACGAACCGCGGGCATCTGCCGGTCGCTCCCGATGCGATTTCTCCAGCTCCTGCCGCGCCCGCGCCCGCAACGGCCCTCCCAGCCGGTATGCGTCAGCCAAGTTGCTTTCCGATTTGGCTCGCTGCCGGGCGAGGCCGTGGGCGATCCCTAGCAAGTACGCGGCCTGGGGATTGGCGCGGTCGAGGGAACGCGAACGGGTCAGTTGCTCGATGGCGTTCGCGACCTGGCGAGCTTTCGCCGAGCCTGTCTCTTGAAACGACTGCGTCAGGGCGGCCCGGCCTAAGATCAGATGGCAAGAGCCTCTGAGCTGGGGGTCCAGCGCCGTCCATGCAGAGGCGCTGAGCTGCGACGGCTTGTCGAAACGGTCCAGCTGCCGAAGCGCCTCGCGAGCGTTTGTCACGGCCTGGTCGAATTGCTGCTTCGCCGCGCGCGCATCGGCCAAGGCGACCAGCAGCAGCGGGTTCTCGGGCAGGATTCGAAGGGATGCCTCGGCTCGCGCGATGCCTCGGTCTAGTTCGCCAAGGTCAATTGCAGCCTTGGCCGCAATGTCGTACACCGCCGCGAGCAACGGCGAGGCAGGGAAAGCGCTCAGGAACTCTTCCGCGAGGACATCCTTCGTGCGCAGGTCAGACTCATTGAGCAGCGCCCTGAGCGCCCGGCGCTCGGGCTCGCTCTCGGCTTGGTCCAGCACGGTGAACCGCGTGTAATCTTCGCGGAAAAGAGCGGTATCGACGATCTGAGACCGGGCAGGAAGAGCAAACGCCACGAGTGCCATCAGAGCGATGCACATTGATATCGACATCTCGCCGAAGATCCGAGAGGGGAAGGCTGGCCGGCGTCGCCCAGCTTCAGTCCAGGCCCTGGACAAGCCTCCTGGGCAGCCTCCCCGCGCTGGCAGGGGGGCGGAGCTGATGCTAGCCTCGGCGGTGGCTTGCGCCACCTGCGGCAGACGAAAGAGACTTACCCAAGTCCTAGCTGGGAATCCTGTCTCCTGCACCCTTCCAAGATAAGAGGGATTCAGCTTGATAGCTTGCCGGCCGACTGAGCGGTCGGCTTCGAATGCTGGCTGAAGGGTTGCACACATCTTGACCACAGCGAGCTCGGCATGTTGAAAGAGCTTCTGAAACGCACCGTCCAGCCAAGAAACTTCCCGCTCGCCGGGTCCGCCTGCAGGAGTCCCCAGTGCAGGTGCGGCCCACTCGCTTGCCGCAGCTCCGCCTCGCGTTCGGTGGTTGAGTCGCGGACGCAGGTGAATCACAAAGCCGCAAATGGTAGAGCGAGGGTTCCGGCGCCGAGAGGGATCCGGACATCGCCTGGATGCACGACATATCCTGGCATCGCCGTTTCGTGAAAATCCCGCTTCCAGCGCTTGATGGCCGCGGCCATGCCCGGGTGCGGCGTGGCCGAGAGCTTGACCTCGATAGGCACTTGTTTCCCCTCGACGTCGACCTGTAGGTCCACTTCGGTTCCCGCGGCGGTCCTCCAGAAGTAGACTTGCGGCTCCAGCCCGCGGTGTGCGAGCGTCTTCACAACTTCGGATACCACGGCGGTTTCCAGAATTGCGACCGCCATGGGTCCCGACGAGGCGTGTTCAGGGTCCTTCAGCCCCACGAGATAGCAAAGCGTGCCCACGTCAGTGAAATATACCTTCGGTGTCTTGACGAGCCGCTTGCCAACATTGGCGAAGTACGGACGAAGCACGATCACCTGGTAGGTTGCTTCGAGCACGGAAAGCCATGCCTTGACTGTATGGAGCGTGACGCCGAGGTCTCGGGCAAGATCTGCCATATTCAGGAGTTGGGCGCTTCTGCCCGCCAGCGCCCGTAGGAAGATCTGGAACTGGGACAGGTCCCCGATCTGCCTGAGCATGCGCAAGTCCCGTTCGAGATAGGTCTGGACGTAGCTGGCGTGCCACATCCGCTCGTCCCGACCGGGGTTCGCCACCAATTCGGGGTAGCCGCCTCGCAAGAACCGCTTCCACAGTTCGCCAAACGAGTAGGAGGATCCAGGCAAGGAGGCGGGGCTGTGCTCCCAGGCCAATGGAAGCGCAGGTCTTCCTTCGGCTTCCCGCCTGGACAACGGAAACAGGCGGAGCATTGCGGCGCGGCCGACCAAGGATTCGGTCACTCTTTCGCTATGCAGCAGATTCTGGGAGCCAGTCAGCAGGAACTGTCCGGTCTCGTGTCGATTGGCGTCGATCTTCTCCTTGATGAAAGGCAACAGGTCGGGAGCATACTGCACCTCATCGAAGATTACCGGGGGAGGATGAAGATCCAAGAACGTTCGCGGGTCTTCTCGGGCAGCGATTCGGATATCGGGCGGCTCTAGGGAAACGTAGCGGTATCGCTCCCCAAACAGGCTCTGAAGGAGTGTCGTCTTGCCGGACTGTCGCGGTCCGGTCAGGACAACTGCCGGGAACTCGGTTGCGGCTCTTTGGAGGACGGGTTCGAGGGAGCGGGTAATATATGGGATCTCGCGGTTCATTGGTTAAAATTATGTATTCAGAATACATTATTTCGAGGAAATCCGACCTTGTCGGCATGCGCCGCAGAAGAGACCACCGCCGATTTCCTCGACGGAGTGGACTTCGAGAGTCTGAGATACAGGTCTAGAGCGATCAGACGAGCTTGTGAGTTGGCGGATAGCGGCTGCTGTTCGACAACAGCCCATTCTTGATCTGGCGAAAGTAGCATCGCAGACTCGGATAGCCTCCTACGGCGGAATCGATGAGCTTTGTAAACTGGGTGTGGATTGGTTCTTAATCGCCGAATCCTGTGCGTCGCTCGCCGGCGTTGGCTGAGCGGGTTGGCGGCTCTGGCTGCACTTGGGTCGGTGCTAGGCGCGGATGTTCCAGATCCTCTGCTTGCAGCCACAGAGGCGTTGGTCAATGGCTCTCCCCAGGGCGCGGTGGAGACGCTCGCGCCCGTTGTAAGCGCCGACCCTCAGAACGCCGATGCCCAGCGGCTGCTGGGGGTGGCGCTGTCACTGTTGGGCAGGCGCTCTGCGGCGCTTGGAGCTCTTGCTGCGGCCGCGCGACTGCAGGCAGCCAATCCGGCCAATCACTTGGCGCTGGCGCAGGCTCTGGCCCAGTTTGGAGAGAACGGCCGCGCCCAAGAATCGTTTCGAGCCGCCCTAGCTCTGGATGATCGGCTGGGGCCAGCCCACGAAGGACTGGCGCTCTCACTCGCACTCGACGGCAGCCTAACCGAGGCCATCTTGCACTTTGGAAAGGCGCTCGAGCACGCGCAAGACGCGCCCACGAAGGCTCGCTTGCACTTCTTCCGGGGCAGGGCGCGTCAACAGTTTGACCGCATCTCGCAGGCCGCGGCGGACTTCAAGGCGGCGACCGAGCTGCAACCCGACCATGGCCCCGCGTACTTGGAGTGGGGTCGCATCCTGGCGGAGGATCCGGACAACACGAGTGCAGGACCGGTTCTTGAGACGGCAGCAGAGCTGCTGCCCGCAAACGCTGAGGCGCAATTCGCCCATGGCCAGCAACTCCTGCGCGACGGCAATCCGGTGGCCGCCGCTGGAGTCCTGCGACGGGCGACAGGCCTGAATCCGGCAGATCGCGCCGCCCAATACGCGCTCGGCCGGGCGCTGCGCGCCGCGGGTCAGGCCGATGAGGCACGCCGCGTGCTTGGTAGCATCGCCGCGTCTGGATCCGACCGGGCACTGGAAGAAGCGCGAATCAACGAAGCGGGCCAGCTCAACAACCAAGGCCTGCAAGCCGAAGCTGAAGGGGATTTCGAATTGGCGTTGCAGCGATACGAGGCTGCTGCGGCGATCGCGCCGGACGAGGTCGGGTTCCATCGCAATGCGGCGCTCGCACTGTGCCGGCTCGACCGCTGGGTCGAGGCCAAGGCGCGCCTGCGCGAGGTGTTGCGGATGGCGCCGGGCGATCCTGATGCCACCAAGGCGCTGTATATCGCGCTGGACCACGCGCCCGACTAGGCATGACCAGAGCTTGGCCATTGTTGGCGGCGTTCGCGGCCCTGCCGATCGGGGCCCAAATCCATTTCTCCCATCAGGCGAGCACCTTCAGGCTGGAGAACTGCCAGTCGGAGAGCCGCTACGCGCCTGAGACCATGGCTGGCGGTGCGGCGTTGTTCGACTACGACGGCGACGGAGACCTAGACCTGTACTTTGCCAACGGGGCCGAACTGCCAGGGAATCGCAAGACTGCCGACCGATTCAGCAATCGTCTGTTCGAGAACGACGGCAAGGCTGGATTCTCCGACGTCACCAGTGCCGCCGGGCTGGCCGGTCAGCGATTCGATTTCGGCGCGGCGGTGGCGGATTACGACAATGACGGCGACCAAGACCTGTTCGTCGCCGGCCTGCACGGCAACACGCTGTATCGCAACGACGGCGCTGGCGGCTTCATTGACATCACAGAGACGGCCGGCCTCAGTTCGGCAGATCCTGACTTCGGCGAGCTGTGGGCCGTCGCAGGCGCATGGTTTGACTACGACAGCGACGGTTTGCTGGACCTGTTCGTGGTCAACTACCTGAGCTGGAGTGTTGGGGTCGACCCCGTCTGCGACGCGTCGGGCCCTCGTGACTACTGTCACCCCAAGCACTATACGGGGATGCCGAACCGCCTCTATCGCAACCGCGGGGATGGCACCTTTGCGGACGTGTCGGTGTCTGTTGGGATTCGCGCTCACGTGGGCAAGGGCATGGGTGCGGCTGTAGCCGACTTCGACGGCAACGGATTCCTCGACGTCTTCGTGACCAACGACAAACTCCCCAACTTCCTGTTCAGCAATACAGGCGAGGGGCGATTCGAAGAGACCGCGTTCGAGGCCACCATCGCTCTGCCTGAGCACGGTCGGGATGTATCCGGTATGGGCCTAGATGCCCGCGACATCGATGGTGACGGCTTGGCCGAAGTAGTCTACGCAGCCTTGCCGGGCGAGACGTTCCCGCTGATGCGGAACACGCCCGAAGGGTACTTTGTCGACATTACGGGGGCGAGCGGCATCGCGGGGCAAACCCGCGACATGGCCGGGTATAGCGCGATCATCGCCGACTTCGACGACGACGCCCGCAAGGACATCTTCTTTTCTCGCGGCGACGTGCAAGTCCACCCAATCCACCAAGGCGTCCAGATCCGGCAGCACAACAGCGTCTTTCGCAACGCAGGCGAGGGTGGATTCGTAGCTCTCACGGAAGAGGCCGGATTCGACGCCGCTCCTCCGAGGCGACATCGCGGCGCGGTGGTCGGCGACCTCAATGGCGACGGCAGGCTGGACCTCGCCGTGACCGCCCTCGGCGATCCTGCGGAGATCTGGATCAACGACAGCGAGACGACTGCCGGATGGCTCGCCGTGGATCTCGAGGGCACGAGTTCTAATCGCGATGGAATCGGGGCGGTAGTGCGCGTCGAAACCCCGGACGGGACTCAATTCAACCATGTCACCACGAGTGTCGGGTATGCCTCGTCTAGTGCCGGACCGGTCCATTTTGGACTCGGCTCTGCTCCTGAAGTCGAACGGGTCACGGTCGAGTGGCCTTCGGGCGTGACTACGACGATTCGAGGCGTCGCTGCAAATCAAGTCCTGCACGTGCGGGAAGAGCCGGCCGAAGCACCCGACGGCGACTGAGGTCCGCTCCGAACTCGGGTGCGTCGCCAGCCGAACCAAACCGGCGGTCTGGGCACCCACCCTCTTGGGTCCAGGCGGGGTCTGATAAACTGATCGCGATTGGAGCGCAACGCTCGCAGGCGATCCGAGCCTGCTCTTCAGCGCGTCCTTGGCTGATTGGACGCCCTTCCGTAAGTGCACTGCGCGCTTTGGCGCGAGCGTGACCCGTGAGCAAGAAAAAGCGCAGTCCACAGGCCCGCAATGTGCGGCGGGCGGCTCCGAAAGCGCCGGAAGCACAGTCACGGACTTCCGCCAGAAGGCGGCTCGCGATTCTGAGCGGGGCCGCGTTGCTGCTCGGAGTTGGCGCTTGGATCTGGCTGCGCGGCCGACCGCCCGAGCCGCCCAGGACCGCTTCTGAGGAAGCGGTGCCGATCCGTTTCGAAGCGGTTGCTTCCGGCATCGACTTCGTGCTCAACAACGGCACAACCGACGACAAGCCGATGCCGGATTCGACGTTGGGGGGAGTCGCCCTTCTCGATTGCGACTCCGATGGCCTTCTGGACGTTTACTTCACGAACGGCGCGCGCTTCCCGGACTTGGCGAAGTCCGACCCATCGTTCCACAACCGGCTCTATCGCAATCTGGGAAACCGCGCGTTCGAGGATGTCACGCAGGGCGCCGGTGTCGCCGGCAGTGGGTACAGCATGGGTGCTGCGACCGCAGACTATGACAACGACGGTCAGACCGACCTGTATGTGGCGGGCGTGAACCGAAACGTCTTGTACCGCAATCTCGGCTCCTGCCGCTTTGAGGACGTGACGGAAAGCGCTGGAGTCGGAACAGGTCGTCCGCCGGCGAAGCCATGGTCCGTGGCGGCTGCCTGGCTCGACTACGACAACGACGGCCACCTCGACTTGTTCGTGGTCAACTACCTGGACTGGACCTGGGACAACAATCGCGTGTGTGGTGACCCGGGACGTCGGCTTTCCTGTTCTCCAGCCCACTACCAAGGCCTGCCGAATGTCCTATATCGGAACAACGGGGACGGCACCTTCGAGGACGTGAGCGGAGCTGCCGGGATCTCGGCGCACGTCGGCAAGGGAATGAGCGCGGCCGCAGCCGACTACGACGGCGATGGCTTCCAAGATGTCTTCGTGACCAACGATTCGGTGCGAAACTTCCTGTTCCGCAATGTAGGCGGGGAACGCTTTGAGGAGGTCGGGGTCCAAGCGGGAGTGGCGTTCACCGGCGATGGCATCCCGGTCTCCAGCATGGGCTTGGACTTCCGTGACTTGAGCGGCGACGGCTCGCCGGACGTCACGGTCACGGCCCTGACCAACGAGACGTTTCCGCTGTTTCTCAACCGCGGCGGCGGGTTTGTGGATGCGACGTATCCGAGCAAGATTGGGCTTGAATCCTTCACGATGTCCGGCTGGAGCGTCGGCGCGTTCGACTTTGACAACGATGGCGACAAGGACATCTTCAGCGCCAATGCCCACGTCAGCGAGAACGTAGAACTGTACCGCAGCGTCGCGTATCGGCTGCCTAACGCGCTGTTTCAGAACCTGGGTGATGGCACCTATAGGGATGTCGGGCCGCAGGCGGGTCCAGCCATGCAGGAATCGGCGGCCCACAGGGGGGCCGCGTTTGGAGACCTGGACAATGACGGGCGCGTGGATGTCGCTGTTTCGGCGATCGGCACGAATGCACGAGTCCTATTCAACGAGTCCGGGGGAGGGCACTGGCTGGCTCTAGAGTTGGTGGGAGCGGCGAGCAACCGCGATGGCATCGGAGCACGGGTGCGGCTGGTCGAAAGGTCCGGACGAATCCAATACAACCAAGCGACCACGGCGGTCGGTTACGCCAGCTCGTCGGACAGCCGCGTGCATTTCGGACTCGGCACGAGTGCCGGCGTGAGCGCGGTCGAGATCACCTGGCCGAGCGGCGCCGTCCAGACGCTAGAAAAACCCGAGATCGACGCGGTGCTGACCGTCACGGAGCCGCGCTGAGACCCTTCGCCATCCACGCCGTACTCTTCAGGGGGGATACGGTATGTCCCCGGCTTGGACGAGTTGGCTGGGAGGCAGGGATTCGAACCCCGATAAACAGATCCAGAGTCTGCCGTGTTACCGTTACACCACCTCCCAGCACGGAGGCGTCTGTCCTTAAGTATACCCGTCACAATTGGTTGCGGTACTCGCGACCGGGAACCCACGTCCCTTGCCCATGGATGTTATCGATGTGGAACACTGGCCACTCGGCGCGTGGGTGGGTGCGGTTCGCTCACTTGGCTCGCGACGGCCCAAGGTCAGAGCGCGCACCGGGATGGCAATTGATAGCATGCGACTAGGCGGATCAATCGATGACGACCATGAAGCGACGTGCAGAGTCCATCAAACGTCATGCCCGAAGGTCAGCGATCACGTCGGAGGGGAGACAGATGACACAAGCGCAGATGGCTGAGATTCGGGCGGCGCTTCATGAGGAGATCGACCGCATGACCGAGGACGAACTTGTCGGGTTGAAAGAGTTTCTGGCCACGTATCCCGATCGCCTAGGGGCCGTTCTTCGCAACGCCCCGTGGGATGACGAGCCGGAAACGGAAGAGGAGAGACTGGCGGTGGCCGAGGCAGAGGAATGGCTCAAGCAGAACGGCGGAAAAGGCATTCCCCATGAACAGGTGATGCGGGAACTCGGCCTTGATTGATCTCGATTCCACTCTGGGGGTCGAGTGGAGCTCGAAGGCGAAGTCCGACCTTGCGAAGCTAACAACGCGAGATTCTGATCGAATCCGACGTGCCGTGGCGCGACTCGTTCAAGATGAATCCGGAGATGTGAAACGGCTGCAAGGAGGCGAGCAGCCCTATTTTCGGCTCAGGGTTGGCGAATGGCGCGTTCGGTTCCACCGGGAAGCTGGCATAGTGCGGATTCTACGGGTGCTGCACCGCCGGGAGGCGTACCGCAAGTCCGCTTGGATCCACCAAGACTCGTTGGACCCGGATGCCTTGCCGGAGGCCCACTTGCCCGACGGTCCAAGCAGCTAGCGGTTGGTGTCCCCGCAGGCCCAATCAAGTGACGCAAACAGGCTACCGGGCTGCGGAGGTTGGGCCGCTGAGCCGTTTCGCAACGCGGAAAGCTCCCGCCCATCGCGGGCGCGACCGGCCTCCTGATTCTGGGATCATTGAGCCGTGAAGATCGTAATGGTTGGCGCCGGAGCCGTTGGGGGCTATTTCGGGGCTCGCATGGCAACGGCTGGCGTGGACGTCTCATTCCTGCTGCGGGAGGAGAGTGCCCAAATCGTCCGTGCCAAGGGTCTGCGCGTGCGGAGTCCCCAAGGGGATGTCCACCTGCCACACCCGGATGTGATTGTGGCCGGAAGCGATGCCCCCTCGCCTGACGCGCTGTTTTTCGCGTGCAAGGTGGAACATGTGCGCACAGCCGCCGAGGCCGCGCGCCCGCTGCTGGGTCCCTCCAGCGTGGCCATACCGCTGCAAAACGGAGTTGACGCGCCCGCGATTCTCCGCAGCGTGCTGGGGGAGCGATCAGTCATGGGCGGCCTGAGCCGAATCTTTGCCGAGCGCGTAGCGACTGGCGAGATCCAGCATTTCGGACTTCACCCGTCCATTAGCTGCGGAGAGTTGGAAGGGGGGCATTCGGAGCGGGTAGCCCGGGTCGTCAATGTACTTGAGGGCGTGCCGGGGATGTCTTTCGATGCGTCCGACGACATCTGGACGGCGATGTGGATGAAGTTGTTGATGGTCTGCTCGATGGGTTCGGTAGGTGCCGTGGCGCGCGCTCCGCTGGGCGTCGTGCTGGGCGTGCCGGAGACGCGTGGGCTCCTGTTAGCCGCGGGGGAGGAGATCGCGGCGGTCGGGAGGGCGCACGGTGCCCAGATCCCTGACGGTTTCGTCGCACCTCAGATCGGTCGCTACGAGCGCCTGCGGCCAGAAACGACCGCCTCAATGCAGCGTGACCTTGAGCGCGGCGAAACGTCTGAGCTCAACGAACAGCTTGGCGCGGTCTGTCGTTACGGACGAGACCTCGATGTCGCGACGCCGGTCTTGGATGCACTCTACGGGGCACTACTGCCGGGCGAGTTGCGCGCTAGGGGGAGGCTTGCGTACGAAAGCGTCGGTCCGCGGTCCGGCAGCTGAACAAGTCAATCCTTGAGTCGGCGCGCGACCTCCGCCAGGCGAGCGCCAAGTTCACGGGCTTCCTTAAGTTCGTGCTCTCCAACGCCCTTCTCATGCTCGGGGATGCCGGTGGTGGCCGAAGCGCCCAGTCCACCGTGGGGCGTTACGAGCACCATGCCGTACTGCAGCATCCCGAGGGCCATGCTGAGCATCGTGAATTCCTTGCCATTCGATGGTGCACCGCCCGTGGCGAAGACTGCGCAGGCCTTGTTGGCGAGCCCCTTGCTCCGCCAGAACCCGAAGCCGTAGGCCCAGTCCACCAAGGCCTCGCGGATCGGGACCGCGACATCTCCCATGTGTACCGGCGATCCCAGCGCTACCCCGTCGGCCTGCTCCAAATCCGACTGCGTGACGTCGCCGATTTTCTTGACAACGGCCACGGCGCCGTTGCTCGTGGCGCCCTCGGCCAGCGCCTTGGCCATCGTCTCGGTGTTGCCAGTCTGCGAGTGATAGGCCACCAGCACGGCGACGTCTTGGCCTGCGGCGCAAACCGCTGCAAAGCCCAACGCAAGTGTGCAGATCGGGGTGTTGAATCTCATGGTGGGTCAACCTTGGCTCACTGAGAGCGGGCCGTCCCAGTCTAGCCCGTCAGGCAGTCAGTGCGTGGCTACAGGCCCTTGATGTGGACACGCTCCGTGCCATGCAAGGAGCGTCGCCGGAGTCTTCGGGGTGCTGACGGTGCCGAGCGTTCGGCATACGCTGAAGCTCTTCGGCGCGGCGAAGTCTGCAACCCGCGCGACTCATGTCGGGGTGGTCTTGTCGGCGCAGCGGCTGAGGCGCTAGCGAAGCTTCTCCGACGGCCGATGCCTGTCGGTACGCCGGGTCTGGTCATACTCTCCGCTATTCGTCGGGTCGCGCCGCGGCCGGATCGGAGGGGGGCTATCCGGCACCCGATATTGAGAAGGGGACTCCCGCTGGCATTGCGCTGATGGTGTCGTCGATGTCATATCGCAGTTCTCCCGGGTAGACAACGTAGAGCGCGTCCAGCCGGAGGTCGTTCACGACGATAGTCATCGAGCGGGTTCGGCGCGGAGCGTCGACACGCTTGATCTCAACGCCGATTCGCTGGTCCTTTATCAGCAAGAACAGATCGAGTTCGGCACCGTTGTGAGTCCTCCAACAATAGGCATGGTCTGGAGAAGCCTCTGCGATTACCTTTTCTAGGACGAAGCCTTCCCATGAAGCTCCGATGCGAGGGTGGACTTGCAAGGCGTCCATCGTTGTGACGCCGATCAGATGGTGGTAGAGTCCAACGTCCCTGATGTAGATCTTGGGGCGCTTGACCTGCCGCTTGCGCAGGTTCTCGTGCCATGGGGGCAGCTGCCGAATCAGGAAGAGCTGCTCGAGCAGTTCTAGGTATCGCCGCACGGTCGCTTGGGCCACGTTGAGGGCCGTCGCCAGCTCGGCGACATTGAGGATCTGTCCGTGGTAGTGCGCGAGCATGGCTAGGAACCGGTGCAGCGCCGGGGTGCCGAGTTGAGCGCTGAATTGCGGCATGTCGCGTTCCACGAACGCTCGGATGAATGCCTTTCGCCAAGCTAGGCTGTCGGCGTCAGTATCGGCGAGAAACGACCGCGGGAACCCGCCCCGGGTCCAGAGCCGCGGCATCCGCGCGGCACCGACCTCGGAGAGTTGGAAGCCCGTCAGCTCGATGTACTCAATGCGTCCCGCCAAAGACTCGGAGCTCTGGCGCAACAGACTGGGCCCTGCGCTGCCGAGCACGAGAAACCGCGACGGGTTGTGATCGCGATCGACCAGCACGCGCAGAACCGGAAACAGATCGGGCCGGTGCTGCACTTCGTCGATGATGACGATGCCGGCGAGTTCTCGAAGTGCAGTCAGCGGCTGGTCGAGCCTAGCCAAGCTGACGGGATCTTCGAGGTCGAAGTAGTTGGCCGAATCTGTCGATACTAGTTGCCGGGCCAGGGTCGTCTTGCCGCACTGGCGCGGCCCAATGATAGCGACGACCGGGGAGCGCGCAAGTGCCCGCTCGACCGATTTGCTTGCTGTTCGAGGGATCAGGCTGTCCGGCATTACTTCCATGATAATACTCATAGAAGATAGTATTTTTCATGATTAATTCTGGCTCGGACTCTTAGGAGCTTAGCTGGTGTGACTCTTCGGGCGTGTTCTTGCGGCGGAAGGCAAGCCGCAAGTGACAGGTGTCCAGCCACGGGATCTCGTGTTTGTGTTCGCCGAGACCCGTCGCGACCATTGATCGTTAATGAGGTTGGTATTCCACCCAGATCGGCGAGGCCCACGCCATTTGGCCGTCCTCCTGTTGGACCCTGACATAGTAGTAGCTCTCACCCGGAACTGCGTCCGCATCGCGGAAGCTGAACGCCGCTATCCGCTGGCCGGGATTGGCCGAGTACACATAGGCGTTGTCCTTGATGATTTGGATGTTGTTGATCGGTCCAGTTCCGCGCACGGCCACCCTCACGACGGGCTTGTCTCGTGTCACGGTGGCGTCGCCCATGATGGCCTCTCCGACCCTGACATCGAGCACGATATTGTCTGTTGCCGCATAGGCGTGGCGTTGCTGCAAAGCGCGGAAGATCCCCTCGCGGGAGCGCTCTTCTGCGTAGACGGCCGCGTAGGAGATGTGCGTGGAGCGATGGTCTGACGAGGCGATAAAGCCGATCTTGTAGCCCTTGCCCAGAGCGCTGCGGGCAAAGCCGTCCGCGAAGCGCTCGTTGGAGTTGACTCGCGGGGATCCGGCGGCTTCGTAGCTCATGCGGCAGCCCTGGTAGATTTCGAGCAATGGTTCCAGCGCCGGGTCGTTGAAAGAGAAGTCGGTGCCGCCGCCCGCAGCGATGGTGTGCGGGATCGTGATCGCGTCCTGGCCGCGCAACTTCTCCCAAATGCGCAGCTCGTCCGGCTGCCTCGGAGAGTCGGGGTTTTCAAGATCGCGTGGGACAGTGCGTCCGATAGCCGTGGTCCCACGGTGAAGGTTGATGATGTTGCGGTGGCCGTACGGCCATCGAATCGAGCGCTCGTAGCCGAATAGTGGGGCGAATCTTCCACGGACATGGAAGGCATCCGCCAGCTTCTGCGTTCGCCACCAGTCGTAGCCGCGTGCATCGTCGAACCCGAGCTCGCCGCCAGCGCCGTAGAAGTGATCGGTGGACGCGATGAAGTCGAGCTCGGTCGCGTCCAGAGCGTAGCGGTACATGTCCCACAAAGTGCCGTCGAATCCGCCGTCCGCGCTGATCTCCGTGTGACGGTGCAGGTCTCCCCAATACAGCGAGTAGCGCTTCTCCCCTGCTGCGATGGAATGGCGTCGATCCGTCCAGGCAGTGCTCGCGTACGGACGCCCGCGAGGGGAATCGGCCATCCGATCCAGTGCTGGAATCGAGGGCTCCTGCCGGTCGATCGGCATCACGCGGATCTTTCCCAATGTTCTGCCCGCGTGCGAAGTGACCGGTCCGCCAGGCGACCAGCGGTCGTCGGAGGGGTATGCGACCCAAGTCCTGCCCTCTGCGCTGGTCGCCACGGCCACGCGCTGGTCGTTGCTGCCGGAGCTGTTTTCCAGCATCACCGGGGAGGACCACGTATCGCCGCTGTAGGTCATGGCGTGGACGTTCCAGGCGCCCGGCCGTTCCTTCATGCTGGACCCGTTGTTGTACGGCACCCATCGGCGCAGGAACAGGCGGGGCGTGCCTGACGGGTCGATCGTGATCTGCGGAATCTCGTACGAGAGCGCGAACTCGTCGCTCATCGCGCCTTCGATCGAGCCAGTGGGTGTCCAGCGCTGCCCACCCGCGAACACGGCCACGCCGATCTTCTGGGTGTAGCGCAGGCTCACCAGGCGACCGACCGAGCCTTCCACGCTCCACGGAGCTGGCTCTCCCCAGTCGCCTCTCTCGCTTGCGCGATTCCAAGCGGGCATGTCCATGGCCCAGTTCGGTCCTTGGTCGTCCCATGCGATCCACGCCCGGCCGTCACGGTCAATAGCCACGCTGGCACGCGCCTCGAAGTCGGGGGAATCCGCGATCGGGTACTCCTGCGATAGTTCGGAGCCGTCGAGCACGCGCAACATGACGTCGTAGTCGCCGTGGCGATAGCTGTCGTAAACCACGTAGAGGCGGTCTTGCTCGTCAAGCGCAGTTGAGGGCTCCCAATCGTTGGCCTCGTGCGTTGTGATGGCTATCGGGGCGGACCAGCGGCTGCCGTCAAGGGTCTTGAGGTAGACATTGGCGTCTCCTGTGCGGAACGACTGCCACACCAGGTGGAGCTTGCCGTTCGAGGCCGCCTGCAGGCTGTGATGGATGTCCGGCTGGGGATCGGACGTCAGCCGTGCCATCGGGTCCCACCGGCCGTCGTGCCAGCTTCGCGCGTACACGTCGAAGTTGCCGTCGACTTGCGCTGACCAAGCGATCCAGACCCTTCCGTCAGGCTGGATCGCGATCGAGGCCTTGAGGAAGTCGCCCGCTCTCGGGCTTACCGTCACGACGTCACGCCACTCGCTGCCGGTGCGTCGCCGAGCCTTGACTTGGTCTGCGCCTTTGCCGTCATAGGCAGTCCACGCGACCCACAGGTCGCCGCTGGGTGCGAACGCTGCCGCCGGCCAGTCTGCGTGTTCACCGGCCTGGGAGATTTCCACCGGCCGCCCGGGGGCGGGCGCGATTTGGCCGGCGACGAGGATGACGGCGAGAAGGCACAGGCGGGCAGCGCCCGCGGTGAGGATTCGCTGGGTTCGGGGCATGGCGGGGTTGCTTCTTCTCACAGCATCGTACTCTGACCGGGTTGTGGCTGACGCACCTACCTGCCTCGGGATCGGGGTGGCGAATGCAATCGCCGATCGCACGCCGCAGGCCCCGGAAGGGTGGTTGTAGGATGGCAAGAGGCGGCATCGGCCTAGGCCGGGCCTCTGCTCGTAAGTTCTCGCGGCCCCATGCGGACGTATCGGTTGCAGAGCAGCGTGATCCTACCTGTGGAGCTGGAGGACGTGTTTCCGTTCTTCGCCGAAGCTCGCAACTTGGAACTGCTCACGCCTGCGTGGCTGAAGTTCGAAGTCCTCACGCCGCCCCCGGTCCAGATGCTGCGCGGGGCCAAGATCGACTACCGGCTCAAGTTGCGCGGCGTGCCGCTTCGCTGGCAGAGCGAGATCACCTGTTGGGAACCGCCATCGCGATTTGTGGACGAGCAACGGCGCGGCCCCTATCGCCTTTGGAGGCATGAACATCTCTTCACCGCCGACGGCCCCAACACGATCGCGGAGGACAGGGTCGAATATTCGGTGCCGGGCGGTTCTCTGGTCGATCGCTTCTTGGTGCGGCCCGACTTGGAGCGAGTATTCGCATACCGCAGGGCCAAGCTGGCCGAGATCTTCGGCACGATAGCCTGATCGCTGCCCGAATAGACCGCTCGTTTCGCCTATCTGTTCAAGGATGCAAGTCCCGCGCAGCCGGTGTTCCCGACGCCGCGCACTGGGCGCGCATTCGACCGCTTGCGTGTCGGCGCGCGCTTCAAAGCCCTTGACTTATCCAGCCTGCTCCGCCATCATGAATCTCTTCCGCCGGGCCCTTGGCCGTCTATTATTCGGTAGTCAGTTCGACGCCGCTGTTGCGTTCCTTGCTTGAACGAACTTTCGCTTGGCAGGTCTTTCGTTGAGATGGAACCGGTTCGCTTGGCCGTCGTCGGTGCCGGATTGGTCGGCAGCAAGCACGCACGACTGGTCAGTGCGCAACCGGCTTCTTCACTCGTCGCGATCTGCGACCTGGATTCCCGGCGCAAGTCGGTGGCCGAGCACTTCGA
This sequence comes from Terriglobia bacterium, assembly GCA_009841225.1. Classification (GTDB taxonomy): domain Bacteria; phylum Acidobacteriota; class Terriglobia; order Bryobacterales; family UBA6623; genus VXMF01. The sequence continues at coordinate 91,045 of VXMF01000004.1, read as the reverse complement.
TGTCCCGTTCTATCAGGATCTTGAGGCTCTTCTGGCGGAGCGGGACCCGGAGGGGGTGATCATCGCCACTCCCAACGGAACCCACTCTGCCGTTGCCGAGGCCTGCAGTCGAAAGGCCATCGATATGCTGATCGAGAAGCCGATCGCAAACACCGTTGCGGAGGCGCAGGGGATCGTTCAGTCAGCCGAGGAGGCGGGCTGCCAGGTGCTGGTTGGCCAGCACCGGCGCCACAACCCGTTGATTCAAGAGGCGCGCAGCATCGTTCAGGGCGACACGCTCGGGCGTCTGATCGCGGTCTCGATCCTGTGGGCCCTGCTAAAGCCGGCTGACTGGTACCAAGTCGATTGGCGGTGTCGCCGACCGAGCGGCGGGCCGGTCATGATCAACCTCATTCACGACCTGGACGTGCTGCGCTTCATCTGCGGCGAGGTCCGCCAAGTCTACGCGCAGTCAGGCTCGTCGTCGCGGGGACTTGAAGTCGAGGACTCCTTGAGCGTCACGTTGTCCTTTGCTTCCGGAGCGCTGGCTTCGATAGTAGCCTCGGATGCTGCGCCCTCGCCTTGGTCGTATGAGCTGACCAGCGGGGAGAACTCGTACTACTTCCACACGAGTGAGAACAGCTACTACTTCCTCGGCACTCGGGCCTCACTGGCTTTGCCCAAGATGGAACTGTGGCGCTATGCGGATCCGGCTCGAGCCGGCTGGCAGCACCCGTTGGAGCAGTCCCGGCGAAAGGTAGCCAGAGCAGATCCGCTCGTGCGGCAACTGGAGCATTTCTGCCGGGTGGTCAGGCGCCAGGAACCGCCGCTTGTCGACGGCCGAGACGGAACCCGTTCGCTGGCGGTCGCGCTGGCTGTGCTGGAGTCGATCGATCGAGAGACGCCGGTCGAGCTAGCCTGACCTCGCCGGCTTGCCGTCGCGCTACGGTGCCTGCCCTACCCACGTTCGATGCGCAGCGCGTGGGCATGTCCCTCCGGTAGTGGCTCTGCCAGCGTCACCGTTAGCGTGCCATCGGCGATGGCCGCCGTCGGCGCTTGGGCTTCTCCGAGTACCGTGACACTCACGTCCATGCTGTCTGTGCCCAGCTCGAGCGTGATGGTGTTCGACGTCGGCTGGCCGAGGACGATGGCGTAAACAGCGTCACCCTTGGACGTGAAGCGCACGGGGATTCCGTCGCCCGTCTCGCCGGTCGCCCTGTTCCAAGGTCGAGTCCCGTAGATGGCATTGCCGTTCTTGCGCAGCCAGCTGCCGAGCGTCCGCAAGCGGCTGGCTTGCAGCTCGGGGATGGTGCCGTCCGGCATCGGGCCGGCGTTGAGCAGCAAGTTGCCGTTCTTGCTCACGATGTCTGCCAGCAGGTGGATCAGCTCGGCTTCTCCGATGGTGTGCTCGGCGGTCTCGACGCGGTTGTAGCCGAACGAGAATCCGAGCCCGCGGCAGGTCTCCCACTTGTAGTCCGTGATCTCGTCCATCTTGGCGTACTCGGGGGTGGTGAAGTCGTGGTGCCGTGGCGGCGCTCCCTCCTTGCCGATCTCGAAGCGGTTGTTGATCAGACCGTCGGGGTGGGTGTTGTAGAAGTCCGCCACGATCCGGGCGAGGTCAGCCTGCTCCGGATAGCCGATGTCGTTCCACAGGATGGTCGGATCGTACTTGGCGATCAGCTCGCGCCAGTGGGCGTCGGCGTAGTCAGCGAACTGCTGCGTGTGGATGATCGTGCCCCAGACTTTCTCGAGCGTGTCGACGGGCTCGGCGTTGAAGCTCCAATCCAGACCGCCGGAGTAGTAAAAGCCCATGCGCATCTGCGCGGCCTTGACCGCGGCGGTCAGCTCGCCCACGACATCGCGCTCGGTAGACCGCCGCCCCTCGGGCAGGTTCGGGTTCTCGATCTCGCTCGGCCAGAGCGTGAAGCCGTCGTGATGCTTGGTTGTCAATACGACGTATTGTGCCCCGGCGTCCGCGAAGAGGTTGGCCATGGCGCCGGGGTCCCAAGCCCTGAGCGCCTCGTTGAACTGCGGCGCGAAGTCCATGTAGTCGAAGTCTTCGCCGTAGGTCTTGCGATGGTGCTCCTGCGTGGGCGAGCCAGCGATCCGCAGCGAGTTGAGGTACCACTCCGAGTAGGGGTTGTTGGCGAACCACTGCGTCCAATCAATCTCGCCGAGTTCGCCGATCGGCGTGGCCCAAGCCGGGACCGAGTACAGCCCCCAGTGCACGAAGATGCCGAGCTTGGCGTCGTCGTACCACTGCGGCACTTGGTGAGTCCGAATGGATTCCCAATTGGGCTCGAACTGGCCGGCGGTCGCGGCCGGCTGGTCCGAGCCGTTGCCGCATCCGTAGATCGCGCCGGCACCGGCGGCTGCCATGAAGGCCCGCCGGGTGAGTCTGGATCGCATTGCTATAGTCTCCGAATCGAGGTGTGACGCGCGAGCGGCGCTTGCCGGGAGCTACGCCAGCAGGGGTTCCACGACCTCGCCGTGCACGTCCGTCAGGCGGAAGTGCCGCCCTTGGTACTTGAACGTCAGCTGCTTGTGATCCACGCCGAGGCAGTGCAGGGCCGTTGCTTGCAGGTCGTATACATGCACCGGATCTTCGACGACGTTGTAACAGTAGTCGTCGGTCTGTCCGTGCGTCGTGCCGGGCTTGACGCCGCCGCCCGCCATCCACATGGTGAAGCAGCGGGGGTGATGGTCGCGCCCGTAGTTGGTCTCGCTGAGCTTGCCCTGGCAGTACACGGTGCGCCCGAACTCGCCGCCCCAGATGACCAGCGTGTCCTGCAGCAGCCCGCGTTCCTTGAGATCCATGATCAGCGCCGCCGAGGCTTGGTCGGTATCCCTTGTCTGAAGCCGAATGTCGCGAGGCAGGTCCGTGTGCTGGTCCCAGCCCCGGTGGAACAGCTGCACGAAACGCACGTCGCGCTCGGCCAGCCGGCGCGCCAGCAGGCAGTTGGCCGCATACGTGCCCGGCTTGCGCGAGTCGGGGCCATAGCGTTCGAACACGTGCTCGGGCTCGCCGGAGAGATCCATCAACTCCGGCACCGAGGCCTGCATGCGGTAGGCCATCTCGTACTGGGCGATCCGGGTCTCGATCTCCGGGTCCCCGAACTCCTGCGAGCGCAGCCGATTGATCTCCGAGACCGCATCCAGCATGCTGCGCCGGGTGGAGGCGTCAATGCCCTTCGGATTGGACAGGTAGAGCACGGGATCGTCGCTTGAGCGGAACTTGACGCCTTGGTACCTCGACGGCAGGAATCCGGAGCCCCACAGCCGCGAGAAGAGGGGCTGGGACTGGTTGAGGTTGCTGCCCTGCGAGATCAGCACCACGAAACCGGGCAGGTCGCGATTCGCGCTGCCGAGCCCGTAGCTCACCCACGAGCCCATCGACGGGCGTCCCGGCTGCTGGAAGCCGCTCTGGATGAAGGTGATGGCCGGATCGTGGTTGATGGCATCGGTCTGCACCGTCTTCACTAGGGAGATGTCGTCGACGACCTTGGCGGTGTGCGGCAGCAGCTCGCTCAGCTCCGTGCCCGACTGCCCGTGCGGCTGGAACTTAAACAGCGACGCGGCGACCGGCAGGCGGTCTTGGCCCGAGGTCATGCCTGTGATGCGCTGTCCCTTGCGCACCGAGTCGGGCAGGTCCTGGCCGTGGTACTTCCGCAGCAGGGGCTTGTGGTCGAACAGGTCGATTTGCGAGGGCGCCCCCGACTGGAACATGTAGATGACGCGCTTGGCGCGCGGTGCAAAGTGGGGCAGGTCGGGAAGGCCCCCGGCTGTCGCGCCGTAGCCCTCGCCCCGCAGCAGGAACGATAGCGCCATCGGGCCGATGCCGGCCGCGGTGCGGCCGAAGAACTGGCGTCGCGTCGCGAGCAGGTCTCGCTCGAGCTGGGGGTTCATCGCCGCATCACTCCTTGCTGATTGTCTCGTCGAGATTGAGAATGCTGCTTGCCACCACTGTCCAAGCTGCGAGTTCGGCGGGGTCGAAGCTTGGGTCAGCCCGCAGTTCGCCCACCTGCAGCAAGTCGCGCGCCTGCTGCGGCGCGTTGCGGAACTTGGCCGCCTGCTCTTGGGCCAGCTGGCCTAGCAGCCGGGTCTCGACTTCGCTCGGCGGACGCCCCAGGGTCCGCGAGTAAGCGGAGCGGAGGCGGTCTTGAGGCGTGCTGCCGCCCTCGCGCAGCATCGTTTCCGCGAGGGCGCGCGAGGCTTCCACGTAGGTGGGGTCGTTCAGCAGGACGAGAGCCTGCAGCGGCGTGTTGGTGCGGGAGCGCGTGGCGATGCACTTTTCCCTGTCGGGGGCGTCAAAAACGGCCAGCGAGGGCGGCGGGATGGTCCTCTTCCAGAAGGTGTACATGCTGCGCCGGTACAGGTCCGCTCCCGACCCTTGGCGGTAGACCTGGGCCGTGAACATGTCCCCATAGGCCATCTCCCGCCAAAGCCCGTCCGGCTGGTAGGGGAAGACGCTCGGGCCCCCGATGCGGCGGTCCAGCAGTCCGGCCGCGAGCAGGGCGTTGTCGCGGACCGATTCGGCGGGGAGGCGGTAGCGCGGCCCCCGAGCCAGCAGCCGATTCTCGGGATCCTTGGACTGGAGGGCCGGGCTCAGCCGCGAGCTCTGGCGGTAGGTTGCCGACATCACGATCTTCTTCTGCAGCGCCTTGATGTCCCAGCCGCTGTCTGTGAACTCGACGGCCAGCCAGTCCAGCAGCTGCGGATGCGTCGGGAGCTCGCCCTGCATGCCGAAGTCTTCGGCGGTGCGCACCAAGCCGTGGCCGAAGTACGACTGCCAGTAGTGGTTGACGGCCACGCGGGCGGTCAGCGGATGGTCCGGGCTGGCGATCCAGCGGGCCAGGCCCAGCCGGTTGCGGGGTGCGTCGGTGGGGAACGGCGAGAGCCAGTCGGGCGTGCGCGGGGAGACGGACTCGGTGCGGTTGCGGTAGTCGCCCCTTCCGAGCATGTAGGTCTCGCGGGGAGCGGGCAGCTCGCGCATGACCATCACGTTCGGCACCTGCTTCTCAACCCTGGCGCGCTCGGCCTGCAGTTCTTTGAGCCGTGCGTAGAGCTGGCGGTCCGTCTGCGGCGCGGCGTGCGTGAGGTAGTAGTCCTTGAGCACACTGGAGCGGTTGCGGCAGCGCGATACTGCGGTGTCAGGCTTGGGAGCGTAGATGTCGTCGGCAGGCTTGGCCGGCGCGTCGGCCAGCACGCTCGCGCAATCGATGTAGGGGCCGGCCAGCAAGGCTGCGACCGGCTCGTGGGTGCGGATCGTGGCGATTTCGGACGCATTCAGGACGCGCGAGTAGATGCGCAGGTCGTCCAGCGTGCCGGTGTAGCGGCCGCCGAAGCGGCCCGCGCCGATCTCGAACGGAGCGCCCGCTTCGGGACTGCCTGTGAGCGAGTCTTGCAGGACGGCAGTGGCAGCCTGTTCGCCGTTTAGGTGGATGCGGAAGCCGGCCGCAGTGCCGGAACCGTCGTAGGAAATCACGATGTGGTAGCTGGGGTCGACGCCGCGCTGGTTGCGCAACGGGTTCTCGGGCTTGAGGACGATGCCGTTGTCCTCAGAAGCGGACAGGCGAATGGTGAGCTCATATTCGCGGCGCAAGGTGTCCGGGATCGAGACCGGGCGGCTCAGCCGCAGTTCCAGCCCCTTGCGCGACTCGGGATCGTCCATCTTGTGCAGGAGCGACTTTTCCACCAGACCCGCGTGTCGGATCCAGAACGCGATCGTGAAAGGCCGGGAGACGTCCAGCGCGGCCGTTCCGGGAAAGGCGACATGCGTGTCCACGTCGAACGAGGCGCCCTCGCCCGCATTGGCGCTGCGGAACAGCGGCTCGCCGCGCATGATGCGACCGTGGCGGTAGTTGCCCGAGGAGTCGGAGAACCCGCCCTCCATTTCGTAGTGGGCCTCCAGTCCGGATTGGTCGGCCCGGGGAATGGTCGCCATTGCCGTCGCTTCCCAGTCGGCGATTTGCCGGCTGATCCGGGCATGTGGCAGATCCGCTTGCAGCGAGCGGATCGCTTGGTCGATTTCCGACAGCTGGTCCTCTTGCTTGCTATCGGGCAGCTTGAGCATCGGCACGGCGTTGCCGTTCACGCCATCGAGGCCGAGTTCATCCACGGAGTTGAAGAAAGCGTAGAACTCGTAGAATTCGCGTTGCTTGATCGGATCGTACTTGTGGTCGTGGCAACGGGCGCAGCCCATGGTCATGGCCATCCACACCGTTGACACCGTCTCGACGCGGTCCACGACGTACTCGGTGTGGTACTCGGCCGCGATGGCGCCGCCCTCGTGGTTGATCATGTGGTTGCGGTTGAAGCCCGTGGCGATTTTCTGCTCCACGGTCGGCTCGGGGAGCAGGTCGCCCGCGATCTGCTCGATCGTGAACTCGTCGAACGGCTTGTTTTCGTTGAACGACCGGATCACCCAGTCGCGCCAGTGCCACATGTCGCGACGCCCGTCGATGTGGAAGCCGTGGGTATCGGCATAGCGCGACAGGTCGAGCCATTGCAGGGCCATGCGCTCGCCGAAGTGGGGCGTATTGAGCAGGCGGTCCACCTCGCGCTCGTATGCGTGCGGCGAAGTGTCGCTCAGGAAGCGCTCGACGTTAGCAGGTTCGGGCGGCAGTCCGGTCAGGTCGAGTGTCAGCCGACGCAGCAGCGTACGCTTGTCGGATTCCGGCGCCAGATCCAGGCCCTCTTGGCGCAGTCGCGCGCTCACTAAAGCATCGATCTCGTTGAAGGGACGGTCCCCGGCCTCGATCTCCGGGACGGTCGGTCGCTCGGGCGCTTCGTATGCCCAGTGCGAGCTCCACTCGGCACCTTGGTCTATCCAGCGCCGGACAGTCTCGATTTGCTCCGGCGCGGGTCGCCGCTCGGCTGTGGGCGGCGGCATGCGGGCCACGGCATCGGAGTGGCTCATGCGCTGATAGAGGCGGCTCTCGGAGGCGTTGCCAGGGACGATGAGGCGGTAGCCGCCGCGATCCGAGAAGGCGCCCTCGCGGGTATCGAGGCGCAGGTCGGCTTGGCGGGTGTTGGCGTCAGGTCCGTGGCAGGCGAAGCAGGCATCGGAGAGGATCGGGCGAATGTCTCTCTCGAAGTCGACCCGCGCCGCCGGGCTGATCGCGGGAGCTGCCATCGCCGCGGATACGAGGCCTGCCAGAGCCATCGCGAGCAAGAGTCTGTTCATCAGTGCGCCTTTGTGTCTAGTGTACGGTTTGGGCCGCTATTCGGGCCAGCTGTGGCCGCGGAGAGGACGCTCGTTCGCGCGAATATCGGTCAGCCATGTCGTGACCGAGAACCCGGCGGCGTCCATGCCTGGCCGCTCCCTGGATAGGGAATTCGGTAGTCGGCGCATCCTGCCTCGCGATCACAACGAACTCCCCCTAGGCGAGCGCCATGCGGAGATTGCGCAGCGACGCCGGGGACGCGTGCCCTCTTGGAGACCGCAGCACGACGGCTTGGGCCATCGCAGGTTCGCTGATGCTCATCAAGCCCTCGACCGCGCGCCTGATCGATCTGGCAGGGGACGCATTCAACTACACGATTGCTGTCACCGCCTCGGAGACGCCTGCGGCGATCGCGATGGTCGCAACTGCGCTTTTCTTGCCGCCGCGCCACTTGCGGATGAACCTGTCGACGATTCCGGAAAACATTGCCGCACGGTACGACCAGACCCCTGGCGTGATCAACGCGGCCGTGTTCGTGTTTTCATAAGTACTAGTGATCGTGCCCGTTGTATTGGTGTCGGGCGCCATCGGCATCGGCAGCCTGTTCGGCTTGCACGAGGCGTGCGGCCTGAACCAAGTGCAGGTGAGCTTGCTGCTCGCCTTGGCCGTGGGTGCCTGCTACCGGCATGAATCCCGACGAACCGCTCTCGGGCCAGCGCTCGGGGCGGCTCTCGCCTGTCTGTGCGTAGTCTTGACCGGGCCGCTCCAGGCTAGTACGGGGAACACGGACGACTTGATCCAGAAATACGAGAACCTCCTACTTCTTACGTCTGATGACTACGAAGACCTGCCGGCTGCCAAGGCTGCTGTCGAGGGGCATATGCTGGGCCGGTTCAGGCGCGCGGTGCGCCGGGTCGAATCGTTCGCTTTCGCAAGCCGGGGGCAGCTGGCCTATTTCACTAGAATGCCCGCCACCGAGGCGGAGCAGCCGGCCGAAGACGAGCCGGCCGAAGACGAGCCGGCCGAAGACGAGCCGGCCGGGGAGAGCAATAGCGAATTCCATCGTCTATTCAACGACACCGCGCTATCGCTGGCATACGCTTACCACACGCCAGGGACGGCCGACCGCGCAAACCCGTACTACCAGGACGCAGGGGTGCTGCAGCAGTACGTCTCGATACTTGACTACGCCTACAGCCGCGGCCTCACTGAAGACGCATGGCTCCCCGATCACGCGGGAATCGCCAGCGCGAGGGCCATCGAACGGGGATTGGAGCGCACATCCGGCGATTTTTCCCAGGTGTCGCTACGCTTCGCCGGATTCATCCAGAGCGTCTTTCTGATGCGGGAGGCCCTCGCCGAAGCGGGCTTGCTGGCGAAGTACAGGGCGGTCGTCCGCAATCTGGTCGTGAACTGCGGCGTGATGTACGCAGCGTTCTCTCACATCGCGAGGGAAGATGCGGGGGTTAGCTACCCGGATCCCCTGCCAATCGTCCAGCAATACCATCTCAATGCCGACGGGATGCGTCTGTTCGTCGACTACTTCTGGCCGTACTATCTGCTGATCGACGACGTCTCCGAACGCAGCATGATGGCCGCGATCCTGTACCAAGTCGTCGACACGAACATCGCGGTCAAGCCTGGAACCTACGGCACCATCAAGCCGGATGGGGCAGGGTTTCACCATCACGGGGTCTATGCCAGTGCCTACGCGCCCCACGCCTTCGAAGTGGCCGCCCAGCTGCTCTACCTGCTGAAGGGCACGACCTTCTACCGCACGGACAACGTTGACGCGATCAAGCTGGCGCTTGAAGCCTACCGCGTGATGGTGCAAAGGTACTCGTCCTCTTTCGCGCTTCGAGGGCGTTTCGTCGGAGGGGACGCCGAAGGCAGATCCCGCGCTATTGCCAAGGCCATGGCGTACCTCGCCCATCCCGACGGAGCTGACGACATGGACATGAAGGCCCGGTTCCTTGAATTCTTCGACCCGGAGTACTTCTTCTCCGAGGAGCGCAGGCAGCCGTTTTCCGATGGGTCTCGGGGCCTCGCCATTCAGGGCATGGGCGTTTACCGCCTGATTGCGGACCTCCAAGGTTCCGGCATCGAGCCGAGCGAGGCTCCCACCGGAGTCTGGATCAAGCCCTACGCTGCGGCCGGCTTCCTCCGCCGCGGCGACTGGCTGGTCACCGCGAAGGGCTTCAGCCAGTACTTGTGGAACTACGAGAACGAGTTCGACAATCACGAGAATAGCTTCGGCCAGAACTGGGCGTACGGGTCCTTGATGGTCTTCAGCGCGGGCACTCCGGTCAGCGACCTAGCCTCCGGCTACGCTCTCTTCAGCGGCTGGGACTGGTACCACGTCCCGGGAACGACGGCGAGTCACTATGCCATCGAGAGGCATTCTGACCAGGCCTTGAAGGCATCGCGCCGGGAGCAGGAAATCCAGCAGAGAGATACCCATCGCAACTACAACACGCGGACGTACGTCGGCGGCGTGAGCCTGGGCGATCACGGCTTCTTCGTGCAGGACTTGGAAGCCGTGCCGTTTACGGCGCCGACAGACCTGCGGGGCTGGAAGAGCTATTTCTTCGTGGGCGACCAAGTCCTGGCCCTAGGGAGCCACATCCGCGGCGGCACAGCCGACGATGAGACCCATACCACCATCTTCCAGACGTACCTGGAGGACTCCACCACAGCGACCCAAGTCAACGGGGAGCAATTGACCGGTCTCGAGACCATGCAGGAGCATTCGGCCGGGACTTCCGTCAAGCTGACCGACAGCGTTGGAAACAGCTTCTACCTGGCGGCCAGCACGGCCGATCTGATGGTGACTCGAAACCTCCAGCAGAGCATGTCGCTTTCCTACGAAGCGACTGAAGGGGCTTTCGCCACGGCCTATCTGGATCACGGGATCAAGCCGGATGGCGACAGTTACGAGTACGTGGTCATTCCGGCCGACGCGGATGCCACGAAGCTGGATCAGGTGGCAGCCGATCCTTCGGCCTACTACCAGGTGCTCGATTCCACGCGAATGCACTTGGTCCGGTTCCCACAACACGACATCACGGCCTACGCATTCTACGAGGCGGTCGAGACGCCTGAAGAGGAACTGGTGCGGGCTGTCAATCAACCCGCAGCGGTGATCATCCAGGAGCAGGAAGTCGAGGCGGCGCCGACGCAGGTAGACGAGGAAGGGCAGACGCAGCAAGTCGAGGGGGGGCAGACGCAGGTAGAAGAGGGAGGGCAGATGCAGCAAGTCGAGGGGGGGCAGATGCAGGAAGCAGAGGAAGGGCAGATGCAGGAAGCAGCAGCAGAGCCGAATCCCATCCGGCTCGTTGCCAGCGTCCCGGACATCGGATGGCAGTTCGACCCGAGAATCTACCGAGACGGTCTCAACTACGCGTCCCGGCATTTTGCCTTCCAGCGCGCAAGGGAGCACACCTTGAGGCTGGTGCTGCGGGGGAACTGGTGCCCGGACGAGTCGACGGCGCCATTTGGATCCGAATGGATTTCGCTGTCCGGACAGACGCTGCTTCAGCTGCCGTGCAGCGACGGGCTTGCCACCGAGATCCTGCTGAGAGCGTGCCCGACCGCCCCCGAAGAGCCCGAAGTGGGCATGGAAGGGATGCTGCTGCTCTGGCTCAACGATTAGAGTCTACGGAAGGGTAGGTGCGCCATCGACCGCCGGGTGTCGTTGAGCGGATGCATCCAGCGCATCCTTAAGCCCAGCCTGGTCGCGTGCATCTGGAATCAGCGAACGCCCATCACCCTCATTGTGATGCGGAGTGGCGGGTTCCTGAGTGGTCACGGCACTCAGCCGGCCTCCACGAGCTGGGACATCGTGGTCCCTCTCCTAGCAGCCTCTTGTCGGAGTCGCTGCATGAGGGAGTCGCTGATGGTCAGCGTCGTCCTCATATGGAAGACCATATCAAGCCGAAGTGCGGCTCGCCCAGTACCTTGTCACTTCTGACACTTCGGGCGAGCCATGTTTTACCAGTTCTTGGCGAGGCCTAGGACAAGGTGATCAAGAATCGTGTTGTTCGCGTCACAGCCGACGAGAAGCGCAAGATTCGCTACGCCACGGTGAAGAGGCTCAAGTCCATCCACCCGAGATCGCTCCGTAACGAAGCACTAGCCTTCGATCCCGGCCCGAGGGCCGTGTGCCAGAATTTCTGGGGATTCTGCCTTGTAGTAGTCTTGTGCTGATGTCACATATCGACGTGTTGGACACCGGAGCGGGCGTTCTGGAACGATACGCTGACGTGGTCACGCCCAAGGCTCTCGACGTGATCGCAGGATTGGCCGCACTCGACCGCGAACGCAAGGACTTGATGCAGGCCAGGTTGGAGCGTCGGCGGCGACGCGCTCAGAACGCCGAGAGAATTCAGTTCTTGGATCCGGAATCGACGATCCCTCGCACACAAATCAAGGTTAGCGACGCGCGGGCGGGGCGGTTTACCGGATCAGCGATCCCGGAGGACCTGCAGTGCCAGTGGATACAGGGTACCGGTCCTGGCGCGAAACCTCGGTCCCCGATCGAAAACAGCATCCGTAACGTGGCCTACGCACTGCTTTCGGGCGCAGACGGGTGGATGTTTGACGGCGAGGATGCCTTGGGACAGATCGAGACCATGTCACTCGACAACCAGAGAAACCTGCGCTTGGCGTTCGCTAGGGATCCGATTTTCCTCAAGGCCGCGGAGACTGTCGCAGGAGAGATGAACAAATGGGCAGAAGATTTCTTCGGCCACAAGATCATCGAGGATTGGCAAAGACAGCTTGACTTCACCACGAAGATCTTCCGGGCGCGCGGCCTTCACTTGGAGGACCGTCACATCCGCAACGCCGACGGCAGCGGCTTTTCCGCGTCGATCGTCGATGCCGCCCTGTACGCTGCCGGCAATCATCAAACCTTGGCGAACGAGGGCTCGAGCTTGGTTCTATACCTTCCGAAGATCCAGACTGCCGAAGAAGCCGCGCTATGGCACGAGATTCTCGGCGGCATCGAGTCGTCATTGGGCCTTCAGGGCGGGGCGATCAAGACCTATGTCTTGGTCGAGCAGATCGAGGCCGCGTTCCAGTTGATGGAGATCCGGGCGGCACTCGGGAACCGATTCGTAGGATTCAACACCGGCCGCTGGGACTACATCAACAGCGTCGCTGACGCGATGGCCTGGCATCCCGACTTCATCCACCCAAACATCGATGCCGTGGTGATGACCTACGGCTACATGCGGAACTATGAGGACCGGGTGCGGCGAGCCACCAACACTCCCGATGAGAAGGGCCAGTGCGCGCTTTGGCAGGGTGGCATGGAACCCAACATTCCGGTCGGCTCTGCCGAGGGCGTGTCCGCGAGCATGCAGAAGGCGACTCTCGGTGCCGAGCGCGAGCAAAGAGAGGGAGCCAGTGGCAAGTGGGTCGCCCACTGGAAGATGGTGCATATCATTCGGCCGGTCTGGGAGAGGGCCGGCCAGGCGAACCAAGCCGGACGCTCGTTCCCGTCCTTGGCGTACACCGATGCCGACGCCGACGGCTTGGTGCTTCTCGAGCCTGCGCCCCGAACAATCCGTGGAGCCCGGGACCTAATCAGCGTCGCCGTCCAATATGGCAACGCCTTCGAACAGGGGTTCCAGGCGGCAGCCCTGAAGCCCGCAGACTTCTTCGGCAACGAAGACGTGCTCTACCTGATGGAGGACATGGCGACAGGGGAGATCCGGCTCAGCATCCTTTGGGAATGGCTGCACAAGACCGCGACCCTCACTGCCGCGGACGAGGAAACCGGCGCTCAGGCTGGCGATCCGTTTACCGAAGAGATGTTTGCACGGCTACTCGCCGAGGAATTCGCGAAGCTGCGCCAGGCAAGGGACGTCGACGTTCACGACGACTCGAAAGGCACGACGCTGCCGGTCTCGCGCATCGTTGTTGACGAGTACGTGAGATGCGGCCAGAAGGCCCCTTGGATGGTCGACCTGCTCAACGTCAACCTGACGGTCGAGCAGGAAGAAGCGGCGAGGCTACGCACACAAGACTTCTTGGACCTGTTCTCTAGGCAGGGTATTCGCATCACCAAGAACCTCGATTTCGAAGCTGGGTAGCGTCTTCCACGGCTGCGGCATATTGATAGATTCGGAAGCTATAGTGCACCAGGGAAAGCCTTGGCGGGGAGGATGAGCCTGTGCCCCCGCGTTGGGTGATGAGGCGCTTATCCACCACACGAAAGGCTCAAGTTTGGCCTCTTCGCCCTCATCGGAGGACAGCCCGCCTTGACACCGACTCTCGGTCGGCTCCCACGCGGCCTCACCCCGGCAATGGAAGATCAGGCCAGGGGCTCAGGTCCGGCCCTGCGACTGGTCTTCTCGAGCGTTTCGAACGGCTCGCCGTGGAGAGCGCCTCAGCCCCTGCGCTCGAAGGAGCTAGCCTGGAGACCCCCAGCCCGGCTGTCGAACCGAGCGCGGCAACGAATTGCACTTGCTCGCAGCATCTGCACCGATCAGACCCACTACCCATGGAAGGTAGTGCGGCGGGACTCGCATGCGAGCCAGCGTCAAGGCATTGAACACTGCCTTCGAGAGCCTGCTCAGACCAAGACTAGATCGGATCTGGGGATGCGCAAGGACATCAAGACTGGTGGCTGTCACAAGCGAAGGGAACCGTTCCGCGCTGATACGGAGGGCCTTTCTTTCGTCGATAAGAGCAATCGCCCCTAGGGAGAGAGCACATGCGATGGTCGCTGCTTCGCCATCTCCAAGAGTCTCACTTGCTCGGCCGCTGGTAAGGCTGCGAAATGTCTCCAGTCCGTCAAGCGTGAGCGCTGCAACCTTCGCTTGACCGCGTTCGATGATTGCCCAAATGGCATTTTCTTCATGGGCTCCGCTGTCCTCTCCACGCAGCACCTCGTTTTGAACATCCTCAGATATCAGCAAGCGGTTGGGCACCGCGTCCAAGATCTGATCGAAGTAGCCGGTTGCGTCAAGATTGATGACAACGCTGGTGTCAGCCAGCATTGGAACACTCGAGTCAACTAGGCAGTTCCGGGGCACCATCCGCGGAGCTCCTCTCCTCTTCCGCAGCGTCAAGGAGTTCCCGAAGCTGGACGCGACCGAGCTGCAATAGCGCCGCTAGCTGGCCTTCGCTGAGCAGTTCCGTCCGCCAGGCTTCGGCCGCAAGCAGATCGATCCGCAGTGTGCTCGATCTAGGCGCGGGCATTGGGGCCACAGATTGTGCGGCCCAGCCGGCGGGAGCCTCCAACACATCTTGATCCGTGATACCGCCGTTCCTTTGGAACCAGTCCCACGTGCCCTGCTTAGCCGCACCGACCTCCTCAAGCCGCCGGACCATCGCTCCAGACGAGACCCCGAAGTAACGGGCCAGCACGAAGACGTGCTGCCGCGTGAGCCGGCTGGATCCTGCCGTAATCTCGCGGAACCGTTGAGTGACTGTTCGAACAGGCGTCAGGAAGGTCCTTCCGAAGACATCTGCATACCGCTCCTCCGGTGATTTTCCCGGCCTTTCGGCGCGCATGATCGAAGGTGTTCCGCGGCTTGACATGAAATGTCCGAGTCCGTGGGCGGCGGACTGGTTGCGACGCCCGGCTGAGTGCTCCGCATTGAGGAGCATGCAGGCACCGCAGGTGTCCTCGAATGCGATGAGCCCGGATACCTCCAAGGCGAGCGGGCGGATGTACACTCGCAGCCCCAAGTCAAGTTCGAGCAAACTCAGCATGTCGCGGACAGGAGCTAGACCAAGTCCGAGCCAGTGTCTGAGCTCAGTCGCATCTTGCTCGGCCTGGCGGACAACATCACCACCTAGAAGCGGCCGCTGTGGTGGGTAATTGAAGCTCCGGCGAACGCCCAGGAGACTCTCGAGCTCCACTTCAGCCCGGACCAAGCGCTCCAATAGCTCAGCCGCTTCCGAGCAGTGCGACTCCGCGCCGGAGGCAAGCTTGCGGAAGCGGGGTGCGAACTCAACGAATGCTGCTTCACGACGCAGGATCGTATTCACGGTTGTGCTGTAGGCTTGCGCAAGGCGCTGGAGTTCCCCCGTGCGGGCTCTTCGTACGCCTTTTTCTACTGCGACTAGCGTGGTCCTCGCTAGGCCGACGAGGGCAGCGGCCTTGGCTTGGGTCATTTCTGCCGCTTCCCGCGCGGCGCGCAGGCGGGAGCCGACGTGGGCGGGACTCAGATGACTCGACGACACGGTGCTATCCCCGCCTTGCATGGCCTGCCCAGCGCCACAAGCTCATCCAAGCTCGCGTCATCGTGAGACTTCGGTGTGGTCTGCGCAGTAGTTTGGCTCTTGATGTCAAGATATTAGTATATTCTCATGACATTGTCAAACACGCTAGGAGAGTTCTCGTCCGTGAAGTGCAGTCGGCCCCCATGCTCGCTAGAGGGAGCCTTGCCGTGTGTTCACTCCAGCACTAGCTGGTGGAGCCCTGAGAGCGCTTGTCCGAGGTCGCCGTTGCGAGTATTTCGAAGTCCTGAATCACTGGCTTCCTTGACTCGCCGCAAGATCCACTATTGAGTCCGGTCTGAACGTCCCCTGCCTACGCTCGTCGGCGTAGCTTGGCCGTGAGTCGCGATGGTGTTGCGGTTGCGATGGGGCGGCTCCAGCCAATACTACGGTGTGCTGGGGAGGCAGCTATTGATTGATTCTGGAACTCTTGCGCGGTGAGCGGGAACGCTGGGCCGGGCTACGCTCGAGAATCTGCTCCAACGGGGTGCCGACCCTGTTTGTCTGGTCAGCGGACGGGAGGGCATCAACGACGAACGGGAGGTTCTGTGTGAATCCCCCGTGCCGCAGCAAAATCAAGATAGGGTGCGAAGGCAGCGTTGACCTGGCCCGCTGTGAGGCCGAAGTCCTGCAGCATGTAGCTGTGCCGTTTCTCCCGGCGTCGCAGATCTTCCTGCCACGAAAGCCAGTCCTCCATTTCGTTGACGGCCGTCTGCTCCAGCAGCCAGCCAAATCGGCTATAGATATCACGCACGACCTTCATGGGGTCACGGATCAGATCGACATAGGCAACGTCGACCCAGCGGTGCTCGAGTTCCGGGTGCGCTGATCGGAATCGCGTCGCTCCGTTCAGCATTTCGCTCATGAAAGCAAGCTGCTCTGCTCCGGTCTTGTCCCCGGAGAGGGGTTCCATGGCGACCGAGCGCGCCCGTTCCACCAAGCTGTTCCAGGACCCCATGACCTCGGCGGGCGTGCGGTGGGTCTGGATGAACAGCGCGTCGGGATAGGTTTCGATCAGGGTCTCTAGCTCCATGAGATGGAAGGGCATCTTGAACAACCACTGACCTCTGTGCCCGGGACCGGCCTGCAGACGTTGCCATGTGTAGTGCTGTGCCGCGCGATAGTGAAAGGCATAGGCATCCCCCAAACCGTTCGCAGCCAGCCAACGTTTGTAGCCGGGCACATGGAACTGGGCAGCGAAGGTCCACGACGAAAACGCCGTCTTGAATATTGGGAAATCCTCTTCCGGTTCGTCGATGCCGAAGGGGTGCACGCCTTCTAGGGCCTTGAAAATATCGAAGGCGCGGTACGCTTCCTCGGTTCGCACCCGACGGGGATCCATGGGCGTGCCCGCGACAGCAACGTAGTCACCGGTCGACAGGATCGGCTGGACGAGCTCGTACATCCGCAGCGCCCAAAACCGCTTGTCGCGCACCATCAACCGGTGCATCAGGGTCGTTCCGCTGCGGTTGATCCCGACGATGAAAACCGGCCTGGCTATCCGCTCTTTTCCGATCTCGGGGTGACGCTGCGCTTCCTTGGCGAACAGGGCGTTGTGGCGCAGGAATCGGCTCAGTTCGAAGACGACGTTTCCGAGCTTGTCCTCCTCGAGCCGAGCCTCCGGGGCCTTCAATGCCCCGACCAGCTGTCGCAGGGCTTGGCGCTTCCAGTCCGGATAAGCCGCATCGAAGGAGACGCCCAACTCCGCGGCGTAGCGCTTGGCCCGAGCCATTAGGCTGTCGAAGTCCAGGCGGCTCTGTGGAACGGCATACGGCCATTCGCGACGATGGCGCTCAACCCATAGATGGGAACGCCTGAGCTTGGTCAACGTCCCCGTCCATTCAATCGGGAGGGGACAGTCCTCGCGGATGGCACGATCGCAAATCGGCAACCGGTCCTGCGGCTTCTTCCTGCTGAACCAATATCTTGCGAAATGGTCGAGCACAGTCCAGTAGCCGTGGAGCGGCGAGCTCTCGCCACGCGCCTGGCAGGCCCGCTTGAAGGAGTCGTAGGGTACTTGGGGCCAATAGAACCCGAAATCGCCTGGCTCAAGATCGTACTCGTCCAATTCCGGGTTGCAGCAATGGTAGATCGTGAAACGGCGGTTAGCGTTCAGGGATATGGCGGCACAGATCCGGCTCAGCGTATCGACCGCCTCGTTGCTGGATCGAAACGTAAATCCCTCTGGCAGGGCTTCGCATTCGGCCGCTGCCGCAAACATCCGGACCGCAAGGTCGTTGACCGGGCTGTATCCGGTGCTGGACAGGTTGGTTTGCGGCAACCGGAGAATCGCTAGCGGCATGCCGGTCTGCTGCGCGAACCGAAGCGCCTGCTCCGATGTCAGTTTGCTCCATGGATAGCCGAGCAGGCCGATTGGAAACGTCTCCTTCATCCGTGCCAGATCCGGCTGCATCTGGTGGTCGATGCGCGCATCCTCGAATTCGTTC
Organism: Terriglobia bacterium; assembly: GCA_009841225.1. Classification (GTDB taxonomy): domain Bacteria; phylum Acidobacteriota; class Terriglobia; order Bryobacterales; family UBA6623; genus VXMF01. The sequence goes on along the minus strand of VXMF01000004.1, from coordinate 73,218 downwards.
GCGAAGCCGCAAAAGTATTGCGGGAACACGCCCATGGTGGACGCGTAAAACAAGTGCTTGAAGCGCTTGCGCAAACATAACTCGAGCACGTTGCGGACGCCGAACGTGTTTATCCTGCGTATCCCCAGATACGAAGACAGGAGATTGATGTCGGCCGCCAGATGATAGACCGCGTCAATCTGCCCACACAGGCCGTCAAAGTGTCCGGTAGTCAGGCCGAACCGGGTGTGGCCGATGTCCCCGATCGCCACTTCGATGCGAGGCCCGAAGGAATCGTCCCAGACTTCCGCCTGTTGCAGCGCAGCGCGGATGCGCTCGTGCCCATGTGCAACGCTATCGGCCCGCACGACGCAGTGGACCCTTAAGTCGGCTCGCTGCCGCAAGAGTTCGCTCAGAAAGAAGCGGCCGATGAACCCGGTGGCTCCGGTCAGCAAGACGTCTCGAAACTTGTCCGCCGATATCGCGGCGGCCGGCGGGTCCGCACTGACGGTCGCGTGAACGAATCGACGCAGCGTTTGGACGTCGCTCTGGCAGTGCGCGGGCAGGCTTCCCGCCAGCGGCGCTATGGTTTCGTTGACGGCAGCCTGTAGAGACATGATCAGGTTTTCTCGTGCACCGGCGGTCGAGAGAGTGCCTTATGCAACTCCCGCCTGAATGCACCGCTCCGCTTGAGCGTCGACAGTGGCCCGAAATGACTTCAGAGCCGGTTCGATTCCATCCTCGCTGTAGCGAAGATCGCCCGGGATCAGCCGATACCGCGTCTCGACCCGCGCGAACAATGCCCGACGGCGGTCAAGGATCGCATCCGGGTGTTTGGCACGCTGCGAAACCGCTTCCCGGAACACGTCCAGCTCTGCCTCAAGAAACAGCTTGAAGTCATAGATCATGATCTGCTGACGGGTGACCCTCTCGAAGTGGTAGCCCAAGGCGGCCAGCCTTAGCGCGAGGGCAAGCATCCGGGGATGCTTGCGCGAGACTTGCGCGATGAATCTCGAAAAGGCGGGAATCTGGTTCTTCGACAGTTGCCGGCGCACGCGCATCGCCCCCACAACGGCGGCATTCCCGCCCAGCGGCTTCCTCAAATGGGGCACCGCCTTGAGGTGCTCGAACAGGGCCAGGCAGCGCTGGAAGTAGTTCTCGAGAGTTGGATCGTAGAGGGTGGCGGTTACCCGTTGATATCCATCGATCAATGTCTCCGGGTCCAATTCCGGCTTGAAGTTGAGCGTCATCGCATTGGTGCCAATTTCCTTCTCCAGAAGGCGGCCCTCGGCACTCAGGCGCTGGTACATGTCTGTCCCTCGGAGGGCCGTTAAGAGATAGATCGGCGCGACCGGAATTCCCGCCTGTTGGATGAACTCGATTTGTGCGTCGAACACTCCTTCGTCGTCGCTATCGAGTCCTAGGATGAACCCGCCCTGGACCTGCATGCCCTTCTGCTGGATCTTGCGAACTGCGTTGAACAGGAAGTTCTCTTCCTTCCTGCTGGTGTTCTGCGGTTTCTTGGTCTTGATCAGCGCCTCGGGATTGGGAGTTTCGATACCGAGGAACACGGTATCGAAACCGGCCTCCACCATCGCGTCCATCAACTCGTCCATGAGGGCCAGATTGACGCTCGCTTCGGTCGAGAGGGAAAACGGGTATCCGTGAGCCTTTTGCCACTCGGCGATGACCGGAAGAAGCTTCATCGCCTCCCGCTTGTTGCCGATGAAATTGTCGTCGACCAAGAACAGGGGGCCCTTCCAGCCCAACTGGCGCAGCAAATCGAACTCGGTCACCATCTGGGCCGGCGACTTGGTTCGAGGGACCCGCCCGTAGAGCTTGGTAATGTCGCAGAACTCGCAATCGAACGGGCATCCCCGGGAGAACTGAAGACCCATCGAATAGTAGTTGTCTAGGTCGACGAGATCGAAGCGCGGCAAGGGTGTCAGGGTGACGTCCGGCTTCCGTGGCTCCCTGTAGATGGCCTTCGCACTTCCGCTCTCCAGATCCCGCAGGAACCCGGGGAAGATTTCCTCAGCCTCGTCCAACACGAAGTGGTGGACCCCCGGGATCTCGTCGTGGAACGTGGTGGGGTGAGGTCCTCCCGCGATCACCGGCACGCCTGCGCGGTTGCAACGCTCGATGACGGTCTTGAGGGATACCCGCTGCACGATCATGGTGGATGTGAAGACCATGTCGGCCCATTCCAGATCGGAGTCCTCGAGGGGCGCCACGTTCATGTCTACGACGCGCAGGTCGTACTCGGGCGGGAACATCGCAGCGATAGTGAGCAAGCCCAATGGCGGGAAGGCGGCCTTGATGCCCACCATCTCCAAGGCGTAGTTGCCTCCCCAATAGGTCGGAGGGTGTTCGGGATAGACCAGAAGGGCCTTAGGCATGGATTGCCGTCCTCCGTTCCCTCATTCAAGGCTGGTGGGCCGCCGACTCCGTCGTGCCGGCACCGTCGAAGTTCGGGAAATGGCTCTCCGGCGGGCTTGCGAAGATCGACGGCGTACGCCGTGCGCATGATGGGGCAGCAGCGGATACCTCCCCGACGGGCTCCACGCTCGCGTCGTCGGGATCCTCGGCGACTTCATCCTCGCCATGGACAATGCCCTGCGCCAGCGACAGGGCGGAAGCGGTGGTCATCAGTTCGAGCGCGCTCACTCGATAGTTGAACTCCGTCTGGATGAATGTTCCAAGCTCGGCGACTGAGAGCGACGTCAGTCCGAAACTGGACAATGGTTCTTCGGCTCCGCTCTCTTCGTGACCGCAAAGCTCGGCCACCTTGGCCGCAATCTGCGCCACTACGGTTTCAACCGTCCACTCGCCGGCGGGTCCGGCCTCGAACGCGTCTCGGTTGCGCATCAGGCGTCCAATGCGCATGTAGTCGGCAAAGTCCACCGTCCACAACGGACGTTCGAACAGGGCGCAGACCAGATGATCCTGGTCCGACATCGCACGCAGGGCGTAATCCAGATTAGCGGTAGCGAAATCGCTGCTCACCGGGGGCAGGCCCGCCGCTCTCATCATGCGCAAGACCGGAAGACTTCGGGCGGCCATGCCTGCATCGGCCACGGCGGCCATATTGTAGGCCAGACATGGCAGGCCCTGTCTCCGGCGGCTGGCCGCGAGACCGTCGAGGAAGCCGTTGGCGGCGCTGTAGTTGATCTGTCCGGGGTTGCCCAGGGCAGAGGAGGTTGACGAGAACAGCACGAAGTAGTCGAGCGCGCGGTCTCGCGTGGCGCGGTGGAGGTGGAGCGCGCCGAGGGCCTTGGGCGCGAAGACCCGTGCCACGGATTCCGCCGACAGATCGTCTAGCAAGTGATCGTCCAGAACGCCGGCGAGGTGGAAAACACCCTTGAGCGGCCGTTGGATTTGCGCAACGCAGCGCTGCACGTCGTCTTCCACCGCAACGTCGCCAGCCACGATGTCGAACTCGACCTGCTCGTCCATGTAGGCCAGAGCGCTCGACCGGCGAATCCAGTCCGCATCCCGGTTGCGCTCGGGATGGCGGTCCATCAGGGTGAGATGACGCGCCCCTGAGGCCACCAAATAGGGCACCAATCTCAGGCCGAATCCGCCCAGAGCGCCAGTGACCAGATAAGTCGCGTCAGGATCGAACAGCGGCCGCACGTCGGCGATCGGGAATCCGGGATTGTCAGAATCCGGGGGAGCGATCAGAACCAGCTTGCCTTGGTGCTGGCCGGCGGCCATCTGCCGAATAGCCTTCGCGTAATCCGCATAGGGAAACGCGGTGACGGGTAACGGCGACAGGGATCCCTTTGCGATCAGGTCGAGGCAAGCTTGGGAAATTTCGCGCGCCAGGAGGGGATCGTCGAGCAGCAGACGGTCGATGTCGATCGCCGCGAATCGCAGGTTCTTCCGAAAAACTCGCAGGCTGAGATCGTTGTCCGCATAGATGTCGACTTTGCCGATCTCGCAATGGCAGCCGCCTGGCCGCAGGGCCTGAAGACAGAGTTCGATATGGCGTCCTGCAAGAGAATTCAGGACAACGTCAACACCTTCGCCCGCGGTAGCCGCCATGAGCCCGTCATGCCAATCGAAACTGTGGGAATCGAATGCGGCGCGTACGCCCAGCGCCAGCAGTTGCTCGCGCTTGCTCTCGCTGCCGGCCGTCGCGTAAACCTCGGCCCCTACATGCTTGGCCAGGGCGATAGCGGCCTGCCCGACGCCGCCCATCGCGGAGTGGATCAGCACTCGCTGCCCCTTCATCAGACGCGCCGTATGGATGAGCGAATAGTATGCGGTGACGTAGACCGACAGTGTGGAGGCGGCCTCTTCCATGCTGAGGCCGTCGGGTTTGGCGAAGACGAGGGACTGGTCGACTGTCACGCGATTGGCAATGCAGCCGCCTGCGACAAAGGCCACCGCATCCCCGACACGGCAGTGCCGCACTTCGGATCCGACCCGGCGAACGATCCCGCTGGCCTCCATGCCGACTTGCTGTCCCAGTGCCGAGCGCTCGTAGGCTAGCGCCGGCAAGAGACCAAGCGTCACCATGACGTCGCGGAAGTTCAGGGCCGCCGCCGTCACGCCGATCTCCACATCCTCTGGCCCGGGCGCGGCCGGTTCGTAGGTCTTCATCTGTAGACCGGCGACTTGTCCGGGATTGTCCAGAGCGAGCCGGTAGGCGCACTCGCCCGCGGCGGGAACGGGCAAATATCGCTCTTTGAGACTGACCATCCGGGGTGCCCACAGACGCTTCTTGCGCACCGCCAACTCGCGTTCGCGCAGATCGCACCGCGCGAGCCACGCCAGAGTTTCCAGGTCGCTCGGATCCCCCAGATCGACCAGTCGGAAATCGATCTTGGCGTCATCCCCGATTTCCAGCGCCATGCTGCGGACCGCACCCCAAAGCACGCTGCCGCGTGCATCTTCCACAGTGTGGGCGGCTCCCTGTGTCACCACGGTCAATCGGCAGGGGCGATTGGCCTGCTCGATTCGATGCGAAGTCAGCGCTTGGACGAAAGCGATGAAACCCGCGGCCAGATCCTTGCCCGCCGGGTCTCCGGGATCGATGCCGCAGAAGAAGTCGATGGCCCGCAGGTCGGTCGCGTCCGGCCACTCGTGGAGCGCTTGCAGCGCAGCGCCGGTCGAGTCTCGATTGGGGATCAGGTGCACCGATCCCGGCCGGTCGAGCAGGGACACCCATTCGGAAGCCCAGCTCCCCCGCTCTCCCAACACCCATCTCGGACCCGGAAGCTCCGCGGCGTCGGCCGTGTCGACGTATTCATCCGGCGCTTGCAGCAAGGTCGCGCGTCGCCCCGCGCGCAAGGTTCTCCAGCCCGTGCCTGGTTCGATCGAACAGTCTTCGTCGTGAACGGCTAGGGCGAGGCCGCCGGCTACCGCCAACTGACGGGCCAGCTCCCATCTCTCCGGCCCGAGAGATGCGTCGCTGTGCAGCAGGACGATCTCGGCGGCTGCCCGACGCAGCAAACCGCCCTCCGGTTCCCAAGGCGCGGATGGATCGACGCTCGTGAACCGTAGAGCGGCATCGTGTTGATGAAATGCGTCGTAACAGTCCCGAGCGGCCTCCTCGTTGTCTGACACCAGCCAGTATTCGCTTTGGCTGTTGGCGCCTGAAAGATCGTCAAGGCAGCTCTTCAGGGCGGTCCGGTCCGGCTCCCGCCCGCCCGCCAGCTCGACAACGTGACAGGAGTGAGACTCGCCCTCTCGCAGCTCCTCCAGAGCGGCGATCAGGGCTGCGGGCGCGATCTCGCCGTCGGGCAAGCGGTCGGTCAGAGCCGGGCCGCTTGGAATGAACTTCGGCTGCCAGACGATCCGGTGCTTGCTGTTCGGCAGATCGTTCCAGCGCGGATTGGAGGTGAAATAGGTGTAGTCGCCGATGTGGGCGACGAGGTCTCCGGTCTCGGTGTCGTAGAAGCTGATGCTACCTCCCGACCTCTCGCCGCGACGGACGGAGTATTGTCCCCGTTCGTTCGCATTCATCCAATCGTCGCGGGGCTTGGTGACATGGCACGTGATCCGCGGTCCGGTCGGCCGGCGAAGGAACGTCATGCCTTCGGCGCGCTGCGGTATGGCGAACAGATCGGCGGCGGTCAGCAGATGATACAGGAATATTTGGAGCCCCCCGTCAAGCAGCGGAGGGCACGACACGTAGCCCTCGTCACGACCCGTCGTCCACAATCCTTCGTCCATCTCTACATCGAAAAGGTAGGCCCTTGAAATCGTGTCCACTTGGACGCGCCGAATGGTTCGGAAGAACGGACCGTATTGGAAGGTTTCGCTCAGAACCGCTTCCAGGCGCTCGTAGAAGTTCCGGTCATCTGCGAGGGATGAGGATTCGAAGTTGGTCTTGTCGATGTCCGCTAGTCGTTCCGCCACGTCCACCGCGTGGTCGTCGCCCGCAAGGCGGACCTTTCCGCGGCAGTGCAGCTCGCTGCTTGCGTCGACATCGTAGGCCCGGGAGGAAATCGTGAAGGTGAATTCGTCCGGGTCCGAGGCGGCCCGATACAAGGCTGTTTGCAGCCGCACCGCCAGTTTCGGGATGGGACAGGGCTGCAGGAACTCGAGTACTTCGAAGTACACCGGAGCACCCCCGAGGGCCTCCAGGATCAGCTCGATGTAACCGGCCGCCGGCATGATCGCCGCATGGTGCACGCGATGGTCCGCCATCCAAGGGAAGTCCTTTTCCGAGAGCCGGGCTTCGAAGAGCATGTGGTCGCAGGGGACCTTGTGGCCCACCAACGGGCCGTGAGAGTACTCGCCCTGGCGGACGAACATCTCGTTGTCAACCATGGGTTCGATCGTCGCTTGCTCTGCCCTCGGATGGCCGGGAAGTAGGTGGGCGATCGGTTCGGGCCGCGGATACTGGGCGTCGAAGTCGAGCGCGACGCCAGCTCGGAACAGAGAGCCAAGGGTCTGCTGAAAGTCCAGGCGGGCATCGCTGTCCCGCACCAGCGTCTGGAGGCAGACCGGCGCCCGGACGTTGCCTTCGAGGCACTGCGCGATGGTGGGTTGCAGCGAACAGTGCGGGGCGATTTCCAGCACCGCATCGGGGCGGTATTCGCGCTGAACGGTTTCCATCGCCGCCGCGAACCGAACGGGCTGGCGGATATTCGACCACCAATAGACGCTGTCTAGCCGAGTCGTGACTTCGCCTGTGACCGATGAGACGAAGGGTACGTCGGGGGCGGATCCGCAGTCGTCCAAGAACGACAGAGCCGCCAATGTAGCGTCCCGGATCGGTTCCATGGCAGTGGAGTGGAAGGCGATGTTCCCGGGCAGCAAGACGTTCTGCAGGCGGTGGCGGTCCAGTGCCTCTATCACGGGTCGCAAGGCTGCTTCCTTTCCGCAGATGACAGTGTTGGCGGGTGCGTTCTCGCAGGCGATTTCGACCGCTGTCGGCCCGCGGTTTCCGTCTTCTCCGAACTGAAAGGATATGTCCAGGGAGTGGAGCAGTTCCTCCAAGCCCGTCCGGTCAAGGCCGATGGCCAGCAATCGGCCGGACCCCGCCGTGCGCTGCTGCAAGGTGGCGCGGTGGAATACCAGACGGGTCGCCTCGGCCAGCGACAGGGCCCCGGACGCGTATGCGGCGGCAACCTCGCCGGAGCTGTGCCCCACCACGCAATCGGGATAGACGCCCCAAGTCTTGAGCAGCTCAACCAGCGCGCACTGGATCATGAAGATCACAGGCTGGGCCAAGCGGACTTCGTTGAGCTGCTCTTGCGGGGCGGAGAAGCAGGCTTCCCGCAACGACGTGTCGGAGTGGCTCCGCCAGTGTTCCTCAACGCCATCGATCGCGCGCCGGAATGTCGGTTCGGCCTCGTAGAGCTCGCGCCCGCACCCCACCCATTGCGTGCCTTGGCCGGAGAACACCATGGCCAGTCGACGATGGCCTTCCTCCACCGTGGCGACCGGGGCCGGGTCTCGGACAAATGCATCGAGCGCCGCAGCCAAGCCCTCCCGGTTCATCACGGCAAAGGAAGTGCGCGCCGCGAAGTGTGTGCGACGACGGCCGAGATTGCCGGCCAGGGTATAGAGGTCGACCTCCTGCTCGCTCAGCGTGCCCCGCAGCAGCTCGGCACTTCGGGCCAAGCTCTCTGAGGTGCGAGCGGATAGCGGAATCATGAAGCCGGCTTCCGGGGCCAGTGGCACCGAGCGGCCGAGCGGCCGGGACGGGCGGTATTCGCGCACCACGCAGTGCCCGTTGGCGCCGCCAAAGCCGAACGAATTGATCCCGACCACCACTGGGCGGTCGGGAAACGGCTCGCAGGAGGTCTGCACCTGCATCGGGCCGCGGTCGAAATCAATCTCTGGATTGGGGACCAAGAAATTCTTGGAAGTCGGGGCGAACGTGCGGTGCTGCATCATCAGAATGACTTTGAGCAGTGCGCAGTGGAACGCGGCGGCTTCCATATGGCCGACGTTGCTCTTGACGCTCGAAATGCGCAAGGGAACGTCACGATCGACGCCGCCGAACGCCGTCCCGATGGCGTTGCCCTCGACCCGGTCTCCGACGACAGTGCCGGTCGCATGAGCCTCGATATAGTCGAATTCCTGGGGTTCGCGGGCCGCCCGGGCGCAGGCCTGGCGCATGAGTGCCACCTGCGCGTGACGCGTGGGTGCGGTGATGTACCGGCCTTGAGAGAGGCTCGCGGTGTCATCGGCGGCGCCGGCCGCATTGACGGCGGTTGCCTCCACAACGGCGAAGATGCGGTCACCGTCTCGTTCGGCCGATTCCAGTGGCTTGATCGCAAATGTGAACGTGCCTTCGGAGCGCATGTAGCCGTTGGCCTCCGCGTCGAAGGAATGGCACTTGCCGTCCGGGCTGATCACCCCCAAGGCGTTGAAGGAAGCGCTCAGCCTCGCTGTTCCCAGGTAGTTGACGGAGCCAACAACGGCCTGCTCGCAGTCGCCGCAGCGGAACGCGTTCAGCGCCGCGTGCATGGCCGTCAGACTTGCCGAACAGGCCGTGCAATAGGTTGTCGACGGTCCCATCAGATTGAAGTGATAGGAGATACGGTTGGCCAGCATGGCCAGGCTGATGCTCGTCACATCGAACTGCGAAGCCCCTCGCATCGGCCGCCAGCTGGCCACCGGCGGGACCTGGGCGCCGATGAATATGCCGGTTCGACTGTTGCGCAGTGAATGGAGATTCCAACCGGAGCGTTCGAAGGTCTCCCAGGCACAGGTCAACAGCATCCTCATCTGGGGATCCACCAACACCGCCTCGTTTTGGGACAGGCCGAAGAGACTGCGGTCGAAGAGCTTTTCGGCGTCGTCGCGGATCAGCCCTTCATACGGGCTGGCGAACCGGCCCGGGCCGGAAGACTCACCGACGGGCCGGTACCCCCTGCCGTAGCGGTCGGTGATCGGTTCTTGGACAATCTCGCGTTCGCTCAGTAGACGCCAGAACTCGTCGTCGGTACGGATCCCCCCGGGCATGCGGTAGCTGTAACCCACAATGGCCACCGGCATTTGGGGTGAAGATCCATCCTCCGACGCGACGCCCATTCCGGCTTGGGCGGCAACTTCCATGTGCAAGTTCCCCGTACGCACTCAGCGGCTCCACCGGTGAAATCCAAGGCAGTTCGTGCTTTGCGGACCATGCTTTTTGCAACTCAGACGCTCCGGCTCGGACCAGCCGGCTAGCGGGCCGCAATCAAAAAACTCCATATCGATCCTATTGCACCAGTCTCGTATTCAACGTTACCGGTAACTACGAAGTCAGGAATACGATCAGATCTTTCTGTCGATCCAGTCGATAACTTAACTATAGTAGAAAACCTAGGTTCAAATGCTGTGGCAACGCCCAGAACGTAGCGTAGAGGCTCCTAGCTCGAATAGTTCAGTGTGCCGTGGGGGAGGCATCTTCCAGGTGTTCCTCTGGGGGTTCGAATCCCGGCCGAAGACTGTCGCTTTCGATTGGCAGCAGGAGACGCGAGCTATGCAGGCAGCGACATGGACTGAGGCATCCAAGCGTCAACGGACTGCAATGAGAGGTGCAGGGACCAGGCGGACCGGATGGTTCGCGGACACCGCGCACGCCTCCGGATGGGCGACGCGGAAGCCGGCCCTGCCATTGTCCGCCGGAGACGCTTCACCAGCGCTTCGACCCCATGTCAGATTGGCGCAGCTGACGAACCCGACGCGCGGACGATCAAGGCCGCGTTCTGATGTACTCTACTTCAAACCGAGGAATTCCAAATGCTTGAAGAATCTCCTAACTCCAGCGATGGGTTCGGCCAGCGTTCATGGCGCGGCTATGCTCAGGCGGCCTTCGTTCTTGGCGCGATTGCTTTGGCGCTTTACCTCGCCCGCGCACCAAGCCGCATAGATCGGAGCGCGATTGCTGACCTGTCACCGGACAGCGCCGGGCCGACGGTCACGGTGATTCGCCCGGCTTCTACCGAGCAATCGCTGAGAGTGGAACTGACCGGTTCAGTGACGCTTGAAGAGAAGGCGTCGGTAGTGTCCGAGGTCGTCGGTCGCGTGGTCTGGGTTTCGCCGAAGTTCAGCAGCGGCGGCTCGTTCGCTGCGGACGAGACCTTCATCCGGATCGACCCCACCAAGCTTGAATTGCAGGTCGAGGTGGCAACCATGGCCGTTCGGGAAGCGGAGGCCCGAGTGTGGGCTGAAAAGGCTCGCGGCGAGGAGGCCACGAGGAAATTGGCTCTTGAGAATCCGGGGGTCGAGGCGTCAGAGTGGGTACGCCGCCTGCCCAAGATCGCCGAGGCCGAGGCGGAACTTGAGAAGGCGCGAGCCGTCCTGAAGCTAGCGGAGCTGCGCGTTCAGGACACGAACATTTCCTTGCCCTACGACGGCCGCGTGATGAGCTCGGACGTCGAGGTGGGTGAACTGGTCGGCCCGCTCGATCTTGCGGGACGAACGGCCCTGGGTGCTGTGTACAGGCCGGCGGCGCTGCAAGTGAACGTGCCGATCGAGCCACGGGATCTGGACTATTTGTCCCCGGTGGTCGGCCGAATCGCTCGGGTTTCCGGAGAGATGGGATCTTGGAGAGCGAGAGTTGCGCGGGTCTCGTCGGTGGTCGCGCCCGGGACGCGGCTGGCGACAGTATTCCTGAAGTTCTCCGCCAACGCGCGCGCAAGCTCCCTGCCGGTGCCCGGGGCATTCGTCGAGGTCGCCATCGACGGACCCAGCTACCGGGACGTTTATGTGCTTCCGGAATCGGTCTTGCAGGAACGCGGCAGGGTCTGGGTGGTGAAGGGAGGCGCACTGAGATCGTTCGAGCCGGAAACTCTCGGGAGGACGCCTGAAGGCTGGGTGGTCCGGTCATTTGACGTGGGTGCGGGCGTGGTTTCCGGCACTGTGCCGGGAGCTCGCGAAGGGCTGCCGGTCGCGGTGGCGGAGTAAGGGGGCGCTTCCATGGACACCACCGAATCCCAAGGCGCCGAGCGATCGGAACAGGGCGCGAGCAAGGGGCTGATCGCGTACTTTGCGGGAAATCCCGTCGCCGCTAACCTATTGATGCTGGTCGGCATCGTCGGCGGGCTCGCTACTGGGCTGCAGCTCGCTGTACAGAACTATCCCGACATTGACCTGCGGTCGATTCGGGTGACCGTGCGTGCGCCGGGCGCCTCTGCCCAAGAGGTGGAGCAGGACATCAACCGCCGCGTCGAGCAGAGCGTGATCGGTCTACCGGGCGTCGAGCGGGTGGTGGCCACGGCGACCGAGGACATCGGCCGGATCGATGTCGAGGTGGCGACCTTTGCGGATTCCGGGACGGTCCTGCGAGACGTCCAGAACGCCGTGGACAGCATCGAGAACTTCCCCCCGATCAACGCAGAGCGGCCGGAAGTAAAGCTTCATCGCCTGGATATCGAGGTCATGACCCTAGCCGTGTCCTCGTCGCTGGCCGGCGAGGACAAGCTGAGACGCGCGGCCGAGCAAGTACGCAGAGAGTTGCTGGAGTTGCCGTCAATCTCCCAAGTGAGGCTGCTCGGCACGCGTGATCGGGAGATCTCGATCGAACTCAGCGAGGAGGAGCTGCGCCGCAACGGCCTTTCCATCAACGAGGTGGCCAACACTGTCCAGCGGGTCTCCCTGAACCTCACGTTCGGGGAACTGCGCACGGAATCCGGCGGAGTGGTGCTGCACACGGTCGGCAAGCGCAGCATAGGCGAGGAGTTCGAGAGCATCCCGCTCCTGACCCGCCTTGACGGAAGCATCGTCAGGCTCGGCGACGTGGCGAGAATCCGCGACGCCTTCGTCGACGAGGATGTGGTCTCTCGAGTCAACGGCATCCCCGCGGTGCTGGTTCGCGTGGAAGCCACGGAACGGCAGTCTGTAGTCCGCATGGCTGACGACATCCGAAGCTGGCTCGCGGCCTACGAGCCGCTCGGAGATGTGTCGGTCGGGGTCTGGCACGACCCGGCGGAGCCGGCCCTCGCCAGGCTGTCGGGGATTCTGCGTAACGGCGTGATTGGCGCGGTGCTAGTCCTCGTGCTGCTCGTGCTGGTGTTCGACCTTCGTGCCGCGGTGTGGATCACCCTGGGCATCCCGTTTTCCTTCATTGCCACCCTGATGTTCTTCGAGCCGGCAAGCCTGACGTTGAACCTGGGGACGATGATCGCTTTCTTCCTAATGATCGGTCTCGTCGTGGACGATGCCCTGGTGGTCGGGGAGAGCATCGCCGCGGAACGCGAGAGCGGCAAGGGCGCGCTGGAGGCGGCGGTGGCCGGCGTCAAGGCCGTAGCGAGTCCGATCACCATCGGCGCCTGCACGACGATCCTCGCGTTCCTGCCATTCCTCTTCGTGACGCCGGCCGGCTACCAGCTGGTGAACGCCTTCCCTTACGTTGCGTTCTTCGTGCTGGCGGTTTCACTGATCGAGGCTTTCCTCATCCTGCCGGCCCATCTGTCCCACGAGGGACGCTGGAGCCATTGGCCGCTGAACGCGCTGCAGGCCCGCGTGGGCGCCTGGATCGACGAAGTCCGGGAGCGAACCGTGATGCCCGCCGTGTCGTGGTCCGTCCGGCACATCGGCTTGGTCCTGGCCCTCGGCGCCGGGCTGGTGCTGTTCTCGCTCGCGCTGGTGCGGACCGAGGCCGTTCGCGTCATCTTGCTGGACGAGCAGATGAACGCCCCGGACTATGTTCAATCGGAGCTGCAGTTGCCGTTCGGCACGCCGTTCGCGACCACTCTGGCCACTGCCGAGGATATGGCCGATGCCGCCCAGGCGATCAACGAGCAGCTGCCCGGGGAGTCGGTCAGCGGGGTCAGCATCCTCGCCGGCTACCTCGTGTCCTCTCGAGCTACCGGGCACGATCTCGGCGGCAGCCATCTGGGCACCGTTAGAGTCCACCTCAACGACCGGCCGGTCCGCGTCGCGTCTCCCACCGAAATCGAACGGGCATGGCGCGAGCAAGTCGGCGATGTTTCGCACGTGGAGAAGATCGAGTACCAAACCACGCGGGTACAGGTCAGGCCAACCGTCGCGTACGCCTTGCAGCACGATGATCCGGAGATCCTGTTGGAGGCCGCTTCCGAGATGACGGCGTTTCTGGCGACCATTCCCGGTGTCTTTCAGATCTCCGACAGCCTCGCCGCGGGCAAGCGACACCTGCAGATCGAACTGACACCCGCCGGCGTGGCGGCGGGACTGACCCCAGCCGCGATCGGCATGCAGCTACGCGCCAGTTTTCATGGCGTGGAAGCGCAGCGGATCCAGCGCGGCCATGAAGAAGTCAAGGTCATGGTGCGGTATCCGCGCGAGCGACGGCGGAACCTGCGGGAGCTGGCCACTCAGCGCGTCCGCCGTGCGGGCGGTGGTGAGGTGCCACTGTCGACGGTGGCGACGCTAACGGAGCAGCGAGAACTGGCGACCTTGACTCGTATCGACGGCGAGCGTGCCGGCTTGGTGAGCGCGCGAGCGGACGCTGCGATTATCACTCCGATTCAGGCACGACGGATCGTCGACTCAGAGTTCCTTCCCGGACTGCTGGATAGGTTCCCCGGCCTGCAGGTCAAGGTCGAGGGCGGTGTACGGGACGAGCGGGAGATGGTGCAGACGATGGCCATGCTGGTGCCGGTCGTGCTGGTCGCGATGTATGCGTTGATGGCTGCCTTCCTGCGGAGCTATTGGAAGCCCCTAGTTGCCGTTGCGGGCTTCCCGATATCTTTCGCTGGCGCGATTCTGGGGCACTGGTTGCTTGGATGGGACCTGACGGCGATGTCGCTGTTCGGCATCATCGCCGTCTTCGGGGTCGTGGTCAACGATGCCTTGGTGCTGCTGGACCGGTACAACACGATTCGCCAGCAGTATCCGCTGATGCCGGCTATCGCCGCTGCTTCGGCGGCGACCCGCGACCGCTTCCGCGCCGTCTTCCTGACGAGCGCTACGACGCTAGTCGGGCTGTCTCCCTTGCTCTACGAACGCAGCGACGACCTGATATTCCTCGTGCCTTTCGTAGTCAGCATGATGGGCGGCGTGGTGCTGTCCGGTGCGTTCATTCTCTTTATTCTGCCGACCTTGGTGATGACTACCGAGGGCCGTCTGGATTGAGTGTGGGAATGGCAGCTGGCTAGTAGCGGCGATCCGAATCCGCGGGTCCCGTCGAAGGGGTCTTTGTTCGCGGGAGACACGAGGTACATCGCGGTTCAAGGGCGCGTGCCGCGTGCGGTATCGCGTGATCTTGGCTACCGAGCGAGCTTCGGGCATTCCGCTCGCTCAAGGACGGCAATGTCAAACATGCGCTAGCGACTCGTCGATGGCTGGGCCGTGGCGCTCGCTTCGACTGCTTGCAACCATTCGCGGGCCTGTTGCAACATCGTCGCCGTTCGCCCTGGCTCCCTTCCGGCGAGATCGGTCTGTTCCGCCAGGTCTGCAGCGAGATCGAACAGCTTCGGCTGTTCGTCGCCGTCTTCGCCGGTCACCAGCTTCCAGTTGCCATCGCGCATGGCCAGGCCATCCATGAAGCTCCAGAACACCGGGCCGCGCTCTACGCTCGATCCTTGCAGGGCTTGGACCATGCTGACGCCGTCAAGCGGCCGATCTGGCTTCGCTTCGATGCCGGCGAGTTCGGCGATGGTTGGCCAGATGTCCATCGTGGCGGCCAGCTGGTCGGTTTGGCTGCCGGCTTGGATCGCGCCGGGCCGCCATGCGATGGCCGGCACACGGTGCCCGCCCTCCCAGACCGAGCCCTTGTGACCGCGCAGGGCGCCGTTGCTGCCATCGGGGGTCGCGCCGTTGTCGGAGAAGAACAGCACGAGCGTGCGCTCGGCGATGCCCAAGCGGTTCAGGGTGTCGAGAACCGCGCCGACGCCGCGATCCATTTCGGCGACCATCTCGTAGTACTTCTGCCTGAGCTGCTCGTCAGAGAGCTCTTGGCGACCCGAGAATCCGCCCGCCTTGCGGAATCCGGCTGGGTCGTCGTCGGGTCCTTGGTAGGGGAAGTGCGGCGCCTCGTGCGCGAGATACAGGCAGAACGGCTCGCCTCCGCGCTCCTCGATGAAGCGCACGGCGTGCTGGTTAATGAGCGTCGTCACGTAGCCTCGCTCATCCGACTGTTCTGCGCCGTGCCACCAGTCGAAGCGCCCAGCACCGTCAACGTGAGAGAAGAAATCGACGTTGCCGCTGACGTAGCCCTTGAACTCCGCGAAACCGTGGCGTATCGGATTGTATGGCGGGTAGTACCCGAGGTGCCATTTGCCGAAGATGGCTGTGGCGTAGCCCGCCTCATGGAGGGCTTCGGCGAACGTCCATTCGACATCCTGCAGGCCGTCGACGTGGGTGGGCAGGTGCTCGGGCGCGAAGATCACGATAGGCACCCCGGCGCGCTGCTGGTAGCGTCCCGTCAACAGCGCGGCACGGGTCGGACTGCAGACGGCTCCGTTGGAGTGGAAGTCTGTGAACTTGAGACCCTCGGAAGCCATGCGGTCGAGGTTGGGAGTGTCGATCCAGCCGCCGTATGTGGACAGGTCGCCATAGCCGAGGTCATCGGCCATGATGACGACGAAGTTCAGGGGCTGGTCCTCGTCGACCGCGGCCGTACAGCCGGCAAGCAGGAGCGCAGCAGCTAGCAAGAACCGCACTCGGCCATTAGACCACCCCAGCGGCGCGGACATCAGCCTCGGTCACTGACCCAAGGCAGCGGTAGCACTGATTCCCTGGCCCTGCGTGACGGTGACTAGGGTGTTTGCCTGGACAGATCCAAGGTGCTCTTCAGAACCGTCCGGCCAAGTGATCGACACGTCCGCCGAGCCGGCCTCGCCGATGCCGAAATGCACGCGCAGGTCGCTCTGCGAGATGTGGTAGCCCCCACTCCTGACCTCGCTGATCTGGCCCGTGCCGCCCGCGGCTACGCGGATGCGAGCTCCGATCGCGGCCCGGCCCGAGCCAGACCGCGCGTCGACCAAGATCGCGTTGGCCGTGGGCGCGTACTGCTTGAGCAGTGACGGATCCTCGTGCATGTTGACGGTCACGATCTCGAGCGTGCCGTCGTTATCCAGGTCGGCCACTGCGATCCCGCGCGAGGAGTGCATTTCGCTCACGCCCGGGCCTGCCGAGTCGCTCAGATCGTGGAACCGTCCCTGTCCGTAGTTCCAGTACACGAGCCGCTGCTGCTTGAATGTCTCGCCCACGCCCGCCTTGTCAACGCCCGGGTAGACGTGCCCGTTGGCGACGAAGATGTCCGTTAGGCCGTCGTGGTCGATGTCGAGAAATGCGGTGCCCCAGCCCAGGTATTTCGTGTTGACCGCCAGGCCCGTCGGCACGGTCTCGTCGATGAACATCTGCATGCCCTCGTTGAGGTAGAGAGTATGGGTGTCGTTGGAAAAGTTGGTCTTGAAGATGTCGAGGTCCCCGTCCAGGTCGAAGTCCGCCGCGGTCACGCCCATCCCGGCCTGCTCCTGGCCGTCCATGTTGTAGGCGGTGCCGGAGATGACGCCGATCTCCTCGAAGGTGCCGTCGCCTTGGTTGTGGAAGAACAGGCTGGCCGTGGAGTCGCACGACACGTAGACATCCACCCAACCGTCGTTGTCGAAGTCTCCTGTCAGCGGCGTGAAGCCGTAGTATTGCTTGGCGGTGTCCACGCCTGCCGCCGCGGAGACGTCTCGGAATGAGCCCGTGCCATCGTTCTCGTACAACGACATGGACTCTCCGGGGAGTCCGCGGGGGCCGCAGAGCACCGAAAGACCCTTCCAGCGGCACTCGCTGTTCTCGCCCGGCTTGGGCGTCTTGGCCGGGTCGAAGCGCAGGTAGTTGGCCGAGAAGAGATCCAAGTCCCCGTCGCGGTCGAAATCCAAGAACGCGCAGCCGGTCCCCCAGCGGGTGGAGGCTTCGGTCAGGCCGCGCTCGGCCGTCTGATCGACGAACTCGCCCTTGCCGGTGTTGACGTAGAGGCGATTCTGGCCCCAGTGCGGGATGTACAGATCCTCGAAGCCGTCGTCGTCCACATCGCCGACGCACGCGCCTTGGGCCCAGCCGGTGTGGCGGATGCCCGCCTCCTCGGTCACGTCGGCGAAGCGCAGCCCGCCCAGGTTGCGGTACAGGTAGTGACGAGGTTCGGCTCCTTCGGCATCGAACTGGTCAGCTCCGATCAGCAAGATGTCGGGCAGCCCGTCGCGGTCGTAGTCGAAGACAGCGGTGCCGGTGCCGGTGGACTCGACGATGTAGTTCTTGAAGGTGGGCGAACCTGACACCGCCACGCCGCGCAGGCCCGCCTCCGCGGCAATATCCCGGTAGTCGATTACGGGTGCCTCCACTCCCTCTGGCAGTGGCCGCTTGGGTTGGGCGGCAACATTGCTGGAAGCGGAGCCCTGCCCGAAGGCCAGTCCCGCGCAGAGCGCGGTGCCGACAGCGACAGCGCACAGGGCCCGGCCGATTCTCGTGCTCTGCAAGCGCACGTCCAATCCTCAGATTATCCGAGAGGCACTCCGGCTAGCTGCGGGCCTCAGCGGAGCGGAACGGCAGCACTAGGCAGAGGGCAGGGAACACGCCTCTGAACCGCGGCACGAGTGCGCGGATCCGTGAGACAGCGTCCGCAGGCCTAGCGGCTGGCGCGCCTTGCCGCCCGCCGCATCTTGAAATACTCCTTCGCCTGTTGTGAGTGGCGCTTTCTGATGACGGAATACGCTTCGCGGATCGCCGTGGCGTCGCTCTCGCTTGCGGGCAGCGCCGTGTAGATGATCGAGCCCATCTCGTCTTCCGAGGCGGGGCCCCAAAACACGCGCTTCGGCGGGTTGGTCGGGTTGCGGGGATTCTCGGCGGAGTTGTCGTATCTGATCCGCGAGTGGATCGTGGCCCCTGCCGGGAGCATGACCGGCTCTTCGTACACGTACATGTCCTGCCAGGCGAAGTCCCAGTCCTTGACCCAGATCAGCGGCACTTCGCTGCCATCTGGGAGTTCGGCCCACGACTTGAACTCCTTGCCGATGTAGTGGGCGTGCGGTGTCACGCCGTAGAGTTCGATGCCAGCAGGCAGGGTGAAGGACTCGCTGATCGTGAAGGTCGAATCGCCGGGGGCGACGTCGATGCCCGCTCCCCTGCCGAAGCCCGGCGGGAGTTGGAACGACACCCGCGAGCGCGATGGGGGCTCGTCGGTAAAGTACAGCGCGATCGAGGATCGCTCGACCTCTTCCTTGCCCGAGGGATGGAAGTGCGATTCGAACAGGAAATCGCTGCCCGCCGGCAGACGCAGCGGCGCGCCCTCCGGGAACACGCGAGCCTGCCCGCCCACGGCCCAGCCGCCGAGGCTGAGCTTGCCGGGGATCGGGCCCATCCCCGAGTAGCCGGGCGTCTCGTCGCGCGCGTCGAATTCGCGCGCCGTGCCCGAGGTGTCGGCCTTGAAGAGGCTGTGGTGGACGACAGTTCTGGCCTGCGGCCGGAACTGGAGGGCGCGGATCCACTTGTCCTCGGTGGTTGGCACCCGTGCCGGGAAGTTGCGGTAGACGTCCGCGCCGTCGGCCGGGACCGTGTAGGGCTCTTCCATGCTGATGACCAGGTCCGGCTCGCCCAGAATCCAGCCGGAGGGGAAGGTTGGCGGCGCGGGCGGCTTGCCCGGCCCTTCCGGCGCTCCGGCCTCGACCCACGCGGCCAGCGTGGCGATCTCTCGGTCGGTCATCCGACGCTCGCCCTTGAACTTGCCGTAGCCTGGCTCGGCGTGCCACGGCGGCATGTAGCGGGTGCTAGTGACGGCGCCGATCAGCTGCGCGCGCTTGGCGGCGTCCTCGTAGGTCAGCAGCGTGAACGGAGCGGCTTGGCCGGGACGGTGGCACGAGGAGCAGTGCTCGTGCATGATCTTGGCGACGTGCTCGTTGAAGGTGACTGCGTCACTTCGCGTCGAATCCGCTGCAAGGGCCGTGCCGAGACTGAGCAGCGCGAATACGCAGGCTAGGGCGATTGGGGCATGTGGGGTCTTCATGGAGATTCCTACCGCTGGGCCGTCCCGAACTTGGAGATGAAACATCCCACTGCTTGCGTGCGTGGCTGGGAGACGGCCCTGCCAGCCAGCACGTCCTCGAGCGCATCCCTCAGATCGTGCTTCGTCGCTTGGCGTCGAGGCGTTCCGAGGTCTGCGTAGAAATTGTTGATGCGGCCGCGGTAGGCGAGATTGCCTGCGCGGTCGAAGAGAGCCGCTTCGGGAGTGACGCTGGCATCGGCCAGGCCCACCAGGGCGTGGTTCAAGTCATGCACGGCGGGCACTGTGTTTTCGTAGGTCTGCCGGTGCTCGCGAATCTCGTCGGCGGTGGCGGTCGCATCGACGTAGGCCATCAGGCAGCGGGTGTCCCGGCTCGAGTACTCGCCGCAGATGCGGCGGATCTCGGGCATGAAGCGGTTCGAGATCGGGCAATCCTGGGTGACGAAGTACACAATCGTGGCCTTGGAATCGGGATCGGGCAGAACGTGCTCATTGCCATCGACATCTAGCAGCATGGACGCAGGCAGCTGCATCGAGGTCAGAGCGAGCAACAGAAATGCGACCGGGAGGCTATTCATCTCGCTGCACGGTCATCGTAGCAGTGCGGGCCGCCAGAATGCAGTGGGATCCTCGTGGCCTTGGCATCGGGATCGGGCAGAACGTGCTCGTTGCCATCGACATCTAGCAGTATTGACGCA
>VXMF01000004.1:7615-53075 GCA_009841225.1 Terriglobia bacterium | reverse complement strand
ATCGGGATCGGGCAGAACGTGCTCGTTGCCATCGACATCTAGCAGTATTGACGCAGGCAGCTGCGTCGAGGTTAGGGCGAGCAAGAGAAATACGAGCGGGAGGCTAGTCATCTCGCTGCACGCTCAGCGCCGCGATGCTCCGGTGGCCTTCCCAACCCAGTCCCGTGGTTCCCTCAACACAACACTACGGGACTAGACAGATTCCAGCGGAATTCGATGCCGAGGTGCCGGAGCTCGGGGCTCTCGTGCGAATCCGTGCCAATCCAGCGATCATCCGGGAGGAGGCGCCTCGGGTAACAAAGAGCAGCAAGCAACACCCGCACGATTCGCCATCGTGACTGCCTTGGACCCCGGCCACGTCCACGTTAACCGATCGTCCCAACAGTCCGAACCGCCGATCAAGGCTCGCTCAAACGGAACACGTACAGAGCGTTGTGTCCCTGCGGGCTCACAAGCTCGGGCGTGAGGAAGGTGGGGATTCGCCATGGGCTCCCGCCACCTCTGGCCGTCGCCACCGCCAGGTACTGAACGCCTTCCACCTCGTAGGAGATCGGGTAGCCCATGACCGAGGTGCCGAGCCTGGTCTTCCAGAGGACCATTCCCGTCTCGACGTCATAGGCGCGAACCCAGCGGTCGAAGTCGCCGGCGAAGACGAGCCCGCCCGCAGTGGTGAGGGCACCGGTAAGGAAGGGGGCGCGCTGCTCCACGCTCCACACCTCCTCTAGGGTCAGGACGTCGTACGCTGCCAGCTTGCCGAAGCGCCCGTCTGTTCCCGGCATCTCCATCCAGACCCGATCGCCCTGGTTGCCGCCGGAGCCCACCTCGAGCACGGTCTTTCGCCCGGCGATTTCCATGCAACTCTGGCTCAGCGGGGTGACCAGCAGACGCGTCTGGGGATGGTAGCCGGCGGCCGGCCAGTTGTGTCCGCCGGCGGTCGACGGGCAGACCGAGACCCACTCTTCCACCTTGGCGTTTGCGATGTCCGCGCGGTAGCGCACCGCGCCCGTCTTGGCGTCCACGTCCAGGATGTTCTGGAACACCGTCTCTGTGTGTCCCAGAAAGGCGCCGTCGCGCCGGTCCAGCTTCCAGAGGATTCCGTGCTTGCCGATCGAGAGCACGGTCGGCCGGCCCTCGATGTCGACCAGAACTCGCTCGAAGGCCTCGTCCATGTCCAGCGATTCGCCGGGCACGTGTGCGAAGTGCCAGTCGATGCGCCCGGTCTCGAGGTCGAGTGCAAGGGTCGAGTTCGCGTACAAGGTCGCTTCGTCCGTGCTCAGGCCCCGGCTGGCGGCGACCCATGGCTTGGCCTGCGCGGTGCCGAAGTAGACCAGGCCCAGTTTCGGATCCCAGCTGCCCGTCATCCACACATCCCCGCCGCCGCGGAGCTCGAACGGGAGGTCGCCCCAGGTATCGCCGCCCGGCTCCCCAGGCCGGGCAATCGTGAAGGTGCGCCACAGCTCGCGCCCCGTGCGCGCATCGTGGGCGGTGATGAAGCAGCTGTCTTCGTAGAAACGACCGCACCCGTTGATTCCGTTGATCACCCTGCCGTCCGCGACGATGGGGCCGGTGGAGTTCGTATAGCCCTTCTCGTGGTCTGCGATCCGGGTCTCCCAGCGCACCGTGCCGGTGGGCGCGTCGAGGGCCACCATGTACGCGTCCGCCGCGGCGACGAAGATCAGGTCTTGCCAGATGGCCAGAGTCCTGAGCGAGCTCTGGCCTCCGCCCTCAGGCAGCCGCCGGCGGTACTCCCAGAGCGGGGTGCCGTCCTTGGCGTCCAACGCTTGCACGACGTTCCCCGGATTGCTCAGGAATAGGACGCCGTCGCGCACCAAGGGTGCCTGCTGGCTCCGTCCATCTTCCATGCCCCAGCTCCAGGCCAGCTGCAGCCGGTGGACGTTGGCGGCGTTGACTTGGGAGAGGGGGCTGTAACCCCACGAGCCTGGGTTCCCGCGCCAGTGCAGCCAGTCGCCAGCGGGAGGATCAGCGAGCTCGGCGTCCGTGGGCGGATTGAAGCTGTCGAGCGAACGATACCGACGCGTGACGCCTGTTGGGAGCTCGAGAACCTCGCCAACCTCCAGTGGCGGCCTGTCAACCCCGTGCGGTGACGGACCGGTGCCGGGGCGGCCTGGAACCGGAGGGATGACGTCGGCTCTCGAATCGTTCCCCCGCGTGGTCGGGTCGATGGCGGCGACTGTGCCCTGCACGCCCGCTCGTTGCTGCCTCGCCGTGCCCGCCAGCCGCGTGGCCGCTCGAGCCGGATCGCCCGCGAACGTCCACCCTTCCGACGAGAAGGTCAGCCGTGTCGCGCCCGGAGGGACTCCGTTCTCCCTGAGCATGTACGCCACGACCGCGGTGTATTCCTCGTCGCTGAGCCCGGCCGGCTCCTGCACCGGCATCGTCGCGCGGGTGTAATCCAGCAGTTCGGTGACCGGAACGTCCGCCCATTGGGCCAGGAAGTTCGGGCCGGCTAGCTCGGGAGCCTCGAAACGCCCCCGGAGGCTCTCCAAGTGGCACTCCGAGCACGCCGCCCGATAGACCGCCAAGCCGGCTTGGGCCTGCTCGGCCGTGTAGGCGGCTTGGTGGCCTGACGCAGTGTTTTGGGATTGGGCGCTCGCCTGCGGCAGCGACGCAACGACCGCGATCGCGACGAAGAGTCGGCGGGCGCTTGCGGATGCAGCCATTGTGTCTTCTCGCCGTCTCCGGCCGGATTATAGCGTTGCCGATCTCGCTTCCCGTCCGAGGCATGTCGGCCGTGCAGCAAACCGGACCCTGGAAATGAACGCAACAGGTGGACAGCTGGCGCAGCAGCCGACAGTCAAAGCGCGGAAACTGGAATCGCAGTGTCCGATTCCGTGAGCGGCAGCGATTCGTTCGAGAGGCAGATGACGCCGCCTTGTCCCACACGGCGATCAGATTTCCTCAGAGTCACGAGATTCCGGGCATGATTCCTATTGGGAGACGCGGTCTTCTTGAACTCCAGCGGATAGATTGTGCCGTCTCTCACGATCAGCAGATCGATCTCTTTCCCATCCCGATCCCGGTAGTAGTAGCACGGCGCCGATCGCCCATTGTGACGGTAACTCTTCAGCAGCTCGTTGAGAATCCATGATTCCAAGATCGGACCTGACATGGCTCCCGCCTCTAGCGTCTGGGGGCTGGACCATCCGCAGAGGTATGAGCACAGGCCTGTATCCACGAAATACAGCTTCGGTCGCTTTACAAGCCGCTTCGTGAGATTTGAGTGGAATGGTTCAAGCAGGTAGGCCATCCCGGAAGTCTGCAGGATCGAAAGCCAGCTCTTGGCGGTATTCGGAGAAACGTCAGCATCTCGAGCTAGGTCCGACAGATTCAATAGCTGCCCCGTTCGGGACGCGGCCGATCTGACGAACCGGAGAAAGGACGTCTCGTCGCCTACGCGAGCCAGATCCCGGATGTCTCGTTGGAGGTAAGTTTGCAGGTAGGAGTCATAGAACAATTCCCAGTCCATCTGGTCGTCTAGGGCGATTGCGGGAAAGTCACCGCGCCAGACGAGTCGATAGAGCTCTTTGAGGCCCAGAGAGCCTCCTGTCTCGAGCCTCGCGCGCACGGCGGAGGGAACTGGCAGGAATGGGGACGAGGCGTCCGCGCCCATGCGTTCGCGTCTCGAAAGTCCATAGAGCTGCAGAATGCCAACCCTGCCCGCCAAGGTTTCGGATACTCCCCGCATTAGGTGGAATTGCTGCGAGCCCGTGAGCCAGAACTGCCCGGGAGTGCGGACTCTGTCAACGGCCATCTTGATGAAAGGGAACAACTCGGGCGCGTATTGGATTTCATCGATGAGCACGGGAGGCTGAAACCGCTGCATGAACAAAGCAGGGTCTTCTCTCGCTAGGCTGCGGACCAGCGGGTCGTCCAGCGAGACATAGGTTCGGTCAGGAGCGCTCAAGCGCTGGAGGCAGGTCGTCTTGCCGACCTGCCTCGCCCCGGTTAGCATGAGCACAGGAAATCGGGACGAGGCAACGATTGGCTCAATGGTTCGCGGAACGTACATTTAGGCACGTGTTCGTCGGCAGTTTTGCAGTTCAATTTCAAAATAGCCGAAAAATGTACTCGTGGCAAGGGATTTCATAAGTAGGCAGCAATTCTCAGAACGGGGCCGTGGCTCGATTGGGACAGACTGGAGCCCGCATTGCCTAGCCGATGGCTTGGTAGATCTATCTAAACGCAAGGGGGTCAATACGGTACAGTTTGCTGCACCGGAATAACGGGCGAGAACTTCAGCCTAGATTCTGGCCGGGACTTCAGGGCGATCAGGATGTTCCTTGATCTTGTAGCCGATCGCGCTGTATCCCTTGAGTCGCCGCTGGTACATTCGGGCCAACATTGGAATGTTCGAGTCCACATAGTCGTAGACCAGCACAGCTCGCTTGCTGTCACAAAGCCGGTGGAGGCGACCAACATACTGCTGGAGCGTTCCCTTCCAAGAAACTGGCATCGCGAGAAAGAGGGTGTCCAGCCGTGCATCGTCGAATCCCTCGCCAATGTAACTGCCAGTCGCGAGGATGACTTGTTGGTCGGATGGACCGAGGCGGGCCATAGCTTCCGCTGCGGCGCGTCGTTGGTGCCTTCCCATGCCACCCCGGAGGACGAAGACATTCTCGACGACTCCGCGTAGCTTCTCTGCGAGATTCTGCAGATGCTCGGTCCGGCCGGTCAGCAGCAGAGGCGAGTGCCCGGACCGCACCGCCCCTACGAGGTCGTCCACGATCATTTCGTTCCGAGCGGGGTCATTCACAAGCGCCGCATAGATTTCGTGGATCGATGCATCCGCGAGGTCCTGCTCCATTGCGAACTCTGTCTGCCGCGGAATGACGAAATGCTCAAACGGCTGTGATTTCGTCATTGCGCGCGCACTGTGGCTAAAGCGGATCGGACCACACTGCATGAAGATGATCGGATGGTGCCCGTCCTTTCTCGTGGGCGTTGCTGTCAGACCAACCACGTACTTGGCCTTGGCCTGCCTCAACACGCGTTCGAACGTGAACGCAGAAATGTGGTGGCACTCGTCAACGATGATCTGGCCGTAGTCGGCAACGAGATCTTTGACCACACCCCGTCGGTGCAGGCTCTGGATCAGTGCGACATCCACAGCACGGGTCTGATCGTTCTTCCCGCCTCCTATCTGTCCCACTGACTTTGCCGGCAGGTCCAAGAACATCGTCAATCGCTGACGCCATTGATCCAACAACTGCTGACGATGAACCAAGACGAGCGTGTTCACCTTTCGCTCTGCGATCATCTGTGCTGCGACAACAGTCTTCCCGAACGCAGTCGGCGCGCAGAGGATCCCCTCGTCAAAGCCCGTGCATGCTGAGACCGCGTTTCGTTGCAGTGGACGCAGCTGACCACGGAAGTCCGCCGCGATCGGAATGCCGGTGAATCGCTCGTCCCTGACGTCGGCCTTGACTTTGTGCGCCTCAAGCAGGGAAACAACCTCGGCCAGGCACCCGCGAGGGATAGCAATATGCTGCGTTAGCTCTTCACCACAAGCAATGACCCTTGGTTTGTCGAACGTGCTGAGGCGCATCGCCTGAGCCCGGTAGAATTCGGGATTCTGAAACGCCGCCAGCCGTAGCAATCGATTGAGCATGCCAGAGGGAAGGCCAGTCTTGTCGATGTAGAGAAGATTGCTCCTGACGACCGTGACCTCTTCAGGGAGGGGGCCTTGGATTGGCGGTTCTCCGCCTCTGCCAGACGGAGGCAGCGTCCAGGGATCACGCTCACCGCTATCTTGGTCGCCGCTTGCCCGGACCCCCATCAGATTGCCGGAGCGCATGGCCGTAGAAACCAATTCGGCGACATCCTCGGCTGTCTGCCTCTGCAAGGTCGACAAGAACTCCCACTGGTCGGCGTAGGGCCTGAAGTCGGCATCGACGAAGACGCTATTGCCCGCCCTTCTGGGGGTCCGTTGCAGGGGCAATGCGATGAGATTCCCCAAACCGCCCGCTGGCAACGTGTCTTGGCTCGGGAAGAGCCTGTCATAAGAATCCAGCCCTATCTGATGGCGTCGCTCCATGGTTCGGGTTAGCATCGCGCAACCGAGTTTCCTGGCCGTAGCGGCCGGGATTGGGCGATCGAAGAATATCCAGACGTGGCCACCCTCGCCGGAGCGAGACCGCTCCAATGCCGCCGGCACTCGGAAGTCGTGACATGTATCAAGAAACGCCCCGGAATCGTGCTGCCAGGTCTTCTTGTCGAAGTCGACGGCGAGAAACCAGCAGGTCTCATCTAGTAGCAGGGGGTAGATGCCGATCGTGTGCTCGCCCATCAGGTGAGCCCGCACCACATCGTCGGTCAACGGTCGGAACTTTCGGGTTTGCCTGTCTACTCTTCTGCGATCCGATTCCTTGGCTGCCAGATATGCTTCCCAGTCGCGATCAGCCTTCGGAGAGTAGCCAGAGCGCCCATCAGGCTTTGCCCAGCGGACCGCATACACATCGTCACGGCCTCGGAACAAACTTCGGTAAAGGGCAATACGTTGCCCGGCTCTATCCCCGGTGGGAGCTCCTACGGCAGGCTTGACGGTTGGCGGCGGGGCTTGGTGGTTCTGCTCAAAGACGGGGGCTGGGATGCCGTGCTGAGCCAATAGACGCCTTAGCTGAGCGTTCTCCGCTCGCAGGCGGGCCGCTTCGTCCATCGGAGACTCCATCGATTCGGGCCTAGCGTACGTCTCGTGCATCGCTGATAGTTGATGGAGTTCGACGTACTGTGGCGAAGAGGCGATGTCTCCGTCACAACAACCTCATCGGGCCTCACGGCCTGTGCCGGCCAATTGGGAACGTCAGAATGATAGCGCCAGCGGTCAGTGATGCTAGCCCGTCCGCTTGAGCGCTTCCTCTGGCGACCTCTTCGC
Organism: Terriglobia bacterium; assembly: GCA_009841225.1. Taxonomy (GTDB): domain Bacteria; phylum Acidobacteriota; class Terriglobia; order Bryobacterales; family UBA6623; genus VXMF01. The sequence goes on along the minus strand of VXMF01000004.1, from coordinate 46,183 downwards.
GAGATCTCCGGTCGCAGGCGAGTCGTCCACGATCATGATGCAGATCCCGATGCTGGGTCCGTCAGCAACCTCGTCCGGGCGTTGGTCCAATTCCGGGTGTCGGTTTGTCCTGGAGCTCAGTGGGACGGTTGCGGTGACGATGAGGCTGAGTCTGTCCCGTGGGGCAGGGAGTTCACGGGGGCGCGCGGTGCGACCCTGGTCTCGGAATCTGGGCTCGGATCGCTATGCTGGCCCGTCATTGGCTCGCCAGCAGCGTCTCCACGTCGCGCCAGAACTTGTCGAACGAAGGTGCTGCCCGAGCAGCATCGATGTCGAAACATCGAGTGAGATCCAGCTGATCAACTGTTGGGCTATATCGACGGCCGGGTGCCATCTGTCGCGTAAGCCACCCCTTAGCATCCCGAATCGCTTCGGGATCACGAGGAGCCTCACATCTCGTGCTGATTCCTCGCACTCCGGCGATCGAGCTAGCGGATGCTAGGAACCACGACTCGAATTCGGCCTTTGCGATAACCACGCTGATCAATCGATCTGATCTCGCCCTGCGAGCACGAGAAAGCAGTCTGGAAGCGAGTTGCATTGGGCACTCGCGGTCCGCGTCAAGCAGTAATAGGATTCTTCCATCGGGTATCGATTTGCGGGCCGCAAGGTCCACGTAGCGCTCGAGCACGTTTGGCTTCACAACTCTATTGCGACTGACCCGAATTGCCGGCAGCACCTGGAGGGGCGTGCCAGGTGCTGAATTTGCGGCAATCCGCCGAATCAACTCTGGCACGGCGTGTACTTCGCCGTGACCTTCAACGATCGGAGCTACTTGTAGCACTAGGGATCACGGCATGCCTTCGAACAGGTCAAATCGATCTGTCCCCTGTGCCGCGACAGCGGGGGCGATACGAAGCTGGTCACAACGCATCAACTCTCCGGCGCCAAATAAGTGACGGCTCAACGACGTGCGACTTGCTTCGTCCAGCGGGCCAATTCGACTTTCCCCTTGTTCTGCGACGACTGCAAGGATCGCTTCGGCAGGGACATCGGGTTCATCTAGCAGATCTGCGCTGTGGCTAGTCACAATGACTTGGGCATGCTGAGCGGCTTCGCGCAGGCTGTCAAGCAGAATCTCGGACGCTGCAGGATGAAGACCGTCTTCCGGTTCTTCGATACCGACGAGAAGCGGTCCAGAGCTGTCGGCACACTGGAAGAGCGCCACGAGTACTCCGAGTGCGCGGAGTGTGCCATCTGACATCGAATCTGCATAGAACGTTGCGGGCTCGATCGAACTGCCCACATGCTGCTGGAACTCAAGGAGCTCCAGAGAGCCAAGCGATGCGTGACCAACGCCGGTTAGGCCGGGCACTACGCTGCAAAGGTATTCCTCGATTCGTTTCTTGATCCACGGGGCACGATCTTCTATCCGAGAGATCACCCTTACGAGATTGCCCCCGTCGCTCCTCAGCACCATTCCTGGATCTGGAGGCTGGGCGTCGGCTATCGACTCCGGCAGCAGGTTGTAGAAGCCCATGCGCGAGAGGGAATCGTATGTCGGCCGAAATGCTTCGATTCCCGAAGCAGCCAAGAGATACAGCCGGTCCTTCGAGACAGGGGGAGGATTCGGAAAGCTCGCCGACACTTGTCCTTCGCGAATCGAGTAATGGTGCCCTTCGCCTGTCGAATCATCCGGCATCACTCGGCATTCCTCTCGACGCACCTCGAATTCGTCGTCTCCGCGCAAAGCCACGATGAACGCAAACTGCACAGTCGCATTAGCGACACGACAATCGAGCCGAATACCGAAGTGCTGTGGGGAAACCGGCGAGCGGCGTAGCGCACCGTAGATCCCATGGTGGGATTCGAGCGCACGTCCAATTGAGTGGCGAAGCGACTCCGCGACAAAGCGGAGCGCATAGAGAAAGTTGCTCTTGCCCGAGCCGTTCCTTCCGACCAAGAATGTCAGTTGCCCAAGCGTGACGTCGCAAGTGGCGAAGCTGAGGAAATTCTCGAGCGCCACGCGGTTAACCTGCAAGCGACTTGCCATGGTGTCTACATTTGCGGTCCCGCCAGCGGGTGAGATACGGTTCGCCCGTAGCCTGTGGACGTGTTGGCTCCTCCCCAATGATGGCACGGGCGAACCTGTGAGCCGCGTGCATGCTTTTGGCCTTTGCCGTGATCTGGACGACCAGCAGGTCCCGATGCTGTTCATGCCTGGCTGAGGTAGGGCGAGGTGCCAAACTGCGGTCGATTTCCTCGACACCGGCCAGAACCTTCGGCGCGAGAAGCGATGGGATCGGCCTTGGGATTGGCGTCTCAGAATCTCGCCGACGACAGGCCTCTAGTAGCGAGTCGTCGATGCACGGATACCGGGTAGCGCCGCGGCTGAGTTCTCTGTTCCCTGCAGGTCGTGGACGCTCAAGACTGGGAGGCAACCAACGCCCGTGGGACAACAGAACCCTACTCTGTTCCTACGATCTGCGACCTGCGAGAGTTCCCGAAGAACACCGGCCAGAACGAGCGGAACTCACAAGCGGCTCAAACGGCACCATCGAATCATGCGCTGCCGCAGCCTTGTGCCGATGGAGCCCGACTCGTGTCAACAGATGAGTTCCCGAACCAGATTGACCTAGTGCAGGACGACAGCTGATGACTTCGAAAAGGGGGATATCCTCTCGAGATCCTGTTCGTCGACCTGCTGCGCGTGGAATAGATCCCAGGTCAATTGCAGGTTCATCCAAAACCCCGGTGAGGTACCGAGGAATCTTGCGAGCCGCAAGGCCGTGCTGGGGGTCACGCCCCTCCTGCGACGTACGATCTCGTTGACGCGCTGGTACGGCACGCCAATCGCGTCGGCCAGCTCGCGTTGAGTGAGGCCAAGCGGCTGAAGGAAGTCTTCTAGGAGCATCTCCCCGGGATGGGGCGGCACTCGGTGAGTTGGAACAAGCATCACGAAATCCTCCGGTCAGTTGTAGCCTGCAATCTCCACGCGAAACGGGCCGGAGGCTGACCATTCGAAGCAAACGCGGTACCGGTCGTTGATTCGAATACTGTAGTCACTCGTCAGTCAGAACGTGCCCCATCAGAATCGCGAGCTTGTCCTTTACGTTACACGCGACCTGCAGCGGGGCTTGAATCTCAAATCGGGCACCGCGGGCGCGCCAATCCAAACTCCGTACTTGGTCGGCAAGAACTACTCCCGAAACAGAGCATGTAGGGGGAAGTAACACTTCGAACGGGTAGCCCTTCACCGCGGAGGTGATCGGGCAAAAGACTGCAAGGCTTGTGAGTTCGTTGTAGCTTCGCGGGCTCAGCACCTAGGCGGGCCTGTGTCCGGCCTGTTCGTGTCTCTCTCGTGGAGGGAAGTTTCGCCAAACTACATGTCCCGCGTCTGGAACGTATCGTGCCGCTACCACTGTTCCCTACCGCGACTATCACCGACGTCTTGCTCGGGGTGTAGATTTTCCGCGGTCACACCGGCCAGCAAATCGGTCAGCTTGTAGGCCGGCTTGCACAAGATGACTTGATCGCCTCTCAACTTCATCTCAATGCCGGAGCCTTCCGAAACGCCCCACCGCTGGGCGATGGCCTTCGGGATTCGAACAGCGAGGCTTCTGCCCCACTTTCCTATCCGCATTCTCGCGCCCATGAGGCCCCCTCCAATACTGTCTGTATCGCATATTCTGCATCCCGATGGCTCAATAGTAGGCCTAGCGATTGTCCACAGACACGATGAGGGTTCGGATTCGCGCGGAACGGCCGAGCGCGGCGGGCCTGAGATTCGCAGGAGCTCCGAGCCCGGAGGGCCCAAGGTTGCCGTAGATCGGTTCCGAGCGTTGATCGCATCGCAGGCTCTCAGGGACACGATGTCCCGAACCACTGCGGATGAGGCACTACGCAAACCTAACTCGATTTACTTACGGATGCAAATGGATATTGCCCTAGCTGCCAAGCCGTAGGCCAGTCGCATATATCTCACTGAATCCCAACGGCTTATCTGACAGATAGAAGATATCCTTCCGCAAGGAAAGAAAATTTTCCGAAACGCTTGACATTTTATCTATATATAGAGTATTATCGCTTCAGATGGGTTCTGCGGTGGCCGCTGCCCGGGTGCGGGGCAACAAGCACAGCGAGACCGGGCCTGACAGACCCCGGCCGCGGACGCCGTGGAACTCTCCCTTCCAACTCATCCAAAGGAGGCATGTCAATGCTCCAACGATTCCACTCCCTGGCCGGGCGCAGGCTCGGCCAACTCGTAGTCCTAGTCCTAGCGCTGCCACAAGCCGTGCTCGCCCAGACGGTCAGCCCCTGGCTGCAGGCCGTCACTGTGTTGCAGGCCGCCTTCACCGGTCCTATCGCTCGCGGCTTGAGCCTGATCGCGATCGTCATCGGCGGCCTGATGTTCGCTTTCGGCGAGGGCGGCAGCAAGCGCGCCCTGGCTGGTCTCATATTCGGCGTCGGCATGGCGATCGGCGCTGTCAACTTCATGCAGTGGCTGTTCCCGTGAGCCAAGCGGACGGAGCGCCCGCATTGCACGGGACCTACCTTGCGCTCAGCCGCCCGCTGACGGTGCTTGGCTGCGAGCGGCGCATCTTCATGGGGACGATCTGCGTCGGCGCGGCTGCGTTCAGTTCGTTCAACGCCCCGATCGCCGGATTGCTCCTGTTCAGCGCTGGGTACGGAGCCGGGCTCGCCGTCACCAAGCTCGACCCCTGCCTGCCGACCGTGCTCTTGCGGTCGGCGAATTGCAGCCGGCGCTACGACCCCGCCCTGAGAGACCCCGGCCCCGCGCCGCTGCGGGTCATTGCGGACCAGAACAAGTCATGAAGCGCGCTGGCGCCCCACTGCACCGCGAGCTTCCGTGGCTCGGCTTCGTGGACGACGGCGTGGTGATGACCAAGCGCGGCGAGTTGCTCTCCGGAGCGAGACTCACCGGGGCATCGTTCGAGTGCCGATCGGCTGTTGATCTCGACTATGTGAGCCTGCGCTGGATGCGGGCGCTGAAGAGCCTGGCTCCAGGCTGGCGCATTCGCTGGCAGGTCTGCAAGCGGAGGCTCCACTCGCTCCCCCAGAGGATTCCGTCCGATCCGGTGGCAGAACGAGCGCGGCGCGTACGCCGCGCCCACCTGATGGACAAGGGGCTGTATTCGATCGAGGCCTACGTGTTCTGGACGTGGGATCCCAAGCTGGCTCCCACGCCGGCAGCTGCGGAGGGAGCTGGCAGGGCGTCGGCTACCACCCTGTTCTCGCGGGCGGCGCTCTGGCTTTCTCCGGAGCGCACCAAGCAGGTGCTGGCCTCGCACGTCGACAGCGCCCGAGTCCGATTCGAGAGTGCGGTGGCGTCGTTTCGCGGATTGGTCAGTGACGTCACGGTCCTAGACGAGCTGCGAGGCGAGGATCTGTTCCGGGCCTTGGCGCTGTCAGCCAACTCCCGCTCTGCCGCCTTGGAAGCCCGGTCCGTATCCCCGCACGGCTTGGACCGGCAACTCGCGCTCAGCGATGTCGAGGGGTACCGCGACCACCTGCAGCTGGATACCGAACGCGTCGAGACTTATGCGCTGCTGGATCCTCCGGCCGCGTCGCGAGCCCACCTCTTCGGCGAGATCCTCGACTTGGATGCCGAACTCGACCTCGCCTGCGAGTGGAGCCGGGAAGACACCGCCAAGTCCCGCCGGCGCATGAGCTCCGCCCGTCGGCACTACCACCAGAAGCGCTACAGCATGCTGGCGCACGCCTCGGCGGGCGATGCGGCGCCGCAGGCGCAGGGAGCCTTGGAGGACCGGGCGGCGCAAGCCGAGGCTGTCCAGCTCGGAGAGGCATTGCGTGAGCTCGAGGTCGACGGCATGCCATTTGGCGAGCACAGCCTGTGCGTGGTGCTGCGCAGCGACGAGCCGGATCGGATCGAAGCCGTGAGGCCGGAACTGCTGCGAATCGCAGCGGCCGCTGATGCCCGCTTCCACCGCGAGACCTACAACGGCCTCAACGCCTGGTTCGCCATGGCCCCCGGCAACCACGGCCGACAGCTGCGGCACAACTACCTCAGCGCGGCGGTTGCGGCCGACTTGGCGCCGCTGTGGGCGGTGTCAGAGGGCGATCAACGCGACGGGCATCTCGGCGACGAGCACCTGGCGATCTTCGAGACCAGCCGCCGCACGCCGTTCTACTACGCGGCTCATGCCGGCGACATTGCCCACACCCTGGTAATTGGCGCGACTGGCTCGGGCAAGAGCTTCCTGCTCAACTTCCTGCTGGCTCAGGGCCGCAAGTACGACCCGCGCGTGTGCATCTTGGACCTGGGCGGGTCCTATCGCCAGCTGACGGAATTGGTTGGCGGAGCCTACCTGCACCTCCAGCTCGACTCCGGCGGGCTGCCCTGCGAGCTCAATCCGTTCCGCGCGCTCGAGCCGACGGCCGAGAACCTGCAGTTCTTGGTCTCGTTCGTGAGGATGCTGCTGGAAATCGAGGGTGCGCAGTGCGACGCCGCCGAGCGGGCCGAGCTGCGCGCGCAGATTCAAGCGTTGTACGAGCTCGAGCCGCAGGCGCGCACGCTGTCGTCTCTGCACGGCCTGCTGCCCGCCAACTTGCGCGGTCCGCTGGGCGCTTGGGTCCGGGGCGGAGCGTGGGGCTCGGTCTTCGACAACACCGAAGACTCTCTGACCTTGGCCGACTGGCAGGCCATCGACTTGGCCGGGGCCGCGGGCAAGCCCGAACTGGCGCGCGCCCTGCTGTACTACCTGCTGCACCGGCTCGGGACTGCGATCACGGCCCCGGAGGAACTCGGCCGCTGGAAGCTCTTGGTGGTGGACGAGGCTTGGCGATTCCTTGCCGATCCCCACATAGGTGCCTACTTGGGCGAGGGTCTCAAGACATGGCGCAAGTCCAACGCCGGTGTCGTATTGGCCACCCAGTCGCCCGGTGACGCTACCGGCAATGCCAGCCTCTGCCGCACGGTGGCCGAGAGCTGCCTGACGAAGATTTTCCTGGCGAATCCGGAGCTTGATCCGTCCGACTACGCCGAAGCGTTCGGACTGCGGCCGGCGGAGGCGGAAGCGATCCGGGCGCTGGTGCCCAAGCGGCAGCTGCTGCTGCACCGGCCGGGTTTCGCGCAAGTGCTCGAACTCAGCGTCGACCCGCGCAGCTACTGGCTGTATACGACCAACCCGGTCGAGGCCGCCCGTCGCCGCGATGCCATCCGAGATCTCGGTTTCGAGCGCGGCCTCGACTCTCTCACGGAGGACACAAAACCATGCACTATCGACTGACGCAATTTCTGGTCTGCGCGGCCCTGGCGACTGCTGCGGCGGTGCCGGAGCCCGGCCTCGCACGCGAAGTCACGGCCGGGCCTGACGAGGTGATCGAGGCCCGGGCGCGGGTCCGCTTCGCCACGGCCATCGTGCTCGACCCGGCAGAGCGAATTCTCGACTGGGTCTGCGGAGACGCCGAGTATTGGAGCGTGCAGGGCGCAGCCAACCTGGCGTTCGTCAAGCCCAGCGCCGAGGGAATCGAAACGAACGTCACCCTGGTCACCGACAACGGCAACGTCTACACGCTCCGGTTCCGCGAAGTAAGCGACTCCGACGGGGAGCCGGACCTGAAGCTGTTCCTGCGGCCGAAGGAACCTTCCTCTGAGGTTGCTGCGCCGCTGGAGCCGCTGGGATTTGAGCCTCGCGGGGCCGCGGCCGCATTGGAGCGCGAGGCGGAATCGTTCCGCCAAGAGTCTCAACGGGCCATCGAACGGGCCCGCCACGATGCCGAACAACGGGTCGAAGCGTTCCGCGCGGCCTACCCGCGCAGCCTGCGGTTCGAGTACGAGCTGGACCGCGAGGCGCAAGAGGCGCCGTTTCGGGTTGCAGCAATGTGGCTCGATGATCGCTTCACCTACATCCGGGCGGATCCAGAGGAGGCTCCTGCACTTTACGAATCCCGCGACGGCAAGCCGTCCATGGTGCCGTACGACTTCTACGACGGCCTGTATGTGACCCGCCGTCCGCTGGCCGATGGCTGGCTCCAGATCGGGAAGCGCAAGGTGCGCTTCCGTCGCGCCGAGCGCCAGCGGGGAGTGCGGAAATGAAGCGAATTCTGGACAAGATCCCCCGACCGCCGGGCGCATTGCCGGCCCGCGCCCAGACGTGGGTGCTGTTGGGATTGACCGGCGTGCTGGTCGTTGCGTTGCTGCTGTTTCCGGGCGATCCCGAGGTTCGACCGTCCCAAGAGGTGCCCGAGGTCGGCCCGCCAGGCCCTTCCCGGACGGGCACGCCCGTGGGCGTGCGATCAGCCGAGAGTGCCGCCCGCCGCATGCGCGAAGAGGCCGCTCGCGAGGCGGAGCAGCGGATGCGCAGCGAACTCGGCGTGCCCGCCGCGCGCCCGGACGGCCTGCCCAATCCGCCAGCTCCGCTAGTGCAGTCCGGTCCGATCCACTCCGGTGGCCACGGCAATGCGGCCGGTCTCACGCCCGAGGAGCAGATTCGGCGCGAGGAGGCATTGCGGCGCTACCGCTCCCTGAGCGCTGCCCCGCTGGTGCTCAGCCATCGCGACGCGATGGCTGAGCAGGCCGGCAGCGTCGTAGGTCCGGCGAACGATCCGGGCGGGGAAGTGGCCGAGATCGCGCCGGCGACCGTGCCGGAACCTCCGGTCGTCGCGGAGGAAGCGGATCGCACCGAGATCCTGCGCGAAGGCGAGTTTCTCGAGGCGGTCCTGACCAACAGGCTGAGCGGCGACTTTTCTGGCCCGGTGAACGCCATGGTGTCGGCCGACGTGTACGACCGCTCCGGCCTGCGGCTGCTGATCCCGCGCGGAACGCGAGCTCTTGGCGAAGCCCTGCAGGTCGAAGCGTGGGAACAATCGCGCCTGGCGGTGACGTTTCACCGCCTGATCCTGCCGGACGGGGGAGCCGTCCGGCTCGATCAGAGCGCCGCTCTGAACCAGATCGGGGAGACCGGTCTGTTGGACCTGGTCGACCGACGCTACCCGTCCGCCTTTCTGGCGGCCGGCGCGATTGGCGCCTTGGCCGGGCTGTCCGGCGCCGTCAGCCCGACGCAAGCGCTGGTGTCGCGGTTCGGGGCCGCCCGGCAGTCGGTCGGCGCAGGCCTGTCCCAGTCGGCCGAGCGCATGCTCGACCGCTACCTCAACCGCCTGCCCAAGCTGACCATCCGCGAGGGCCACCGCATCCGCATCTACCTCACGGCCGACCTGACGGTGCGGCCGTATCACGACCCGCCCGGCCCGACGGCCGGGCCTGCATTCGAAGGAGAATCTCAATGACTCGCAAGCTCGCTATCCTCTTCATCCTGTTGGTGGTGCTGGCCGCGCCGGCTACGCCGTTCTGGGGCGCATTCTTCTCCGGCATCGGCAAGGCGGTCGGCAAGGCTATCGGCATCCCGCAGCTGGGAGGCGGACTCTCCGGCCTGATGCCGGTCACGATCAAGGCCGCCCAGCCGGTGATCGATGCCGCCAACGATCGGCTCGGCGAACTGCAGAACATCCGCAGCATGGCCGGCGGCACGCTCGAGCACTTCTCGGGCGTGGTCGGGACACTGCGCGACGTGCAGAACCTGACGGACTTCCGAGCCACCGCTACGCGGTGGTTGCGCAGCGCCACCGCGAACCGCTTCGGCACCTCCGGCGGGTGGGCCGACGCCATCAATGGCGACACCCCGTCCAGCAACGTTGTCAACGCCTACGGCAACGCTTCGGTGCCGGTTCCGGACTGGAGCGGTGCCATGTCGGCCCTGGACACGGATCTGCAGGCCGGAGTGCGTCGGGAACACGCCTCGTTGGAGATCGCCGACGCGGCCACCGTGCGCTCGCTGGCTGTGTTGGGCGAAGCGCGGCGCTTGGCCTCGGAGCGGCGCACGGCCCACGACAACCTCGAGCGCGCCGTGCTCGACTCGAGCAACAGCTCGCAGTCGATGCCGGCGCTGCTGGGCAAGCTGACAGTCGGGCAAGTGCGCCAGCTCAGCAGCGCCGAGCAGACGAACCAGCTTCTGGACGCCTTGCTGGAGGCCGAGCTCGCCGCTTCGAAGCGCGAGCGCGACCAATTGGCCCGCTCCATGCAGGCCGCCGCCGAGTACAGCGAACTGGCCTCCGTCCAGCCTGCGCCGCAATGGCGCATGCCTTGATCTGGCCGTAGGGGAATCCGACCGTGCAGCTACTGCCTACGCCTCCGCCGGTCCCGCCGACCGACCCGAGCGAATTCCCGCTGCTGTGGGCTTTTGCCGCCATCGACGCAGCGATCACGGACTTGGCTCCGCTGTTCGTCGGCGAGGGACTGCTGCTGTTCCGCGCCCTGGCGGCTCTGTCGATCGCGTGGTTCGGGATCCAGACCGCGCTGGCCGGACAAGGCGTGCAGTGGGGCCGCCTGTTGCCGCTGGTGCTGGCGATGTCGTTCAGCCTGGCCATGCTGCGCTTCTACATCGTCGATGCGCCTGGCCTCGGCATGCCGGTCTCGACGCTGCCCATTCGCGCGGCGGACTTCTACTCGCAGCGCATCGACGGCTTCATCAGCTGGAACTTCGCGCGGTCCTTCCACGAGGGCTGGACGGAGCTGACTTCGTGGAGCTTCTTCGATTTCTTCATGGGGGCCGGATCGCTGATCTGGACCTTCGTGATCCTGCTGTTCAACACGGCTTGCACGGCCCTGCTGATTGCCTCCATCGCCGCCGGCCGGGTGGCGGCCGGCGCGTGCGTGGTGCTGGGGCCGCTGTTCATCCCGTGGCTGTTCGTGCCGAGGATGGACTTCCTGTTCTGGGGCTGGCTGCGCTCGTACCTGCAGTTCTCGTTCTACACCGCAGTGGGCTGGACGTTCCTGGCCCTGTGCACCTTCATGCTCGACGGCATGTGGCAGTCGGTGCCTTCCGGGCTCAGCGCCAAGGTCACCTGGTTCTTCTATTCGGCGGCGGTGCTGCTGGTGGCCGTGCTGTCGATGTTCAAGGTGCACGCCCTGACCAATGCCATCTTCCACGGAGGCGGCAGCTTCACCAGCGGAGCCGCCTCGGTGGTTTCGTCGGCCGCCCGGCGCGTCGGCCTGTAAGGGGGGAATTTCGTGAAGACCCACGAAGCGTATGCAGAGATCTGGGCGGAAATACTGTCCACCAACCGCTATCTGAAGGTCGCCCTGGGGGCGCTGGCGCTGCTGTGCGTCGGACTGTTGCTGCTGTGCTGGCGCACGTTCGACCGCTTCGAGCACCTGTCCCCGCTGGTGGTGCGCATCGACGAGGTCGGGCGTGCCGAGGCGGTCCGCTACGAGGCCGCGGCCTACGTTCCCGACGTCGCCAAGCCCGAGGTGAAGTACTTCCTGAGGCGGTTCGTGGTGCTGCATCGCGAACGCCGTCGCGATGCGGTGCTCGATTCGTGGCAGCGCTCGCTGCTGTTCTTGGACGGCGCGCTTGGCCGAAGGCTGATGCAGGAGCAGGAGGACAGCGGGGAACTCGTGCGGTTTCTCGGCGGCGAGGGGCCGGAGATCGAGATTGCGATCGACGCAGTGCAAGTGCAGCCGTCGCGGGAGGAGCCCTACCAAGCGCGGGTCGACTTCAGCGAGACGCTGCGCGACCTCAGCGGGCGCGTAGGGGGAGTGCGGCGCTGGACATCGGAGTTCGAATTCCGGTTCTTGGAGAAGCCGCCGCGCGAGCTGCTGGCGGTCAATCCCCTGGGCCTGTCGATTACCTACTTCCGCAGCGACCGGATCGAGGACTGAGCCGTGGCGCGGATCGCTTTCGGGCTGACGCTGGCGATCGGCGGCGCGGCGGCCTGGCTGGCGCTGGACGAGCTTGGCTACTTGGCGCCGTACCGGAACGCGCTGTTGCGCGACTACGGCTGGGTCATCGCGGCATACGCTCTGGCGCTGGCCTTCGACCTGTTCGCCCTGCTGTATTTGGGCTGTCGGCGGCTTGGGCTCGGCGACGCGGGCCGTAAGCTGCGGCGCTTGGACGGCGAGGTGCGGCGCGGCGAGACGTTTGATGCCGAACTGGCGCAGCGCCTGCGTCGGCAAGAGGAGGGACAAGCATGATCCGATACATAGACGAGCGCGAACTCGGGCGCGACGAAGTGGCCGCGGAAGACGCTCGTGAACGTCTTGATCGTCTCGACACTACTCCTGTCCGAGAACCGCGGGATCCAGTTCGGTTAGACATTGCCAGGCAGGTCCTGCGCGACACGCTGGGTGGCGGACGCGGAAAGCGCGGCCGGGCGCTGGCGCAGTGGGGTCGCCACCGGCTGGCAGCCGATAGCGTGGAGGCCCTGCGGACGGCCGGGATCTTCGGCACCGTCGAACTGTCGGACCTGGCGGACCTGTTCGACTCGGCCACGCGCGCCAAGCGCTCGTTCGAGGAGTTAGAGCGAGACGGGCTGTGGCGCGTCGAGCGCTTCCAGCGCGGAGGCCGTCGGATCGACGCAGCGTCGCTTAGCGGCCGCGGCCGCCAATTGCTGGAGCGCACCGTTGATCCCCGCGAAAGGGGCGACGAGGAGCCCCAGGCCTACCTGTCCGGCCCGGCGCGTGCCGCACAAGTCTTGCACGACACAGCGGTCTACCGAGCGGCGCGGTGCGAAATGCGGCGCCTCGCGGCCGAGGGCTGGGAAGTGCGGCGCGTCCGCACCGAACGCCAGCTGCGGCGCATCGCCTTGCGTCGCATGGACGCCGGCAGGCGCAGCGGGGAAGACGACAGGCAGGCCCGCCAGGCGGCCGCTGGCCAGCTACAGCTCGCGGTCACCGATGGCAGGCTGTCGTTTCCCGATGTGCGTATCGAATGGGAGCGTCCCGCCGCGGGCGGCGAGGCAGGCTTCGTGGACATCGAGGTTACAACCGCGGACTACCGCCAAAGCAGCCTGTCGGCTAAGGCGGTGGCGGGCTACCAGATCTACCGGATGGCGGCGGACGGGCGGGTGAGCCGTCAGGAGACTGGGTAGTGGCCCGGGACGATACAGCGCGGGTGTCGGCCGCGGGCACTGATTCCGAAGAGTCGGATCCGGCGATCGCCGCGGACTTCTTTCGGAGGGCGGAACGCGTGGAGGCGCTCGGCTACCGCCCGGTGGACGCCGAATTCCTGACCGCGGTCGCGCTGCTGGGGGGCTTCTTTCTGCGGCGGCAGTACCGGGTCTTCCGCGGCACAGGCAAGGGCCGGGCGGAGTTCGAGCTGATAGGCCGGTCCATGGACAACGGGCATGTCCAGGCCAATGGTCGCAGGCCTTCGCTGTACCGCCTGTGCGGAGCGTCCCTGTTCGGAGCGGTGGGTTGCGACGATCCCGGCTCGGGGGCCGGGCGGGCGCGGCGCGCGGCGAAGCAACGGCTGCTGGTCTTGGACTACTGGATTGCCTGTATCGGAGAAGGGCGGTTGCTGCTCACCGCCGCGGAAAAGGCGGCATATTTTGCGTCGCTCGGGATCGGCGAGGATTGCTTCCCGGCGGCGGCGCGGAATCGCCAGAACAGGCGCAAGTTCTTTCCCGAGGGATTTCCGATCGGCGTCGCGAGCCCGGGCAGTGAATCTGTGCGGTTCACATATGCGCACGCCGGATCGAGCGCCCATGGCATGGAGCGGCACCTGGCAAGCCACGAGCCCTTGGCCGCGGCCTTGGCGCGGCGCCGCTTCGCGTGCGAGTGGGTGGTGCTGGCAGACAGCGAGGCGCAGTTCGCGCGGCTGCGCGACGCCTGGCGTCGCTGGCAGGCGCGGGCGGAGAGGGACTGGTCCGAGGGAGAGTACTTCGAGTTGCGCCGGTTGGTGGACAAGCGGCGTTGGCAGCAACTGTCCAGGGAGGATGTCGAACGCTACGCATACCTGAGTGGCCTTCACCGCACTGCCGCAGCGGAGCAGCGCTATCACGCGTGGGCGCGCGACGGCGCGCACCCGCGCAATGCGGGCGGTGACTTTGCGGCGTCGTGCAGATACCGCGAAGTGCTGATGGAATTCGACTACTCGGCGGCTGATGCCGCCAGTCGCTAGGTGTCGCAGGCTTCTTCGCGCCTTGTGCGCGGCAGTCACCGGGATCGATCACGACGATGAGCTTGACTCCGCTGTTGGGCGGCAGCGCCGCCGTGCTGGGCCTAGCGGCCTGGGCCTGGCTCTGGCCTTGGCCGGCGGACGATCCGGTGCTGGTGCTGGTCGCAGTCCGATCTCCCGTTACCGCTGTGCTGTTGCGCTGGGGGTACGCAGCCTGCTGGATCTTGACTCCGTACTTCTTGGTGCTGCTCGGCGCGACGGTCGGGGGCCTGCTGATGGAGCGGCGCGGGCGCAAGACGGCGACGGTGCCGCTTCCGCCCTGGCCGCACGGTGACGATCCACAGATCGTCATCGGGGAAGTCCACCGCCGCACCCAGCCGGGGCAGGGCGAGCGTCCGGGCTGGCTGGCCATCGGGCGGCGCGGGCTGTACGCCGGAACGGCGGTCTTCGGAGCGGTCGGCTCGGGCAAGACCTCGTGCTGCATGTATCCGTTCGCCAGGCAGGTGCTGGGCTGGCATGCCGACCGGGACGAATTGCGGCCCGGCGGGCTGGTGCTGGAAGTGAAGGGGGACTTCTGCCACCAGGTCCGGCGCATCCTGCGCGACCATGGCCGGGCCGACGACTATGTCGAGCTGAGCCTGGACGGGGATTGGTGCTACAACCCGCTGCAATGCGACCTGGACGCCTATTCGCTGGCCTACCAGATTGCAACCCTGCTGAACCAGCTCTTCGGCAAGGGCAAGGAGCCCTTTTGGCAGCAGGCCTATACGAACTTGGTCAAGTTCGTGATCTTGCTGTTCCGCGTCTGCGATGGCTACGTCACGCTGCAAGACGTGTATCGCACGGCCTTGGACGACGCATCCCTGCGGCGCAAGATCGACGAGGCCCGCGAACGGCTCGATTTCGCTGCAGAGGCCCGGCTCGACGTCGAGCAGTACAGCAAGCACGAGCCGACACTGCCGGACCGGCAGTGGGAGTACGAGGAGAGGACCGGCGAGTGGTACGTACAGGCCGATTCCGAGCTGCTGGAAGTGTTCGAGGAGCGCAAGGTCAAGTTCGAGCTGAGGGAGCCGGAACCGGCGGATGCCGCGCAGCGGCAGTTGCGGACAGTGCTGACGTGGTACCAGAACGACTGGAGCCAGCTCGACGCGCGCCTGCGCAGCTCGATCACCGAGGGCGTGAGCGTGTTTCTGTCGCTGTTCGACCAGCCGGAGGTAGCCGACGTGTTCTGCCCGCCGCGGCAGGTCTACAGCAAGGGTGATCCGCACCGCAGGCGCTGGGCGCTTCCGCCTCTGGCGGAGGCGCTGGAGGAGGGCAAGGTGGTGGCCCTGAATCTGCCGATCGGCGCGAATCCCGCGCTGGGTCGGGCGATCGGCGTGATGCTCAAGCAGGACTTCCAGAGGTCGGTGCTGGGCCGGATCCCGAGGATGGAGGAGAATCCGCAGCGGGCATGGCGCGACATCGCCTTCATTTGCGACGAGTACCAGCACTTCGCCACGGTCGGGGAAAGCGACCCGGGCGGGGACGAGAAGTTTTTCAGCCTGTCGCGCCAGGCGCGCCTGGTGGCGCTGGTGGCGACGCAGTCGGTCAGCTCGCTGCGCTCGGCGATGCCGGGGGAGTCGTGGAGGACGCTGTTGCAGACCTTCCGGACGCGCGTATTCCTGACCTTGGCCGACGAAGCCTCTTGCAAGCAGGCGTCGGAAGCCTGCGGGCAGGTCGAGCGGCTCAAGGAGCAGTACTCGATCTCGGAGTCCTCGCAGTCCGGTGTCGGATTGCTCAGCGGACGGGCCGGGGGAGGGAAGGGCACGTTCGGGGTGACCAAGTCGTACTCGCTGCGGCGGGAGCCGGTGTTCCAGCCGTCGGCGTTTGCGGAATTGCGCAACGCGCAGGCGATTGTCGCGGCCTACGACGGGCGCAACCCCTTGCCGCCTACGTACTGCTATCTCAAGCCGTGGTATCTGCCGGTCGAGCTTGGTTACTTTGAGGCGGTAGACGAGGGAGAGCTGTAGAGAGTGAGGTGAGCGGGGCTGGAAGTGTCATCGGCCTAGCGCGTGGGCGGCCGGATCCGTTGGCGGGCTGAAACGTGGGAGAGAGTCGAGCGCCGGAGGCAGCTTTTCTCTCAGCGTCGGCGTACGGAGTCGCGAACTTCTGGCTGGATGAATCTGGGACAGCCGAGATTCTCGAGAGCAGTGGTGGCAGACTAGGTAGGCGGACTGCCCTAAGGGACTGACACCTATCGAGGAATCAATGCGCCGCGATCCTGCTTTCCCACGCTGGGACGTCGGTCGAGAACCATTGATCTGTGCCATGGAAACTCTAGCCGGTAACTATCTTTCGAGGTTGGCCTGCGTCGCTGCAACGCTCCTTGCAGCCGCAGCCAGCGATGTTTGGGCGGCCCCAGATTGCGCCAGCTGGAACACCGAGGAGTTTTTCAAAACTGCAGGCGCCGCGGACGTTCGCAGGTGCTTGGTCTCCGGGCAGAGCCTAGATCATCGCGACGTCCGTGGTAGGACGCCCTTACACGTAGCGGCGGAGGTTGGCAGCAGCGAGCAAGTTTCTGCGCTCCTCGAATCGGGAGCAGCCACGGACGCCCTAGCCGAGGACGGGGCTACCCCGCTCCATTCGGCGGCTCGGAACCGCACAGGCGCGACCGTTGCCGTCCTTGTTGGCGCCGGCGCCGAGGTTGACGCGACTGACGAGCGAGGAAAGACGGCGTTGCACGTCGCTGCACGCGAAGGGACACAAGACAGCATTCGGGTTCTGCTGGGCGCAGGCGCAAGTGTATATTCACACGCCGAAGGGGTTGGGACGCCCCTTCATGAGGCTGCATCGCGCGACGATACCGAACGTCTCGCGATGCTCCTCGCCGCTGGCGCGGATCCGAACGCTGCTGACAGCGCTGGGAAAACCCCCCTCCACAAGGCTGCCGCCGGTTGGGGGAGCGCCGAAGTGGTCGCCGCCCTGCTAGAGGCAGGAGCAGACCCGAATGCTCGGGATGAACACGATGAAACGCCCTTGATGGGCGTCTCTGGGGATGACGATTTTGAGAAGGTCGCAGTGATGTTGGAACACGGGTCGGACCCGATAGTGCGCTCCTCAATCGGCCAGACGCCGCTACATCGGATTGCTTCGCTGGGCAGTCGAGAGGCCATAGTCGCCCTTCTCGAAGCTGGCGCCCCTGTCGATGCCCGCGACGATCTTGGGCAGACGCCTTTGATGCTGGCGAGGCAATCGGAGCAACTGGCAGAGTCGTTCGGCTACGAATTCGACAACTCGGAGGCCGTCAAGGCCCTACTTGAAGCCGGGGCCAAGGAGGAAGCTGTGGACGGTAGCGGCCAGCTTCCGTTCGACCCGGTCGCCGCAGCGAGGGAGGCGCTCGCCGCGGCCGGTCCGGACCTCCTCGATGAGATGCCCCCTGCGAACTGCGAACAGTGGACGGAGGAGTCCTTCTTCGTCTTCTATACGTCGGAGGACATCGTCCGGTGCATCAGCGAGGGTGTGGACACGGAGGGGGCGCTGCTCAGAGCGTCGAAGTTTGGCGGTCCCGAACAGGTCCGGGCTCTCGTAGCGGCAGGAGCAGACGTGAACGAGCGAAACATCGGAGCCCAGACGCCCCTGCATGTTGCAGTCGAGCCGTTGCACCCCGCCTTCTCGATGACGTGGCCCATTCTCGCGCGAGGAACACCGGTGGGCGAGTGGCATCAAGCGCGAGTGACAGCGACGATCGCCGCCCTGCTTGCGGGGGGAGCCGACCTTGAAGCTCGCGACGACGCTGGCCAGACTCCGTTGCACGTGGCCGCGTCGGGCGGGACTTCAGCGCTAGCGCTAATGCTGCCCTTGGAATTGTTCGGGATTGGGGGAGCCGATGAGAACGCTGACAGTGAATCGCGAGCGCTTGCCGCCACAGTTGCATTGCTTGCGGCCGGTGCGAATGTCGAGGCGCAGGACGACGGAGGCCGAACTCCGTTGCATCGCGCAGCGGTCAGTGGCAGTCCCGAGATCATCGGAGCGCTTCTTGAGACTGGCACATCGGTCGATCCGGTCGACGCGGAAGGCCGGACACCCTTACACCGGGCAGCAGCCATGCTTGTGGAGCGGCCAGCCAACGTTTCCGCTCTGGTCAATGCCGGAGCTGCAACCCACGTTCGGGACGAGTCTGGCGAGACCCCGCTGCACATTGCGGCCGAGTCTGCAACGATCGTCGAGATCTCGGCGCTGCTGGCTGCGGGCGCTCCCGTCAACGCTCGGAACAACTCAGGGGAGACCCCGTTGCACGTTGCCGCACGTCATAGCGAGGCGAATGTCATCGAAGCCCTCATCGAGGCTGGTGGGGACCCGGACGCAAGGGACGACAACGGCCGCACCCCCGTGTTTGCCGCTGCAACTAGGACCGCTGTCGAACCAGTCGTCGCGCTAATCGAGGGCGGCGCCTCGGTCAACGCTCGAGACTCAGGGGAACGGACGCCGTTGCACGCAATGGTTCGAAGGCACACTTTGGAATCGCTCCTAGCTGCCGGGGCCGATCCAAATGCAAGCGACAGTTTAGGACAGACGCCACTGTTTTATGCGTATGATCCACAAGTGATAGCAGCTCTCGTCGATGCGGGAGCGTCGGTAGGCGTCCGCGACGCGGAAGGCAGAACTCCGCTGCACGGACAGGCGCAATGGGGCATCTCGCCGGAAGTTATCGAGGCTCTCCTGGATGCAGGTGTGGATCCGGCTATTTCAGACATACACGGCAACCTAGCACGGGATCTCGCCGAGGGGCGGGAGGAACTGAGAGGGACGGAGGCCTACCGGCGACTAATGTCGAGGTGAGCCAAGCGGGCATCTGGGACAGGGCGGGTACGTACTGCTATCTCAAGCCGTGGTATCTGCCGGCCGAACTTGGTTACTTTGAGGCGGTAAACGAGGGGAAGCTATAGAGAGTGAGGTGAGCGAGGCTGGTCAGCGCCTCCTTGGCGAAGCACTCGAAGATATCGACGCTGGCCGCTTGTACGGAAGTGACGAACTGAAGCGGGAGTTCGGCTTCTGAAGCGGACTGTTGCTTATACCCGCCGTGCGGTCCAAGACTTGAAGGGACTCGATCCTTCGGTCAATATGCGCATAGACAAGGCGGTCGCTACGCACAGATCCACAAATAGCCAGATCTCCAGCATTCTAGCTGGCTACGATCTCTCTGGTCCGGAACCCGCAGTTCGGATCGGTTGAGAGAATCAGAACGGCTGGGCGCAGCACCGGACCATAATGACGATACAGACGTCCGGATGGGGCTTAGGCGGCCTTGCCGACCGTCACAGCGGCTCGCTTCCCCAGTCGAGCGCGGGATCGTCTCAGGCCTTGCTGCCCGACCCGCCCTCTTGGCCGCTTTCCAGCTGGGCGGTCTCCGCCCTCAGCCGGGCGACTTCGACTTCGGCGTCCTGCCGTGCCCGTTCCGCTTCGCGCCGCCGGCGTTCCGCCTCCAGCCGACCACGCTCTGACTCCTCAAACGTCAGCAGGTCTTTCCCTGTCTTGGGATCCCGGAAGCGCAGCAGGTGAGAATGCCCTGGCCGCTCGTCCACCCGGACGTCTAGCCCTAGGACTTCGCTGCGGACCGATCCGTCCGGCCCCGGCGCTAGTGGCTCGTATCCCAATCCCCGCAGGGTTCCCCCCTCGAGACGCGTTCCTGCCCGCCTGGCCGCCTCTAGCAGTCCGGTAGGGTGGAACCGCCAGTACTCCTTCACACCGATCGAGGCGTACAAGGCCTGCTTGTCCCCGCGGTCGCGATCCTCGGTCGAGGGCGAGGACACTTCCAAGACGTAGCTTGGCGGCCGCCCAGCCTCCCACACCTTGTAGCAGGGCGGAAGGGCCTCCAGTCCCCGCGCCACGAACAGGTCCAGCGTGACCCGCTTGGTGTTGTCACCCTCTTGGTAGTAGAGGAACATGCTCGCCCCCACCTGCACCCGATCGTGTCGTGCGAACCAAATCCGCAGCGTCGCCAGCGCATACAGGATCGCGTCGCCATGCTTAGGCAGTTCGGCAATCATTCTGCCATCCGACGACGGGTATTCCACGGCCACTGTGGAAAGTGCTTTGGTGTCGGCCATGCCGGTCTCCGCAGCGCGTTCGCCACGCTCAGTCTAGCAGCGGCGGGGGGATTCATTGATCCGGACGGGGCCGCACGAGATCGCCACACCCGCTTCCCCCGGGACCGAATGCCAGTTGCCGCCGTAGGGTTCGCCACGTCGTGCTAGGCAAGCGCTTGAGTAGAATTCTTGTGTAGTTTTGTGCGTAATTTCCGGAACTTGCTTGACATAGAATCTATATATAGATATAATTTCTGAAATTATGAGAACAATTCTCGTGTCTGAGCATGTGCCGGTCTCTCGAAGAATGGCCGCTCATCGAGGCTTGTTCCGCAAGGGTGTCTTCTTCCGGAGGGGGGGAGCCAAGGGCGAAATCACTCACACGCAAGTGACTGCTGACGTTGGACAGGAGGTCCAGAGATGAGTCTCAGTGAAGAGCCAAGCTTTCGCTTGATCGCGCCGTTCTTGCGGCCTGTGATGGGGCTGCTCGATGACGAGTCCGTCAGCGAGATCATGGTCAATCCAACTGCGGTCTTCGTAGAGCGCGGCGGCAGGCTAGAGCGTGTCGGTGGGGTCACTCTGGATCCGAAGCACGTGCGTCAGGCTGCCTTGGCGATCGCCCGCAGCCAAGGCGACGACATTAGCGCCGAGCGTCCCTTGTTGGACGCTCGGCTGCCGGACGGCTCGCGTATCGCGGCGGCGCTGCCTCCGTGCAGCTTCGGCGGCCCTGCATTGACGATCCGCAAGTTTGCGCGGCGCAGGCTGACCTTGGACGATCTGGTCGATTCCGGCAGCGTCTCCGAACCCGTCGCTGAAGAGGTGCGGAGCGCCGTCGAGCAGCGGCGCAACATCCTTGTGAGCGGCGGCACCGGCACTGGCAAGACCACGCTCCTGGCTGGGGTCGCCCGGCTGATACCGGCTGACGAGCGCGTGGTGACCATCGAAGACACGGTGGAGTTGCAGCTTGACCATCCGAATCTGATTCGGTTCGAGGCGCGGCGGCGGACTGACGGCGCCCCGCCGGTGACGGTGCGGGACCTGGTGAGGGCGGCGCTACGGCACCGCCCCGATCGGATCGTTCTCGGAGAAGTGCGCGGCGGCGAGGCGTGGGATCTGCTGCAAGCGCTCAACACGGGGCATGACGGCTCGCTGTCGACCCTGCACGCGAGCTCGGCGGCGAATGCGCTGAAGCGCTGCGCCTCCTGCGTCCTGCAGGCCGGCATCGGCTTGCCATGGGAAGCGGTTCAAGACCTAGTGGGCGACGTGGTGGATGTGGTGTTGCATCTCGAGCGGCGCGACGGCGTTCGACGGGTTGTCGAGGCGCTGCGAGTGGACCGGTTCAACTGGTCGACGCGCCGTTGGGATTGCCGGCCGATCAGGACCGGCGACGGGCCTGCGGATTCTGACCTGAGCGGAGGGAGCGAGCAATGAAACGAAGCGAGCGAATTGGGGGCAGGGCAGTGCCGGTGCGGCGCGCCAAGACGGCGACCGAAGTCGGGCTGCTGCTCGAGCCCGGCGTGATCGTCGAAATGGATCCGGACACGGCTGCCGCCTGCGGCGCGTGCGAGGACGACTGCATCGACTGGGAGGAGGCCCTCGAGGCGGCCGAGGATCCGTTCGAGTTCGGGGACGAGGGCAGCGGTGATGAAGCCGCTTGACTCGAAGGGCCGGGATGACTACTTCCGACGGGTTGCCGACGTCCTCATCGCCCAGATCAAGGCGGGGACAGCGCCATGGGTGCAGTCCTGGGAAGCGGGCGAGCGCGTCAATCCCTACAACCTCAAGACGGGCAAGAGCTACCGAGGTGGCAACGCCACCTGGCTGGCGAGCGTTTCGGAGATGCGCGGATACCAAGACGAGCGCTGGGGCACTTACAGGCAGATCCAAGAGTCTGGCGGACAGGTGAGGCGGGGGCAGAAAGGAGCTTCCATCATCTACTGGCAGTGGGAAGCCAGGCGCCTGGCGCGGGACGGTGAAGGCAAGCCCGTGCTCGACGAGAAGTCGCAGCCCGTATACGAAGTAGCGAAGCTTGAGAGGCCGCGGTCCTATATGTATACGGTGTTTAATGCCGAGCAGGCCAGCGGCTTGCCGCCGAGGCCGCTGCGGGAAGGCGGGCACCAGTGGGAGCGCAACGAGCGGGTCGAACGGCTGATCCAGAACTGCGGGGCGAGGGTCGAGCACACCAAACAGGACCGCGTGTTCTACGACCTGGGGAGGGACTTGATCGTGATGCCGCACCGCGAACAGTTCACCAGCGCGGCCGGGTACTACCAGTCGGCACTGCATGAACTCGGGCACTGGACGGGCCATCCGGAGCGGATGAACCGCGAATCCCTGGTGGAGGGAGTGCAGCAGGGGCCGAAGTCGCTGGAGTATTCGCGGGAGGAGCTGCGGGCCGAGATCAGTTCGATGATCACCGGGGATCGACTGAACGTGGGCCACGATGGCTCGCGGACAGCGGCATATGTCGATTTTTGGGTAAAGACGCTACAGGACCATCCACAGGAGATCTACCTGGCGAGCCGTGACGCACAAGGGATCAGCGACTACCTGATGGAGCGTGGCAGGATGCTTGAGCAGGTCAGGGAAGAGGGTGCGCAGGATCGCCAGCATGGAGAGCCCGGCAGGAGCCAGGCGAACAGGGGCCCTGATCTGAGCATGGATCGAGAGCGTCCGCCGATCAAGGTCCCGCGGACCCGGCCCCTGAGCCCACCTTGGCCGGATCGCAAGCCGGAAAGGGATCGCGACCTCGCGATAGCTCGGTAAGGTTCGGCGAGAAAAGACGACGGGAGAATTTTGCCAGAATGGCTGGAACCCACAGGGCTATCCCGCAACTACCGCGCATGCGGATCCGGGAGGTCGGCGGAGCGGAGCCGGGCGGCCATCCAGCTAGCGACGCTAGCGGCCAGTCGGGAGGGCAGCCTGCGTGGCGTGGTGGGGGTGCGTGTGACGCCGAGGAGAGCAGCGCGGGTAGCGAGCGGGGTCGACGTGCACGAGATGGGCATCCGAGCTGGATCTCAAGGGTGATTCCGCATTGCTACGGACCCAGGCGTGGGGTGCTGATATGCCCGTGCCAGTACTTCTAGTACAGGCGTTCGGCGGCCCAGAGGCGGTTTTCTGCAGAGACGGTCGAGGACGTCACCACGGATCTGCCCAGGTACATCGAGGCGGTCTACAACACCCGCACGCTACATTCTGCGCTAGGATACTTGAGCCCCATCCAGTTCGAGAATCAAAGCCCTCCATGCCCTGTCAAGACTGTGGCCGAACGCTGTCCACCTCAAGCGGTGCAGTCCAACAGATGCGCAATTCTCGATTGCCGTTGACACGGCCCCGTCCCATCCGGATACAAGGGATTCTTGTTTCGCCTAGGCCCGAAGCCGCCGTCATGAATGCCTTGCAATCGCGAGGCTGGCGGTCAGAAACGGCTCTCGTCCCGGCCCTCGCGCGGCGTCACACGAATCTGCTCTGCGGGCTAGGCTCGAGCACGTGATGAGCAAGTTCGATTTGCATAGCCTGATTCGACGGCTCAGCGTCGGACACGGCTTCAGGGAGCGCGTGCTCGCCGCTCTACGGATGGTTCCACGGGGGCGGACAGCCGTCTTTATTGGCACGAGTTGCGCACTGCTGATCTTGGCGGGCGCGATGCAGCTGCGATGGATGAGCCAGGTCAACCAATCGCAACGGCTAGCGGCCCAGCGCTCCCTTGACCGGTCATTGAGAAACGTCGTTGATGACCTCGAATTCCAGGTCATGCTCCTGCTCGGGTCGCTTGGGCCGGATGCCGACTCGGAACTGGATGCTCCGATAGAGTATTACAGGCAAGGACTTTTCTCATGGCATGAATTGTCGCAGCATGGTCCGGCGATCAGAGGCATCCTCGTCTACGACCTAGGTGCTGGCGGTTCAGGGGGCCTTGCGGAATTTGATCCATTCGCTGAGCCCAGCGGATTCAAGACAGTGAGGTGGACCGAGGATCTCGAACAAGTTCGCCGCTATATTCGAGACCACGGATTCCCGGCCGGCCGGGGAGTCAAGGCGAGGTGGCCGGCGACGTGGATGTTCCATCCCGGAGCAATGGTGCTATTGCGTCCAATCGCCGCGCACGTAGAGAGTTCGCGGCAAAAAACGGAACGGCCGGGAGTGGTCGGGTATCTGATCCTGGAGCTCGACGTGGACTACTTGCGAGATCGATTGATTCCCAAGACCCTGAACAAGCGCTTTAGCACGGGTCCACGAGCAAGAGCGTACATAGTCGACATCACCCTCGACGGGAATCCGCTCGTCCGTTACGAGCGTGCCACGGTCCGAAGTCCCGAGGCACCGGGTCCCAGACCCTCCAGGAGGATGTATATTCGGAGCGGGCTGGAAGGACGAGCCGCCTCGGCCCCGTCCAGGCCTCCGGACCGGAGCCGGCCCCTGCTGCTTTCCCAAGAGGACATTCCCGACGCTTTGCTGCAACGGGGCGCTGCCCAGCAGGTCTGGATCAACAGGATCACTGCGCAGTGGAGGTCCAACGTGTCGTGGAGGGCACCAGCTAGCCGCCTCTGGACGGCTCGATCGGGGAAGGGAATACGGGGCGCGGATCTTGCCACCGCAATTCGACGGGCATCCGGGCTTCCGAGACTATACGTGATCGCTGACCAGAAGCACGAATTAGCCCTCGAGGCTAGGCATGTGGGGGTCCCTTTGGCTGAGGCAATCGATCAAGAACACCTTCTCGCCCCGAGAATGGCGGTCATCGCCGTCTTGGTGCTTCTTGGAGCGACCCTCTCCGTGGCCATTTCAAGAGCCTTGGTCGCGCGCACGGCGGAATTGAGGACGGATGCCGCCGCATCCCTAGCGCACCAGTTGCTGACACCCATCGCGACAGTCGTCTTGATCGGAGAATCCATGAGCCGAGGAATCCTTGGCCGAGGGGAGAAGGCGCTCGAATACGGAGCGCTGGTTCATCGCTATGGACAACGCCTCCAAGGGATCGTCGATCGCTCCATGCAGATGGCAGCCATGAAGACCTTCAAGCAGCGCTACAACCTCACGATGCTGGATGTCTCGCAGGTCGCGGAAAGTGCGCTGGCCGAGGCGAATGTCCTGATTGAAAGCTCAGGATTCACAGTGGAGCGCGACTTCGCACAGAACCTGCCGCGAGTGCTGGCTGACGCGGAAGCCCTCCAGCAGGTGGTCGGCGACCTGCTCAGCAACGCGATGAAGTACGGGCTGGAGGGACGCTGGCTCAAGGTCGAGACGTGCGAGGCGTTCGGGGGGGGCGGCCGCGAGGTGCAAGTTCAGGTCCGGGATCGGGGCCCGGGTATCCCAGCGGCCGAAGCGGCTCGGATATTCGAGCCGTACTATCGAATCGACAACCGGATCACCAGGTCGCAGCCGGGGGCGGGACTGGGGTTGAAGCTGGCGGCTGAACTGGTGAAGGGGATGGGGGGCTCCTTGTCTCTCCATAGCAACGAAGGACGCGGTAGCGTCTTCGCCGTTCATCTTCCGGTTCCTCCCTCCTGAACACGGCCATAGCGCAGTCACGTAGCCGTCGAAGTGGTGGAGCAGGTCACGGGCTGGCCTCAGTCGTGCCGGTTGTGTGCTGTCTGGTGAAATATCGCAGTGTCTCCTCCCAAGAGACCTTCGACCGGGATCGCGACACGCTCCTGCGGGCCACAAGACTGGAGCGGATTGCTGGGCAGGATGCTTGGAGGAAGTGATCGACGCGGCCAAGGCCGGTCCATGCGGTCCTCACTTGCAGTTCGCCGGCGGGGTCGTGCGTGGGCCTAGGGAAGTCGG
Source organism: Terriglobia bacterium (assembly GCA_009841225.1). Taxonomy (GTDB): domain Bacteria; phylum Acidobacteriota; class Terriglobia; order Bryobacterales; family UBA6623; genus VXMF01. Next base: position 20,415 of record VXMF01000004.1, on the reverse strand, counting down.
GTCTGTTGGCGGCGGGCCAGTCTGGCTCGCCGAAGCTCACCCGCTGCACCACAAGCGGATAGAGCGCTCGGTCGAATACCGCCACGACCACATGGTTCGCTTCCTCGGAGGCGCTCCTCACTCCATCACGCGGCCCGAAGGCCGACGGTAGGAAGGCGGATGCGGGGCGAGTGAGGCGGCTCCCCGAGGGTCTCGCCCTTGGGACGTCGAGGAAGGGCCGTTCATGGCCCCCTTTGGTCAATCACCATCGCGAGGACCGAGACATGCTGCAGGACGGCCACCCTTGAGTGCTGCTCTTCGAGATATAGTCCCGGCGCCGAGAATCGGCGGAGATGTGTGCGCTCAGCCAACGCAGTTCACCAGCTTCCGAGTCTTGAAGCCCTCTTCGCGACCAGATCGATCGCGGATCGTCCTCCGGACGCTCTTTCGAATGCCCGGCTTCCCAAGGACTGGCCGCAGCGCGACGGACCTCCCCAAGCCTGAGCGCCGAGAACGGGTGCATCTGGGCTCTAGGGACACCACGGATTCCTCCGACCATGTCGGTTCCAGCCATTGCGGCGCTGCGTCTACGCCGATGTCGGGGCCCAGTGCGACCAGGGATTCCGGAATCCCGTGTTCGGAACTGACCCCGCCTCGACCCGGTTACCAACTGAATCCCGGCGAATCCGAGAGACTCGCGCGCATGACGGATCGCTCGCAGGGAGCGGATCAAGCCCGCCAGCTCAGGCCCATAGCTCGTGAACCGGGGCGTAAGCGTCATCGTCGGACACAGGCACATAGTAGAAGCCGCGATTCAGCGGATCGTCATACCGGATCTTGGTCCACTCGATTCCAAGGGCCGAGTAGATCGTGGCTTCGATGTCCTCGGGACGGATGTCTCTGCCACGCGACCAGCCAGTCTCCATCGTGAAACTGCCACCACCGAGACCGCCGATGTCGTTGGTCGAGCCAATGATCGTCCCGCCCTTGATGCCGCCGCCCGCCAGGACGTAGAACATCTGCTGGTAGTGGTCGCGTCCCAACTGCGAGGCAGACAGGCCGCCCGGCGTTCGTCCGAACTCCCCGCACGCCAGGACGAGCGTTTCCGAAAGCCTCCCCGAGGACTCCAAGTCCTCTATCAGCGCCGCGAACGCCGGGTCGAATTCAGCCGCTTGCAAGTAGATCGTCCGCTCCGTGTCTTCGAGCGTCCCGTAGATATCGACATGATGGTCCCATCCAAACGACTCGATTTGGATGAACCGCGTCCCTTGGTCTTGCTCGATGACTTTCCTAGCCGTCAGCACCGCGTCCCCGAATTGCGTGCTGCCATACCGCACCCGTTCCTCCTCCGTGAATTGAAAAGCTGCCTCGACCGCCGGGCTGAACATCATGCGCCGCGCGTCCTCGTAAAGCGCCCCCATGCCCGCGATCTTGGCCCCGAACGGGGCGTTGTCGCCTCGGTAGTCGGCCTCGAATTCCTGCAGGAGGGACCAGCGCCTTTCGAAGACCGGCCTGGGCCTGGGGTGGTTTGCGGCTCGCAGCCCATCGGGCGAGGCGAAAGTCTGAAAGGGGCCGTACTCCACCGGGAAATAGCCAGCCCCCAAGATGTTCCCGGCCTCGAAAGACATGAATGCAGGGAATACTTGGTCCGCTCGCCTCTCGGGCTCTTTCTCGATCGCCACGACGCTGCCTATGTGCGGGGCGATTCGGCCCGAGACAGAGGTAGGGTTGCGACCGATTTGCAACCAAGCCTGGGCCAAGGGGTGCGCACGGGCCCACGCCAGCCCAGACCGGATGATCGCAATCTTGTCGAGCACACGTGACGTGTTGCCTAGGAGGCCCATCGGAATCGTCACGTCACCGAAGGCTTCCGGTTGGAAATCGCTCGGCGTGACACCCGCGACTTCCTTGAAATCGAAGGTGTCGACGTGACTGGGGGCACCCCGGAGGAAGAGGAAGATCACGTTCTTGGCAGTGTTTTTCGTCTCAACCGATCCCGTGGACCCGGTGTCTCCCTCTGCGGCACGCTCGAGGAGGAAGAATCCCCCCAGGCCGGTCATCGCGTCGCGGAAGAAGCACCGTCTCGTATTGTGGGGCCGTTCAAAGAACGGCCGATGCTCGGGCTGGCGCCGGCGGATCAGCCGTTCGAATCGTTCGCGTTCAGTCATCGTTCGTTCCCCGTTGCTCCCCCGGATCAGTGGTTGACGTAGAACTCCGTGCTGTTGAACAGCACCCACATCAGATCCACGGCCCGGTCCCTTCGGTCCACGCCGTCGCTGGTGTCGTTGAGCAGTTCGACGCCGCGGGCCGTCTCCTCGGCCGCGGGATGCCGGCCGAGCACGTGCAGGTAGAGATTGGCGACGAACGCGTCATCGGGCAGGTCGAGGCTCTCTGCCAGAGTTCCCGAGGAGCTCCCCCCGCCAATCCTGCTTATGACGAAGGGGTTGTTCATCAGGTTGAGGGCCTGCAAGATGCTGCCGTCGCTGCTTCGCGGCGTCGCCCGCCGGTCGCCGGGCAGGAAGGAGCGCAATAGGGCGCGCACGTTCCAGAGCCTGGCGCGGTCACCGGGAGGCACGTCGTTCACATCGGGGAATTTCATGGCGTATTCGACGTCGGCGATGCTTCGCGACGCCCTGTACGTCAATCTCCTCCCGCTAGCCGTGATCAGGGCGTCATGAATCTGTTCTGCCGACAGGCGCTTGGCCTGATGCCGCACGAAGTACTTTTCGGATTCGGGGTTGAACACGCCGTCGTAGCGCGAGGAGCGCTGGTAGGCCTGAGATGTAGTGATCTCCTTCATCAGCCACTTCAGGTCGAAGTTGGTCTTGACGAAATCGGCGGCGAGCAGCTCGAGCAGTTCGGGATGCGACGGCTGCAGGTCCCAGCCGGCCGGCAGTACGCCGTTAGAGTCAAGCCTTTCCAGGTCGAATTGGTCCGCAGGCTCGACGAGGCCCCTGGAGAAGAACTCCTTCCAGATGTAGTTCACAGTGGCGCGGGCGAACTGCGGGTCGGACGCCAAGTGACGTGCCAGTTGTGCCCGCAGCCCCCTGTCCGCGTCGAGGACCGGATCGAATATCACTCCTCCCCCTTCGAACGGATACCGCGGCTGAACGACCCTCGCCGAGTGCAGCCGGTCCGGACGGTTCCCGCCGGCAGTCTGCCCTAGGTACTCGCCTGCTGTGTCGCCGAACCTCGAAACCTCCGTAGCTCCCGGCACGAGATCGGTGATCGTGTAGTAGTTCGCGAGGACGCGGACTCCGTCGGGCCTCGACGGCAGTGTCTTTCTGGGCACGCGCCACGAAGTGAGGCGCGGAATGTCCGAGAAGAACGCAGCCAGTTCCCACGACTCGAGGCGCTTGGCGTTCGTTCCCCACAGCGACAGCCCGTCGAGGCGGCCCTCGCCGTCATGACAGAGCACGCAGTCCATCGTCGAGATGCCGAGGAAGTCCCTGGCCACGTGGAAGGCGAGGGAGTCGTAGGTGTCCTGGATGGGCCCGCCGACCATTCGTCCGCCCACCACGTAGCCGACGGGCGAGGCTTGGACCGGATTGCCTTCGTAGTTCTGGTAGGTCTCGGCGTGTTGCTCGTAACTCTCGAAGCGCTCGGGATAGACGCGGCCGTCGCTAGTGCCCTCGGCCGTGATGATCTCGTACATGATGACGGAGTACGGCCGGTTCTCGCGCATCGCCTCCAATAGGTAGAGATGGAACGAGTCGCGCCCGTTCTGGTAGCGGTTGACCTGCGCGCTACGCCAGGTGTTGCGAAAGTGATCCCCGAAGTACATGGCCCAGCGGTCCGCCCACTCGGGCTTGTCCAGCAGTTCGTCGACCAACGCCTCGCGCTTGCCTTCGGTCGTGTCAGCAAGGAAGGCGAGCACTTCGTCCTTGGTAGGGATCCGTCCTGTCAAGTCCAGCCTCACGCGGCGCAGGAATTCCGCATCGCTGGCCAGGCCGGCGAGCGGCACGCCCGCAGATTCCGCGGTTTTCTCGATGCACTCGTCTATGCTCGTGCACGGCCCGCTGGCTGCGGCGGCCCGAGGCCCCCGGCTCGAGAGCCCGGCAGGAATCCGGGCATCCCGGCGCGGGGGGATCATCGACAAGAAGCGATGGGTGTCCTTGGTGCGCTTCGTCATCCGGTCGAGATCCGCCGACAGGGCAGCCGGAAACTGCCCGGCCAGCCCCAGGTATCGGCAGCCGCCATGGGCGGGAAACGAGCCGTCCGGAGCCTCCCAGGCATCTTCCGACGCAAGTTCCCAGTGCGCTTGCTGTCCAACCGCGAACTGACACACGGCCATCAGCAGGCCAGCCATCATGCCGGGACCCGTGCCGAACCTAGCGGCGAATCCCCGCAACTTCCGGCAGGCTCGGTGCCTACCCTTTTCGCCGCGGGCCGGCATCCGTTCCGGCCCAAGCGTGGAGGACAGCGGGCCGCCACCATGGCGACCGATCCTGCCTCGGCGCTCGTTCATTAATATTTCTATCATTTTGGGTGTGCATATTAACATAAATAACTATCCTTGTCAAAGTGAGCGGCGCCACCGGGTGTACGCCAGGATTCCGAGATTTTCGGAAGGACATTCGTTCGCACGGCGCTTCAGCCTGCTTTGGTCAGCATGTTGGCCTGCCAATGGAGGCGTGCTATGCGCGCACGTTTGAACGACAGCACACTGGAGGCGCGCCGTCAGCGACTGCTCGGCCAGATCGCCCAGCGCGGCGACTTGCGGCCCGACTCGTTGGTCCAGCGTTTTGAGAGACGCGGCCGCCCGGCCTGCTGGCACGCCCGGCCCGGTGAAGTGTCTGGGGCTGGCCGAAGGCACAGCAGGCATCGACCGCAAGGTCGCTCCGGGCGAGGTGCTCCTTGATTGCCGACGAGGGGCGGCGGAGTGTCGAAGTCGGCCCAATCGATGCGCTACAGCCGCCCGGGCCCCGGCCGTTGGACTTGATTCCGCTTGCTCGTCAGCTAGGGGGTCAGCTCCGCGCCGAACCCACCATACAGTGTCTCGCCGGTGCCCACTCTTGCGTCGCCGCGGTCCCGCAGCGTCCAGGTGCCGATAACGGCCTGCGGAGCGTCGATAAACCTTCCCACGAATTTCCCCTCCACCGACATTGCCGCAGTCGGCTCGGCTGAAGTCGTAACCTTGTCCAAGCTGAAATCCTCGAACTCGATCCCCGCAACGCGGGGATTGTCCTCTGAGAAGTAGAGGCGGCTCTCGCCATCCACGCGTATGGCGATGTCACCGAAATAGACCTGGCTGATGGCCGTCTCCCGCTGCTCGCCGCCGACCTCGTGAGTGTAGGTGAGCGGATCCCCCTGATCATCCTGCAGGTCCCGGATCTGGACGGTCAGCAATCCGGCTTCATCCTGACCCTGCAAGGCCTCGTGCCAGCGGGCACTCAAGTCCAGCGTCCCTAAGTAGAAGGTAGTCCCTTGGACCGCGACTGTCTCGCCCGTATAGTTTGCCGCTCCACCGGCCGGGAAGCGGACTTCGCCGAGTCGCGTCTGCGGAAGGGGGCTGTACGCGAAGGAGTTCGGTCCGTTCTCGTCGTCCTCGAGCCGGTCCCTGTATTCGGACCACGCGTTGGGCGCCGTCTGTTTCCTCCAAGCCCCGAAACGCGTGTACTCGGTTGATCGCAGCCACAGCCTGATCCGGGCCTGGGCGCGGTTCCAGATCTCCCTGATTTCCGCCTCGTCCGCTTGTCGGAACGGCTCGCGGTCCGCTCGCGTGAAGATTCCACTCCCGCCCAAGGCTCTTTCCAGAGATCCCTGGGTTACCAGGGCGGCGAGGACTTTGTCGACCGCGGCCAGCGCGCTCGTGTCCTGGGGTCTCCCATTCCGCTCGACTGGGTACCCGGGCGACCACTTTCGTGGATCGGTGGCAGGAACGCCCGGGTCATTCCGGTAGTCCGTTCCCGCCAGGGCGTTGTCGGCGGTGCCGAACAGCCGCGCCCTGACCCGCTCGTTGATTTCCTCCCAGATTCGGGCCCGCAGATCCAACGCCGAATCGTCGGCTCCCAGTCTGATTGCTACGGCCAGCTGGTCTCGAAGGCGGCCGATCTCCTCGCGAGCCAACTCCACAATCCTGCGACCCGGATACGCCGCTTCGGAACGCTGCCTCGCAAATGCCTCCTCCAGCGGAATCTGGTACGCTTCCTCGACGCGGCGGCCGGCGTCAAGTACCAGGGTTTCGTCGTCCCACTCCTCCTCCGTGGCGGTGGTCTGCAAATCCGGGCCGACCAGGGCCCCGCGCAACGTCAGCATCGCGTTTCCAATTTCCGTCCCACTTGGAGCAACCGTGGTTTCCGACAGCCGCCCCCTGTCCTCCACCGTGCTCTCGGGCGGAGTCGGGGGGTCTTGGGTGTCGCCGACGACTCTTAGCGCGCCAAAGCCGCCGGCAATGTAGTGCTCCTTCCCGTCCGGGTCTCCGACGGACCACACACCCACGACTTCACTGCCCGCGTCCTCCCCGGTTCCCAATAGGTGCCCCCGGAACGTAGCTCTCGAGTACTCTGGCCTGAGGAAAACGTCCTGGTACAGGAGCACGGCGGTGTTGGGGCCCGCGGGCATGTTCCAGTCAGCCGAGCGCGTCAGTTTGGCGTCGGGAAGCACGATCGCATTGATGCCGTAGTGGGTGTGAACCCAGGGCTGCCCGTCCTCGTCCAACAGACTCGTGATTAGCCCGCTCACCGTGTCATTCTGGAAGTTGACCGATATCTCGATACCGCCCGTGTACGGGACCGCTGCGCCACTCACTGCCGCCACTCCGCCCGCGTAGGTTGCGGTCCCCCAGCTCGCGACATGGTGGGTTCGCTCCGTATCGGGAATCGTCGAATATGCGAATCCGCCCAAATCGGCGCCTTCCTGCTTAAGCGACAGCGGCTTGACGGCCAGATCCTGCCGCCGGGTCTTCGTCCAGGCCGCGCCGTAGCGCGTGCCCCCCGTGGCTCCCATGATCGCTTCGGACGTTGCCCGAGCCGCTCTGTACGCCTTCCTGGACTGGTTCTGATTCAAGGCAGCTGCCTCGAAAACTCCTCCGCCGTCCTCCTTAGTCGCCTCAGCGAACGCCGCTTCGGCCAGCAGCGGCTCGATCAGGGCGTCGAGGTCCTCCAGCAGATCCTCCTCGTAGGGCGTCCGCTTCAGGTCCACGATGCCCGACCCGAAGATGCTGTCAACCGCATCTTGCGCCTCGCTCCACACCCTCTGCAAATGCGGCCGAAGTGCCTGGCGCTCTTCTTCGAAGGTGTGCAGTAGTACCTCCGCACGTTGTCGGAGGTCTTGAAGGAGCTTGCGCGCCTCGACCACGATATCCGGTTGATTGAACGTAGACCTCCCCTTTTCCAGCAGTGCCTGGATCGAGAACTCGCCTCCGGCGACCAGCAGGGTCGTCCGATCCTCATTCAGGGGCGTTTTCCAGTCGTCCGTGCTCAAGGCTGCACGGCTGCTTTCCAGGCCGATCTTGAAGTTCGCTTCCGACCGGGACGTGCCGTGTGGCTTTGTGTCGAACCTAACGCCGCGCAACCGCCCATCCTGAAACCATACGTGGTACGTGGCTCCGTCATCCGCCGTCACGTCGCCCTCCCCGCTCGCGGGGAGCAGCGAGATCCGGCCAACTCGCCAGCCCTGCCCGTCCTCGCGCCTAATGGCCCTCAAGCCGGTCCCGACAATGGTCGTGCCCATCGGGATGAACCTCGCTGACCAGTACCCATTCAGGAACTGCAGTCTGTAAGCGCTTCCGTTGTCAACCGTTACCCTGTCACCGTCAGCGACGATCTGGTCATTCCACATCCAGACTCCGTCCTCAGCCCTTGTCAGCGTCAGAAAGCCGGAAGTGCCGACAGGCACAAGCTGCTGTTCGGGAACATGGGCAGCCGTCCAAGTCCCGTCCTCCTGGAGGCCAAGGGCGTACTTGCGCCCTCCCCTGCCGACCACGACCGAGCCCGATTCGAGGGCCTTGCCACTCGTGGAATAGCCGCCATCCTCCTCCCGGACCAGAGTCACAGTCCCGCCCAGCCTTCCAAGCCTGACGACCGACTCAACCGCTTGGTATGTTGCCGTCCAACTGCCGTCCGGGGCCAGGGAAAGCACGTACTTACTACCGTTGCCGGCAGTCACTTCGTCGCCGGCCTCAACGGGCACTCCGTCCAGCGTGTAGCCCCCGTTCGGCCCGGGCGTCAGAGTCACGGTCGAACCCGACGACCCGAGACTCACCGCAATCGCCCGCCTCTCGGGGCCTGAAGGAGTCGACGACGTTGGCGGGGTCCGGGCCTCGGGTGTTGTTTCCTGGCCGACGCACAGACCCGAAGCCGCCAAGAACGCGAGCACCGTCCACGGGGCCGGCCGCCCGCGTCTCCGGGATCGATTCGTCTGCTCCCGGGCCGGCGATCTTCCGCGCGAGTCCGCAGCAGCGGAGCCATGCGCCCCGACGGGCACTGGCGACCGACCGGGTTCGAGACCTGTCGGAAAACACGCCATCAGCCCGCTCCTACGGCTCGTTCCCGGTCGGACCCGCCGTCCGGTAGTCGGACTCGGGACCGAAGAACGTCCACTCCACCAGCCAATTCGTCCTGCCAAAGGCTCCGAGAAACCGCTCATCGGGCGCGAGGCTGCCGTCCGGGGATCCATCCGCCGGGACATCGGCCCGAAGGGCAGCCGATCCCTCGGTCGGCCGGGGATCGGGGTTTGCTTCGTATCGCGTGTTGATCAGCCTCGGATCCCTGTCGACAAACTCGACGTAGGGGCTGACCGGCCTGCCGATCTGGGCCACGCCATATTGGCCTCCGTTCCGGTACAGGATCGCGTTGCGGATGCTGCTCCGGCCGTCCAGAAACGTCGCGGCGGCCCCCCGTGCCGACTCGACGGCCAAGCCGGCGAAACCGGTCAGCACCAGGTTGCTGACAGTCAGGCCCGTGTCCGGGCCGAGCGCGATGCCGCTGCCGGTCGGGCCCACCCGACCGTCTGCCGCGCCGCCCACCGCCGTCACGTTGTACAGAGCCGGGCGTTGCGGCGCGGAGGAGTGCTCTCCCCCGCCGCGGACGTCAATGCCTCGCGCCCCCTCGGACCCCTGCAGCAGGAACATGTGCTTCGCGCTCCCCGTCCACCCTTGGGACCATGCGAGCAAGTCTTGCCCGGCACCGCTCGACACGCAGTACTCGCAATGGGCCGTTCCCCCCCGGAACTCCATGCCGTCACCCAAGCTTTCGTGCGCCTGCAAGCGGTCGAGTACCGTGCCTGCGCCGACCCCACTGAAGGAGATCGCGGCGGGCCGGTCATCGGGGTCGCGGCTGGCCCCGGCGAACTCGACCCGGACGAATCGCAGGGTTCCGCTGGAATCGTCCGGATCATCGCCGCCGAACGGCTCCTCTCCGCGGGATTGGGTCGTGTCGGCGCCGCTCCCGCTACCGCTCGCCGGAGCGTTCCCCAGCAGGGCCAGGCCGCGCCAGCAGCCAGGCTCCCGGTAACCGACTGGTGCGTCGCAGGTCATCAACACCGGCGATGCCCGAGTTCCGGCCGCGTTGATCTGGGCTCCTCGCTCGACGACAATCGCGGCATTCGGCCCGCGACCTAGGATCACGGTCCCCCTCTCGAGCGTCAACGTGGACCCGGGGCGCACGCGCACCGCGTGGCGGAGCAGGTAAACCGAATCGTTCGTCCAGGTCTGGTCCGTCGAGACGTACGTCGGGAGTCCGTCGCTTCCGATTTCCGTGAACTTTCCAGCGGTCACGTTGAACTTCGCATACGCGGTCTTGACCACCTGTCTCGCGTCGGCCGTGCGGATCTCGGCGACGAACTGCCACAGGCCTGCTGTCCGCGGGGCCCCAGTCCAAATCAACTCGGGGTCGATCGCCTTGATGGGACCAGCTTGGAACGACCCTTCGCCGAATCCGTATTGGTCGACAACGTCGTCTTCCAGTTCGGTTGACCGAATCGCGGGCGCAAAGTAGAAGCGCCTCATCGCTCCACGTCGCCGGAGGTAGTAGAAGAACGTGTACCGGCCTCCGTCCCCCATCGGGTGGAGGGATCGGTAGAGTCGTACGGGCTGGCCCTCCACGTAGGCGGTTCGATCCGTCCAGAGCGCAACCTTCGCCGGAGTCGGGGGAGGCTCGGCTTCGGCCTGTGGGGGGTCGGGCCCGGTCTCTGGCTCTGGTTCCCGCGGCTCTAGCGGATCAGGGTCAGTCTGCGGTCCGAGACGGATCGGGCGCTGGCCGAGCGGCGCCATGCAACGAAGGGCATCGACGTCGGGGTCGGTCAGGGTGATACGTGTCGGCAGAACGATCACGGAAGCGCCGCTCTGGACCGCAGGCCGTCCGCCGACAATCAGGTCCTCGTCGCACTCAGGGTCACCATCCTGCTCATAGACCGGGCTCAGCTCGAACGACGCCGTCCCAGCCTGCTGGCCAGCTGGGATGGTCAGGGCGACTATGTTCGGGGTCGCCGTGAAGTCCTCGGGCGCGGTCGCCGAACCGTCGCGCACATACAACTCAAGCTCCGTGTCCGCCGACTCAGGCTGTGCCAGCGTCGCAGTGACCGTCACCGCCACCGTCCCGGAAGTCTCGGCGAGATCTTCCAGGTCGGCGGCCAGGGTGACCGTGTTCACGCTCCGGGCACCCGCCGCCGCGGCCACGGTGAACACACCGGAGAGGCCGTAGAAGGCCAGGGGGTTGGTCTTGTTCTCGTCATCGTCATTGTTCAACTCCGCGCCCGACCTGCCGGGCTCTCCGGTTCGCACGTTGTTTCCCGGTTGCCTGCCGAGAATCCGGTTCCCGGAACCTGTGCCGTCTTCATCCGTACCTGTGAAGACCTGCGTAGTGGTTGCGACCGCATTTCCGAATTCGTCCTTGGGCGCATTCGAGTCCCAGTCGCCGTCGTAGAAGTCGCTATAGTCGTCCGCGACTTTGTCGCCGCCGAGCCAGTAGATGGGGACGCCCGCAAAACTGCCGGTGAAGGTGGTGTCTGTGTTGTCGCGGGCATCGACCGTGGCTGTGCTCCCGAGGGCATTGAACAGAGTGCTCAAGCTCCGGATGTCGGGATGGCCGCTAGCGGCGGCGGCTTGAACGAAAGTGTTGTACGTTGCGATGTCTGCCGGCCTGGCGTTCCTCGTAGTGGACGAGACAAACAGCAGGCGGAAGTCATCTCCCACCGCCAAGCCCGATGGGACGAGGTCCGAAGATTGAGAGACCTCTGTTTCCGTTGGAGCGTCGTCGTCCTCGATCGTCCCGGTCGCTTCCAGCGTCGAGCCGCCCCCCTGGAGCGACGCGTTCGTTGGCGAACTCAATTCCAGCGAGAACGTTTCGTCCTCCTCCGCCTCCGTGTCTTCCGTGGTCGTCACCTCGACCGACTGCTCCGTCTCGCCTGCCGAGAACGTCAGCGTCCCAGTCGCTTGGCTGAAATCCGTCCCCTGCGCCGCCGTCCCGCTTGCCGTCGCGAACGCCACCGTCACCGTCTGCGTGCTCTCTGGCGTCAGCGTCACCGTGAACTCGACCGATTCCCCCTCGGATGCCGTCGCGTCCTCGATTGACAACACCGGCAGCGTGGCGGTCCCGCTGAGCGTGAAGATCCCGGAGAGGCCGTACAACGCCAGGGTGTCTGACCAGGCGACGCCCTCGCCGCTGTCCAGTTCCTCACCCGACGTGCCGGGCTCTCCGACCCGCACCTCGGTTTCGTCCGCCGCGCCGAGATATGCGGTCCCGGCACTCGTGCCGTCGTCCCCGGATCCCGTGAAGACTCTCGCCGCGGCTGCGACCGCGGCGCCGGATTCGTCCTTGGGCGCATTCGAGTCCCAGTCGCCGTCATAGAAGTCGCTATAGTCGTCCGCGACTTTGTCACCGCCGAGCCAGTAGATCGGTACGCCGAGGTCGGTCTCGGTGTAGGTGGTAGCCGTATGGTCGCGAGCGTCGATCGTCGCGACGCTGCCCAGGGCTCTGAAATGCGTGCTGTAGGGCTGGATTCCAGCGTGCCCGCCGGACGCCGCGTCTCGGACGTGCCTGTCGTACGAGCCGATCGCCCCAGTCCCGGCGTTTGTGGTCGTGGATGAGACGAACAGCAGGCGGAACGAATCGCCTGCCGTCAGGCCGGACGGGGCGAGGTCCCAGGCGGTCGGGACGTCCAACGGCACCGGATCGTCGTTGTCTAGGATCGTCCCCGCGACCGATCCCCTGGGGCCGCCGTTCCACAGCACTGCGTTCGTGGCCGCACTCAGCACCACGAAGACTGTCTCGCCGCCCTCGTCCAGTGCGTCATCCGTTGTCGAGACCGTGATCGTCATCTCTGTGTCACCCGACGAGAACGTCAAGACTCCGGTCGATTCCGTATAATCTGTCCCCTCTTCGGCCGTCCAGTCTGCCGTTGTGTAGTCGACCGTCACAGTCTGAGAGCTCGCCGGCGATAGCATCACAGTGAACTCCAGCGGGTCGCCCTCTATTGCACTTGCTTGCGAGGCCGACAGCACCGGCAGCGTGTTGTTCTGCACCGCCTGATCGGTCAGCGCTGCGGCGGCCGTCCCTCCCGAATCCTGCACCGGGTCGTTCATCGGCACGGCGTAGCTGACCGTCACCGTCTCGTTCGGCTGCACCGCGCTGGCCAGCGTCAGCGTCACATTCATTCCGGTCACGTCGACGCTGGACACCCCCCTGGTCGTCCCCGCCACCGTGACGGTGTAGGCGCTCGTGGAGGGTACCGAGTCCTCGTCCAGCGCCTCGTCGTAAGTCAGCACGAGTTCCGCCCCGTCCACCTCGGCCGTGCTCAGCATCGGCGGAACGATCGGAGCCACCGTGACGGTGAAGACGCCCGAGAGGCCGTAGAAGGGCAGCTGGTTCGTCTTGTTCTTG
>VXMF01000004.1:0-7605 GCA_009841225.1 Terriglobia bacterium | reverse complement strand
GACGGTGAAGACGCCCGAGAGGCCGTAGAAGGGCAGCTGGTTCGTCTTGTTCTTGTTCCCGCCGCTGTCGATTTCCTCTCCCGAGGTGCCCGGCTTGCCGATCCGCACCGAGTTGCCGTCGTCGGTGCCGAGGTAGCGCCGGGCGAAGATCGTCCCGTCCTCGTTCGACCCGGTGTAGACCTCTATGCCCGCCGTCGCGGCAGTTCCGTCCTCCAGCGTGGCTGAGTTCGAGTCCCAGTCCCCGTCGTAGAAGTCGGCGTAGTCGTCGGCGGCCTTGCTGCCGTTCAGCCAGTAGATCGGCAGGCCGGCATCGTCCGTGGTGTGGGTCGTGCCGGTGTGGTCGCGGGCGCTGACAGTCTCGGTGCTGCCGAGGGCCTTGAAGTGCGCGCTGTAGTCCTGGATGTCGGCGTGGCCGGCGGCGACAGCGTCCTGGACGTGGGAGTCGTAGTCGGCGATGGCCGTCGGCCTGCCGTTCCGGGTGGTGGACGTCACGAACAGCAGGCGGAAGGAATCGCCCGCACCGAGGCTCGAGGGGACCAAGCCCCAGGCAGTCGGCACTTCCTCGGCGGTCTGGGCGAGGCCCGGTCGAGCGGCAGCGGTGCAGAGGATGCCTGCGACGGCCGCGGCGACCGCCAGAAACGGGCGCAGTCTCGAGGTCGCGGCGGATCCGGGCGGGCCGGGACAGGACCGAGTCCCCGAACCGCCAGTAGCGACTTGGACGGTCCGTGCCGCGCCGAGCGTCACCCGCGGGCCCTCCCTGCGCCAAGCGCGGGGAAGCATAGACGCATCCCGTCCAGCGACGGCGCCGCGTACCGCGAAACGACCGTCAGCCCCGGCAGCGGGGATACCAAGTGCGGGCCGGGGCGGATGCTCCGTCGTTCTAGACTCGCCGTGAGTGCATTGAACTCCAGCAAGATCGAAGAAAAATTAACATAGAGATAATATTTGTGTCAATCATATTTACATCCGTATTTACAATTGCAGGCGGGAAATTCCCGCTAGCTGCACATTAGTCCCCGCATGACTGGCCGATTGATGCACGTCCGACTGTAGGGAATTGTGGAAATACGGTACCGCCACCTATTGTTGCCATTAGTGATAGATTGATCCCCGGGCTGAGTTCCGGCACGGCACTTCGGTACGTTGATCGGTCCGGCAACCACAGCCCCTCCCATGTCCGGACGGGGCGGACCATGCTCCTGTCTGCGTGGGAACGGGTGAGCACATCGAGCCCCATTCGCTTGCGAGGCGGCGAACTGCGTCCGTTCGAGGCCGTAGCACGGGTGGCGCGATGAAACCGGTGTGGCGGGAGTGACAAACGTACTAGATATCAATGACATAGAGCCGACATTCGGGCGTTGCGGGCGGCACAATTGGCGTGCGCCCGACTTAAAGTCTGCCGTGCAGCCCCTCGTCCCTCCGCTCCAGCCGAACCGTCCTACCTGTGCGGGTCGGTCGACGCTTGTTTCTGGCCGCACCCAGCATGCCGGTTCCGGCTACGCATCCCGTACCGCCTCGCGTGGCCACGAAGAACGAGAACCAATGGGTGTGGACGAACAACATCCGCTGAGCCCGGCCAAGCATCTTCAATGCAGAGAGCGGGCTAGATGGATCAACAACAATGGTTGATCGGATCATTTTTGTCAACGAGATGTTAATAAACCAAGCCTGTGCAGCGCCCCTCTAGGCTGTCCGGTTAAGGGCGACGAGCCCAGCCCGGCACGTGGTGCGCTCGAACACCGGACATCCCGGCTCGCCGCGCGCGCATTGTAACGTACTCGCTTCTCTCCAGCCCGTCGACCCCCGCCCCCGGGCGGTCTCTGCCTTCGTCGCCTGCCTGAGCGTCGTCTCTCCGCTCGGTGATTGCGCCAATCGGATCCACTTCAGCCGGCTCCGGGCGTTCCGCCAGCTGTCCCCGCAGGCCTGCTCCGCCATCCGCCCCGGCAGCGGTGCCAGCACGGCCGACAACGGCCTCACGCTGCCGCTACGCTCCCAGCCCGCGACCAATAGCGCACAAGAGTCGCAGCCGAGCAGTGGTACAGTCATGAGGGAATCCGTGGTTGGCGAGTTCCCGGACAGAGCGAGGGGGCCGCATTGGTGCGCGGGAGCACGCACTTAAGGGTCAGGATCGTGTCGCCAGCACCTGAGAGAGCCTGTCAGCGGTGTCCTATCGCCTGTTCTTGATCGAAGACGAGCCCGGTATACGGGTACCCTTGGCCGACAACCTGCGGGTCGCCGGCTACAAGGTCGAGACCGCCGAGGACGGCGAGTCCGCCCTTCAGGTCGTCTTGGGGGGCGGATTCGACCTGATCCTTCTCGACGTGCTGCTTCCCGGTAAGGACGGTGTGGCGGTCTGCGACGAACTGCGCCGGAACGGCGTGGACACGCCCGTGCTGATGCTCACCGTGAAGGCAGCAGTTGAGGACAGGGTGAGGGGCTTCGTAGCCGGTGCGGACGACTACGTGACCAAGCCGTTCGAATTCGTTGAGGTTCTTGCCAGGATCAAGGCTATCCTGCGCCGGAGTGCTTCGCGGGACGTCCTAGAGGCCGAGCGGGTGCATGAGTTCGGGGACGTGCGCGTGGACACAGCCCGGGCTGCCGTCTGGCGCGGAGACGAACGCGTCTCCCTGTCTGCTATGGAATACGAGTTGCTGCGCTATTTCTTGGTCCACCCGGGCGAGGTCTTGCCTCGAAATCGCCTGCTGAGAGAGGTTTGGCTGGGTCAGCCAGACGCCGAGTCAAGGACGGTCGACGTTCACATCACCGGTCTGCGCAAGAAACTCGAGCAAAGCTCGGGGCGTCCTCGCTGGATCCGAACCGTTCGCGGGAAGGGCTACAGATTCTCGCCCGAGTAGTCTGGCGAGCCGCGGCTTGCGCGTGGAGGAGGGCGTAGCCGCCGTCGCTACCCGGGTCGGTCGCATTTGGCTTTGCAGCCCGGCATGTCGAGTACTCATCGACATCCGAGCAGCCCCGCCGCACCAACCTCGTGCTCAAGGGATCGCCCGAAGGATCGCCAGCATGGAGAGCCCGGCAGCAGCCAGGCGAACGTGGACCCCGATCTGAGCATGGATCGAGAGCGTCCTCCGATCAGGGTCTCGCAGATCCTGCCGCTGGCCCCACTTTGGCCGGATGGCAAGCCGGGGAGGGACCGCGACCTCGTGATGGCTCGGTAAGGTTCGGAGAGAAGCGACGATGCAATCGATGCCAGCATCTACCGCGAGGATTCCTGAGTCTCGACCACATTACGAACCGACCAAACGGGCGAAGTCTGTCGGAATTTCCGAACGGAGCTCGGCGAGGCGCTCGGTGCGGATAGACGAGTCGGAAACAGCAGGCGGCGCGTTGCGGTGCGATTTGTGCGGCGCTTGGCCAGCGAGAGGGCTTAACCCATGGCAATGCCAGCGACCCCAGCCACGTGCCCGAAGACCTGCGCGGTCACCGGCCCCGGCTTGGTTGCCCGCGCGGCTAGGGCGTGCCGCCAGCGGGCGACGGACCTGACGGGACGGGCATGCTGTAGCCCACACCGCGCTCGTTGAACAGGTAGGCCGGGTTGGTTGCGCTGTCGCCGAGCTTGCGGCGCAGATTCCTGACAAAGATGCGCACAAGGTTCGTATCGGGGTTGGCCTGCTTGGCCCAGATCCGGCGCAGCAGGGTCTCGTAGGTCACCACCCCGCCCGCGTGGAACGAGAGCACCCGCAGCAGCTCGAATTCTTTGGCGGTGAGGTCGACCGCCTCCCCGCCGACCGTCACCCGGCGTCGCTCGAAGTCGATGGCGAGTTCCCCGATCACGAATAGTTGGGGCTCCGCGTGCCTCCGCAACGCCGCCCGGATCCGCGCAACCAGCTCCGTCGGCGAGAAGGGCTTGACGATATAGTCGGCCGCGCCGGACTCGAGCGCCCGCGCGATGGTCTCGTCGCGGCCGTAAGCGGAGATGAAGATGACCGGCTGGTCGGAGAGCTCGGGAACCTGCTGCAGCAGCTCGATGCCGTCGCGGCCGGGCAGCAGCAGGTCGAGCAGGACCAGCTGCGGCCGCTCACTCCGGATCAGGTGCGCGAGTTCGTCCGGGGCGCCCGTCACGAGTGGGGCGTAGCCGGCGTGCGAGAGCGTCTCGCGGGCGAAACGCAGCGTCTGCGGGTCGTCGTCTACCACGAGAATGCGGGGCGGCTCGACCCGGCCCGCGGCCTCCGGCGAGGGGGCGTCGGCCGGGACGGTTGCCGTGTCGACGGGCTCGGCGGCCGCCGGGATCGTGAAGGTAAACGTCGTGCCGCGGCCGCGGCCGGCGCTGTCGGCCCGGATGCGCCCTCCGTGCGCCTCCACCAGCCCCTTGCAGATCGCCAGCCCGAGCCCGTGGCCGGCCGCAGCCCCCTCCCCGTCGCCAGTGCGCATACGAAACAGTTGCGGCAACTGTTGCGGTGCCAGTCCCGGACCCTCGTCGGCGACGGAGACTGCTACATGCGCCTGCTCGTTCGTCGCCCCGACCCGGATCGGCGACGACTCCGGAGCGTGCCGCGCGGCGTTGGAGATGAGGTTGCCGAGGACCTGCGCGATGCGCGGAGGGTCTGCCATCACCCGGGGCAACCCAGCCGGGAGGTCGACGATGATGGCGTGCCGGCCGCCTCCGCTCTGGAACGCGCTGCGCGCCGGCTCCACCAGCTCAGCCACCTCCATGGGCTCCGGCGAGACCGTGAGCATGCCGGCCCCGATGCGTCCCGCGTCGAGCAGGTCGCCGATCAGGCCCTGCATGTGATCAGCCTGCTCGCCGATGATGCGGAAGAACTCGCGCCGCTCAGCCGGATCGACCGCCTTGCCCCCCTCCAGCAGCGTCGTCACCGAGCCCTTGATGGAGGTCAACGGCGTGCGCAGCTCGTGGCCCACTAGGCTCAAGAACTCGGCCCGCTGGCGCTCGATCTCGTCCAGCGGCGCCAAGTCCTGCATGGTCACCACCACGGACTCGATCTCCCCGTCGGGGGACAGGATCGGGGTCGCGTTGACCAGCGTGCGGACGCTGCGTCCGTCCGGGACCGCAAGCTCGATCTCCTCGGCCCGCACCATCTCGCCGCTGTCGAGCCGGTGCGCGGTCGGGAACTCGCCTAGGGGGATCTCCCGGCCGTCTGCGCGCCGGCAGGAGATCAGCTCCAGCAACTGCTCGGCCGAGCGGCCCGGCGCGCTCAGGCCTTCCACGATCCGCCGCGCCGCGCGGTTGATCGTCAATGGCCGGCCCCTGCCGGCATCGAAGACCACGACGCCGACCGGCGAGGTCTCGATCAGGGCCTCCAGGCGGGCTCTCGCCTGCCGCTCGCTGCGATGGGCGCGGGCATTGGCAACTGCCGCCGCCGCCTGGGAAGCGAACAGCATCAGCACCTCCTCGTCCTCGGCGGTGAAGGCCTCGCAGTCCGCCTTCTCGGCGAGGAAGAAGTTGCCCAGGTGCAACTCGCCGTGGCGCAGTGGGGCGGCTTGGAAGGCGCGCGAGAAGACCGCGGTAGGTTCGAAGCCGAGCGAGCGGACGTAGCCAGACAGGTTCGCGACCCGGATTGGCCCGGGCAGGTCGCGCAGGTGCTCGAAGAGGCGGGCCGCGCCGGGCATTGCCAATGCTTCCCGCCGTTCCTCCTCGGTGAAGCCCGAGTACACTGAGCCCTGGTGCTCGCCGGCCTCGTCGACGGTGGTGATGATGCCGTAGCGTGCGCCGGTCAGCTCGCAGGCGCTTGCCACCGCCCCGCTGAGCACGGTGTCGAGGTCGAGGCTGGCGTTGATCCGCAGGATGGCCGCGTTGAGGGTGGAGGAGCGCTCACTCAACGCTGGATTCTCCCGTCTCGCCTCGTCCGAATGTGTCATGGATTCCTTCGCCGCCGGGCCGGCATGGATCTGGGCGCGCCGCAAAACCGGCGACATGCCACGCCAAGTGCCTCTTCGCATTATAGACAGAATTTATGAAACTAATATTATCTAGATGTTCTTACACGCAATAAGTTAATACAAGTCTGAAAACTGGTCGGTGTCAATGGCTATTGCTGTGGACCGACACATTGGCTGCGAGCGGTCGCAGGCGGAGGGCTCCAGGGTCGCGCTCGCCCACGAGCCGACGATGACGGCAGTAAGCCCGGGCGACGCCTGCGGATCCTTGATGAGCAACCCTAGATTTCGTCTCGCGACCTTGGCGGCGCTATTCTTTGCAGCCGTAGCAATCTGCCGAGCGATCAAGCACAGTGGAGGACTCACCCCGCATCCGTTGGGAGCGATGCTTCAGGCTACCGGTAGACCTCTGTGCCGCCGTTCTGGCGTTGACCTGCTGGACTTGCTGTCCTAGGGAAGGAGTCAACTTGAGGAAGTACAATCGGTGGCATTCCGTTCGAGCCCGCGACTTAGTCCGGAACGGATACCCATCTAGGTCGAAACCAGCCCCATTTCTAGCTGCGACTTGGGCGACGGAATCACGAGGAGACATGGCAATCAAGAACATCGTCGTCTGTTGCGACGGGACAGGCAACGAGTACGGAAAGAACAACACGAACGTCGTGGAGACCTACGCGCTTGCCATGAAGACGGCCTCCCAGCTCGCCTACTACGATCCCGGCGTAGGAACGGGAGGCTGGGCCTACAACGAGGAGAGCGGAGTCCTGCGAGCACTGTCCGACCAGGGCACCGGGGCCGGCTTGCAGAAGAATGTCAACGACGCCTACCGGTACCTGATGGAGGTATACGAGGGTCCGGAGACAAGCCGCATCTTTCTCTTCGGCTTCAGCCGGGGTGCGTTCACCGTGCGCTCGCTTGCGGGGATGCTGCACAAAGTGGGGCTGCTGGAGCAGAAGGCCGGCAATCACCTCGAATACGCGGCGAAGATCTACAACCAGCGGAGGAACGCCCGCGTTGCTGCCGGCTTCAAGGCGACCTTCAGCCGGCCGGCCCCGGTACATTTCATCGGCGTCTGGGACACCGTCGAGTCTCTGGTGCTGAACGAGGGAAAGCGCTGGGCCAATGCCCGGCTCAACCCGGAAATCGCGTTCGCGTACCACGCGCTGGCCATCGATGAGAAGCGGAAGGACTTCCAGCCCTGCCTCTGGGACGAACGGAACCGGCGGCCGGGCCAGAGTTTGGAGCAGGTATGGTTTGCCGGCGTGCACTCGGACGTGGGGGGCTATCACCCGGAACGCGGTCTGGCCAACATCTCCCTGCACTGGATGCTCGGCAAGGCCGCGGATGCAGGAATGGAGGTCAACCAGCGCCGCCTCGGCGGCAAGCGCTACCGGCCTGACCCCAACGGCCCGTCGCAGGAGTCCTACACCGGGTTCTGGCGCTTCCGGGGCCGGCATGTCCGTAAGATCCCGGAGGGGTGCCGGATTCACCGCAGCGTCTGGGACCGAGCGGCCAATCCGTCGAACGACTACTCACCCAGGAACCTCCCGGGCCGGGATCTGGTGGAGACCGTCGAATAGAGGGTCTTGGCGGGGCACGGGAAACACACTGGGGTTATCGGGTGTGGTGGCAGATCAGTGTGAGCCAATCTCGCTGCCACTGGCCGGCGACAACTACTTTGGCCGGTCGCGCCTACTAGAATGGCCGCCCCTGCCTCGGCGGTGGCGGTGGCGGGAGGGGGGCGGCGGCGGGAGC
>VXMF01000041.1 GCA_009841225.1 Terriglobia bacterium | reverse complement strand
TGGGCGTCCCAAGGCTGGCTTGTCGCATGTTAAGGGCGACAAGCCAGCCTACCCCGAGTAATACACTGGGGCTGGCGAGGGTGGCTTCCGCCCCCTTCGATCCCCCGATTCGACTCCCACGAAGCGGGAGCGGGTTTGCCTCCGCTCCGTCACCCGGCGCGGAATGTCGCAGTTCGGCGGCCACCCTCGACGGAGTCTTCACCCTGACCTGCCACCGCGTCCCAATCCGCCAAGCCGTCTGGACGCAGGGTGCCGCGCCCCGATACCTTGGGAGCCGTATGTTGGCAGAGCGGGACGCTGCCGCAACCCACCCCTCTATCCGAACTCCCATGGTCCTCTGTTCCGTTGACGGTTGCAACCGCCAAGCGAAGTCCCTCGGGTATTGCCGTGCCCACTACCAGCGCTTCAAGAAGGGCACGTCCCTTCACGATCCGCCGCTGCGTGAGGAATGCTCGATCCGGGGCTGTCGGCGAATACTGCACAGAGACACCCTTCTGTGATCCCCACTACACGCAGTACCGGGAGGTGGTGAGGGCGCTTGGCGAGGTGGGGGCCGGTGTCACCGCGAAATAATGAAACCCCCGGTCCAGCTCCCGATCCTGTCCGCACTCTTCGTTGCGTGTGCCCCCGCGGCGGCCCAACAGGTGGTCGAACTTCCAAGCGACGACCGCTGGCTGAACTCAGACTTCGCGGAAGTCTTCAGCTTGGGGTCGCTGGACGCTCCGGAGTGGCAACACTTTGGGCTGTTACAGACGGCGGCCTTTGACGCCGCAGGCAACCTTCATCTGCTGGACCAAGACGCGCGGAAGATCGTGGTGGTGGACTCGACCGGCGGTTTCGTGCGGACCATTGGGCGGTCCGGAAACGGCCCGGGCGAGTTCGACTGGCCCCAGAATCTGGTGATCCGGCCGGACGGTCGGATCGTCGTTACCGATATTCCACGGCACCGAACCTTCAAGATCTTCAACAGCGACGGCAGCTTCGACCGTGGCGTGCGAGTGGGAAACGATCTTCTGGGCGTGGCGGGTCGAATCGTCGCCGACCGGGGTTCGGGCGGCGGCCTGTTTGTAGCCTCGGGAGACCTGGTGCGGTACCTGCCGATGCGGCCTAATGAGCACGAGGATCCGCCGGGCAAGCACTCGGTCCTCCGGCTCTCGCTGGAGGGTGAGGAGTTGGCGCGGGAGGTCGTTGCCCACGGGTGGGCTCCGCCTTCTGCCGGACCGGTCGAGGTTCGCATCGGCAGTCGAACCGTCAGGTCGGGGGAGACGACGCCTCACCCGCGCATCTTCGATCCCGGCTTCTTCGTGGGCGCGTTGCCCGGAGGCGGCGTGGCGTTCTCGGACTCGACGGCCTACAGGATCAGGGTCACGGATCCGGCGGGTGAGATCGAGCGCATCTTGCGCCGCCCCTTCGAGCCCGAGCCGGTCACGGATCGGATTGTCGAAGAAGAGATCGAGCGACGACTTGTGGAGATTGAGCGGACCGCCGTGGCAGTGTTCCGGCGAGCGTCGATGGTCGTGGACGGGGGCGGCAATCCCATTCAGGGAATGATCCCGGACGACATGATTCGGGAAGGTGCCGTGCGGTCGCAGCGAAGGTTTCTCGAAGCCCGATCCGCCGCCGAAGAAGTCCCGGTCGTTCGCAACCTTCGCACCACATGGGATGGCGAGATATGGGTCCAGCGACGCGGCGACAAGCCTGTCAGCGACGGCCCCATCGACGTGCTGAGCCCCGATGGCCGCTACTTGGGCAGCTATCCAGCGGGGACACCCATGCCCGACGCCTTCGGCCCGGACGGGCTCGTGGCATACATTGAAACCGGGGATCTGGAGCAGTACACGGTGCGAGTCAGCCGGGTGCCGCCAGCTGGAAACCGTCAAGGGCTTCGAGGGCGACGGGGTGCGGTGACGCACATGGCACGAGGAGACGAGCCGGGGAGCGGCACGCGGATGCAGTAAGGGGGTTCGGGGGCATCCCCCGACCAGAGTTTTTGTGAAACAAAATAACATCTGGCTCCTCCGAAACCCCGCAAACGCGGGGACCCCCTGCGCGACCCGCGTCAAGACCAGCGAGCGGCGTTCAGCCGCTCCCCGGAAGGCCGACGCATCGGGCTAGCCGCGACTGGCGGAAACCCACCGACAGCGCGACCTTTCGTTCGCGCAGATCGTGCGGTCCATCACCGAGAGGAATCGAATGATGGCACGCACGAAACGAAGTCGGCGCTCTTACGGCGCTGGCGAATGGGGCCGGAATCGCGTGAGGGTGTTCCCCGACCTGAAGACCGGCCTGTTCCAAGTCGAGTGGCGCGAGAACGGCCGAAGGCTCACCCGGTCGCTCGGGCACCGGGACTGGACCCGAGCGAAGCGGCAGGCGGACGAGTTCGCCGCCGGGTTCGCGAGCCCGGACCTGAACGGCAAGGTGGAAGCCGAGCCGCTCGACTTGGGGACGCTCTTTGACATCTACGGTGAAGAGGTTACCCCGACCAAGACCCGACACTCGCGGCTCCATGATCGGACCACGACCAAGATGTTCCTCCGGTTCTTCGGAAGAGACCGCGACCCGGCGACCTTGTCACAACGGGACTGGGATCGCTTCATCCGGGAACGGCGCTCGGGCCGGATCGGACCGAGCGGAAGGCCCGTGTCTGATCGCACCATCGAGCACGACCTCAAGTTCCTGATCGCAGTTCTGAATTGGGCCGAGAGGTCGAGGGACGAGCAGGGCCGCCTCCTCCTCGACAGGAACCCGCTCAAGGGCCTGAGAAAGCCCACCCAGAAGAACCCGACCCGGGTGGTGCTCGCCGAGGAGGAGTACCGGGCGCTCCTGGAAGCGTCGAGCCGGGTGGAGTGGCGGTTCCGCGTCGCGCTCGTGCTCGCACACGAGACCGGGCACCGCATCGGAGCGATTCGCAAGCTTCGGTGGACCGACATCGACTTCGAGGGACGGGTGGTGCGGTGGCGGGCGGAACACGAGAAGACGGGCTACGAGCACGTCACGCCGCTGACCGACGAGGCGGTTGCCGCCTTGAAGGAGGCGCGAGCCGTGGGTGCCGGGAGTGGGAATGCCCCGGTATTGCCCTCGCCGATCGATAGCGCCCGATGCATGAGCCCCAGTTGCGCGTTTCGGTGGTGGAAGAAGGCACAGACGCTCGCGGGCCTGGAGCCGAAGCGTGGCAGGGGCTGGCACTCGCTCAGGCGCAAGTTCGCCAGCGATCTGATGGACACGCCGCTCAAGGTGCTCTGCGAGCTTGGCGGCTGGAAGGATCCCCAGACGGTGCTCAAGTGCTATCAGAGGCCGGACGCGGGACAACTCAGGACGGCATTGGAAGGCCGACCGAGGGTTCGCGGCTGAAATCCCGACCAGCGGGAATCATTCGGCGGGAATCCGATCTTCAAAACTCCTAAGTCTATCGGATGCAACCAGTTGTAAATCCGATGCAACTTGTCTCGGGG
>VXMF01000029.1 GCA_009841225.1 Terriglobia bacterium | reverse complement strand
CGACAGCAACCCTCGCCACGGCTTAACCGAACCTGTTGTGTCCGCTGACTTCCGACGCTGTCGCATGAAATCCCGCTCATTTCTGCATATCTTAAGTGATACATCCGCAACGGTATGCGGTGTAACCTATTGTTACAAAGTATTTTAGAATTCCATCTGTAGTTCCGCCGGAACTGGGCGCACTCGGCAAGCTGGAGCACCTGTACCTCAACAACAACCGTCTGACAGGCCCCATCCCGCCCGAACTCGGCAGCCTCTCCAACCTGAGGGAGTTGATTCTGTACCAGAACGCGTTGACCGGCGAGATACCCCCCTCGCTGGGCGAGCTTGCGCAGGTGGAAAACCTGAACCTCCACTTCAACCGTCTCCGCGGCACGATCCCGCCGACGCTCGGCAACCTGCGCAACGTCACGAACTTCGACCTGCGGTGGAACACGCTGACCGGCCGAATTCCCCGCGAACTCGGTCGTCTCGCCAACGTCGAGTACCTGGCGCTTCGCGACAACCAGCTCACGGGCAAGCTACCCAGTGAGCTTGGCAACCTGTCCCGCGTCGAGACACTGAGTCTCGCCGAAAACGATCTGAGCGGCGTCATACCCGCAGAAATCGGGAACCTTTCTCGCTTGCGGAATCTCCTGCTTTCGCAGAACCGGCTGACGGGATCGATACCGGCCGAGCTGGGACGTCTCACAGCGCTGCAGGCACTCGACCTGACGCTGAATCGCGACATGCGGGGGACCCTGCCGGCCTCTCTGACGGCGCTGCGTCAACTGAACACGCTTCTGCTCACGAACACCGGGCTGTGCGCGCCTCGCGAGGCGGCATTCCTGGACTGGCTCGCAGGTTTGGCCAACCAGCAGGTGGCCCGTTGCGGCGCCGTGGAGGGATCGGTCGCGTACATGACGCAGGCGGTTCAATCGGTCGACTTCCCCGTGCCGCTGGTGGCGGGTAACGATGGCTTGCTCCGGGTGTTCGTCCGAGCCGACGAGACTACGACCCAAAGTCTGCCGGATGTCCGCGCCCGCTTCTTTCTGAACGGTGCCGAAACGCATGTCGTTGACATCCCCGCCCAGTCCACCACGATCCCCACTGAATTCGAGGAAGGAGATCTGGCCCGCTCGGCGAACGCGGTGATTCCGGGCAGGGTAGTACAGCCCGGCCTGGAGATGGTGGTGGAGATCGACCCCAGCGGAACGCTGGACCCGGCCCTCGGCGTGACCGGACGCCTCCCCGAGACGGGACGGACCAAAGTGGACGTACGGGCCATGCCGTCATTCGACCTCACGGTGATCCCGTTTCTGGCGGCATCGGATCCGGATTCCTCGGTCCTGGAGCATACCCGAGACCTTGACGCCGAGTCGGATCTGTTCCGGCATGTCCGGTCTCTCCTGCCCATCGGCGGGTTCACGGTGACGGTGCGCGAACCCGTGCTGACGCAGACCGTCGAGTTGGGAAGCGTCCTCCAGGAGACGGAGGCCATTCGGGTCCTGGAGGGTCGCAACAGCTACTACCTCGGCCTTGCGCGCCAGACTGCCAGCCTTCGCGGCGTAGCCGCTCTGGGCAGGTACTCAAGCTCGAGCATACCCCTGTCAGAGGTCATCGCCCACGAAATCGGCCACAACCTGAGTCTCGTTCATGCGCCATGCGGAGGTGCCGAAGGTCCGGATCCGTCCTTCCCTCAACGCGACGGTTCCATCGGTGCCTGGGGATTCAACTTCCGGAACAGCGTCCTGGTGCCGCCGGGCGACCCGGATCTGATGACCTACTGCGAGCCGCGTTGGATCAGCGGCTACAACTTCACGAACATGCTCAATCACCGGGTCGCCAAGGCTGGCCAGGCGGCCGCGTCTTCGCGCCGCCCAACAAAGTCGCTGCTCCTCTGGGGCGGGATTGACGGGGAGGGGGACCTCTTCCTGGACCCGGCGTTGGTCGTCGATGCCCCCGCTGTCCTGCCCAGCTCCGGCGGAGCCTATCGGCTGGCCGGCCTGGATGCGGACGGGCGCGAGTTGTTCTCACTGAACTTCGAAATGCCGGTTCTGGCCGACGTGGAGCGACGATCCTCGTTCGTCTACACGCTCCCGGCACAGCCGGAGTGGTCCGGCGCACTGGAGTCGATCACGCTCTCCGGGCCCGAAGGATCCGCGACTCTGGATCGCGATGACGACCGACCGGTCACCATTCTGTTCGACCCTGTGGCCAGGCGGGTGCGCGGCATCCTGCGAGACGCCTCCCGAGCCGCGATGGCGGCAGCCGCCGCGGACCGGTCGGCGTGGGCAGCGCAGGGCCTGGAGTTGATTCACAGCCGGGGGATTCCGGATGCCGCGGCGTGGAGGCGTTAGCGCGCCGGTCTGGTCGAGCGTCAGCTACCGCCCTCTCCGACCACACAAGCGGGCGTCTCGCCGCGCACCCAGGCGGCCAGCATCTGCCACTCGGGGTCTTCCGTCGATGCCCAGCGGCGGGGGCCGCCGTGGAAGTAGTCTCCTCCCGCGGAGGGCGCGAGCGGATGGGTCAGCAGCCGGCTCATCATCGGCTCGCCGGGCTCCACGTAGCGGCGTGCGAGCGCGTAGTTGCGCCGCGTCTCTTCCTCGTTCCAGAAGTCGCGGCCCTCGGGGACGGGCGGGGCGAAGCCGCGCACGCCCGTAGCGTGACAGTGGATGCACTCCACGTCGCCCGGGCGCTTGTCGAGGAAGACGCGCTGGACGCAGTCGCGGAAAAAGTCGGCGTCCAGGCGCGGTCCGAAAGTGGCCTCGACGGGATCCGCCGCCGCGACCCAGTCGGCCATCGCGCGCCACTCCGGGTCATCCTTCGATTCGAAGAATTTCCCGCCCACATGGATTGGCGAACCGCCCGCCGACTCCGCGAGGGGCTGCCTGAGCAGGCGGCTGCGGTCCGGGTCCCCGGGGGTGACCAGGCGGGAGACGACCTCGAAGTTCCGGCGGGAATCCTCTTCCGACCAGAAGACCTCTCCCTCGGCGGTCTCCCGCAGCCGCTGCAGGCGCAGAGGCGTGCCCTGTTCGACGTGGCAGGTGGCGCACGGCGCGCGTCCGGGACCCCATCCCCCCCGGTCGGCCAGGAAGATCGGCTCGACCGTTTCGCGGTAGACCTCGAAGCTCAGCGGCGCCTGGGCCGCGACCTCGCCGGCGCCGGCACCCGACGCGATCAGGGCGATGGCAAGCGCCAGACCTGACCGCTCCGCTGCGAACCGCCGGGACCGGCCGACGCCGCTCACGGGAACACCACCGTCTTGTTGCGCTTCGGCACCTGGCCCACCGGAATGCGCGCGATCTCCCTCATCTCCTGCGTATCGACCACCGAGACGTCGTTCGATCCGGCGTTGGCCACGTACAGGTAGCGGCTGTCGGGCGTCATCGTCAGCCAGTCGGGGATGTGGCCGACCTCGACGCCCCCGAGGTATTCGAGATCCGGCAGCGACCACGCGTAGACGTACCCGTTGGGCTTGCTCGTCGACCAGAGCTGGCGCCCGTCCGGCGGATCGCCTGAGGCCTGAATCACGGCAGGGAATCGTCTAAAG
>VXMF01000040.1 GCA_009841225.1 Terriglobia bacterium | reverse complement strand
CAGTAGGCAACAGGGTCGAAGTGTAGAGTCCCCAACTCGTGGCTCTCAGCGACACGGCGGCACAGCGGGTGGAGCGGTTCCTGGCCGCGCATCCGACGGGACCTCTGGTGGTTTGTGTGGGGTCGGCAAGTGTGGCTGGGATCGCGTGGCTGTCCGAACGCTCCCGGGGTCGGCCGGTGACCCTGCTTATCGGTGACATGAAGGGCCGTAACTTCGCGAAGGCCACAGCCGCCCACCGCCGCACCGCTCTCGGCTTCGTTCAGCGCAGCGACGTGACCATACTCAACTGGTACCGCACCGATCGCTCCAACCAGGGGCGCTCTGAAGCCCCCCTCAAGGTCTGGGCTGCCCGCGACCGCGCCGGAGTCCCGCAGGCCTTTCTGGTTGGCTCGGCTAATCTCACCATGGCCGGACTGCACGAGAACGTCGAGTTGATGGCCCTCGCCGACGCTTCCGAGTACACCTACCTGCGCAGCACCGTTCAACAGCTCCGGAACAAGGCCTGGGATGCCAAGGAGCGACTAGAGGAGTGGATCGAGCACGGCGATGCCCCAGCTGACCGCCACCACCCCCGAGGCCGCCGATCCGGCCGCGCCTCGGCGGGCAACGCGAGCCGGCAGCAAGCTCCTACAGCATCCACCGGATGCGGATCACAGGTCCTAGCCGTGGCGTCCCTGGCGGTCGGGGCAGCTACCTTGCTGCTTCGTAACGCGCGTCGCTCGCGGTCGCGCCCGTAGGACACTTGAGGGTCGCCGGTCTCCACTCGTCACGGCAGTTGCACAGCCCTCAGTTGCGTACGACTAGCGCGGTAGATGTATGGGCCGGGGATGTCGACCAAGCGCTCGATGCCTCGCCACTGGCACATGAGGACTTCGAGTTGCGCCCATACGGTCCCGGCGTCAGCGCTGGTGAGCACGACGAGCCGCAACTTGTGCTGGACTACTGCTTCAACCTCGGCAATGCGCCTCGATATCTTGGAATCGCGAGAGATAGCGATCATTCCGTCTGCAGCAATGCGAGGAATCCACTCGACATCGTCGACATCCGTGCTCGCAATGGTGCACGGGGATCGCCTCCGCTTGCGCACGACAGCGCCCGGATCCCCCGGATAGGTCGCATCGGGGCGAAGTCTGGCGACGACTTTGCCAAGACCGAGGATGTCGGCGTCAAAGTAGTAGCGAACCGTGGCGGGTCTCACGCCGCGAGAGGCGCGGCGCGGGAAGTCTCGTACGCCACCGCCCAACGGACATCCTGCACGGCCAGATCGAACTGATCGGCTATCTCCTCCTCGGACTCTCCCCCGTCAAGATGCTCGAAGATCGCCGACGTGCTGATGCCACATACGGCGGGGCGCCCAAAACGCCGGCCCGGGCGGCACCGGACGGGTGAGCCCGCATCATCGTGGGGCCTCCACGCGACAGGCAGATCATCGTCCCACTCGACACGCTTCACGAAGGACTCAGCGGGCGGCAACTGCATCAACTGGCCGCTCGCAGGCGCGAAGAGCCACAGGTCACCGGGTAGGTCATACTCCTGCTGGAAGCGCATCAACAGACGCGGCCCCTCACCCACCCACGGACGGGCATGAGCCAGCGGGTGCTCGACGCCCAGCTCATCCCTGAGTGCAGCAACGAACCTCCTGATCTCGTGAAGCCGCACGCCGAGTTCCCGGCGATACTGGCGCAGCAGACCGGCTTCGACGAACTCGGCCCATGTAAGGCTGCGTTCGCCTGTTGCCTCGATGCGGATCACCGGCGGATAGACGCGCCGCCCGCGCTCGCCGCCGTCGAGCCACCACGCGAGCGTGCTGGGGCTCATTCGCAGAATGTCGGCGGCGTCAGCAAGGGAATACACCGGACGGTTCAGCGTCTTCACATCCACACTCCCATCATGCCCGATGAACGCTGCCCCTCCCACGATCTGGGGGCAAGCCCAATCGGTCTCGAATAGAAACGGAGCAGCCTGCCGGTGTTCGGGAACCCAGTCGCCGCTGTGGCCTACAAGGGGAGAAGGCCGCGGGGAATCAGGCGCTGGTCGACGGGGTCGACCGCCATGGCGAGGCCCTCGAGGGTGTAGGCCCCCAGCAGGGGCGGGGCGCCATCCTCGCCGAAGACCACCTGGGTCGTCACGCTCCGACCGTTGACGGTCACCCGGGCCTCGCCGATGTCGGCATCGACGACCCTTCCATCCGCCAGCCGCATCAGGCGCCGATCTGACCGCTCGACGCCGATCTCGCGCAGCAGGCGCGCCGGCACCATGCTGTAGAAGGCGCCGGTGTCCGCCGTGGCCTCGATCTCCACGGCTCGCCCACCGCTCAAGCCAGCAATCTGTAGAGGCAACTCGAATGTTCCCATTGCTGATGCACCCCACAGAATCGGCTGAAGTCCGCCGCTACGGTACGCCCGCAACAGCTTCAACCACCAGTATAGCTCTTGTCAAGCAATTTCAGATCATTCCCTGATCTTTTGATCGCTCTCACCCCCGAGGCCGTGTGGACGCCAAGGATGGGGCGGGATCAGGGGGCGATTGGCGTTTGGGCGGTTAGGGCGCCGTCGATGGTGAAGACGCTTCCGGACACGAACGCGGCCTCGTCGCTGGCCAGCCACAGCACCAGGCCGGCGACATCCTGCGGGCGGCCCAGGCGGCCCACCGGATGGCGCTGCACCGCCGCGTCTCTGGCAGCTTCCGGACTAGCAGCCTGCTCGAAGGTGGTGTCGGCCATGGGTGTGGCGATCCAGCCCGGCGCCACCGCGTTGCAGCGAATGCCGTCAGCACCGTGGTCGATGGCGATCGAGCGGGTCAGGCCGTGCACCGCCGCCTTGGACGCGTTGTAGACCGCCATGCCGTGGTCGG
This sequence comes from Terriglobia bacterium, assembly GCA_009841225.1. Taxonomy (GTDB): domain Bacteria; phylum Acidobacteriota; class Terriglobia; order Bryobacterales; family UBA6623; genus VXMF01. The sequence continues at coordinate 791 of VXMF01000040.1, read as the reverse complement.
ACACAAGGCCCGAGATCGAGCCGACGTTGACGATCACGCCACCCTCAGGCTGCACCGTCATGTGTCGCACCGCGGCCCGGCACACGTTGAACACGCCCCGCACGTTCACGCCCATTACATGCTCGTAGTCGTCGTCGGTGGTGTCGGCCACCGTCTTCTCCACGCTCACCCCGGCGTTGTTGACCACCACGTCGACCCGGCCGAACGCCTCCAACGCCGCGGCGATCAGGGCGTCGGCCTGGGCCGCGTCGGCGACGTCGGTGCGAACCCAGCGGCCCAGCCCGTCCGGCGGCTGACTCCGGCTGCCGGTCACCACCCGGGCGCCAACGGCCACGAAGCGCTCGGCCACCGCCAGGCCGATGCCCGAACTGGCCCCGGTCACCACCACCGCCGCACCCCTCAGAGAGTCCACTTGCCGCTCCTCGATCCCTACACGAAGCGCGAACCGGGCGCGGTGCCGTCGATGTAGCGCTGCTGGCGGGCCTTGAAGGCGTCGCTCAGCAGACCGAGGCGGTTGAGCTTCTTCAGGACCCCCTGCACGTCGTCGACATCGAACAGGTCCATCTGCTCGGACCACTTGAAGTCACCGGCGTACCGGAACCACGAGCACCCCAGCCCGTTGGTCCGGATCCGCCTGCCGGCCTCATCGGTGAAGGGCGTGACCTGGCTCCAGTACCCGACGATCTCGCCCCGGGAATCGTCGATCACCACCTTCTCGTACGGGTAGGTCCAGCCCTCGAAGCCGATCATCTCGAACACCAGGACATGGTCGATGATGTCCTGGCGGCCCC
>VXMF01000057.1 GCA_009841225.1 Terriglobia bacterium | reverse complement strand
GGTCTCCTAGTCTGCCAGGCAATCGCCCCGGGAGACCTGTAGTCCGCCTCGACGTATGCTGAATCGATGTTGGCGGTCGCGCCGTCGGGAGCACCGACGAGAGAGAATGCGGCGCTTGCGGCGGAAGCGCTGGTGTCGGCGGGCGTGTCGAAGGTGCTGCTCTTCGGGTCGGTTGCCCGCGGCGACGCTGGCCTGCGCAGTGACCTTGACCTCGTGGCGGTGTTCGACGACTTGGACTACACCACTCGGTTCGACGTTCGGGCGGAACTAATGGCAGCGGCCGTGCAGGCCGCGCTTTGCGATGTGGACATCATCGTCACCGATCGCCCGGAGTGGCGCTGGCGGACGAGTCGTGTCACATCGTCGCTGGAGGCTGCCATCGCCCCGGACGCGGTGACGCTGGTCGATGTGGGCACTGGCTCGGTGCGATGGGGGAAGGAGATCGGCTTGGCAGCATCCAACAAAGAGGAGGCGTTGGACCGCCTCGACGACGCCTATCTGCACTTAGTGAGCATCCGGCGGCACCTTCGACCCGACGACACCACCGACTGGTTGGGCGCGCCGGTCTCTTCGTCAGAGCGGCTGACTGTCGAGCGCGTGCGGATGCGAGATCTGTGCGCGTTCGCGGCGCTTGCCATCGAGTCGACCGTGAAGGGGTTTCGAGCAGCCGCTGGCGGTGAGGGGCGGCTGACCCACCAGATCTGGCCGCTGATCGGCCAGACGGGCGAACACCGCGAGGCCCTGGTTCGGGCGCTGGCGCCGGTGAGACGGAACTCGATCCCAGACCCTCGCGGCATGCCAGGAGAGCCGAGGCCGGACTACAACGACGTCGGACTGATGCGCACCGCGGGCACGTACGTCTCCGAAGTGCCGGGGGCGACCTTCGAACGGCTGGCCGACCTTGCGCCGCGCATCTGTCAGGCGGCGACCGCTGCGGCACTACTCGCCGCTGAGCGGCTGGCACATGACGCGCCCCACCGAGTCGCACCCCTAAAGGCCCTGGCCTCGCAGGTTGAGAGCTATCTGGCTCGCCACTCGGTCGTCTCGGGCGAGCTCGTCCCATATGCCGCGGGAGGCGAGTAACTGCGAGAGAAGACTACTCGCCGGGTTGACCTTCCCGAGTGTCGCAACCTGCTGGCTGGTGCGGCGTTAGGGGCAGTAGGAGTCGGATGGCCTACATGCCCCAGTGATTGGCCTGGTATTCGAGCATGTCGTTGCCGTGGAGTTGCTTGGTGGCGTGGCCGGCGCGGACCCAGAACTCTGTGGGGCCTGTGCCCCCTTCGTGGGGCTTCGCGAAGACCGGCTTGCCCGACGAGGCGGCTGTTACGACGCATATGTCGGTGCCAGAGAGGGACTCAAACTCGATTCGGACGATCCCGGCGGTCGGGACCGACAGGCTGTTGTCGAGGAGTTGGCGTAGGAACAGTTCGTATCCGTCTCTATTGCCCTTGGCGCCGAGGGTCTGCATGTCAGCGCCGAGGCCGATTACGCTGCCATCGTCGTCGACGCCGACGAAGAGCTTGCCGCCGTGAGCGTTGAGGAACCCGCAGACTGTCTTGGCGATGGCGTGTTCCATCCTCTTGTCCGTGCGGTCAGCCCGAACGTTCCAGCGGGCGGTCGACTTGAACTCGACGGTCGGCGACTCCCCCACGGCTAGCAGGTCCGAAACGCTTGAAGCCGGCTTCGGCCTCCCGTGGTCGTCCCAGAGGGTGTCGAATCCGTCGCGTACCACACTTGCCATCAACGAGCGCCGCCGTTCGAGGAAAGTCGCGTAGTCGAGTTGTTCCCAACCGACTGGTAGGGCGTGCCAGTAGCGGTGACGCTCGAGTCGATCGGGCGCGAGTCGGGCTGCCATCGCGGGCCAATAGACCGCGGGATCGTCGGCACCGATGGACGCGTTCTCCGGCCAGTCGAGGTAGGCCATGTTGGCAATTGCGTTGACATTGCGGATTCCAGTGACACCCCGGTCAGCGAGATACTTCTTCGGAAAAAGATGGTGCCGTTCCACCGCGCGGGGAGCCGTGACTGTTGGGTCCAGCAAATCGCGTATTCGCAGGTCGCTGAACAGCGCCTCGGCGTCAAGGAGATTCAGGGCTGCCTGGTAGGCCGAAAGGACTGGCGACTTGGCCGCTGAAGTGTCGAGCCGGTTGGGAAGCGAGATGCCCCAATAGTCGGTGGTGAGAGTGGCTCGCACGAGGCGGTCGAGTTCCCGGCAGAACGCCCGGCCGTCACCGGCAGTCGCTGACTCGGCGAGGCGGCCGAGATCGGCCTCGATCTGAGTCTCGTGCGAGCCCGTGTAGCGGCCCGTGGTGTGGGCCATGAAGAACCATCTGGCGATGACCCCGCGTAGAGTCTTGCGATCGAGGCCGAAATCGCATCTACCGATCAGCCACAGGATGTAGGTGTAGATCAGAGCGTTGTCCGAGGTGAGCATTCGCCTGCTGCGAAAGCCCGCATGGGTGAGGCATTTCAGGAACTCGTGCCAACTGTTTAGATCCAGCACCCGATCCTGCGCTTCAGCCAAGGCTTGGAACTGCATCATGCGGCGACTCTCGGACACCACGCCGGATTCCATGTCCTTGCCCCTAAGGAGGTTGTAGACGAGGCTCAGCCGGCCGCGTCGGAATGCCAGACCGACACCGGCGCGCAGAAGCTGATCGGGGCTTGGATCGATGAAAGGGTTCTTGGGCGACTGTCCGGTCACGGACGCGTCTACCGTGGCGCGTGAGAACTGTTCGAGCTGTCGTCGGCCCTTGTCCCAGTGAACGGACATGAGCGTCAAGATGAAGTCAGACTGCTTGAGCTGCACGCCTTCGGAGTTCGTGCGCACGAAGATGTCCGCGACCTCCTCCTCGCTGGCACCCGCGTTCAGCTCCAGCACTTGGAAGCGAAAGTCGTGCAGGTCGCGCACGCGGTCGACGCGTTCCTCCAAGAGATCCTCCTTGTCGCTCCAGCTACCGTCCCGGTCATCGAGGTCAAGACCGCGGTGCGCCTGAAGGTGCTCGAGGAAGTCCCGAACAGTCGACTTGTACTTCTTGTTCCAGAGCACGGTGATGTCCGAGACGTACTCAGGATCCCGCTCGATGGCGGCATCGGTCACTTCGAAGGTCTCATCTTCAGGTCGGAACGCGATGCGGATGCGCTTGCGCTGGTACCGGCTCGTGAGCACAGGCTCCCCAGTCAGCACGGCGAACAGCGATGTCAGCCGTTGCTGGCCATCCACGATCAATAGCCGAGCTACCCCGTCGCGCTCGCCGCCCCCGATTTGACGCACTCCCGCGTCCGCGCCGGTCTCCCAGAACATGAGCGTTCCCACCGGATAGCCCCGATAGAGCGAGTCGAACAGATCGCGAACCTGTGCTGACGACCAGACGAATGGCCGTTGGATGTCCGGGAGGGCGATCTTGCCGTGCTTGATCTCCTCGATCAGATGGATCAGCTTGTAACCAGTGTCTCGATACATGGCGGGTACCTCAGGAGTTGCGTCTCTTTCGTCCAACCGGTCGCCGGGCAACGGCACCAGCCGGTCACCTGCGCCACGGCTTGCATCCGGGCAGCTCGTTGGACGTCGGCAGAACTCGGTCGAGGCTACCAGTCGGGCGCAGTCTGGGCTAACGTCCGCTCCGCGGCTTGAGCGAGCGCCGGGCTCGGGGCGGGGGTCGACGGG
>VXMF01000043.1 GCA_009841225.1 Terriglobia bacterium | reverse complement strand
TCCCACTTCCTCTGCCTGGCCTCCTTCAGGCTCATCTTTGGATTGGAAAGGACTCGCCAGCCGCGGTCCTCGGGTGGGTCGCGCGCACTGTCGGTGGAAGACTGGCTCGGGAGCTGCGCAGCGGAAAACCTACCGGGGGCCCAGCTCCTCAGCACCTCGGCCGGAGCCTGCCACTCCCTCCCGCTCTCTGCTAACATTTCAGGGCGGCGTTGGCCGCCCTTGCGGGCTCGCCGCCGCCCTCCTGCTCGCGACGCGCTACTGGCAGTCTCGATCATCGTTGCAGGGGGTTCTAGTCATCGCTAGGCAGCCAGGAGCTGCAACATGACGTCGCTCGCACTCCTCGGTCTGTACTCCTTGGGAATCCTGGGCGCTTCGGTCATTGGCATCTGGACCCAGTCGGTGATCCGCTTGACGCACACCCGCGTGCAGATCACGATGAGCTTCGTCGCGGGTCTCGTGCTCGGGGTCGCGATCTACCACTTGCTGCCCCACAGTGTTGAGCTGATCGCGGGCGAGGGGCCGATCGGGATCGTTGCGTGGTGGATGATCGTCGGAATCGTGCTGATGGTGTTGCTGTTGCGGGTGGCGCCCCTGCACGATCACGAGCGCGCGGCTGACGAGTGCTTGGACCCGGTTGACCCGGACGGCGGCGGCGACTCCGAGTCGTTGAATTGGCTGGGGGTTGCCTTCGGGATGGGGCTGCACCAGCTAACCGAGGGAACGGCCCTGGGGGCTGCCATCCTGAGCCGGGAGGCAGGCGCTGCGGGGGTCGACTTGCTCAGCTTCGGAGTGTTCTTGGCGATCGCGCTGCACAAACCGCTTGACGCATTCTTCCTGCTCGGGCTGATGCGCACGACCAAGCATGGCAAACGCTATGCGTACCCGCTCAGCGCGGCGACAGCGCTGATCTGCCCGCTCGGTGCCCTCGTCACGTATTGGGGGATTGGCCTGCTTGGGGACGGATCCTCCGAAACGGTAGGTCGCGCGCTGGGATTCGGCGCGGGAGCGCTTATCTGTATCTCGCTCAGTGACCTGCTGCCCGAGATTCACTTCCACCGGCACGATCGAATCAAGCTGACGGTATCGTTCCTTGCCGGACTTGTGCTTTCGTACGCGCTCCACCTGTTGGAGAGCACGCCGCAATAGCCTGAACTCCAAACTTCGGATTCGGACGTGGTCGTGTCGGCCCATCGAGGCCGATTGCCAGCTCGAGCGGCTCGTTGCCGGGCCATGGGGGGAGCGCGCGGCCCTCGCCGGAGCCGGTGGCGGACTAGGGAGCAACATGCTGGCGGAGAAGGGCCAGCAGCCTCAACGTGCCGCGCCAATCGGAGTATCACTTGAGGGGAACCGACAGGTGGCACGGAATCTGTCGACGGCCGTTGGCTCCGACGGCCGGAGCGCGCAGCGCCACGGCTAGAAGAACACTGTCAAGAGCAAGAGCGCTCCCCCGCCCCCTACGCCGCAAGCGATCGCGGCGAACACTCCGGCAAACGTGGCCGCATCGGCTATGCAGAAGGTCTGTTCTTCGACGGTTAACATCAGTTGATTGCGGTGGATATCCCCGTCAACGAATCCCTTCAAGGCACTCCCGGCGCTGTGGGCTTCCTTGGTCGACGCTACGGTGACCAAGATCATCGGCCGCGCCGACGCGAGGAACCTGTCGCGCTCGAGGTCTCCGTCCAGTTGGCCATGTCGCGACGGAAGTTTCGCACCGCGGCCAGGCTGGTGTCCGTGACATCGGGAACGACCTGCGAGATTACGATCTCTTCCAAGCTTCGCGGAGGCGCCGAGCGACCGGCCGGATGTTGGAGAGCAGTTCCTCCCAGCCGCTTCTGAGCGCGCCTGCGCGAAAGCGCCAGACGATCAGCGCGATCAGAACCAAGGCCCCCGCCCACTGCAGCAGCTGGATGGCCGGTGCCTGCGAGCCGGACAGATTGACCGGCATCGTAAGTCCCGCGGCGATCACGACCATGTCGATCAGGATCCCGAGGGCGGTCGTCACGGCGATCACGACGCCGACGTAGATCGTTCCGAAGCGCGCGCCGAACTGGCTGACCATGACGGCGATCGTGCCGGAATTCGTGGCCGGGCCGGTCATCAGGAATATCAGGGCCGCGCCAGGGCTGAGACCCCTTGCGACCAACGCGGCAGCGACCGGCGTGCTCGCCGAAGCGCAGATGTACAGCGGAATGCCGACCACGACCATGATCGGATACGAGATCCAGCGTGCGGCCTCGCTCGACATCAGGTCGTCCGGTATCGCCAAGAAGAGCACCCCGCCGAGCGCGACGCCGACCAGCAGCGCGAACAGGATGTCGTCGGCCACTTCGACGAACCCGTATCGAAGCACGTGCTTGATGACCTCCCGCAAGGTCGGCCCGTCTTCGTGGCTGCCCGGCGGCGGCGCGGAATGCTCGGCCAGCCGGGCGACGGCAGGCTCCCTGCGAAAGTCCGGCTTGACCCACGATGCCGCCTGCCTTCCGCCCGCGGGGGTCGCGGTTCCACGAACGGTCTGAGCAAGCCAGGCTACGATCAGGCGCTTGAGTTGTCCCAGGCTCACATAGCAATCGTCTTGGTCGGCATACAAGGAGACATGATCGTCGTGGTCGTGATCATGGTGGTCCCCGTCGGCGTGGTGCCGACGCGGCTTTCGCGCGTCGATGTCGTCGCGGATGATCCCGATGCAGAAGATGCCGGCCACTACCGCGGTCAGGAAGCTCACCACGGGTCTCACCACCGCGGCGACGAACCCGAAGAACGCGTGCGTGACTAAGATCGAATCGGCGCCGGTCTCGGGTGCCGTGATCAGAAAGGACATGCAGGATGACCGCGACGCGCCCTTCTTGCGCATCTCGGCCACCACCGGCACGACCGAACAGCTGCACAATGGCACGGGCACGCCGATCGCGGCGCTGGCAGCCACGGACTTGAGGTTGTCTCCGCTGAGCCACCTCAGGATCGCCTCGCGGGAGATCAGCACATGGATCAACCCTGCGAGGAAAAGCCCCAGGAGCAGCATCGGGGCCAGCAGCATGAAGGACGACCATACGAAGTCCAGCACGCGCAGGGTCGGATCTGGCAAGACTAGCGGAACCTAGCTCTGACGCGGGGTCAGGCTCGCCTTCACAATAGCGTACGGGCTTGAGGCCGGTCAATTTTGCATACGTCCCGGTTTCGACCCAAAAGCACCCGTCCGTCGCTGTATTTGTCCCGTTGGGCTCGGAACTTCAAGCGGTTGTGCTAGTGGCAAGTGCAACGTCTGCCGCCGGGCCAGAGGCCAGTGCCTGCGGTGGTTGGAGCGCTGGCGTTGTTCTTGCCCGCGACCAACGTGCCATCAGGTGGCGCATCGTTCCCAGGCGAGCTCGCCCCCGAGCTGGCGATCGATCCGGCCCTCGCGCGCAATCCGGCGCTTCAAGCGGTTCGCAGCGGCGCGGGGCTTCTCGGCGAGCGAGTCGGCGCTGCGCGGCGCGCTGGTTCGGCTCCGCCGGGTGTTGACGACGGCGCTCGTCGCGAGCCTGGGGTTCATCCCCATGAGCTTGGCCACCAGTTCGGGCGCCGAGGTCCAGCGGCCGCTGGCCGCGGTCGTGATCGGAGGGCTGGTCGCGTCCACGCTGCCAACGCCGCCCGTGTTGCCCTCGATCTACGCGTGGGTCGAAGGGCGGGCGGAATAGCGGACGGCATAGGTTGGGGCGCGTCGTGCGGTCGACCTCCAGAGCCGGCGCTCAGCCGTCCAGCAGGGGAAGGGCCGCGAAGAAAGCCACGCAGGTTCCGAGCGCGATGCTGATCCAGAGCGGATTGCGCAATCGCTGCCCGACCCAGCTGGCCCGGCCATTGAGCAGCAGCAGCGTCAATGCCAGCAAGGGCAGGAAGCAAGCCCCCACGATTCCGTAGGTGAGTTGAATCTGCCGCACCGGGGCGTTCAGCAGGAACAGCGGGACTATCGCGACCAACGCCACGCAAAACCGGTAGGGCTTGGACGAGCGCAGGTCCCCGCTCCCGCCGGTCTTGAGCCGCAAGAAGTCGGCGAACATGTACGGGATGCTCTGCCACACGCCCAGCAGGCTCGAGAACACGGCGCCCCAGAATCCGACCAAGAAGACCCACTTGCCGGCCGGGCCGACCGCTTCTTGCAAGCGCTCGGCCATTTGCGTGGCGAGGGCCGCGCCGCTGCCCTGGACTTCGATCTGCGAGCCGATGATGATGACGCACAGTCCGAAGACGGCCGTCACGCCGTTGCCGACGGCCAGATCGATCCTGCACGTTGTCAGCATTTCGGGCCCGCGGCGGTCCTGCTCTGCGATCCAGTAACCGTACGACAGCAATGTCACGGTGCCGCCCACTCCGCCCAGCACGGCGAGGATCCAGGCGGTGCCGCCTGCGGGAATGGAAGGAACCAGGCCGGCCGCGATCTCGCCCGCGGGAGGGGCAATCATGGCTGTCGTGCCGATCACCGTCAGGAACATCAGGCCGATCAGCACGGACATGAGGGATTCGAACGCGCGAAAGCTGCCCCGCAGCACGATCAGCAGGCCGACGAGGGAATGCAGGGCGGCCCAGACCATCACGGACGTCTCGGGAGGCCCGATCGGCAGCAGCGCTGTCCCGGCGACGCCGCACGCATTGGCGAGCGCGCGTCCGACAATCACGGAGAACAGCGAGAGATAGATCAGGAACGGCCAGCGGATCCATGCTCCGAGCTTGTGGTGCCAGCCTTCGAGCAGAGTGGTGCCGCTGGCCAGCTGCCAGCGCGCCACTCCCTCGCTGAGGACGAACTTGAGAAACGCGCCGGCGAGCGCAGCCCACAACACCGCGGTGCCGAGCTCGGTGCCGGCGAGGGTGCCGGTCATCAAGTCCCCCGCGCCCACGCCGGTCGCGGCCAAGAGCAGGCCGGGCGCAATCAGTCGGAGCCCATCGATTTTCACGTGGCCTAGGGTAGCGTGATCGCCCGGACGTGCCAAGCGAAACTCGGAGCCTCCGAGCCATGCCTTGCGCGAAGAGGGACCGCGAATGGCGGCGAATCGCAGTGCCTGCAGGACGCGGCGAGCCGACGCGGGTTCCAGCGGACCCGCTGTGCGCGCGCTGCTAGGGGAAGTGCCGGGTACAGCTGTTACGGACGCGCGTGATCAGTTGATTGCCGCGCAGACCGCCCGCCCCACTTCCTCCGTAGATGCGGGAGGTCCGGCGGGCTTGAGATCGGCCGTGACCCGGCCGCTGGCGAGCACTGCGCTGACCGCGTCATTGATTGCGGCAGCCTCTTCGGTCAAGCCGAAGCTGTACTCGAGCATGGCTGCGGAAGAGCCGATCGCGGCCAGCGGGTTGGCCTTGCCCTGCCCTGCGATATCGGGCGCGGATCCATGCACGGGCTCGTACAGGCCGCGCCACGCGCCGTTGGGCAGTTGGCTGCCTATCGAGGCCGACGGAAGCATGCCGATCGAGCCGGCCAGGACCGAGCCCTCGTCGCTGAGAATGTCTCCGAAGAGGTTCTCGGTCACCACCACGTCGAAGGCTGTCGGGCGCAGGAGCAGCTGCATCGCGCAGTTGTCGACGAGCATGTGCTCGAGCTCGATGTCGGGATACTCCGCGGCCATTTGGGTCACGACTCGCCGCCAGAGCTGCGAGTTCTCGAGCACGTTGGCCTTGTCCACCGAGGTGAGCTTGCCGCGCCGATTGCGCGCCAGTTCGAATGCCATCCGGCAGACACGCTCGATCTCCTCCCGCGAGTAGACCATCGAGTTCAAGGCTGTCTCGGCGCCGGCGGCGCCTGCGACGCCGCGCGGCTGGCCGAAGTACAGGCCGCCGGTGAGTTCCCGCACGATCAGAATGTCAGTGCCGCGCACGATGTCGTTCTTCAGCGGCGAGGACTCGATCAGGCTCTCGTAGCAGTAGACCGGCCGCAGGTTGGCGTACACGTCGAGCGCCTTGCGCAGGCCGAGCAGGCCCTTCTCAGGCCGCTCGGACGGCGGCAGGTCGTCGAATTCGGGCAGGCCTACCGCGCCCAGCAGCGTGGCGTCGGACTCCAGAGCCAGCGTGCGCGTCTCAGCGGGGAAAGGGTCTCCCGCGGCGTGAATCGCGACGCCGCCCAGCAAACCCTCCCGCAGCTCGATCGAATGGCCCCACTTCGCCGCCACGTGTTCAAGCACGCGAACGGCCTCGCGCGTGACCTCGGGACCAATACCATCGCCCGGAAGGACGAGCACTCTCCAATGCATGGGAAATCCCATTGTACGGCTCGACCAAACCCGGTCTTGGCCTACCATGAGGGGGTATGAACCGCCGGGAGTGGCTGTCGCAGAGCGCCGCTGGATTCGGAGGGCTGGCGCTCGCCGCGATGATGGCGCAGCAGCGTGCGAGGGGGGACACCTCCCGTGCGGCCGATCCCACGGCGGTCCGGCCGCCGCACTTCCCGGCCAAGGCCAACAGCGTCATCTTCCTCTACATGGACGGCGGCCCGGGCCAGATGGACACCTTCGACCCGAAGCCGCGGCTGCGGGCCGAGCACGGCCAGCCGATCCAGCTTCCGGAGCTGCCCACGACGGTGTTCAACATCACCGACAAGGTGTTCGGCTCGCCGTTCGAGTTTGCCCAGCACGGTCAGTCCGGATTGTGGGTCAGCGACCTGTTTCCGCACGTGGCCGAGTGCGCCGACGACCTGTGCGTGATCAACTCGATGGTGGCCGACCATTCCGAGCACACCGCCGGAAACTATTTCGTCCATACCGGCTCGGGATTCCAGGGGCGGCCGTCGATGGGTGCCTGGGTGACCTACGGGCTGGGCAGCGAGTGCGACGACCTGCCCGGCTTCGTGGTGCTGGATAGCGGCTTGATTCCGCCAGGGGGGATGGACTGTTTCGGCAGCGGCTTCCTGCCGGCTTCGTATCAGGGCACGCTCTTCCGTCGCGGCGAGCATCCGATCGCCGACATCGTGCCGCTGGAGGCCGATCCGGCGTTACAGACGGGCAAGCTCGACCTGATCCGCAAGCTGAACCGGGGAGTGGTACAGCGCTTGGGCAGTGTCAGCGAGATCGACGCGACCATCGCCAACTACGAGCTCGCGTTCAGGATGCAGAGCGCGGTGCCGGAACTTCTCGATCTATCGGGCGAATCGGAGACCACGCGGAGCATGTATGGCCTAGACGAGGACGAGACGAGCGAGTTCGGCCGCCAGTGCCTGCTGGCGCGGCGCATGGTCGAGCGCGGCGTGCGCTTCATCGAACTGCTGACGCCGGCCCGCAAGGGCCAGGATCGCTGGGACCAGCATCAGAATCTAAAGTCCGGGCACCGCATCAACGCCCGTGGAACGGACAAGCCCATCGCCGCACTGTTAAAGGATCTCAGGGGGCGCGGTCTGCTGGATTCGACACTCGTGATGTGGGGCGGTGAGTTCGGCAGGACGCCGACCGCGCAGACCAATGGCAGCGAGTTCAGCGACAAGACCGGCCGCGACCACAACCCGTTCGGCTACACCATGTGGCTGGCTGGGGGCGGCGTCAAGGGCGGCGTGCGTTACGGCGCCACGGACGAGTACGGCTATTTCGCAATCGAGAACAAGGTGCACCTACACGACCTGCACGCGACCATGCTGCACCTGCTAGGCCTAGACCACGAGCGTCTGACCTACCGGTACAGCGGTCGAGACATGCGTCTCACGGATGTGCACGGCGAGATCCTCCACGACATCCTGGCTTGAGCCGCCGCGCTGCGTTGGGCGGCTGCCGGCCGGCTACTCGAGGACGTTCAGTCCGCCGTCGTCGAGGGTGGCCGGGCGTTGCCAATAGCCGAATTGCGGCGTCCAATCGTCCGTGCCGAAGCCGGCTAGCGCGAGCAGGTTCCAAGCCGAGCAGAACATGTCGCCGGGCCCGAATACGACTGCGTTCTTGCGCAGGATCTTGCCGTTGCCGAGTTGGTAGAGCACGGCGCCGGGCATGTTGTCGACCCCGGGCGCGGTCGACTGTTCGCGGATGTAGTCGCCGCCGCCGTGAGAAGCGAGGCGGAAGCGCCAGCCGCGAGCGTTGGCGAAGCCGCGCTGGACAGCGGGCGGGTCCTTGGACAGCAGCACGACCGCCAGCTCGGACTCCAAATGTGGCAGGAAGCCGTTGATCCCATCCGCCCACAGAGTGCAGTAGCGGCAGCCTTGGCCCATGTTATGGATGGCGAGCAGCTTGTCGTGGCCGCCGAACAGCTCGCTCAAGCGCCTTGGCCCATCGAGGGTCTGGAAGCCATAGTCCGGGATCGGAGCGCCGACGGCGTCGCGTCGCATCGCGTTGAGCTGCTCGGTCAACTCGAAAATCTTGTGCTCGAGATCCCTGATGGCAGCGAGCGAATCGCTGGAGGATTGAGAGTCTTGCGGCATGGCTGATTTCTCTGAAACGGCTTGGGCCGCCCGGACAGGCGGCCCGACAGGCCCACGCGAGACTATAGCAGCGGCCGCGGCGGTGTTCTGGAGGCTAAACGTCTCGGGTCCGAGCGTGCCGGTACGGCCGCTCTGCGCGGTGGCGATGGCCGCTGTAGTGGCGTTCGCTGCCACCGAGCTCCATCACCGCGCCGCCCTCGACGTAGATATGCGCCCGGATCTCCCGCTCGCCTAGATGGCGCGAGAGGGCGTTGAAAGCGCGCCGGAGCGCTTGGCGGTCGAGCGCCTGGGGATCAGGGAACCCACTCATGCTTTTCGCCGCCGCGGGCGTCCAGGTCGCGCGGATCGGGGAAGACGCTGTGCCGGATGAACGCCGCGGGAGCGAAGAGGACAGATTCGAGGCCGGCCAGCCGGGTGGTCGAGACCACCCACGGCCGCTCCAAGAAACGCTCGGGCTCGTCCACCCAGCCAGGCACCGGGTGGTCGTGCAGCCGCGCGATGTGCTCCACGATGGCCGCCAGGAAGGAATCCCACCGCCGCTGCCCTGTCAGCTCCGGCCGCTCTTCCAGCGCCGCGGCTTGCTCGGCGTGACTCAGGGAATGAAATTCCCGAGGAAGCTGGCGGATGAACGTGCGGTAACGCATCGATTCGTCCGGCTCCTCGGCAATGAGTCGGCCGTATGCCGGCAAGCTGAACCACCGCTGCATGCTGTTACTATGCGCCTCCGCCGCGGCCAGGGTGCCGCGGGGGCTCGGGGTTCACTCCTGGTCGGGAGCGTCCAAGCCGTCAGTTCGGCGACGTCCATCTCGCTGCTGCGTTCGGCGCCCCACCCCTCGACAGCCTCTTCGACGGAGCACCCCAGCAATGGCTTCGGCCGCTCCGACACCGCGATCCCCACGGCATAGCGCTTCCTCGAGCTCTACGGGGCCTGCGCGGCGGCGCGACCCCCTGCCGGCTACTGGCAGCAGTAGCGGCGGAGCGTGCCGGGGTGCTGGGCTCGAACTGCAATGGGCTGCCATGCGGGACTTCCGGCGAATCGACCGGGGTAGCGCAGCCGGCCTACTTGCCGCCGAGATCGCGAACGAAGATGTCCTTGAAGCGCATCCTGCCCTCGCCGCCGGAATGCAGTTGCAGGGCGATCAGCCCCTCTTCGGCCCCGGGGGAGGGATAGGTGAAGTCCAATACGCGAATGCCGTTGAGATACACCACGTAGTGGTTGCCTTCCACCTCGATCAGCATGTCGTTCCAGTCATAGGGTCTGATCACGGTCTCGTACTGCGGGGAAGGCCAGGCGATCCAGCCCCTGCCATCCCCGTAGATCCCGCCAGTGTGATGTCCTAAGGTGCGGTCGATCTCGATCTGGCGGCCCGCCACGATGCGGGGCGTGTCACCCTCGAAAGCGGTGTGGATGTAGACGCCGCTGTTGCCGTCGGCTTCGCACTTGAAGCGCAGGGAGAGGTGGAAGTCGCGATAGGTGCGCTCGGTCGCCAGGTAGCCGTAGGCATCGGTGATGCCTTGGCCGAAGATCGCGCCATCGATAACCTCCCAGCGCTCTTGGCCGACCTTCTTCCATCCCGAAAGGTCCTTGCCGTTGAAGAGCGACACCCATTCCGGTGCGAGCGAGCGCGGCCTGGGCCGGTCTTGGGCTCCGGCGGCCACGGCAAGACAGAGAGCAAGGGCAGCGAGGGATAGATTCCGAAGCATCGCTCGCCTATGGTAGCGAATCGCAGCTAGGGAGGGCAGTTTCCCTCGCTACGGCCCGGTCTGGCCCTGCGTGCGATCGGAGGAGGCGCTATCATGGCCCTGCCTTTAGGCGGGGAGGACGAGCCAATGCAACAGCTGATCCAGCGATTTCTCAACAAGGAGCTTACCCGGCGAGGTCTTTCCCGGAAGCTGGCCGCGCTTGGCTTGACGGCCGCGGCAGCGCAATCGCTCATCGACAGCCTCGACGCCACCGAGAGCGCCGACAAGAGCCTTGCCCCGCCGCCGTCCAAGCAAGTGACGGGGAGCGGCGGCAAGTTGGTCATGGAGCAGGCCAAGGCAGCCGGCTCGGAGTACCTGTTCACGAATCCCGGATCTTTCGAAGTGGGTCTCTTCGACGCGCAGGTCACTTCCGGCGTGCCGCTGATCATGGGCTTGCACGAGGGCATCGTGGTCGCGATGGCGGACGGCTACCACCGCGCCAGTCTCAAGCCGGGGTTCGTCAACGTCCATGTCATCGCGGGCACGGCCCAGATGGGCGGCCAGCTCTACAACGCGAGCCGCGACGGGGCTGCCTTGGTTGTCACCGCGGGCATGCTCGACAACGAGCTGTGGAGCGACGAGGGCATCCTCGCGCCCCGGCCCGGCTATGACCAAAAGGATGTCCCGAGGCAGTTCACCAAGTTCTGCTGGGAGGCCCGCAACCCGCAGAGCCTGACCATGATGCTGCGACGAGCCTACAAGGTAGCCACCACGCCGCCAGGCGGGCCCGTCTATCTAGCGATGACCAACGGAGCGCTCGAAGCGCAGGACGTTAGCTCCGAGATCGTCCCGGCCGAGCGTTTCCTGATGTCGGCGCGGCCGCGCCCGGAAGCCGCGGCTGTCGAGCAGACAGCCGACTGGCTGGCGCAGGCTAAGCGACCGCTGATCGTGGTCGGCGACGAGGTCTGGAAGTCCGGCGCCCAGGCCGACTTGGTCAAGTTTGCCGAGGCGTACAACGTTCCCGTCACATCTGGGACAGGGGGCTATTTCAACTTTCCTTCCCGCCACCCGCTCCACCTCGGCCGCTTCAGCATGCGCTCGGACTACGCCCAGGGCGGCGTCGATCTTGCCCTGATGGTGGGCGCCCGCGACTTCGGCATCTGGCGCTTGCCGACCGGCCCGGAAGCCCCGCTAGACGCCCGCATCGTGCGGATCGGCCTCAACGCGGGCAACATGGGCCGCAACTACCCGACCGACCTCGCGCTGCTCGCCGACGTGAAGGCGTCTTTGGCGGATCTGGACGCGGCGATGAAGGGGCGGATCCCGCAACAGCGCCGCGACGCATTCGGCCGAGACCGCGGGGAGCAAGTGCGCGGCCTGTCCGCGCAGATGTGGAACGACTTCGACAGCAACGTGCGCGGCAACTTCGGCCTGAGCCCGATGCATCCCGACGAGCTGACGTACGTCATGGCCAAGACGCTGGATCGCAACGCCGTCATCGTGGGCGAGGTGCATTCCGGGTACAACCAGCACAACAACTTCCACTGGGGCTACGGCGATGACGAGCAGATCTGGATCGGCTACACCGGAAACTCCCTCGGCTGGGGTCTCGGCGCGGCCACGGGGGCCAAGCTGGCCATGCCGGACCGGCAAGTCGTTTGCTCGATCGGCGACGGCGCGGTAATGTACCAGTCCAGCGCCCTCTGGTCGCAGGCGCGTTACGGGGTGCCGGTCCTGAACGTGGTTTGGAACAACCTCAATTACCAGACCGTGCGCGGCGGGTTTCACCGCTACAACGGCACGATGGCGGCAACCGGCCACTATGCCGGCATGTACCTGGGCGATCCGGACATTGACTTCGTGCAGCTTGCGGCGAGCCAAGGCGTCAAGGGCGAGCGGGCGACGACAGCTGCCGAGCTGGAAGCCGCGCTCAAGCGCGGGAAGGAGGTTTGCCGCGCCGGCGAACCCTATCTGGTGGACGCCGCGATCCGCCGGATCGGGCCGGGGGCCGACTCGACCTGGCACGAGGGCTTCAAGCTGAGCGAGCGCATGAAGGCGACTGGCTAGCGGGCCTGCGGCTTCGGCGCAGCGACACCGGCACTCCGGCGCGACGGGCCGGGGCGCAGGCTAGTACCCCGAGATCCGGGCCGGGCCGACGTCCGACGCCATGGCCAGCGCGTCGAAATTCATCACCATGTGATCGTGGCGCACCTGCGCCAGGCGCGGGTCGTCCCAGAGGTTGTCAAACTCGCCCGGATCGGCTTCCAGGTCGAAGAGCTCGCCCAAGCCGTGGCCGTGGTAGACGACCTGCTTGAAGCGTTCGCTGCGCACCATCGTGCCGAAGCTCTGTACGCCCGCTAGGGCGCGGTAGTACTCGCTGCGCACGAACTCCCGGTGCCGCCCCGGCGCAGACTGACCTTCCAGCAAGGAAGTCAGCGACTTGCCCTGCATCGTGCCCGGCACGTCGAGCCCGGCCGCCTCTAGTAGCGTCGGAGCGAGATCCGTCAGTTCGGCCAGCGCTTGGCTGCGCAGGCCCTGCCGGAAACGCCCCGGCCACGAAATCACCAGCGGGACGTGCACCAGGCTCTCGTAGAAGCGGCAGCCCTTCAGCAAGAGGCCGTGATCTCCGAGCGTCTCGCCGTGGTCGCTGGTAAAGATGACGATCGTGTTGGCCAGTTGGCCGCTCTCCTCCAAGGCGTCCAGCATTCTGCCAACGTTGTGATCGATCAGTTCGATCATGGCAAAGTACTTCGCTTGGTAGGACTTCGCGTTGAAGTCTTCGGGCCGGCGCGCCGGCGTCTGGAACCTGACGGCCCCCAAGCGCTGCTGCGCCGCCAGATCCGACTCGCGGAACAGCGGCCCGGGCATGTCCGCTTCCGGATAGTGGTCAAGCCACTCCTGGGGCGGGTCGAACGGCGAGTGCGGGTCGAAGCAGTTCAGGCTGAACAGCCACGGCCCCGAGCGCTCTTCGCGCATGAAGTCGATGGCTCGGTCGGCGCACCAAGTTGTTTGGTGAAACTCGCTCGGAATGTAGCCCAGCCGCTTGTAGATCGACTCGTAATCCTGGCCGTGCGACCGCAGCCACTCGATATAGGCGTGCCCCTCGGGCCAGTCGTCGCTGGGATGATGGCTCCAGTCAAACACGCGGTACCCGTCAACGGCGCGCGGCTCGATCCGGCCCTGGGCGGCGGAGAGGTGAAACTTGCCGGCCAGGCCGCAGTCGTAGCCGGCGTCAGCGAGGGTCTTGGTGACCAGGGGCGCTGCGTTGTCCCAAGTCTCGTTCCCGTTCATGCAGCCATGCACCGCGGACGGATACATGCCGGTCAGGAAGCTCGCCCGGCTCGGCGTGCAGATCGGAGATTGGCAGTAGGCGTTCTCGAACGCGACACCGCCTTCGGCCAAGCGGTCGATATTCGGCGTCCGGATGTGCCCGTTTCCTAGAGAGTGGACCGTGTCCCAGCGCTGCTGGTCGGTACAGATCCAAAGTATGTTGGGGCGATTCTCGGCGGATCGGGCCTCGGTGGCGGCCAAGGCCGCTCCGCTGGCACCTAGGAAGCCCCTTCTGCTGATTGCGGAAGCCATGGTGCACGAGATTATGGCATTTCAGGGTGGCAACGAGGCAAACAGCTGCCACGCGCCGACCAAGCCTCCGCAGCCGGAGGAACCAAGCTATAATTTCGACACAGTGACAGTCATGAAAAGACTAGGTAATTACATAGTTTGGATTCGTACAGGGACGCTGTGTCTGTTAACGCTCTTCCTGGCACCTGTCTTGTTCGGGCAATCGAGCGGCCTGAGCGGAGTGGTCACCGACGAAACCGGCGGCGTCATCCCCGGAGCGGAACTCGACATCATGAACGAAACCAACGGCTTCCAGCGCTCGGTGGAGTCCAACGAAGAGGGAAGCTACACGTTCGCCCAGTTGCCGCCCGGGTCGTACACGCTGTCAGCGGTCCGAGAGGGCTTCGCACCGGTGATTATCGAGGGCGTTTCGCTGCTCGTCAACACGAACGTGACGCTCCCGGTCGTCTTCGGCACAGTCGAGGCGGTCGAGGAGGCGGTCACCGTTTCCGCCTCTGCGGCGCAGCTGAACACGACCGACGCTTCGGTCGGCAACGCCTTCGGCACAATGCCGATCCAGCAGCTTCCGCTGAACGCGCGCAATCCGGCGGGATTGCTCTCGCTCCAGGCGGGCGTCACGTTCCTGAGCGCCGATCCGCTGGACTCTAGGAAGGCGGGTGACATCCGAAACGGCACTGTGAACGGCGCTCGCAGCGACCAGTCGAACGTAACGCTTGACGGCGTCGACGTGAACGACCAGAACGCACGCATGCCGTTCACAAGCGTGCTGCGCAACACCTTGGACTCGATCCAAGAGTTCCGCGTCGTCACGACCACCGCGAACGCGGACCAAGGGCGGTCAGCGGGAGCGCAGGTTGCGTTGGTGACCCGCAGCGGATCCAATGAGATCCACGGCTCGCTCTACGAATTCCACCGCAATACCGCTACCGCGGCCAACGACTTCTTCAACAACCGGGCCGGCGTAGATCGCGCGAAGCTGATCCGCAACGTTTTCGGGGCCTCCATCGGCGGTCCGGTCAAGCAGAACCGCCTGTTCTACTTCGCCAACTACGAAGGACGCAGGGACGCTAGCGAGGGCAGCGCGGTGCAAAGGGTGCCCAACGACTCCCTGCGCCAAGGCTTCGTGAAATACAGGGGTGTCGGGGGGGCGATCCAGGAACTTGACCCGGAGTTTATCCGGTCCCAGATCGATCCCCAAAAAATCGGTCCCAGCCCTGCCGCGCTCCAGTACTTCAATTCCTTCCCGGATCCGAACGACTCCACCGTCGGCGACGGGCTGAACACTGCCGGCTACAGGTTCACTGCATCCACCCCGCTGGTCTGGAACACGGTCATTTCGAAGGTGGATTGGAACGCCGACGAGAATGGTGCCCATCGCATCTTCGTGCGCGGCAATTACCAGCACGATCACATCGGCGGCTTGCCCCAGTTTCCGGGCCAGGATCCGAACAGGGAAACCGATGACAGAAGCCGCGGATTGGCCGTTGGATACACGGGTTTGCTCGGGGCCGGCATCGTCAGCAATTTCCGCTACGGCTTCACGGGCCAAGACGTGAGACTGTCCGGAGTCCAGACCCAGTCCACAGTGAGCTTGGGCGACAGCATCATCGACGATACCTTCGGCTCGACCACGCCGGAGTCGAACTACTTGCCGGTGCACACTTTGGCCGAAGATATCTCGGTTGTGCGTGGCCAGCATTCTTGGCAATTCGGCGGAATCTTTCGGTCCATCCGCAACCGCCGCCTGAACTCTGCCAATAGCTTTCACTTCGCGAAGCAAGCGGCATGGGCATTGACGGACGGCCCAGCCTTGTTCGACACTCCACTCGCCGACGCCCCCGCTAGCCCCGGGTCCTACCGGGAGACCATGGCAACGGTTCTGGGCCTCGTCAATTTCTACGACGCGAACTACAACTACGACATCCAGGGCAATGCGCTAGCGGTCGGAGACCCGGTCAGCCGCACGTTCGGCATGGAAGAACTGGAGCTGTACTTCCAGGACACTTGGCGCGCCAGGCCGGGCCTGACGATCACGGCGGGACTGCGCTGGTCTTTCATGCCGCCCGTGAGGGAGGTCAACGGGGTGCAGGTCCGCATTACCCCGAGGCTGGACAACTACATCGCGACCCGCATCGACCTGGCCGAGAGCGGCCGGCCTACCCGTGAAGCAGGGCCCATCGGTTTCGTGGGGGTCGACGACCCCCAAGGCGGACCGCTGTGGGCAACGCATTCGAGGAACTTCTCGCCGCGGCTCGCCGTCGCGTTCTCGCCGCAGGCTCGCGACGGATTTCTGGGCAAGCTGTTCGGCGGTCCCGGCAAGACGTCGATCCGAGCGGGCGCAGGCCTCTTCTATGACATCTTCGGCATGGGGATGATCCAGATGATCGACCGCAACGCGTTCGGCCTGACGAGCAGGGTGACCCGCCAGAACTTCACGGTCTCGAACTCGCCGCGCTTCGAGGGGCCGACGAACATTCCTGCCGCCGGGATCGCGCCGCCGCCGGCAGGCGGACCCGGCACGCCCAATCCCACGGGGCTGGCTTGGAGCCAAGGAGTCGATTCGAGCGTGCTCCCGCCGTACAGCATCAACCCGACCGTGACCGTCGCCCGCGAGCTCGGCGGCGGCTTCCTGCTGGAGGTTGGCTATGTCGGAAGGCTCAGCCGCAGGCAGCTCATCAACGACACGGCCGTAGCCCAGTACACCAACTTCAAGGATCCGGCATCCGGCCAATACCTGCTAGACGCGCTTCAGGAACTCGAGCTCATGGTGCGCGGCGGCTGGCCGACCCGGGCCGTGCCAACGGTCGCGTTCTTCGAAAACCAGTTTTCCGCCGCAGCGACGCGGGACCTGACCGCGACCCAGCGAGTGTACGACGTCGTCAGATCGAATAGCCCCGACACGGGTACCGCGATGTACTACCTGGACTACGCCTGCGCCCCGATCTGCCCCGATTCGGGTCCGGGCCTGTCGATGAATCCGCAGTTCTGGGGCTTCGACGCGTTGCGCTCGTACGGGACAGCGAACTACCACTCGATGCAGGTTTCGCTGCGCAAGGGATTCAGCAAGGGGTACCGCTTTGACCTCAACTACACCCTGTCCGAATCCAGGGACTTGACGTCGGTCGGCACGCGGCGCAGCCAGGGAGAGCGGTTCGGCCAGATCCCGGGCGACACCTACTGGTCCGCGTTCAGTGTCATCAACTCCTGGGACCGGGAGGCGCAACGAGCGTTCTCCGACTTTGACATGCGACACCAGTTCAACGCCAACTGGGTGGCCGAACTGCCGTTCGGAAGGGGCAAGCCATACCTTGCCGACATGGGCCCGGCCGGCCAGGCGCTGCTTGGCGGCTGGCAGGTCAGCGGCCTGGGCCGCTACACGTCGGGCATGCCGCTCAGCATCCTGAACGGTCTCGCCTGGCCGACCTGCTACTGCTACCAGCACTTCGCCGAGCCCATCGGGCCGATACCGGCACAGACCAACACGGCCAGCGCGTCGCTGATCGGAGGCGGCACGGGACCGAACGTCTTCAGCAACCCCGCGGCTGCTCTCTCGTCGTTCCGGCAGGTCGTGGTCGGCGGAGTCGGCCAGCGCAACAATCTGCGCGGCCACGGGATCTTCTCGGTTGACATGGCTGTCGGAAAGCGCTTCCAGATGCCCCTCGAAGGGCACAGCCTGCAATTCCGCGCCGAGGCGTTCAACCTGACGAACAGCGTGCGGTTCAACGCGGACGCTTGGGAGACGCTGTCGTACACCTTCACCGGTAGCTTCGGAAACTACTCCAAGGTGCTGATTCCGCCCAGAGTCCTGCAGTTCGGATTGCGGTACGAGTTCTAGGCTCGGCCGTTCCCTGCGGTCCGGGGGCGGAATGCCCCGGCGTGGCCAAGGAGTTGCGCTCCGCGGCCACGACGACACCATAGAAGCGCCGCCGACCGCTTCCCGACGGCCCTGAAGGTCTCTAGTCGCCCGCCGCCGCCCCAGCAGTAGCCGCGGAGAAATCCCGCCTGCCAAAGAGCCAGCGCAATCCGTGCCGGCAATCCTCCACGATCATGTACAGCGACGGCATCAGCACTAGCGTCACACCTGTCGCAAACAGCACGCCGGATGCCAGCGCCACCGCCATCGGAATCAGGAACTGTGCTTGCAGGCTCGATTCGAGCATCAGCGGAGTGACCCCGGCGGCGGTCGTCAGCGAGGTCAGAATGATCGGCCGGAAGCGAGCCTCGCCGGCCAGTTGCACGGCCTGGGTGAGGTTTCCGGTCTTGCGGCTGTACGAGCCGATGAATGACGCCAGCACGAGCCCGTCGTTGACCACCACCCCTGCCAGCGCCACCATGCCGCACATCGACAGGAAGCTGACTTGAAGCCCCAGCAGCCAATGCCCCCAGATCGCGCCCACCATGCCGAAGGGCACGGAGCTGAGGATGATGAACGGACGGACGTAGCTCTTGAGCGGAATCGCCAGCATTGCGTACATGACGAACAGCGCTGCTGCAAAGCCCTGGAACAGGCCGTCCATGGACTCGGCGAATTGGACCTCTTCGCCTTCGAACGAATACGTGAGGCCGGGATAGCGCTCAACCAGCGCCGGCAGGAAGTCGGCCTCCAGTGCATCGACCAGGGTCTCGCTGGAGGTGACATCCTCGTCGATGTCGGCTTGGACATTGATCGCTCTGCGACGGTCGACTCGCGTGATCGTGGCCGCGCCGCGGCCCATGGTGGCAACGGCCGCCGTCGAGAAGGGCACTTCGTCCCCGGCCAGGGTGCGCACGCGCATGCGCTCGAGGCTTTCAAGAGAGCGGCGATCCTGTGCCGGGTAGCGCACCATCACGCGGATGTCGTCCCGGCCTCGCTGGATCCTCTGCGATTCCTCGCCGTGAAAGGCCTGGCGCACTTGCCTGCCCAGATCTCGCAGGGTAAAGCCCAGATTCGCTCCTTCCTCGGTCAGTGCGAGCTGGATCTCGGGCTTGCCCCCGCGGTGGGTATCGGTGACGTCGACCACGCCCGGGTAGCCGGCCACGTGGGCTCTTGTCAGTTCAACGATCTCCACCAGCGTGTCGGTGTCGGGATAGCTATATTGCAGATCAATCGCCTTTCCGCCGCCGATCAGGTCGTGGTTGATCGACAATTCGACCGCGCCGGGAATCTGTCCGACCTTGTCCCGCCAGCGGCTCGCCACCTCCGCGGCGGAGATCAGCCGATCCTCCGCCTTCACCAATTCAAGGTTGACCTCGCCCAGGTATTCGCCTAGGGTGCGCCCCGCGCCGGCTGCCGGGCCGGCCTGCACCTGCCGAAAGGGCTGCTCTCCGACCGAGCTGACGATGTGCCTGATCTGATCCTGGCCCAGCTCGGCCGCTACCTCGCTCCTCACTGCCATGGCACTCTCCAGGATGCGATCCAGCGCCTCGGTGGTGACCTCGGCCGGCGAATCTTGCGGCATGGCCAGATAGGCCACCACGTTGTCCGCTTCCACCGCGGGCAGGAGGACGAACTGAATCTTTCCCGCGCCGACCAGGCCCACGGTTAGCAGCACCGTGAAGAGCCCAATCGACGCAGTTGCATAGCGCCATCGCACGGCCTTGCGGATCACGGGCCGGTAGACCGTCCGGATGAACCAATCCAGCGAGCCGGAGAAGGCCCCGAAGAAGGCATCGGCCCAGCGCTGGAAGGCGTTCTTGGCGGCGTGCGGCGACGCGGGCTTGGAATGGGAGAGGTGCCGCGGCAGGATCAGATTGGACTCTACTAGCGAGAAGAACAGGGTGGGCAGCACGACCAGCGGGAAAACCACCATGAACTTGCCCATCACGCCTGGCACGAACAGCATCGGCGCGAACGCCGCCATGGTGGTCAGCACGCCGAACGTGACAGGTACCAGCACTTGAAGCGTTCCGCGCACGGCGGCGCTGGTCCGCTTGCCGGTGCGAACTTGCATGGTATGGATGTTCTCGCCCACCACGATGGCGTCATCCACCACGATGCCTAGCACCAGGATGAATGAGAACAGCGAGATCATGCTGATCGACACGTCGAACAGCCCCATGCAGGCGATTGCGCCTAGGAACGAGACCGGAATGCCGAGCGTGACCCAGAACGCCAGGCGCAGGCGGAGAAACAGGGCCAACACGACGAAGACCAGCACCAGCCCGGAAAGACCGTTCCTGACCAGCAGGTTGATGCGGCTTTCTAGCAGCGCCGAGGAGTCCTGCCAAGTGTCGATGGTGATGCCTGCAGGCAGCGTCTGTGCCACGCGTGCCACGTAGTCATTGACCGCTTTCGCAACGGAGATCGCGCTTTGGTCGCCGATGCGATAGACGAGCACCTCGACCTTGGGCAGGCCGTCGAGCGTTCCGGCGACCGCGATGTCTTCGAACCCATCTACGACGGTCGCGACATCGCTCAGCAGGATGCTGGTACCGTCGGGGCGAGTCAGCAGCGGCAATCGTGCGTACTCGTCACCGGAATAGGCTTGCCCCTCGGTGCGCAGCAGCACCTCGCCCAGCTCAGTCTTGACCGAGCCGCCGGGCAGGTCGACCGAGTACCGGCGCACCGCGTTGGCGATGTCGTCGAAGGTCAACCCCCAGCGTCGCAACGCCTCCTCGGACACCTCGATCGAGATCTCGTACGGCGGCGCGTTGAACAGCTCGGCCTGCGAGATTTCAGGCAGCGCGATCAGCTCGTCTCTGACCCTTTCTCCGAGCCTCTTCAGCATGGCGAGCTCGGCGTTACCCGCAATGGCCACGTTGATAACTTGGTAGTGCGCCGAGAGTTCGCTGATAACCGGCTTCTCTACATCTTGGGGAAATGTGTCGATCGCGTCGACCTTCGTCTTGACGTCGGTCAGGACCTCGCGCACGTCGTATTCGGCGTGGACTTCGATCGTGACGGATCCGCGGCCTTCCGTTGCCCGGGAGGTGATCTTCTTGATGCCTTCGAGATCTTGGACCGCCTCTTCCACGCGAACGCAGATCGCCTCTTCCACCTCCTCGGGAGCTGCCCCGCGATACTCGGCGATTACCGAGACGGCATCGAGCGAGAATTCGGGAAAGACCTCTTGCTTGAGATTTCCCACGCTGAGCAGGCCAGCCGCTGCGATGACGACCAGCAGCAGGTTCGCGACAACGCCGTTGCGGGCGAACCAATAGATGATGCCCCTCATGAACCGCTCGTCGAGCCTTCGTCCATGATGCGCACCTTCATGCCGTCCACGGCGGCCTCTAGCGGGGAGGTGCAGACCCGCTCTCCGGATTCAAGCCCGTCGCGGATCAATACGGTCTCGCGCTCGCTCCGGAATACGTCGATTGTCCGGAAGCGCAACGTGCCGTCGTCATGCACGACGTAGACGGTGTCCTCGCCGCGCAGCACCGAGCGCGGCAAGCGCACCATGTCGCGCACGCGCTTGCCTTGGATTTCTGCGCGGACGAACATCCCCACCGCCAGCGGCGGGTGCGCCGAACCGCGCCCCCGCCCGTACGGATCATTCACCTGCGCGATGGCATTGATCATGCGCGTGCGTGCATCGATCTCGCCCTCGGTCCGCACGATCCGTCCGTCCCACGCGTAGTCTGCGCCCCCGAAACGCGACGTCAGGCGCACTCTCGGTCCGGATGGGGCAGAGTCCGCGGCCTGAAATCCCAGAGGCAGATTGCAGTACTGCAGCTCGGCGTTGGGGATCGGCAGCCGCACCTCGGCCACGTCAACCGGGTAGACCTGCCCTAGGTTCATGCCGCGCTGCACGAACTGGCCGAGATCGACTTGCTTGGACCGCACCCGGCCGGCGAACGGTGCCCGCAGGGCCGTGCGCTCCAAGTTGTCCCGGGCCTGCTCGAGCACCGCTTCGGCCGCGACGAGACTGGCCTTCGCTTCGGCGATCTGCGGCTCGCGCAACAGCAGCGGGGACGGCTCGCCCTCGCCAGCCTCTTCCCACTCGCTCTTGGCGACTTCGGCCTGTTGCTGCTCCAGCGCCAGCCTCAGCTTGCCCTGCTCTACGGCGGCCAGGGCTTGCGTGATCGCCAGTTCGTAGTCGCGAGGGTCTACCTGCAGAAGCACCTCGTCCTTGGCGAAGAATCCCCCCGGTACGAGCGCCGGCGATATCTCGACGACCTTGCCGGAGACCTCGGGGATCAGCTGTGCCTCCGAACGCGGCGCGACCGTGCCCTCGGTGGTCACGATGAGCGTCAGTGATTCCGGCTCGGCCGGGATCACGCGCACGAGCGGCGGCTCGACGACCAACGGCTGGGGCGTGGGTTCCTCGTACGAATCGATCAGAGCCTTGGCGATCAGGCCCCCCAGCGCGAGAATGGCGACGGGCAGGATGCCCATCAGGGCTGTTCGTGGATTAATCATCAGCTTGTCCGTCAGGGTGTAGGTTGCGCGGATGTCGGGCCGGTCTTGGCGGGGCCGCCGTCAAAGCCGCCCCCCAGCGCCAGGTGGAGGTCCACGCGGTTGTCGATTTGCGTGCGCTGCAGCCCGAGCATCACGCTCTCGTTCTCCAAGGCCGCCCGTCGCAGATTGAGCACCGAGAAGACCTCTCCCAAGGCTGCTCGGTAGCGCCGCTCGGCGAGCTTGACCGCGGTGCGCGTCTTGGCATGGGACTCGCGCAGGGAGGCTTCTTGGTCGCGCAGCGCCTGTTCCGCCGCCAAGGCGGTCTCGATCTCCCTGTAGGCGGTCCAGACGCGCGCTTGGTAGAGCGCTTCCTGCTCGATCGCCCGCTCTTGGGTGATCCTTACGTTGGCCTTGAGTCGGCCGCGGTTGAAGATTGGCTGGGCTAGGCCGAAGGCGTAGTTCCAGATTTGCAGGTTGGGATTGACCAAGTCTGCCAAGGTGTTGCTCGAGGTGCCCAGAGCCGAAGTCAGCGCGAAGCTCGGGCGCAAGGTTGCCCGGGCCTGCACGATCCGGGCGTCGGCAGCCAGCAGGGCCTGTTCGGCGGCGATCAGGTCCGGGCGGCGGTGGACGAGTTCGGACGGCAGTCCAGCCGGCACCTGTTCCGGCAAGGCTGCCAGCTCGGCGGTGACGGAGAGTTCGCCGGCAGGGTATTGGCAAGTCAGTGTCTCGGTCTGGCGCACGAAGGCGTCGCGCGCCTGTCGGCGCTGCCGCAATGTCGAGCGGGCCCGGGCGACGTCGGCTTCAGCGAGCCGCACATCGGTGAGCAAACCGGTGCCAGCCTCGAAGCGGACCTGCCGCCGCTCGACGATCGTCTCCAGATTCGCCAGCACCTGCTCGGCGATGACGATCTGGCGCTGGGCCTCGACCGCCGCGAACCAAGCCTTCGCCACCTGCGCGCTCAGGGACAGGCGGGCGCCGAGCAGTTCTGCCTCGCGCATGCGGGTGTTCGCCTCAGCGGCGAGCTTGTCAGCCGCGACGCGGTTCCAAATGTCAGCCTCCCAAGCGACGTTGAACGATAGTCCGGCATTGCTGAACGTGTTGCTCAGCACGCGGTCGGCAAGGCCTGGAAATGGCAGGCCGACAAAATTCTGCCGCTGGCGGATGCGGTTGATCCCGAGGCTCAGTTCAGGCCTGTCGGCGGCACCGGCGATCACTCGGTCTTCGGCCGCCGCCCGGATCCGCGCCGACGCCGCTTGCACGTCCTCGCTGCATGCCAGGGCTCGCTCGATGGCTGCGTCCAATCCCGGGTCGCCGAAGTACGCCCACCACTTTGCGGAGGCGGCCGGGGCGGTCGTCTCGGCCGCATGCCACTGGTCCGGCACCGGCACCCGCAGATCGTGCACTGGGATCGGCACGGGCTTGGAGCATGCGCCCAGCGCCACCCCGACGGCCACGATCAGGTGCGGAGCGCGCGTCATTGGGCGACCTCCGCATGAGCGCGAAGTCCCGCGACCGCGCCTGCGGGGAACTGCGTTGCGCGCGCGCTTCGCATTCCGGCGGCCACGAACCGTACCATGGCGTCCAGCGTGGCCTTGTCGCTGTCGCTGGCTTTGGGGCCAAGTTTCGGGAGGCAGGTTCTCGTTGGATTGAGCAAGGTGTGCACCAGCACGCCGATCGCGAAGTGCATCCGAAGACCAACCTCCTCCTCGGCGAGTTCGGGCAGGGCCCGCTGGAACGCCTCGTGGAAGCGGGACAAGACTTGCGAGAACTCCTCGCGGAACGCCGACTCCAGATATTCCGCCGGCTCGGAGTAGAACCGGGCGCACAGGCGCATGAAGTCGTGGCCGCGCTGGGGCTCTCGCGCCAGCCGCAGGGCCGGCGCGAACAGGGCGGTGAGCAGCTCTTCCACGGATGGCTGCCCGCTGTCCTGATATGCGTCCAGAAGCCGGATGCGCTCCCGATTGAGGGGCCGGATGCGCCGAGCGAAGACCGCCTTGGCGACTTCTTCCTTGGAGCCGAAGTGGTAGTGTGCCGCGGCGATGTTCACGCCCGCCGCTGCGGTTAGCGAACGTAGGGACACGCCGTCTACGCCCTTCTCGCTGAAGAGCCTCTCGGCAGTGTCAAGGATCAATTCCTTGGTTTCCTTTGCGTTCGGCATGGATTCAATCAAACGTTTGAATTAATCCTATCGTTAGGGCGCCGCGACTGTCAAGCGCCTCCGTCAGGCTGGGGGGATCACAGCTAGCACAGCGGACCGCATCAGCTTCCGGGCTGATCGTGGTGGACTTGCCAATTCACGCCGAACCTGTCGGTGAGAGATCCGAAGTACGCGCCCCAGAACGTGTCCTGCAAGGGCATCGTCACCGATCCGCCTTCCGATAGTTTCGCGAACGTGCTGTCGGCCTCTTCCCGGCTGCCCGCGTGGAGAGTGATGGAAAAGTTGTTGCCGATCACGGCGGGCGGCCCGAAGGGCGGGGCGGTGTCGCTGCCCATCAGGACGCTGGAGCCGACCGGCAGCGAGACGTGCATGATGCGATCCAGATATTCCTCGGACACGCCCATGTCCGGCGGGCCGTCCCGGAACGTCTGGACTATCTGGAATTCGCCCCCGAGGGCCGAGCGATAGAACTCGAAGGCCTCGCGGCAGTTGCCGTCGAATTTGAGATAAGTGTCGAGCTTCATAGTTGTTTCCATGGTCGCATGAGCCGCTCTCGCTTCCGGCACGGGCCGCGGGCGTCATGCCGGCTGTCGCCGGGAGGCGGATCGGCTCGTGATCGGCCCAGACCCCTTCTTCAAGAATCAGGCTGCGCCTGCGCGGCGCTGGGGCGGGGCATCACTCCGCGCGCGCATCCGCTCTGTCCTGCGCCCGGGCGCCGCTTAGAGCGTTCACCATCGAGTAGTTGCCCTCGTGGCATGCGTACTCGTAGATCTTGTAGTCGGTCAGGCGCGGCATGGATCGCTCGGCGCTCCAAGGCTGCGTGTAGGTTTCAGGATCGTCGATGCTGAATTCGTTGAGGATCGTGTCTTCGGCGACCCGCGTGAAGCGTTCCACCGCTCGCAGGTTCTTCGACGACGGGAACCGATGTTCCGTCTTGTCGCTGAAGTTGCCAGTCTCCACCACCAGCGTGTCGCCCTCCCAGCGACCGCGTGAATCCCCGTTCCACTGGCGAATGCTTTCGTCGAGGCGCGGCCGCCCGTCGAGCGGGATGATGCGCACGTCGTGGATGTTCTCTACCAAGATTGCCACGTAGTCCGGCGTTTGGACGATCAAATAGGTGTTGTTGTAGCCGGTGGACACCGGCGGTACGCCGTGGTAGGTGATGCAACGAGTCCAGGCCTTGAAGTTGAGCCACGAGTCCGGCCGCCCGCTAAAGCGCTCCGACTTGGCCTTGACCCGCGCCTTTCCCTCCGGCGTTAGCGGGGGCAGCCGTCCGTTCGGCGGATCGACGATCAGCGACGTCCGCGAACTTGGGTCCACGCGCCCCTTGTCGAACCAGTGCGCGTTGTAGGAACCGATCACTCCGGGAACATGCGGGCGCTCCGCATGGGCCGCCTCGTTGCGGGCGCTGGCCTGTTCCGGGGTAAAGAACTCCGTGTCGCGAAACTGGCCCGGCCGCTCGAGCGGCGTGAGCGAGGCGTAGGACCAAGTTCCGCGCAGGTCGGGATCACCCCACGCAGTGCGCGGCATCTCCCATGCATCTTGGCTTCCCTGATCTCCGGTCGCGGGCCCCGGCTCGGCCGCAGCGGACTGAGCGGCGAGGGGTGCCGCCGACAGCCAAGCCGCCAGTACGGGCAGCAACAAGCCGCGGTGCGCGGCGGAGCGAAGGCTACTCATGTGATCCTGCCTGATTGCATCCAGAGTTTCGCACCAGCGGAGGCGAGTTTGCAAGGGCTTGAAGGCAACCCGGAAAGATCGAACTGTTCGCGCAAGTCCGCTGGCGCGCTGCCGAAGCCGGGCCAGCCGATCGACCGGCCCAGCGATGCTACGCCGCCGCGGCCGGGGGAGGGGGCGCCTTGGTGGTGCGGCTGCTGGGGGTCCCGCTATCGTCGCGGGGCCCGATGACCAGCACGAATTCGCCCTTTTGTGACGGCCGGGCCGAAAGCGCCTCGAGAACGGAGTCAGCCGGCCCGCGCAGGACTTCCTCGTGCAGCTTCGTCAGCTCCCGAGCAATGGCGATCCTGCGGGAGCCGCCCAGCAGCTCGCACGTGTCGGCCACCGCCGCGAGGATGCGATGCGGTGCTTCGTAGAAGACGGTCGAGCTGTCGGATCGTTCTAGCGATCGGATCGCCGCCCTGCGCTTTGCGCTCTTCGCTGGCAGAAAGCCCTTGAACGCGAAGTCGTGAGAGGGCAGGCCCGAGACGGACAGCGCTGCGACGGCGGCGCTTGGGCCAGGAACGGGCACTACCCGGACCCCGCGATCGATGGCGGCCCGCACTACCCGAAAACCCGGATCCGCGATCAGGGGCGTGCCCGCGTCGCTGACCAGCGCGATGGATTCGCCGGCTGCCGCGCGCTCGGCCAATTCGGCCGCTCGCCGGGCCTCGTTGTGGTCATGGCAGCTCACCAGTGGCTTGCTGATCTGGAAGTGCTGCAGCAGGCGGCCGGTGCGGCGCGTGTCTTCGCAGGCGATGAGGCTGACCTCGCCCAGGATCCGCAACGCGCGCAGGGTTATGTCTTCTAGGTTGCCCAGCGGCGTGGCTACCAAGTAGATCGCACCTGCTGCGGTCTCCCCGCTCTTCCCGGCGTCAGGATTGCTCACGGCCTTGCCGACAGCGAGTGAGAGAAGAGCCACTGCAACATCTCGGGCTCTGCGTCGCAGCGGTCGCTGGCGCACTTGGTGCTGCCGTTGTCGCCGCCGGAGACCAGCTTTGCCCCCACGCTGTGGGCATCTCCAACCCACGTTGTCAGCTTGAAGTTGCCGCCGAGTTGCGTCATCGTGGCGAACAGCTTCTCCGCACGTTCGTACGGGGCGACGGTGTCGCCATCCCCGTGAAACGCCCAGATTGGCACGTCCTTGATCAGGGATGCGTCGATAAACTCCTCGTCTTGGCCGCGACCAGTCCCTGCCGAAGGGGCCGCCGCCGCGAAGTATCCGGGATCGAGCTGCAGCAGGACAAACGATCCGTGTCCGCCCATCGAATGCCCCAGGACGTAAACCCTGTCTGGATCGGCGGCAGGCAGCGAGGCTACGATCGCCTTGATCTTCTCCAAGTGCACGCCATCCCAAAGTCGGGTGGACTGCGGGGCAAGCACGTAGCTCGGGTATTGCTTCCGCGTCGCGTCGTCGGCTAGCAGCCGGTTCCAGACCCGCAGCTGTCTGCGGTTGTCCGTGCCTCTGCCGGCGCCGCCGTGCAACGACACGATGACCGGATAGAGCTTGCCGTCAACGACTGTGATCGGCCGCATGAGGCGGTAGGGCATCTCCTCGTCGGCGTGAGGCTCGAAGTTGTCAATCCAAGCCGCCGCTCCAGAGTCCTCTTGCCCCTGCGCGCTCGCTACGAGAGAGATGGCTGCCGCAGCCGAAAGAACTCGGATCAGAACCTGATGGTGCATGTGGGCCTCCTAGGCGCGCTTGGGCCAATCATAAGCCTTGCCGGGACGTTTGACAGTACCTATATGGCGGGCGGCTGCGGGGAGCGCTGGCGCTGCCGGGACATCCGACGGCATCTCGCCGCGCCGCAGCGCCGGCCGGCCGGTGCCGGATTGGGGCGTCACTCGCTTCATGCCTTGGAGCTGACACGAATCCGCGGTGGAAGATCCCACTCCGCTTGCGATCTCGGACGGGCCCTCAGCCTTGCCCTACCCTTCGAATCCCCCGGCCTGCTCGAATGCATGGCCGAGATTCAGCATCGTCTGCTCCCGGAAGTGGTTGGTCAGGATCTGCATGCCGACCGGCAGCCCTTCCGGGGTGTTGCCGCAGGGCACGCTCATCCCGGCGATGCCTGCCAGGCTGCCCGTGATGGTATAGATGTCCGACAGGTACATTTGCAGCGGGTCGCTGGTCTTCTCTCCGAGCTTGAATGCGGGAAACGGTGACACGGGCGTGACGATCGCGTCGACTGCCCCAAACGCCTCGGCAAAATCCCGCGCGATCAGCGCGCGAACTTCCTGCGCCTTGCGGTAGTAGGCGTCGTAGTAGCCGGAACTCAGCACGTACGTGCCGAGAATGATCCGGCGCGTCACCTCCGGACCAAAGGCCTCGGCCCGGGAGTTGCGGTACATGTCGCGGAGCGTGCCGGAGCTTTCGGAACGGCGCGAGTAGCGCACGCCGTCGTAGCGCGCCAGGTTGGAACTCGCCTCCGCCGTGCAGATCAGGTAGTAGCTCGCGATGGCGTAGGGCGTGTGGGGCAGGCTGATTTCGACAGGCTCGCAGCCGAGGCCTCGCAGCAGGTCCACGCCGGCCTGCACCTTGGCCCCGACCGCGCTCTCGAGGCCCTCGCCGTAGTATTCCTTCGGAATTCCGATCTTGAGCCCCCGCACCTGCGCGTTCAGCTCGCTTGCGTAATCGGGTACCGGTGCGCTGGCCGCCGTCGAATCCATGGGGTCGGGGCCCGCGATGGTCCCCAGCAGCAGGGCCGAGTCCTTGACTGTCCGGGAAAACGGGCCGATGTGGTCCAGCGAGCTTGCGAACGCCACCAAGCCGTAGCGCGACACCCGGCCGTAGGTGGGCATGATGCCTACGGCTCCGCAGAACGATGCCGGCTGGCGGATCGAACCGCCCGTGTCGGAGCCGAGCGAGATCGGCGCGTAGCCACCCGCGACAGCGGCGGCCGACCCGCCGCTCGACCCTCCCGGGACCCGATCCGGCGCAGCCGGATTGCGCACCGGGAAGAATGCCGAGTTCTCGTTCGACGAGCCCATCGCGAACTCGTCGCAGTTCGTCTTGCCGACGATCACGGCCCCGGCTCGTTCTACCCGCTCTACCGCGGTGGCATCGTACGGTGCCACGAAGTGCTCCAAGGCGCGCGACGCGCAAGTGGTCTTCTCGCCCCGGGTCATGATCACGTCCTTGACTGCGAGCGGCACGCCTGCCAAGGGACCGGTCTCCGCTCCGGCTGCAAGCTCGGCGTCGACCCTGTCAGCGGCTGCCAGAGCACGCTCGGGGGTGAGGCCGAGGTACACCCCCGAGGCGCGGTTCTCGGCTTCGCCTACGCGCAGGGCTTCTTGCGCCAGCTCGCGCGCGCTGAATCGCTTTGCCCGCAGCCCGGCCCGGATTGAATCGACGGTGAGTTGCTTGAAGTCGTCCATCTCGGCCCTCAGCGCTCGATCACCCGCGGCACCTTGAAGTGGCCCTCTCCCGGCAGGGGCGCGCACTGCAAGGCGGTCTGTTGGTCGAAGCTCCTGCCTTGTTCGTCCACCCGCAGCTGCGCGGCGTTGCCTTCATGCAGGACCTGGGCCATCGGCTCGACTCCGCTGGTGTCCAGCTCGTTGAGCTGGTCGACGTACGAGAGGATCTCTTCGAGGTCCTGGGTGTAGCGCTCGATATCGGCTGAGCTGAGGCGCAAGTTGGCCAGCGCGGCGATGTGTTGGACTTCTTCCGGTGTGATCTTCATGACTTGCGTCGGCGCCCCGCTGTACCCTTCGGCTGCCGCCGTGAGATTGGCTTGCGCGGCCGCTCGGGCTGTTCGGCCGCCTCCAGTTGGAATTCGATCCGGGTAACTGCCCGGGATCCCATCTCCTGCTGGAGTAGCGAAACGATCTGGCCCCGCATCGGTCCGAACTCTTCCAGCCAGGCTGCGTCCGAGACCTGCACGAACAGAGTGGGAGGCCGGACTCGGACCGGGTCGGAGTGGCTCGCCAGCAGCGGACCGACCGCCTCGGGCCAGTAGGCCCTGATCAAGTCCAGCTGCCAGCGGACGGCGTCGGGCGTGCCTTGGAACAATCGGGGAAGGATGCTCTTCGCCTGCTCCATCCGCGCCTGCTAGGCCATTCTATCGCAGGCATGGCCGTGCCGCCTCCAAGGCCGCGGGGCGCTGAGTGGATTCTGCGGGGCCGGCGCCTTCCGTATAATGGAAGGGCCAGCCGGGCGGAACCCTCGTGTCCGCTTGGCCGTTCGCCATGAAACTGCATTCTTGGAGTCAGG
The DNA here is from genome assembly GCA_009841225.1 of Terriglobia bacterium. Classification (GTDB taxonomy): domain Bacteria; phylum Acidobacteriota; class Terriglobia; order Bryobacterales; family UBA6623; genus VXMF01. The sequence goes on along the minus strand of VXMF01000043.1, from coordinate 6,989 downwards.
TTGAGTCGGAGGATCTCAGCGCGACCGTCGCGCGTCGCGTCATCCACAGCGAGCGCATGACCACCGCGCGGATCCAACTGAAGAAGGGTGCCGTGGTGCCGCGTCACAGCCACGAGAACGAGCAGATCAGCCATGTCCTCGAGGGATCGGTGCTGTTCCAGTTCGATGATCGCGAGATCACGGCCAGGGCCGGAGACTTGGTGGAGATCGCTTCTCACGAGCCTCACCGCGTCGAGGCTTTGGAGGACTCGCTGGCGATGGATATCTTCCAGCCCGTGCGGCAGGACTGGATCCAAGGCGACGATGGCTACCTCCGGAATCCCTCAGGTTCCTGATCGCGTAATTCAGTAAGGACTGCGAAAACTCACCGCCCCGCCGCCTCAGTCGCGGCCGCATAGATCGCGCGGCGATTGCAACAACGAAGCTATGGACTTGGGAATTCAGGATCGCGTGGCGGTCGTCACCGCCGCCAGCCGAGGCATGGGCAGGGCGATCGCCGAAGCGCTAGCGGCCGAGGGCTGCAAGCTGGCCATCTGCTCGCGTGATACCGACGCGATCGCAGCCGCCGCCGAGGCGATCCGCGGCGGGCACGGGACGGCGGTCTTCCACAAGGCCGTGGACGTGAGCGACATCGATGCCCTGCGGGCCTTCGTAGCCGAGGCGCGGGGGGCCTTGGGGCCGGTCAGCATCGCAGTCGCCAATGCCGGCGGGCCGCCCGGCGGCCGCTTCGAGGACTTTGGCGCCGAGGACTGGCAGGCCGCCTTTCGCCTCAATTTCCTCAGCACGTGGGCCCTGATCGAGTCCGTCTTGCCTGACATGCGAGCCCAGCGCTGGGGGCGGGTGGTCTCGCTGACTTCGACTTCGGTGCGGCAGCCGATCGAGGGCTTGATCCTTTCGAACGGCGTGCGTGCCAGCGTGGTCGGCATGCTCAAGACCCTTGCCGCTGAATACGGATCCGAGAACATCCTCTTCAACAACGCCGGACCCGGCTTGATCGCCACCGACCGCCTGCTCAGTCTGGCGCAGCGGCGGGCGGACGCGGCCGGGATCGCCCGCGACGAGATGATCGAGCGGCTCGCCAGCCAGACGGCGCTGCGCAGGGTCGGCCAGCCGGAGGAGTTCGCCGCCGTGGTGGCGTTCCTGTGCTCCGAGCAGGCGAGCTACGTCACGGGTTCGTCTTTGATGATCGACGGCGGGCTGGTAAAGGCGGTCTGAGACGGGCGGCATGAGCGCGGAGCGATTCAAGGTGCGGGTCTTCGCCGCGTTGGCGGGCGCATTGGCGCTGGCACTGGCCTCGGCGCCGGGGCAGGGCCCGGTGCCGGTCCCGATCAGTGCCGGCGGGCCGCAGTGGGTGGACAACCACGGCGCGCGGCTGATCATTGGCCAGACGAGCTTCACTCGCCAGGATCCGATCTCCAGCCGCGAGGTGCTCGGAGCGGCGCAGGGCGTCGCGTACGCCGCCAACCGGCTCTTCGTGGCCGATGGCAACCGGCTCGGCGCGCGCCCGGTCAACAACCGCATCCTGATTTATGACAACGTTGCCGGCTTCGTGCCGGAGCCCGACGTGCTGCTGCCCCAAGATTCGCTCTGCCCGGCCTGTGTCGGACTCCCGGACTTGGTGCTGGGGCAGCCCGACTTCGACACTACTGCCTCTTCGGACCTGCCGGACGTGGCCGGCCTCAACAACCCCTCCGCCGTGCACAGCGACGGGGTTGTCTTGGCGGTCGCTGACACCAACAACAACCGCGTCCTGCTGTGGAACCCGATCCCGGCCCTCAGTGGCGCGCCTCCGGACGTCGTGCTCGGCCAGGCCGACTTCAGCGGTTTCTCTCCGGAGACCTCCGCCAGCGGCATGCGCGGGCCGCAGGGTGTCTGGCTGGACGGCGGGCGCCTGTTCGTGGCCGACACCCAGAACAGCCGGATCCTGATCTGGAACACGATCCCGACCACGAATGGCCAGGCGCCGGATCTCGTTTTGGGCCAGCCTGACCTGGATACGCGGCACGAAGCGGACCTGACCCAGGGCGTCTACGATCCGGATGACAAGCACCTGCTCGACCCGGTCAGCGTGACAGTTTCGCGGGGGCGCCTGTTCGTCGCCGATCTGGGCTTCAACCGGATCATGATCTATAACGCTGTGCCGACGCAGAGCTTCGCCAGCGCGGACGTGGTGATCGGGCAGCCCGACTTCAACTCCAGCGAGCCCAACAACGCCGTGGCGCTCTGCGATCCGATCGGGCCCCTCGACGACGACGGAAGCCGCAGCGAGAACGAGACCCCCCCCACCAATGTGCCGCTGTTGATCCCGCTGCCCCCCCAGCGCCCGGAGCTGGACCCCGACGAGGCGCGCTACCCGCGGCGATGCGCGGGAACGCTGACCTTCCCGCGGTTCGCGCTGGTAGTGGACGAGCGTCTGTTCGTGGCCGATGCGGGCAACGACCGCATCCTGGTCTACAACCAGATCCCGACAGCGCACGGCGCCAAGGCCGACTTGGTCATTGGCCAGCCAAACTTCGTGCAACTCACCGAGTCCGAGGGGCCGGGCAGCATCCGCTCGCCGGCGTCGATGACCTATGACGGCCAGAATCTGTTCGTCGCCGATCCCTTCACGCGCCGCATCTTGGTCTTCACGGCGGGCGAGGACATGATCGATCTCAACGGCATCCGCAACTCCGCGGCTGTCAGCATCCGCAGCCGCGGGCACCTGGAGTTCGACCAGAACCTGCCGGTGGACATCTCCGACACGCCCGAGGACGAGTCCCGGCAGCCGCCCGTGCTGCCAGGCGGCGAGGAGATCAAGATCACCCTGGACGGCGCGGAACTCTTCTATACGACTGTCGAGGGCGAGACGGCCGAGGATGTCCGCGACAAGGTCGTGAGCATCATCAACAACGACCCGGACCTGGCGGTGACGGCAGCGCCCGGGCTGGGCGTGGGACGCCATGCCACGGGCGAGATCCGCTTCGGCGGCGAGGCGCGCCCCGGCGACGAGGTGACCCTGGACATCAATGGCCGCAAGTACTCCTACATCGTGCCGGAGGGAGACATCCCGGAGCGATTCGTCGACCGGCTGAACTACCTAGTGGATAACGCCGACGACCCCGAGGTGATCGTCGAGCGCCGCATCGACCAGATCGAGACGCTCGAGATCGTCCATCGGGAGGTCGGTCCGATCGGCAACAGCCTGCCGTTCTCGATCAGCATCACGCCCGGTTCGCCCACCACGGCCGAGGTGACCGGCCCCACGCTTTCGCGCGGCACGGTCAGCTATCGCGCGAACATGCTGGCCAAGCGCGAGGGTCCGACCGGCAACTGGATCAGCGTGGAGGTGCGCAACGCCGGCAGCGAGCTGCAGACCAGCAGCTCGGGATCCCGGCTGACCGGGGGATCGGACGCCAGAGACATGCCGCCCGGGACGATTGCTTCGATCTTCGGCAGAGACATGGCGAGCGAAACCGCCAGCGTCTGGGAGCGCACCTCGCTGCCTGGACGGCCCGAGCAGGACCTTCCCACCGATCTCGCCGGCGTGCAGGTACTCGCCAACGGCCGCTTGGCGCCACTGCTGATGGTGTCGCCGACGCAGATCAATTTCCAGATTCCTTGGGAACTCGAGGGCACGGGCCACAGCTTCTACGTGCGGCGCACCATGCCTGACGGCAGCGTGCGTGTCTCGGCTGCCAAGGCGACGCAGTCCGTGCGCGCAGGGCCGGGATTGTTCGCAGTCGACGGCTCGGAGCCGCGCCTCGGCATCGCCGTCCACGCGACCGGCGTCGCGGAGGGGTCGATTGCGGTGACCGTGCCCGACCGGCCCCGCGACGACGATCCGAACAACGACGCCACCGAGAATCGCCAGTTGACCCAAGAAGGCGCGGATGGTCGGATCGTGATCAATGGCCGCGAGTACTACTACCGCTCGCCCGGGGACGAGAGCCCCGAGACCATGCGCGACAAGTTCATCGAGCTGATCAACGCGGGCGATGGCGATCCGGACGTGATCGCCGAAGCGGGCACGAGAAGCTTCTTCTCCGCCCGCGCCGACTTGGAGTTCGAGGGCGAGCCCAAGGCGGGCGACACGGTGACGGTGACGGTGCGGGACCGCACCTACAGCTATACGCTCACCGAGCAGGACGTCGAAGATCCGGAAATCGCGCTCCTGATCATGCGCAACATCCTGGTGCGCGCGATCAATTCCGGCGTCGGGGATCCTGAGGTGACGGCGCGCGTGCTGCAGGAAGTGGGATCGGTGAAGTTGCAGATCGTGGCGCGCTCGCTCGGCGTCGATGGCAACGAGATCCCGTACAGCCACGAGGTCGTCTCCGATGGCGGCATCGAGGTCAGCACGAACCGCGAGAACGGCTTCTTGGAAGATGGCAACACCCCGCCGGTGGTAGTCATCAAGGCCAGGGAGGCGGGCAAGCAGGGCAACGCGATCACCTACGCGGCGCAGGGCACGGAGGTGCCGGACGACGATCCGACCACCCCGGACACGAACGAGCGCACGGAGGCCGAGGTCTTCTTGACGCTCTCGGCGCGAGGCTCGCACCTGTGCTGCGGCAACGAGCCGATGTCCCTGATCACCGAGGACAACCCGCTGGTGCCGGGCGAGGAGATCATCGTCTTCGCCACCGGGCTCGGCCTGACCGACAACCAAGACGCGATCACGACCGGCCAGCCCACCCCTGCCGGGACCTTGGCCAAAGTGCCGCTGGTGGCGGACGATTTCGTCTCGTCGCAGTTCGGCGGACGCACGGCCCAGGTCGAGTTCGTCGGATTGATGGAGGGCACGGTCGGCGTCTACCAGGTCAACCTGCTAACCAACACGGACTTGGCCGACAATCCGGCGACGCCGCTGTGGATCGCCCAGCAGTTGTTCATCAGCAACGTGATCACGCTGCCGGTGAAGAACCTCGTCCCGCGCCCGCCGCCGGCGTTCTAGCCGCAAAGCCGATAGCTCTTCCGGCTCGAACGGAAGGCGAAAGGCCCAAGCCAGTCCGAACGGCCTTGATGCAACTGCGTCGAGCGGGCGCGCGGAGGTTGCGGTGAGTCCCGGACCTGGGACGGATCCGTGGCTCCGTCTCGCGGTCAAAAAACAAACCGCACGCCGAGCTGACCCTGGAACTGGCCGTTGGGCACGACTCCCCGCGCTTGGTTGGCGCTGGACGAGCGCTGGTTGCCATTGAAGTTCACGAGGTTGGCCCGGTTGCCAACGTTGTACATCTCCCACATCACGTCCGCCCTCATTCCCTCGTTGATGACGAACTTCTTCGTCAGCCGCAGGTCCCACCGGAGGAAGTTCGCGCCGCGGCCGGCCCAGGCGCCGATCCCGGCCGGCCGGTCATTGCGCAGGAAGTCGAAATTGTCGTCGTCGCCGGTCGTGATGTCGTAGGGCGGAGCGCTGTTGGCCGTAAGGATCGACGACAGCTGTACGCCGCGGGGAAGCCGGTAGATGAAGTTGCCCGTGAACCGGTGCCGCACGTCGTTCTCGGTCGGGCCGAAATTGGCCTCGCCGTGCTTGATGTGCGGCGAGGTCCAGTCGAAGTCTTTCGCCGAGCCGAGCGTGTAGCCGGCTAGGAAGCCGAAGTCCCGCGTCAACCGCTTCTCGAGCCGGAAACTCAAGCTGTTGATGTGCAGCCGGTTGGTGAAGTCGGCGACCTGGATTCGCAGGCAGCCCGCACTGTTGGAACGCAGGTTGGCCGGCGTTGCTGGCAACCCCAACCGCGCGACGATCTGGCCGGCGAGCGGGCACACCCGCCCCGACGGCGACGTGGCCCCCGGCAGCGGCGCGTTCGGCTCCCATGGGGTTGACAGGCCCGATCCCCAGTCGTAATTCAGGCCCAGAACGTGCACGAAGTCGACCGACACGGCTAGGTCCTGCTTGATCCCGTACTGGACGCCGGCGTGGGACTGTTGGGTGTAGGGCGTGTTCATCCGCGGCGAAGGCGCATCGGGCGTTCCACCGACGCCGGGGCCTCCGGGCAGCAGCGACGTCGCGATCCGGTTCGGGAAGTTCCGCCGGATGATCGCGTCCTGCGCGGCGTTGGAGGCGTCTAGCTGCGTTCCCGAAGTCAACAGTCCGTTGTAGCTCAAGACCCGGCTCCGCAGCGTGCTCGTGTTGATCCGGTCATGGAAGACGCCATAGCTGGCCCGGACCACCGCGTCACCGTTGCCGGTCACATCCCAGGAGAAACCGAAACGCGGCGACAGGTCCAGGTTGTCCTCTACGCCCGGGCGCCAGTCCCTCACCGGCAAGGCACCAAGCTCGCCCAGCGCCACTGCCACCCAGACATCCTGCGGCCGGTCCCGCGAGAAACCGGGCTGTTCGAACGCGTCCAGCCCGCCGATAGACGCCACGCCGTCCACATCCAAGTAGGTCCGCTTGTCCCAGCGCAGCCCCATGTTGATCGTGAAGCGGGGCGTCACACGCCATGCGTCGTTTACGAACGCGGCGTAGGAGGCCACGTCGCGGCGCATGCTGATGAACCTCGGCTCTGTCGAAGTGCCGTTCTGGAACGGGAGGTTGAAGTTCGCCGTATAGCGATCCGGAAACGTCGCCGAATCGGATGCGAACCGGTAGACCCCTTGGAAGTTCACGTTCGCGTCGGCCGTAGCTAGGATCCGGTTCGATTCTCCGCCCCACTTGAACGAGTGGTTGCCGCGTTCCCAGCTCATCGTGTCGGAGACGATCCAGTTCGCCTGAACCCGGCCCTGCGGGACGTTGCCCGCCGCGCCGAGGTCGACCGAGGGAAAATCCAGTGTCGGCAGGAACCGTCCGCTCGCACTGGCCTGCAAGTCCCGGAAAAGCCGCTGGATCGAGCGGTTCGCCCGGAACTCGTTCACGATTCTGGTGCCGATGAGCGAGGTCAGGCTCGCCGTTGCGTAATACGAGCTGCGCACGTCGTCGAAGCCGTTGTCGGCTCCGTTGGCCTGGCCGGTTTGCTTGTTGGTGAACTCCCTGTCGTCGTACAGGTACATGATGTTCAACGTGTGCC
>VXMF01000035.1:49410-158931 GCA_009841225.1 Terriglobia bacterium | reverse complement strand
CGGCGGCTAGCGCGACGGCGGCGTCGACGCCGCTCTCGGAGCCGCCGATGATGCACCTCTCGTCGCCGCTGAGATCGTCCCATGAGATCACCTTGGAGTTGTGCAGGCAAGACTCGGCGCCGTGGAAGCCGTTGATCCGCGGGTACTGCATTTCGCCAGCCGCCCAGACCACGAACCGCGCACGGACATCGCCGCGATTCGTCTTCACCCGAAACCCCTTGCGCGGAGCTCTCGTCGCGACCGAGAGCACGTCGACCCCGGTCACTACGGGCAAGTCGAAATTCTCCGCAACCCCTCGCAAATAGCGGGCGTACTCCCGCCCCGTGGGGTGCTCGACGCCGACCGAGTATGCCGGCGAGGTGTGCAGACAGACGGCGTTCAGGTCGAGGGTGCCGAACTGGTTGCTGTTGAACGACGGCGTGATGAAGCGCATTTGACGGGGCCAACGCAGGAATGAGGCACCGACGGCGGAGCGGTCGAGGATCACAAAGTTCTCGATTCCGAGGTGGTGAAGCGTCACGCCAAAGCCGAGACCGGCGGCCCCGGCGCCGACGATGACAACGTCGAATGACCGGGTTCGTGTCGTCATTGGCTCACCCGAACCGCTTCGCGTCCGCCGAGGCGTAGCTTGCCATCGCACGGTCGAGCCCGACCGTCGCCTCGAGCGTCTCGACCACCTCGGGTAGTCTCCTGCCCGGAATGACGCATGTCATCTCTTCGGAGCGCATGCCGGTGCGCGAGCGGCTGAGGGCGCACCCGACGCTGGCCGCCACCACGTTCTGATCCTTGGCCATTGCCACGATGTGACACTGCGGCTTGCCTTCGATCGGCATCTCGGGGAAGGCGTCCTTCAGCGTCATCATCCCGAGGCCGTTGATGCGCAGCAGAACGACATCCGGCGGCGTGCGGCGCTCGGCAAGCGGTCCGTACACCACCGACTCCGGATGCTCTGCGACGTGCGGCAGGCTCATCACCGCTGCTTGGTCGACCCAGCCGGCCTCCAGGACCGCTCCAACGTCGTCCTTCGTCGCCGATTCCTCCAACGTGATGAAGCCATGCGTGTAGCTGCCTACGCTGCAGTTGGCGTGGTCCGCGGCGACGGTAGCAAACGTGTCCGTAGCGCCTTGGATCCAGAACACGCAGCCGGCCGGGACCTGCCCGGTGCGCCCGTGCTCGTTCGGTGGCGGGTAGCGCACCTCGACGCGAGCCGCGGGCGGCGTCTCTCCGGGGCCGTGAAACGAGATCGCCAGCGGCGGTGCGAACACTTTGAGCGTAGCGACGAGGCGGTCGTTGAGCGCTCTCCAGTCCCGTGTGTCTTTCATGCCTGTTGTTGTCAATCGGTCCATCATCTTTCCCTCTCGAATTCCCCTCTTCTTCCACTCTTCGTGACCCTGCGACCGCTTCCATCGTGCAGGGCAAGCCGAGAACGCGCCAAGAGACAGCACCCTGGACGGGCACAAGGCACGACCCCGCTCACCCGTGTCGGGAGCCGCCATCCGGAACATCAGTCGGCCGCGGACAGACACCATTGCCGTAGCGCGCAAGCTGACGCGCTCGCAGCAATGCGCCATCGACAAACGATGGACGAAGTGCAGGGTGTTTAGGGAATTAGGCGGGAGGACCGCGGGCGGGGCGCTGGCGGGCGTGACCGCAGGCGATCAATTCGCCGTCGGCAGCCCGCTCAAGCGGCTCCGCAACATCGGCGAATTCAATCTGCAACGAGCCGGAAAGTTCAGCGGCAGACTGGTGTCGGAGCTGGCAGACCGCGCAATGCTGATCGGCTGCGTGCTCCTCGTAACAGAAGAGCTCGGCACCGACGGCACCGGTCAGCGCCATCACCAAGACGACGCTCCATGCGCGCCAGCGACGGCTACGCCGTGCGAGCCCCGTGAGCGCATGACCCTGCTGGATCATTAACGCCCACTCTAGCAGAGATGGACTGGACGACTGGACTGGACGCTGCTCAACACCCCCGGAGGCCGGTGGGGGCTTACTTCCGGTAGGCGCACGATTCACAGACAAGACTCAATATGCCTGACTCGACAGCTCGCTCTCTCGTCTTCAAGACTACGCCTGGCTTCGAGCTGAGCAGGTCAATGCTCTCACGGATGTGCCGGTAGTTCTTCAGCAGCCACGCGCGGATGAACGTCGATCTGCACGTCAACCTGCTGGCCGAGCTTATTGAGCACAGTCATCAGGCGGTCAATGGTGAAGCGGTCAAGCTGCACTTTGCGAATGCGCGTAAAGTCCGCATGACTGACACCGGTACGACGCTCAGCCTTGCGCGTTGAAAGCCCTTCATCATCGAGAATGCCAATGATGCGGGCGGCCAGAAGCACCTTAGTCTGCCGTACGTCGGCATCAGCGCGGCCGAAATCGCGGAAAACGTTGCCGCTGCCATGTACCAATTGAAGATCTTCGTCTACCGTGCTCATTGCCGTAACTCCTTCCTCAATCGCTTCAGCCGCTCGCCGACAAGATCGATTTCCTTCTTCGGGGTCTTGATGCCCTGCGTCGCTTTCTTCTCGAAGGCATGTAAAACCCAAACCCGATCCTCAAGTTGCAGAGCGTACACCGCCCGATAGGCATCGGTGCGATATTTGAGCGCCACCTCAAATATGCCGGGCCCCAAAACCCTTCAGGGGCTTGGCGATGTCAGCCTTGCGGCCTTCGGCCGCGACCGTCAGCGCCTGCATGATCGAGTTCTGCGGCCCTTCGGGAAAGCCGTCGAAAGCCTTACGTGCCGCCCTGATCCACGAGATCGGCCGGGTATCTCTGCTTCTCAAGGGGTATGATGGCAAATATAACACCAGCCGTCAAGAGAGCGGGACTGCCGCCACCAGCACCAAGTCCTTACTCTCCAATACGACAGCTGCCTGCGTAGCTACAATTGGCGGTAGATGAAACCGGTGTTTACCGCCATCCTCTTCGCCGTCATCGCGGCACTGTTAGCCCTGATCGTATATTCCTCTCTGGGACTACGCCAGTTCACGTGCGAGGTGTGCATGGAGTTCCAAGGACGCACGAACTGTGCCACCGCTTCCGGAACGAGCGAGGAAGAAGCGGTGCGAACCGCGACGGACACGGCCTGTGCCACCATCTCGGCGGGCATGACCGAGAGCATTCAATGCAGTCGCACGCCACCCATCAGCGTGACTTGGCAGGAATAAGCTACTTCCACCGATAACGGTGCCATAAGAACGAGGCCGTCACTAGCGCCGCAACCGAGGCCAGGACTAGAGCGGCGCGCTCCCAATGCACCGGCTGGGCTCCAAGCGGGCTGTCCAGCACAGCCGAGGACGGCACGAGCAGCAGCGCGCTGAAGTGAGCCAGAGAGGAGTACCTCAGGGCCGAGACGCCATCACGCCGTTTTCGGACCGCCAGCGCAAGTAGCGCCACACACAACCCGTAGGCCGCGCCGAGCGCCAGGCCCGCGGTCATGCCGTTCACGCCGTCCCAGAAGACCAGGGCGGCGCGGGCCCCGATGGTCAGCCCAATGATCGTGAGCGGCGTCGGGAGCACCGTGAGCCAATCGGCGGGCCCGCCTTGGCGATACTTGCGCACAGCTTGGAATCCGAGCGCGGCATGCAACAACAATGCGGGAATCCATAGCCGGGAATCTTCGAGGATCTCCCCCGCCCTCTGCTCGGACAGGTTCTCCGCAACAGCACCACAAGCTCCCGCTATCACAAAGAGGAGCGGGGCGAAGGTAAACAGCAAGCGCGGGCGCGAGACTACCAGTTGGGCGTCACGGAGACAGAACAGCGCCAAGGCACCTACAAGGACTAGCTCTCGGTCCATGCAAGACCTCCAGCCTACCAGCCCGAGCCGCGCGCCATCCTAAGCCGCTAGCAGACGGAACCGCCCTAGCCCGGGCGGACATCAGGCCCGTCGGAACCGTTCACTACAATGGTCAATTCATGCACCCTCGCATCGGAATCATCGGCGGCAGCGGCCTGTACGACATGGACGCGCTCGAGGATCGCAGCGAGGTGCGACTCGACACACCCTGGGGCGAACCCTCCGATGCCTATGTCGTCGGGCGCATCGCCGGGCGGGAAGTTGCCTTCCTGGCCAGGCACGGCCGCGGGCACCGCATCATGCCCTCCAACCTCAATTTCCGCGCTAACATCCATGGCCTCAAGCAGCTAGGCGTCGAATACGTCCTCTCGTTCAGCGCCGTGGGTTCCCTCCGGGAGGAGCTCGAGCCGCTCCACTTCGTGCTGCCAGACCAGTTCTTCGACCGCACGCGCGGCAGGGCGTCAACGTTCTTTGATGAGGAGTTGGTCGCGCACATTACCTTCTCGCACCCCATCTGCGCCACGCTCGCCGATGTCGCCGAGCAAGCTTGCCGCACTGTGGGCGTGACCGTCCACCGCGGCGGCACCTACTGCTGCATGGAGGGGCCGGCGTTCTCGACGCTGGCCGAGTCCAACACGTACCGCAGCTGGGGGTTCGACATCATCGGCATGACCAACCTGCAGGAGGCCAAGCTGGCCAGAGAGGCCGAGATGTCGTACTGCACGCTCGCCATGGTCACCGACTACGACTGCTGGCATCCGGGCCACGACGCCGTGACGGTAGACACGGTCATCGAGTACCTGACTAAGAACGCCGCCCATGCCCAGCAGATCGCGGTCGAGGCTGTCCGCAAGATTCCCACGGCACCCAGCCCATATGCTTCGGCCCTCAAGAACGCGATAATCTCTGACCGCAAGGCCATTTCCGATCGCGCCCGCGAGAAATACGCGGTGCTCGCAGGCAAGTACATCTAGGGCCAACGCTGCTCGCCCAAGCCAAAGGCATGTCGGTTCTCGTTGTTGGTTCAGTCGCTTACGATGGCATCGAAACCCCTCGCGGCAAGGTGGACCGCGTGCTGGGTGGCGCCGGGTCCCACATCGCGCTGGCCGCGAGCCACTTCACGAACGTGCGTCTTGTGGCCGTAGTCGGCGACGACTTCGCTCCGGCAGACGAAGAGGTCCTGCGCCGCCGCAACATCGACCTCGAGGGCTTGGAACGCGCGCCGGGCAAGACCTTTTTCTGGAAGGGCGTGTACTCCGAGAGCATGAACGAGCGCCGCACGCTGGTCACGGACTTGAACGTGTTCGCGGACTTCCAGCCGAGGCTTCCCGAGTCCTACCGTGACACACCGCTGATCCTGCTGGGCAACATCCAGCCCAGCCTGCAGGCGACCGTCGTCGACCAAGCCACGAATCGCGGATTCGTCGCCGGCGACACGATGAACTACTGGATCGAACGCACCCCTGACGAGCTAGCCCGTACCATCCGGAGCTGGGACGCGATCCTCATCAACGACGAAGAGGCCCGCCAACTCTCAGGCGAGACCGGCCTGCGTGCATCAGCTGCCGCTATCCAAGCGATGGGGCCGACTTCGGTGGTGATCAAGCGCGGAGAGTGCGGGGCCGCGCTGTTCCATGGCAATGACTGCTTCTTCGTGCCTGCCTACCCGCTCACGACCCTAGTGGATCCGACAGGTGCAGGGGATGCCTTCGCCGGCGGCTTCATGGGCTGGTTGGATCGTTGTGGGATCGACCGATCTTCCCACCCCGAGCAGTGGCAGAGCCAATTGCGACGGGCGGTCGTCTACGGGTCGACCATGGGCAGCTTCTGCTGCGAGCAGTTTGGCGTTGACGGCTTGCGAGACCTAACTCTCGAACGCATCGACGCCCGCTATGAGGAGTTCCAAGCCCTGCTCGCCTACTAGCCTAAGCGCAGCCGCGTCATGGCTCGTAGCGGATCCACAGCGGACTTGCCCAAGCCATCGCCTCGTTGCGCTGCCTCAGGCGGACGTAGTACATGTTCCATTCGTCCGCCGCGGCGGCCGGATCGGACCAATCCAGATCAATAGAGACGGTCCCCGGTTCCATCGATGCAACGACTTCGGGCACGTTCGAGCCCACCTGCCGGATCACCTCGACGCTGTCGATCGGGGCTGTACCATGGGCGATGATTCGCAGGCGCGGAAGGGCCGCGGAAGCGAATTCGTCGCCCATTAGATGATCCCCCGAGCGCACGACCAAGGCGATGTTGTCATGCGCGGCGTAGGAATGGCGCCGCTTGAAGGCATCGATAATACCCTTCCTCGAGTGCTCCTCGGCCAAGACGATTGCATAGCTGATATGCGTGGAGACATGGTCGCTGCTGGCCTGGAATCCCAGCCGCCGACCCTTCTGAAAGGCTTCCCACAAGAAACCGGCCGGCCGATAGCCCTGGATGGTGTCTTCCGGACCGGTTGCGGCATGCGGCCCGCCCGACACCTCGTAACTCTGCCGATGCCCCTGAAAGAGTTCCACGACGGGCTCGACCTCGATGTCGCCATCGCGCCAGTCCGTCCCCATGTTCGTTCCAGACGTATGCGAGGAACAGATGCCGCCGAAGTGCCGCAAATAGGCGAACAGGTTGTGGATGTCGGGTGAGCCGTCCTGTGCAGTTCCTTCGACGCGAGCCTTGCCGGTCATGCGCGGCAGCGGACGGATTCCCCGACGCGGCAGGATAACGTTGCGGTGGCCGCTCGGGTAGCTGACGCTGCGCTCATAGGAATACATGGCACTGAATGATCCCGGCGCGTTGTAGATGTCGCCCGCCTTCTGCTGCAACCACCACATGTAGTCCTGCCCGACGGCGTAATCGTGGTCGCCGGCCCCGATCCAGTCCATTCCCGCCACATCGAGCCCGTAGCGCCAGACCTCTTCAAACGGCCCGTCCCAGTCTCTATGCGAGGAAAACTCTGTATGGCGGTGGAACTCCCCCCGCAGGAACTGCAAGCTTTTGCCGTCCAGTTGCACCCGACGCGATCGGATCTGTGCGATCTGCTGCGCTTCGTCCGGATGCACGACTAGGCGGGAAGACTCGGGCCGGCTGGCGTCAGCGGGCACCAAGTCGGCGTCCGCAGCGGCGGAACTCGCCACTAGCTTGGCTTCCGACAGATTGCTATCTCGGCGACTGCGCGCCTGCAAGCGCCGGTCGCCGGCGAATACCGCGAGCAGCGATCCGTCGGGCTGCGGGACTAGGCCTGGCTCCCGGTCCAAGAGATTGTCCGAAGATTCGAGCGGGATGGGCTCGGACCAAGCTCCTTGGCTGTAGAAGGCACCATAGCTGCGCCAGCGCTCGCCGCGCCCTGTCTGCAGCGGGTGCTTGCGGAAGAGCAGCCACGGCCGACCTGCGCCGTCGAACGCCATGACCGGGATGCTGATCTTGTGCCTCTGGCTCGTTGCCACCCGCGTATCGTCGTGAAAGTAGTCAACAGTCGGGGCCTCGGGCGCAAGCCGGGTCTGCTTCAGTTCGCCATCCCAGACGCGCACAAGAATGTTCTTGTTCACATACATCGAAGTGGCTTGCCTTCCGGTCCAGCGGTCCCCAGCGTCCTTGCCCCAACCTTCGTCAGAATCCTCGAATGCGACCCAGGGCCGGTCCATCGAGTCCACCGCAACTGTCGCTCGGGCTTCGAACCGAGGCGAAGCGGCAACTGCGACCGGCTGGTCCAGCTCGCCGCCTTCGTACCGCCTCAGGTATACGTCGTAATTGCCGGCGTCATAGGTATCCCAAGCCACCCACGACGTGCCGCCTGAATCGGTTGCGATCGATGGCCGCCAGTCGTTGGCAGCGCTGGTCGAGACTCGCACAGCCGGGCCATCGAACGGGCTCACGAAGATATCGAATTGGTCATTTCGCCGCCCCTGCCAAGCGAAGTATCCCTGACTGGCGACCACGTTGAAATCGCTGCCGGGATCGGTGGTGTGCCGCCGCTCCGGGCCGAGGTCGCCGCTGCGCAGCGAGTAGGTCCGGCTGTAGATGTCCCAGTTACCTTCGCGCTGCTCTGACCACAACACTGCGGCACCGCCATCGGGCAGGCTCATCACAACGGGCTGCCAGACGTCCCTACCGGACGAAGTGACATAGGCAGGATCGCGCCATCCCGCACCGTCGCGATGCAGGAGCGCGACACGGTCACCGTTGCCACGGAACTCAATCGAATCGAACTCGCCCGCAAGGGCCTTCTCCCCATCGATAGGCTCGCCGGGCTCGTACTCCACGTAAGCGCACAGCACCGCGTCATCCGGCATCGAAGCGCAACTCGGGAAATCCTCCTCAATCGCCGTATTTCGAAGAGACGAGGCGGCAGGGGCAAGAGCTGCCTCGACTCGCCCGCCAAGCAGTGAAACACGCCGCCCCATGCCAAGACCGCCAACGGCCACGTCAAACGAACCCTCGCGTGTTTCCACCCGCACGGAGCGGCTCGGATCAGCCGCACTACCACACGGGCTAGCGGGCAGGTTCACGTCCACCGAAGCTGGAAGCACCCGTTGCGCTTGCCCGCCGCCAGCCAGCTTCAGCGGAGCGGACTGCGATTCTGCGGACCAAGACGCGCGTTCGTCCCTCACCCAGCCGCTCGCCGTACCGCTCCAATCCGTCTCCACGCTGTCGTCAATGCCAAGACTCAACACGAGCCTGTTCGAATCGACGCAAGCACCGCTTTCCGAGCTCTGGGCAAGAGCACTCGAAACTAGCGGTTCGGGAACGTGCGGCGCGAACCAAAGCGCTAGCGCGGCCACGGCTCCCAGTCCGACGACGAGGATCTTCTTCATGGCCGCATATTCTTGCCAATCGAGCAGGGAGTTGCAACCCAGCCGGTCCCGAACTATGCGGGCACTAGGCTCTCTGGCACTGATCAAACGGCCGCCGCGCAGCGAGTCCGATCGCTGTCTGCCTGTCCGACCGAGCTATTTCTTGTCACCGGCGACGTCATCCGGCGCACTGGGAGCGCCCGTTGTGAATTGCCAGCCGAACCTGCCTTTGATGCACAGATTACCTGAGGTCACCTCTTGATCCAGTGGTGACGTGACCTTCACTATCTGGTTGTCCTGCGTATGGACCGAGAGCGTGCAACCGACACCGCAATACGGGCATATGGTGTCCGTAGACTCCTGCCGACTCGCGTCCCATTCCCCGCGCTCCCGCAGATCGTGCTCGGCTTTGAACACCAATGCGCCCGTCGGGCAAACACCGATACAGTTGCCGCAGTAGACACATGCTGATTCAGGCAGTGACACGTCAAACTCGGTGGCGATATGGGCATCGAACCCGCGGCCGGCGACAGCGATCGCGAACGTATTTTGGGCATCCTCACCGCAAGCTTCGACGCACTTGTAGCAAAGCACGCACTTGGCGTAGTCCCGGATGTAGAGCTCGTTGTCCACCTTGGCGGGCTGCGTCTTGGACTCGGCCTGGGCGTCTCGCTCACCGTACCGCTCCGGGTCAGCGCCATAGCTCTCCATGTAGCTGCAGAGTTCGGGTGACTGCGAGACGTCCGTGCTAGAGGCCAGAAACTCCAGCACCATTCGCCTGCTGAGGCGCACCCTCTCGGTGTCGGTGCGGATCACCATGCCCGGCTCGGCCTTGCGCGAGCAGGCCGGCACGAGCGTTCTCGAGCCCTCCAGTTCCACGACGCACACCCGGCAGACGTTCACGGGCGTTAGCGTTTCGACGTAGCACAGCGTGGGAGTGTCTATCTCGCACTGCCGACAGGCGTCCAGCAGGGTAGAACCCTCCGGCACCGAAACGCTCTGGCCGTCCACCGACACTTCCACCTCGGGCCGTTGGTCACGGACAGGGGCAGACGGGACTGGACCTGGCGGCACCGGCACTGTCAGGTCTGGCGCGTCTGCCAGGCTCTGGTCGCTCATCGAGTCGCCCCCTGAAAGATCGGAAACCGCTCCAAGGCTGAGTCTACGGCACTGGCCGCCGTGTGGCCGAGACCGCAAATAGACGCGTCACGCATGACTTGGGAAACCTCGCGCAGCAGCTGGCGCTCGTGGTCCAGTGTCCCAATCGTCTGGCCACTGCGCAAGCGCTCGAGCAGCTCTTCCTGGCGCACCGTCCCCACGCGACAGGGAACGCACTGGCCGCAACTCTCGTCCCTGAAGAATTCCGCGATGCGCAACAGCACAGCGCCGAGGTCCACGCTGTCATCGAACGGCATCACAACCGCCGAACCCACAGTCGCGCCGACAGCCCGCATGCCTTCGAACGTGAATGGAGCGTCCAGTTCGTCGGGACCCAAGAACGCCCCGGCAGCCCCTCCGACAAGGACCGCCTGCAGCCTGCCCGTGCCGCCGACGCCTCCCGCCAGTTCGATCAGCTCGCGCACGGTCGCGCCGAATGGGACTTCGTAGACGCCGGGCATCGCGACGTGCCCGGACAGGCAGAAGAGCTTCGGGCCCGAGGAGCGCTCTGTCCCTACGGCGGCATAGGCGGTGCCGCCCTGCAGCAAGATCCGCAATACGTTCGCCAGCGTTTCAACGTTGTTCACCAGCGTCGGACGTCCGAACAAACCGGACTCGGTCGGGTACGGCGGCTTGTTGCGGGGCTCCCCGCGAAAACCCTCGATCGAGTTGAACAGGGCGGTCTCTTCACCGCAAATGTACGCTCCAGCACCCCGCCGGATCTCGATGGGACATGCCCGTTCGAGCAGGCCTGCGGAGTCCAGTTCCGCGATCGCGGACCGCATTCGCTCGGTCGCATCCGGATACTCGCCCCGGACATAAACGTAGGCCCGCTCAGAGCCCGTGGCGAACGCCGCGATCATGATCGCTTCGACAACCCCGAACGGGTCGCCTTCCATCAACACCCGATCCTTGAAGGTGCCTGGCTCGGACTCGTCCGCGTTGCAAACGACATACTTGGGGCCGCCAGCTTGGGCCACTGCGCGCCACTTGCGTCCGGTCGGAAACGCAGCCCCGCCGCGACCGACGAGATTGGACTGCTCGACCTGTTCGATTACCCATTCCGGACCCAGCTCTAGAGCCAGTTCCCAGGCGCGCAAGCCCCCATCGGCGCGATACTCATCCAAACTCTGCGCGCTTGGCGCGCCGACGCGATGCAGCAGTTGGAGCGAAGCCTGCCCGGCCTGAGGAACCGACTCTCGCACCTGAGGCCCGTCGGTCGGGGAATCCTTGGAACATGCCGCCTCGACCGCCTGCGCGGTCGCCGGAGCGATCACCGACGTCCAAGGCCGCTCGCCCGCTGCCGTCACCAGCACGGCGGGCGCTCTCTCGCACTGGCCCAGGCACGGGCTGCGCACCCATCCGCATCGGCTCGCGTTGCCGTTGCCGGCTGGCCCCATGACCGTTTCGAGACCTGCGCAGAGATCGCTCGCGCCCTTGGCTTGGCAGGCGATATCGTCACAGACCCGGGCTACGACCGGAGGTGCCTGCTCGAGCGAGAACATGTCGTAGAACGTTGCAACGCCATACGCTTCCGCCGGCGGCACCTCGAGCCGCTTGCAGGCGTAGTTCAACGCGCCACGGCTGATCCAGCCGATGCGCCCGTGGATTGCGTGGAGCACAGGAAGCAGCAGGTGGCGCTGTCCCGCCGTGCGGTGCCCGCTTTCCGAGGTCTGCGCTTCGCTCGGATCGACGCGCTGGCCGCCATGCCACCTAGAGTCAGCGGCCCCCAGCACAGCGTCGACGGCATCGACCTCCGACGCGGTCGGCTCATCCGCCGTAAAGTGCAGGTCCACTAGCTACCGATCCTTCCGCCACCGCGAATAGGATCCACGATCTTGTCCAGACAAGCCCCGGACGAAATGCATGGGAAGCCCACGGGCTCAATCCCCAGCGCTAGCGCCGACCATTTTATCGATGCGGATGGCGGTGGCCTTGAACTCCGACACGCCGGACTTGGGATCGATGGCTTCGATCGTCAGCTCGTTGGTGTTTACCTCGTCCGGAGCATGCATCGTCATGAATGCCAAGCCCGGCCGCAGACCGGGATCGAACCGGACAGGGGCAACCACCGAACCGCGTCTCGAGCTGATGCGCACCTGCTCGTACTCCTGCAAGCCGTACTGCGCGGCATCCTCCGGCGAAATGTCCACCGCCTCCTGGCGTCGCAGCGGCGATGCATAGGCGCCGGTCTGCACGCCCGTGTTGTATTCGTCCAGCCGGCGGCCCGTCGTCAGGCGAATCGGGAACTCATCATCCAGGTAGTCCACCGGTGGCTCCGGCTGGACAATCGAGAACGGCGCGCGCGGGCCGATCCGCGGATTGGCCCATAAGCGCCCGTGCAAGAACAGCTCGCCCGGGTGTGACTCGTCGTAGCAAGGCCAGCGAATCCCCCCTAGAGCCTCAAGCCTCTCGTAACTCATGCCTGCATGCATCGGGCTCAACGTACGCAGCTCGTTCCACAGCACTTCGGGGTTGGGCTCGCCCCAGTCGTGGCCCAGACGCTTGGCAAGGTCAAACACAATCGCAATGTCATCCTTAGTGCCGGGTGCCGGCTTGACCGCTCTGCGAACTCGCTGCACCTTTCTCTCGCTGCTCGTGACCGTGCCTTCAGACTCCGCCCAGCCGGCCGAGGCCGGCAGGACCACGTCGGCGATCTCAGCCGTTTGAGTGAGAAACAAGTCCTGGACCACCAAGAAATCGAGCTTGTCCATGGTGGCCATGACGTGCTTGGTGTCAGGTTCAGAACCCACCGGATTCTCTCCCAAGACATACAGCGTCTTGAGGTCTCCCTGATCCATCGCCTTGAACATGCCGCTGATGTGCCTGCCCGGCTTGGGTGGAATCTTGCAGTTCCAAGCGGCCTCGAACTTGGCGCGGCAAGCATCGTTGGTCACGTGTTGGAATCCAGTCAGGCGGTCCGGCAGGGCACCCATGTCTCCCCCGCCCTGCACATTGTTCTGGCCCCGCAGGGGGCAGAGCCCTGACCCATAGCGCCCGACGTGCCCGGTCAGCAGTGCCAGATTGATCAGCCCCAGCACATTGTCCACGCCCTGGTGGTGCTCGGTAATCCCCAGCGTCCAGCACAGTTGCGCGGTAGGAGCCCTCGCGTAGGCATGGGCCAGATCGCGGATGGCAGCCCGCGGCACGCCCGTCTCGCGCTCCGCGAAGTCTAGAGTGAATGGCTCGATAGCGGCTTGGTAGGCTTCGAAGCGGCTCGTGGCATGCTCGATGAACTGCCGGTTCTCTAGCCCCGCGTCCAAAATCTCGCGCCCGACCGCGTTCGCCAAAGTGATGTCGGTGCCGACGTCCAACCCTAGCCAGCGATCTGCCCATTGCGCAGAACTCGTGCGCCTAGGGTCGACCACGTACAGCGGGGCTCCGTTGCGTATGCCCTTGAGCACGTGGTGGAAGTAGATCGGATGTGTCTCGCGGGCGTTCGATCCCCACAGCACGATCAGTGAGGTCTCTTCGACCTCTTGGTAGGAGCTCGTGCCGCCCCCCGCCCCGAACGCCGTCGCCAGACCGGCGACACTCGGCGCGTGTCAAGTACGGTTGCAACTGTCGATGTTATTGCTGCCAATGACGCTGCGGACGAACTTCTGGACAGCGTAGTTCAGCTCGTTCGTCGTCTTCGAACAGCTGAACATGCCGAACGATGACTCCGGCGTTCGGTCCTTCGCGCGGGCGAAGGCAGCAGCAGTCACGTCGAGCGCCTCGTCCCAGCTCGCAGGCTGTAGCGAGCCATTCCTGCGGACCAGCGGCTGCGTCAGGCGCGTGCTCCTACGTTTGTCAAGTGCCATCTACAGAAATGATATACGAGCGAGCCAAACTGCTCCCCCGTTCCCGCCACCCTAGGCAGAAAGGGACGGCAAGCGGCTGGCCTTTCGCTTGGCACTCCCCAGGCTGACGCCAAGCAACGCTAGAATGGCTGCGCTATGAGACTCGGCGTGCTATTCCCGCTTGTTCTGGCACTTAGTGGTTGCGCTCCCTCCGCTGTCGATGAGACCGCGCCGCCTCCGCCCAATGTGATCGTGATGATGGCGGACGATCTCGGCTGGGGTGATATCGGAGCCAACGGTGGCGAGGTGATCCAGACTCCCCACATAGACGCCCTCGCCGCGCAGGGCGTCCGCCTCACTGACGGTTACGTTTCCGCGGCGGTGTGCAGTCCTTCGCGGGCCGGCTTTTACACAGGTCGACACCAGCAGCGCCACGGGTTCGAGTTCAACATCGCCGGGCGCGACACCGACATGGGCATGTCCTTGGACGAGACCACCATCGCCGACATGTTGCGCGCGCAAGGCTACGCGACGGGTCTGATCGGAAAGTGGCACCTTGGCAAGCAGAAGCAGCACCACCCTCTGAGCCGGGGTTTCGATGAATACTACGGCATGCTGGCCGGCGGGTCGATCTACATCGACTCGCGCAAGGAGGGCGTGGAGTCGTGGCCGGCGCGGAACGCCCCGATCGCCAGGACGGAGGCTAACGCGATCTACGACGGCTGGGAACCGGTCGAGGTCGAGGAATACATCACCGACGTGTTTCGCGACAAGACCGTCGATTTCATCGAGCGTCACAAGGACGAACGCTTCTTCCTTATGCTCACTCCGAACGCACCGCACACACCGTTGCAGGCGACGAAGGAATACCTAGACCGCTATCGCCACATCGAAAAGGACAGCACTAGGATCTATTCGGCCATGGTCGCGGCGGTTGACGACTACGTGGGTGCTGTCACGGCCAAACTGGCTGAGCTCGGGCTCGAGGACGACACCTTGTTTGTGTTCCTGTCCGACAACGGCTGCGCGGGTTACGTCGATGGCTGCTGTTCCAATGCACCCCTGCGCGGACACAAGCGCTACCACTGGGATGGCGGGATTCGCATCCCTTTCCTGGCCCAGTGGCCCGCAGGCCTGGCCAAGGGCACGACCTATAGCGAACCGGTCATTTCGCTAGATCTGTTCGCAACGATCGCGGCTGCTGCAGGCTCTTCCGCCACTGCGCAGGACAGCGTGAACCTGCTCCCCCATCTGCGGGGCGAAACCGATTCGGCTCCGCACGATCTGTTGTTCTGGCGAGCCAAGCCGAACGTCGCCGTGCGCAAGGGGAACTGGAAACTCTGGAAGGTCAACAAGACGGACATGGACTGGACGGACGTGACCGACGCCGGGGCGAGACGGCTGCCGATGCAGGCCTGGCCGCAGGACTCCCCGCACGGCCAGCTCACCCTCCTGTACGACTTGTCCAAAGACATTGGCGAGCAAACCAACGTCGCGGCGGAACACCCCGCGGTCGTGCAGGAGCTCGAGGCCGACCTGGCCGCGTGGAACGCGGAGATGGGCGCGCCGAGTTGGCCGGCCTTCCGGTCGACGCTGGATGAGATCGACGGCGAGATGGTGCACCTCTTCTTCTAGCCGGAATCACGCCCGCCCGCCCCCGTCAAGCGGTTCGAATACAATGGGTTTAGACCGTTACCATGCGGATCCGCTTAGAGTCCGCTGGACTAGGCTAAGCAACCGGGACCGCAGCAACGCCTCGCCCGGGTCCATCTCACGACGAGCGCAGCACCTAGCGCGCTCCCCAAGGAACAGCTTCAATGTCAGCAGACAACTTCGGGGTCGCCGGCCTCGGCGTCATGGGCCGCAATGTAGCGCTCAACATCGAGCGTAACGGGTTCCCTGTCGTCGCCTACAATCGCGGCGATGAGAACGCCCAGCGCATGCGCGACGAGTCGGTCGGCAAGAACGTCACCGTCACGCAGTCCATCGAAGAGCTGGTTTCGCTCCTAGATCCACCTCGTAGGGTCCTGCTGATGGTCACCGCAGGAGCAGGCACTGATCGGGTGATCGACGCCCTGCTCGAGCATCTCGAGCCGGGCGACGTGCTCATCGATGGCGGAAACTCGCATTTCCCCGACACCGACCGGCGCGCAAAGCGCCTGCAGCAGGCGGGCTTGCACTTCGTAGGCTGCGGCATCTCGGGCGGCGAAGAGGGCGCCCTGTGGGGACCGTCGATCATGCCTGGCGGCAACTTCGAGGCCTACGAGCGCATCGCCCCGGTTCTCGAGAAGATTGCGGCGAAGACAGAAGACGACGGGGCGTGCGTGACTTACTGCGGCCGACATGCGGCGGGCCACTACGTGAAGATGGTCCACAACGGCATCGAATACGGGATCATGCAGCTGATCTGCGAGGTCTACGACATCTTGCGTAGCGCAGCAGGCATGTCGACCGACCAGATCCAAGCGGTCTTCCAGGAGTGGACCGCATCGCCGGAGGTCGGCGGTTTCTTGGTCGACATCACGGCGCAGTGCCTGGCGAAGAGTGACGACCAGACCGGCGACCCCTTGGTCGAGAAGATTCTCGATACCGCGGGCCAGAAAGGGACGGGAAAGTGGACGGCGCAGACAGCTCTGGACATGGGCGTGCCGATACCGACCCTTTCGCAGGCCGTCAATGCCCGTATCCTGTCTGGGCTCAAGCAGTCCCGCGTAGAGGCTTCGGGTGTTCTTCAGGGCCCGGACGCCGAATGCGAGCAGGACCGAGAGCGCCTCGTGGCTACCCTGCACGGCGCGCTGCACCTTGCGATGGTCGCTTCCTACGCACAAGGGCTGCACCTGATCCAGGCGGCGTCCAAGGAGTACGACTTTGGCACCGACCTGGCCGAGGTGGCCCGCATCTGGAAGGACGGCTGCATCATCCGCTCCAAGCTGCTTGACCCGATCAAGCAGGCATATAAACAAGAGCCCGAGATGGAGAACATGCTGCTCCACCCGTCGTTCTCCGCGATCGTAAACGAATCCTTGCAGGACCTGCGCGAAGCAGTCGAGATCGCCAACCGCAGCGGAGTCGCAACGACCTGCCTCGGTGCGACGCTGGCCTATCTGGACAGCTACCGCTCGGAGTTTCTTCCCGCCAACCTGCTACAGGCGCTGCGCGACAACTTCGGAGCCCACACGTACCGCCGGCTGGACATGGATGGCGTGTTCCACACCCAGTGGAATCGCTAGCGCCGCAGCCGTCGTCAAACCGCGATTCGCCAGGCAAATCATGAAGGCACTCCAAGACTTCCAGACATCGAGCGACTACTTCGTGGGTCTCGACTCGGACGGCTGCGTGTTCGACTCGATGGAGATCAAGCACAAGGAGTGCTTCACGCCAATGTTCATCAAGCATTGGCGGCTGCAAGCGGCATCGAAGTACGCCCGCCGCGCTTGGGAGTTCGCGAACCTGTACTCGAAATCCCGGGGCATGAACCGCTTCCCGGTATGCGTCCGTACCCTCGGATTGGTCAGAGACTGGCCGGAGGCGGCTGCTCGCGGCATAGATATCCCGGATCTCGCTCCGCTACAAGCCTTTATCGATTCCGAATTTCCACCCAGCAATGCAGGGCTGGAAGCATATCGCGAGCTGCATCCGGACCCGCTGCTGGATCTCACCATGGCGTGGAGCCTCGCGGTCAACGAAGCCGTCAAAGACATCGTCTCCGGCGTGCCGCCATTCCCGCGGGTGCGCGAGACGCTGGACAAGGTGGTATCACGGGCCGACCTGGGAGTCGTGTCGGGAACGCCCGGCGAAGCGCTCCAGCGCGAGTGGGATGAGAACGGCATAGCGCACTATCCGCAGATCATTGCAGGACAGGAGCTAGGCAAGAAGGTCGAACACCTCGAAGCCATGTCGGGCGGCCGCTACGCTTCCGACAGGCGCCTCATGATCGGCGACGCACCGGGAGACCGCAAGGCCGCCGAAGCCACCGGCTGCCTGTTCTACCCGATCAACCCAGGGCACGAAGAGGAGTCGTGGGAGCGGCTCTGTGAGGAGGCGCTGGGCAGGTTCTACGAGGGCTCCTATGCCGGTGAATACCAAGCAGCACGCGTCGCTGAGTTTGAAGCACTGTTGCCCGAATCGCCACCATGGACGTGAAACACCCCGTGAACCTCCAAGCGAGCGGCTCCTGCAAAGGGTCTTTCGGCTTTTCCCACCCGCCCAGCGAATCTCCGCACGCTTCAAGAACGGAGACCACCCACGCGCTGCTAGGTACCCTGATTTGGTGCTGTAGGGATCAATAGCGTCTCGAATCAATTCGCGACGCCAGCGAGCTCGGCGGCCAGCTCCCGCAAGCCGATTACCTCGACCTCGGAGGTCCGGCTGTAGCGCTCGTGCCCGGGGTACACGACGAAGGACTTCTCTGGCGACAGATCTTTTCTGGCATTGTGAAAGCCCTTCGTCAACGAGGGGGCAAGGCTACGCTTCGCCTCTATTGCCCAGCGTCGGCCGTCCGGAAACTCCAGCACCAGATCCGCCTCAGCCCCATTGGCGGTCCTGTAGTAGCTCGCCAAGGTCCGTTCGGGGGCGGCCGCCAATAGGTTCTCGATGACGAATCCCTCCCAGCTCTGGCCGATCACTGGATGGCCAGAGAGTGTCTCGAAATCGTGGATGGAGAGCAGTGCGTGAACCAGCCCGCTATCGCGGACATACACCTTCGGAGACTTGACGAGACGCTTCCCGACGTTTGCGAGCAGTGGCGGAAGACGGCGGACCAGCAGCAATCCGGCTAGTACGTCAATGTATCGGGTCACAGTCTGGTAGCTGGTTCCTAGTGCACTGGCCAGACGCGACGCGTTCAGGATGCCCCCCTGGCTATGCGCAAGCATCGTCCATAGCCGTTCGAGAGCGGCCGCTGGCAAGCGAGGCCCGAAGGCGGCCACGTCGCGCTCCAGATAGGTCCTGATGAAGTGCTGTCGGAGCTTGAAGCTGGTTGCAGCGCTTTGCGCGAGAAAACTGTCCGGATATCCTCCCCGGACCCAGAGCTGCACAAGGGGGTCCATCCCCGGTTCAATTTCAAGGATGTCCAGTGGACCCAGGTCCACATAGGCAATCCGCCCGGCGAGGGTTTCGCTCGACTGGCGCAGGACATCGACCGAGGCGGATCCGAGAATCAGGAATCGACCGGTTCGCAGTCCCTTGCGGCGGCCCCGGTCGATTATGCCTCGCAGATCACTGAACAGGTTCGGCACTCGGTGGATTTCATCCAAGATCACCAGTCGGTCCTCGTACCTCTCGAGGAACATCCTCGGTTCCTCCAGCTTCTCTCGGTCGGCGCGGTCTTCCAGATCTGCGTAGACTGCGTTCCGCTCGTCTCCGATCTCGCGCGCCAGGGTTGTCTTGCCGACTTGTCGCGGTCCGATCACCGCGACGGCGGCCTGCAACGCGAGAGCATCTCGAACGACCTTCTCCACTCTGCGGGCAATCATTCCTGTATATTATCCATAATTTGGATGATTTACATGAAAACTATGAGAAATCGTCAAAACTTCTGATTGCCTTGCAGAGATTCTTGTTGCGACCTGAACCAGTCATTTGGCCTTGAATCCAGACAGCATCTGTTCGTGGAACAGCGACCGGAGAGTCGCCTGAACCAACCAGCCCTCTAAGCGTCCCGACCATCCTAGTCGTCACATCCATCGCATTCAGTGTGTTTGAAAGTGACCAGCCATCGGCTGCTAGAAGCTTCGACGATGTCGGTCGACGGAAAGTTGACCGCCGGACAGCGGTCTTCGCCGTCTTCAGGCGATCTGTCTTCGAGATCGGCCTCTTGCCCGCCCCTCTTCTTGGGCACTATCTGAACGGCCACGATTATTGGGACCCACACCTCAATTCCGAGGCTTGAGTGAGTTCCTGGCCGATCCAACCTAGTTCGATCATGCTGTTTGTTTGCGAAACGTTCCTCGTAATGATCTGTTATGCAAACGAATGAATCAGAATCCATGCGACCGTGGCACGACGAGCAGAGCGGCGCCGCATTTCTTGGCCAGCTGGGCTGCCACGATCGACTCTGCCGACTCGGCGGTCACCTGCGCGATCAGAAAAGCTGTGTCGGGAAGCAGACAGGCAAGCCTGGTCTGGCTCAGGACACCGGGCACCTGTCTAATGGCGGTTGCACGGGCGGACGTACACCTAGAAGCACGGGACCCGGCAATCGGAAGTCCCGAGACCGCTTCGAGGAACAAACCTCGCTTGGGGCGTCCTCCGCCCCGGCGCCGAGCCTACGCAATGATCTCGTTGACGACTCGCCCGTGCACGTCCGTCAAGCGGAAGTCGCGCCCAGCGTAACGGTACGTCAGCTTGGTGTGGTCCAGCCCCAACTGGTGCAGTATCGTCGCATGCAGGTCGTGCAGGTGCACTCGATCCTCGACAGCCACGCCGTGCTCGTCGCAGCGTCCGAAGCGCATCCCGCCCTTGATCCCGCCGCCAGCCATCCACATGGTGTAGCCGCGATTGTTGTGGCGCCGTCCGTCGCTCTTGTCGTTCTGCTCGTAGCTGGAACGTCCAAACTCCCCACCCCAGACGATCAGCGTCTCGTCCAGCATGTCGCGCCGCTTCAGATCGGCGATCAGGGCGGCGATCGGCTTGTCTATGGCAGCGGCGCTATCCGCGAGCCGCTTGCGCAAGTTGTTGTGGTGGTCCCAGCCGCGATATCCCAGTTCTATGAAGCGCACGCCCTTTTCGGCCATGCGTCTCGCCAGCAGGCACTGCGCCCCGAACTCACGCGTCTCCTTTGCATCGAGGCCGTACATCTCGCGAACGCTTTCAGGCTCGGACGTCAGATCCATCGCCTCCGGCACGGCGGACTGCATCCGGAACGCAAGCTCGTAGGACTGGATCACGCCCTCCACCTGATCGTCCTGGTCGGACCGATCTAGCAGCTCGCGATTCAACCCCTGCACGTAATCGAGCTGACGGCGCTGTGCTTCCAAGCTCATCGTCGCGTTGCGAATGTTCTGCACAGCCTCTTGGCCCGCTGCGATGTTCAGCCGCGTGCCCTGGTAGCTAGCCGGCAGGAAGGCCGAGCCGTACAGGGCGGAACCGCCGACCGGCGGCGGGTTCATGGTCACGAACCCCGGTAGATCTTGATTCTCTGTCCCCAAGCCGTACACGGTCCACGAGCCGATTGACGGCCGCACGAACGTGATGCTGCCGGTATGAGTGAAGATCGTCGCCTGCGGATGCGCCGGAGAATCGGTGTGCATGCCATTGAGCAGGCACAGCTCGTCCGCATGCTCGCGCAAGTTCGGAAAGACATCGGAGATCGGCAGCCCGCTCTTGCCGCCCGGCTTGAAGTCAAATACCGATGGCAGGATCTTGCCGCTCGTGTTGCCAGCCGCCAGCTCCATCTCCGAACGCATGCCGGCGTACTTGGCGAGATCGGGATTGTAGTCGAACGTGTCGTGCTGGGTCGGGCCGCCCTGCATGAAGAGAAAGATCACCCGCTTGGCCTTCGGCTCGAAGTGCGGTGCCTTCGGCAATAGCGGATTCTGGCTCCCCTTGGCATGCAGGGATTCGATCGCAGCGAGGCCAGCAAACGCCGTGTAGCCGAACCCTGCCGCGGCGTGCCTCAGAAAGCCCCTGCGGTTTTGGAAGATTGCTGACATAACCGTACTCCCGAGTCCCCCCTTCAATTGCGGAAACGAAACTCCGCGCTGTTGTACAGCGCGTGATAGATGCGGGTCCACGCCTCGTGGACCGGATCGGCCGATGCCGCTAGCATGCGCGAGCCGGAACCGTCGGTTCCTGCTTGCGAAGTGTACCAGTCCTTGATGCTCTTGCGCATCTGCGAACGCTCCTTGGCTTCCGTCCGCCGTCCCAGCGCAGCCTCCACTACGCGCTGCACCAGTGCTGCGCGCATCGCGCCCTCCTCGTCGGCAAACGCGCTACTCATGGCTACGGCCGAATCGGCCGCGCCGGGCTCGTCGGACACGACGGACTGCATCGCCGCGGACAGTTCGCTCGGATCAGCTTCGCGTTCCAGCGCAGCCATGAGCAGGTTCTCCAGCCACGCTTCCGCCGCAGCGCGGTCCGCCGCCTTGCCTTCTGGCGAACTAAGTGTGCGCGCGATATCTCGGACCCGTCTCAGCGCCCGCTCTTCCTCGGCTGCAGTAGGATCCCTGGAAAGGACTTGGCGAAACGCGTAGCGAGCGCGGTCGCGATCACGCGAATGTGCGGCCATCAGCCGCTCTGCCGCGATCAGAGCGTTCGAGCGGATGAACTTGCTGTTCATCAGGAAGAGCGCTTGGCTGGGACCGGTGGTCACGTCGCGAACGCCGTGCGTCTCGCTGGGTTCGGGGAAGTCGAACGCCTCGAACATGCGGACGGCGAGGTTGCGGACGACCGGCACGTACACGCTCCGGTACCGATCATCGAACTCCCACGCGCGCAGCTGCCTGTTGCCGGGATTGAGCAGTTGGCTCCGGTCAAAGGACGCAACCGGGGACGGCGAAGAAGCCTCAAGTTCCAGCTCGCCGCTTACATAGAGGACCGCGTCCCGCACGGACTCCGCTTCCAATCGGCGGAGGTTAGCTCGCCAATTGAGGTTGTTGTCGGGGTCCTTCTCAAAGTTGCCGTCATCCAGTTGCGTTGAGAGCCCGTAGGTGCGGCTCAGGACGACTTCGCGGATGAGACTCTTGACAGACCAGCCGCTGTCGACGAAGCGCACGGCTAGGTAGTCGAGCAGGGCTTGGTTGGTTGGCTGCCGCCCCGTCGAGCCGAAATTGTCTACCGTCGCAACGATGCCCTTGCCCGTGAGCTGGTGCCAGACCCGGTTGGCCATCACGCGGGCCGTCAGCGGATTGTCCGGGCGCGTCAGCCATTCCGCGAGCTGCAGGCGCCCGCTCTCGCCCTGCCCGATCCCGGGAATTCCCGCACCTTGCGGATACAGCACTTGCACGAATCCGCGCTGGACCGAATCGCCGAGAGTGTGGGGATCTCCCCCGATGTTGACCCGCATCGCCACCGGCTCGGCAGCCTCCACCACTCCCATCGTCAAGTTCTCCGGCATGGGCAGCTTGCTGAGTGCGCGGGAAAATTGCCGGCATGCGTTCCGGTCGCGCTTCTCCTCGGCGGCCTGCAACTCGCCCCACAGGCGAGCGCGCTCGGCCCTCGTTGCCTCGGCGTCCGCCGAAGAGAAGTCAGGCACTCCGTCCAGCGTCACCATGCGCTCGACTCGGAAGTAGCCTGCGTTGAAGCGGGGACGGCGGCGCAAGCCGTTGCGCAGCTCGCTGCTGCGGAAGATACCCGCCAGTGCGTAGTAGTCCTTGGTCGGAATCGGGTCGAACTTGTGATCGTGACAACGGGCGCAGCCCACGCTCAGAGCCAGCATGGAGCGGGTCGTGACGTTGATCATCTCGTCGGCGACGTCCATGTCGAACTGCTTCGCGTCGATCTCGTTGAGGTCGTGCGCTCCCAGCGCGAGGAAGCCGGTAGCGATCTGATTCTCCACGCGCTCCTCGGGACTGTTGTACGGGAGCAGGTCGCCAGCGACCTGTTCCTGCACGAATCGGTCGAAGGGCTTGTCGGCGTTGAACGCCCGAATCACGTAATCGCGGTACCGCCACGCCATTGGAAACGGCAGGTTTCGCGTGCGGCCGATCGAATCGGAGTAGCGCACAACGTCCAGCCAGTGCCGTCCCCAGCGCTCGCCGAAGCGGTTGGACTCGAGCAGGCGTTCCACCACGTCGGAGTAGGCAGTCCCGCTGCGATCGGCGATGAACGCTTCCATCTCGTCCACAGACGGGGGCAGTCCGGTGAGATCGTAGGTAACGCGCCGGAGCAGGTCCGCCTTGCTTGCGTCAGGGACCGGCCGCAGATCTTTGCGCTCCAGGGCGGCCAGCACGTGTTGGTCCACGGCTCCGCGTGGCCACGCAAGGTCCCGCACCGCAGGCAGAGCCTCCGCACGAGGAGTTTGGAAGGCCCAGTAGCTCCTGCCCTGCTCTAGGTCAATGCTGCTCTGCTGGGGCGCAGCGTTCGACTCGCGCGGATCTGGAGCGCCCATCTCGATCCAAGTGGCGAAGTCCTGAGCAACCTCGTCGGGAAGCTTGCCCATGGGCGGCATCTTCAGCTCGCCCTCGTAGCGCAGGGCATCGAGAATCAAGCTCGCTTCGACGTCAGACGGTACCACCGCGTGGCCACGCAGTCCGCCCTCGCGGATCCCGTCACGGGTGTCCAGCGAAAGGCCCCCCATACGAGTCTTGGCTTCAGCCGAATGGCAGGTGTAACAGTTCTTGGCTAGGACAGGCCGGATCTTATTCTCAAAGAACTCCACTCCCTCCGGTGAGGGTGCCGCACCTGCAACGCCAGCGGCGAAACCTACCAAGCAAACTGCGAACCACACCGTCGGAACTCTCGGCATACAGTCATCTTATATCGCACGGGCCGCCATTTGGAACACGCAGGGGAGTGCGAGTTAGCAATTCCAACAGATTCAGTCCAATACTCACTGTTTCGATAGGCGCTGTGCCAATACGTTGTACAGCCATGCGATCAGCCATCCACCAAGAAACCCGTCGACGAGTCCGTACAGCACACCCAGCAAGATGTCCGGCAGCGAGCCGGACCCGGTGATGCCTGGGTAGACCGACGCCATGAACTCAAAGAACTGTTCGCCATAGGGCGGAACCAGCACGTGCAGGATTCCGATGATTCCAAGTGCACATCCCCACAGAATTCCCAGTGTCAGGCCCAGTGCCATGCGAGAAACGCTCATACTCCCCTCCCGTCGCGGGGCCACGGACACAAGCACGCCCGGTGGCAGTGGCCGCTGCTCCAGCATAGCCGCCGAGAAGCTTGCTTGACTCTTGTGGCACGACTCTCAGGGCGAATCCCGGCCACGCGTTGCACGGTTAGGGAACGCGAGGTCCGTTCCGCCATGAACGAGAACTGAGATCACCCGGAGTCCCTCCCGGGCGCTGGCGGGACGACCGGGCGAGGCTGCCGCCAGAGGCTTCCCTGCGTGTATCGTGGGTCGGAGTCGGAGGCGTCCCAAACGCCTACAATGGAGGCTCCGCTGTTTCGGTACTGATTAGTCCGGTAGTCGAGACATAGCGGATTCTGGCTGAACATGGCTTGGTGGATTTGGGTGCTGGCAGGCTTTGCATTGCTTGCGTTCGAGATGCTTTCTCCAGGTGGCTTCTACGTTTTCTTCTTTGGCATTGGAGCCTTGGCAGTAGGCTTGTTGTCTGCATTGGGCTTGGCCGAGACGGTTTCCGTACAGGGCCTTCTATTCACCGCCCTGTCGCTGGTGTCGCTGCTGTGTTTCCGCCGGCCGATCCTGCATAAGATCCGGCAGCACGAACCGGCCGGAGAAGTCGACACGCTTGTGGGAGAGAGTGCCGTCGCGCAGGGCAAGATCGGCCCAGGCGAACTCGGAAAGGTGGAGCTACGCGGATCGACATGGAACGCAAGGAACGCGGGAGAGATTCCCATCAGCCGTGATCAGCCGTGCTCGGTGGAACGCGTTGACGGGCTGACCCTGTGGATCCGAGCGGACTAGTCGGGCGGAAAGGAAGATCGAGAAATGGAAATGAGTTTGATTGCTCTGGCGGCACTAGTCGTGTTGGCGGTCGTAGTCATCGCGAAGACGGCTGTGGTTGTGCCCCAACAGAGCCAGTACGTCGTCGAAAGACTTGGCCGGTATGCCGGAACCCTTGATGCCGGCTTCCACATCTTGGTTCCGTTCTTGGACGCGATCCGCTACAAACACTCGCTGAAGGAGTCCGCCGTCGACATCCCGGAACAGATCTGCATCACTAGCGACAACGTGCAAGTCGGTGTGGATGGCGTTCTGTACCTCAAGGTCTTGGACGCCAAGCGCGCCTCGTATGGTATCGGCAACTATCTCTTTGCGATCACCCAGCTTGCGCAAACAACTCTTCGGAGCGAGATCGGGAAGATCGAGCTCGACAAGACGTTTGAGGAGCGGGCCCACATCAACACCCAGGTGGTGGATGAACTGGACAAAGCGACCGATCCCTGGGGCGTGAAAGTGCTTCGCTACGAGATCAAGAACATCAATCCCCCTCACGACGTGCTTGCGGCGATGGAAAAGCAAATGCGCGCCGAGCGAGAGAAGCGCGCCACTATCTTGGACTCGGAGGGTGTGCGGGACGCAGCAATCAACACTGCCGAAGGCGAGAAGCAGAAGATAATCAAGGAATCGGAGGCGACCAAGCAGCAGCAGATCAATGAAGCGCAGGGAGAGGCAGCTGCGATTACAACGGTTGCGACAGCCACGGCCGAAGGGATTCGCATGGTGGCTGAAGCGATCAACGCCCCCGGTGGCTACCAGGCAGTGCAGCTGAGGGTTGCCGAGCAGTATGTCGAGAAGCTCGGCATGCTAGCGAAAGAGAACAATACGATGATCTTGCCCGCAAACTTGGCTGATGTTTCGTCGATCATCGCGACCGCAATGACCGCAATCAAGCAGACTGGCGATCAACAGGACCGAGACTAGCCACACACCCCCGCGCTGCTTCTACAGGCAGCCATGGTGTTTCGGGCCACTCAGGAGCGGGTGTCCCTGTCCAAGGTCTCGAACCGTGGGCTGCAGGCGCCGGGGGACGGATTGTGCTCGGACGGAAACTAAAACTCTGCCTTGGGCGTGCTGGTTGCGATCGGATGTGACGGATGAGAACGGCGGATTCCTGATCATTGTTCCGCCAAGAGGTTCCGATCGGCATGTTGCCGACATCATCGCGGATGGCTGGGTGCCGACCGACGAGATCAGTTCCATCTATGGCTCGGCTCGGGACGAACCCCTCAAGACCCGCATTCCTCGATGAGGTCGCAGGTCCGGCTGACCGGGTCGATGCCTTCGAACCGCCGTGCGATTTCCGCGGATCGGCCTGCGACAGCGTTCGAACCCAGAAGCCTGTCCAGCTCGCGAGCGACGCTCGCACCGGTGAAATGCTTCGGGGGGACGGCGCTGCCCACGCCAAGCCGGGCAAGCCGAGCTGCGTTATCGGGCTGGTCGAAGCCCATGGGCATCACCAGCTGTGGCCGCCCAGAGGCGAGGGCCTGCGCGCACGTGCCGATTCCACCGTGATGCACGAGGGCCGCGACACGCGGCAACAAGGCGCTGAACGGGGCGTATCCGGCCTGCACGACCCCGCTCGGAAGCTGGCCGGGGAGCTGCTCCGGATAGCGCGTGAGCAGAATCCCGCGCCGCCGAAGCCGGCGGCACGCATCCGCAGCGGCCGCGAAGAAACGGTGGGCTTGGCGATTGGAGGATCCGGGCGCGAAGGCCACCGGGGGATCGCCGTCCGCGGCGGCCTCAGCGAGGAACGCCTCCAGATGCGCGGGCAGGCCCGTCGCGCCCTGTTCGTCGTATAGCGGAAACCCGGTCACCACCGCTTGGGGCGGCCAGTCCGGCTGCGGCGCGGCGTACCAGTCCGGGAAGAGCCCGACGACGCGCTGCGGGGAATGCCACCAGCGGCTGGCGACGTGACGGACCGGAGCAAGACCGACGCTCGCGCGGAACTCGTTGAGTCCGGGCCCGAGCTTCAGGTCGACGAGCTTGTCCACGAGACCAAAGCCGAGTCGCTTGGCGACCTTCGGCCAGCGCTCCATCGAGCCCATCCGCGTCGGTCCCACGGATGGAGCCTCGATGCTCCAGAGCGCGGCCGGTGCTAGATGCAGCGTAACGAGCGGCACTCCGAGGGCGTCGTGGGCGATCCGGGCGCCGAATGCCAGCGGGTGGCTGACGACAACGGTATCGCCGCGAGCCTCCTCCTCCACGAGACGATAAACATCCTGGGTGGATCGGAGGGCCAAGTCGGTGATGACCCCGAGGCCACGGACTGGCCGCCACAGGTCAGGGTGTGATACAGCCTCCTCGAAGTGCTCGACCGTACCGATTGGCCGGAGCGGAAGGCCGAGCCGTTCCAACAGCGGAGCGAAGTATGGATTCGTGGCGAACCTGACCGCATGGCCCCGGTCGCGCAGCGCCAGAGCGACCCCCACGAACGGATGCACATCCCCCGCGCTTCCGAGAGTGACGACTAGAATCCGCATGGCGAGACTCCCTTCCAATTCACAGATGATGCCGAAGGAGGCCGACTAGTGGAAATGGGAGTGAGTGGATCATACAACGCCGAAGAGGAGGGGGCTGAGGAGGCCACGAGGGGGTGCTGGGGCACGCTCTCCTGCACCGTTTCTGAATGTCTAGTTCGCCTACTCTGATCGCCCGGAAGACGGCAAGTCCCAGCCGCCTTAGGAGCTGGAGATCGGCAAATTTCGCCTCGGTCCGGTTGCACTCCTCGAGCCTAGACGTCGAACGGCCGGATGGCGCAAGGAAGCCATGCGCGCTTTCTTCTACGCAGACTTGTGCCAGCGCCAGAAGACTGTGGGCACGACGAGCATGTTCAGCAGCGTCGAACTCGCCAGCCCCAGCAGTACCACCAAGGCGAGCGGGGCATGAATCTCGCTCCCTGTCTTTCCCAGTCCCAGAGCGACCGGCAACAAGGCGATGCCCGTGGACACGGCCGTCATCAGGATCGGTGCCAGTCTCTCCGACGAACCGCGAATCACCGCTTGCCTCAGTTCTCCGACTCCTTCCTCGGCCATTAGCCGCCTGATGTGCACCAACAACATGATTCCATTGCGAACCGCAATCCCGAAGAGAGTGATGAAACCTATCAGAGAGGCCACCGACAGAACACCCCCTCCCACATACACGCCGGCCACTCCTCCGACAAGTGCCAGGGGCAGATTGCACATCACTATGAGGGCATCGGCCAAGGATTCCAGCGCGGTCACCAGCAGTACCAAGATGCCTCCGATCGCCAGCGCACCCAACAGCAGCATCCTCTGGGTCGCCCGGGCCTCGCTCTCGAACTGGCCTCCGTACTCGATCCGGTAGCCCTGGGGCAGAGCCACGTTGGCGGCTACTGCCTGTTGGATTTGATTCACGGCCCCGCGCAGATCTTCGCCGGCCACATTGCACGAGACAACGATCTTCCGTTGCACGTCCTCGCGAGTCACCATGTTGGGACTGCGATCTTCTCGAATGTCGGCAACGGCTGAGAGCGGCACTCTGGCTCCGGATGGCGTGTCAATCAGCGTCTGCCGGATGGTCTCGATCTCTTCGCCGCTGGCGCGCGCGTGGCGCACCACGATGGGAACCGGCACGTCGCCCTCGAAGACAGCGCCCACTTCGTTTCCCAAGAAGACCGTGCGCAGCGCATCGGCGGCCTGCCCGGCCGGCACGCCGTAGCGCGCTAGGTCGTCGCGACGGAAGCGCACCGTCAACACGGGCACGTCGGCCTGACGGTCCGTCGCCAGATCGATAACGCTCGGTATGCTGCGCATCGCGGCCTGGACCTGCTCCGCCAAGGCCCGCAGGACATCGAGTTCGCCGCCGAAGATCTTCACCGCGACACTTGCCCGCGTCCCCGACAGCATGTGGTCGATGCGATGCGAGATCGGCTGACCGATATTGATGTTGGTGCCTGGAATGAGCGAGGCTCGATCGCGGATCTCCGCTACGACCTCCTCCTTGGTACGGTTTCGCAGGTCGAGCCGCACGTCAATCTCGGACGACTCCACCCCCTGCAAGTGCTCGTCGGATTCGGCTCTTCCCGTGCGGCGCCCGGTCGAGACGACGCCGGGAACACTCAGCAGAATCCTCTCCAGCGCCGCCCCGAGGCGATCGGAATCCCTCAAGCTCGTGCCCGGGACCGTGGCGGCGCTGATTGTCAAACTGCCCTCGTTCAGCTCGGGCAAGAACCTCCGCCCGACATCTTGCAGGCCCGCCAGAGCGGTCGCGACCAAGAGCAGCGCGAGCGACCAGACCACCGCCGCATGGTCCAGACCCCAACGCAAGATCGGCTCATACAGTCGCCGCAGCCAGCCTACCAAGGCCCACCCCCCCACCTGTGTAATCGACCGCGACCGAGGCAACAGGACCGAGCAGAGCGCTGGCGTCACAGTTAGCGCCACAAGCAACGAAGCGAGAATCGCCACGATGTAGGCAACTCCCAGCGGACGCAGTAACATGCCCTCGACGCTCTCCAGTGCGACGAGAGGGGCGAAGACCAGCACTACGATCAAGGTCGCGAAGACGATGGAACCGCGAATCTCGCTGCTGGCCCGAAACACGACCTGCAGCGTTGGCAGCCGGTCCTCGAGCGGGCGGGCCGCATTCAGGCGCAAGCGTCGGACAACGTTTTCGACATCGATCAGGGCATCGTCGACCAGTGCTCCGATAGCGATCGCGATCCCGCCCAAGGTCATGCCGTTGATGGACAGGCCCAGGGCCTTCAATCCGATAAACGTGACTCCCAGTGAAAACGGAATCGCAAACAGCGCTATGACGCTGGCCCGCCAGCTGCCCAGAAACAGCACGACCACGACGACCACTAGCAGGCCTCCGAGGCCCAGAGCTTCCTCCAAATTCGAGATCGCGGTTTCCACGAAGTCCGCCTGACGCAAGACCCTGCGATGAATCCGCATGCCCTCGGGCAAGGCAGACTCGAGGGCGCGAATGCGGGCCTCGACCCTCTCGGTGAGCGCAAGCGTGTTCGTGTTGGGCTGCTTGCGAACTCCTATGATCACCGCGGCTTCGCCGTTGAGTGCCGCAGCACCCCTGCGCTGCGCCGCGTCGATCCGGACCTCGCCCAGATCGCTGACCTGAATCGGAACCACGTTTGAAGACCGGACGACCGCGTCCCGGATCTGCTGCCATCCGACGAAGCGTCCCACGCCTCGAAGGAGGTGCTCATGACCGAGGTGGGCCTGGAAACCCGCCGAAGTGTTCGAGCTTCCCGCTGCCAATGCCGCCTCGACTTCTCTCAGCGACACACCGTATGACTTCAGCTTGTCGGGGGCAAGGAGCACTTGGTACTGCTTGCGGCCGCCACCTAGGGGAGTGACCTGGGCCACTCCAGGCACGGCCAGGATGCCGCGACGGATCACGGTGTCGGCGACCGTCCGCAATTCCACATCGTCATGGCGGTCAGACGTCAGCGCGATGAAGAGGATCTCTCCCATGATGGAAGCAGTCGGCCCAAGCGCTGGCGGGGAGGCTGTCGCCGGCAAGTTCCTCGCCGCGAGGCCCAGGCGTTCGGCCACCATCTGCCGGGTGAGATAGGTATCCTCTCCCCAGTCGAACTCGGCCCACACGACGCTCACGCCCGCGGCGGTCGCCGAGCGCACGCGCCGCAGGCCAGGCGCTCCGTTTAGCGCGGTCTCGACCGGGAACGTGACGAGCCGCTCCATGTCGACGGGGGCCAAGCCGGGATGCTCCGTGATAACTGATACCGTCGGGGCGGTCAGATCCGGCAACACCTCTACCGGGAGCTGGGAAACCGCGAACCCGCCCCAAGCCAGCACGCCGCCGGATAGAGCCAAGACCAGCGTGCGATTGGCCAGCGACCAACGGATTAGCGAATCCAGCATGCGTCAATGAACGTGGCCATGCGCCGGCGCTTGGGGCGACATCGAGGACAGGCGCAGCAGATACGCGCCCTTCGTGACGACTCTCTCGCCAACTCGCAGGCCGGTGGTGACCTGAACGTTCTGGCCCGTCCGATTGCCGATCTCTACCTGGCGGCGCTCGAACGACTCGCCGCCGGTCTGCACGTACACGACCGTGCGGCCTCCGTCATCGACCAACGCCGACTCCGGCACGGTCGGTGCCTCTGCTGTGTGCGAAGTGAAGAGCCGGACGACGACGGATTGACCAATCGCTATATTCCGCCCGGAGTTGTCAACCAGATAGGTGGCCTTGAGAGTCCGGGTTTGCGGATCGACGACCATCCCGGTAGACACCAGTCCCCTCACCGGCAAAACCGTGGTCCCGTCCGCCAGCTCGATCTCCGCCCCCTTGAGGTTCCTCAGCACCGCGGCCCTGGCTTCAGGAACGGCCGCGGACACATGCACCATTTCGGTCGCTGCCAACTCCAGCAGAACATCGCCCTCCTCCACGTGGGCACCCTCGGTTGCATGCACAGCGGTCACTACGCCCTCTAAGTGCGCCCTTACCGAGAACGAGGAGAGTGACTCCTTGTGCGGATCGTCACGCCGCGACGCTTCGAAATGGGCCATACGCTGATCGGCCGCATTGAGGCGAGCGTGAGCGACTGCTTCGCCGGCTTTGGCATCTTCTAGCCGCCGTTCGGGAACGGCGCCCACTGCGAGCAGTCGCTCCGCTCGTTGGCGTTGCCGCGTGGCAGCTTCCAAGGCCACCTTGGCCTCGTCGATAGCGAGTTGGAGGGCCGTGCGGTCAGGAGACCCGGCCCAGTGCGGGACGATCTCGCCCAGCAATTCGCCGCGCTGGACCGCCGCTCCCAAGCCCGGCATGCGAACGGAGGCCAACAGTCGCCCCGCCACCGGGGCCGTCACCACGAGACGCCCACCGCTGCGTGGCTCAGCCATGGCTGGCACGCGCAAGCTCTGCTGCATCACCGAGCCTTCGACGAGTTGGGTCGCGAACTCCATGGTCCACTGCTGTTCCTTCAAGAACGCGATGGTTGCCGTTGCATCCGCTAGATCGGTGCCAGAGCCGGGCGGATCAAACGATGCAGACTTCCCATGCACGCGGACCAAGCCGAGTTGGTGGAGATCTTGCAGCCCAGGGGATTGGACTCGAACTGCCAGCGACGGCGAACCTGCCCGCTCGGGCCGGACAGTGATACCGAAGATCCCCGGCTGGTTCGGGGCGTCAACAGCGAATCGCTCCACGGTGCCACCGCCGTGATCCAACTCGATCGCGACGCGGCCACTCTCAAGCGGCCGAAACGACACTAGATCGGTGAGATGGACCGCGAACCTTGAGCCGGTCCCAACTTGCAGCTCCGGATATTCCATGAACAGCTCAGACCGAGCCGACCAACGAGTCACCTCGACAGATTCCCGGAGGTCGAGCGGGGCTTCATCCGCAGGTTCCGGCGGAACGCCTCCGCACGTGGCTAGAACGAGCAGGACGACCGCATGGAGCCTGGTCATGGCAACAGTTCCTTGGCGACGCTGCGGTCGAATTCAACCTCGGCCAATTTCGCGGTGGCGTCGAGTTCCAACTGCTGAAGCCGCGCCCTGTGGGCGACGCGTCGCGTCTCCAGCAGATCCAGGATGCCCAACTCCCCCTCCCTGTATGCGACCTCGGCGATCCCTGCCAGTTCTTGCACGCGCTGTTCGGACTGGGACCGGTAGTCCCGGGCCATCTGACGGCGCAAGCGCAGAGCTTCGTGAGACGAGCGCACTTCTGCCAGAATCTGGCGCTCTAGCGCGCTCCGACGCTCCTGCGTCCGGATCGTCTTGGCCGCAGCCACGGCGCGCTCGACACGCCCCTTGCGGAAGACCGGCAGAGCTACGGACACGCCAAGCACGGGGCCGGTCACGAACTGGCCGGCCACCTCGGCCCTCTTCACTCCGCCAGAAACAACCGGGTTCGGAATGCGCAAGCGCTGCGCGGCCTCATCTTCGAGTCGCAACTGCTCGAGGCGCTCGGCCTCGACGCGATAGTCGCCCCGCGCACTCAAGCCTGCGGCGACCGCATCTCGGAGCGGGGGCAGGTCGAAGCCGGGGCCAAGCGTCCCGTCCGCCGCCAGCCCCGCCGGACTCACGGCGTCGCCGAGGTAGCGTGCTAGCTCGGCGCGTGCCTCACCCATCATGACCTCGATCTGGGCCAGATCCGTCTCTTGTTCGACGATCTCGCGCTCCCCCTGCAGGCGGTCGAACTTCGAGCCCTCGCCCTCCGCCTCTCGTTCGCGCAGAATGCGGAGGAGTTCTTCCGACTCTGCAATGTGCTCCCGCGCCATTTGCCCGCGAATCTGCAGGTAAACAAGACGATAGAAGGAACGGCGCAACGCGGCTTCGACCTGCCGCAAGGTGTGGTCCGCGCTCGACATCGCAGCCCGCGCCCCTGACTCTGCTGCCTCGTAAAGCAGCGACCGCCGGCCGTTCACGGGAAGGGCTTGCTCGAACATCAGGAAGTCCGTGCGGCCAGCTCCCTCAAGCGTCGCGCTCACAGCAGGGTTCGGATAGGTCTTCTGGCGCTCTGCGCCAACTCTCGCAATCTCCGCCTCGGCGCGGAGCTGGCGACTATAGGGGCTGGCGCGCAGCAGTTCTAGCGCCTCTCTCTCGGTCAGCGCTTGTGCCGACCCAACGAGCGCCAAGCAAAGCGTCAAAGCGCAAGCGTGCAGGAAACATCGTGATCGAACGATCATGCAATCCACCAATGGCCGCGGCCCAGCGGCGAATGCAGGTTAGCAGTGTTGCGCCAAATTTGCCCGCTGACCGTCCCGCCCATGGGCCACTAGGCCTGCGTCGGCTCTCCAGCACGGCCGCCGAAGGAGCTACTCGCTTGCCGGCAGTTCGGTCACGGCCGACTCCAAGTACGCCAGGATCTCTCCGACGATATCCTCGTGCTCGGCCGACACATCGCGTTCCTCGCCAATGTCGCTGGACAGGTCGAAGAGCTCGAGGGGCCGGTCGGGGGCTTCCCGCACGGCCTTCCACCGACCCCATCGCACGGCTTCCGCTCGACCTGAGGTCCCGCCCCAGTACAGGAAGCGATCCTCGCTGGACGCGCCTGTTTCCAGCAGCACCGGCAGGATGCTGGCACCATCGACGCCGTCCGGCACGTCGAATCCGGCGATGTCCGCCACGGTAGGCAAGAAGTCCGCGAAGTACCACGGAAAATCGCTGACCGATCCTGCCCTCACGCGCCCCGGCCAGCGCACGATCGTCGGCACCCGGATGCCGCCATCGTGCAGGCTTCGCTTGTAGCCCTGCAGCGGGCCGTTGGAGTCGAAGAAGAACGGATCATTCCCGCCCTCAGCGTGCGGACCGTTGTCAGAACTAAAGAACACCATAGTGCGCTCGTCGACCCCAAGCCTCCGCAAAGCGGCGAAAACTCGGCCCACGCCCTCGTCAAGGTGGCTGATCATCGCGGCGGTGCCCTTTTGCGGGCCGGGCCAGTCCTCTTCCTGATACTGCCTAGCGTCCGGAACTTCCATGCCAACCCGCTCGCGGTGCTGGCCTAGGTCCGCCGTCACGTTGGCGATCCCCGGATCCCCTCCCCCATCGCGATTTCCGGCTTCGTTGTTGGCGTGCGGGATCGTCAGCGCCAGATAGAGAAAGAATGGGCTTGCGGCGTTCGCCTCGAGCCAACTCAGAGCTTCACCCATCATCAGATCGTGCGAATAGTCGATTCGCTCCGTGGCGACACCGCTCATGCCGGTGTAGCGCCCGGATCGCTGCACCACGTTGCGCAGCGGCACCCGTTCGGCGTTGCGCATCAAGAATTCCGGGTAGTAGTTGTGCGCGTGGCCTTGACTGAGATAGCCGTAGAAGTGGTCAAACCCCTGCCTCCACGGTGCCCCGGGGGAATCCTCCATCCCCAGCCCCCACTTGCCGATCAGGGCCGTGGCGTACCCTTTGTCCTTGAGTAATTCGGCGACGGTCACGTCTTCGTCCCAAAGTCCGGGGCTGCCGTTGCGGCGGACCCGGGTGTGGCCGGTGTGCTGGCCGGTCATGAGTACGCTGCGGGACGGCGCGCAGACGGTAAAGCCGGCATACGCGTCGGTGAAGCGCATGCCCTCCGCTGCCATGCGGTCAAGGTGC
Organism: Terriglobia bacterium; assembly: GCA_009841225.1. GTDB lineage: Bacteria > Acidobacteriota > Terriglobia > Bryobacterales > UBA6623 > VXMF01. Next base: position 123,791 of record VXMF01000035.1, on the reverse strand, counting down.
GGCGTCTGGATCCGCTCCTGCCCGTACGAGCCGAGGTCGCCATAGCCAAGATCGTCGGCCAGAATCCAGACGAAGTTGGGGGGAGCATCTCCGGCAGTGGGGTCGTTCAATCCTCCGGAACACCCCACACAGGCGGCTAGCAATGCGAGCAGCGCGCCCCGGCTGCATGCCGGGGGCCTCCCCAGCAGCGTCAGGAGCAGATCGGTGTGATTGGACGACATGACTTGGACCGCACCGCATTATCCCAAGAGCGCTGCGCCTCGAACAGGCTCCGATTGGCGGACTTGCTAAAATGCCGCCGCAATGGGAATCCCCGTAGACCGCAGAACCTTCCTGAGAGCAGCGGCGGCGAGTACGGCCGCGCTTGCGACTAAGCCGGCAGCCATGGCGCACACTGTCAGCTTCGACCGGCCCGATTCGCTCTATCACGGTGACGAGTGGGAATCGCTGAACCCGGGTTTTTGGGAGTTGCGCGGCAAGGCTCTGCGCCGGCGCATCCACAGCTTCGGTGACCGGGCCCGCAACACGGGGTTCCCCTACCACTACGAGACGCACGGGGAGCGTATGGGCGGCTACAGCATGCCGGTCGATTACGACCCGTCCCTGCCTCCCGGCTTGATCTTTCACAGGCAGTGGAGGCTGGAGGGCAACTACAAGCTGCGCATCGAAGGCCGGGTGATCGCCGAGTCGCACGGGCCCCTGGAGGGGGACGACCCCGACTGGAAGATGTACACACCCGGCTACGGCCGGCTCGGCGTCGCTTTCGGCTCGTCCACCCTCTACGAGTCCTACGGATTCGCCGGACGTGATGGGAAGGCAGCGTGGATCGCGGCTTGGACAGACGACGGCTACTTCAGTATCCGCGAGCACGGCTCGGACACGGTGGTCGCACTCGAGCGCGCGGCCAGGCCCTCTCCGGGCGACCAATTCGTGATCGACGTGGATGTGTCCGGGGCGGATGAGAACCATGCGACGCTCAAGGCGTCGCTTGCGGTCAACGCGAGGCCGCCGATCACGCTCGAGCTGGAAAACATCAACCGGGCCGAGCGGCTGGCAGGCTTCGTCGGTATGGCCGGTCAAGGGCTGCTGGACTTTGAAGTCTCCGGTTTTACGGTCGAGCCTGGCCAGAACTCGCCGCTCTCTCCCGTGCTCAACCAATGCCACGTGTGCTACGCCCTGGGCGACACGCTCCAAGAGCGCGATGGCAGGTGGAACGTTCGGTTCATGTCCATCTTCCGCAGCGACGGAAACGAAGCCGTGTTGCGCGTAGCCGACTCGCCCGACCCTCCGGACGGCTGGGACGCCGTCCCAGCGGCCGGAACTGCGCCGATCGCCAGCAACGACTTCCGCCGCAGCACAGCGGTGATCGAGGCAACGCTGCCGCGCAACCCGGCCGACACCGATCTGTACTACACGATCTGGAAGGACGGGGTGAACGTTACGTCCGACCCCCGCTTGGGGAGCGATGCCGTCGGCATCGGGACCGGCCAAGTCGGAGAGGTGCCATCCAGCGGCGACTACGTCGGGCGCCTGCCGCGACTGGCCCCGCCCTACAAGCTCTGCGGACTCTCCTGCCACGCCATTCACGGAGGTGGCCCGAAACTCCCCGACGCCGGGCCGGGCGGCGGGTTCTTCGTCCACGACCAGCCCACGCCGCTGGCCTATCAGCACCTGGAGGACTACAACTTCCAAGTCATGATGTGGGAGGACGACGTCTGGTACATGGAGCTGCTGCTATACCCTCCATCCCCTGACGACGCCTACAAGATCGTCACTACGACGCTGTGCGGCCCGACCACGCGCTGGCAGATGATGCGTCACTGGAACACGATCAATCCCGGCGATCACGATTACGGCATGGACGACGTCAAGGGCCCCGAGCAGATTGCCATCCGGGCGCACGAGGATCTGGGCCAAGATCGCGACTACATGCGGCGCAACTTCCAGATCGTGCATCACTTAATCACCGGAGACGAGTCGCCGTCGCCCACCGTGAACCCGAAAAAGTGGCGCCGCTGGAAGATGCCCAACCGCGACTTCAGCCTGCTGATCTTGGACTCGCGCCTGTGGCGCTCCAGCCAAGACACCAACATTTGGGACGACCAAGGCTGGGGCGAGAAGCAAAGCCTCTACCACCGGAGCGATGTCACGCGGAGCTTGCTAGGCGAGGAACAGTTCTCGTGGCTGCGCGAGACGATCCGCACCGATTCCTCTCCTCTGATCTGCCTGACGGGGATCAACGGCATGCACACGATCTGGATCGGCAATGGTCGTCGCCCGGACGCCAGGACGGAACTCGGCCAGCGCGACAGGGTCGCGGCGGACTATGCCGGCTGGGTCTCGGCCGGGGCCGACCGGGTGCTCGAAGTGCTGGGCTCGCGCGACGGTGTGGTCAGCGTCTATGGAGATGTGCACGTGGGAATGATCCTGCTCAACCTTGAGCAACGCGTGTACGAGTGCTCGTTCGGCCCGATCGGGCGCAGCGGCGGCCGCGGCGTCAAGCAGGGGTTCGGGCCGCGCATGCAGGACTTCGACGGCCGCGATCTGGAGGTCAAGGCGCTGTACCACCAGAGCTACGACACCCCAGACCTCCGCAAGGTCGACGGGCCCTTCTACTGGAACTTCCTCGAGATGGAATTCGATCCGGGCGGCGACGATCCGCAAATCGGCCTGCGCGTGCGCAATCTTGTCGATCCGCCCGACGAGACGCCTCGCGGAGGCGGCCAGGTCGCAGTCAGCGCATCGAGCACCGGACGGGCGCCAACATGCTCCTTGCCGGCTGTAAAGCTCCTGCCTGACGCTGACGTGCTGCTGTCGTCGTCGGACGGCCGGCCCTTGCGTGGCGCCCGGACCCGGGCGGACGGCAGGCTCGCGGTGCGCGGGCTAGCCGGAGTCGCGCCGGGAGAAACGATCCTCGCCACGGCGCGCTCGGCCAAAAAGGTCGTCGCAAAGGCGATCGTGACGAAAGCGCCGACCGGATGATCTAGGGCTGCGCCTGGCTTGGCGCCCCGCCCTCGGGCACGGTGGGCGGCGGTTGGGGCGGCTTCTTGCCGCTCTGTTTTCCGGCCTTCAGCGGTCCGATCATCATGCTCATCGTCCGGCCCTCAATGCGCGGCTGCGTTTCCGGAGTGCCGAACTCTTCCACGTCGCCCGCCAGAACGCGGAGCAATCGCTCGCCGATGTCGGCGTGCGTGATCTCCCTGCCGCGGAAGAACACCGTGGCCTTGACTTTGTTGCCGTCCTTCAAGAAGCGCACTGCGTGGTTCTTCTTGAAGTCGTAGTCGTGCTGGTCGGTGTTGGGGCGGAACTTGACTTCCTTGACCTCGATGCGATGCTGCTTCTTCTTGGCGTCGTTGCGCTTCTTTTTCTCGAGGTAGGAGTACTCGCCGTAGTCGATGACCTTTGCGACGGGAGGCTGTGCGGTAGGTGAGACCAAGACTAGGTCCAGCCCCAGGTCCTTGGCACGGCGAATGCCCTCGCTAGTAGGCATGACCGCCGTCTGGCCATCTGGAAAGACAACCCGCACCTCGCGCGCGCGGATCGTCTCGTTGACATTCTGTCGTCTGACCCTACGAATAGGGCGGTAGCGTCGTCGGAAAATGACTGTCCCCCTTTGCTGCAGCGGCTGTGGGCCGACGCGGAAAATAAAAAGAGACCGGCGTGCCTCGCAGCACCCGATCTCCTACGTTCGCCTGACTTGTCAGTGGTGCCCCTAGGAGCGGCGCGCCCGAAGACCGCGCGAGCCACTCGATCACTGCATGCAGGCCTATCGTAGCATGGATTCTTCGCCGCATGCGTCGAGATTGCGCGGCATCTTGGCGCCCTGCGGCCTGAGACACCAGAGGGTTGACAAGGCCCATTCGCTTTCTTAGGATAGAGATTCCCGATTCGCGGACGCCCACACCAACCCATGATCAAGTCGGACCTCGTTGAATGCGTGATCGATCGCACGGGCCTGAGCAAGAGCCTGGCGCGGATCGCCGTCCAGACGATCCTCGACACCATGCGGGATTCGATAGCGCGCGGTGAGCGCATCGAATTGCGCGGCTTCGGTGTGTTCGAAATTCGGCCGCGCAAGACCGGGATCGGGCGCAATCCCAAGACCGGCGAGGAAGTCCGCATCCCGCCCGGCAAGACGGTTCGCTTCAAGCCGGGCAAGGACATGCAGGCCATCTAGGGCCTGCACCCCCTCCGGCAAAGCATGCGCTCCGTGGCTCGGACTAGGCGTACGCTTGGTTCGCCGGAGTGATGATCAATTCGGGAATGCAGGCGCGCGGGTGCAGTGTCGCGACCAGCAGCGCGGCCTGGGCCACATCTTCCGGCTGAAGCATCACAGCGCGCTTCTCGTCCGAGGGAACCACGGGCCGCCGGTCAAGGATCGGTGTGTTGACCTCGCCGGGGCAAATCACGCAGGATCGGATCCCGCGCGGCCCGTCCTCTAGATGGGTGGCCAGGCTGAGGGAACGCGCTCCGTGCTTGCTGACGCTATAGCTGGCCCCGGCCACGACCGAGGTGCGCACACCAGCGGTCGATGAAACCGTGATCACCACGCCGTCGCCACGCTCCCGCATGCCGGGCAGGATCGCACTGAGCAGGTAGAAGGGGCCGGAGACGTTGACCTTCACGACCGTGTCAAAGTCCTCCCTGCTGAGCTCGTCGAGGGCACGCCGCGGCACGTTGGTGCCGGCATTGTTGACGAGAATATCGACTTGCGGCAGGCGTTGCTGAGCCCAAGCGACCATCGCGTCCACCGCCTCGGCGTCGGCCACGTCGAGCGCATACGGGTGCAGTCGGCTGGCGGCTGCGCCGGCGGCCTTGCGCGCCGCCTCCAGCTTGGCCAGAGTGCGTCCGACTGTCACGACCTCCGCGCCCTCTTCGGCATAGCAGCGAGCCACGGCCTCGCCTATGCCGCTCCCCCCACCGGTTACAATCGCGCCCTTGCCAACAAGCCTCATGATCATGCCCGCATCCGCCCCTGAAGACGATGCCTGTTTGTATGTTAGCTCTCGGCGGAAGGGGGACCGAAACCGCACCGCCCAAGGCAGCCCGGCTGCGCGCCGCTGCATATAATGGCAAACAAAGCCGTATGCAACAGTCGATCATCGTCATCGAAGACGATCAAGATCTTTGCACGCTTCTCGAGTACAACCTTGCCAACAACGGGTACACGGTCAAGGTCCTCCACCGCCTAGACGGAGCCCTCGAGATCGTCCGGGACAACCAGCCGGACCTAATCCTCCTCGACGTGATGCTGCCCGACGGGGACGGCTTCGAGTTCTGTCGCCAACTGCGCATCCACACGGCCACGGCAGATGTTCCCGTCCTCTTTCTCACCGCCCGCAGCGAAGAAGCCGACCGAGTGCTCGGCCTTGAGATCGGCGGCGACGACTACATCACGAAGCCATTCAGCCCGCGCGAGCTGCTGGCCCGGATCAAGGCGCACTTGCGCCGAGGCGGCGACAGGACACAACAGCGCTCAATCAAGGCCCAAGGCCTGAACATTGACTATCCGGCGCGCCAGGCGAGCCTAGCCGGGACGCCCCTGGAACTCACCGCCACGGAGTTCGCCCTGCTCGGCTTCCTTGCCGGCAATCCCGGCAAGGCATACACCCGGGAGCAGCTGATCGCGCGAGTGTGGGACGGGCGCACGCACATCACGCCCCGGAACATCGACGTGCACGTGCGGCGCCTGCGTGAACAGATCGAGGAAAACCCGAAGCACCCGAAGTGGATTCAGACCGTGCGAGGGTTCGGATATCGCTTCGACATCCCTTCATGACCGCCCGCATCTTCCTCAAGCTAGGCTTGGTCACGATCCTGCCCTTGCTGATCACAGCTCTCGCCGTGCTGCTGTCAGTCACTCGAATCACCATCGCCAATCTTGAGAGCGGCCTCGAGACAAGCCTGTCGGAGAAGGCGCGGCTGGTGGAAACCACTCTCGGGGACCTGCCCTTCAGCGAGTACCAGAGCATGGCCCACGACCTGGCGCAGCGCGCCCAGGCGCGCGTGACGATTATCGACGCGTCGGGGACTGTCCTAGCGGACTCAGAGGCTGACCCGCTGCAGATGGAAAATCATGCCACCAGACCCGAATTCGTCGAGTCTCTGGCAGGCGAAACCTCGGTCAGCCGACGCTTCAGCAGCACGGTCGGGATGGACTTTCTGTACGTCGCGGTCCCGATGGACGGCGGCGGCGCCGTGCGCCTCGCATTGCCTCTGGAAGAAGTCAACGCGCTCGCCAAGTCCAACCGCAACAGTATTGCACTGGTCATCCTCTTCATCGTGGCCCCGCTGGTGCTGGCCACGGCGTGGGTGGCGCGCCGAATTTCGTCCCAGATTTCGGGCATCGTGTCGCTGTCCAATGCGATCGCGGACGGCGATTTCGAGATTGACGAGTCGTTTCCAGAGCGGGGCAACTTGCGCGAACTCAATGACTTGGCAGCCAGCTTGCGCACCACGGCGGGGAAGCTGCGCACGAACTTCCACCAGCTTCAGGAGGAACGCTCGCGCTTCGTGGCCGCAGTCAACGGGATCGGAGCGGGGATCCTAGTCGCGGACCGCAGGTGTCACATCGTGCTGCACAACCCTCCAATCGAGATGATGTTCCCGGACGAGGATCTGTCGCAGCAGGCCTCGCTCAACGGGTGGAAGAACAAGAACGTCCCCGCAATCTTCAACTATGCCATCGATCACGGCAAGTCATGCACCACCGAGTTGTCGGTGGACTCGCCTACCCGCCGCTCATGGCGGGTGACATGCGCCCCGATCACGAGCCGGAAGGGCAAGACCCAGGCCGTCGCGGCCGTCTTCCACGACATCACCGAGCTCGAACGGGTCGATCAGATGCGGCGCGACTTCGTCATCAACGTGTCGCATGAACTGCGCACGCCACTGGCCTCGATCACCGGATACGCGGAGACATTGATGGATGGCGCGATTCACGACAAGCAGAATAACGAACGCTTCATAAAGATCCTTTGGCAGAACGCACAGCGACTGACACAGCTCACAGCCGATCTGATGACGCTGTCGCAGATCGAAGTCAAGGCACGGGAATTCGAGTTCGCGCAGCAGCCCGTGGCCGACATCTTGCGCCACGCCGCCGACGGCATTCGGCCGGTGCTGGCCCGCAAGTCGCTGCAGCTGACGGTAGCCTCAGTTCCTGAGGACCTCAAGATCCGCTGCGACCTCAGCGCGGTCCAGCAGATCCTATCGAACTTGTTAGACAACGCTGCCAAGTACACGCCAGCCGACGGCAGCATAAGCCTGGGAGTGAGCAACGGCCAAGGATCGCTGAACATGTACGTCAAGGATACGGGCATCGGCATCCCGAAGGAGCACGTGTCCAGAGTGTTCGAGCGCTTCTATCGCGTAGACAAGGCCCGATCGAGAGAGTTGGGCGGCACAGGGCTTGGCCTGGCGATCGTCAAGCACCTCGTGCAGGCCCATGGCGGACGTGTCTGGGTCGAGAGCGAGCCGGGCACGGGGTCAACGTTCTGGTTCTCGCTGCCCTTCGAGCCGGTTCCCCCTGTAATTGCTGCAGTCATGGCGGAGAAGGACCAACTCCCACTGCCTTTCGAGCAGGTGCCCTCGATGTTCGAGACAGTCATGGCGGAGAAGGACCAAGATCCGGCGTCGATTCAGTGAGGCCGAGCTGCTACGCTCGCTCCCTCAACGATTAGTGACCTCGCTTCCCGACGGCTCGGCTCAAGCTGACCGGCGCCCATCTGGTTGCGCCAGCTATAGCATCGGCCGGCCGCTGGCTGGAGCCAGCACGAACGCCAAGCGCCTGGGGGCAGTCTGGTCAAGCATGCGGACGACGTAGTGAGGGAACGCAGCGAGGGGCTTTGGCCGCCGAGCTGGCGCTCGCCTTACGCGTGTGCTTCGTGAGTGCAGCCGGGGAACTCATCCACGGCGGTGTTCCCTTGGTAACCGAGGTCTTGGTGAATACCGATCTCGGAAGTGTAATAGCCGTCGATTGTCATTCGCTTTAAGCGGCCGAAGAAGCGCTCCGCGCGGGTCTGGGGCTCGTCTTCGTTACGGGCCATCTCGCCCACGATCGCATCCTGCTGAGTGGCGTCGCAGTCCAAGAAATCGCGCCCGAAGCGCTCCCGGGCCTGCTCCGATACCGCCTCGAGCCCGGACTTCCAACTTGCCTGCAATTCGCTCGAACCATCGGCGACCATGACATCGATGTATCTGGCAACCCTGGCGGCGTGCGCTCCCGGCGAATGGTCGTCGCCGGGCAAGATCAATTCGCTCAGCGCGTCCACAAGATCCAGCTGCGCGGCCGAAAAGAATTCCGGCTTGTAGCCGCCGGAACCGCAGCCCAGTTGCACCAGCCCACCCGCTCCGGGCAAGACACCGGCTGCCACTAGCTTGAGGATTGTCCTGCGCTCCATCTTGCCTTCACCCCCATGCATTGCGCTTGAAGCCCTCGACGATCCCGTCGGCCGTGCGCCACGAAAGCGCGATGTTCGTCAGCGTGGGATTCTTCTCGGGATACTGCGGGAACACGGATGCGTCCGCCACGAACAGGTTCGGCAGGTCGTGCGACCGACCGTCAGAGCGGACGACAGAGGTCTTGGGGTCGTCGCCCATTCGGGTCGTGCCGACCCAGTGATTAAGGTCAATCACCAGATCGTCCACGCTGACGGTGCCAGGAGTCTCGATGACTTCGCCTTCCCCGGCACGAATGATCTCCTCGCACCGTTCCACCATGTCCTGAGCCATCGCGACGTCGGAATCGTCGTAATGGAGATGGACGCGGGGCAGCGGCATGCCAAACTCATCCCGCCGATCAGGGTCCAGATCCACGAACTTGTTCGAAGAGATCAGGGTCGTCCCCTGCATGTTCATCCCGGCGTGGCCGATGTTCCACTCGCGCAGCTTCTTCTTCAGAGCGCTCCCGTACCCCGGTGCGGTACGGATCGCCCGGCGGTGCGAAGTGACTCCCGCGCCACACTGCACTTGGTACGTGCCCTCAAACTTCGGGCTGGGCTCGTCCCAATACAGCCCCGTCAGGAGCGAGTGATAGTAGCTCGTGCCGTCGTCATTCGAAGCGTCGCGGCCAAGGATCTGCGGGAAGAATCCGCGCACCGTCACGCCAAAGTGACTGGTCAGGTTCTTGCCGACTTGCCCGCTGGAGTTGCAGAGATCGGAGATCAGCAGCAGGCGGGCAGTCTCGACGGCGCTGCACGACAGCACCACGACCTTGGCATCGAGTTCGTGAGCCGTTCCATCGGCGGACTTGTACTCGATGCCCGTCGCCTGCCCGCCCTCACCTGAAACCCTGACCTTGGTCGCCATCGCCTCCGTGAAGATCGTCAAGTTGCCTGTCTCCTCGGCCAGGGCGATCGGCGTATTGACGGAGGTGTACTTGGCGTCGACTGCACAGCCAGAGCAGTGCCCGCAGTAGTGGCATTTCTGGCGACGCTTCCATTCCGGCTTGGTAGGCGTCTCGGTCAGCATCGCCTTGCGCTGGGCGACGAACGCCATCTTCGCGCCGCGCTCCCGCAGGCGCTCGACTCCGAGACGGAGGCGCTGCTCGCCGCAGCGCATCGGCACGGGCTTGAGGAACTCGCCGTCCGGCATGTTGGACAGACCGTCGCGGTCTCCGTAGACGCCCATGAGCAACTCGGCGCGGCTGTAGTAAGGAGCAACCTCGCCGTAGGAAATCGGCCACGACTCGAAGTCCTTCGGCCCGAAGCGCAACGAGTGTCCGGCCCAGCAGATCGAACGACCGCCGAGCGCGCGAATCTGGCCGTGGCCGGGCCGGTCTCCGACGGGCGTGAAATGCCCGCGCAAGAAATTGTCGCTCCAGAAGTTGGGAGCGCGCCGGTCGCGGTACTCGTAGGGCCAGTGATGCCCCTGGTAGTCAACGCCCGCAGTCAGCCGAGGGCCCGCCTCGACCAGAGCTACCTTCAAGCCAGCCGCAGCCAGGGCATAGGTAGCGATCCCTCCGCCGGGCCCGCTGCCGACGACGATCGCGTCGTACTCCTCTTGCGCCAATTGCACACCTCCCAGAAGCGGGCGCGGCTCGCGCCAGTATTTTGTATCACAGGCACTCTGCCGACTTAACGGATCCGCTCGATTCAGTGTTCCACATCTGACACGCTCTTGCGGCGGGCCTCGAGAGACGCCAAGATTCGGTCGGCTGTCTTCGTCCACGCCTTCAAGTCGCCAGCGATGGCGGGCGTGGAAAACGTACAGACCTTCACGGCGCTGCCAAGCAGCGTCAAGCTATCATACGGGAGTTCGCGGCTACCGCGAACAGCCGATTCACAATCATGTCCCTTCGACCAGTCCTCCTTGTTGCGGCCAGCCTCGCGACGGCCAGCGCACTCCCTGCAGCCGAGCCTGCCGATCGCTTTGTTCCGATCTTCGACGGGGTTTCCCTGAAGGGGTGGGACGGCAACCCGAAACTCTGGGCAGTAGAAGACGGAGTGATCGTGGGGCGCACTAGCGCCGAGGATCCGATCCCCGCGAACTCCTTCCTGATTTGGCGAGAGGGCGAAGTGGACAACTTCGAGCTCAAGGTCGAATACATGATCGGTGGGGGCAACTCGGGCGTGCAGTACCGGGCGTTCGAGAAACCCAAGGAATGGGGCCCGCACATCCTAGGCGGTTTGCAAGCCGACTTCGAGGCAGGAGAACGGCACACCGGAGGCCTGTACGGCGAGCGGTCACGGAGGATCCTGGCCCGGCGCGGCGAAAAGGTGGTAGTGGGTACGGACGGAAAGCCCCAAGTGGTCGGCAGCGTCGGCGATCCGGTCGAGCTACAAAGCAAGATCGACCTTGACGGCTGGAACAGGCTTCACGTAATCGCTCGCGGAAACCGTTACATCCACAAGATAAACGGGCACGTCATGGTGGACGTGACGGACAACGATCCGAACGCACCCACTTCCGGCCTGGTGGGCCTCCAGATACATCGCGGGCCGCCCATGACCATCAAGTTCCGCAATATCCAACTCAAGCGCCTGCCGATGGCTGCTGGGGCTAAGAAGGTCGTCTTCGTCGGCGGGGTCAAGAGCCACGGGTACGGGTCGCATGAGCACACGGCCGGGATCAAGCTCTTGATGGACGCCTTGAACAAGAACTTCCCCCAGATTCACGCAACCGCCTACTTCGACGGTCACCCGAGCGACCCGACAGCGCTCGACAATGCCGACGCAGTGGTCCTATACAGCAACGGAGGCTTGCGCCATCCGTGGTTGCAGGCACTGCGCTCGGTCGATCAACTGGCACGGCGCAAGGCCGGAATCGGAGCCATCCACTTCGCCGTGGAGCTGCCCCAAGGCGAACCTGGCCAGAAGTTCCTCGATTGGACCGGCGGGTACTTCGAACGCTGGTGGTCGGTTAACCCCCACTGGACCATCAAGTCGCCGAAACTGGCACGAGACCATCCGATCACCAACGGCGTCAGGCCGTTCGAGATCAACGACGAGTGGTACTTCCACATCCGCTTCCGAGCGGGCATGCACGGGGTGACGCCCATCCTGCAGGCAGTGCCTCCCAAGAAAGCCATGTCGCGCCCGGACGGCCCCGCATCGGGGAACCCGTATGCCCGCGCAGCCGTGGACCGGGGCGAGCTGCAGACCCTGATGTGGGCCAGCGAGCGGCCGGGCGGCGGCCGCGGCTTTGGCTTCACGGGTGGGCACGTGCATTGGAACTGGGCCCATCCTGACTATCGCAAGCTCGTGCTAAACGCCATCGCCTGGATCGCCGGGGCCGAGGTGCCCGAGAACGGGATCGAGTCCGGCCCATACGCGATGGCGGACATGCTCGCCAACCAAGACTACGAACCGTGGGGCCGGTACGACCAAGCGGAAGTCGAACGGATGGTCGCTGATTGGGCCGAGTAGGCTATAGCCGCTTGTGACCGCCGAGGGCCTGGGGAGAATAGTCAGTAGACGCTGGCTGAAGGGCCGTGTCCGTTCGAGCGGGCGGCAAAGCTCGCATCAGGGAGAACGACTGGAAACCGGTCGGCCGACAACAGGCCGCGAGCGTTCACTGTACAGGGATGGTGACCGAGTTGCTGGTGCTGCCGTTGACCGATACGCTAACCTCTGTCGCCCCTGCAGACACGCCTGACGGGATAACGAAATCTATCTTGGTAATGCCAACCGCGCCTGGAATGGTTCCGGAGTAGGCAACCGATGCCTCTCTGCCGCCTACGGTGACGGTGGGACTGTGCAGGGTGGACAGCCTCGAGCGGGCCGACCTGCCAGACTGCTGGGGCGTTGAGAGCGGTCCGGCTCCCGTCATGTAGACCGTTACAGTCTGCCCCGCCCTGGCCGGTGCACCGGCGGTCACGTAACTGCCGTCCGCGTGAGTGGCGGACGCCACCTCGCCATCGTCGGTCTCATAGCTGTAGATGCCCGGAGCAACGTCAGCTAGGTTGACCTGGAACGGCTCCGAGGTCCATATGAAGCCGTAGCGATCCAGCACGCGAACCTTGGCGTAGGCCGAGCCGAGGCCAGCCAGCTCCCACGGAACCTGAATCTGGAGGTGATCCGAAGCAACGCTGAAGACCGGCGCCGAGACACTGACTACTGCATCGCGCTTGTCGAAGCTGACACTGACTGACTTGAGAGCAAGCGGGGGCTCGCCCGCAGGTGCCTGCCCACCGAATTCCGCCAGCCCCGCCCCGGCGATCGCCGCGACTGACCCGGGCGCGACAGGCCCTTCGGCGGAGAGGCTTGCGGCATTCAGGAACCCTTCGATTTGCGGGGCGTGAACATCTGCATACAGATCGAAGCGCAGGTCCACGTCTCCAACCGTCACAGTCGCGATTACGTGCGCATCGGATGGATCGCCAAATCCAAGCTCGGCAATCGCGAGACCGGCCTGGGTCGTGAACGCGTCGTAATTGACCAGATGACCGTCGCTCTCATGCCATCCCCACTCCGCCGCCCTGCCCCGAATGGGCGCGCCGTAGCGGTCCACGAACTTTCCAAGCACCCATAAGTGTGTGTGCTTGTCGACGATGCCGCGGTAGACCGATGTGCCGATGGCAAAGGCATCCTCGGGCTGGTTATCGCCGACCACGTACAGGTACGGCACGCGCAACTCGCGGTCACTGCCCTGCCGCGTCACCCGGAGATGGCCCTCGTACGATCCCGAGGCGGGCATCGTTCCGCCCAGGGCAACGCTCAGCACCATCTGCTGGTCCGGCTGAAGCTGAAACGTCGTTTCCGCAGACCCGTTCACACTCACTTCCGCGTTGTCGTCCGCATCGCGCTGCACGACCTCGATGCGGTACTGCTGGGACACCGAAGTGCGGTTGGTGATGGTCACATCGCGCGACTCGGGCAGGGTTTCTCCCGTGAAGCGTCCGAAGCCGATGTTTGCCGGCACGACCGTGGCGATCGGGTCGAAGGCGGACTCGAAACTCAGCAGGCCCGAGCCAACCGAGCCAACGCGGGCGATTTCGCCGCCTTCGACCACTGTTGTACTTGCAGTGTTGATCAGGGCAGAGGCGACCTCCCGCGCGGTCCAATCCGGGTGCAGCTGCCAGACAAGCGCCGCAGCGCCGCTGACAGCGGCGGCGGAGAAGCTCGTCCCCCGCACCTGCTGGTAGCCGCCCCGCGTCGTTCCCGCGGTCCCGCCGGCAATCGCGAAGACTGGGGCGCCGGGAGCGGCGATATCGGGCTTCGGGAGCAGCCCCGGAGTCGGCCCTCTCGAACTGAACGGCGCCACTTGGGTCCAATCGATCCGCCGAGTCACCCGGGAGGCAACCAGCGTGACTGCCAGCGGCTGCTGAGGCGGATCGGAGCCAAGTCTGGAGGCCAGCGTTGCGCCATCCTCGGCGGAGATGAAGTACGCCGGGATGTCGGTGTCTTCAAGACCGCCCATCTGCAGCAGGTCCCCTGTCGGATCGCTGTGGAAGACGATCACGCCAGCGGCGCCTGCCGCATCGGCAGCCTCTACCTTGTCGACGGGCCCGCAGCCGCCGAATTCAACCACTACGATTCGATCCGCAAGCGCCCCGGTCGCGTACGGAGCGCAACCTTGCCGGTCACCGAACGGCTCGGCGAGCGCGCCCGTCGCAGTCAGCTGCGGTCCCGGGCTTGGTCCTGTGCCGGACAGGGCTCGGTACGAAGCTCCCGCGGCTCGCACCCTCTGCTCGAAGCGCCTCGAATTGGAGGTTGCGGCCACCGAGATGACATCCGGAGCATACCCCGGGGACGCCACCGTGTTGCGGGCGGGATGGGATTGACCGCCGGTCTGGCCGTCGTTGCCCGCTGCGGCGACGACCAAGCGTCCGAAATCGGCCACAGCACTTTGCGCCGCCAAAGCCACCAGGTCGCAAGGCGTGTGGGAGGCTTCGGAGCAGCCGTCCCCGAACACCTCCCAAGGATGCATCGCCACCTGTCCGACACTCAGGTTCAGCACGTCCATGCCATCTTTGACAGCGTCGTCAATCGCGGCGATCACTGACTGTGAGCTGGGCCCTGGGCTGATCCCCGGAGTGCCACCCACCTTGTAGACGCCCAGATACGCCATCGGGGCGATGCCTTGGACCAGGCCAGCCGGGGTGTTGATGCGCCTTCCTCCCGCGATCATGGCTACCGCCGTCCCGTGCCCGTTGAAATCGACAGGCGTGAGGTCATCGGGGCTTGAGGTCGCCGGTTCCCGGGAATTCTGCAGGTGCACATAGCTGCGCACCGCCAGTACCTTGCTGTTGGCATACTCAAGCAACTCTGGCTCGGCCTTGGGATAGCCTTCCACGGCAGCCAGAGTGGGGTCTCTAAAGGCTGCATGGTCAAAATCCAGCCCCGAATCGATGATGGCTATCTTGATTCCCGCGCCGGTGGCCGTGGTGCCATCTGGCCTAGCTCGCGCCGCGCGTAGCTGCAAGACATCGCTGACGCTGTCCAGCGTGAAGTCCAGATTGCGGCTGGGCTCTACCCTGCGCACCCCTGAGATTTCCCAGAACGCTTCGGTCTGTCCCGCGCGGGCACGGATGAATACCGCGTTGAGCACGTTCTGCACCGACCCGGTCACCTCTGCTCCGCCGGCCTTCAGGGCCTCGATGACGGGCGCTTGGGCCGCAGCAACGGCGCTCGCCTCAGAGGCGAAATCGCTCGCCGCGACGCGCTGGCCGGGGCGCAGATCGATCCCGTGCCTCGCTCGCAACCGTTCGCCCGAGGCCGGCGAGTCGAGCAGGACCGTGTAGTTTTCAAGCCGGTTCGATTGGGCGGCAGCCCAAGGCGTCAGGCCCCAGAGCGCAATCACAGCCAATACCGGCGCCCCACACGGCGGTAGTCGTCGCCACCACATCCGTATGCTCAGTCTAGGGCACTCCCCGCCGCTGATGTGCGGAAAAGCCGATCCCGCCAGATGCTGCGGTGCGATCCGGGAACCGCTCTTCGGCTCGAGTCTAGTCGTCGCCCTTCTTGCCGAGCAGTTCCTCTTCAAGGATCCGCGCCCCCCGAAGGATCCCGCCGAAAGAGTAGTTGGCCTCGTGGCAGGCGTACTCGTAAACGCGGTTTCCGGTCGCAGGCCACACGTACTCCCCGCTCCACGGCGCGGTCCAGACGCTCGGGTCCTCGACTCTGAAGCGATAGTGCAGCGTTTGCGGATCCACCCGCGTGAACCACTCGGTCACCCGCAGGTCGCGCGATGCGCCTGGCAGCGACGGGCTGTCGTTGAAGTTCGTGGTCTCCACGACCAGCGTGTCCCCCTCCCAACGACCGATCGAATCGCCGAGCCAGCTCCGCACGTCATCCGGAGCGTGCTCGGCGTTCATGCGTATGACGCGCACATCGTGAACCATTTCGACCAGGATCATCACGTGATCGTCGGTCTGCACGATTCGCTTCACGTTGTTGTAAGCGACCGGCAGCATCGGCGGCCCGGCCGTCGATCCGAACCCCAGCAGGCAGCGTTCGGCCAGCGGCCTGATTTCTGGATCGTCGTAAGGCCCTTGCTCGAGACCCTCTTCGATCCACCAGGCGACGCCGGTGTTCGTACGCGACAGCTCGGCCCGCGCCGCCGCGCGCTGTTTTGCCGCAGCAGTCATGGGTGGCTTGCGGCCGTTCTTGGGATCGGTAATGATCGAGGTCCTCCAAGTGCCGTCCAGCATGAATCCGCCACTGCCTCTGTCCAGCCAGAACGAGTTGTAGCCACCGACATTCCCCGCCGATCCAGGCGATCCGTCCCCGCCGTCCGGAGGGGCGCCGCGCTCGGGATCAGACGGCGCGTTCCGCCGGGCCCTTCGCTCCACCTCGCGATCGACGACGGCAGCCGCCTCGTCCTCGGTCAGCGTTAGCCGCTCACCGTATTCTTCAGGGCGCTCCAGCGGCGTCAGAGTAGCTATGTCATACGTCCCGGACAGGTCCGGTTTGCCCGACGGAGTCCGCGGGATCTCCGCGGCCACGGCAAGCGTCCATCCCAGCAGCAAAGGGCTCAGTCCCAAAGTGATTCGACGCGTCATAGATTCCTCTCGATCTCCAGTACCTGTAAGCACATTTCCCGCGATACGCCAGTTCCAAGACGCCGGAACTTCGATCTCAGGCGGGCCGCCCGCGCTCTGCCAAGAGTTTACGCGAAACGAGGGCATCGCGCATGGATGGCTCCGGAAGCCGCGATCCTCAACGGGCCTGCCAGCCCGAAGTCGCCGCTGGGTCGGGCTGGCGTGCTGGCATATATGCTGATGGGGTGACCGGGATCGAAAACGCCCTGTCGGCGTTTGCCTCCTTCGCCTGGGGGCCGGTGGTGCTGTTTCTGCTCATCGGGGGCGGGTGCTACTTTTTCCTGTACTCGCGGCTGCTTCCGTTCTGGCACCTCAAGCACGCGCTCAAGATCCTGCTCGGGCACTACGACTCCGCTTCTGCAACCGGTCAGGTTTCGCATTTTCAGGCACTTAGCAGCGCCCTTGCGGGCACGATCGGGATGGCGAACATCGCCGGTGTCGCAGTCGCGATCCAAACCGGCGGCCCGGGTGCGATCTTCTGGATGTGGGTATGTGCCTTCGTCGGAATCGCCACCAAGTTCTTCACCTGTTCGCTGTCGATTCAATACCGAGGCCCTGACAGCCGCGGAGAGATTCAGGGCGGGCCGATGTATTTCATCTTGTACGGCCTCGGGAAGCGCTGGAAGCCGCTCGCCTTGTTCTTCTCGTTCTGCGCACTGTGCGGCACGCTGCCGATGTTCCAGGTCAACCAGCTCGTGCGCATCGCCCGGGAGACCGTGGCAATTCCGCTCGGCTGGGTCACTGACTCGTCCGATGCTTGGGTCTTTAACCTCGCGCTCGGCGTTGTCGTAGCGATCGCGGCGGGCGCGGTCCAGATCGGCGGCATCAAGCGCGTGGGATTGGTGGCGGCCAAGATGGTCCCGGCCATGGTCGTGCTCTACGTTGCCAGCGCCGCCGTGATCCTGGCCTCCAACCTGCCGTCCCTCCCCGCGGCCCTCGCCCTGATCTTCAAGGACGCGTTCACCGGAGACGCGGTCGCCGGGGGAGCGGTCTGGGGCGTAATCGTGACCGGAGTGCGCCGGGCCGCCTTTTCGAACGAAGCCGGAGTCGGGTCCGAGGCGCTCGCGCACGGCGCGGCCAAGACCGACGAGCCCGTCCGAGAGGGTCTCGTGGCGATGCTCGGCCCGATCATCGACACGTTGATCATCTGCACCTCGACTGCCCTGATCATCCTGAGCACGGGCACGTGGACGAACTTCGAGGCCGAGGGCGTGTCGGTGACGCTCGCATCCTTCGAGCAGGTACTGCCCGGCATCGGAACCTACGTGCTGTTCACCTGCGCGATCTTCTTTGGCTTTTCAACCACCCTGTCGTGCGGCTACTACGGCGAGAAGTCTCTAGGTTTCTTGGTCGGGGCGGAGCGCCAGTCGTTATACCGGTACATCTACGTGGCATCGATCCTGATCTCGTCCGTGACATCTGTCACGGCAGTGCTCGACTTCATCGACGGCATGTACGGTCTGATGTCGATCCCCACTATGACCTCATCGCTGATCCTCGCCCCCTTTGTGATGAAGGAAGCTCGCAGGTACTTCAGGGAAATGACGGCCGGGACTGGCTAGTCCGACATCTGGCCCCAAGTGGCTCGTCAGGCGGGCTGCCTACAATGGGCTCGATGAATCGCTACCTCGCCGTGTTCGCGCTACTGGCCACGAGCGTGTCGGCGGCCCGCCAGCCCAACATACTGCTGATCGTCTCTGACGACCAGGGCTATATGGACCTCGGCTCGATGGGCAGCAGCGATATCCTCACGCCCCGGCTTGACAGGCTGGCGGCGGAGGGAGTCCGGCTCACCAGCTACTACGCTGCGTGGCCTGCCTGCACCCCGTCCCGAGTCGCGTTGCTCACTGGCCGCTATCCGCAACGCAACGGAACCTACGACAACTTCCGCAACGACAGGGTGAACGATGGCTATCGCTATCCGCTCTACGAATACGCGATCAGCCCCGAGCGGATCCTAGGGACGGACACGCGGGAGATCCTGCTTTCGCAAGTGCTGTCCGCAGCCGGGTACGCCACCGGAATGTTCGGCAAGTGGGATCTCGGCTCCCTCAAGCGCTATCTGCCGCTGCAACGAGGCTTCGACGACTTCTACGGATTCGTCAATACCGGCATCGACTACTGGACCCACGAGCGCTACGGAGTGCCGTCGATGTACCGGCGCAATTCTCCCACGGAAGAGGACAAGGGCCGCTACACCACCGAACTGTTCGAACGCGAGACGCTGCGCTTTATCGACGAGCACAAGGCCGATCCCTTCTTCGTTTACCTTTCGTACAACGCACCGCACGGAGCATCAAGCCTGGATCGCGGCGTCCGGGGCTTCGTGCAAGCCCCGGGCGAGTGCTTGGACCAATACCCTTCGCCCGATGGCCTCGCAGCTGAGCGCCGCCACAAGTTCATGGCGGCGGTCACCTGCATGGACAGCTCGATCGGACGTGTCCTGGATCGGATCGACGAGCACGGGCTGCGACAGGACACCATCGTCATCTTCGTCTCTGACAACGGCGCTGGAGGAGGGGGCGACTCCGGCCCGCTGCGGGGCCGCAAGGCACAGATGTTCGAGGGCGGCGTGAGGGTCCCGTTCCTGATGCGCTGGCCCGGAAAGATCGCTCCCGGTATCGTGTCCGACGAATTTCTCACCGCCTTGGAAGTCTTTCCGATGCTGGTCAAGGCCTCGGGCGCTTCCCTTCCTGAAGAGGTCGAGTTTGACGGCTTCGACATGCTCCCCGTACTTCAAGGGCGAGCCAAATCGGAGCGGGAGAGCATGTTTTGGGAGCGCCAGGGCGAATATGGAGCCCGGCTGGGCCACTGGAAACTGGTGCATTCGAGGAGGGGCGGCGGACTCTTCGACCTCTCGGAAGACGTTGCGGAGAGCAACGACCTCACCAAAGAACTCCCCGATGTTTACAAGCGCGTGCGACGCGCCTACCGGGACTGGGTGCAGGAAATGGCGGCTGCGGATCCCAGGGGGCCGTTCAAAAACTACTGAGGCCAAGATCGCTCTGCCATACACTCAAAGTGGGGTTACGTGGCAGACAGCGCCCTCAACCGCCCTCTGGAAATCAACCGCCACGGCGCGCACGACATCCAGATCCGCTGGAGTTCGGGCGAAGAGGCCGTGTACCCGGCCCGCTTCCTGCGCGGCCAGTGCCCCTGTGCGACCTGCGTAGACGAAATCACCGGGAAGCGCATCGTGGGCGAGAGTGTCCTGCCGATCTTGGTCTACCCCACCAAGATCGAACCAGTGGGCCGCTACGCGATCCAGATCTTCTGGAGCGACGGGCATTCCACTGGCATCTACACTTGGGAACGGCTATACGACCTGCTTCCTCAGGTGCGCCAGCTCCCGAAACCGGCGACGCTGGACTCGTGAGTGTCCATTGCTAGGATGGACCGCTGGACACACCGATGGCCCAGAATACGGTCTATATCGAAACGTCGGTGGTATCCTACCTGACCGCTCGACCGACGACGGATCTGTTGGCGGCCGCCTGCCAAAAGATCACTATCGACTGGTGGGAGGAACAAAAGAGCGGATTCGATTTATATACATCCGAGATCACCATCCAAGAGGCTGACCGGGGAGATCAGGGGGCGCGTAGACGTAGACTAGCTGCGTTGTCAGAGGTCCCGATCCTACCTATGACGGACGTGGTGAGAGCGCTGGCCTCTTCGCTCTTGCGGGCTGGAGCTCTTCCCGAGAAGGCATTGAACGATGCGCTCCACGTCGCTCATGCAGCGGTACACGGCATCGACTACTTGCTGACATGGAACTACAAGCATCTTGACAACGCGATAACAAAGCCAACCATGCGAGACGCATGCAGCCGGCTGGGTTACGCTTGTCCCGAGATCTGCACACCACGGGAACTGATGCTAGGATTAGGCGATGGCGGATGAGGTGATTGAGGAACTGTGGCGGGTCAAGGAAGCCATGGCTCGGGAGTGCGGATACGACGTCACGCGGCTTGCAGCGGACCTTCAGCGTAGACAACAGGAACACGCACACCGCATCGTGGACTTGCAGGCCCTGCACAAAGCTGCCGACCAAGAGGAATCGGCAGGAACCGACTCATAGAGCCGGCCGGTCGCCGATCCGGGCACCGGGTGCCCGTGGTATTTTGACTGCCGCCTGACCGCTCTCCGCAGGGCTAGGCCCAGCGCCCCTTCTTGCCCTCTTCGGCGATGTACTCCGTCGCCCGGGCTGTGATGGCCATCATGGTCAGCGTTGGGTTCTGACACCCGATCGACGCCCAAGCCGCTCCGTCGGTGACGAAGACGTTGTCGACATCGTTGGCCTGCGTCCAAGTGTTCAGAACCGACTTGCGCGGATCGCTGCCCATGCGTGCCGTGCCGACCTCGTGAATGCAGAATCCGCCGATCGAAGGCCTGCCAGTCATCCGGACGTCCTTGTGGCCGGTTGCTTCGAGCATCTCGGCTGCCTGCACGCGGGCATCATTCCACAGAGCCAATTCGTTGTCCGACCACGAGAAGTGGATGTCGAGTGTCGGGATGCCCCACGCGTCCCGCCGGTCCCGGTTCAGCGTGACGTAGTTGTCGTAGCGCGGAAGGGACTCGCACCAAGCGCCAATGCTCGTGTGCCACTCCGCACGATCGTGGACCGCCCGCTTGTAGCTCTCTCCGAATCCCGGCGCGCCGAGCTTGAAGCTAGGAGAGCTACGACCCTGATATCCATAGCCTCGGATCATCCCGTTCGTGTGCGTGCGATCGATGTTGCGGAAACGCGGGACATAGATGCCGTTGGGGCGGGCCGGTGGGCCAGCCCATGGCTTGGCTTCCAGCTCGGGCATGAGCCCGGACGCCCCGCCTTGGTAGATGTGGTCCATCAAGTAGCGGCCGAGCACGCCGCTGGAGTTGAAATCGAGCCCATAGTCGGCTGAGTGCATCATCAGGCGGGTCGATTCCAGCGTCGAGGCGCACAGCACGACCACCTTGCCCCGGACTTCTCGCGGCACCCGGGTAGTGCGGTCCACATATGCCACGCCCGCGGCCTTGCCGGTGCTGGGGTCCTTCGTCACGTGGCTGGCGACAGCATCCACGACCAAGTCGCAGTTGCCCGTCTCCAGAGCCGCCTTGAGCGTGGTGGTGGGGCTGTTGTAGTACGAATGCGTCACGCAGCCCTGCTCGCACGGGCCGCAATAATGGCAGGGCTGGCGACCGTTCAGCGGCTTTGTGATGATCGCAGTCCGCCCGATAGTGGCGACCCGGCCCATGCGGGCGCGCAGGCGATTGCGGAAGAGACTCTCCCCGCAGCTGAATGGCATCGGCGGCATGAACACGCTGTCGGGGAGTTGGTCCAGGCCCTCGGCAATGCCCGCGATCCCGATGTAGCGCTCAACCTTTTCGTAGTACGAAACCAGGTCTGCGTATTGGATGCCCCAGTTCTCGCCATAGCCATCGCGATCGGCGCAGCGGAAGTCGATGTCTCCCATGCGATACGACTGACGGCCCCAAGACAGGGAGCGTCCGCCAAGCACGCGCATGCGGATCCAGTGGAACGAGCTGTCACCCGGCGTTTGGTAGGGATTCCGGATATCGTCGGCAAACCACTTGTAGTTCGACTCCCGGCACGCATACACCAGCCCTTGAATCGGGCGGTTGCGCATTAGATCGGGAGACTTGGGGATCCCGCCAACGTACCCCGAGGAGTTCCCGCGATACTTCAGGTCGTACGGCATTACGTGCTCGGTGAAATCCGCGTCCGTGATCTTCGGACCGGCCTCGAGCACGCAGACCTTCAGGCCGGCTTCTGCAAGTTGCCAGGCGGCCACCCCTCCGGTGGCGCCAGAACCAACGATGACGGCGTCGTAGGCGTCTCGGCCACGCGCGATCGTTTGCAACATCCCGATCAGTCTAGCAATCAGCCCCTTCCGGGCTTCAGAATTCCCAGCGCAGCGCCAGCTGGATTTGTCGGGACGAAGTGCTAGTCGAAGTGACGCGTCCGGCGCTGCCGATGCGACCGCCGGACCGCGTGAAGAGCGCACGGCCGGATGGCACTTGGAAATTCGGGTGGTTAGTCACGTTGAACGCCTCGGCGCGCAGTTTCAGGCTCTGGCGCTCGGTCGAGACCAGCGCTTTGTGCAACGCGATGTCCATCGCGAAGATTCCCGGTCCGCGCAGCGTGCCGCGCCCAAGCGTGCCTAGGTAGCCCGCCTCGGGCAGCGTGAACGCTGTCGGGTCGAAGTAGCGCGACGGGTCGCCCAGGACGATGTTCGAGGACGTGCGGCCCTCGACCAGATCGGGACGCTGCCCGACGTCGCCGAAACCCGGCCGTAGGCGCGCCCGGTCGAAGCCCACGCGTGGAGCAAACGGCGTACCGGATAGCACTTGCATGATGCCGTGCAGCTGCCAGCCCCCGAGGACGGCCGCGGCCGGCGAACCCTTCCCTCTCCATAGTTCCAGCGAGATGTTCCCAGCCACGACGTGCTCTTGGTCGAAGTCCGAGCGCCCCCTGTTGGCACGGTAGTTCCATACGGTGGGCACCTGGTCGCTGGCCACGAAATCGTTGAAGGTGTGGTTCGAGGCCTCGTCGATGGAGCGGCTCCACGTGTACTTGCCGCGCACCGACAGCCGCTTGGCCAAGCGGCTCTGCAGGCTGAAGGTAATCCCTTGGTAGAAGGAATTGAACTGGGTCCGGCGCAGCCCGATGCGCGAAAAGGCCGGATTGACGTAGGGGCTGCCCTGGGGAAAGAAATAGCGTCCGTCGCTCTGGATCTCCGGGATCGGAGAGTTCACGCTGATCAGCTGGCCGAACAGGTGGATGCCGCGGGCACCGCTGTAGCCGGCCCGGATCACCGTGCTCGGGCTCAGCTGGCGTTCCATCGATGCCTGCCAGCGAGCGACGTAGGGCTGGTTGAGGTTATAGTCCACGCCGTCCATCGACTTGGAAGGGTTGCGGCCCTGGGCCGCTTGAAGGATGTCTGGAAAGCCCGGGCGCCCGAACACCAAGATGCGGTTGAACAGAGGCGGCGTGCGGACGCCGGCGATGGTCAGCTCGCGGCTGCCAAGCTGGTCGTAGAAGATCCCGAAGCCACCCCGGGCAACCGTGCGGGAATCGCCGACGGGGTCGAACGCCACCGAGATCCGAGGCGCGAAGTTGTCCTTAGACGGGTTCTGCCAGAGGGGGCCGCCGAGCGTCGTTTGGGGATCGTTGACGAAGTCCCGCAGCACGGCGATCTTGCCGTTGACCTCGGTCGGCGTCGAGACCGATTCGTAGCGCACGCCCATGCTGACGCTGAAGATGTCGAAGACCCTGAACTCGTGCTGGAGATAGCCGAAGTACTGGTTGTAGCGCCAGTTCCGGACGGTGTCGGAGCCGGGCTGCATCACCTCGGCGATGCGAGGGCGGGCCTGCAGCAGCAGGGCCAGCGAGTCGAACGTGTACGAGCCAACCGCACTGAGATCGGAGCGCTGGTCGAAGTGTACGCGGTCGTAGCCCGCTCCCATCCGCAAGGTGCTCTTGCCCGTCGTGCGCACGAGAGAAGCCCCGAACTGGTAGCTCTCGAGGATGAAGCGGCGCGGCCGGGCGCGGGCTTGGAAGCCGCCCATGTTGCTCAGCCCGTTCACCGTGATCGAGCCCATCGGCTGGCCGTCGACGAACGCGAGCGAGGGCGCCACAGAGGTGGAACTGTTCTCAAAGTTGTCGACCCGGCTGAAGGCCGCCCGCCAAGTCGACAGCATCACGGGAGAATGGACCCGCTTGAGCTGGGTGTGCAGGAAGTTGTCGCGCGAGTCGAGCCCGAACACCCACAGGTCCATCGGGTCCGGCGTGCGGGCCGCGGCATCGTCGAACGTGTAGCGTGCAGCCAGCTGCGTCGCCGAATCGAGGACCAGGTCCAACTTTCCCGACAGGTAGGTCTCGTCGACGCGATCGTTCAACTGGCGGATGGAAGCGGCCGTGCCATCCCCGAAGTCGCGCCCATTGGGCAGCGGGTACAGGTCCAAGTAGGGACGCACTTCGGCGGCTACGGGAATGTCCTCGCCCGGCAGGTGGCCGAGGCGAGCCTCTGGCGTGGGCACGGCCGGGCGAGCCGTCCTGGCCCGGCGCTCGCGCAAGCTCTCGTAGTTGAGCAGGAAGAACGCCCGGTCCCGCACCACCGGCCCGCCCAGCAGTGCCCCGAAGTGGTTGCGCCGCAGCGGAGGGGCCCCGGCGGCAGGGGAATCGAAGAAATTCCGCGCGTCCAACGAGTTGTTGCGCAGGTATTCGTAGGCGCTGCCGTGAAAACGGTTCTCTCCCGACCGGGACACCGCCGTGAACACCCCGCCTGCGGTGCGGCCGTACTCGGCGCTGTAAGGGCTCGTCACCAAATGGACCTCTTGGACCATCTCCAGCCCGAGCACGTTACCGGTGGCGCTGGCGGGCGCCGCAGAAGCGGCGTCGTTGACGTAGACCCCGTCTAGCTGGAAGCTGTTCTGGTTCGGGCGCGAGCCGAGCACCGAGATCTGTCGCCCGATGCCTTGCGCCAGCCCGACCCGCGCCGAAGCGGGCAGCGTGGCGCCGGGCTCTAGCACCGAGAGTTCAAACAGGTCGCGACCGTTCAGCGGCAGGTCGCGCAGATTGCGTTCCGGCACGAGCCCGCCCCAGTCCGCGGCATTCGTGGAGACCAAGGAGAGATTGCCCTCCACTTCAATGGCATCCTGGGTCATGCCCAGTTCCAGGCGCACGTCGTATTCGGCGATTCGGCCGCTGGTGAGCAGAATCCCCACGGCCTCGACCAGCCGGAACCCGCGCCGGGAAACGGTGACCGAATAGCTGCCCGGCTGCAGAGCCGCGATGGCGTAGCGCCCGTCGCCAGTGGTGGTGACCTCGCGCGAAACGCCCGTGCCGCTGTGGGTCACAGTGACTTCCGCACGCGGAACCACCCGACCCTGCGGATCGGTGACTGTTCCCTGCAGGGTCGCATCGGACTGCCCGCAGAGCTCGGGCGCGATCGTTCCTGTCACCGCCAGGCTCGCCAATGCCAGCCACAGTGCCGCAGAGGAGCGGCGAGCGCGGGCGGTCGTCCAAATCACACGGTGGCGGCCGAGGCCGCAGTCGCCGTCTTGCAGGCGCTTCACTTGACCCGCCTCATCGTCCACTCGCGCTCGTCGCCATCGGCCGAATGGCTGTCGCGGAGCACGAGCGTGTCTCCCGAGAGCACCAGCTCTCCGGGAAACGAGCGACCCTCGTAATAGGCCGACAGCGCCACGACATTTGTACGCACGACCTTCTTCTGACCGTCCCATTCGTAACGGTAGAGGCCGGCCCCGAGCGGCTGCTGGCTCTGGAACTCCTCCGGCGTCATGTCGCTCAGGGACTTAGTCAGCTTGGGCCGGTCCTCGCCCGCCAGGATCACCATCTGGTGCGTGTCGCCGAACTGGTGGTACTCGCGCCTGTGGGGCTGGTCCTCGCCCTTGGTCAGGTTGCGCACCGACGTGACCTCCCATAGCCCTTGGATGCCGGCTTCCGAGGCTGCGGCCGGTTCTCCCGCCGTGCCGCAGGAAATCAGGGCTGCCACAGACAACGCCATCACGGCCAGCGAACAGGCCCGCGGCCCCGCAAGGCGTGTGCCGCCGGGATCGATCATGGGCGGAGAGCCGAAATCTCGAGGCATGATTTCATTAGAACGCAAGGCCGCTCGCAAGGGGAAGGGGCCAGTTCTTGCGCCGCACGTGGCGCTATACTCGAAGGGTCGCAAACACCTCCCGGATGGCCCAACACTTGTCTACCACCCCTGTGATGCGGCAATACTTCGCCGCCAAGCAGGAGCATCCGGGCTGCTTGCTCTTCTTCCGGCTCGGCGACTTCTTCGAGCTCTTCTACGACGACGCGATCAGGGCCTCGAAAGATCTGGAGATCACCCTGACCAAGCGGCGGGACCGCACGGGAAATCCGATCCCGATGTGCGGCGTGCCCGCCCATTCGGTCGACGGTTACCTGGCCAAGCTGCTGAAGAAGGGACACCGGATCGCCATCTGCGACCAAGTCGAGGACCCCAAGCAGGCGCGCAAGCTGGTCAAGCGCGAGGTCGTCAGGGTGCTCTCTCCGGGGACAACAAGCGACCTAAACCTGCTAAATGCCAGCGAGAACAACTACTTGGCGGCGGTTCATTCGAACGGTTCGGTGTCCGGACTCGCCTACGTGGACGTCTCGACCGGCGAATTCCGGGCGACCGAGCTAGGCCCG
Source organism: Terriglobia bacterium (assembly GCA_009841225.1). GTDB lineage: Bacteria > Acidobacteriota > Terriglobia > Bryobacterales > UBA6623 > VXMF01. The sequence goes on along the minus strand of VXMF01000035.1, from coordinate 97,119 downwards.
GCCGAAGTCCAGGACATGCTCCAATCCCTTGGCGTGAAGGAACTCCTTCGTGCCGAGTCGGAGCCCGACCTCGGCCTGCGATTCGATGGCGACCGCCGCGAGCAGCGCTATACCGTCACAGGCGTCGATCCGTGGGTGTTCGACCACGACTACGCCCAACGCCAGCTGCTGGACATGTACGGCTTGCACAGCCTCGACGGGCTCGGGATCTCCGGCCACCCGCTCGCCGTCGCAACCGCCGGGGCCCTGCTGCACTACCTCAAGGACACCCAGCGCTCGGCACTGGCGCACTTGGAACGGCCGAAGTACGTCCAGCAGGCGGATTGGATGGTTCTCGACCCGGTCACCGTGCGCCACCTGGAGCTGTTCGACTCGCTCTACCAACAGGTCCGCACGACCCTGCTGTTCACGCTCGACCGGACCGCCACCCCGATGGGGGCTAGGCTGCAGCGCACCTGGCTCTCGCGACCCAGCCTCGACCTGGAAGAGATCGAGCAGCGCCTAGAGGCGGTGGAGAGCCTCTGTGGCGACACCATCGTCCGCAGCGAGCTGCAGTCGGAGCTCAATCAACTCCACGACATCGAGCGCTTGGTGGCACGCGTCACGCTCGGCTCGGCCAACCCGCGCGATCTGTACAATCTTGGCACGTCGCTGAAGCGTATCCCGCAGCTGCGACAGTTCACCGCGCAACTTTCGGCGCGCAGGCTAGCCGCCCTGCTCGAGCGCATGGACGAGCTTGCGGACGTGGCCGCGCAGATCTCGGCTACGATCGCCGAGCAGCCGTCGCTTTCGGTGGGCGAGGGCAATGCAGTCGCCGAGGGATTCGATGCCCAACTCGACGAACTACGCGCCATCCAGCGCGACAGCCGGACCTTTATCGCAGGCCTGGAGCAGCGCGAGCGACGCGCCACGGGAATCGATTCGTTAAAGGTAAAGTTTAATAACGTCTTCGGATTCTTCATCGAGGTCTCAAAGCCGAACCTATCCAAGGTTCCGGAGCGTTACGAGCGCAAGCAAACGCTCGTCAACGGCGAGCGATTCGCGACGGCCGAGTTGAAGGAACTCGAGGCCAAGGTGCTCGCTGCCGAGACGAGCATTGCCGCAAGGGAGGCCGCGATCTTTCAGGCGCTCGTGGCTGACGTGGCCGACCAGGCCGGGAGGATTCGAACGAGCGCGGCGGCGATCGCAGAGATCGACGTGCTGCGCGGCTTGGCCGAGGTCGCGGTCGAGAGAAACTATTCCCGGCCCCGCTTCACCCCGGGCGGCGAGATCCAGATCAAGGGCGGGCGGCACCCGGTGGTCGAGCGCGTGCTGGAGGAAGAGCGCGGCGAGGGATTCATCGAGAACGACGTGCATCTTGACAGCGACGAGCGTCTCGTCGCCCTGATAACCGGACCCAACATGGGCGGCAAGTCGACCTATCTGCGGCAGACCGCGCTAATCGCGGTGATGGCCCAAAGCGGCTCGTTCGTGCCCGCGAGGTCCGCTGTGCTGCCGCTGATCGACCGCATCTTCACGCGTATCGGTGCCAGCGACAACCTTGCGCAGGGGCGTTCCACCTTCATGGTCGAGATGACGGAGACGGCCCAGATCCTCAACACTGCGACGGAGCGCAGCCTGGTCCTGCTGGACGAGATCGGCCGAGGGACCTCGACCTACGACGGTCTGGCAATCGCCTGGGCGGTCGCCGAGTATATCCTCGGCAGGGTTCGCGCGAAGACCCTCTTCGCCACGCACTACCACGAGCTCACTGCCTTGCCCAAGGCCCGCAAGGGCGTCTTCAACCTGCACGTGTCGGCCAAGCAATCCGGCGAGCAGCTGGTTTTCTTCCACAAGATCGAAGCGGGAAAGGCGGATCGCAGCTACGGCATCGAAGTCGCCCGGCTGGCAGGGCTGCCGCCGGACGTCGTGGTCCGCGCCGGCGAAGTGCTGGCCCACCACGAGCAGTTCGACAGCGCGCCGCGCGATTCCCCGCCTCCGGCTGACACCCCGAAAGCCGTTTCGGCGGAGGACAGTGTCATGGCCGAGTTCCGCTCCTTAGACGTCGACCGCGTCAGCCCGTTCGAGGCGTTATCGCTGCTGCACGACTGGAAGGCAGATCTGGATCGCTGAGGGCACCGAGATTTGAGTCTGCTACGCTGAGATTTCAATTCACTGGAGGTTCTTGATGGCTGGTTCCCACACACTCACGTTTACCGATTCGGACTTCGACTCCGAGGTCCTGAATTCCGAGCAACCCGTCTTGGTCGACTTCTGGGCAACTTGGTGCGGCCCGTGCCGGCAAATGGCCCCGGTCATCGACTCGCTGGCCGAAAAGTACGCCGGCAAGGTCAAGATCGGCAAGCTTGACGTCGACCTGAACCCGAGTGCCGCGCAGCGCTTTAACGTGCGCGGCATCCCGACCATGCTGCTGTTCAAGGCGGGCCAGCCTGTCGAGCAGATCGTCGGGGCTGTCCCCGAGGCTCGGGTGGCGGACAGGCTCGACGCCCACGTGGCCTGAGCCGGGCAAGAGTGAAACGCCCTTCCCGGCCCTCCGCGCAGCATTCGCGGGACGCTGGGGGCTTGCACGCCTGAGCGGCCGACCTTCCAAACCGCTTTCCGCCGTGAACCATCGCTTGCACACCTCCCGCCGCGAGTTCCTATGCTCTGGCGGAGCGTCACTGTCCGGGCTCGCGGCTGCAGCCGCCGGATCGGCTCAGCAGACCGTGGAGCCGCAGCCGAGGCTCAACGTGTTGTTGGTGCTGGTAGACGACTTGCGGCCGGAACTGGGTTGCTATGGCAATCCCCGCGTCCAGACGCCGCAAATCGACCGCTTGGCGTCCCGCGGCATGGTGTTCTTGCGAAGCTACTGCCAGCAAGCGGCCAGCAGCCCCTCTAGGACAACCCTGTTGACGGGCCTGCGGCCCGACACGACCCGAGTCTACGGCCAACGGATCCATTTCCGAGCCTATCGGCCCAACGCAATGACCCTGCCCGCGCAGTTCCGCGAGCACGGCTACGAGACGACCGCGTTCGGCAAGGTTTTCGAATCTCCCGCGCTTGACGACCGACGGTCTTGGAGCATTGCACCGTGGAATCCGGGCGGGCCTGCCTGGCACAGCGACGAGAACGACGCTCAGTCGGAGGCGAATTGGAGGCGGCTGCAGCGCAGCGGTTGGCGCATCTCGGAAGGAGAGCCCGGCACAGTCGCAGAGGCGACAACCTCCAGCAGCTGGCGGGAATCCTCGGCCGACGCGTCTCAGCTTCCCGACGGACAGATAGCCGCGGAGGCCGCGAAAGCAATCGCGCAACTGAAGGACCGCCCATTCTTCATCGCAGTTGGCTTGCGCGGGCCCAGCCTGCCGATGATCGCGCCGGAGCCCTTCTTCAAGCTCTATCCCACGGGGAGGTCGGACATCCCAAAAGACCCCGACCCGCCCCGCGATGCACCCACATTCGCGCTCCACGGTTCAGAGGAGATCCGCAAATACGACGATATCCCTGCCGAAGGGCCAATCCCCATACCCAAGGCGCGCGAGCTGATTCGGGCGTACCGTGCATGTCTGACCTTCACGGATTCCCAGATCGGCGTGCTGCTCGACGCCCTCGACCGTCACGGGATCGCAGACCGCACGGCGGTTGCGATCGCAGGGGTTAGCGGCTCGCACCTGGGCGAACTAGGCCTCTGGAACAAGCACTCGAACTACGAAGCCGCCACCCACACCGCCTTGGTCGTGCGGGCACCGCGCCAGCGCAACGCGGGGCGCAAGACCGAGGCGCTCGTCGAGTCGGTCGACCTGTTCCCTTCCCTGTGCGCGATTTGCGACGTTCCCCTAGCCCCGAACATGGAGGGATCCAGCTGGCGGGGTATCTTCGACGATCCGAAGCGCCTGTGGAAGAGAGCGGTGTTCAGCCAGTACCCCCGCATCATTCCGGGGGTGGGTCCCGGGATGGGTTATTCCATGCGCACCGAGCGTTACCGCTACACCGAGTGGTCCGGGATCGACAGCCCGTACAGCACCGTCGAACTCTACGACTACAAGAACTCACGCAACGAGCTGCGCAATATCGCCAACCGGCCGGAACACGTGTCTCTGTTGAACGGCCTTGCCCACATGCTGCGAGAAGGCTGGGAGGGTTCCCGGCCTCCCACCCAGCTGCCGACGCGCGTGAGGGGCTGAGGACTCGCGGAGTCCAGAACCGGCCTATTGGGCCTGCGCGGGCGCGGCGAGCCCGCGATAGTCCTCCGGACGGTCAATATCCAGCACAACACCCTTGTCATCGGTGTCAAGGAAGTGCGCTTCGCGATAGTAGCCGCGCACGACGTCTTGCGGGCTGCAGCTGGGATCGAGGTCCAGCAGATCTCCCACCACTCGCTTGGACAGCACAACCGGATGGCCACGCTCGCCTCCATGCCGGGGAATCACCAGCGGAGCGCGGGCATCTGCGGCGGCGGCGAGCAATCTGTCGAGGGTGCGGCCGCGCACTGCCGGATGGTCCACCAGCATCCATAGCACCGCGTCCACCTCCTGCCCGATCTGCGCCAGCCCGCACTGCAAGGACGTCAGCATTCCCAGCTCGTAGTCGCGGTTGACCGCTACCTGGATGCGCGGCGAGGCTGGCAGCACCTCCCGAATGCGCTGTTCGTTATGCCCCAAGACGACGACTAGCGAATCGACCCGCGGCAGCAGCAGGTATGCCAAGTGGCTGAGGAAGGGGCATCCTCTATAGTCAAGGAGCGCCTTGTCGCTGCCCATCCGGGAGGAGCGACCGGCGGCTAGGATCAAGCCCGCCGTGCTCACCGCGTCTCGGCTAGAGCTTCCGCCTCAGACACCGACCCTGCATCGGCGACGCCTGCCGCCGTAAGTGCCCGCGGCACGCCCTCAGCGAAGATCGACTTCGACAGCGGAGTCCATTCGTCCTGCGAGTTGCGGCGCCTGCGAATCATTTCGGCTACGACGGCAACAGCGATTTCCTCGGGCGTGACGGCCCCGATATCGAGACCCATCGGCGCGTGGATCCGAGAGAGTTTCTCAAGCTCGACTCCCTCAGCGAGTAAGTGCTTGGCGACCTCAATCGTCTTCCGCTTCGATCCGATCATGCCGATGTAGCGCAACGGCTGGGCGGCCGCCCAGCGAAGTACGCGCATGTCGTCCTTGTGTCCGCGAGTGACGATGATCGCGTAGGTTGCATCGTTGCAGGGCAACCTCGGGAAGACGTCCTCGTACTCGGCGGCGATCACCTCGGCCGCCTCCGGAAACCGCTCGCGGTTGGCGTAGCTGTCGCGGTTGTCGATGACGGTGGTGGCGAATCCCGCCAGCGTGGCCACCTTGGACAGGCTCTTGGAAATGTGGCCTGCGCCGAATATCAGTGCTTTGGCCATTGGCAAGACTGGTTCCACGTATACGTTGAGCTGCCCGCCGCAGATCAAACCATTGTCGTAGGCCGCTTCTTGGCCAAGGTTGAACTGCAGCATGCGCGGCTGCTCGGTCTCGATGACATCGCGTGCCGCCTGCCAAACCTCGGCCTCGGTGCAGCCGCCTCCAATGGTGCCCACCATAGTACCGTCCTGGCGGATCAGCATTTTGGCGCTCTGAAAGCTCGGGATTGAGCCGGCGACCTCGACGATCGTCGCGACTGCGCACTTCTCGCCGGAGCGCCGGAGCTCCACCAGCTCCTCGTACACGTCCATCGGGCGGGGCATGTTCCTACATGATATGGGAATCCACCGCGAAATCGCGTGCTCGTGCGGAGAACCGGTTGCCGAGGAATGCTTGCCATCGGCACTCTCGTACGATCCAGCCTCGCCAGTCCCGTGTGCGAGGAGCATGAGCTTTGGGCCCGATCACGGCCGGAATCGCCGAGCGAGCCCTGTACTGGACCGGACAGTGACAGGCCTGCCATCCCGGTGCCGTCGGACCAATCCTGTCCACGCATGCCGACCCAGTTCGTGCTCCCAAGCAACGTTCGATCGGGCCCAGACATGCTGCCCGAAACCAGCGCGCAAGCAGTCTCCGAATGCGGGCGTTGAGGCCACCTGCTGCCGAGCAGGCGGGTCCGGTGCGTGTTGTACAGTGGGTCTAGCTATCCGCCCTCGACTTCATGCAATTAGACAAAGCCTACGATCCCTCGCAGATTGAACCAGCGTGGGCCGAGTGGTGGGTCAGTGAGGGTCTGTTCAAAGCTGACGCCGCCTCGTCGAGACCCGTGTTCTCGCTGGTGATCCCGCCGCCCAACGTCACCGGCGCGCTGCACATGGGGCACATGTTCGAGACCTCTCAGGTCGACATCACGATGCGCTGGCAGCGGATGCGCGGGCGCAACGTTCTCTGGCTGCCGGGCACCGATCACGCCGGTATCGCTACGCAGATGCTGGTCGAGCGCCATCTGGCCAAAGACGGCATCGACCGCCGGGATCTCGGGCGCGAGAAGTTCCTAGAGCACGTATGGAACTGGAAGGAGACCTACGGCGGCAAGATCGTGGGACAGCTCAAGCGAGTCGGCGCAAGCTGCGACTGGACCAGGGAGCGGTTCACGATGGACCCCGGGCTGTCGCGAGCGGTGGCCGAGTGCTTTGTCCGCCTTTACGAGCGCGGCCTCATCTACCGCGGCGAGTACATGGTCAATTGGGATCCGGGCACACTCACCGCGATCTCCGACCTAGAAGTCGAGTACGAGACCCAGGAAGGTTCTCTGTGGCACCTCCGCTATCCCGTCGAGGGGTCAGACGGGGATTTCGTCGTGGTCGCCACGACCCGTCCGGAGACCATGCTCGGCGACACAGCCGTGGCGGTGCACCCCGACGACGAGCGCTACCGGCAGCTGCACGGACGGACCGTCCAGCTGCCGCTGGTGGGCCGCAGCCTCCCGGTCATCTGCGACGACTTCGTGGACCCGGAATTCGGTACCGGAATTGTCAAGGTCACGCCCGCGCATGACCCCAACGACTTCGCTGCGGGCCAGAGACACGGGCTGGAATGCATCACCGTTCTGGACGAAGAGGCCAAGATCAATGCCAATGGCGGCGCTTACGAGGGACTGGACCGCTACGAAGCCCGCGAGCAGATCGTGGAGGATCTCACGGAATCGGGACTGATCGACAAGATCGAGGAGTACACCAATAACATCGGGCGCAGCCAGCGATCCGGCCTGGCTGTGGAGCCGCGGGTCTCGACGCAGTGGTTCGTCCGCACCAAGACGCTGGCAGATGCCGCGATCCGGGCCGTGGAAGAAGGTCGCACCGAGATCCTGCCGGACCAGTGGCAGCGCAACTACTTCGAATGGATGCGCAACATCCGTGACTGGTGCATCTCGCGGCAGCTCTGGTGGGGCCACCGGATCCCGGCTTGGCACCTCGAAGACGGCTCGTTCGTCGTGGCCCGCGATGAGGACGAGGCGCGGGCCGAGGCCGCGCGGCGCGGGCTGCGCGTAACGCACCAGGAGACGGATGTGCTGGACACCTGGTTCAGTTCCGGGCTTTGGCCGTTTTCGACGATGGGCTGGCCCGACAAGACCGACGACCTAAAGGCTTTCTACCCCACCGCGCTGCTCAACACGGGCTTTGACATCCTCTTCTTCTGGGTGGCGCGGATGATGATGCTCGGCATCGCGATGACCGACGAGGTGCCCTTCCGCAAGGTCTTCATTCACGGCCTCGTACGCGATGCAGACAAGCAGAAGATGTCCAAGACCAAGGGCAACGTGATCGACCCGATCGAGATGACCGAGCGCTACGGCACCGACGCTGTTCGATTCGCGCTGGTGGCCTCGGCCGGACAGGGTTCGGACGTCGTGCTCAAGGAAGAGCGCATCGCGGGCTACCGCACCTTCGCGAACAAGATTTGGAACGCATTGCGCTTCGTCGGCATGAGCCTGGAGAAGGCCGGTGCTGGCGTGTGGACGCCCGTAAGCTTGGCCGATTACCGCCCGCTCCCGGACGAGCGGACTGGAGAGGTGTCTCTCGCCGATCGATGGATCTTCTCGCGATTGCATACCGTGGCTGCCCAAGCCAACGAACAGATCGAAAGCTTTCGCTACCACGAAGTCGCGAGCACGCTGTACCACTTTTTCTGGCACGAGTTTTGCGACTGGTACATCGAGCTCAAGAAACTCTCGTTCGAGGACGGCAGCGGCTTGACCAACGGCTGGAAGAACATGCTCGCCGCCACCGAGCGCTCGCTACGGCTGCTGCATCCAATCATGCCGTTCATTACCGAAGACCTGTGGCAGCGGCTGGCCGCCAACACGCCCGGACGGCTCCAGTCCATCGCCCTCACGGACTATCCGCAATCAGCTGAAGGCGATGCAGATCTGGCTGCGGAGCGGCGTGTTGAAATCCTTCAGGCCCTAGTCACTACGGCTCGAAACCTAAGGGCAGAGCTGAACCTTCCGCCGCGGGAGGCCCTGCACGGCACGGTGTTCAGCGAGGATGAAATCACGATCGACGTGGTGCGAGGCGAGCAGGAGGCCCTGCGTCGACTGGCCAGCCTACAGGCCACGGCCCGCTTGGGCGCGGCCGGAGCCGGACAAGCGCTAGGACACACGGCCGACTTCGACTTGGCCGTACGGCTTCCGGAGGAGCGGCGCGTCGCACTCCGCAGCAAGCTGGAGAAACAACTCGCCACTCTTGTCAAGGCGGAAACCGCCGCGAGAGGTCGCCTAGGCAACCGGAGCTTCGTCGAGAAAGCTCCCGAGCACGTCGTGAGCTCGCTGCGGCAGAAGCTCAGCGACTACGAATCACAGGTCGAGCGCATCCAGAACACCTTGACCGGGCTCTGAGCCGGCCAGCGCAACCGCTCGAACGATCTGCGCCGGTCACCGCGCCGCGAGCGGCAGGCCTGGGTCCCGCACCGGTTGCACCGCGATCACTTCGCCGGCATCCAGGCCCGATCGGATGGTGGCCTCAGTGTCGCTAAGTTGGCCGACCCGGACTTCTCGCGCGATGAACTTGCCGCCATCCTGAACCCATACGGCATCCTTGCCTTCGATCTCTCCCAGTGCCGAGCGCGGGACGACCAAGGCCTGAGCCTCGGCCGCCAGCAGGATGTCAGCGCTGGCCGACAAATCGGGCTTGATGCGCTCGTCCTGGCTTAGGACTTCGATCCGGATCGGAACCTGCCGAACCCACTGGCCGGACGAACCGCCCCGCGAACCGCCACGCCCGCCCCTGCCGCCACCGCCGGCCGACTGTCCGGCGGAAGCGACCGCTCCGATCGCAGCAACGCGCCCCTCGAAGGCTGCGTCAGGATAGGCATCCAGATGGATTGTCGCCGAAGATCCGATCTCCACGAGCTGTGCGTCGACTTGGTTGATGTCGGCGTACACGGCCATCTTGGAGAGGTCCACGATCCGCAAGAAGGTAGAGCCGGGATTCACGGTGTCGCCGGCCGAGGCCTGAGAAAATCCATCGCGCTGAAACATCGTTTCGACGACCACAAGGCCGGAGACAGGCGTGCGCAAGCGCATCTTCTCCATGTCCTGCATGGTCCTAGCTAACCGCCGCTCGTCCTTTTCTATGTCGATCTCGTACACGCGCCTCTCAGCAGTGTTGGCGATCCGGCTCAAGCGCACCTCTTCGGTGAGCTGCTTGGCCGAAGCCTCGTCTTGCTGAGCCTGCAACGCGAGGATCTCGGCTTGGATCTTTGACCTGACTTCGGCGGTGCCCAGTTCAAGCTTGGACTTGTCTGCATCAGCCAAAGCCTTGCGGTGGTCCTGCTCTACGTTGGCGGCGTCGATCAGCAGGGATGAGATTCGACTCGCGGAACGCCTGCGGGTCTGCGCCAGCATGGAGTTGTAGTTGTCCAGCATGTCCGCGGTGCGCTTGGACTCGAACACGGCCACGACATCGCCTGCTTGGACAATCGATCCCGGCTCGGCCAGGGATTCGATGGTGAGGCTGGAACCGCCAGCGCCTCCGCCACCTCCACCGCCTCCGCCGCCTCCGCCACGATCCCTGGCGCCTCGCATGCGTGGTGCGCGAATCACGGCGAAGTTCGTGGCCCCGAGAGTACCGCCGGCCCGAATCGACGCCTCGAACCTCTTGGATTCCACGACGGCCGTCGCGACCTCGACGGGCCCGGAACGGCTGGCAGGACGCGCTTGGCTCTGCAAGGCCTGGTACACGAACAGCCCCAAGACGATGCCGGCGGCGACAAGCGCGGCGACAACCCCCTTGGAGAATGGCGGAGGCGTGGGCTTGCGGTCGGCAACCAGTTCCGGACCCAGAGCTGCCTCGAGTGCTTGAGCCCCCTCGACGGCGCGCTTGCGAAGATCCACTACTGCCTGTGGCTTAGCCATGACACTGCTCCATTCTGATCTACTAGGCGAACCAGTTGGCCACGCAGGTGACAGGAATCCCATCGACTTGGTAAAGACTGTGCAAAACAGCAGTTACAGTCGCTCGGCGGGATGCGGGACTGAGCGCAGCGCACGCTGTAAGAGCGAGCGCTAGACCAATCCGTGCTCTCGAAATTCGGGCAGTCGCGAACTACAAATGGGATCGAGCGAACCGCCTATGGTGCGAAGATCGGCTGGACCCAGGCGCGACGTCCGGCAGAGTCTCGAATCGATGCTCGGACATAGCCATCTCCTGACTTGAGACGGTAGGCTGCTCGCAGGCCGACGACTCGATCAAGTTCCTCACCGTCACGGCCAATGAAGCGCGTCAAGTACTTTTCGTCGCCGGTGGGCTCAATGCGCAGATCGATCACACGCTCACTGCGGGTCAGTTCCGCTAGCTTGATCCCAGTGGACGCGTAGAAGTCGCCGCGCTCGACCGCATCTAGGATGGCCTCTTGAGTAAGTTCGGCGGCGCTCACTTCGATCCAGCCGCGGCCAGGGTTGGATCGATCTGGCCCGAACTGCTTGAATTCGTGGGCGTCGTCCACGGCTATTCCATAGATCTCGCGGCCAGCGCTGAGCGCGCCGTCCCACACTTCCTCGAGCCCCCACTCGTCATTGGTGTCGGGGATGCCATTGAAGACCTCGAAGAGCTTCAGGCGCTCCACCGCGCGGAACACTTCCGCGTCGATGGCCCAGCGGTAGAAGGGATGGTTCAGTGACGGAATCGAACCGGAGGCCAAGATGCGATCCACGTTCGCCTGCACAGTTCCCTGAACGCTCTGGCCCGAGGCAGGTTGAATCGTCTCGGAAAGGCGGAAGGCGTTAACGTGAACCGGGGCGTCACGAAAGCTCGTTGTCACCTCTTCACCGGTGATCAAGAGAAAGCGCTCGCTGGCACCGAATAGGGAACTCAAGCCCTGCGGATCGGTCAGGTAGTTGTGGTCCGTCAGCGCCAAGAAGTGGTAGCGATGCTCCTTATACCAACGAGCCACCGTATCCGGCGAACTGTCGCCATCGCTGTTGATGGTATGCGTGTGGAGATTGCCCTTGTACCAACTCAATTCGGGCGTCTGGCTGGGCAACACTCCCGAGCCGACGATCCAGGCGAGCGCGAGGCTCGCCAGAATGACTGCGCGAGATTTCAGTGCGGGTGACACGCGCTCACGCTACCACACGCAAGCCCGCGAGCGCGCGTGCCCTGGGCGGGCAACGCTACCTCGATTCCATCCTTCTCGTCGCACCGGTTGGGCGGAAAGGTCGCCCGAAACAGGCGTCTAACTGGCTTGTTCGAGTCGGCTCGCTTCGCTGCGAGCCGCGATCGCGCGGACAGCCGCTTTCGAGCCCGGACAGCCGCGCTGCGACCCAAGATGTTGGCGCCACAGCAGATCAGCCGCACTCCCCCCTGACGCCACGAACGATGCCGAGAATAGCTGCCAGGCTCCGCTCGATGTCGTCGCTCGTCGTCGCCCACGACGAGACACTGATGTGCATCGCCGTCCGGCCTCCCCAGCGCGTACCGCCGCACCAGCAGGTTCCGTCTCTTTGCACTCGCCGGATCACTTCCGACGTGGTCCGATCATCACCGAAGCAAACAAGCACCTGGTTGAGCACGACGTCATTCAGGACCTCGCAGCCAGCCCCTCGCAATCCCTCAGCAAAGCGCTGGGCGTGACGGCAGCAGCGCTCCACGAGGTCTGCCACGCCATCACGGCCAAGCGACGCGATCGCCGCCCAGACCTCAAGCCCGCGAGCGCGGCGGCTCGATTCGGGAGTGTAGTCGAACGGCTCACGCCCCCCACGTTCGGGAAGATAGGCCGCCTCCAACGACATCGCACTGCGAAGTGCATCGGCGTCGCGCACGATGGCTAGGCCACTGTCATAGGGCACATTGAGCCACTTGTGCGCATCAGTCGCCCATGAATCCGCTCGCTCGATTCCCTCTGCGGGCGCGCCGAACTTTCGCGAAGCCCTCGCCCAAAGGCCAAAGGCACCGTCAACATGTACCCACACGTCTTCCTGCTTCACCGCATCGCAAATCGCACCTACCGGATCGAACGCTCCCGAATTTACGTTCCCAACCTGGGTACAGACGATTGCGGGCCCGGCGAACTTGGGGAGAGCGTCGGCGCGCATGCGGCCCTGCCCATCAGCCGGCACCCATATCACCTGCTCGCGACCGAGACCGAGCATGCCGAACACCTTGAAGACGGTCGCATGGGCCTGCTCGCCCGCCACTAGGGTGATCTCAGGAGCCCTATGGAGGCCCGTCCGGTCGACATCGCAACCGTGTGCCAATAGGACCGAGCGCCTTGCTGCAGCGAGCGCTGCAAAGTTCGCCATCGTAGCCCCGGTCACAAATGCGGCACCGCTAGTTTCGGGCAGACCCAAAAGTTCCAAGACCCATCGCAACGCAATCGACTCGACCGCGGCACTGATCGGCGAACTCACCTCGCTGAACGCATTCTGGTCCCACGCCGCGGCGATCCAGTTCGCAGCCAGCGCTGCGGGCACCGCTCCGCCCGTGACAAACCCGAAGTAGCGAGGGCCGGCGCTCGCTACCGTTCCCTGGGAGCCGATCTCGTCGAGTTGCGCGAGAACTTCCGAGGCCGGCTTTCCCCGCCTAGGCAACGCTTCACCAAGCGCCCGCGCGAGATCATCCGCCCCACTAGCCGCAGTGACACGCCTCTCGGGCAGGGATTCGAGGAACCACGCTGCACGGTCCAGCACTTCGCCGAGCAGCTCGCGTATCGATTCCGGTGACTGGTGCTTATCAACTATCATCCGTCTTTGCTTATTCAACGTTAGCCTCGGCACCCCGACCCGCCTTCCAGCACAACGTTGTGCGGGACCCTGCAGCATTTTTGTCCGCGGGCGCGAAGGCCCACCTCACGATGGTGCCTCCAACTGCCGTGAGTACGAGCCCTCAGCACTTGTAGTCATCTGTAGATGCGTTGCTGCGGAAGGCTGATTCAGCGTGACTGTGGCGTTGCAAACGTTCCACCTTGATGCGTCGACCGGCCGAGTGCCACCACGCGGGAAGCAGCCTCGTGCTGAGGCAGTTCCACCCGGTGACCGTAGACCCGTACATTCGTATCAACGGCGATCAATCGCGATTTTCCATCTTCTCGTAGAGTGAATTCCTGTCATCGAGAGTGACGTCACGGACGGGTCGACCTCGCTTGACCAACAGATTCATTCGAAAATCTGCTCTGTGGGAGGAAATGGATTCAAGATGGTTCGGCAAGGCATTCTCGATAAAGCGCGTTAGCGTTTCGCCGGTCTCAGCCGCACGGACTTTCGCAGCCCGTAGGATGTTGTCATCGAGACTGAGTGTGGTCTTCATCTGTATAGCTGTACTGTACCCGCAAGATTTCTGGACAAGATCCTAGAGCGTGGCACGTTGGCGTCTCCCAGCAACCCCTTTTCTGTTAGGCAGGTACCGAAGACAGAGGGATGGCCGGCGGTCCCTCGCCGCAGCGGCCGCAGCGGCGCGACGAGAGCTGTCTTCAGCGGATCCGGGGACATTTCAGATAATCAGGCAGGGGAACGGCCATGGCGAGACCAACCATTCGCATAGATCGCCGCGAATACCCAGCCGGAACGGTTGTCCTCCTGAGCGTCGACAACCAGCGCAAACTGAACATTCTCGACAGCGGACTGGTCCGCCTCCTGATCGAGCACCTGCGTCGGCTTGCGTCTGAGCAGGCCGTCCGAGCCGTCGTGCTCACAGGCAAAGGCGAGCGAGCCTTCATCGGCGGGGCAGACATGCGCGAGATGGCGGGGTTCGAGCCGGACACCGCTCGGAAGTTCATCACCACCCTGCACGAGCTGTGCCTTCGCTTGCGAGAGCACCCAGTGCCGACCATAGCCCGGATCAACGGCTACTGCCTCGGAGGTGGGATGGAAATCGCGGCAAGTTGCGACCTGCGCGTGGCATCGGCGAATGCGAAATTCGGAATGCCCGAGGTGAGGGTCGGCATTCCCTCTGTGATCGAAGCGGCCTTGCTCCCTCGCATCATCGGAGCCGGCAGGGCGCGGGATCTCGTGCTCACAGGCGACATCATTAGCGCAGACGATGCCTACGCAATGGGTTTCGTCCGACGTCCGGTGGCGCTAAGCGATCTGGACACTGCAGTAGAACAGTGCTTGGCGTCGGTGCTGGCGGCAGGAGCATCAGCAATTCGCGATCAGAAGGCACTGTTCAAGCACTGGGATGCCAGCAGCCTTGAAGATGCGATCGACGCCAGTGTCGATTTCTTCGCCAATGCCTACCGAACGCCCGAGCCCAAACGGATGATGCGATCCTTCCTGTCCGGTGGGCCGGACGGCGATTCCGAAGCCAGCGAGCCAAGCGATCCCACCTAGTGCTAGGCGGCGACCCCCATGCACCAGAGCAGCCTCACCGGGCGGGATTTTCGTACCAGATCACTCCCAACTCCCTGCCCTGGTATCCCTCCGCGAGATACGGTCCCTTCTCTTCAAGCGTGAGTACATCAAGATCCCCGTCACCATCTAGGTCCGTCATTTGGAGCAAGTCGTAGATGAAGCCCTCGGGGCCACTGATCGAAGTGGGCATCCACTGTGATCCGGTAGGAGCACCACCATGATCAAGCCAGTACACGCCGATCTTCCCGTCTGTTGCATGCTCGCACGACACGATCAGATCGGCTTGCCCATCTAGGTCGACGTCCGCTACCTTTACGGCCTTGCCCCCTGCGGCGCCCGCCGGAATCTCGATCAAGTGTGTCTCCCAGCTCGGCGGCTGCCGTCGGGTCCGTCTGTGATACCGAATCGGCTCTCCCTTGACTGCGACCAGCAGGTCTTCCAAGCCGTCGGCGTCCAAGTCCGCGACGGCGTTGTGCATCGCCTCGTAGTCGCCCACGGATCCAATGCGGTGCTCGTCCCATCGGGTGCTGACGGCACTGTCCCGCCCGGGGTTCTCGAGCCACAGCGCGCCGCGCCGCTCGCCGGTCCGATCCGTGGCCACGATGTCCGGGTCGCCGTCTAGGTCGACGTCTTGCTGCCGGATCGTCATGATCCAGCCCGCGTCGTAAAGCGGGTGAAACTCCCATGCCGCCAGATCCCGTGGGTCCGGCGGGGCCTCGAACCAGCCGATCTGTGCTCCCTCACCTTTGGCGCCCGCGATCAAGTCGGTACCATGCTTGCCGTCAATCTGGGCGGGCAGCGCGAACATCCACTTGGCAGCTCCACTAGCCGCTGGCAGTTCCTCGGTGGTCCAAGCATCTGGCTCCAGCAGCTTGTCGCGGTCCGCTGGGCTCCAATGCACGAAGATCGACCGCGTGCTCCCCTCGCACGAGCTGACCACATCCATGTTCCCGTCGGCATCGAGGTCAACGAATACAGCATCCTCGGGATCTCCGACCTCGCCCACGGTGACAGCGGGCCAGCGATCCCGCAGTCCGTCGGGTCCGGGATTCAGGTAGACGCGGACCTTCCCGCCCTGCTCCCACGGGGAGGTGATATCCAAGCGGCCATCCCCATTGATATCTGCGAGACGGACACCGTCGGCGCCTAAGGACGAGTCGTCAATGGTATGCCGCGCCCACGCTCCGTCCGGCCACTGGCTTGGAGATTCGCTTGGCGCGCGACAGAAAACGAGAGAAGCCAGTAGCGTAATCGCCAGAACAAGGTCCAAATCGCACCGGAACCACATGTCGAACAGTAGTCTAGCGATGAACGTTAGCGAAGACCCAATCTAGAATGGTCGGTCCATGCGCAAGCTCTTGATCGTTGCCGCTATCAGCACCGTACCCTTGCTCGCCAAGCCGAATGTCGTGCTCATCATGGCCGACGACATGGGATACGAATGCATCTCGGCCAATGGCGGCAGGAGCTATTCCACTCCGGTGTTCGAGCGCATCGCACTTGAGGGCATGCGCTTCACGAACTGCTACTCGCAACCTGTCTGCACGCCTTCTCGGATCAAGATCATGACCGGGAAGTACAACTGGCGGAACTACGTGCGGTTCGCGCACATGCCCAAGGGCCAGACCACATTCGCGCACTTGATGCGAGACGGCGGATACGCGACCGCCCTGACAGGCAAGTGGCAGTTGTGGGGCGGCCCTGATACTGCTTCGTTCGAGAGCGGCACGACCCCGGAAGAGGCCGGATTCGACGAGTACATCTACTGGGCATACCCGTTCGAACTCTCCGCGGAGGAGATGGAACGATACGGCGCGGTCGGCCCGCCAGGGGCCAAGAGCACTTCGCGCTTCTGGCATCCGGCGGTGATCAAGAACGGCCAATACCTCCACACTTCGATGGACGACTACGGGCCCGATATGTTCTCCGACTTCGCTCTTGACTTTATCGAGCGCCACAAGGAGGAGCCCTTCTTCCTGTACTACCCGATGGTGCTGACGCATTCTCCCTTCGTGGCCACACCGCACAGCGAGACCATCAACGAGAACACCAAGTTTCGAAGCGATCCTGCCTACTTCGCCGACATGGTCGAGTACGCGGACCACTTGGTTGGACGCCTGATCGATCACTTGGAAGAGCTGGGCCTGGCAGAGGACACTCTGGTGCTATTCACAGGCGACAACGGCACCCACCGCAGCCTCAAGTCCATGCTGGGAGACCGAGTTGTCAAGGGAGGCAAGGCATATCCCGAGGACAACGGCACGCACGTGCCGATGTTCGCCCTCTGGCCAGGGCATGTGCCGGCTGGGCTCGTGTCCGACGACCTAATCGAGTTCAGCGACTTCTTCGCCACCTTCGCCGACCTGACTGGCTGGGAGATGCCAGCGGGAGAACCCTTTGACGGGCGCAGCTTCTTGCCGCAACTGCTCGGAGGAGCCGGAAGCCCGCGGGATTCGATCTTTGTGCACTATGATCGCGACCCAGCGCTGGAGACCGTGCCGTTTCCTAGGGTCCGATTCGCACGGACCAAGCGTTTCAAGTTGTATGACGACGGTCGGTTCTACGATGTTCCCCACGATTGGGACGAGAAAGAGCCTTTGTCAGAGATCGGTCACCTGCCCGGAGCATTGCAGATCAAGGCCCGGCTGCGGCGGGTGCTGAACTCGATGCCGGCTTGGCGGCCGAACAACGCCGGTGTCGAATAGCGCCTGCGGGCTCCCTCCTCAAGTTGAAGATAAAATTTAATATGCTGTTGCCGTGTGAGGGGAGCTTGAACCGGGCGAAAGCGATGTGACTGACGCCGAGCACTGATCTCCACGGCTTGAAGGCTTGAACAGCGGCAGCCGCCCGCTTGGGTGATGCTAGGGTGCCGGTTACCGGTGTCATCGGAAGCCAGTTGGAGTCCTGGGGATCGCGACTGAGCACCAGTTCCAAGCATTCGTCCTCGTTCGTTTCGATTGGCTCAATTTGCGAAACGTATGCGTTGCGGGTTGTCTTCTCATACTAGTCGGGCATCTTGACATCAACATCTCCATACATCATGATGTCTACATGAGAACGACTCTAACGCTTGACGACGATGTTGCGGACTTCCTAAGGATGCAGAGCCGCCTGTTGGACAAGTCGTTCAAGCAGGTGGTGAACGATGTCCTGCGCCGAGGCATGACAGTAGGATCCCAAGCGCCCGACCTGCCAACATATCGTGTTGTCCCCAACCGCAGTCGCCTCGTGCCGGGCGTCGATCCGCTGAGGCTCAACCAGCTCAACGATGAACTGGAGGCACAGGACTTCGCTGCGGAGAGTGGACAGTGATTGTGCCTGACATCAACCTGCTCGTCTATGCCTTCAACCAAGGCGCACCCCACCATGACGCGGCCAAGCGTTGGTGGGAGGGCTTGGTCAACGGTGTGGAGAGAGTCGGTGTGCCGTGGGTCGTCGCAACTGGGTTCTTGCGGCTGATGACACATCCGAGAGTCTTGATGCGGCCCATCTCTTCGGCGGACGCCATCGCACACCTAGGAGAATGGTTTCAGCACCCTCACGTAACGCCAATCAACCCCGGCGCCGATCACTTAGCGCGCCTTCGGGAAATCCTTGACAGCGCTGGCGTTGGTGCCAGCCTCGTGACTGACGCCCACATTGCCGCCCTGGCGATCGAGCATCAGGCTGAGGTTCACTCGAATGATTCTGATTTCAGCCGGTTTCCCGGGCTCCGATGGCGGAACCCGCTGTGATCAGGCCATGCCCAAGATCCGAGCAGTTGCGTCGCTTCGCTCCGAGGTGTTCACACTTACCGGAAACATCGAGTCCTGTCTCGTGCCCCGCTCCTTCAAGCTGCAGCGCTTCGCACAGGGCGCAAGCGATACCAGGCCACGTGCCTGTCTGGGCTCTATGCGGGACCGAGCGCTCGATCCAGCGCCTCGACGAAGAAATATTCTCCCCACATCACTGACTCGCCGACGCCGAGGCCGAGGTTTAGGTGGTAGATCCCCTCTTTGAGAATGCCCTCCCATCCCGGCGTCTGAGAAGCCAAGTACGGCGGCTGCGCGAGCGTCAGCAGGATGCGGCGCGCCGCCTGGTCGTAGAGCAGTCCTTTGGAA
Source organism: Terriglobia bacterium (assembly GCA_009841225.1). Classification (GTDB taxonomy): domain Bacteria; phylum Acidobacteriota; class Terriglobia; order Bryobacterales; family UBA6623; genus VXMF01. The sequence continues at coordinate 78,313 of VXMF01000035.1, read as the reverse complement.
CGATCCGCGCTCAACCTCGCGAGCCGAAATAGGCCAGCCGCCGTGATCGCCGATGCGGAGGTTTCGTCCCGCCACTCCTCTTCTGGTGCGTCAAAGTCCATCGGCGTCACACCGTTGGCCGGGACGTTTTGCAGAAAGTAATCGGCGCAAAGCTCGGCCGTTTGCAGGAATCGTGGATCGCGTACCAACTTGTAGGCCGAGGTAAAGCCGTAGATCGCCCACGCCAGGCCGCGCGCCCAGCAAGAGTCCGACCGCCAGCCCTGCTGGGTCGACTGCCGCAAGAACTCCCCAGTCTCCAGGTCATAGATGCCCTCGTGCGACGAGCTGCCATCGCCGCGAACCAAGACTCGAGCGCTGGTGAGGCTGTGCTGCATGGCGACATCCATCAGTTGCGGATCGCCGGTGCGCAGCGCCGCGTAGAAGATGACCCCCACATTGGCCATGATGTCGATGAAGATCGATTCTGGCCCCATGAACGAGGACATGTACCGGCCCTTGTCCTTGAAGCGCAGCGCTAGCGTACGACCGGCCTGAATCACGATGTCTTCGAGATCCGGATTCCCGGTGAGCTTGTACCAGCGGTGATATGTGGACAAGAAGATGAAGCCTAAGTCATGGACATCGCGATCCATCTTGCGAGGCTCTAGCGGCTCCGTGTACCGCTGCGCCAGCTTCATCCACTCGGTGCTGCCAGTACGCTTGGCGAAGATCCACATCATGCCTGGCAGGAAACCGTCGCACCAATGGGTCCACGCCGGTTTGTCGTGGCGCCAGCGACCCTGCTCGGTGTACATCGGGTAAAAGTCGGGATCGCGCTGGGCCGTGGAGCGCACTTGCTCTTGAGCGAACTCCAAGGCTCGCTCAAACACTTCGCGGGAGCCGTCTAGGGAGGCCACTTCGAGCATGAGGCTTCCCAGTGTATCACCGGGGTTTCGAGGCGGATTTTCCGGTCTCTCACCCCAGCAGATCCCTGTTACCCAGGCTCAATAGTGCGCTCTGGACCGGTAAATGCGAGGCCCTTTGTGCCGTTGAATCTACGGAGCTAGAAGAGCCCCTACAGGGTCGTTGTGACGGATGGGAATGAGTTGGTTTCGCGGCCCCAGGCGTCGAGCCCGTTGACCAGGCGGATGCACGACTGCACTAGCCCCACCAAGGCTCGTCGGCCGGCTTCTGACGCCGCAAGAAATCCTCGTTGATGTCGAGCCCCAGTCCCGGCTTCTCGGGAACGCGCAATCGTCCGTTGCGAACGGCAGGAGGCTCACCTTGAGTCATCTGCTCTCGCAGCCTGCCGGGCCGGCCGAGCCAACTCTCCGAACGATAGAAGTTCTGGATTGCCATCGACAAGTGCGCCGAAGCGTAGGTGCGCACCAGCGTGCCCACGTTGTGCAATGCCACCGGCGTCCGGGTCAGTGCGGCGTAGTCCGCGATCTTGCGGCAGCCCGTGATTCCTCCGGCGAAGGAGATGTCGGGGTGAATGATGTCGACCGCTTGAGCGTCGAGAAACGGTTTAAACTCGCGCAGCAGCTCGAGCTTCTCGCCCGTCAGCAGCGGCACTCGGGAGGCTCGCTTCAACTCCTTCCATCCGTCGGAGTAGCGTGTGTTCAAGGCGTCTTCGACGAACATCAGCCCGAGGTCTTCGACCGCCCTGCAGATCCCTATGCTGCTCGGCGTGTCGAACTCCCCATGGCAGGCCACAGCAATGTCAAATGCGTCGCCGGCAGCCTCCCGAACGTTCGCGTAGCCTCGATGCGTCTTGCGCAGCTCCTCCGAGCGTAGCGTCGGATGGTAGGGCTTTTCGATCTGGAATGCCTGGTCAAGATTGAACTTAAAGAAATCGAAGCCTTCGGGCTGCTCTTTCATCTCGGCGACCCAATCGCGGCAGGCCGACTTGTCGTGCATGTCTCGCAGACGGTCGCCGTGGGAATACATCGGGCAGCCGTCGCGGAAGGCCCCTCCGAGCAGCTTGTAGAGCGGCTGGCCGGTAATCTTGCCCGCCAGATCCCACAGCGCGATGTCGATGCCGCTGACGGTGCCTGTTAGGGAGGTGTAAGGATGCTGCACGGCCGTCATGCGGTAGAAATGCTTTTCGATGGACAGCGGGTCGGCGCCCATCAACTGCGCCAGTCCGTTCGGATGACGCCCGCCGCCAAACGCGGCGGGAAGGGCCAAGTGATCGATGTGCGCGCGGGCCATCGCGGAGTTTGTCCCGGTCTCTCCGTAGCCGACCAGGCCGGCGTCGGTCTCGATCTTGATCAAGCAGCCGTCGAACTGAAAGTCGAGCTGCATCGCCTTGATGGCGGTGATCCTTACCTGCCCCTCGAAGGGAGCGGCAAGGGCCCGGTAGTTCGCCATCCAAGCGCCGCCGGAAACGGCCAGCGCGGTTCGGAGGAGTGCTCTGCGGGTGATCATTTCGTTCGAAGTGGCCCGGCAAGAGCGCCGTGGCGCACTGCATCTTCACGATACGCGCATCCGCCAAGAACTGCTCAGGACCAATCAGAAGTCGCTTCCGCCACCGAATCGACTTCAAACTCGGGCGCGAAACGATGCAGCGGGTAAAGAACCGCGGTTTCTTCGAGCGGTCGACGCTCCTCGGGAACCCTGCATGCGGGCGGTCTGGGGCTCGCGTCCTCCATTCTGGTTCGTCCACGCCACATTGTGGTGGTCGCAATTGGAGTGCCGCTGTAGCCGAGCGCACCCTTTGCCTGGTGCTTCGGCGACGGGATCCTCACTCCCATACAATCGTTAGGTTTCGCCAGCAGCCGCCATATCTTGATGTGAGCGGATGAGCGAATAGGACGGATCGAGAATTCGGATAACTCGCGGCATCCACTCCCAGAAACCCAAGCCCCCTGCCAAACGCACCGGTACGGGCAGTGCCACCGCCCACCATGGACTCTTCTCCTGTTCGCGAACCGCCGCGAAGCCTGCTCAGCACGCTGCGCAACGTCGGCCCGTCGCTAATCCTCACTGCCAACATCGTCGGCTCGGGCGAACTCATCATGACTACCGCCCTCGGAGCCTCGGCCGGCTTCGTCGCCTTGTGGGTCATCTTCGTCAGCTGCGCCGTCAAGGTAGTCGTGCAGCTGGAGTTCGGCAAGCACGCAATCGGTTCGGGTGAAACAACGCTCCACTCCTTCAACCGTCTGCCCGGCCCAAGATGGCGCGGCGTCTCGTGGTCTTTGGTCGTCTGGTTTGGCGTCAAGCTGATCCAGCTCGTCCAGTACGGCGGCATTGTAGGTGCGGTGGCGCTCGCACTGCACCTTGCCTTCCCTTGGGCTCCTACGAGCGTTTGGGCATGGGCCTGCGGCCTGACCACATCGATGCTCGTGTGGCGTGGCGGCTACCGTTTCGTCGAACGCACTGCGATCGTGCTGACCGCGATGTTCTCGACCGTGACCGTAGTCTGCGCTGTCCTTCTGCAGTGGACGCCCTACCGCATTAGCGCGGGGACGCTGGCGGAGGGCCTTACTTTCGAACTGCCCGCGGCGGCTGTGGGGGTAGCCGTAGCAGCGTTCGGGCTGACGGGAGTGAGTGCAGACGAGATCATCTCGTATCCCTATTGGTGCCTCGAAAAGGGCTATGCGGCGCACGCTGGGGCCAATGACGGCTCGTCCGAATGGGCGGCCCGTGCTCGTGGATGGATTCGAGTGATGTACGTGGACGCAATCGCTTCGCTGTTGATCTACACCACCGCTACAGCTGCGTTCTACGTCCTGGGAGCTGCCGTGCTCCACGGACGCGGGCCGGTACCGGAGGGGCCAGGCATCATCGAAGCCCTGTCTGGCATCTATACCGAAACGCTCGGACCTGGTGCTATGGGGCTGTTCCTGACTGGCTCGGTGACGGCCCTGTACTCCACGCTCTTCGTGGCATGCGCGTCCAGCACCCGCATGTTCACCGATGCGTTCGCACAGTTCGGCCTGCTCGAATACGCAAACGCCGAGTCGCGAAGGCGGTGGATCGGCGCGCTGGCCTGGGCTCTCCCGCTGATCTGGACGGTCCTGTTCCTGTATGTTCGCGCCCCGCTGTTCATGGTGAGCCTGGGCGGTATCGCCTTGGCCGTCCTTCTGCTGCAAGTGGTCTTCGCTGCCCAGCAATTCCGCTACCGGCGCCTGCCGCAGGCCCTCCGCCCATCCCGCGCCTACGACATATTGCTCTGGGCCAGCATAGCGGCGATCGTGGGTGTCGGACTCAAGGCTGTGTCGGGCTAGTCTCCGCCGGCCAGGAGCAGTCATGCCCGGCAAGCACTGCGCCGATGATCGAAGGCCGGCAGGTTTGCCCAGATGCCCTACTCGACAGCCGAAGGGTCCGTCTGACACGGGCATTCAGCCCGCAAGCAGCTAACTGGTCTGGAGAGCCTGGGCCGTCGACTCCGACAGCATCCACGTGTGAGCGCCGCTATTTGCCCTTTCTGAGCGGGATCTCGAAGTAGAAAAGGTCCCGGCCGTTCGTGATGTCGTAGATTCCGGAAATATAGGCCGACGCACCGGCCAGAGACGCTTCCGTTCCGGTCCAGAAGTACACGAATCCGCTGGCCGTGCTCTTGGGAGTCACGATGGGGGCCATGAACTCACTCTGGATGATCTGCGGCCTGTTCAGCGGACCCTTCTTGACCCGCGTCTTGCTGAGGCCGGGCACGCCCGGCACGTTCCTCCGCGTTGGCTGGTGTCCGTCTGGATTGAAGCTCGCGAGGTCATCCCCCCGGATGGGGTCCAAACTCTGGCGGTCGGAGGCGATGAAGCGCACCTGCATGTTCTCCAACGAGTAGATATTGGTTCCCGTGTTGGATAGCACGAGAAGCAGGGGCATGATCCCGTGCTGGTACGGGCGCACCTTGCCGAACGCGCTCTGCTGGTCCTTGCTCGAGACGAACGGCTTGACGGCAACGATGAGATCACCTTGCTTTTGCCTGGCCGGATACTTGTCGGCCGTCTTTGCGCGGAATTCGCCCGCGGCCACCGCCGTGCCCAGCGCGATACCTACGAGAGCCACCATCGCGGTCAATGTGCGTCGCATGCTTGCTGCCATAATACCCATCTGTCTGCTGCCGCTTGATCCGCCTTCTATACAACCTGCTGATTACGCTCCTAACGCCGCTCGCGTTTCCCTACTGGATCGTGCGCAGTCTGGCCAAGGGACACAGCTGGAGCAGTCTCGGCGAAGCCCTCGGCTTCCTGCCCGTCCAAACTAGTACGACAGACGACGATCCAATTTGGTTTCACGCGGTATCGGTTGGCGAAGTGCAGTCGTCCCTGCCCCTGCTACGCCGCCTGCGGGATGCCCAGCCAACCGTTCCCATCGTGGTCAGCACCGGCACCGCAACAGGCCGGCAGCTGGCCGAGGCCCAGCTCGCAGGACTCGTGGACTTCGTCTTCCGCGCCCCCCTTGACCTGCCGTGGTGCGTGTCGCGAGCGTTCCGCAGACTCCAACCGCGCTTGCTCTTGGTAGCCGAGACGGAGCTATGGCCGAACTACTTCTTCCAAGCCAACAGCCGGGGTATCCCGGTAGTGATCGTCAACGGCCGAATCTCGGACCGAGCCGCACCAGGATACCGAAGATCACGCCTGTTATTCGGACCGGTGCTACGCTGCGCCCGCCTCATACTGGCGCAATCAGAAGCGGATCGGGCACGATTCGTTGCTGCCGGAGCTGCGCCTTCGACCACTCGCGTTGGCGGTAACCTCAAGTACGACATAGACATCGCCGCGGGTCGAGCCGAGCTGCCGGCTGACCTTGAGTCCGCGCTCAGCCAGTCCGATCAACGACTGCTGTTCATCGCTGGAAGCACCCGCGAGGGCGAGGAAGAGATGCTCGTGCCGACGCTTCGAGCGCTGGCAGAGGCCGTGCCTGACCTGCTTGCCATCGTGGCGCCGAGGCACCCGCATCGCTTCGACGAGGCAGCCAAAGTGCTGCAAGCCGCCGGCCTACCGGTATACCGGCGCTCTCGTCTGGAATCGGTTCCGATCTCGGACGCCGCAGCGGTGCTAGTGCTGGACAGCTTGGGGGAGCTAGCGGCGCTGTACGAGAGGGCGGATCTGGTCTTCGTCGGGGGCTCGCTAAACGGCTGGGGCGGCCACAACGTGCTAGAGGCGATCATTCACGAGAAAGCCGTCGTCGTCGGCCCGCACATGCAGAACTTCAGAGACATCGCTTCCGACCTCTTGGGAGTTGGCGGCCTGCTCCAAGTGCTAGACATCGAGGAACTGCCCGAGACACTGCTGGGCTTGGCGGCCGATCCGTCCCGGCGTCGGAAAATCGGCTCTGCAGGCAAGGAACTGGCGGACCGGAAGCGCGGTGCGTCGGATCGCACAGCTCGCGAGGCGGCCCGACTGTACGGCGGTTCCCTGCCGACACACGCGCCATCGCTAGCCGCCCGTCTCGGGCTGGCGCTGCCGACGGCAGCGTGGGCTGCCGGCGCAAGAGTTCGCCGGTGGGCCTATGACCGAGGCCTGCTGACGGCCCGGCGGCTTGCGCCTCCGACCGTGTCCGTCGGCAACTTGACAGCGGGCGGCACGGGCAAGACGCCCATGGTGGCATGGCTGGTAGAGAGACTGGCCGAGCGCGGAGCCCCGGCTGCTGTGCTGACGCGGGGCTACGGCCGCGACGAAAGCCACAAACCGCGGCTCGTGTACGCCGGCGAAGCAGTCGACCCCCGTCTGTGCGGAGACGAGCCGGCGATGCTGGCAGGTCGGTTCGCCGAGAGCGCTCCGAGCACCTTGGTGGCAGTGGGCGCGGATCGGCACGCAGCGGGCCGCATGGTTGCGGATCGAGCGGACTCCGAGTACCTGATACTCGACGACGGATTCCAGCACATGCAACTTCAGAGGTCCCTCGATATTGTGCTGCTAGACAGCCGACGGCCGTTCGGCAATGGCTACACACTGCCCTTGGGGCGCCTGCGCGAGCCTATATCCAGCCTCCGAGACGCGGACATCGTGATGATTACTCGCAGCAATGCCGGGCACGAGTGCACAGCCCTATACAAAGCCATCCGCGAGGCCAACCCCGGCGCGAAGATCTTCCGATCCCGCACCGTAGCGAAGGACTTAGTCGAGGTAGGAACAGGAAGAGTGCATCAGGTTGGCGGCCTGATGGGCAAGCGTGTCGCGTGCTTTTGCGGGATCGGGAACGCTTCGGCGTTTTTCCGGCAAGGTCGGGAGCTGGGATACGACATCGTGATGGAACGGGTGCACAGAGACCATCACCGCTATTCGCACCGCGACTTGGAGGAACTGGCGCGATCCGCCGAGGCCGCCGGGGCCGACGCCTTGCTCACCACGGCCAAGGACGTCATGAACCTAGGAGAGGGCACGCTGCCGATCCCGACCTACGCCCTGCGCATCGATCTGGAAGTCGATGCCGAAGAAGAATTTCTGGACGAAGTCCTCGCGCTGCGCAAGGCCTGAAATGCGACGCGAGCAGCGGCGCTACTCGGCGATCCCGCCCTCTGTCATGGCTCGCGGGTCCAAGAGCCGGTCGAGATCCTCGCTGCTAAGGTCGGTGTCCTCTGCCGCCACTTCCTTGACGCGTCGGCCTTCGGCATATGCCCGCTTGGCCACCGCCGCCCCCTTCTCGTAACCGATCACGGGGTTGAGTGCAGTCACCAAGATCGGATTGCGCTCCGCCAATTCCCTAGAGCGGCCTTCGTTTGCAACGAAGCCGTCGATGGCCTTTTCCGCCAGCACGGCCGAGGCATTGCCCAGCAGCTGAGCGCTCTCAAGCAGGTTGTGGGCAACCACAGGCAACATGACGTTGAGCTGGAAGTTCCCGGACTGGCCGGCCACGGTGATCGTGGCATCGTTGCCGATGACTTGGGCGCAGACCATGGCGACGGCTTCTGGTATCACAGGGTTCACCTTGCCGGGCATGATGCTAGAGCCCGGCTGCAGCGACGGCAGGGCGATGTCGGCGATGCCCGCGATCGGGCCGCTGTTCATCCAACGCAGGTCGTTGGCGATCTTGAGCAGCGAGACCGCCGCCGTCTTGAACTGTCCGCTCAGCTCTACCGCTGCGTCCTGACTGGAGAGGCTGACGAAGTAGTTGCGGCTGGAGATGAACGGGAGACCTGTCTGAGCCGATAGTCGTTTCGCTACCCTCGGGCCGAATTCCGGGTGGGCATTCACTCCTGTGCCAACCGCCGTGCCCCCGAGGGCGAGCGGCGAAATCCGCGAGAGCGCCGCGCGCACCCTCTGCTGGCCCTGTGCGATCTGCTCGGACCAGCCCCCCAGTTCCTGGCTCAGTCGGATCGGCAGCGCATCCATCAGATGAGTGCGGCCCATCTTGACCACGTCGTCCAGCGACTCGGCCTTGGCTGTAAGGGCCGAGCACAGCTGAGCCATGCCGGGAAGCGTCACCTCTGAGGTCTCCAAGTACGCCGCAACGTGGATGGCTGTTGGAATCACGTCATTGCTCGACTGCCCCATGTTGACGTGATCGTTCGGATGCACGGGCTGGCCCAGCTTCGCGCTGGCCAGCGTGGCGATGACCTCGTTGGCGTTCATGTTGGTCGACGTGCCCGAGCCGGTCTGGAAGATATCGATCGGAAACTGGTCATCGTGCTCGCCGTCCGCCACTTCATTCGCGGCCACTTGGATGGCTTGCGCCATGTCTGCAGACATGAGTTCCAAGTCGTGGTTCACCGCCGCGGCCGCGGACTTGACCAGGCCCAAGGCGCGAATGAAGGTACGCGAAAAGCGTGTCCCGCTGATGGGGAAATTCTCTACCGCGCGCTGTGTCTGCGCCTTGTAGAGGGCAGCGCGCGGCACGCGCACCTCCCCCATCGAGTCGATTTCAATGCGATAGTCCTTGTCGTCGGCCATAAACATCCAGCGTAAAGCAGTCCGCGACCGGGTCCGGCGTGGGGCCGGCAGCGATGGTGATCCAAGCCGGTGTATCGCGCGCTTGAAGACTCGATCCCTCTGATTCGACCACAGGCTCGCGGCGCAAGCGCAAGCGTCAGCGAGTTCGGCGTCTCAAGCTGCGGAATCGATGGGAACTGTTGCAGTGCTTTGCGATGGAACGGTGCTCGTGTGGGCTGCAGGCCGCACACGAATTCGCGCTCCGTTTTGAGGTGTCAAGGCCGCTGTCTCAGGCAGCTTTGCTACGCGCGTCCGGTCGCGAGTCGCAGATTGATCTCGGCAAGCTAGCTCCAGGAACCGGCGTTGGATCGGAAACCGCAGAGTCAGATCGCCCGCTGGCCTGCATTAGCGTGCGATACATGCAACGAAGGCATGATAGGTAATTGACTATGACCGTGCTGACTGTACGCAACCTGCCCGAGGAGGTGCATCGTGCCTTGCGCGTGCGGGCGGCCCGGAGCGGCCGCAGCACCGAAGCCGAGGTGCGCGCCATCTTGGAAGAAACGGTCTCGCCGGAAGGGCGGGTCCGCCTAGGGTCACTGCTGACTGCCATCGGCAGGCGCGCAGCGTTATCGGATGAAGAGTTCGCAGCCTTCGGTCAACGCGACATGGCTCCGGCCCAACCGATCGATCTTGAATGATGCTGATAGATACCAACGTGATTTCGGAACCGGTGCCCACGGTTCCGGATCCTCAGGTCGCCGAGTGGTTCGACTATCAGGCGCTGGAGACGCTGTACCTGCCCGCGATTACGGGCGCAGAGTTGGGTTTCGGCGTCCAGTCGTTGCCGGGCCGCTTGGAACGCAGTGGACACGGCAGAACCGAATTGAACCCGAGCGCCAGGCTGCGACGCATTGTCTTCGTGTCCGGTTCCGGGTCGTGTTGGGCTGCAGCAGTAAACCCTTGAGCATATTCGGATTACAGGGTGAGGGTTGATCGATGGATCTTGGAAGGAATCTCAGGCGCGGACTGCCCGGCGCGACGCGTTGGCTGGACAGACAACCAAATCCGGGCTCAGAGGAGGCCGCAAGCCTCCGCGGCTCCTGCCGGCTCCAGTGCGCTGCTTCCACACTCGATGTACTTGATGAACCCGTCCTTGCCTATGACGAACGTCGTGCGATTGGACACCATCTCATCGTTCAGAACGTCGTACTTTTTGGAAACCGTGCCTTCCACATCACTGAGGATTGCAAACTCGAGACGCAGCGACTCCGCGAATCTCCTGTTGGTCTCTGGGGAATCGGTGCTCACTCCAAACACGACCGAATCGGTGGTTGCGAACGCCTCGATACCAGCCTGGTATCCCTTCATCTCAAGCGTTCAACCGCCGGTGAGCGCCTCCTTGAAGAACGCTAGCACTACGTTCCGTTTGCCCTTGAACGTCGACAGCGTGGTCTCCTTCCCGTCTGAGCCGGGAAGGGTGAAGTCGGGTGCCTCATCGCCTACCTTGAGGATCGTGGCGGACACGCCGGACCGTGCCTCCAGGATTGCGCTCACAACAACATAGATCCTTGTGATCAACTTCATGCCATTGCCCTGTCGGGTTTCGCTACACCCCTATTCGCGCAGCGTCAGCCAGTTGTTTCTGAATCCCGGAATCGTGGGAAACTGCGTTTCCCGGCGCTGTCTATGCGCAACCGCGCCCATCTTCGCATATCGTCCGCCGACAGTCGGATCCTCGATTGTCGGGCCGCTCGGCCGCCTCCGCAGCCGCCTTCCTGAGGGTTTGGAGCGGCGGATCCTGTCGATTTCCGCGGGCAGGATCTTGCCTTTCGATCTGGTGGCTTCACAGGCGTGCGCGGACCTGATGGCCAAGGCTCAGTCTGCTCGGCGCGCAGTATCAACATCCGTTGGCTACATCGCGGCGATTGCCGCAGCCAACGGAATGATGGTGGCAACGCGAGACACCTCGCCGTTCGACACGGCCCGACTGCGGCATTGACTGCCGCGTAGGATCGCGGACATGAATCGCTTCCGCCGCCCTGCACTTGAGCACAGCTCGAGCCGCACCCGTCCGGTGCGGGGTCCGGGCGCTAGTAGGTCGTCCAAGAATCCAACAGAGCGGGAGGAAGCTTAGGCGGCTCTTTGTCGGGAGTGAAATTTGAGGCGAGATACTCGTAGAGCGCCTCGAACTCGGTGTCTGTCAGCCCCTCGACCCGCTCTCGATGCTCCAGGCTGCTGCGGTACCAAGCTGCATCGTCAAGCGGCAGCACCAGGATCGGCACCAGCACATGGCAGCTCTGGCAGTTGTCTAGCACCAGCTGCCGCCCGGCTCCTTCGGGAAAGACATCGTTGATGTTGAACGCGGACCAGTCCTCGGCCTCCACTTCAGCGGAACTAGTCTCCGGCGGACTGGGCTGAACCTGATTGCAGGCCGAAGGAGCGATCCAAGCCCCCAACCCGAGCACAACCATCGACACCGTGATCCGGGACCTGTCAACGATCCTTTGCGACCGGGTTTCTGCTTGGCTCACATGCCGGTTGGCCATCAGAACGGCGTGCATCCCCCTTCCAGAAACTGAGGCGGGACAACCGGCTCGGGATGGGAATCGTTGAAGTTCTCGCTCAGGTACGCGAAGAGGACGTCATAGTCGGCGTCATCCATGTCGGACAGCTTGTCGCGGTGATCCTGCTTGAGGCTCTCCCAGCGAGCCTGAGTCCGCTGGCCGATCGCAGCGCACGCCGCGGCGTGGCAAGCCCCGCAGCTGTCCAGCACCATCGGTCGCCCCAAGCCTTCCGGGAATATGTCCGCCAGCGAGGCCGGTTGCGCGGCTACGGCAGGGGGCTCCGGTGCCTGATCGGATTGTTGCTCAGTCGGTCCAGACGTGCCGTTACACCCGGCAATGAACAGGGCGATCGGAACAACCAGCCCCGCTAGCGCTTTCGAGTCAGTCAAGATACACGTCCTCCGGCATCTGCTTGGGCTCCCGGATTCGTTCTTTGAGAGAAAAGACCGGCACCACCATCTCGGAAGTCGCGGCGTCGGCCGGAAAGCCATCCTCCGCAAGCCGCCGAAGGGCGTCGCTGACTGGCTCGTCGTAGAACTGCTCGTTGCAGTTGCCGCACACGAGAGCTGGGACGTCTTCCACGATCGCCACGCGGTCTCCCTGCCAGATCGCGGTTCTCATGGTCCTCGCGACCATGGCGACCTGACAGCGCGGGCAATCGGCGTCGGCTTTCGCTTCTTCTGGCAAGACTGGTCCCGAATCCAATGGCACGAGCCGCGTTGCTCTGCCGAATCAAGAGCATAGCGCTTGCCGGAGATCTCGGCGCCCGCACTACCCCGTCCGGATTCAGGCCCGCATCAGTTGCTTCGCAGCATCGACGATCTTGGGCGTATCGGGACGCAGCCACGACATCATGCCAGCCGCGCCGGGCCCCGGCACGTCGGGAAACGCTATTCGGCTGGTCTTGACACCGGGCAGGGCCTGCGCCACTTCGGCAACGACATGGGCGCTGAATCCCGCCGTGTAGTGCCCGTGCTCGACCACCAGCAGGCGTCTCGTCTTGCGGGCCGAGGTCACGATGGTGTCCACGTCCAGAGGCTTCAGAGATCGAGGATCGATGAACTCGACGCTGATCCCCGTCTTGGCCAGCTCGGCAACCGCACGTCCGGCGTCCACGGTCGCGGGCGCCCACGCGACTAAGGTCAGATGACTGCCCTTGCGACGGACGGCAGCCTTGCCGAGCGGCAGCTCGTAGGCTTCGTCAGGAACATCAGGCTGGCTGCCGGACTTGACTTCCGGGTAGTCCAGGTAGACGACGGGATCCGGATCCCGGATGGCCGAGATCAACAATCCCTTGGCGTCGTAGGCATTGCTCGGTGCTACGACCTTGACTCCCGGCAGGTTGGCGAACATCGCCTCCGCCCCGACATCGGTGTGCTGCCCGGCGCTGCCGCGCCGGCGCCCCGCGCCGTCCACCCAGAGAACGAACGGCATGCTCGCCTGGCCGCCCGTCATCGAGCGCAGCTTGCCGGCTTGGTTGTACACATACTCGATCGCGAAGATCTGCGCCATCGAGGGCAGCCGGGCAATGGCCTTCGATCCCGCCGCGGCGATACCGATGGCGACGCCAGCGATCCACGATTCGTCGATCGGCCAGCCGCGGCCGGAGGTCCGCAGGTCGCCGAACTCGCCGACCAGATCGAAGACTTTTCCATCCGGACCGATCGTGGTGGGCTTCTGGTACTCGTAGTAGTAGACCATGTCCGGATCTGCCCGCATTTCTTGTGCAACCGCCTCGAGCTGGGCGTAGTAGTACGACTTCTTGGCCATGGTGCTTCCTCCTCTTCGCTAGGTCGCGACCGCACCCTTGCGGTTGTAGAACTGGCTGGCGAGGACAGCCCCTTCTGCGTGTGTGTTGAGCACGCCGGCGGCCGGATCTGGATCGGCACCGTTGCGCGCAAATTCCACCGAGGCGTCCACGGCCGACTGCGCCTCCTCCTCGATCTTGGTGAGTTCGCCTTCCTCTGCAAGGCCCTTGGCCAGCAGCCAGCGCTTGTAACGCGGGAGCGGATCGCGCGTCATCCAGCCGCGCACTTCGTCGTCCGTGCGATACGGAAGGCCGATCGCGCCTTCTTGGTCGATCCGCGCCCCAGCAAAGCCGCTATGGTCGTACCAGCGGTAGGTCAACGCCTCGATCACGCTGGGACCCTTGCCGGCTTGCGCCCATTCGACGGCCTTCTTGGTGGCGTTATAGACCGCCGCGACGCTATTGCCGTCCACTAGATGGTGCGGCAGGTCGAGGCCCTTCGTGTAGTCGGAGATATACTTCGTCGGCGCGGTGTCGGCCACCGGGATGGCCATGTACTGAAAGTTGTTCTCGTTGACAAAGATCACAGGAATGTCGAGATTCTTGCAACTCCGCACTGCGCTGAAGTAGTACGGAGAAGCCGCCGCGCCGTCCCCGAAGAACGCAACCGCGACCTGCTTGGTACCGCGAATCATGCCGCGCAAGGCGGCCCCCGCAGCCATGTAGAAGCTGGCCCCGACGATTCCGTTCATGCCCATGATCCCCTTGGACATGTCGGTGATGTGCATCGAGCCGCCATAGCCCTTGTTGTAGCCGGACTCCTTGAAGAAGATCTCGGCCGACATCCGATTCAGGTCGCCCCCTTTGGCGATCAGGTGCCCGTGCCCGCGATGGGTGCTGGCGATGTAGTCGTCCTCATTCAGCGCCCCGATTACGCCAACCGCAACGGCCTCCTCCCCAACGTAGGTGTGAAAGGCTCCATAGAGCCCGTCCTCGCCTGCAAGGAAGAGGTCCTTCATGGTGGTCTCCCACTTTCGGCTCGTGCTCATCAGGCGATAGAACTCGAGCAGCTTCTCCTTAGGCTCACTCGCCAGGACGGACGAGTCCTCGCCTCGCGTGGGCATGTCCTCGGGCGGCAAGAAGTCCAATGCGTAGCCTGGCTTCCAGGCGTTGCTTCCGCCGGGACCGGCCGTGGCGAGGCGAACCGTCTTGTCGAACTCGGCACCCGTTACTCCCCGCGCGCTTGCGGACTGCTCTCCGCAGGCCGTGATTACGGTGGCGGTGGCACCAGCGGCGCTCATGGTCTTGAGCAAGGTGCGCCGGTCAACCCTGCTAACGAAATCTTTCATAGGATTCGTCCTCCCCAGTCAGTAATGGGCGCTGCCACCAGCCATGCGGGCCTAGACAGCAACCACTGCGGCATTGGCAGTGTAACGACGCACAGGCCGAGTGGCAAGCCGAAACTGGCAGAAACTTGTCCGATTGGCCGAGGCTCTCGGGAGGAATCCGTCCCGGGCGACCACGAGACCGCGACGGGTAGGCTCCGTCGAGACGAGAATGCCGGGCGCCGGCAGTAGCCGTATCGCAAGTGCAGCGCGGCCAGCCTCTTCAAGCGAGGACCCTGCTACGACCGACCTACATGCCTATCGCCAGCAAACGCTTCTCACAGTAGTACGGCGTTCCTCGCTCGCCGTCTGAACACCGACAGAGCAATCGTTTGCAAGGGTGACAAGATGCCGGCCATGATGAGCCGAATCTAGCAACGCACGCACGGAGAGATCACGCCGGACTAGTACGGGCCCTCGTCACGAAGCTGATCGATCAAGTCGTTAGTAACGGGCCTTCCGCGTTTCGGTAGCGGGCGGATGCCGTAGAAATTGACATCCGCATCTTCCGCGTCACTGTGCGGATCACCGTTCAATCCCTTCCGGGCCAGTTCCGAGACCACTGCTCCGATAGTGGTCCCGTTGCGACGCGCAAGGTCTCTGGCCGCGAGGAGCACGTCATCGTCGAGATTGATGGTGGTGCGCATGCATCTGATACTAGCTAATAGAGGCTGTACGCCTCCGCAGCATCCATGATCAGGTCCGCGGTGTTCGTGAGCCTGGCATAGGTTGCGTTCATTCGCTGTCGCAGGTAGCCCTCGGGATCGACAATCTGCGGAATGTGCATGCGAAATATGGCAGATCCGGCCATCCTCCTGAGCGACATCACGAGCTGGCCGGCTTCGATCCTCGGGTAGAACACGCTTGCAAACGCGGGCAGGATGGTAGGCGTCACGAGGTCGTCAGCCATCGTGTCGTAGACCGCTACTAGAGAGCGGATCTCGGCTGCGAGCTCGCTCGACAGCGGTTGGTCTCCGACTAAGGTAGCTACGAACCAGTTGTACTCAAGGGCTGCCAGGCCAATCTCGAGCGACGTCAGTCTCGAAGCCCCCGTCGAAGTTCCGGCGATGCTGTCCAAGATTCCCTGAGCCGTCTCGAACCCGGGAATCGCCAGCTCTCCGCGCACGCCGAACAGTTGCCGCACACCATCGACGTCAAGGCCTTCCGTGCCGGTCAAGACCGGGGCTGTGATTTCCACGCGGTGGGCCGCTGCGACGGTCCTAGCGACCCTCTCAAACTCTGCCGGGAGCTCCGCTGACGAAGCTGTGACACCCCAGAGCGCTACCGATAGAACGATCTTCGTGATGACTGAGTCTCTCATTCGAAATGCCTCCCCGCCACCGCTACACAAACCAGTTTTCAATGAATGTGTTCGGCTGGCCGAGCTTCAGCGGCAGCGTAACACGAAGTCCCGCCGGCACTTGACGCAGAGAGAGATTCGATCGCACTTTGGGCCCTGCGGTGCGAGAATGATGCCTGTGAGGCTCTACCTGCTCGGGTTCGGCGCTCTTCTGTTTTGCTTTGTTTGCTCTTCAGGTGATGCTGCTGAAGCCTCAGGTGACATTGCTGAAGGCCCCCCGAATTTCATCCTGATCATCTCCGACGACCACGGCTGGCCCGACTACGGCTTCATGGGCCATCCCGTGATCCACACTCCGAATCTGGATCGCCTCGCGTCGGAGTCAATGGTCTATACGAGGGGCTATGTGCCGGCTCCGCTGTGCCGCCCGAGCCTGGCCACGCTCGCGACTGGCCTTTATCCGCACCAGCACAAGATCACCGGCAACGATCCACCTGGCGAAAGGCCGGCAAGCGCGCGCGATGTCGAGCGCCGGGCTTCGATGGAGCGGGTCTTCTCGCGGAACGAGAACGTCATGGAGCTGCTTAGGCGTTCCGGTTACGTGAGTCACCAGTCGGGGAAGTGGTGGGAGGGCAATCCTCTCGATCACGGGTTCACTGAGGCGATGACGCACGGTGACGTCACCCGAGGCGGGCGCCACGGCGACGACGGGCTGACAATCGGACGCGAAGGAATGGGCCCGATCTTCGACTTCATAGATTCGACCACCGCTGAGTGGAAGGAGGCCAAGTACCCGGGCCAGTGGTTCGTCGAGCCCGTCGATACCCCTTTCTTCATCTGGTACGGCGTGTTCTTGCCCCACACGCCGCACAACCCTCCCGAGCGGCTGTTGGGAAAGTATCTGACCCCGGACCGGCCCGAGCGGATCGCCAAGTACTACGCCATGGTGGAGTGGCTCGACGAAACCGTCGGAGAGCTCTTGGATTTTCTGGACAAGAAGAACCTCTCGAATACTGTGGTTCTCTACGTGGCCGATAACGGCTGGATCACGACTGAAGACCGCGCCGATCAGGCCACGGCACGAGCGAAGATGTCCCCCTACGAAATGGGTGTCCGTACACCAATCATGGTCCGCTGGCCGGGAAAGGTTGAGCCCGGCCGCGACGACCGGACACTGGTCAGCAGCATCGACCTCGTCCCGACGATGCTTCAGGCTGCCGGCATCGAGCCCTCGGCGAACCTGCCGGGAATCAGCCTCCTAGACGGTGAAGCACTTCAACAGCGGAAGCAAGTCTTCGGGGCTACATTCGCGCACACGGCAGTGCACGTCTTGGATACGGTCGCCAACCTCAAGTACCGCACCGTCGTGCGGGAAGACGGCTGGAAGCTTGTTCTGCCCTACGCGCTGAACCGGGACGTGATGCACATGGCCCGGGGGCAGATTGCCGACTGGATGCGATTCGAGCCAGAACTCTACAACGTGCTCGAGGATCCGCACGAGGCGAATGACTTGGCCGCCGAACACCCGGAACTGGTGGCGGAACTCCGCAAAGCCCTGCAGGATTGGTGGCTGGTCCCGGAAGAGCTACCGGTCACGGGATCCGAATAGTCCGGGACGGGGTCCCTGTCGCTTCGAATCGTCCGGCAGAGTTCTTGCTTGGCGGATCACGAGCGGCGCGCCTTCTGGGTCCGAGCGGATCATCTCCGTCATTCCGATTGCGGGACCTTGACAGGCCGGCCCCCGTTCGCGATCGACTCCCGCGCAGCCTCGCAGACCGCTTCGTTGTACCTGCTATTCGAAGGCGTGGCTACGATCCCCGCAGATTCGATCTCGGCAATGACAGCCCGCCGCTCGTCTTCTGATTCGGCCTCGCGTTCAACGCGTATGGCTTCTTCCACGATGTGCCTGACCGAACGCACCCCGTAGCCGGTCGGCACAAGCCCCGGCCCGCCGAGATCCTGATACAGGAAGTAGTCTGGGCTGGGCTCGGCGTACTGCGTCCCGCCAGGTCCAGAGGCCAGTTCGCCAAAGCTGTAAGCAATGCCTCGATACTGGTCCGAATGGTCTAGCAGGGCTCCCCGGCCGCTTCCAGTGCAGTACAGGGTCATGCCCTGGGTGTTCGGCCCCGGCGCGGCATCGGGAAAGCTCAACGAGTTCTGGACATTCAAGCAGGCGCCGTTCTCCCACAACACGCGCGCGTCGGTCCACAAGTACCCTTGGTCGCCGTTCGGCAGATCGTCGAGAATTCCATAGACCGAGACAGCTGTGGGCAACAATCCGGTGACAAAATGCACCAAGTCCACGTAATGGCAGCCGATGTACACGAAGGAATCGGTGGCGTCGGCGGCAAACCAGTTCTGAAAATTCGAGTCACGGTAATGCCATTTCTCCATCAGGCGCGCCGTCCCAAGCTTGAACTCGCCGAACTGGCCGCTGCGATAGCGGTCTCGCGCCATGATGCTCCTTGGATCGAAGCGCTTGTGGTATTCCACGCCCACGAACAGTCCCCGTGCGCGGGCCTCTTGCTCGATCTCAAGCGAGTCCGCGACTCGCAGCACGAGCGGCTTAACGCAGCAGACATGCTGGCTCGCGTGCAGTGCGTCAAGCACCACTCTTCGATGCAGCTGATCCGGCACCGCCACCACGACCACGCTGCGCTCAGGCAGTTCGGTGAGCAGCGACCGGTAGTGCTCAGGCCTTGGCTCGTCCGATGAGGCTGTCGGATCTAGCGCTGCCCGGAAATCGACGTCCGGAAAGGCGCGCTGGAGCATGGGGGCCTGCGCTAGCGCCTCAACCGAGCTGTTGCGCTGGGAACAGACAGTGACTTCACCGACCGCGCCCTCCCGCCGCATCTGCAGCAGCGCGGGCAGGATCTGGTCGTGAGCGATCATGCCCGCCCCTATCAGCAGGACCGGCGTCTCCGAAACGTGGTGGCTCACCCTATCTCCTGGGGATTATAGCTTCCGTGCCGAGCGTCAAGTACCGGTGGCGGACAGGTGTTGGAAGGGCGATCTTCTTGGATTGGTTGTGACCGGCCGGATTGCGGTCACGACCACACGACACCAACCGAGAGCTGCGATTCCGTCCAGTGCCGATACGGTCTCACCACGGGGTGGAGCGTTCCGCATGGACATGGTCGGGCAGCCTGTAGCTGATGCCTTCCTCGTCGAACTCTGACACCTCCATCAGGCCAGTGAAATTGGTGTAGTTGTTCTGACGGGCGAGTCCGGGGAAGAGCTTGCCCACGAGCCGGTTGTAGTGGCCCTGCACGCGAAACCACGGCAGTACGCCGAACGTCGACTGGGCCGGGTACTTCAAATCGTCAGCGAGTTCGTTACCGATCAGCGCGCGCGACACACTGTAAACGTAGGTCGACAGACTGCGTCGAGCCTTAGGTTCCGTTATCCCGGCAACCAGCGGAGCAGAATTGACAAGCGAATTGGCCATAGAAATTGAATCTTCATCGACGTCTGGCTCGCAGAGATAGCCGATCTCGAAGATCCTCAGTGCTTCTTCCTTGGTCCGAAACAAGATCGTCTCAGGTATGCCCATCAGTAAGCCTGAATAGCGCCAGATTTCCAAGAAACTCCGCCCCTCTTCCTCAGTGAATTTTGCTCCCAAGCTCTTCATGTGCTGCAGTAACCGGGCCGAAAACGCCGTGATCGAATAGCCCACGTGTGCTGAACTTAAGGGCACTCCCCACGCCTCAGCGTCCCAATCCTCGGAATTGTTCAAGAGGTGTCTAATTTGCGCGTGGATCAGCCGCACACGGACAGAGAGCTTCCATCCGTCGCCATCCCGTAACAATCCACCGGGCATGAAAATCTCAATCATGTGTCGGTTATTCTGTTTTAATCGTCTGACTCCTGTATCGCGGACGCGTCCGGTAATGAAGAACGATTTGCTAATGTTTGTCGAAAATCCTTCGACTAATACACCGCCCACAAATGCGGCCAGGACAATTCTCGAATTTCGATGAAACATCTTGATTCCGGGAATCAATGATTCAAAATTAACCCAGTCTGGGACGGTATTTATGCTCGCAAAAAAATCCTTCAAGATAGATGGGGCACCTACTAGATTATCTTGATCTTGATCCATCGCAGCATTGATATATTGCGTCGAAAGAGTCGGATCGAGTGTCGCCAATGCCTCAATTACTGCATCTGCTTCGGGATCCGCGACTGTAGTGTGTGCAATGTAGTTGGATGCGATATCCGGATCGATTTTGTATGCTTTCCGAAACCCTTCGACGTAGCACGTCGGCATTTGCTTCGGCTCGGATGGCATGCTCATGTCAAGCCTCTTCCGGAGCCCTGACGACTCTATGGCGACCCGAGTTCCGGAACAGCAGAGGCAAGAGGCCATCGCCTCGCCCGCCGAACCTCTCGGATCGCACTGCAGCCCAATCTGTCGCCGGCAAAACGCGTCGCTCCTCAAGGTGGACCCCGAGGGGCCGC
Organism: Terriglobia bacterium; assembly: GCA_009841225.1. Taxonomy (GTDB): domain Bacteria; phylum Acidobacteriota; class Terriglobia; order Bryobacterales; family UBA6623; genus VXMF01. The sequence continues at coordinate 58,055 of VXMF01000035.1, read as the reverse complement.
GCAAGGCCGACCGGTAAAGCGTTTCTGTGGAATGCTACGTCGACCGCGGTAGCGCGGGCAGAGCAGCTCAGTCGACTCGATTCCCGCACGTCGCCCTCATCCGGAGCATGCTCCCAACGTAACTGAGCCCCTGCTAGAAGAATGCTCTTCTTGAAACGTCTGGAATTCACGGCGATGGCTCTTGCCGCTTTGCTTCTGGGCGGGGTCCACGCGTGCGCGACACGAAAGACACGAAAGGGAAATCCAAGTGGCATGATTCTATCACAACGTTTCTCTTCCAGCCTGTAGTTAGAGTCCTGGTTCGCTTCGACTGGACCCGACCCGACTAGGATCGCCCAGCCTGACGGAACCGCCAGTCGCGAACATCGCTATTAGCATGGCGGTCTCCTAGTGTCCTTCAAGAACGAGGCTGGACTTGAGGACGAACTGCAGGCGCGAGGCAGGGACTGCAGAATCCTGCCACACCGCCGTCGAGTCTACCGACGGTGTCTGTGGCGAGAGGACGCGACACCAGAAACCGCCGACTGCCGGTGGACCGGAGAACATCTCGGCGGCGTGGGTGTTGAACGCTTCAGCTGGGCGCAGTCGAGAGGGCGGGTTCCGGCAGTTTCCGCCTCGTGCGTGGGACGGGGAAAGGCCTGCCCGCGAGCTATTCGGAAACCGTGCCTGATGACTCGTTGGTCGGGTCCTCTTCGACACTGCCGTGCAGGAACCAGCGGACTGCGAGTCGGCAGTCGTCAAGGATCAGATAGAGAGCTGGCACCAGCAGCAATGTCACGAGCGTTGCGAACAGCACTCCGTAGGCGAGCGCGACTGCCATCGGAATCAGGAACTGTGCTTGCAGATCGCTCTCGAACATCAGCGGAGATACACCGGCAGTTGTGGTCAAGGAGGTCAGGATGATTGCCCTGAAGCGCGATTCGCCCGCTATGCGAACGGCCTCGAAGCGCGAACCTATCGTTCGGGCATGTTCTTGGACGAAGCTCACAAGGACTAGCGAGTCATTCACAACCACTCCGGCGAGCGCCACCACACCGCACGTGGAAATGAACGTCAGTGGGATTCCCATGATCACGTGGCCCCATATCGCTCCGACAGCCCCGAATGGCACGGCAGAGAGCACGATGACCGGTGCGACATAGCTCTTCAGGGGAACCGCAAGCGTCACGAACATCACGCAGAGAGCGATCGCCAGCGCCACTGCCAGAGCCTCGGTGGCCTCGATCAACTCGGCTTGATCGCCAAGGAATGCGTATCGCACCGAATCGTGGTCTTCCAGAATTGTGGGAAGAAAGCTCGTGTCGAGGTCCGCTAGCACCTGCTGGCTGGTGGTCACCGACGTATCGACCGCCGCCAAGACATTGATCGACCGATTCCGGTCGACGCGAGTGATCGACGCCGGTCCGCGGGCGAGCGTTGCTTCCGCCACCGTTGAGAACGGAACCTCGTCCCCGCCCGGAACACGAAACCGCATGCCTTCGAGGTCGCCGACGGATCGCCGCTCCGTCTCCGGGTAGCGCACCATCACGCGAACGTCCTCCCGGCCCCGCTGGATTCGCTGGACTTCCTCCCCGAAGAATCCCTGTCTCACCTGTCGTCCGATTTCTATCAGCGAAAGGCCCATGGTCTCGCCCTCGGGAGCGAGTGAGAGCTGGATCTCGGGCTTCGCCCCGCGGGAGGTATCGGTAACGTCGAAGACTCCCGGATACTGCTCGAGCCGCTCCTTGGTCTTGTTCACCACCGCCTGCATCTCTTCCAGGTCCGCGCCGCTGAACTGGATGTCGATCGCCTTCCCTCCTCCGAACAACGCGTGCGTGATCGAGAGTTCGCTGGCCCCGGGAATCCGGCCGATCTTCTCCCGGAGCCTCTGAGCGATCTGCTCGGCTCGGATCGTCCGGGTTTCAGCTCGCTTCAGCTCGATGTTCACTTCTGCCAAGTGCTCGCCCTTGGGCGGGTTGATCCGAGCGGTGGGACCGCCAAGCACAAGCTGGTACGGCTGCTCCCCGATCGAACTAAGGATGTGCCGGAACTGGTCGCTTCCCTCCTCCCGGGCGATCTCCTCGCGCAGTGCAAACGCGGCCTGCTCCACCCGCCCGACGGCGGCCCTCGTTGCGTCAACCGGAGCTTCCTGCGGCATCGTCACAAAGGCGACCACCTTGTCGGACTCGTCGGTAGGCAGCAGGATGACCTTGATGTGCCCGCTGGCAACGAAGGCACCAGTCAAAACCATGCAGGTCAGGGCGATTGCAAGAGTCAAGTACCTCCAGCGGAGCGCGGCCCCAAGTACAGGCCTGTAGAGTTTATTGGCGATCCATTCGAGGGACTTCGAAAACCGGTCGCTCAAGCGATCCCAAGCACGGACAGCCCAGCCACTCGAGCCGCCATTGCCGGACGGGCGGTGAGCCAAGTGGCCGGGCAGGACAAAGACCGATTCAACGAGCGAGAAGAACAGAACTGGTATGACGATCAACGGGATCACCACCATCAACTTCCCATTAGTTCCCGGAACGAAGAACATGGGCGCAAAGGAGACCATCGTTGTGAGTACTCCGAACACCACGGGCACGCACACCTCCCGCGTCCCCTCGATGGCCCCTCTCACGCCTTGCTTGAACTTGGCTTGCTTGCTGTCGATGTTTTCGGCGACGACGATGGCATCGTCGACCACGATGCCCAGCACCAAGATGAATGCCAGCAGCGAGATCATGTTGATCGTCACATCGAACGCCGGCATCAGCGCGAAAGCCCCCATGAACGAGACTGGAATGCCGATCGCAACCCACAACGCGAGTCTCAGGCGCATGAACAAGGCCAAGACGACGAACACCAGGGCCAGTCCTGACAAAGCGTTTTCGACGAGCAGGCGGGTCCGGCTCCGAAGGGTATAGGCCCAGTCTTGCCACGCAGCCATCTTGATGCCGCCCGGCAGACTGGCGGTCGCGCCCTGCACATACGCATAGACAGCGTCCGCGATATCGGTTGCGCTCTCGTTCCCTACCCGGTAGACATTGAGAACTACGGCTGGCGTTCCGTCGAGCGCGGTCGACCTCGCGATCTCTTCCAAGCCGTCGACCACCTGTGCCACATCGCCCACGCGAATCATGGTGCCGTCAGGGCGTCTGACGACGGGCAGCGCTTCGAACTGAACTCCAGTGTCGGCCCGTCCGCTCGTCCGGAGCATGATCTCGCCACCAGGGGTCTTGACAGATCCTCCGGGCAAATCGACCGAAGACCGACGGACGGCGGCTGCGACGTCGTCGAACGTCAGGCCCCAGCGCCGCATTGCCTGTTCTGAAACCTCGATCGAGATCTCGTAAGGGGGAACATTGGCCATCTCGACCTGAGAAATCTCGGGGAGAGCCTCGAGATCCCGCCGGGCCTGCTCTCCGATTCTCTTGAGCGTGGGCAAGTCCGCAGCCCCGTACATGACCACGCCGATTACTTCAACTCGTAGCGGAATCGAGCGGACTAGGGGTCTCCCGGCATCTTCCGGAAAGGCCTCGATGCCGTCGACCTTGGACTTTATTTCTTCACGAATCTCATCAATGTCGTATCCAGACCGAACCTCAACTACAGCGACGCCCACTCCCTCGTCAGCCGTCGACGTGATCTTGTTGACTCCCTCGATTCCCTGAAGCGCTTCCTCGACCAGAACGCATATCGATTCCTCCACATCTGGGGGAGAGGCGCCTCGATAGGGGACCGATACCGTTACGACGTCAAGAGTGACATCGGGGAACAGGGTCGAGTTGAGACCAGCGATCGAAAGCCCGCCTGCTGCAACGATGACGAATAGCAGCAGGTTGCCGACGACGCCGTTCCGGGCGCACCATGCGACAGGACCGTTCACCAAGCTCCTCCGCTAGCTGTCGGCTCGAGCCTCATTTGCTATGCGCCCCGGAAACGCCCGCAAAGGACCGGGCGCGGACAGAGCGTCTGCCGATCCTGATCGAATGCGGCGAGATCTCCTCCGTTCGTCTTGCGCTTGTTGCCGCGGTTCGCAACCGACGGCAGCTTTGTTGACGGCTGCGATTCCACTCGATCATCGCCGTTAGCCGAGAATATCACGGCGCACATCGCGACTCGAAACGGGGAACGCGGGGCGGCCGCGCACCTACGACGACGCGCGGGGCCCCTCTCCGCTGAACCGCGCCGTGCGGAAGCACCCCAAGGCTCCATGTGCTGGAGCACGAGCATCCTCGGCTTGGACAGGGCCTCTTTCAGAGCACTGTCGGTGGCTCAGATTCGCTCGAGCCGCGGTAGGGCATGGGCTCGGCAGCAGCTTCCGGAAGGAACCACAGTGCGCCAAGGCTTGTCCTGACTCACTGTGATCCCCTATCTCTTCTTGCCCTTCCCCGAGGTAGATGGAGGTCGCCTCAACACGATCCTCGCGATCCCCTCCAGCATGGCCCGGAAGTACGCCCGATGCCGCGTGTCGGTAGGCCATGAGTCTTCGAACACCGCGCTGTCCGCCAACTCGTAGTCGAACGGAAACCGATTCGCCGTCAAGGCCGGCACGAAACTCCACCCGGCGGCCCCTTCCAGGTAGGCTTGCGCAATTGACGCCTCGCGTGCCAGCTCGGCATTGGTCGCGCCGGCGCCATTGCTGTCACTCACCATCAGCACCGGCCGCCCGTATTGCTTGAACTGCTTGGAACGCGCCAGCTTCTCCGAAGGCGTGCGGCCATCACCCTGCAGCAGGACCAGATCGCACAGGCGCGCGAGGGACATCGGGTAGAGCATCCCGGAACCGCTGGAAGCGCCGATCGGCAAGCTGAACGAGGCGTGCTGAAACTGCTCGCGGACGGCGCGGATCAAGTACTCTACGTAGCGCGGGACGAAGCGGCGATGGTCCCAGCGACCCTCGGGCTCGTCCCATGCGTCGGCGACATCGACGATGACGTTGCGGGCGTCGCGTTCGATCAGGTGCCGGGCGACGTTGCCAGCGGCGGCAACGATGGCCTCGGGAGACTCCAGTACCTCGTCCTGGTCTTGCTGGAATAGGACCAAGCACACGATCAGACCGCGTTGGTCGGCCGCCTCGAGCAGTTTGTCCAGCCGAGCCGTCCACTCGGGCTTCAACGATCCGTCGGGATTGTAGGCGCTGACCAAGGCTCCGGCCTTCTCCCCAAGATCGGCGCTTACGCCCCTCCGAACGCCGTTGGACTCGCTCTCGTACCGGGGATTCCCGCCCTGCAGACCAACGACGATGCCGCCCACGCCGTGCTGCTTGTAGACATCTAGGCGCTCGATCACGCGATCGGTGTTCGCGCCAGGATCGAAGGGCCGCTCTTTGAGCCACTCGTCATCGAAGATGGCCTGGGTCACGCGAACCAGCGCTAGGCTGCCTCGGACCTTGCCCCGAAAGCGACCGCCCGCATACGTCGGGCTCCAGTCTGCGGACGGGCCGCCGCGGACATAGAAGCGATCCGCTCCATAGCGCGGCCCAAGCATCGACCCCGTGGCGATTTCGATGGCAGCTGCGGGCACAGCGAACAGCAAGAGCAGTCCGGCCAGCACCGGACAGCTGAAGTACGACGTCAGCCTCATGCCGATTCGGGGAAGACTAAAGACTTGGTGATAGTAGCACGGAGACAGCGCCGCGACCGAAAGCGGCGGTAGCTCTGCGGCTGGGCCGCGCCGGGCAGGCTGGGGCAGTGTTTTGCTAAACTTCCCTTTCTCACGTTCCCACTGCAAGGAGATTCTCACCCTTCATGGCAAGACCCGTCACCCTGTTCACCGGCCAATGGGCCGACCTCCCGCTCGAGGTGCTCGCGCCGAAGGCGAAGTCATGGGGCTACGACGGCCTCGAACTCGCATGCTGGGGCGACCACATGGACGTCTCCAAGGCTGCCACGGACCTAGACTACTGCGCCAAGCAGAAGGCCATCCTCGACGACAACGGGCTGCAACTGTTCGCGATCTCGAACCACTTGGCGGGGCAGCTCGTGTGCGACCCCAACGATGACGCGCGCTCCGATCTGTTCGCTCCGGACGAAGTCGCGGGCGATCCCGAGGGCAAGCGCCAGTGGGCGGTCCAGGCAATGAAGGACACTGCCCGATCCGCCAGCAATCTAGGCCTCAAGGTCGCCAACGGCTTCACCGGTTCATCGATCTGGCATTTGCTGTACAGCTTCCCGCCGGTGTCCGACGAGATGATCGATGCCGGATTCGCATACTTTGCCGAAATGTTCAACCCGATCCTAGATGTCTTCGACGAGGTCGGCGTCCGATTCGGCTTGGAAGTGCACCCGACCGAGATTGCCTTCGACATCTACACGGCGCACCGCGCCTTGGAAGCAGTCGGCCATCGCGAGGCATTCGGCTTCAATTTCGACCCCAGCCACCTGCACTGGCAGCAGGTGGATCCGGTCATCTTTATCCGCGAGTTCAAGGACCGGATCTACCACGTCCACATGAAGGACGCGGCCCTCCAACTCGACGGCAAGTCCGGCATCCTAGCGTCGCATCTGAACTTCGGTCACCAAGACCGCGGCTGGGACTTCAGATCGCTCGGCCGGGGCGGGGTCGACTTCGAGGAAATCATCCGCGCGCTGAACCACATCGGCTACGACGGTCCCTTGTCGATCGAGTGGGAGGACAGCGGCATGGAGCGGGAAGCCGGTGCGGCCGAGGCGTGCGAGTTCACCAAGAGCGTCGACTTCCAGCCGTCCACGGTCGCCTTCGACGCCGCATTCGAAGAATAGGCAGATCCGCAGGCGGAACCGACAGAGCCAATGCCTACTAGCGAGACGGGCGGTCCTGATTCGAGGCCCGCTCGCCGAGAAGCCCTCGAAGCCGGGCTGCTTTGGGCGCTGGCGCTTGTCACGACGGTGGGCCTGTCGTCTTGGCTAGGGTCAGCGGACCCCGCCTCGGTCGGCGGCGTGCCGGGCTGGGCAGGGTACGGCGTGTTCGGCCCTTGGCTGCTGTTCTTCTTGCTGCACCTCCGCTTCTGCCGCAGGCGCAGCTGAAACGGTATCGGGGCAGACGACGAATGTACGAGGCAGCGCCATCGGCGCGGGTCGCGTTCGCGGTCTACATCGCGCTGACCTTCCTGCTGGCCTATCTTGCCCGACGCCAGTCTAGCGGGAGCGGCTTCCTGCGCGAGTTCTTCGTCGGGGGCCGGACAATCGGGCCTTGGGTGCTGGGCCTTACGTGGATCGCCACGTCGGCCAGCGGCGGGACGTTCATCGGCGCCCCTTCTCTCGGCCACTCCTACGGGTGGTCGGTGATGCTGTGGATCTCCGGCTACATCGTGGTCGCCACCACCGGGTTCGGATTGCTTGGCAGGCGCATTGCCGAACTGGGCGAGAGAACCGGGGCGCTGACCTTCCCGGACCTGCTACGCGACCGTTTCCAGAGCAAGGCGATCGGGGCGATCTCCGGCGTTGCCATGCTGATCCTGCACACGAGCTTCATCGTCGCTCAGTACATTGCAGGGGCCCGCGTTCTGGAAGCGGCTCTAGGCGTGCCATACGCCTGGGGTGTGGCCGGCTTCGCGGTGATCGTCGGGCTATACACGGCATACGGCGGCTTCCGGGCGGTGGCCTGGACAGATAGCTTTCAGGCCATAGTCATGCTTGTCGGAGTGCTGCTCACGGCTGGATTCGGGCTCTACAGGGTCGGCGGCATGCAAGCCGTTTACGACGGCTTGGCGGCGCAGTCGCCGGACCTGCTCACGCCCACCGGGCCTGAAGAATTCCTGCCGCTGTCAGCCGCTATTTCGTTCTTCTTCGTGTGGCCGCTCGCAGTTGCCGGCCAGCCATCGCTGATCACGCGATTCCTAGCGTGCAAGGACGCCGCCTCGCTACGCCGGGCTTCACTCTTGATTGGATGCTACATCCTGCTCCTGTATCCGGCGGTGATCTTCGTTGGCATTCTAGGCCGCGTCCTCGTCCCGGAACTCGCAGCCAGCGATCACGCCACGCCGGCGACGATTGTCGCGGCGGTGCCATCGGCCCTTGCGGGCCTGGTGCTGGCCGCACCGATGGCAGCCATCATGTCCACCATCAGTTCGTTCCTCCTCGTAGCAGCCGGCGCCGTGGCACGCGACCTGTACCAGCGCAACGCGCGCAGCCGAGTCAGCGAGGGACGGGCCAAGAGTGTCACCCATCTCTCTATCGCGCTCACAGGCATCGTCGCAGGCGTGTTTGCGCTTCGCCCGCCCGACCACCTGCAGTACATCGTGGTCTTCTCCGGGACAGGCCTGGCGGCTACGTTCCTCTTCCCTACACTGCTGGCGGTGTACTGGACGCGCATGAACCGCACTGGCTGCGTCGCCGGAATCTTGGCGGGCTTCCTCACATTCCTGGTCCAATACGCGCTGTTCGGCACGCAGAGCTTCCTTGGGCTGGATCCATTCGTGTGGTCGCTGGCCGCTAGCGCGGCGGCGTGTGTCCTAGGGTCGAGGGCCGGTCGACCGGAGCCACTTGCACTCTTGTCGAAGTACTTCTCCGACGAAGAGGTCGGCGGATTGAAGACGTAGGATCGAAGCGGCCGCTAGATCGTAGCGAGATGTGCTTTCGGGCCGTGGGGGGGGGGGGGGGGGCCCGGCCCCCCCGCGGGGGGGGGAAAAAAAAAAAAAAAAACCGCACAAACCCAAAAGCGATCTGCTAGATGCGGGCGTTAGAAAAAAAGAAAATATT
>VXMF01000035.1:0-49400 GCA_009841225.1 Terriglobia bacterium | reverse complement strand
CAATCCCTCCCTACTGCTTCTCCCTGCTGTTGCTAGATTGATTCTTTTTTTTTGTTTTTTTGGGGGGGGGGTGGGGGGGCGGCGGGGGGGCCGCCCCCCCCCCCCCCCCCACCGCCGGGTGCTGCTAGAGTTCCAGCTTCCAAGGCTCGCGATAGTCGTTTCTCAGGTAAGTCTGGGCTTCCTTGTTCTCGGTCGTCTCGTTGACCGGATCCCAGTCGACCCGCTGTCGGCTGCGCAACGAGACGTTGCCGAGCAGCGCCATCGAGGTCGACTTATGCCCGATCTCGATATCGCAGACGGGCCGGTCGCGGTTGCGCACGGCGGCAATGAAGTCGCGCCAGTGGTCGTCAGTGCTGTGGTTTGCCGACTCGCCACGCGCCGCTTCCGTGCGCCGCTCCACGCGCGGCTCGGGCTCGCGGTAGCGCCGCACTTCGGGCGTGATCTCCCAGAACCCGCGATTCACGTAGAGCGTGCCCTCTGTCCCGTGAAACTGTATGCCATACCCCGGCTGCCCGCCACTGAAGGCGTTCGCGACGCGGTTCTCGTAAGTGCAGACGAAGGTGGGGAACTCGTAGGTGGCCTGAATCGTGTCGGGAGTCTCGCGGTTGTCGGTCAACGCGTACTTGCCGCCATAGGTGCAAATCGACCGGGGGCCAAGCTCGGCCATGGCCCAAAGCACGATGTCGAGAAGGTGGATCCCCCAGTCCGTCATCATGCCGCCGGCGTAGTCCCAGAACCAGCGGAAGTGGGCGTACTGGTACGGGTTGACGCCGAACCGGTTCTTGTTGAAGGGGCGCTCCGGTGCGGGCCCCAGCCACATGTCCCAGTCCAGGTCCGCTGGCGGATCAGTGTCAGGCGGCACGCCGATCCCCTCCGGGAAGAGATTGGAGTAGTTCCACGTGCGCACGAAGCTGATCGTGCCCAAGCGACCGCTCTGCACGATGTCCTTGGCTTCCGCGAAGTGCTTGCCCGAGCGCTGCTGGGTGCCCACCTGCACGACACGGTCGTACTTGCGAGCCGCCTTGACCATCATCTGGCCTTCGTGGACCGTCACCGAGATCGGCTTCTCGACGTAGACGTCCTTGCCCGCCTTGCACGCCTCCACGCTCATGTAGGCGTGCCAGTGGTCGGGCGTGGCGATCAGGACCGCATCGATGTCCTTGTCCGCGATCAGATCCCGGAAGTCCGGGTAGATCTTGGCGTCTGGCACCATCTTCAGGGTCTCTTCGAGGTTCGGCTTGAACACCTCGCTGAGGGCGACGACTTCGATGTCGTCCGCGAGCCTGAGGATGCTGCGCAAGTTGTTGCGGCCGCGGCGGCCGCAGCCGATCACGCCCAGCCGGATCTTGTCACCGTGGTTGTCCCCGCGAGCGGAGCCGGCAGCGGCGAGCGCGGCCGAGGCCGCGACGAAAGTTCTGCGTTTCATGAGATTTCCTTGCGGTATCGCCGTGGCAATGGCGGATCCCCGCGCCCGCGCCATGCCCGGTGCTCACTATCTTCGCACCGTTGGCACCGGCACCCGCGCTGCCGCGCTCAGCCGGCGCGCTCGTCCGACACCGGGAGTTCGTGCTGGTCGTCCAGCTCTTCTAGCAGACGCAGCACCAGGGCCCGCTGGCCGTACTCGAAGTCATCTGTGGGGCTATCCGGATCGTGAATCGCCACCCACCGCCTGAGCAAGTCGGTCACCGGCTCGACGATAGCCTCCTCCGCTCCGGGTTCGAAACGCAAGGGAATCTCGGCGTTGCGAACCGTGTCGGTCAGCAGGTCGGAGAACTTCACCGCGGCACCTTCAGGCTTCGACGGCTAGCCGCTGCGCTTCGCACAGGGCCTTCAAGGCCGCCACGTATGGCGCGTTTGCCACGCCCTTCTCGGTGATGATGGCGGTCACGTAGCGATTGGGCGTCACGTCAAAGGCAGGATTGCAGACTTGGGTGGCCACCGGCGCGATCTGCTGCCCGCGGATCTGCGTGACTTCGTCTGCGGAGCGCTCTTCGATGGGGATTTCCTCCCCCGAGCCGAGCTGAAGGTCTACCGTGGTTGTCGGCGCGGCGACGTAGAAAGGGATCCCGTTCTCCTTGGCCAAGACCGCCAAGGAATAGGTGCCGATCTTGTTGGCCACGTCGCCGTTGGCGGCGATGCGGTCCGCGCCCACCACGATCGCCTGCACGCGGCCGCGCTGCATCAAGTGACCGGCCATGTTGTCGGTCAGCAGCGTCACTGGAATGCCGTCCTGCTGCAATTCCCAGACTGTCAGCCGCGACCCTTGCATGAACGGCCTGGTCTCGTTGGCCAGCACGTCTAGGCTGTTGCCTGCCTCGACCGCCGCGCGGATCACGCCCAGCGCCGTGCCATACCCCCCCGTCGCCAAGGCGCCGGCATTGCAGTGCGTCATCACCGTGCCGCTGGCAGGCAGCAAGTTTGCGCCGTGTCGTCCCAGCGCACGGTTGCTCTCGATGTCCTCTTCGAGGACGCGACGCGCCTCATCCACTAGGGCCTGGCGGATCTCGGACAGGTCCGCTCCGCGGGCGCGCAGGCCCTTGTAGAGCCCTCGCATGCGGTCGATTGCCCAGAACAGATTGACCGCCGTGGGACGAGTCGCCGCGAGCGTGTCGCAGATCTCCTCGAAGCTGGCATCCAAGTCGGAGTCGTCGGCGTTGAGCACACCGATGGCCACGCCCATGGCCGCAGCGCAGCCGATCGCCGGTGCGCCCCGGATCACCATCCCACGAATCGCGTCCGCAACTTCGACGTAGTTCCGGCAGACGAGAAATGTCTCCTCGGAAGGCAGCTTGGTCTGATCGATCATGACCACGCCTTCAGGTGTCCATTCGATTGTGTTGACCATGCCTACCTAGCGCGAGGGCGACGCGTACCCACCCGCGTAGCTCCAAGTCTAGCTAAGCCACCGACTAACGCCGATCAAGGCCACCAAGAGCATGCCGTTGTAGGATGCATGCACGATGGTGCTGGCCATTGTGGAACCGCTGCGGATGCGGACAACGCCGAAGGCGCAGCCGACCAAGCCCAACACGACGAGCTGCGGCCACTGCCAGCCGTACTGAGCCCCGTGCAGGACCGCAAAGATCGCGGTGCTACCCAGTAGGGCGACCACGGTTCCGTGCATCCGTTCCAAGGCGCCGAACAAGAACCCGCGAAACACCAGCTCTTCAAACCACGGGGCCACGAAGACCCCGAAGACCCCGACCACCCACAACGAGTCCGGATTGGATAGCAGCTCCGTCATCGGGTTGGATGCAGTCCGGTCTCCGATGGCGATGCTCAGCAGCGCAGAACCAAACGCTAGCAGAGCGCCCGTTCGGAAATAGCTCCTAGCCGAGCGTGGCGGCGATTTCCAGGCCAGCCCCGTGCGCAGCGGCAGACCATGGCGCACCGCCACCGTGTACCAGACACAAGCCAGCACTGGCAGCCAGATCAGCATTTGGAGCGGTACGACTATGTGCGGCGAAACCCGCAGCAGCTCCATCGCCGCATCGGGTTCCAAGGCCCGGATCCTCCCCAACACGGAAACGGCCGCCAACGTGACGAGCAGCTGCGCCAGCAGAGCCACGGCCACCAGCAGCAGAATCTCGCGATAGCCCCAAGGCGCTACCGGGCGGGGCGGGCTTCCGGGCGGGGACGCATGGCCCGTCTCCGATTCAATCCGGAACTGGAATTCGTCGCCCACTACAATCCGATTCCGCGCAACGCCTTGCCCGTGTGACTCTCCGCGGCCGCCGCGATGTCGGACGGCGGCCCGCAGCAAACCACCCTGCCACCCTCCTGCCCGCCCTCCGGGCCGAGGTCGACGATCCAGTCGGCGGAGCGGATCACGTCGAGCTGGTGCTCGATCACGATCACGGTGTTGCCGTTCTCGACCAGCCGCCGCAACACCAGCAGGAGTTTCCGCACGTCATCGAAATGCAGGCCAGTCGTAGGTTCGTCCAATACGTACACGGTCTGGCCGGTCTTGCGCTTGCTGAGTTCGCGGGCAAGCTTCATGCGCTGGGCCTCGCCGCCAGAGATCGTCGTCGAGGGCTGGCCGAGCTGGATGTACCCCAGTCCGACATCGACCAGCGTGGCGAGCTTTCTGCGAACCGTCGTCAAGTTGGTCATCACACTCAAGACCTCGTCGACCGTCGCCGCCAGCAGGTCTGCGATCGAATACCCCTTGTAGCGAACCTCCAGCGTCTCCTGGTTGTAGCGCAGCCCGTGACAGGTCTCGCACTCCACGAACACGTCGGGCAGGAAATTCATCTCGATCCGCTTAAGTCCATCTCCGGAGCAGCCGTCGCAGCGCCCGCCGGCCACGTTGAAGCTGAAGCGCCCCGGAGCGAAGCCACGGGCGCGTGATTCCGGCAACATCGAGTAGAACTCGCGGATCGGCGTGAAGGCACCCGTGTAGGTGGCGGGATTGGAGCGGGGCGTGCGCCCGATAGGAGTCTGGTCGATGCGCACCACCTTGTCGACCAGATCGATGCCGTCGATGCGATCGTGGTCTCCGGCCTCAATTGAATTCAGGTCAGCTTGCTTGGCCAGGGCTGGGTAAAGGATCGAGTTGACCAGGGTGGACTTGCCACTACCCGAGACCCCTGTCACAACGCACAAGTTGCCTAGCGGAAACTCCACGTCGATGTTCTTGAGATTGTGCTGGCGGGCGCCTCGGACGATCACCCTTCGGCCGTTTGGCGGCGATCCCGCGTGCGGCACGTGCGCCACCTTACGTCCGGCTAGGTAATCGCCGGTGAGCGACCCGGCGCTGCCGCAGATTTGCGCTGGAGTGCCCACGGCCGTCACCTTGCCGCCGAGCCGGCCGGCCCCGGGACCTAGGTCGACGACGTGGTCGGCGCGCTCGATAGTGGCTTGGTCGTGCTCGACAACGACGACGGTGTTGCCGAGGTCGCGGAGGCCGAACAGCGTATCCAAGAGGTGCCCGTGATCGCGTGAATGCAGCCCGATCGAAGGCTCGTCCAGAACGTAAAGGACACCCTTGAGACGGGTTCCGATCTGAGTCGCCAGACGCACTCGCTGGGCCTCGCCGCCCGAAAGCGTCACGGCGGAGCGATCCAGCGAGAGGTAGCCCAAGCCGACATTGCAGAGGAACTCAAGCCGCTCGCGAATCTCTCCCAGAATGCGTTCAGCCACGAACTGCTTGCGGCTGTCTAGCTTGAGCTGGCCCATGTGATTGGACAAGCGGCTCAGTGGCCAGCCGGACATGTCGACAATGGAATCGCCTGCGATCCGCACGGCAACCGACTCCGGGCGCAATCGGTGCCCGGAACACTCGCGGCAAGGGATATTGGACATGTACTGCTGGAGCGTTTGAGCCGGGTGGTAGCCCGGACCAATCCGGAGGCGCCTGTTCATGAACGGGATCAGGCCCGCGAAGCGAACCTTGCGCAGGCTGCTCTGCTTGCTCAACTTCCCCTGGTGGCCGTAGAGCAGCCATTCCCGCTGATCAGCGGTGAGATCCTGCCAAGGCGTGCTCAGCTTGATCCTCGCCCGTCGAGCAACCCCTCTCGCCAAGGAAACCGGTTCTCGCCAGTCGGTCGTCTCCGGCCAGTTTCCGCTAAACAGTGGCTTGCTGCCATGCGGAACGAGTCGCTCCGGATCGAGCTCCCACGACCGGCCGACTCCGCGACAGCCCTCGCAGGCCCCGAAGCGGCTGTTGAACGAGAACGAGCGCGGCTCTAGATCGGGCCGGCTGGCACCGCACTGGATGCACACCATGCTTTCGGAAAACAGCGTCTCGGCGCCATCGTTGGCAACGATCAAGACTAGGCCATCCGCCAGGCCCGAAGCGGTACGGATAGATTCCCGGATTCGGTTTTCGCTCTCGGGCTTGACCTCGACGCGGTCCACCACGACCTCGATGGTGTGCTCGACGTTGCGCCTGAGCTTGACTGCGAGGGGGAATTCGTCCAACCGCTCCATCTCGCCATCGATGCGGGCGGTGACGAAGCCCTTGCGAGCATAGCTTTGCAGCTCCCTGCTGTAGTGCCCTTTGCGGCCACGAACGCAAGGGGCCAGGATCATGATGTTCTCGCCTCTGTTCTGTTCGAGGATGCGAGCGGCAACCTGCTCCGAGGGTTGCCTTTCGATGGGCAAGTCGCAGTCTACGCAGTAAGGGGTGCCAATGGACGAGAAGAGCAGCCGCAGATAGTCGTATACCTCTGTGACCGTGCCGACCGTCGAACGCGGGTTGCGGCTCGAGGTCTTTTGTTCGATGGACAGGGCAGGGCTCAGCCCGTCAATCGCATCGACGTCGGGCCGCTCTAGCTGCTCTAAGAACTGGCGGGCATACGGTGACAGGGTCTCGACGTAGCGGCGCTGGCCCTCGGCGTAGATTGTGTCGAACGCCAGCGAAGACTTGCCCGAGCCGCTGAGGCCCGTGACGACCGTGAGCGAATTGCGCGGGATGCTCAGCGTGATGTCCTGCAAGTTGTGCTGGCGTGCGCCGCGAACTTCGATCGTATCCATCATGCGAACGAGCCCGCCTACTGCGTCCCGAGGCGAAACTGCAGGTATCTGGTCTCGCTCTTGGAGACTTCGATCGAACGCTCGGCCGAGAGCTGACCCCGCACTAAACGGACCGTGTGTTTGCCCGGACTGACCGCCAAGCGTGCATTGGTCGTCAGTCCGGTATCGCGCCCATCGAGGATGATGCGGGCTTCTGGCGGCTCGCTGCTGACGAGCAGGACCGCGCCAATCCGCTCCATCGGCAGATTTACGGTCAGCGCTGACTCCGATACCTCGACCGTCCGATGCAACTCGCTGTAGCCATCTCGGCGGGCGACCAGTCTGCGCTCTCCCAGCGGGAGACCGCCAAGCTGACACGGGGTACTGCAACGCCAATCCTGATTCCCGTCCAACGTCACGACGACGCCAGCCACAGGGCTTCGGAAGGACACGATCCCGCCCTGCTCGCTCACCGGAGATCCGCCCCGAGGGGAACCCCCAGCCATGGCCGTTGACGGCAACGAGAGACCGTCTTGGCGCGGCGGACCGCCAGAGGTGAGGTCGGTCATGCCCTGGTCGGCAGGCAGCTGCTCGGCCCGATCGTTCGGTGCTTGCGGCGCATCAGCCAACGCGCCGGTCGAGCCGCTCGCCGGCTCCGAGAACTCCTCTGACTGACTCTCTGCCTGGCCGGCCATCTGCGCCTCTGGTATCGCTGGAGCAATTGCGCTTGCGGAGGGCGCGCTCCCGGACGCCGGCGCGCTTCCGAGAATCGCGTCCAACAACGAGCGCGGGTCTTCGAGCAAGCCCGGGTAGCGCACCAGCAAGATCGCCAACGCACCGATGGCGAGGACCAGCAGGGCGATGATCAGGTTCGGCCAACGTGGTCTCGGCTCGGCAACCAGGTCATCGACCTCTGCGACGGGCTCTCCAACAGGTAGTATGGGCTCGCTCGGGCCGGCTCCCGGTCCCGCCAAGCCCCCACCCGTAGGCAGGTGCGGCGGATGTGGCAACCCTGCGTCCTCGTCAACCGGCAGCCGTAGTCCGACGGGACTCGGCAAGCTCGCTTCGCCGCCGGTCGACTCGGCACCGGGATCCGCGCTGCTGTCGGAACTCCAGCCGAGGTCAGCCTGACTTTGGCCTCGGTCCGGGCTGATAGGCGTCGCCAGCCCCGACAGCCCGTGCGCGGCGTCGGCAAACGCCTGCGCGAACTCCTCACAATTGCTGAAGCGGTCTTGCGGGGACTTCTGCAGCGCTCTGAGAACGACTCGCTCGAGAGACGCCGGCACGTGCGGCACATGCGTGCGCAACGGCTCTGGATCGTCGTGAACGATCTTGAACAGCGTGGCCGGAACGGCTGAGGCCTCGAACGGCTTGACACCGCAGAGCACCTCGTAGGAGATCACGGCCAGAGAGAACTGGTCGGAGCGCCCATCGACTTGCCGCCCCTGCACTTGTTCCGGAGACATATAGTTCGGAGTGCCGAATACAGTGCCCGCCCGCGTCGCCTGCCCCGAGGCAACTCGCGCGACGCCAAAGTCAAGGAGCTTGACGCGCCGGCCAGACATCATAATGTTGGCCGGCTTGACGTCGCGATGCACGACCCCGTTGGCGCTGGCATAGTCGAGAGCCGATCCCGCCTTTGCCAGCAACGCCACTAAGAATTCCACCTTGCGGTCCGGCACGACGGGCCCAGCCAGTATGTCGGCGAGACTGCGCCCTTCCACCAGTTCCATCGCGACGTAAGCGAGACCGTCTTGCTCGCCAGCGTCGAAGATTGTGACGATCCCGGGGTGGGAGAGCCGACCCGCTGACCGGGCCTCGCGGATCAGCCTGTCGCGCATGCCCTCGATCTCGCTCGGGTCTGCGTGCGCGGCCAGCCGGATGGTCTTCAGCGCGACTTCGCGATCAATCTGGGGGTCGTGCGCTCGATATACGACGCCCATCGCCCCGCGGCCCAGCTCGGAGACAATCCTGTACCGTCCGATCTGTTTCATCCACGGGCTACGTATGCTGCCACTGTATCACGCTGACAGGGCGTCGGCACCAGCGCATCTGCCCACTTGGGCCCGCGCTATAGTGTGGGCATGTTCTGGTTCGTGCCGCTGTCGCTGGTCTTGCTGACAGGTGTGCTGCAGGGCGCCGAGTGGCCGCAGTTTCGAGGGCCGGAAGGCACCGGTGTCGCACAGGGCGGGCCGCTGCCGACGCACTTCGGGGAAGACACGAATCTGGTATGGAAGACCGCGATGCCGAGCGGCCATTCCTCGCCGGTGATTGCTGGAGACAAGATCTATCTGACGGCGTTCGAGGGCGACAAGCTGCTGGTCTTGGCTGTCGCGCGAGACTCGGGCGAAATGCTGTGGATCCGCGAAGTGCCGCGGCCGCGCCGGGAGCCGCACCAGCGCACGCACGGCCCCGCATCGCCGTCTCCGGTGACCGACGGCGCGAACGTATACGTGTTCTTCGGGGATTTCGGAGCAATTTCCTACGACTCGGACGGCAATGAGCGCTGGCGACACCCCTTGGGTCCGTTCATCAACCAGAACGGTCACGGCTCGTCTCCGATTCTGGCCGACGGGAAGCTGTTGATCGTCTGTGACCAACAGGTCGGATCCTACTTGCTTGCTCTCGACGCCCAGACGGGCGAGACGGTCTGGAAGACCGAGCGCCCCGCCAGTACGCGGGGCTACGGCACGGCGGGAGTGTTCCGGACGCCGGACGGCGAGCCACAGGTGGTAGTGCCGGGTGCCTACCGGGTCTCGGCATACTCGCTGGAATCCGGCGAAGAGCTGTGGTGGGTGGACGGATTCGCATGGCAGCTCAAGTGCGTCCCCCTCTTCGACGGCGATATCGTCTACATCAACGGTTGGGAGATCGGCGGAGATCCAGGGCAACAGCGGCAGACGCCCTCGTTCGCCGACGTGCTCGCAGAGCACGACAAGGACGGTGATGGTGCGCTGTCTCAGGACGAAGCCCCGGAGGAACGGCTCAAGCAGGCCCATCCGTGGTCGGAAGCCGATCTAGGCGGCGATGGCAAGCTAGACGATCGCGACTGGTATTTCTATGCCGCCCGCCGCGCCCCGGTGAACAATCTGGTGGCAATACGCCCTGGCTCCCTCCGCGGTGACATCACGCAGTCCGGAGTGCTGTGGCGCTACACCAAGTCACTGCCGAACACCCCTTCTCCGCTGCTCTACGAAGGCACGATTTATCTCGTGAAGGACGGCGGCATCTTCAGCAGCGTAGACCCTGCCAAGGGCAGCGCCAACAAGGTAGACCGACTGCGGGACGCGATCGACAAGTACTGGGCCTCGCCCGTGGTCGGCGATGGCAAGATCTACACCGTCAGCGAGGGCTGCATGATCAGCGCGATCGCTCCCGGGGCAGAGTGGGAAGTGCTCGCGACCAGTACGCTGGATGGGACGTGCTTCGCGACGCCTGCGATCGTTGATGGGCGAATCTACGTCCGCACCCTGCAAGCCATGTACAGCTTCGGCTTGCAATGAAGCTCGCCCTCTTGCCCCTCATGGGTCGTCGAGCGGGATTTCTGGCAAGAGTGGCGCTACTCGGCGCCGCAGCCTCGCTTCCAGCAGCAGGCCACGTGTTGAGCGTCAGCCACGGGTCTCTGCTGCAGGACGGCAACGACTTGCTCTATGAGCTCCGCATGCCCCTGTCGGAGGTTCCCGAGGACCATGATCGAGCGCGGATTCTGCTAGGCGCCTTTCTGGTCCTCGATGGCGACCAGCCAGGGGAGCGAGTCGATGGGAAGTGCAACGAAGACGCGGGCCAAGGCCTGTTCCTCTGCACAGCGACCTACCGGTTTCCCGATCCGCCTAAGGCGGTCGCCGTGCGCTGTGAGTTCCCTGCTGTGACGGTGCCGCAGCACGTGCATGTGCTGCGGTCTGGCGACGGCGAGATGGTGCGCCAAACAGTGTTTGATATCACCTATACGGAAGCAGAGATCCGATTCACTCCGCCAACGTGGCGGGAGACAGTGGCTACCGAGTCCGGCGCGGGGTTTCGAAGAGCGCTAACCAGCCCGGAACTGCTGCTGTTCTTGCTGGCGCTCGCACTGGCAGGGCGCTCCAAGCCGGAGTTCGCGGCTTGCGCCGGCGGTTTTCTGGCGGCCCAAGCGCTCGTCGCCGTGGTCGGCGGAATGATCGGGCTAGCGCCGCCTGTGCGATTCCTGGAAGCAGCGGCCGCTCTGACCGTGGCTTACCTGGCAGCAGAGATCTTGTTCCTGCCCGACGCGAGCATGCGCTGGCTGGCCTGCGGCGCGATGGGGACTTTCCACGGCCTGTTCTTCGCGACGCTGTTGGGGTCAGCTCAAATGAGCCCAGCCTACTTCTTGCCGGGAGCGCTGGCCGGCGAGGGCTTGGCGCTAGCCTTGCTGGGAAGCGTTCGACTGCGCTACATCGGCTCACGCACGGAGCAGCTAGGCGCGATCTTGCTGCTCGTGGGAGGATTGGGTTGGTTCGGGCTCCGGGTGATCCAATAGGCGGGAGAAGCGTTACAAGCTACTCGGCCCGCTCGCCCGAGAAGGTCATCCCGTACGCATCCCAGCTGCCCCTGCCCTTTAGCTGGCCGTTCTCTAACGACCCTTCGACCTTCAACTCCGAACTGTATCCGGCTTCTGACGAATAGAACTTGCCCCTGAGTTCGAGGCGCCCGTCCTTGAAAGTGCCTTCGAGCTCTTGGCCATCGGTCGTCACAGACACCGTGTCGCCGTCTTGCTTGACTTCCCACACCGTGTTTCGGATGCCGCCCTCGGTGTCCCAAGTCAGGTTCCACTTCCCCGCAACGCTCTCCGCGAATGTGCTTTGGGGGGCCAAGCAGACCAGCAACGCTAGCGCCGTGAGTATGTTCGCTTTCAGACGCATTTCACTCAGATGGTACCGCAGGGCGTCTGCACATCGGCCTAGCTAGGCCTTCGAGTCCAAAGAGGGGATCTCGCGACCTCCAGGCACGAAGGACCGGTTACGGCAGGCTTCGCCAAGCTTCGTCGCATTCTTCGCAGCCAGACCCTTGTTTGTGGAGAAAGAGCGCCGGGTCACGTGCGAGTCGTGCCAACGCACAGTCGACGACGTCCTTGGCGTCTACCAACCGCGAATGGGCGTGCCCGACCGGTCCTTCCGCCTGAAGCCGCTCGGCCCGGAGCCATCCGTCCATCAGGCCGAAGTGCCTGCAGCAATGGTCGTTCTCCTCATAGTCGACTCGCCCTGGCAAGCCTTGCACGAGAACCGTACAGTGCTTGGGCCGACGGTATCTGACACCGGCGAGAAGTTCTGCGAGATGGATCGTCGTGTTGGACTCGTGGCCGACACCCACGAGGAGGACACGGCCGTCCCGATTGAGGACGCGACCGACTGGGCTGGCGATACCATGCGGCGGGAACGCGATCGGATCCGATGTGATCTCAGGCGCAACCGGCCCTCGCGCGGCGAAGGCGAACGGGTGGTCGCTGCGCAATACACCGGGGAGTCTCCAGAACGTGTCCGCGACAACTCCGAGGTCCGGGTCAGCGGGCGTGGCCGACGGGTCGAACAGTCGGTCGTCTTCTCCGGTATACGACGGCATGACAAGCGTGCCCTGCGGGCCCACTGCCTCTTGCAATCCTGCGAGCAAGCCCGCGGGTCCGCCTTTGATCGGTCGCACGGCGCGATAGGCGACGTGCACCAGCACCACATCGCCCGGCCGGACTCCGAGGGTTGCGACCTGACGTGCAACGTCCGACGGAGACCTCGGGCGCTTACGTGTCCGATGCAGGGGCCGCTTGCGTCGCGGCTCGGACGAGCTTTGGGGACTCAAGGGGAGGTGTGCCAAACTTGCCATGCCTGCGGACCACCCGCGCTGGAGGCGCGCAGCGAGCCACGGGAATCACACGCGGATCCGGATAGCCGCATACGAGGCGGCCACAACGAGCTACTCGTCCCGCTCCCCCACGAAGGACATCGCATACCCACCCCAGCTTCCCTTGCCCTTCAGTTGCCCGTTCACGAGTGTCCCTTCGACTTTCAGCTCTGAACTGTAGCCGGCTCGGGCGGCATGGATCTTGCCGCTGACTTCGAGGCGCCCATCCCTGAAAGTGCCCTCGATCTTCTGCCCGCCTGTCTCGACAGAAACGGCCTCGCCATCTTGGCTGATGTCCCAGACTTGGTGGCGAACGCCACCTTGCGTGTCCCAGACCAAGTTCCACTTACCCGCAATGCTCTCCGCCAACGCAAACTGCGGAACCAAACAGACCAGCAGCGCTAGCCAAGGCAGCATCATCGTTCTTCGACGCATTTCAACAGTATGGTGCCACACCGGGTCCACACGATGGTCAAACTGTGTCCAGCACCGAGATGTCGCAAGCGGCAAATTGCGACGGCCCAGGTGGCAGTCTCCCAGCAGAGACCTCGGACGAAATCTCGCGAGGTTACTCCTCGAACCGACGAGAGCACACAAGCGAGCGGAGAACCGGACTCCAACCTAGCTTCCTTGTCCGCGTTGCGAAGGGATTAGGAATGGAGTCAGCGGGCCCTCCAAAGCCGCTGATCAGGCCGTCGAACCGACCTGTCTGCCGAGACTGCAGCCCGGCCGAATCCGAGCTGAACGCACGCTCCGAATGGGCGAGTTCCACACCTTCGGTCACACGTTGGCCGGAGATCATTCCAGACGGTCGGAGGTCAGTCGGACAGCCGCAGCCTTGTCTCTAGCTCCTCGATGCGTCGATTCGCTTCGTCCAGCTTCCGCTCGGCCTCATCGCGTTCGCGCTTGGTCTCCTGCAAGGCCCGATTGGTGTCCTGCAGGGCCCGGCTGGTCTCCGGATGGGTCAGCAAGTCCCGTCCCAAGATGGGGTCCCGGAAACGCAGCAGCCACCCCTCCGCCCGCAACTCCAGCCCCAGCGCCTCGCTCCGGTAGCAGCCAACGTCCGCTTCCACCCGCACCCGCTCGTACCCGCCGCCTGCCAGCCGCCAGCCCATCAGGCCCTGCGCGATCCACCTTCCGGTCGGGTCGAACCGCCAGTACTCCCGCACCCCGATCTCCTGGTACGTCGCTCGCTTGCCCGTCGCGTCCCGGTCGCTCGTCGATGCCGACGCCACCTCGACCACGAACGCCGGCACGACACCGCCTTCTTCCCAGGTCCGATATGACTTGCGACTCCTCTTCGCCGCGCCCAGCACCACGAACACGTCCGGAGCCACGACCGCGCTCGGGTCACCCTGCCGCCAGTACATCGCCATGCTGCCAGCCACGTAGACGTCCGCCCGGGCTTCGAAATGCCACTGCAACTGGTTGCGCATGGCCACGATGGAATTGGCATGCGGGTCCGTTTCCATCAGGACCCGGCCGTCGGAGAAGGGGTACTCCTCCAGTTCGCCCTTGGCCGGGCGCGTAGCGCGCCTTACGGCCTCGACGGGAACAGGCATAAGCGCAGGGTAGCAGGCACCTTGCAGGGCCCTCCTGACTCACGTCCGCTGTCCCGTTCGCGGCTGGTGCCGGGACAGGCTGCCGACACTCCGTCTCGAATCGGGAAGGAACAGATTGCGCCATGCGGTGCGCACTCGTTTCATTCGCCTCCCTCGGGAAGACGTCATCCGGCGGTGGCCAGACTGACGAGGGCGGCGCACTGCCACCGCCAAGACTCAATCTTCGACCTTACGCAGGGACTAGAATTCGAGCGTGGCCTCTGAATCAATCAGTGAACTTCAATCCATCACGATCGTCACCGTACTTTTTCCGCAATTCGTGTATCGTTTGCTTGAGCCCCTCGATTCGTCCCTGCTGGGACGGATCATCGTAAATGTTGCTCACCTCGAGCGGGTCGGACTCTAGGTCGTAGAACTCCCAGAAGGGATCCCGCACGTTCGCGCGCGCTCCCTTTACTACTGCCTCACCATCCGGACCTATATCGTTGTCATAGAAGTAGATCAGCTTGTAGCGATCCGTCCGGACTCCCAAGTGCGCGGGGATGTTGAAGTGCGCGCGGTTCATCCAATAGCGGTAGTAGACTGCCTCACGCCAGTCCGACGGGGCCGAGCCGCTGGCGATCCCGAGAAGGCTCCTCCCCTGCATGTCGGCCGGAACCGACAGCCCGGCTGCCTCCAGCAGCGTCGGGGCGAAATCGAGATTCTGGACTAGCTCTCCGGCGACAGTACCGGCGGGGATCTTCTCCGGCCACCGAACCAGCAGAGGGATCCGGAAGGCCGGCTCGTACATCAAACGCTTGTCGTACAGGCCGTGCTCGCCAAGGAAGAAGCCCTGATCGGAGGTGTACACGACCAGCGTGTTCTCGGCCAGGCCGTTTCGGTCGAGATACTCAAGGAGCCTGCCCATGTTCTCGTCAATCGAGTACACGCACTGCAGGTAGCGCCGCATGTAAATCTGGTACTGGGCCTTGCGAAGAGCCGCGCCTCGCAGTCCCGCAAGCTCGCGCATCCATCGCTCCACATCCTCCGGCTCGTAGCGCACGCGTCTGAGATACCATGCCCACTCCGGCACGCCATAGGAGGTGTGCCGGTACCCGATCGTTTCAAGCGTTTCCCGCAGCGCGATTCGCTCGGACACGTCCTCGTTCAGCGTTGGCGGCTCGTGGATGGGGTCAGCGAACATGTCCTCGTGCTCGCGCTTTGGCACGAACACGTCATGCGGGGCCTTGTGGTGGTACATCAGGAAGAAGGGCTTGTCCTCGGGACGCCCTTCTAGGAATTTCAGCGCCTCGTCGGTGATCACATCGGTCACATAGCCTTCGCTCCGCTCTTGTTCGGGCCACTTGCCCGTCTTGCGGAGGAACGGATCGTAGTAGAGCCCCTGACCGGGCAGGACCGCATACTTGTCAAAGCCGGTTGGTTCACTCTTGAGGTGCCACTTACCAATCATTCCGGTGTAGTATCCGGCTGACTGCAAGAGCTTGGCCAGCGTCTGCTGCGAACCATCGAAGGTGTCCGACAGAGTCAGGACGCCGTTCTTGTGGCTATGCTTGCCGGTCAAAACCACAGCCCGGCTTGGGGTGCAGATCGAGTTCGTCACGAACGCCGCATCAAAGCGTGCGCCCTCGTTGGCAAGCCGGTCGAGATTCGGCGTCGAAATCAGCTTGTTGTCATATGCGCTCACCGCCGGGACGGCATGGTCGTCGCTCATTACGAAGATGATGTTCGGCGCTGCGAACGCTAGCGCGGGAAGCAGGCCCAAGGCCAAGGCGCGGATGAACGGCATCGGCTAGATTCTACCGATCCACACCGGGCGCAGTCGCCCCGACCCAGGGTTCCGTAGCAGGCGGCCCGACCCGCGCGGCCCGCAATCCCTTGCGAGCTAAGATCGATCTATGGCCAAAGTAGTCACGTTTGGCGAGATCATGCTGCGTCTCGCGCCGCCCTACCTGGAGCGCCCGTTCCAGTCCCCCAGCTTTGTGGCGACATTCGGCGGCGGCGAGGCGAATGTCGCTGTGTCGGTGGCGAACTACGGAATTCCGAGCTCGTTCGTTACTGCGTTTCCGGACGACAACTTTCTCGCTGACAGCTGCATCGCGCAACTACGGGGTCTCGGCGTCGAATGCGGCGACATCGTGCGCAAGCCGGGCCGCGTCGGCGTCTACTTTCTGGAGACCGGCGCGAACCAGCGTCCCTCGAAGGTGCTCTATGACCGTGCGGACAGCTCGATCGCGCAGGCCGGTCCTGGGGACTTCGACTGGGACGCGATCTTGGCCGGGGCCACTTGGTTTCACATCACCGGCATCACGCCTGCGCTGAGCCAAGGCTGCGCCGACTTGTCTATGGAAGCGGTGAGGGCGGCTAGGGACAAGGGCCTAACGGTTTCCTGCGATTACAACTTCCGCAAGAAGCTCTGGAAGTACGGCAAGACCGCTCCCGAGGTCATGCCGGACATCGTGCGGCACGTGGACGTCGGCATCGCCAACGAAGAGGACTGCCAGAAGTCGCTCGGCATCTCGGTGGAAGATGTCGATGTCGAATCGGGCAGCCTGAACGTCGAACGCTACGAACAGCTGGCAAAGCTGATGCTCGAGCGTTTCCCGAACCTGAAGATGCAGGCCATCACGCTGAGGGAATCGGTGTCGGCCTCCCACAACGGCTGGTCAGCCTGCCTGTATGACGGCGACAACTTCTACCTCAGCCGCAAGTACGAGATCACGCACATCGTAGACCGCGTCGGCGGCGGGGATTCGTTCTCGGGCGGACTCATCGGCGGGTTGCACCTGTTACCTGACGACAAGGCAAAGGCCTTGGAGTTTGCGGTCGCGGCCTCCTGCCTCAAGCACTCCGTGCCCGGTGACTTCAACCGCTTCTCGGCCAAAGAGGTGCTGGCGCTGATGCAAGGCGGCGGCTCGGGCCGCGTGGAGCGCTAGCCCCGGCCACCCTCACTTGTAGACGTAGGTGAAGACCTCCTTGAGGTCTTCGAACGCCTGGCGCTTGCCTTCAGGGTTGTACCCACGCAGCAGATAGGACGGGTGGTAGGTCGGCATCACACGGATTCCGCCCCATTCGGTCCAGTTGCCGCGCAGTTTCGTGATTCCCACGCCGGGCCTGAGGAGAGCTTTGGCGGCGGTACCGCCCAAGACGCAAATCGCCTTGGGCTGGATGGCCTTGACTTGCCGGAATAGAAACTGCCCGCAGACTTCCATCTCGTCCAACTCGGGCGCGCGGTTGTCGGGCGGACGGCACTTGACGACGTTGCAGATGTAGACGTCGGGCCGCCGGATCGGCAGCCCGATTCGCTCGCACGTGCCGTCGATCATGCGCGTGAGCAGTTGGCCCGCCCTGCCGACGAACGGTAGCCCCTGCGCATCCTCGTCGGCCCCGGGGCCTTCGCCGATAAACACAAGCTTGGCGGACGGGTTTCCACTGCCGAACACGATCGTCTTGCGACCCTTGTGCAAGCGGCAGCGGGTGCAATCACCTATGTCTTCTTGAATGACCTGCAGCGGCGATAGCTGCTGCTCTGAACCTGCGTCCGAGGCCGGCGGCGCCGCAGCTAGCGATTCATCCGAAGACACCGCTGGTGTGGGGGCCCGTTCTACCCACACTTCCGCGCCAGCAGCGGCATTCGTTTCCGGATTCTCGGACGCACGCTCTGATCCGGTCTGGGCAGATCCGACGAATAGCTCCTCGAAGCCCAGATCCCGGTAGAACTCCAAGTGCTTGCGCAGAGCGTGCTCGGACATGTCCCAGGCCGCTTCAGGCTGCCATGCGTTTGCGCAGGCGGATCGCCTCGTCGAGGATCCGCCCAGCCATCTCGGCCTTGGACATGGGACTGAGCCGCTGCACCGACCCATCGGCCGCGAGCAGCATGCCTTGGTTGAGCTCTGTGTCGAACCCCGTGGCCCCGCCAACGGGATTCGCCACCATGAGGTCGCAGCCCTTTGATTGGAGCTTGCGCCGGCCGTTAGCCTCCAGGTCGTCGGTCTCGGCGGCGAAGCCAACTAGGACACGGTCGCCCTTGTGAGCGGCGGCGGACTGCAGGATATCCGGGGTCTCTTCGAGCGACAGTTGCGGCAAGCCATCTCGCTTCTTGAGCTTGCTGGCGGCTTGGTGCTCCGGACGATAGTCCGCCACGGCGGCTGCCATGACCGCGAAACTGGCCTCTCCCAGATGTTGCAGCACGGACTGGTGCATCTCGGCGGCGCTCTCCACATCGATGCGCTCGCAGCCAGCAGGGGTTGGCAGGGCCACCGGGCCGGCAATCAGGAGCACCCGCGCTCCGCGCCTAGCGGCCTCGTCCGCGAGCGCGAAGCCCATCCGCCCGCTAGAGCGGTTCGAAATATAGCGAACCGGATCAAGCGCTTCGCGCGTGGGTCCGGCGGTGATCAATACGCACTCGTCCTGAAGATCACCGTCGGCCCTCAAGGCCGAACGCACTGCGGCAACGATGTCGCCCAACTCCGCCAGTCTTCCGGGCCCGACCGTGCCACAGGCGAGTTCTCCGACTCCCGGCTCGACGATGCGAGCGCCGCGGGTCCGGAGGGCGGCTAGGTTCTCGCGGGTCGCGGGATGCTCCCACATGTTCGTGTTCATGGACGGTGCCAGCACGAGCGGCCCGCGAAAGGCGAGATGGGCCGT
The DNA here is from genome assembly GCA_009841225.1 of Terriglobia bacterium. GTDB lineage: Bacteria > Acidobacteriota > Terriglobia > Bryobacterales > UBA6623 > VXMF01. The sequence continues at coordinate 30,891 of VXMF01000035.1, read as the reverse complement.
GCTGAGGAAGTCGTCTGCGAGCCCCAGCGCGAACTTGGCGAGAATGTCCGCCGACGCGGGCGCGACAAGCAGAACGTCGGCGCGCTGAGCGACATCGATGTGGGCAATGGCGCTGTGCAGCGTCTCGTCAGGGGAACTGTCGTCGAACAGGTCCGTGATGACCTTGTTGCCGGTCAAGGAAGCGATGGTGAGAGGAGTGATGAACTTGGTGGCAGCCTTGGTCAGGACTGCCTGCACGGCGTGCCCGTCCGACTGGAGAGCCCGCACCAATTCAGCCGACTTGTATGCGGCAATCCCGCCGGTCACGCCCAGCAAGACTGTGCTCTGGTCGCTCATCGACCTCACCTACCACTCTCAGTATAGGTAGGCTGCCACGGCCTCAGCCGGCCACAGGCGCCGCAGGAATATCCAAGTGATCGGCTCGTAGCGCTCGCACGCGGTCCCTCAGTGCCGCAGCCCGCTCGAATTCGAACTTCTGCGCGGCCTCCCGCATTTGACGTTCCAGTCGGGCAATCATGGCTTCAAGGTCTTCGGGAGAGTCTGGCATGTCCTCTGACCTCGGCTCGACTGGCACATCGACATAGTCCGCATCGACGATCTTGGCAAGAGTCATTGAGATCGGCTTGACGATCGTCTCGGGACTGATGCCGTTGGCCTCGTTGTACGCCCGCTGCAATTTTCGGCGCCGGGTAGTCTCGTCGATGGCGCGACTCATGCTATCGGTCATGCGGTCGGCATACAGTATCGCCTTGCCATGCACGTTGCGGGCGGCGCGCCCCATTGTCTGGATCAGGGATCCCTCCGAGCGCAGGAACCCCTCCTTGTCCGCGTCTAGGATCGCGACCAGCGACACTTCCGGCAGGTCGAGCCCCTCGCGCAGCAGGTTGATGCCCACCAGCAGGTCGAACTCGCCGCGCCGCAGGTCGCGCAGGGTCTTGACCCGATCCAGGGTGTCCACCTCGGAGTGCAGGTAGCGGCAGCGCACGCCGGCCTCGGCGTAGTACTCGGCCAAGTCCTCGGCCATGCGCTTGGTCAAGGTCGTGACCAGCGCTCGTTCGCCGGCCTCCGCGCGCAAGCGGATTTCGCGCAGCAAGTCGTCGACCTGCCCTTTCACGGGCCGCACCTCGACCTCGGGATCGAGCAGCCCCGTCGGGCGAATCACCTGCTCGGCCACCACCCCCTCGGCTCTTTCGAGCTCGTACGGGCCGGGCGTGGCGGAGACGTAGATCAATTGGAAGGTCCGTGCCTGGAACTCGTCGAACCTCAGCGGCCGGTTGTCCAAGGCGCTGGGAAGGCGGAACCCGTATTCGACCAGCCGCTCCTTGCGCGAACGGTCGCCATGGTACATGGCGCGAAGCTGCGGGATCGTCTGGTGGCTCTCGTCGACGAACATCAGAGTGTCCTTGGGAAGATAGTCCAGCAGAGTCGGAGGGGGCTCGCCCGGCTGGCGGTCGGAGAAGTGCCGCGAGTAGTTCTCGATGCCGTGGCAATAGCCGATTTCTCGCATCATCTCCATATCGAACTGGGTCCGCTGGCTGAGGCGCTGGGCTTCCAACAGCTTGCCGCTCTCCTTGAGCTGCGCCGTGCGCCAATCGAGCTCCTCGGTGATGCTGTCAAGCGCCCGCAGCATGGTTTCGTTGGACATCACATAGTGGCTGGCAGGATAGATCGGCAGCCGCTGGTAGGTCTGCTTGACCTCTCCCAAGAGCGGGTCGAACTGCAGCAGTGCGTCCACCTCGTCGCCCCACAGCTCGATCCGGTACGCCAAGTCGTCATAAGGCGGAAAGACTTCGATGACGTCGCCGATGACGCGAAACGAGCCCCGCTCGAAGTCCCCGAGGTCCTTGCGGCTGTATAGAATCTTGACGAGCTGGCGGGTGATCTCCTTGCGCGAGATGCGCTGGCCCTGCTCGAGCATGAGCAGCATGTCGTAGTAGGCATCGGGCGAGCCGAGACCATAGATGCAGCTGACGCTGGCCACGATCAGGCAGTCGCGGCGTTCGAAGAGAGACTTCGTCGCCGCGAGGCGGAGTTTGTTCAGATCGTCGTTGATCGTGGACTCCTTCTCGATATAGGTGTCGCTGGCCGGCATGTACGCTTCGGGCTGGTAGTAGTCGTAATAGCTGACGAAGTACTCCACCGCGTTCTCCGGAAAGAACGATTGGAACTCGTGGTAGAGCTGCGCGCCGAGAGTCTTGTTGTGCGCCAGCACCAGCGTGGGACGCTGCAGCGCCTCGATCACCTTGGCGACGGTGTAGGTCTTGCCCGAGCCCGTAACGCCAAGCAGGACCTGATGGCTGTCTCCGTTCCGCGCGCCGGCAACTAGCTGGTCAATCGCCGTGGACTGGTCGCCGCGAGGGCTGTAGTCGGACGCCAGACGGAATCCCATCTGGTCTCAGTGTACTGAGACGGGCGTTCAATTCAACGTCATGCGGGCGCAATCCAAGCGAGCGCGCCGACCCCAAAAAGTGCCTAACCCACGCAGGAGCCCTATGCCGAACGATGGTCGTGAGGCGCAGGCACCGAAACGGACTGCGCGAAAGTGGCCTTACTTGCTCCGACCGCCGGATGAGGGGCGAGTGCTCGCAACCAGGATCGGTGCCGACGTGCTGGCATCTGGCATGCGGCAGACAGCTCCGGAACCACCGATGGCAGGCATGGACGGCGGCGCCTCAACGGTCACGCCGGGCTGGCAAGGTGCGTCTTTGGCTCGCTATGTGCGTCCTTCTGGCTGGCCCCGGTCACGGAAGACCGCGAAAAGCCGGCTGGTTTGCATACAGAGCCATGCCAATCTCCAGGATGCCGCCGGCCCCCGGCTCAAGGAGGACTTCGAATCGATCGCCGCCAACGCGAACGGAAGCGTCTCCAGTGCGCACGTCGGTGAAGCCATGCTCGCTGTACGCCCCGGCCTGCACGACCAGGCGACGCGCCCGCATCGGGTCGAGGTTCACCAGATGGACGCGAACGCTGGACGGAGTGATGGCGTCGACGAGGGCTGCGACTTGCTCCGGCAAGCCGGGCCGCTTCCGAGCGGGATCGTAATAGAACAATCGGGCGTGCAGGATATTGCCTGCCCGTCCTGGTGGGTTCGCTCCGAGGGCGAGTTCCACGAGCGAATTGGTGACGGCTGGATTGAATCGCTGCGTATAATCCGAGGGGCGCTCGTAGTCAATTGAATCGTCGTTCCGCATAGCATCGAGCCGCACCCGGATCGCGCTCAGGTCGGTCTGCAGCGCTTGCGTCGGATAGTCCGGGTTGTCCCCGTCGAGGTATCGGATCCATGGATCGTGGGCGAGCCCCTCAAGGTCGGACCGATCGAATGTGAAGAGGTACACGTCGCGCTGGACATCCAGGTGCTGGCCCGGGGTGTAGCCATAGAAGCCGTCGTCCCCGTGCTTTCTCGGCAGCAGCACACGACCGCCCTCTGTTCTCTTTGCCGCGTACAAGTTGGCGACCTGACGGCGCAGCGGCTCCACGAATCCAGGATCTCCCGTCAACATGACGCCGATTCCGAAGGCGATTCGAGGTCCGCGGATGAAGTAGTTGCGTCCATCGGACTGGGGCCAGAAGTTCCATCCGAACACGCCGCCATACCACTTGCCGCCCCACTCCCCGCCGATCGTTCCATCCAGGCCGATGTTGGTCGGGATGTTCCCGCCGTTCTGCGTGACCCGGTCATGCCACGCACGGGCGTACTCCACGGCCCAGTCGCGATACCGCTGCTCTCCCGTGAGCGCGAAAGCGTTGAAGCCTAGGGCCGTGGCACAGAGGTTCAGCGGGTGATCGCCCCGGATGTTCGACGCGGTGGAGTAGCGGGTCAGGCGCTCTGGAGCACCGTCGACGGGCAACCCGCCCCAATCCATCTCGGTCGCCGGAGTCAGCTTGGCCCCCCTGCTGCCGTTATGGAGGCTCTTGATGATCTTGAGGTCGCGGTCGTAGTTGTCAGCGTCCGGATCGTCTCCCGTATAGAAGTCGGCGAACCGCGTCGTCCTAGTCCGGTACAGCGGATCCCCGGGCGCAGCCAATCCGTATAGGTTGAATGCGGCCAGCGCTTCCCCCGTGTGCTCCCAGTCGAACGACGTGACGAACTCCCGCCAGTACATGCCGTGCTCGGCCATTTCGATGCCGGGGGCGCGAGCCTGCGTGTACTGGCGGATATGACCCTCCCAAGCCCGCTTGTAGAGGTCGAGTACTGAGTCCCGTCCCCCGAGAGCATAAAGCAGCGTCCAGCCGCCGAAATTCTCCATCGCGTCATCCGCCCCGTCGTTTCCGCCCCAGCGCTCAACGCATTTCAGGTAGCCGCGGGCGTCCACGAAGCGGTCGAAGAAGGCTTGCACGCCGTCAGACGCAGCCTCGAGGAGTTGGCGCTCTGCAACGGCCCATGAAGGAGGTTCCTTGGCTTGGTCAAGCACGAGCACTGGCTGGGCGGCCAGCGACGCCGCGATCCCGAGCACGCAACAGCTGGTCCACCAGCTAGTCAATCTCGTGCCCCCCTTAGCCCTTCTCGCCATACGCATTGCTCCGCTCACCGACCGGCTGACTTTGGCTGGCCCTGCTGGGTTATCAGACAAGACTTGACCTGAGTCCGTTAAGGGCAGGTGTAATACCATCTGACGATAAATGTATCGTCTAACGATTGCACGGTTCCTAGTATTCGCTATTTGCTCAATTGCGACTCACGGGCGTGCCGTAGCCCAGCAGCAGGTCGGCGGATTGCGCGTCTTGGTCACCGACCAGACCGGCGGCGCGATTCCCGGCGCCGAAGTCGAGTTCCGCAGCCCTGCCTTGATCCGCCCTGCCCTCGGCACCACAGACGAGCAGGGCTTGGTCTTCAACGGCAACCTCCCGCCGGGCGACTACACGGTGAGGGTCCAAGCCGAGGACTTCCAAGCGGCGGTGAACACAAACGTCTCGGTCCAGATCGGCCGCACGTTTCTGGTGGAGATGCCGCTTGAGGTTGGCCAGCTCGACAGCACGATCGTGGTCGAGGCCGGCACGGCAGTCATCGATACGTTCAAGAGCGAGCAGTCCGCGGTGTTCTCGGGCAACCGGCTGACCGATGCTGCTGGTGGGCGTGACTTCACGGACTATGCGCGCTATGCGCCGAGCGTCAACATCGAAGCCTTGGCCGGCAATGTCAGTCACAAGGGACGGAGTGTGCGCGGAATATCGGTTGACGGCTCGTCGGGGGCGGAGAACGTCTTCTATGTCGACGGGATCGACACGACGAGCATGTACAACGGCCTCAACAATCAGAACCTGCGGGTCGAGACGGTGCAAGAGTTCCAGCTCAAGACCGCCGGATACGAGGCAGAGTTCGGCGGGGCGATGGGCGGTGTGCTCAGCGTTCAAACCAAGAGCGGGTCCAACCGATTTCACGGCAGCTTGCTGTGGTATGGCAGTGGGAGCGCGCTCAACGGGGCGCCCAACAAGCGACTCCGTCTTGACCCGGCCCAAGATACGGATGTAGCAGAGTACGTCTACGATCCCGAAGACGAACTGCTCACCAATGAATTCGGGTTCACCCTAGGCGGCCCAGTCTGGCGCGACCGGGCCTGGTTCTTCGGCGCGTTTCTGCCACAGGTGCGCAACCGGTCGCGAGCCGTGACGTTCACCTCTGGAGAGTCCGGCGTGTTCGAGCGCAATGACCGGTTGCGCAGCACGACATCGAAGATCGACGCTCAGCCCGCCCAGAATGTCCGCCTGATGGCCTCGTGGGCCTCGGACTCCGCGAAGTGGAAAGGCGGGCTGCCCAATCTCGACGGCACCTCCAACCCGGACTTCCAGTGGTCAGAAGAAGGCTACGAATACCCCGGCTACACCATTGCCGGGGCGGCGCTGTTCACCCCAACGCCGACGTTCGTGATGGACGTCCGTTGGGGCCTGAATGCAATCCAGACCGAGCAACTGCTCGGACCGCAGCAGGTTCGTCACAGGTTCGTCGAATCGCCGGGTCGGATCGGCTTCGCGACGGATAGCCCGCTGTACCGCCCGCGGGGCTTCTACTCGATCAGTCACGGCGCGAGTTTCGAGACGTCGCAAGACTTCCAAAAGAAGAGCACGGTTTCCGTCACCGCCAGCTCTCTGGCGAACCTTGCCGGCCAGCAGCACAATCTGCGCATTGGGTGGCAGCTGAGCGGGCTCGCCCATGACATCAACGATTCCTACAAGTACGACTATCTGCTGTACCGCTACACCCGCCCGTACACGATGGTGGACGGTACTGTCCGCACCAGCAGCTGCACCGGCCCGGACGGCATCGCCTACGAGCCGTGCGGATACTACGAGCTGCGTTCTCCCTTCGGAGTCGTCGCGAATGTGGGCACGAACCGGCACGCGCTGTTCGTGCAGGACTCGTGGACGGTCAGCGGAGCGCTCACGCTCAACCTCGGCTTGCGGATGGAGCGGGAGGAAATCCCATCGTTCAGCGACCTGCCCGAATTCTCAGGGGCGGCCTTCAAGTGGAACTTCTTCGACAAGATCGCGCCCCGCGTCGGGTTCGCCTATGACGTGCTCGGCAACGCAAAGTTGAAGCTCGTCGGCAGTTGGGGAAGGTTCTACGATGCCATGAAGCTGGAAATGGCCCAGGGATCGTTCGGGGGCTTCAAGTGGCTGAGTCACTACTACCTGATGGACGACAGCACGCTGGACTGGAGCCGGATCGGAGGGCTATCAGGCCAAGCGAGCTACCCGGGAACTTTTCTGGAGACCAGGAATTGGCGGATTCCGTCGTTTGAAGACCTCGATCCCGATCTCAGGCCGATGCGCATGACGGGGACTGTGGTGGGGCTGGAGTACGAGGTCGCGACGAATTCCGTGCTGTCATTCCGGTACACGCGCAAGAACCTTGACACGGCGATCGAGGACGTGGGCCGCCAGACTCCGGCAGGGGAGGCCTACTACATCACCAATCCGGGCCGGGGCCTCTCGGTCGACAGATTCACTGAGGTGGGCTTGCCGCCCACGCCCAAGCCCAAGCGCATCTACGATGCCTTGGAGGCCCGCCTGAGGAAAGCCTTCCGCAACAACTGGCTGGCCGACTTCGCCTACGTCTATTCGCGGCTGCGCGGCCTCTACTCGGGCCTGGGCAGTTCTGACGAGAACGGGCGTCTGAGTCCGAACGTGGACCGGGACTTCGACCTGTGGTTCCTGAACTACGACTCGAAGGGCAACTTTGTCGACGGTCCGCTGGGCACGGACAGACCACACCAATTCAAGGCCAACTGGGCCTACATCACGCCCTGGAAGATGGAAGTCGGAGGATTCTTCCGCGCCATGAGCGGCACGCCGATCAGCCGCACGGTCGATCTGGAGCATGTCGACGTGCTCGTTGACAATCGCGGAAGCGACGGCAGGAACCCAGCCTGGACGCAGACCGACCTCTCCGTGATCCAGCGCTTCTACCCGTTTTCTGACGAGAGCAAGTGGTTCGAGCTGAACTTCAACGTCATCAACGCCTTCAACCAGAAGACCGCCTTTCGGACATTCCGCAGGCTGTACCGCCAGACCCTGCCGCTGTGGCAGCCCGGCGATCCTGTTTCGCAAGTCTTGAACGGCTACGACTACCAGGCCATCGCGGCCTCGCAGGGCGCCATTCAAGATCCCCGCTTCCTGATGAGGAACCGGTTCTTGGACCCGATCACGGCACGATTCGGCCTTCGCCTCGTGTTTTGACCGACTCTCGCCCCTATCTCACCGGCGGGATAGGGGTGCCAGTGTCCAGTTGGAGGTGAGCCGCTGCGAAATCCAGTGCGGCGACCCTGCCCGGACGATTCCTTGCAGCGTCGCTTCTCGGCTGGGAGGAGGGTGACGAGGATCTGATGCCGTGGTCCGACTCAGGGCAATTCAAAGGCCACGTGAATCGTCATGGTGACCTCCACTGGGCGCCCGTTTAGCAGCGCCGGATCGTAGCGCCACTGCCTCACGGCTCGTGCTGCCGCATCGGCCAAGCGGCCATCGACAATCGAATTGACGGTAGCAACGCTGGCTGGTTTGCCATCGGCGCCAATTACCGCCTCCAGCACAACGGTTCCCGTGACACCCTCGCGCTCGGCGTCGGGTGGGTAGGTCGCGGGAGTGTGATGCACCAGCCTAGCCTCTCGCACGTTTCCACCAACACGGATCCTCCGGCGACCGGACCGTGGCTGCGACCGATCCCGGGCAGGTCGGGTGCCGGAAACTACGATCGCCTCAACAACGCGCTTCATCGCCAGCGTGACGTCAAGCCGGGCGTTTGAGGTCAGGTCGAGCGCCTGACGGTGGGAAACGAATCCGACTGGTCCATGGACCTCGACCTGGTAGGAAGCCGACGGCTCCAAGCCCTCAATCCTGAAGGATCCGTCGGCACCAGAGGTCGTGGCTTCGGACAAGTCCTTGTCGCCTTCGGTAAGGACCACGGACGCCCACGGAACGCGCGCCCCGCTCGGATCTTGCACCGACCCGGTAAGTGCGACGCCCCTGCTCTGGGCGAATGCGGCCGTCACGCACGAGAGGGCCAGAGATGCAACCAGTGCCACCACGACGACGCAGCGGGCGACGGCGGTGGAAAGTAGGCCCGACTCGAAACGGGTCTTCCCGAGGATTCTCTCGATGCGTCTGCCAAGCGATTTGCCTCGCGCCATCGCTGTCATCGGCAATGTCCGGTATCCACGGCAGTCCCTAGCAACTTCCAGCAAGGCCTCTGCATAGGCCTCGCGATCTCTAGAGACCAAGACTGCGTGGTCGTCGCAAGCGATCTCTGCCAGAGCTCTCACGCGACGCTTCAGTACGTAAGCCAGCGGATGGAACCAAAACACCGAGGCGACGAGCGCAGCGAGAGCTTCCACGATGCCATCGCGACGGAAGACGTGCGCCAGTTCGTGCAAGAGCACCGCCTGCTGCTTTTCGGGACTCCAGCTGGACCACTCGCTTGGCAGCACGATAGCTGGCCTCAGTGCTCCGTAGACAAACGGCGCTCCGGCACCCGGGATCGAGACCAGCCGGGGTGATTCCCTGCCCGCGGCCGCGTTGAGAGAGGACCTCGCCAGCGACTCCAGTACAGGGCACTCCACGGGTTCGGCCTGGTGGAGCAAACGCCTAACGCGCCGCTGAGCTATCAGGCGACGCGCAAGTAGGATTACCGTGCCCAGCATGAACAGCAGCCCGCAGATGCCCCGCCAGTTGCTCGTCGGTATCTCAGCCGCCGGATGGGTCAAGCTGCCTGCTTGGGCAACGAGCGGCGCCCCAAGCACGGAAATCGCGGACTCAAGAGCTACGCCGTGAGAAAGTCCGGCACCAGAGCTCGCGAGACTCGTCAACGGCAGCAGCAGCATCCCCAGAAGAGCGGCTGTCCACGCTCCGTGCTCGACTGCCGGCCGCTGCCGGCCAGCTAACCGCAGGACTAGCCACGTGGCTAGGGCCAGCACGATTGCTCGTACCGAGGAGCCGAGCAGCGCATCGAAGAACCCACTTCCGAAATCAAGCGCTATGGTTGCAATCATGACATCCTCCCTCCTGACTCGCGAGACTCCGCGATCCGCCTTGCCAACCTCTCGAGCTCGACGGAATCGATCACATCGCCGTCGACCATTCCAATGAGCAGTTGTTCGACCGAACCGTCACACAGTCTCTCGACGATCTTCCCTACCGCTCGGGCGGCGACGCTGCGGCCTGCATCTACGGGGCGGTACAGATAAGTCCTACCCTCGACGCAGTGCGTCACATAGCCCTTGTTCTCCAGCCGTCTCAACACCGTTCGCACGGTGGAGTCCTTCATTGGATGGCGGTCAATGAAGAACGTGCGCACGTCTTCGGCTGTTGCCGGCCCTTCTGACCAGAGGAATCCCATCACGAGCTCTTCCAGTCCGCTGAGGCGATCCCAACTGTTACTAGCCATAACGTTACATATTGTAGCGGTCAATCGCCAGCGAGTCAACCCCCTTTTCAGAAGAATTCCCAAGCAAATGGAATCAGGCGCCAAAGCGGGAGCACTGACGGGGACAGAAACGATCCTGACAGGCCATCGTTGCTAGGGAATCAGGAACTATAATGCGTAGTCTGGCGCTTAGTCTTTTCCAGGCTCGGTATTGTTCCGCGGTCGCATTGACCGACCGCAACACTTTGCGCTCGATAGCCCGCGCATTCCTGCCGATCCTTACTCTGGCAACTGCGCCGGCGCGTGCAGATGAAGCCTCGTTCGCGAATGACGTCCTGCCCATTTTGGAACGCAAGTGTGTGGTGTGCCACCAGGGTGATGAGCCACCGAAGGGCTTGCGCCTCGGCAGCGCCGCAGGGCTGATCGCTGGCGGCGAGAGCGGTCCAGCCGTCGTTCCCAGCAACCCTGAAGGCAGCCTGCTGCTGGCCAAGGTGGCTGGTGACAAGCCCGAAATGCCCCCGGCGGGGGAACCTCTCGCCAGCGCTGAGATTGAGTTGATTCGGGACTGGATCTCCGCCGGAGCCACCGACGATGCCGGCGGGTCCCCGGAAGTTTCCGAGCGAACGTGGTGGTCGTTGCGGCCTTTCCGCATCGAAGACGAGCGCGCGCCAGTAAGCCTCTGGGAACGGAACGCCATCGACGGCTTCCTGCTTCGCGCCATGCAGTCGCGCGGCCTGAAACCATCTGACCCATCCGACAGGAAAACTTTAATAAGGAGGTTAAGCTTCGACTTGACGGGACTTCCTCCCGAACCGGCGGAGCTGGAGTCGTTCGTCAACGATCCCGACCCCGCAGCCTATCCCAGGTTGGTCGATCGGCTGCTCGCATCGCCAGCCTACGGCGAGCGCTGGGGGCGGCACTGGTTGGACGTTGCGCGTTTCGGGGAGAGCAATGGCTACGAGCAGAACCATCTGCGCGACAACGCTTGGCCGTACCGCGACTGGGTCATCCGCTCCTTCAATGAGGACAAGCCGTATAGCCGCATGATTCTGGAGCAACTGGCGGGCGACCAACTCGCTCCTGACGATCGCCACGCTCAAGCGGCAACCGGATTCCTTGTGGCTGGCCCGCACGATACCGTCGGTATCAAGAACCCTGCCGGGGAAGCCCAGAAGCGCGCCAATCACCTCGACGACATGATCATGGGGACCGCTTCTGCGTTTCTCGGCCTGACCGTCCACTGCGCTCGCTGCCACGACCACAAGTTCGATCCGATCAGCAACAAGGACTACTACCGCATGCAAGCGGTATTCGCGGGCGTGTCGCACGGCGATCGCACTTGGGACGATCCGGCGAGGGTGGCAGAGTTCGCTGCCGCCAGCGAGCGGCTGAACGACCAGATCAAAGATGCAAAGGCCGGACTCGAATCCCTGCGTCAGGCTGTCGCGGAGCGCGTCGACGCCAACCGCGAAACCATTCTTCGTCAATACCGGCCACGAGTCGACCAAGCCGGCACAGAAGAGACGTTCGACCCCGTTGTGGCGAGATTTGTACGGATGCGGATCGACCGGGCTACCGGCAACCGCAACCGCGTGGACCTGGATGAGTTCGCGATCTTCTCTGCGAACGACCCCGGCCGCAACGTCGCACTCGACGGGAAGGCGACTGTGAGTGGGACGAGGGTCGATTCCGCCAGCCCCGATACCTACGCTCCGGCTAACCTCATCGACGGAAAACACGACCGGCGCTGGATTTCGACTAACGCCATGCCAGCTTGGATTCAGATCGAACTGGCGCAGCCGGAGCGGATTGACCGGATCGAATGGTCTTCGGACCGCCTGGGCGGCTTCGGCGGGCGGTTCGGACCACCCCAGCCGGAGCAATACGAAATCTCGGTGTCACTGGACAGAGATTCGTGGAACACGGTCGCTTCGTCCGAGGGCCGCCTTCCGTATGCGGAGGCTGATCAAGAGCGCCTCTTGCTGCGTGCCGTGTTTAGCTCCGACGAAAGGCTTAGCTGGGATGGTCTGGAGGAGGTCCGACGAAGGGCTGAACGAGCCTTGGCAAGGCTCCCCAAGCCCCAGCAAGCATTCTTGGGCCGGTTCGAGCAACCGGACAAGCCGTCCTTCGTGATGGTTCGCGGTGATCCCATGAGCGAGGGTCCCGAAGTCGCACCGGGGAGCCTCAGCACGCTTTCGGGCTTGCTGGAGGGATTCGAACTGGCCGCGGACGCGCCCGAAGAGGAGCGGCGCCTGGCGCTGGCCAAGTGGATCGCTTCAGACGACAACGTCTTGGCTGCACGGGTCATCGTAAATCGAGTGTGGATGCATCACTTCGGGCAGCCGTTCCTGCGCAACCCTAGCGATTTCGGCGTGAACGGGGGCATGCCGTCGCATCCCGAGCTGCTGGACTGGCTGGCCCATCGCTTGATCCATACCCACAACTGGCGGCTCAAGCCCTTGCACCGAGAAATCGTGCTGTCGGCGGCCTACCGCCAGTCCAGCACGTTTCGCAAGGATGCAGCCCAGGTGGACAGCGACGGGGTGTTTCTGTGGCGCTACCCGCCCAGACGCCTAGGGGCCGAGGAACTGCGTGACGCCATCTTGCAGACGAGCGGCAACCTAAACCGGCACATGGGCGGCCCGGGTTTCCAGCTGTATCGGTATACCGTGGACAACGTGGCGACCTACTACCCGCTCGGAGAGTTTTCGCCTGACACATACCGGCGCGGGGTCTACCACCAGCACGCGCGCTCGGTGAAGCCGGAATTGCTAGGTGAATTCGACTGCCCAGAGACGTCCCTTCCCGCTCCCAAGCGCATCACGACCACCTCTCCGCTACAGGCGTTGACCCTGCTCAACAGCACCTTTGTGTTGGACCAAGCTTCATCCTTCGCGACACTAGTCGAAACCGAATCTGGCGAGGACGAAGCTGGCTTTGTCGAGGCCGCTTGGCGACGCGCGTACCTGAGAGAGCCAAGTGCCGCGGAAAGGCGTGCTGCGACTGAGTTTCTTACCCAGCACGGCCTAGAAGCGCTCAGCCGGGCGATTCTCAACTCGAACGAGTTCCTCTACGTGTTCTGATGGCCGCACCTCGACGTATCGCTTCCGCCCTGGCAACGCAGCCAGGTTCTTGGGGTAACGCAGGTCCGCTGTCCTCCCCTCCGCCGACAGTTCGGAGTGTACTGCCGATGGAGTCCGCTCACACACGCAGGGACTTGCTCGGCGGGTTTGTCGCAGGCCTTCAGGGCGTTGCACTGGCAAGCATGCTGCCCCAGCGACCCTCGCTTGCGGCTGAGGCCTCGCACTTCGCGCCAAAGGCCAAGCGGGTGCTGCAGATCTTCTGTCCCGGCGCCGCATCCCACATCGATTTGTGGGACCACAAGCCCGAACTCCAGCGGCGTTCGGGCCAACAGGCGCCAGCCGAGCTTGACGCGGTTACCTTTCAAGGCAGCAACGGTGCCTTGATGGGCTCGCCGTGGGAATTCAAGCCGCGCGGCCAGTCCGGCAAGATGATCTCCGAGCTACTGCCGGAGCTTGGCGGACTCGCGGACGAGATCGCCTTCGTCCACTCAATGCAGTCCAAGACCAACACGCACGGACCGGCATGCGTCCTGCTCAACACGGGCTTTGTCCTTGAAGGCTTTCCATCGGCCGGGTCGTGGGTGAGCTACGCCCTCGGCTCAGAAAACAACAACCTTCCCACGTATGTCGCGATCCCGGATATCCGCGGCATCCCGCCGGCAGGCCCTGCCAATTGGGGCGCCGGCTTCCTGCCCGCAGAACACCAAGCGATCGTGTTTAACGCACAGGAGCCAATTCGAAATCTCGAACGTCCTCCGGGCATCTCCCCCGAGCGCGATGCCGCTACGCGAGACTTCCTTGGAGAGCTGAACCGCAATCATGCGGCAGCTCATCCGGGGGACGAGGAGCTCAATGCGCGCATTGCAGCGTACGAATTGGCCGCACGCATGCAACTCTCCGCTCCCGAAGTCACTGACCTGTCGAAGGAGACCCAGGCAACACGGGACCTCTACGGAGCGAACGACCCCAACCCCCTCAAGGCCGCCTACGCACGGAATTGCCTGCTGGCACGCAGGCTGCTGGAGCGCGGCGTGCGATTTGTCAGTCTCTTCTGTGCTTCGCGCGCGTCGGGCGTGGACGGTTTACTGAACTGGGACGCACACAAGACGCTCAAAGCCGACTACGAGCGACACTGCCCGATCCTGGACCAGCCGACAGCGGGACTGCTCAATGACATGCGTTCGCGGGGCCTGTTGGAGGACACGCTCGTGGTCTGGGCGACGGAATTCGGAAGAATGCCCACGCACCAACAGGGCACTGTAGGCCGCGACCACAATCCCAACGCATTCACCACCTGGCTCGCCGGCGCTGGCATACGCGGCGGAACTAGCTACGGTGCAACAGATGAGCTGGGCGGCCGGTCTGTGGAAGACATCGCAACGGTCCATGACTTCCACGCGACTATGCTGCACTTGCTCGGTCTGGACCATGAACGCGTGACTTGGTATCACAACGGAATCAATCGCCGCCTGACCGACGTACACGGCCACGTGATCGAAGAGATTCTCGCTTAGCCGAAATAGACCGGCGGCAAGGGTATAACGGTACTGTGTTGGACGGAATCCGAGTCCTCGACCTGTCGCAATATATCGCCGGGCCCCAAGCAACCCAAATGCTGGGTGACCTTGGCGCGGACGTAGTCAAGGTCGAACCCCCGGGCGGAGACCCGGCGCGGCAGTGGGGGCCGCCATTCTGGGGGGGCGACGCGCCCATTTTCCTAGCCTTCAACCGCAACAAGCGGAGCATAGTCGTGGACATGAAGTCTCCCGAGGGTCGCGAGGTTATCGACCGCCTGCTGGCTCGTTCGGATGTGGTCGTGCAAGCCTTCCGCAAGGGGGTGATCGAAAGGATGGGGTTCGATTACGAAACTGTCAAAGCGAAACACCCCGAGGTCGTCTACGCCTCTCTCACCGGCTACGGATCGGAGGGCCCCTATGCGAACACGCCAGGGTATGACCCGCTGCTGCAAGCCTACAGCGGGATCATGTCAATTACCGGCCAACCGGACGGCCCCCCGGCTCGGGTCGGCGGGTCTGTAGTGGATATTGGATCGGGGTATTTGATTGCGCTGGGCGTGCTGGCCGCACTGCGCAAGCGGGACGCCGAAGGCGTGGGCTCGCTGGTCGAATGCTCGCTCCTCGACACCTCGCTCGGATGGATCGGGTACCACATGATGACCTATCTTGCGGGCGGAAACGTGCCGCAACGGATGGGAACGGGGCTCAAGATGATCGCCCCGTACGAGTCGTTTCCGACCAAGGACGGGGACTTGATGATCTGTGGCGGCAACGATGGGATCTTCCGGAGGCTATGCGAAGCCTTGGGGGTTCCGGAAGCAGCCACCGACCCTAGGTTCTTGGACAATCCGTTGCGAGTGAAGAACTACTCTGCCCTTAGGGAACTGCTCGTGTCGCGTACTCGCAAGCTGACTACAGAGGAACTCGACAAACTCCTCAAGGCCCACCGCGTCCCGTGTTCCCCGATTCAGAGCATTGATCAAGTCGTCGATGACCCGCAGGTCAGCGCCAACCGGATCTTCGATCCAGTCCCTCACCCACGGGTGCCGGATTACCGGGACTTGAAGACGCCCGTACGCTTCGATGGCGAGCGTCCCGCCTTACGCAATCTTCCTCCCACCGTGGGAGAGCACACCCGAGAGATATTGGCAGAACTCGGCTACAGCGACGATGCGATCCAAGGCTACTCGGATTCGATCGCTGGGGCCGACTGATCCTCGAGCGCGGAGACGGTCTTCTAGCTAATGAGCGTGGCCGGTCTCTCCCAGCCCTTCCCGGCTTCCATTTGCGGACACTGGTACCGCAGCGCGGCAGGCGTTGAGACGCCTGGCGACGCGTCGGCGGCCGCATCGGAGTTGGAGCAGTGCTGAACGCAACCGGAAGCGCGGCGGAGGCGGGGGCGCGGAACGAGGTTCAATGGCTTGTCGAGCGGGGCGTCCGCTACCGAGACCTCAACGGGAACGGGAAGATGGATCCCTACGAGGATCCGAGGGCTCCTGTGGCCGACCGAGTCGAAGACATCCTAGGACGGATGTCCCTCGACGAAAAGGCCGGACTGATGTTCCAGCCGCCAATCGCGATCGGACACAAGGGAGCGGTGGTGGAAGGAATACATCCGATGAACGTCGCCCCGACCACCGAATTGATCGTCGGACGACATCTGTCGCACTTCAACATCCTCATGGCCCCATGTCCCGGATCGGTGGCACGCTGGCACAACTCCCTGCAGAAGATCGCCGAGCGGACCCGCCTCGGAATTCCGATCACCCTGAGTTCAGACCCTCGGCATGCGGCCGGCTTCAATCCCGCGACCGGCATCAAGCAGGAGGGCTTCAGCCAGTGGCCCTCGCAACTAGGCCTCGCAGCGGCGGCTGACGAAGATCTGGCGGAGCGCTTTGGCGACATTGTGCGCCGCGAGTTTCGAGCGATCGGCCTCCGAAGCCTTCTAGGGCCAATGGCTGACGTAGCAACGGAGCCGCGCTGGGGAAGATCCGGGGCAACGTTCGGAGAGGATGCGCAGCTTGTGGGGAGACTTGCCGCCGCATTCATCAGGGGGCTCCAAGGTGGCCCGTCCGGTCTCGGCCCCTCGAGTGTCGCCGCAATGGTCAAGCATTTTCCGGGCGGTGGACCGGCCGGCAACGGCTTGGATCCGCATTTCTCGACCGGTAAACGCCAGCTCTATCCGGGCGATCACTTCGAATACCATCTCGGGCCCTTCCGTTCGGCAATTGCCGCGGGGACCCGGCAAATCATGCTGTCGTACGGAATTCCAGGCGGCCAGACATCCGAGGATGTCGCGATGGCGTTCAACTCGGAGATCGTAACCGACCTTCTTCGCGGTCGACTGGGCTTCGATGGCGTGGTTAGCACCGACTGGATGACCGTGGATTCGCACCGTGTGCTCGGCATTCTGAAACTAAAGGATGCGTCGGCATGGGGAGTCGAGGAACTGAAGGTCCCGGACAGGTACGCACGGGCGATCGAGGCAGGAGTAGACCAGTTCGGCGGCGAGAGCAACGCGCGAGCCATCGCAGGGCTCGTCCGGGACGGCCGCATTCCCGAGTCGCGCATAGACGTATCGGCCCGAAGGATCCTGCGAGCGAAATTCGAGCTCGGGTTGTTCGACGATCCCTACGTGGACGCAGACGCTGCGGCTTCTTCGACAGGGACGGCGGAATTCGTCGAATCGGGGATCGAGGCCCAGCGCCGGAGCTTGGTTCTTCTCAGCAACAATCCCATCCCCGCCATCGGAAACCGGCCGATACTGCCGGTTTCCAGACCGGTGAGACTGTATGTCGAGGGTATCGACCCGAGCGTGGCGCGGAACTACGGAACAGTGGTTTCGGCGCCGAGCCTTGCAGACGTCGCAGTCCTGCGACTCGCCTCGCCACGGCGGTTCAAGTGGAGCAAGCACCTGCTCGAGTACTTTGTGCCGCAAGGTTCGCTTGCGTTCAAGCCCGGACGCCTGGCACGGACGCTGGCGTGCTGCCGCGCCGTGCCAACGGTGGTCGACGTGCGCCTGGACCGGCCGGCGATCATCACTGAGATCGCAGGGGGCGCCGCGGCAGTTCTTGTCTCGTTCGGATGCGCGGACAAGGTGCTGCTGGACGCACTGTTCGGCGAGTTCTCGCCTACGGGCAGGTTGCCCGTGGACCTACCGTCGTCGATGGCAGTGGTCGAAGCCAGCCGGACGGACGTTCCGCGTGATACCGAGGATCCCGTGTACGAGGAGGGCTGGGGGCTGTCATACCGGTCCGGCGAGTCAGCAGCCTGATCGCCTGAAACGCTTCGCCGGCTATTCGTGAAGCATCTTGTGATCCAACTCCCATACTGAAGTTCTGACAGGTATTTGAGTGCAACCTCTTGTTTTTCAAGCAGATGTGCTTGAACGAAATTGGCATCTACTGCCTACAAGCCTACAGGCGGCAGCCGTGTGCGGTTTCGGATTCAGATTCCCTTCAGCAACTCCACGACACGTGCCTGCTCCGCCCCCAGCTGCGTCTCCAACTCGAATTCGCACCGCCGCAGGGACTGCTCGCCCTTCCGCCCGCAGTCGCTGCGATCCATCAAATAGATCCTGACAAGAAAGGCTCCCGCAGGAGCCTTTTAGTAAGCCGCCCATTGACTTTAGGCTAGGACGGGCGACTTCTTAAACTATACGAACACGAGCTGGCCTTATCAACTGCCGAACCGAAGCGCTACCGCGGGATGGCCTGTCCCTGGACGCCGACCCCGGCCTCCGAAGTGAAACGGGCCGGCTTGGCGCTACCTGCCGAATACGATTCGTTCACGGCGGAACAGGTCACTTGTCAGCCACAGGCACACTCCCGCAAAGGCCGCCGCCATGAGTACGGTGACACCGAAGTCGACCAAGGCCACCCCCTCGCCTCCGATAGCGCCTTGAATCAACTGCTGCTGCGCCAACACCGGCACCAGCAACCTCCAAGTCGCATCTTCAATAGGAGAATTCATCGTGAGCGCCAGCGGCAGCATCGGCAACAGCATCAGAAACGACACATAAGACTGCGCTTCCTTGTAGGATCTGGCCAGCGTGGCCACCACCATCTGTAACGCCGTCACCGAAAACGCCAACGGCACGATCGCAGCAACCATGAGGGCCATCACGCCACCATCAAGTTCAAGACGCAAACCGAGTCGCTGCAACGGGCTATACTCCAGCCCGATTCCCATCAATGCCGCGGTTAGCACAGCACTCGCCAGCGAGAATGCGGTAGCAGCCAGCCATTTGCCACCAATGATCGACAGGCGCGGCACTGGAATGACCAGCAGCGGCTCGAGCGAGCCGCGTTCCCTCTCCCCAGCGGTCGAATCGATCGCAATCTGCAAGCCTCCGACGAAAATGCCCATGACCAAGATCAAGGGCATGAAGCCGATCAACATCGCGGTGCGCTGCTGTTGGGTCGCCAGCTCGATGGTCTCGACCCGCACAGGTCGGGCAACCTCCGGGCTGATTCCCCGGACGATCAGTCGCTGGTCGGCGATTCCGCGGCTGTACCCGCGAATCAGATCGCGCACGCGGCCGACGGCACGATCTAGGCCGCGATCCATGCCCTCCAAGATGATCTCGACCTCCGCTGTCTCCGACTTGGCGAAGCGCTCTGCGAAATCCTTAGGAATCACGAGCACAAAATCGACCTCGCCGTTGCGTACCGCCTCTCGAGGCTGGTCCGGACCTTGCTCAATCTCGATCCCTGCTTGCTGATCCAGCCACTCGGTCAACTCACTGGCATGTTCTGCGCCGATGACCGGAACCGTGATCTGCCGCGCCCGCTCGACCGCCTCGGTCGCTTGGCTCATTCCCACGAACAACAAGACAGGGAGAAGCGCAAGCGGTGCCAATACAGAAATCAAGGAGCGACGGTCTCGCAAGCCATCGACCAGCTCCTTGCGCAGGACCACCAAGAGCGCGGCCACTAGGTTCTTCATTCCCACGCCCCTCCGCGCCCTGCCAACGCGACGAAGACATCCTCAAGGTCGTCAAGGCCCGTCGACCGCCTGAGTTCTGCAGGCGTGCCGCTGGCAACGACCCTACCTGCGGACACAACGACGATCCGATCGCTGACGGCAGCCACTTCTTGCATTACGTGGCTGGAGAACACGACACACTTGCCACGAGCCCTCAGTTGGACGATCAGTTCGCGCACGGCTCGGGTGCTCATCACATCCAGCCCAGTGGTGGGCTCGTCCAGCAAAATGTTTGCCGGGTCGTGCAGCAGCGCACGTGACAATGCGACCTTCGTGTTCTCGCCGTGCGATAGGCCCGCAGCCCGCCTGTCGGCGAAGTCCTGCATGCCGAGCAGGTCGACCAAGTCCTCGCAGCGCGTTTCAGTCTCGGCCCGTCCGAGCCCCTGCAGGTGAGCAAAGTAGCGCATGTGCTCGCGGGGTGTCAGACGCGGATAAAGGCCTCTGGCCTCAGACAGCACCCCTAGTCCCATCCGGGCACTCAGGGGCTGCGCAATCCCATCCACGCCATCAACACGCACTTCTCCGACATCGGGCTGTATTAGTCCGTAGATGGACCGCAGTGTGGTTGTCTTGCCTGCCCCGTTCTCTCCGAGCAGGGCGGTAACCTCCCCGTTTCGCGCCTCGAACGAGACATCGTCCACCGCGACCACATCTCCGAAGCGTTTGCGGAGACCGCGCACCTCGATCATCGTTCGCGCTCCATCGTGGGGCCGCCGGGTGTAACGAAGAACCCCGGTCGCTGGAATTCCTCCACGCACGAAGTGTCCAAGTCGTCGGCAGATCCGGCTTGCACGAATTCTGCCACCAGTTCGGACACGCAACCGCGGCCCGTTGCACCGTGGCCTGTCCCAGGTACCACGAGATGGAGGGCGCGCGCGAAGCCCGCAGCCAAATCCTCCCCCCTGCGTGGCGGCGTGACGGGATCCAGAGCTCCCGACAAGACTAGCGCTGGAACATCCGACATCACAGGTTCGTGGTAGTCGGCCACAATCTCGCCGCGCGGCCAAGCACCGCAGATTTTGTCCCATGCTTCGAATGTCTCGTCGTTGCTGAAAACGCCAGCCGGTGCTAGGTTCCGCGCCGTCTCTTCAATCCATGGAAGATCCTCGGCGCAGATTACCGAGAAATACATCCCCCAGTCCATCTTGGCCTCGCTCGGCGAACTCTCCGCTCCGACCGCCAACGCGAGCAATCCGGCAAAATCTCCGCCATGCATTTGCTCGACTAGCATCGGCACGAGCGCCGCCGCTTCCGGGCTGTACAACGCGAGTCGCAAGGTGTTAGTAACGACTTCTGAGCGCAGTGTGACCTCAACCTTCTCACCCGTTCGAGGGTGCCGTAGCGAGGAGACCTTGCTCTCGCGGTCCAGCCGCGCCAGGACTTCGTCCAGCTTGCGTCGAAGATCGGGAAAGCGATCCCGGCAAGCGGCTCGGCGCTCACAATCTTCAAGCAACAGGTCGAGCGCTCGTTGCGAGTCCTCTGGAAACCCCTCGGGCAGGGTCATGGTCATCGGCACCGCACCATCGAAGACGACGCTGCGGACACGCTCGCCGTGGCGTCGGAGATAGACCAAAGCGGCGCGGGTGCCGTAGGAGGCACCCCAGAGGTTGATGCGTTCATAGCCGAGGACGGCCCTGACTTCGTCGAGATCGTCCATGGCCAAAGGGGTGGTGTAGAAGCGTAGGTCGGCCTCGTATCCCTCGAGGCAATTCAAAAACGTGTCGACAGCGTGGTCGTCGCTGAGGAACGCGCCCAAGTCATCGGTGTCTTGGTCACACGGTAGTCCGTTAGAGCGCCCGGTCCCACGCTGGTCGACGAAAACTATGTCGCGCTCCCTGCGGACATCGCCAAGCAAGCTGGCAACTAGGGAACTCATTTCAGCGGCACCCTGCCCTGGGCCTCCGGCTAGCACGAAGAGAGGATCTGGCTGTCGACTCCGGCTGGTAGCTGGATATACGACCACCCGCAGTTCAATCTGGCGCCCGGACGCCGCGCTGCGGTCCTCATACACGGGTATCCAGCCGCAAAGCGCGTTACGGGGCCCATCGCCGGGCTCGCAGTCGGCGAGCGGACTGGGATTTGCGGTCTTGCGTGCCTCCGATCCGCAGGCACACAACAAGGCGAGTGCCACTCCAGCCAGCGCTAGTCCCTTGAGCGCGAGCATACGAAACAACCCGTTCCGCCCTGACTGCGGTCGTGCGAGTGTCTGAATCGGATACATGGCTAGTACTGGATGTCGCAGGCGACCCGCTCGCAAGAGCGCGATCACATCATTGCGCTACAAGGACGGGCTCGATATGCACTAGGTTGGTCGGCAAATACTCGCGCGCCTCGATGTAGTCATCGAACCAATGGGCTTCCGGGTTTCGCCTGAATATCATCAGCTTGCCTGTGAGGCGCGGATTCGCCGCACGGTGGTACTTGAACAGGACGTGTTCGTCGGTGAACCCGAGAATCTCGATCTTGCCTGTCGAGTGGGACATTGCAAGCCTCGCCCGCTTGGCTAGCCCGGACATCCGTTCGAGCGACTTGGCGAAGATGCGGTACGCATTCTCGACAGACACCGAGTAGCTTTCATTGCCCTCGGTGGGGCGGCACTGGAATACGTAGTAGGGCGGCACCCCCAGATAGGAGAGTTCGTTCATCAGTTCGCTCAGCACGCCCGGATCGTCGTTGATACCGCGGATCATGGGGGTCTGATTGATCGTCACCACCGAGTGGGCCTGCAGGCACTGCAATCCTTCGCGGGCCACCGCCGTCAACTCGACCGGATGGTTGAAGTGGCACATGACGTAGATCCGGCCCTGCTCCGGCGTTGAGTAGCGCTCGAACATCGCGTGCAGCTTCGGGTCATCCAAGATGCGGTACGGGTTGAAGGCCGGCATCTTGCTTCCGATCCGAATGATCTTCACATGGGGAATCTCGCGCAATTGAGCGATGATCGGCTCGAGCTTCGAAGTGGACATGATCAGCGGATCCCCGCCGGTCAGAAGCACGTTGCTGATCTCGGGATGCTCCCGGATGTAGGAGATGCCAGCCGAGACGTCGCGGACAACCTCGTCGTTGTCGTCCATGAACAGCCGCTTGCGGAAGCAGAAGCGGCAGTAGGCGCCGCAGACGTCGTTGCACAGCAACAAGGCGGTGTCGGAGTACTTGTGCTCTAGGCCCGGGACCTTTGTGTAGTATTCCTCGAACGAGGCGTCCAACCTGCCCCACTCGTTCAATTCGCGGGCATCGGGTATGACCAGCCGTCGAATTGGGTCGTTCGGATCATCCCAATCAATCAGGGATTGGTAATACTCATTGGTCCGAAACACATATCGCTCGCTGACCTTGGCTGCCGCCTTGCGCTCCTCGGGACTTAGCCTTGCAATCTTGCTAACGGACGTAATGTACTTTGGCTTGGGCACGGGCGATTCCTCTGCAGATGGCCTGAGCAGCCTTCCTTGAGAACGGCGCTGGCCAGCAATACAGCTGCGTCGATCTCCGTTTCAATGGCTACCTGGCGCGTCGAACGGGTATCTATTGAAACAAAACGAGTCGACCAGCGCAAGGATGGATGCTGCGGAAGACCGGGCCGTAGCGAAAGTTTCACAGAATCGCGACGCATCTTGCGGCAGCGCAAGCTGCTGGATCACCCTGCACTCAGCAACCTGCGGAACCGGGAGCCGAGCCGACGCCCTCCCAACCTTGCGAACACCTTCGAAGCGCAAGACCGTTCTTGGCAGTAAGAATGCCCACGTAGCGTCGATCCGGCCGAATGCTCAGCGACAAGCGCAGCGCAGTCACTTGCGGACTCAGAAAGGTGCTAGACTCTCCAGAACTAGGAGGGAATCCAATGAAGCGAATCTTTGCCCTACTACTCACGTTCGCCGCCCTGACGTTTGCTGCCGACAAGAAGATTGTCGTCCGCGGATCGGGCTACGGCTTTGCCGACAACGACGCCGCGATCAAGCTCTACCAGGAGGCGGCCGGCAAGGACGCCACCGTCGTCTCCGCTCGCTCTGCCGAGGAGTTCGCCAAGGAGATCGTCGATGCTCACGGCATCATTGGCGGGATCAACAAGGACCAATTCCCCACTGCCAAGAATCTCGAATGGGTGCAGTCCGTCAGCGCGGGCGTGGAAGCTTATTCGTTCTGGCCTGAGTTCATGGCCAGCGACGTGATGCTGACCAACTGCAAGGTGGTCCAAGGTCCCACCATCGGTGACCACGCCTTCGCGCTGCTGCTTTCTCTGACGCGCGGCCTGCACGACTACCTTCCCAACAAGCGGCAGTGGAAGTCCCGTGGAGACGCTCCCAAGGGCATGACCGAACTGCCCGGCATGACCGCGGTCATCATCGGCATGGGCGGGATCGGCACCCAGATCGCCCAGCGCGCTCACGCCTTCGGCATGGACGTGATCGGCGTTGACCCCAAGAACATACCGGTGAGCGTGTACGCGCCCACCATCGTGCCGCCGGACCGGCTCGATGAAGTCCTGCCGAAGGGCGACGTTGTCTTCGTCGCAGCCCCCCTGACGCCGGAGAGCGAGCACATGATCGCGGCCAAGCAGTTCGAGGCGATGAAGAAAGGTGCGTATTTCATCGCCGTCTCGCGGGGCCGCCTGTACGACAAGGGCGATCTGATCAAGGCCATCGACAGCCAAAAGCTTGCCGGCGCCGGGTTGGACGTCACGGACCCGGAACCGCTTCCGGCTAACGATCCGCTGTGGGACTTCGACAACATCGTGATCACGCCGCACGTGGCATCCCACGCCAAGGGATCGGACGACCGCCGACTTGACCTGATCGTGGGTAACGTGGGCCGTTTCTCCAGGGGCGAGAAGCTCACGCACTTGGTGGACAAGTCGGTCGGCTACTAGCCGGTCTCAGCCCGAGCGGTTCACTCCAGGCCTGCGCGGGGATTGTGCCTCGATGGAGCTTGAGCCACACCAGGGCACCACAACTAGGATGGGCGCCCGCCTAGTGCTGACAGCAGTTCCTCTGCTCGCGGCTCTTGCCCTGGCCCAAGCAGGGGCGATTGAGAAGTCGACGTTTGCGTGAATGGACGACGGCGTCGGCCTGAATACGTCGCTGTTCATGCCGGACGACACGGCAGCACCGAACGGCGGGCCTGCCATCGTATTTTTTGCATTGCCTGGGCGGCAGCAATGCCACCGCCTCGGCGTGGCGACGAGCGAGAGTTCGCCATGATGCGAAGGGTGCGTCCGGAAGAGGAGTATGCACGGACACAACCAGTTCGTATCGAGTTAGTTAGACAGAATATTTCAAGTTCAGAACGACATGTGAGCTTCAGTTGCCCGACAGATGGAGCCAGAATTGGTTAGACGACCGAGACGGGGCCCGAGACCCGCTGGCCGCTGGATTCGCAACCGCTCGAATCCCGCGAACCGGTGACCCTACGGGCCACAGCCTTTCGCTACGGCTACGAAGAGAGCGACGAGGCTCGGCGCGCGCTTGCTTGAGCCAAGACCGCGCGGACCGGGCTTGCGGCCCAACCGGCTCGCGGTTCAGAGCGGTCGGCGCGACTGCCTCACTATTTGCAGTGCTTGTTGGATCTCGGGATCGTCGGGCAATAACTTAAGTGCCTGCAGTAGTTCACGCTCGGCTGCTTCAAGTTCTCCCGCATGCCCATAGGTGAGTCCGAAGTTCTTGTGGATCTGTCCTCGGGCCGGGCACTGACCGCATGCCGCGAGCGCCTGCTGGAAGAGGTCGAAGGCTTCCGCCCAGCGTTCCTTCTGCGCCTCGGCCAAAGCGAAATTCCACAGAGTTCCGGCCCGATCAGTATCCTGCTCTTCTGCTTTCAGAGCCGCGAATCGTTCCCGATACTCTCGCGCCTTCTCCGGATCAACCGTTTGCACGGCTTGGGCCAAGTTGTACAGCGACTCCTTGTGGCGCGGGTCGATCTCCAGCGCCCGTTCAAAGTGCGGCACAGCCAGCACCGGGCTCCCAGACTGCGCCAGCGCCAGTCCTAGGTCATAGTGCACCAACGAATTGTCGGAGTCGGCCTTGGCCGCTGACCGCAACAACTCCACAGCCTGCTCGTCACGGCCGACCGATCTTTCGATCTGGCCCAAGAGGTGCAGGGCGGGCGCGAAAGCGCTGTCCACCCGCAGCGCTCGCTGGAGCGCTTCGCGGGCTTCCGCAGTGCGCGCCATATCGTGCAGGACCCGGCCGACGTTGTAGTGCGGGCGGGAGGTCCCCGGGGCGAGCCGCACGGCCTCGCGGAATGCTCCGAGAGCCTCTTCTTGACGTCCTCCCTCGGCCAGCGCGATACCTAGATTCAGACGCGCTTCGGAAGAGTCAGGATCATGCCGCACAACAGCTTCAAAGTGCGGCACGGCATCCAACGGGCGGTCCAGGCGGGTCAAGACCATGGCCAAGCCTTGGCGCGCCCTGAGATCGTCGGGAGCAAGCCTCAGCGCCTCCGTCATGCTTGCAAGCGCAGCCTCGAATCTGCCGCTGGCGGCCAGTTTCAGACCCAGGTTTAGGTGTGCGTCAGCGTGGTCTGGCTGCAACTCCAACACTTTGCGGAACATCACCTCCGCCAGCGGCCCCCGTCCAAGTCGCTCGTAGGCAAGGCCAAGGTTCAGGTGTGCTGCGACGTTCTCGGCGTCTTGGCGGATTACCTGTTGATAGAGTTCTCTGGCCTCGTCTGGCCTCCCCAGTGACATGCGCCGCTGGGCGCTCTGCATCAGGTTCGAAACTTGGGTCTCCTGCCGCTGACTCGCTCTCAGACGCTGGAACTCATCCAATTCCCTCTGCGCTCCCGCGCTGTCACCGGCTTTCCTCAGGGCTTGGGAAAGCTGGTAGCGAACATCCGCCTTGGAGGGGTCGAGGCCAGCGGCCTTGCGTAGGTATGCCACGGCCTCGTCCAACACCCCTCGCCTAGCCAGCACCGCGCCGAGGTTGAACAGCGCGTCG
Source organism: Terriglobia bacterium (assembly GCA_009841225.1). Taxonomy (GTDB): domain Bacteria; phylum Acidobacteriota; class Terriglobia; order Bryobacterales; family UBA6623; genus VXMF01. The sequence goes on along the minus strand of VXMF01000035.1, from coordinate 4,526 downwards.
GCGTGGCCCGAATCGACGGTCAGCGCCGCGCGCAACGCTGCCTCGGACTCCTCCATGCGGTTCAAATGGCGCAACGCCAACCCCCTTACGTACAGCTCATCAAAGCTCTGGGGGGCCGGCCCTGCCAAGTCCGCGTACCGGTCGATTTCGGCCAGGGCTGGCTCGTATCGGTGAGAAGCGACGAGAACCTTCGCCAAAGTCAGGCGAGCGTCTGCATGGGTCGCATCGAGCTCGAGCCCTCTGCGCAGGGCCGAAATTGCTTCTTCGTAACGCTTCTCGTCTGCCAGAGCGACGCCGCGGTTGAAATGCAGGAGGGGATTCGCCGGGTGGCTAGTCAGCGCCTCGTCCAAAGCAGCCAAGGCGGCGACTGGATCGCCAGCCGCACGCTGGCGGGCCGCTTCCGCCAGTGCCTCCTCGGGCCCTTGAGCGAAAAGGCCGCCAACGCACATCGCGAACTGGGCTGCGACCAGTAGCCAAGACTTGTCAGCGACGTGAGGCATAAGCCTACCGAGGCCGGCTGCTGCGCGGCTTGCCAGGCTCCATTCCGCAGCTTACGGCCAAGCGGCGCCTCTTGTCACGCCCCTGAGAAAAACGAGCCCGCCGAGCAAGGCCGACGGGCTCGTGAGTGTACGGCCGAAGTCTGCAATCGGCTCCTAGAAGTACACCTTGAGGCCCATCTGGATCTGGCGGGCCCGGTTCGCGGTGCCGAGCACCCGGCCGAAGTTCCCCCTGCTGATGTTCGCCGCCGGCGCACGGTACTGCGGCGTATTGAAGCCGTTGAAGAGCTCAACACGATACTCGACCCGCAGGTCTTCTTTGATCGAGAAGACCTTGAAGAACGAAAAGTCGACATTGTTGATGCCGTCCGCCCGCAAGCTGTTGCGACCGGCGTTGCCAAAGGTGCCCTGCTGCGGCACTGCGAACGCACTCCTGTTCAGCCATACCGCCGTCGTAGGATTGGCAGGATTGGGATTCCCCACATAGTCGGGGCGGTAGAAGCGCCCGTTGCCAGGCGTACCCGTCCCGGCGATATCACCATTGATACTCGGCGTGTAGGGCTGGCCTGACGTGAACAGCGCCAAGCCGTTGAACTTCCAGCCGCCCAGGATCGCGTTCAGCGGCGCGCTGGACGAGCGGAACGGCAGTTCGAGGACCCAATTGAAGTTCAGGTTGTGCGTCAGGTCGATGCCAGCAACGCTGCGGCTCGAGTTGAAGTCGTAAGGGTTCTGCACCGAGCAATTCTCCACGAACCAGCCAGTGCAGCCGATGTCGATGGCCTTGGCCCATGTGTAGTTGACCATGAACGATAGCCCCTTCGAGAATCGCCGGTTGTACTGGGTCTGCAACGAGTGGTAGCTGCTGCGCCCCCAGGAGGTGAGGTAGTTGTTGGCTCGGAAGAGCGGGAACGGAGCCCTCTGACGCCACTCGGATGCCTTGCCAGGGGTGAGCGCCACGTTGTAGTAGGTGCCCAGTGGCAGGCGCCGGTTGCCCGACCCGACATAGTTCACCTGCAGCATCGTCGAATCGTCGAGTTGCCGCTGGATACCGAAGTTCCACTGCATCGAATAACTATTCTTCATGCGTGGATCGGAATACCAGGCACCTTGGTTATACGGTGTTGCCGTGGGAAGAATGCCGGTAGGTGCTGGATTCTTGGCCGAAACGTTGGGCATTGAATCGGGTGGATTTGTGTTGTTTTGCAGTTTCCGTCCGACATCCGGCCAGGTGTGGCCCAAGTTCTGGGTGTTTTGCGTTACGCCGGCGAAGTTGTCGAAGTAAATGCCCGACGAGGCGCGAATCGCCGTGCGGTCGTTCAGGCGATAGGCGAAACCGAGGCGCGGTTGCCAGCTCAGCGGCCAAGGATCCTGCACGTAGCCGCCGGTCGCCACCTGGACTCGGTCCGGCAACGCCCCGCCAGGGTCTGGCAAGCAGGGTGCCACGCCTTTGACCGCGCAGGTGGGCGGCGCAGCTGTGATCCAGTAGATGCCCTCGTTGTAGTCGATGTTGCCGAACTCGACCGTGTTCTCTGCAGCGTTGCCGAATTGCGGCAGCACAGTCCTGTCGAGTCGCATGCCAAAGTTGATCGTCAGCCTGGACGTGGCCTTCCACGAGTCCTGGGCGAAGAAAGAGTACAGAGCCCCGCCCCGGGCGCGCTTGTGGAAGTCGCGTCTAGACCACGCATTCGGCACGTTCAGCAGAAACGACGCTAGCGGATGCCCGGTACCGCCTGGATTGTCGGGGCTAGCCGTGCCCACGGTGCTGAAGTTGTTCGAATGGTCGTTGGTTCGGCCGAAATGGCCGATGATGTTGTACTCGGCACCGAACTTGAGCGTGTGGGTGCCTGCAATCTTGGTGTAGTCGCCCTTGTACTGCCAAGTGTCGCTCGTGCGCGTGTAGCCGATTCGCTCGCCGCCGCCGAAATACTGAGCAACACCGACATTGGGGACATACGAAGTCCCGCCACGGAAGCCCCCGGCGAAGTCGGGATTCCAGCCGACCGTCGAAACGAAGTCAGCGGGGATGTTGTCGAACGAATTGCCAGTGTCGCGTATGACGTCGGTTCTCGCGAAGGAGACTGTCATGATACTCGTCGGGTCGAAGGTATGCACCCAGTTCGCAGCCACATTCAGATTGTCAACATCCACAAAACTCGTAAAGTTCTGGCGCCCGGCCGAGCGGATATTGTCATTGTTTTGAGCGCTGTAGCGTACATAGGCGGTATCGGACTCGCTGAAGTGATGGTCGACACGTCCGGAAAACTCATATTGATCCAGAGCCGTGCCAGTGGTGTCGCGCTGGTTGAGGTTGCCGAGGTCGGTGCCGAGGTCAATCGGTGCGGGCACCGTTTGGTCCAAGTAGTAGAGGAACCCCTGGTCTAGCCGACTGGCGGGGATCATGTTGTCGGCAAACGCATCGCGGACGGCGTTGCCATCGGGTCCAATCCGGGTTGAGTACGGATCGTAGATCTGCCGCGCCGAGTCGCTGAGGTCGCCAGCCTTATTCGCGGCCGTGGGCACCCGGTAGTTGCGGTTCGCCGGTCCCCGATTGGTGAAGCCTTGGAAGGCACCGTAGAAGAATGTCTTGTTCCTGACGATCGGGCCGCCGACGGTGGCGCCAAACATGTTCTGTGCCAACGAGGCCCTCTCTGTGAGGAAAGTGTTGCGGGCGTCCAAGTTGTCGTTGCGCATGAATTCCCACAGACTGCCGTGGATCTCGTTGCTTCCCGATTTGGTGACAACGTTGATCACGCCACCGGTGACGCCTCCGAACTCGGCGAGGTCGTTGTGCGACTGCACCTTGAACTCTTGGATCGCGTCCAAGATCGGCGGCACGGCGTAGGTACTGGTCATCGTGCCTTGGTTGTTCACGCCGTCGGTGAGGAACAGGTTGCTGCGGTTGTTCTGTCCGTTGATCGACGGAAAGCTAAACGTGCCGACCGACGTGCTGCCGAAGCCACCCCTGTTCTGCGCCACGTTGACAGGCGAGGCCCCTGGAGTGAGCATCAGCAGCTGCGTAAAGTTACGGCCGTTGAGCGGCAGGTCTACGACCTGTTGCTCGGTCATGGCCGTGCCAAGCTCTGACGACGACGCCTGCACCTGGGCACCGATGGCCTCGACCGTCACAGACTCTGTCACGGCTCCGACCTCGAGGACAACATCGAACGTCGCCGTCTGGTTGACCACCAGTGAGAACGGTTCAACTGCCGACGTGCGGAAGCCCTCGGCCGTCGCCTCGATGGTGTAGTAGCCCGGCAGGACGCTGACGAAGCCGTAGCGGCCCACAGCGTTGGTTTCCGCGCGACGTTCGATGCCGGTTTCGACGCTGGTCAGAACGACTTCCGTCCCCGGCACGACAGCCCCCTGCTGGTCGGTGATCGTTCCGTTCACTGCGGAACTGGATGCCTGTCCGAAGGCAAGGCCCGCCGAGACGGTCAGTGCGCAAGCCAGCAGGAGTGCCGTCCTGAGGGCGCGCGAGCCGTGCGATAGATGAAGGATTGACATGATGCCTCCTTTGGCTTGGCTGCCAAGATAAAAAGAGGGGGCATGTCAAGAGCCCCCACAACCCCAGTCCGTATGCCGTGCAGTATAGACGGCATCGCAGAAGGCGTCAATGCCCAAACCACACATTGGAGCGTGCTTGTTTACAGCGGCAGTTGCCCTAGCCCTTGCACCTGGACGTGGCACTGCCCAGAGCATGGCGTCGGCCGAGCGGCGAGCGATGCCGCCGCTTCCCTTGCCGGACGGCTTGGTGCCGCCACGAGTCGACTTTGTCGATATAGCGGAGACGGCGGGCTTGGCGCTCGGCCGGGATCCAACAGCGCCCGGGGAGATGACCTACCTGACCGAGACCACTGGAGGAGGGGTTGCGCTGATTGACTACGACAACGACGGCCTGCTGGACGTGTTCTTTGTCGGCTCAGTGAACTCGGACTTGGACGCCCCGGCGATGGCGCACCGGCTGTACCGCAACCGAGGCGACCTGCGCTTCGACGACGTTAGTGCCGAAGCGGGCTTACGGGGTGGGGG
>VXMF01000032.1 GCA_009841225.1 Terriglobia bacterium | reverse complement strand
TGGACGCTGCCGAGTCCGAGTTCGTGCTTGCGGCCGCGGATGACGAGGCGCTGGATCCAGCTCCGGGTTCCGGTACGCTGGACGTAGAGGTAGAGTCCGTTCCCATCGGCGTGCCGTCCGACGGGTGCGGACCGGACGAAGGTGGCGGCGAGGCGGTTGTGGGGGTGCCGGCCCCTGGGCTTGGTCTTTCGGGATTTCGGCGCGGTTGTCGTCACACTATCCATTCCCTAATCCTAAACGAGATGAGGGCGGATTTCCCGCCTCGTTCCGACTGGCTCAGCCCAACGGTACGAGTAATAAATCATTATAATACAGCTACTTAATTACTATACTGTATGGCGACGGAAGCTAGCGGATCATGTAGTAGTGTTGCTCTGCCGTCGCCATCACCGCGCCGTCCATGAAGAGGGATTCGGCCTCACGCTCGATGCGGAGGGTCAGCCGCGGTTCACGCAGCCGGGAGGTGCGCCTCTGCCTGCGGTGCCCACCGCTCCTGCCTGGACTGGCGTTCCGCTGGCGCCGACGGACGCGAAGCTTGCCGAGGACGGCATCGAGATCGACTCCAATACGTCGATTCCTAACTGGGACGGCGAGCGGCTGGACCTGCCGTACGTCATTGGCGTCGCTTGGCGGTCGGGGGAGGGCTCGGCCGAATCGGGAACCACACCGCCGTGACGACCAGCAGGCAGGCGCGCGGCCGTGACTAGTGCGTGGCCGCGGTCATCGCTGGGGGTGGCTAGGCATGGGGGCTTGGCGAGGTGCTAGAGCGCCTCGCTGTACCAGAGGCGGGCAACGTAGAGACCGATGGGCGTTGCCGGGGTGCGGCGTCCATGGTCGGTGGCGTCGACCAGCCACCGGACACCTGCCTCCAGGGATTCTTCGACGGTGGCGAGGTTGGCACCGACTGATCCGGATCGGCGCGAGCGGTCGGCGTTGCCCGCTGAGCCGGTACCGGCTGAACTCCGACGGTGGCGAACTAGAGGACGACGCGGGTTGAATCCTCTAGGTCGGGCCGGCAGGATCGAACGCCATGCACTCCAAGTAGGTCTCGATCCTGCCGTAGTCTTCGCCGAGAAAGCACTCCACCCTCTGCAGCGTGGCGTCCTTGATCTCCGACGTTGGCGTGGTGGACAGCTCAGCCTCGGTCATGAGCGGGTGCTTGTACACCAGGAAGCAACCTGCCGCCCAAGGAGCTGGTTCCAGCGGGTACCTACCCCTTCGCTCTTGGGATGTGTCGATCGGGTGCTGCTTCATGAAGTCCATGATCCGATCGACAGCGGGTCCCCACTCCTTCTTCGGCGGGTCGATCTGCAGTTGCAGCAACACCTCGCGGCGGCTGAAGGTGATCACCCACCGGGGATACCAGGAGAAGCCAAGTGACTCCCGTGTCTTTCTCATGCTCTCGTTCGAGAAGTACAGAAAGTACAGTTGGTACGCCGCAGACGTCTTCGTCCAGGCCTCATAACCCCTACTCTGCAGAAACGTCCGTACGTCCGATCTCAGTTGCCTCGGCTTCTGCCGAAAGTCGTTCACGAGCCGGTCGACGGTAGTCCGGTACTTGTTGAAGTCGTTCGGCAACGACACCGCGTCGCCGCCGCCACCCTCCTCCCGCTCCTTCAACAGCCTGTTCAGAAGATTCCGGTACTTGTCCAGCAGTGTTGCTAAGTCGCTTGACTCGGTCCCTGGCCGCGCGGTCAGCCTCTGGACGATTTCGAGGTACTGCTCGAGGAACGCGCGCACCCTATCTCCTGCTTCGGATTGGAATCGTTCGCGCTCCCTGATCGCGTTCACGATGTCATGGACACGGGTCCAGCTCATGTGGATGAAATCGCCCCCGGAATCGCCCGGCACATGCGACGTGGTCAGGAGAACGCTCTGAATCCTGTCGTAGTTGATGTCGTACTTCTCGCGGAGCGTCCCTTCGTAACCCCTCACTTGCTCGGCGTGTTCCGGTGCCGTTTCGCCGACCTTGTTCTCGATGGCCACCACAGCTCTCTCATGCTTGAAGAAGAGGGTGATGTCGACGTAATCGAGTTCGCGTTCCACTCGGATGTTGTCTGCTTCGAAGCTGGTTGGCACCGGAACCGGAGGGAGTTTCTGCTGCTTGGCTTGTTCATTCAACGCGACCGTGAAGTCCCTAATGAACGCGTCGCCAATTCCGTGAGTCTCGTCCGGCTGCAGCAGCCACGCCAGGACATTGCTGTGGCGGATCTCGTAGTCGGAATACCTGAGGACATCGAACGGATTGAACGTCCTCGGTTTCACGAGTGCCGCGTGATATCTCAGAAACGGCGGATCGTGGAGCAGCTCCTGCAGGTCCTTGTCCATCGCGTCGTAAGACTCCCGGTCTCGGTTGGTGCTTACCGTCCCGTAGGAGAAGAGTGCATGCAGATTGGACGAGCCCGGGTCTGCGCCCGCGGCAACGGCTTGGTTAGCCGTTCCGCCTTGCCCGAGCCATCGGGCGATCTGTCAGGTCGAGAGCCGCCTGATCTCGCGGTGGGGCGAACTCGTAGCCGGGCCGGGATGGTTCACGGAAGGTGATCGCGCCGTAGTAGTTGTCGAGCGCAATGAAGACACCATGTTCTTCTGCCCATTCACGCATGCCGCGGTTGCAAGAATGCGTCCACGACAGTACTTCAACCCCCCAGCCCCTTCCGTGCATTCGCTCCAGAGTGCGATGGAATCCCCGGCCATGCATGTAGCCAGCGCCATCGCCGGTGAGCAGCACGATAACGCCCGGGTTCCCGTTGTGATCCAAGCCGTCTTCGAGCATACGCAACTGTAGCCACTGATCGGGCACCCCCTGTTCACCCTGGTCGCGTGCGCCACGGTCAAACAGATTAACTTCCACACCTCGGTTCTCCATCCGGTTCCACAGCTGCTGCATTTCCGGGGGAATGGACCCGGCCGCAACGGCCCGAGTTACAGGGCGGTCGGCGTGGGCTAGGCGAAGCAGGTTGTCGAAATGTACGCGTACAAGGTAGCGGGCTCCGGGCGTGCCCTCATGCTCTTCGGCGAGCCTTTGCGCCTCGTGGTAGATGTTGGAGTTGTCCCAGTAGACGAAGACCATGGAGTTCTTTCTTATCCAGAGGTGCGCCGTGTCCCATTATCGGCCCGAGGGAAGAGCCTGCGCAACTCCAATGGTCAGCGCCAGGCATTCTTGCCGATTTCCGCTGCCGAGGCGAGCGCGGCGAGCGTGAACACGCGAGGGTAGAGCGCCTCGCTGTACCAGAGGCGGGCAAAGTAGAGGCCGATGGGGGTCGCGGGGACCCGCTGCCCGTGGTCGGTGGCGTCGATCAGCCAGCGGACGCCCATCTCGATCGATGTGTCGACGGCGGAGAAGCTGGTGCTGTCGAGGGAGCCGGTGCGGCCGGATGAACTGGAGCGGGCGCGTTGGCGCCACGTGGCGAGCGCGCCGAGGGCGACGGCGGTTTCCTCGATGGACGGTGAAACGCCCGGGGCTCCGCCCCAGCCGCCGTCGGGGCTTCGGGCCGCGGCCAGCCATGACCCGGCGCGGAACTCGGTGGCATGAGGAGCTACGTCGTCATCCAGGGAGGCGAGCCCTTCCAGAACCCGGGCGGTGCCGTAGACGGGATTGGCGTCGTCGGGCGCCTGCTGATTGCCGAACCAGAGGGGGATCCACGAGCCGTCCGGTTGCTGGGACTGCTCCAGGTAGTGAACGGCACGGAGAGTGGCACGTTCCACGCGTTCGGCGAGTGCGCCGGGAAGCGCCGGCCGCCAGGTGTTCCAGGCGCGGATGGTGTGGGCGGTGAGGTCGGGGCTGCTCCGGTCGAACGGCAGCGCGCCCCAGCCCCGGCAGAAGGTGGGGATGCCGCCGTCGCGGTTCTGCAGGTCGAGCAGCCACCCGATCCCTGCGCAGGCGGCATCGAGGGCTGGGGCTTCAAGCGACGGGACAGGGTTTGCGCCCGACAGTGTGTGCAGGGCGAGCAGGGCGCCGGGCGTGTCGTCGGCGTCCGGAACCCCGCCGGGCAGATCGGTCCACGCCCAGCCGCCGGGGGCGGCATCGGTGTAGACGTGGACCTCGCGGTGCTGTTGGTCGAGCAGCCAGCGGATGAGGAGCCGCCGCTCTTCATCGGGAAGGCGCTCCCGCCAGCTTGGGCGGCGCGACAGCGCGTTGACGCCGAGCGTCGTGACCCAGGTGGCGAGGTTGGTGTCGATCGGCCAGCTCCCGTCGGCTCGGGCGGAGCGTTCGAGGAAGTCGATGCCGCGGGCGACGGCGGGGTGGGAGGTTTCTCCGGCCGCCACCAGGCTCATGACGACGAAGCTGGTGAGCGGGGTCGCTTCGAGAAAGCCGCCGCTGCTCGGCTGCAGCGTCGTGAGTTGGCGCAGGGTCCGGGCGGTGACGGCGCCACGCAGGAGGCGGGTGAACGGATTGCGCGTCGGCCGTTGCCGGTGCCGCGCCAGACCGATCGCGATGAGGGCCGGCAGCGCGTAACTGACGACCGGCAGGCGCAGCCAGCGATACCCCGCGGGTGGAACGGCGGCGAGCTCGAACGGCAATTGCGGCACGTGCCGCCAGCCATCACGCGGGGAGTCGTCGTCCAGAAGGCCCGCCAGGGCCAGCACCGTCAGTATGGGAACGGAGAAGGTGCGGTCCTTGCCGTAACGCTGGCGGATGGTTTGGGCCAGCGCGAGCGGCTCCAGGCTGCCGGCGGCCCGCGTCATCCAGTTGCGCACGCGGTCCAGCGCCGCGTCGGCGCCCGGACGCCCGGCGCTGGCAATCGTTACCGCCGCCCAGCAGAGCGCGGTCGTGCTGACGTTGGCGGGACTGTCGGTGGTATCGCCCCATCCTCCGTCGTCAAGTTGCGTCCGGATCAGCCAGTCGACGCCAGCGGTGGCGAGGGGATCTGGCGCCACCTGCCCGCTGGCGCGGGCTTGGAGCGTGAGTGCGATGACGGCGGTCGCGGTGGAGAGGGCCGACGACGACAGCTCGCCTTCCCAGTGCCCTGCGGCGTTCCGGTCGGCCAGCAGGGTGTCGGTCATCCGGTCGAGCGTCTCTTCGAGCGCGCCGGCCAGCTGGTCGTCGAACGCCATTCAGAAACTCAGGTGCCCCAGGGCGAGGAGTGCGTAGTAGGTGTATTCGCAGTCCTGCACGTCGTCGTCCCAGGTGCCGTAGAAGCCGCCGGAGTTGCTCCAGAGGCTGTCGATGAAGTCGAGGCACGGCTCCCGGATGGGCTTGAGGTTCACGTGCGCGCCGGCCAGGGCGTGGATGGCGGTCGCAGTCGACAGCAGGTCGGGGGCCGGCACCACCGGTCCCACGCGGAAGCCGCCCTCGGCGGCATGCTGCGCGAGCAGCCAGTCAGCCGCTTCGGGCGCCGCCGGGTGCGACAGGCGCCGCAGCAGGGTCAGCGCCGCGGCGGTCGGCGGAGTCAGGCCCACCGGGATGGAGGGGTCGTTCGCGTAGCCGCCGTCCTCGACGCGCAGACTCTCCAGGCAGGAGACAACGCCCCCGGGATCCGGAACCGCACCCCCGAGGTCCTCGTAGGCGCCGACGGCGAGGAAACAGCCGTAGGCGGAGCCGTGCTCCGCGTCCGGCGTCTGGCTGTAGCCGCCGTCCGGCGTGCGGTGCGCCTCGATCCGCGCGCGCAACGCGTCGGCCGGCGCCTCGTCCGCCGCGCCGATGTCGGCCCAGCAACGGGCGAGGCAGGCGGCATGCACGAAGTCCAGCGCGGCGGGATCGTCGTGCCTCGCCAGGAACGGCCGCACCTGGTCCGACGGCGGTTCGCGCTGCAGGGCGATCAGTCCCTCGAGGCCGAAGACGGTGTAGTAGAGGTCGCTCGCGCCGTCGCGATCCTGAAAGCCGCCGTCGGGATTCAACCGGGAGGAGAAGAAGTTCGCGGTCAGGTCGGCCGCGTCACCGAGAAGCTTCGGCGACACTCTGGCCACCTGCAGCATTTCGAGCCTCAAACTCACTGCACCAGCCTTGAATCTCGACGCTGAAGATCTTGCCGATCACCCGGCGCAGCAACCCCTTGAGGCTGGGGTTGGTGAGGCCGGGCAGCGAGCGGATTGCCTCTTCCTTGTAGCCTTCCATCATCCGCCGGCTCCGCTCGACGGAATCGAACTGGTCGAGCAGGGCGCGCAGGCGTTCCGGCGACGAGCTGCCGTTCACCCGCTCGCGCCGCCAGGCCCGCGCCAGGATCGGCCGCAGCTCCGGCTCCGTCTTCGCCTGCTCGTAACCGACCGCGAGCGGTAGCGACGGACGCAGCGCCGCGATGTCGTCCGGCGCGTCGGCGGAAGGCGCGAAGTCGTCCAGATCGTCGCGGATCTGGTAGGCGATGCCGAGCGCGTCGCTGTACTTGCGGAGGGTCTCGAACACCTCCGGCTCGGCCCGCGCCGCTGCCGCTCCCAGCTCGAGCGCAACGCCGAAGGCCGGGGCGGTCTTCTGCCGGAAGATCTCCAGCACCTTCCGCGAGCCGAGCGGCTTCGGGCTGCGCGCCCACAACAGCTCCTCGCCCTGGCCGAGGCAGAGGGTGCGGTGGCCGCGGGCCGCGATCGCCGTCATGGCGGCGCGCACGTCCGGCGGGAAGCCGCTCTCGGCGAGCAGGCGGTAGCCCTCGCCGATGAGGAGGTCGCCCACGTTGATGGCGGCCGGCACGCCGTGCGTCGCATGCAGCGTGGGCTCGCCGTAACGGAGCGTGTCGCCGTCCTCGATGTCGTCGTGGATCAGCGACGCCTTGTGGAAGCACTCGACCGCCACCGCGACCTGGCGGAGCGCGTCGGGCACCGCCGCGTGCGGATCGTCCTGCAGCGCCTGGTGGACGCAAACCGTCAGGAACGGCCGCCACCGCTTGCCGGCGCGGGTCAGCTCGGCCCGGGCGAGGGTCTCGGTCTCGCTGGCGGCCGGGCCGCCGAACAGCGCGTCGAGCGTCGCCGGCTCGAACCAGCTCTCGACGTCCTTGCGCAGCGCGTCGAGGTCGAGGCGCCGCGTCCGGTCGTCGCTGGTCGTATGGATGAAGTCCCAGACCCACTCGACGTCGACCGCCGTGTCCTTGCAGTCGTCCTGCAGCAACGGAATCGCGACGCCCGGAATCGCCGCCGACTCCATGTAGGGGAACGCCCGCTCCAGGACCGAGATGCAGCTGACGCCGACGATCGCCTCGATCTTGCCGGTCTGGATCAACGCCATGACGAGGGCCGATCCCTCCGCCACCAGCACGGCGTAGCCGAGGCGTTCGGCTTCTTCCTGGAGATCCTGGATGGAGCAGAGGCCGCACTGCTTGCAGAGCAGGCCGAACTCGTCGAACGGGGCCGGGCAGCGGTCCTCGACCCGGAGGCACTTGGGCATCAGCAGCAGCCGCCGGTCGTAGGGAACCGCCGAAAGCTGCTCGCGCCACACCTCGTTGCTCAGGACGATGCCGACGTAATCGACGTACTTCGAGTCGATCCCGTGCCGCGCGATGAGCGCTTCGGCCCGCTGGCGCAGCTCGTCGAGCACGAGCGGCGGCGTCAGCTCGTTCTCGGCTTCCGCGACGTAGTCCTTCACCTGCCGGAGGATCAACTCGCGCTCGCCGCGCGTCTGCGGGATGGTCTCCTGCGGCGGACGGTTGGGCATCTCCGGCACCGCGCGCGGCAGCGAGACGAGCGGCAGCGGGACGGTCGGCGTGGCGGTTTCCATCGGGTCTGCGGGAGGCGCGCTCAGCTATAGGCTCCGAATCCGAAGAACCAGTGCTTCTTCGCGAAGCTGTAAGCCCAGTGCTCCTCCGGAATCTCCTGCCCGGGGACATGCTGGCTGCCGCGGCCGGTCAGGGCGGACAATTCGGCCGCCGCCGTCTGCCGCTGCGTCGTGTCGCGCGCCCCGTGCCGGTCGACCAGCTCGCGCACCAGGTCGGGCCGCTCCAGCACGATGCAGCCGCGCGTCGTCGCGGCGGCCGTCTCGCGGAAGTCCTTCAGGAAGGCGGACTGCGTCATCGTCTCAAAAAGGCTCGGGCGATCATAGACCGATTCGGTCGCGAACTGGATGATCGGGCACGGCTCGATGTCGCCGTAGGGGCTGATGTGATGGCTGACGCCGGTCGCCATCGGGCAGAGCGCCTGCCCCTCGTCGTCCCAGTAGGCGTCGATGATGGCGATGGGGAGCCGGGCCCGCATCTCCACGATGAACCGCCGGACGCGGAGCACTTCCTCCGGGTCGAGGGCTAGTTCCACCGACGGCTTCGGTCCCGTCACCCGGTAGGTGTGGAACCAGGCGTAGTGGACGCCCATGCCGATCAGGCGGCGCAGCCATTCCTCCTGCACGAGATCGTCGATGTTCGTCTTGCAGACGCTGGTCGCCACCCCGGTGACCAGGCGGTTCCGCGTGCAGGCCTCGAGGCCGGCGATCGACTTGTCGAGGACGCCGGCGCGCCCGCGCCGCTCGTCGCTGACGACGGACGTCCCCTCGATGCTGACGAGCGGCGTGACGTTGCCGAGGCGGCGCAGCTCGCTAGCCCGCGCGTCGTCGATCAGGTGGCCGTTCGTGAAGAGCTGGAAGTAGCAGTCCGGGTGCGCGGCGAAGAGATCGAACAGCTCGGGGTGCATCAGCGGCTCGCCCCCGAGGATGCCGAAGTAGCTGTTGCCGTGCGCCTTCGCGTCGCCGACGATGCGGTTCAGCTCGTCCAGCTCGATCTTGCGGCTCGGCGCCTCGACGTCGACCCAGCATCCCTGGCACCGCAACTGGCAGCCGGAGATGACGGAGATGAAGAGGAACGGCGGGAAGTGCTCGCCGCGCTTCAGCCGCTGCTTGTAGCGCTGGACGGAGCGGACCCCCTTGACGCCCATGTTCCAGACGAGCTTGCGCAGCGCCCGCGGATCGGGCTCGGTCAGCATCCGGCGGGCGAGGGCGACCACCATGGGGATCAGGACTCCTGGCGGGCCCCGGCCGTTTCGCCACCGGCCCGGCCGGCGGCCAGATTGGCCTCCACCGCCTCTTCCGCGCGGCGCTTCGCGGCTTCCGCCTTCGCCTGGATCTCGTCGAGGGTCGGCAGGCTGGCGAGCACCTCGGTCGGGATGTCGAGGTTCGCCTGCAGCTTGACGAGGCACTTCTGCCGCTCCTTCAGCGCGCGCTCCTCGTCCCGCTCCTTCGAGAAGCGCGACTTCGCCTTCGCGCTCCGGTCGCGCAGGGCGGCGTAGATGTCGCCGCCGAGGAGGGCGGAGATGTCCACCTTCATCGCCTCGCGCCGCACGTCGTCGGTGTTCACCTCGCCGCCGTGGATCGGGCCGTGGCGGTACTTCGGAAAGAGGATCGCGACCTCCGGGCAGACGCGCGAGCAGGCGGGGCAGTCGGTCTTGCAGTTGTCGTGGTTCTGGACCTGGATCTGCCCCTGCTTCGACACGCCGTACACGTCGAAGAGGCAGAAGCTGAGGCACTGCATGCAGTTGGTGCAGCGGTCGAAGTCGATGACCGGGAACCACGGCTTCCAGCCGCCCGGCTCGCGGGCGTCGCACTCCGCCCGGATCGCCTCGACCTGCGCGATCACGGCGTCCGGCGTGTGGTCCCCGATGTCCCGGAACCAGACGCGGCCGCCGCCGTCCGTCCCCAGCGCGTCGGCCGGCTGATCGTCGCTGAACCGGCCGAGGACGGCGAGCGCGTTGCCGTCGTCGGCGCGCGCGGCGGCCCCCTCGGTGACCCGCGTCACGCGGTAGCCGCGATCGAGCAGGGCGCCCATCAGGGCGAAGCGGCGGCCGGCGTCGATCGGCTCGGCGCCGCGCCCTTCGTAGAGGGCGACCTGCAGGACGGGCAGCGAGAGCGCGCCGGCCCCGCTCATTCCTTCTCCTCCGTCGCGGGTTCGGAGTCGCCGTTCAGCATGGCGGCCGCCACTTCTTCCGCCGTTTGCTCGCGCATGTTCAGGATCGTGACCTGTTCCTTGTCGAGGGGAGAGCCGGCGTCGTTGAACAGCCAGCGGACCGCGCGAGGATAGCACGCGGCGATCTTCACCGGCCCGGCGCTCGCGATCTCCTTCAGGCGCGGATCGCGCCGCGCCGACATCTCGCACAGGTCGGGCGCCGCGTCGAAGTCGACTCCGGAGGCGGCAAGCGCTTCCAGGACGCCGTCCTTCACCTTCAGCGGCACGACGCGCGCGTAGGCGCAGCGGCAGTAGACCAGGGCCGGCCCGGCGCTGGCGCCGCCGCCCTCCGGGGCTTTCGGCTCGGTCCGCTCGCGGTCGCTCATCGCAGTCTCATGCTCTCGGCGATCAGGCGGAGGCGGTCGCCATCCGGTACGTCGGCTCCGGCTTCGCAGGCCGGAAGTGCTCGATGTGATCGATCGCCGTGCGACGGCCCGCGGCCTCGGCTTCCCACCCGCGGAGGGCGGCAAGCGCGGCGTCGTGGAGCAGTTCCGGGTCCGCCTCGGCCCGCAGGTTCAGAATCAGCTCGCCCGCGTCGATCGGCGCCTTCAGCGTGTGCGCCATCTCGGCCCCGCGGTCGCCAGCCACCAGGTTCAGGACGGCGATGTCGGACGGCAGCTCCTCCGCCGTCAGGGTCATCTTCAGGTGGGCGATCTCACCGGCCCCGACGGTGGCCGCGATCCGGCCGGCCAGCTCCCGCAGCAGCACGTTGCCGTCGAACGGCGCACCGGCCGTCATGCGCACGGTCGCGTTCAGCCAGCCGAGCAGCGCTTCGCCCTCCGCATAGGTTTCGTAGTCGACGTCGGGCGAGGCGTCCAGGCCGAGCGCGCCGCCCGTCACCCGGTCGAACCAGCCGGCCACGCCGTCGCCGTCGCGGGCGGACATGGCGATTACCTCCGCCTGCGGATACCGCTCCGCGAGCCCCCGCCGCAGACGCGCCAGACGCCCGGCGTCCACGATGTCCGTCTTGTTGACGACGATCACGTCCGCCTCGGCCAGTTGCCGGTCGTAGACGTAGCGCACCTTCTCGGAGAACGACCGGCCCGGCTCCAGCTCCAGGATGCGGAGGGCGCGAATGGGATCGACGAGAACGCTGAGCGGAGCGATCGCGAAGGCGTCGCCGTACATCCGGCGCAGGGGATAGCTGACGGCCGCGCGCAGGTCGGTGCAACTGCCGACCGGCTCGGCGATGAAGACATCGGGCCGGGCGTCCGCGGTCAGCTTGTCTGCCGCGTCCATCAGCGTGTTGAAGCGGCAGCAGAAGCAGCCGCCGGTGATCTCCTCGACCGGGAAGCCCTCGGCGCGGGCCAGGGTGGTGTCGACCAGGCCGACGCTCTGATCGTTCGTGATCAGCCCCACGCGCTGGCCGGCGTCGGTCAGGTGGTGCGCCAGGCGCAGGATCGCGGTCGTCTTCCCGGCGCCGAGAAAGCCCCCCACCATGATGTAGCGGGCCGCGCCATTGCCGGCGCGGGCCTCAGGCATCGGGATCCCCCTCGCCCCGGGCGGCCAGCATCCGGTCGATGGTGGCGTCGAGCACCGAAATGTAGCCGTCCACGTCCAGGCTGTCCGGGTCGGCGGCGCCGTCGACGGCATACAGCCAGCCGTCCGCGTAAGGCGCCGATTCGACCAGCGTGATGTCCATGTCGAGCGCCCCGTTCGCCCCGGCGAAGCGTCCCTCCGCCACGGCGTACAGGTCCGAGATTGCCTTGAATCCCTCGATGGTTCCGATGGGCTGACCGACCCTTACCGGGTCTCGCGCGGCCAGCGCAAAGTTGCATTCTACTAGGTCGCCCAGCATCCGCGTGGCGAACGTCGTGAGGCCGATCCGCCACGGACCATCGTCCGATTCGCGGTGCAGCCAATAATGGGCCCGCGTGTAGCGGTAGTGCTTCGGGAGGCGGGTCGCGAAGCGGGAGCGCTTGTAGCGGATTACCTCGCCGGCGGGACGGCGCGGTGTCATGACGGCCTGCCCGCCGCGACCCGCTCGGAGAGCCCGCCCGTGGTCCCACTGGTGCGCCGGCCTCCAGGCCGGCAAGCCTCAACCATCGCCGCCACGTCCGGCTCCTCCGTCAGATGACACCACGACAGCCGGACGGCGCCCGTCTCCGCTTGCCCTTCGACTCCCATCGCCGCCAGCACGTGGCTGCACGTGTACGACTGCGACGTGCAGGCGGCGCCGTCCGAGATCGCCGCGAACGGCGCCCACGCCTCGATCAGGGTTTCCTTGTCCCAGTCCGGGATCCACAGGTTCAGGATGTACGGGATCCGGCGTTCCGCGTTGCCGTTCACGTGCGGCGCAAGGGGCGCGAGTCCGTCGAGCAGGCGCCGTTCGAACGCCGCCGCGGCGTCGCGACGCGCCGCATGCTCTTCGAGCGCCAGCTCTGCGGCGCGGCCGAACGCGGCGATCAGCGCAACCGGCAGCGTCCCAGGCCGGAGCCCCATTTCCTGCCCGCCGCCGTGCAGCAGCGGTGTGAGCGGCAGCTTAACCGTTCCTCGCCGGCGGGCGATCAGCGCGCCGATGCCCTTGGGACCGCAGATCTTGTGCGCGCTGATGCTGATGAGATCAATCTGTTTCGACCGCAGCGGCTCGATCGCCTTGCCGAACCCCTGCGCCGCGTCGACGTGCAGGAATGCCTCCGACCCAGCGTCCGCCATCCGATCCGCGATCGCGTCAACCGGCTGCACGACGCCCGTCTCGTTGTTCACGTGCATCACCGAGACGAGCAGCGTGTCGGGGCGAACCGCGGCGGCTACGCGGCCGGCATCGACCCAGCCTCCCGGCTCCGGCTCGATAAGCGTCAGCTCGAACCCGCGCTCGGCGAGGGCGCGCAACGGTTCCAGCACCGCGTGGTGCTCGATCCGCGTGCTGACCAGATGCTTCCGGCCGTGCTCTTGTCCGAACGCCTCGAGCCCCAGGATCGCGAGGTTGTTCGCCTCCGTCGCGCCGCTCGTGAACACCACCTCGTTCCGGCCCGCGTCCACGACGCGCGCGACGTGTGCCCGCGCCCGTTCCACCGCCTGCCGGGCGAGCCGCCCGAAATCGTGCGTCCGGCTGCCGGCGTTCCCGAACTCCGCCTCGGAGAACCGCCGCAGTTCTGCGGCCACCCGTGGATCCAGCGGGCAGGTGGCGGCGCAGTCCAGATAGACTGCCCCCGTCCGTTCCGTCGCGGCAGAATCAGTCACCCTTGATTGCCCGGATTGTACCGCCAGCCCCCATGGAGTTCATCGACGTCGGGGTGGTGCCGCCCGCCGAGGGTCTGCGCGCAGAACGGGAGATTCTAGAGAGCGTTGAGCGTGCCCGGTGCGCCGGCGTCCACGCCGGCGACACACAGACCAGTCTTCGAGGAGGGGAGCACCTGCTCATCTGGGAGGCCGCTCATCCCGCCGTCGTCCTGCCCCGCAACGGTGCCGCGGATGCTTGGGCGTACCTGGAGGCCTGTGCAGCTCGCGACATCCCGATCCTCCGCCGTGAATCCGGCGGCGGAGCGGTTGTCCTCGGTCCCGGCTGCCTCAACTACGCCCTGATTCTCTCGCTCGACGCGCGCCCGGCTCTCGCAGACGTCGCCGGTAGCTACGCAACATTACTCGGCGCGGTGGTCGACGCGCTCGCCATTCCTGCCGTTACCATCCAGTCGACGGATCTCGCGCTACGCAACCGCAAGTTCGCCGGCCATGCCCAGCGGCGCCTCCGCCGCACGTTGCTTCACCACGGCACCATTCTCTACCGCTTCGACCTCGGCTTGATCGACACGCTTCTGCCCGAACCGCCCGGGTGCCCGACTTGGCGAGGCTCGCGGCGGCACCGCGAATTCCTTACCAACGTTGACGTCGATCGCGCGAATCTCGTGGCGCGCCTTCAAGAGTTGCTGGCGGTCGTCGTCACGTAGCTGACGCCCGAGTCCGGCACGCGCCCTTCTCGTCCCGTCCAGTCAACTTGGTACGGAGTGACATGTTGTCCGGCCGTTTCGCTCCGAACACGACCTAGCGCATGGCGATTCCGGGTTCATGGCCTCGGGGTGATCCCCGATCTCAAACTCCGACGAGTAGAGGCGACCAAGCATCTCTCTTCGTGGTACCAGCAAACATAACGTCGAGATTCCTCAGCCTTAAGACACCGTTTGAGGTCGTCTCAGAGCTAGTCCTCGACTACGTCACCTGCGAGAGCTCGGGAAGTACCAGCAGGGATGACGGCCGAAGCGCGGAGTCCGCCACATCCACATTCAGCCCGACCTTACGCACCGAGCACCTGATAGCTTCTCGTTCGTCGTCGCCCATTCGTGGGCCAAGGACGACCTGGTTCATTAGAAACTGTAGATCGACCCGTACCCGGT
The DNA here is from genome assembly GCA_009841225.1 of Terriglobia bacterium. GTDB lineage: Bacteria > Acidobacteriota > Terriglobia > Bryobacterales > UBA6623 > VXMF01. Next base: position 25,358 of record VXMF01000032.1, on the reverse strand, counting down.
ACGCCTTAGGCAACGATACGAGTGGAGGATTTGATTCCAAGGGCCTGTCATGCGCATGGTTGTGAGCGTCTATGTGTCGATTCAAACCAGGATCCTCCTTGAATCTACTGATTACACAGCGAAACTCCCTTTCCCAAGAGTATTTTGCTCTCTTGTAGCTTATCGTCTGATACAAGTTGTCACTCTCGACCGCACTCTCATCGTATCGAACCGAAAATACGCTGATATCCTCGGGGCTACGATTCAACTCTTGCTGGAGTTGTCCGACGGTGGTCACGATGGCTACTGCACTCTGATAACTGTCCCAGAGATTCAACGTCTCTTTTCGAAAGCGATGCCAACAACTGATATAGAACTGCTCCCGTACTTGCGCGTGCCATCCTTTCTCGTGCCTCAGCGCACATGCCGTCTCGATGTCCAGCGGATGTTCGTCGGGTGGTAACAGAATAGAATCGGGAGGAATGCCCTCTTCGTCGTCGTCGAAACAGTCCGCCCGGCAGAAGTGAAGTTCGCGGGTCTTGAGAAGGTCGTCGAACTTTCCGCGGTCGAGAAAACGCCAGAGGACGGACTCGCGGGAAGTTCTATCGGGAAGAGCGGATAGTTGCGTAACTGGCATGGAGAGAATGTTAGTCCTAGCAGTGGCGGCAAGACCGCATTCCTCAGCGGGCGCGCCCGTCGAATTAGAAGGGCGGTCGAAAGCCATCCTTTCCTTCGCCGAGCTTCGGCAGTGTGCGCTGTAACACCTCCCGGACGTTACGATAATGTTGTAGGTATGCTTCGCGGAATGCCTGCGAGTCGCTGGAGAGCTTCTGAACCATAATATGAATGGCCGCATCCCGAGTGTTAGCTATGAAACGGCCTCGCTGGAAGTGAAACGGCTGGACGATGAAGTCTTTGACGCCCGTCTTGCTCAAATCTTCGGCGAACTTCCCAGGGTCTCGCACCAACAAGAGCGGTGTCATAGTGACGCAAGTTTGCACGCCACTCGCTGCAAGTTCGCGAGCGGCGTCCAAACGCACTGGATTGCCGGGGCAAAATGGCTCGAATGTGCGACGAATGTCCTCGTCGTCGGTGGTGATGGTCATGTTGACTTGGACTCGTCCGCCGCGGTTGACGATCTGCCGGAAGAGATCCACATCACGGAGGACGTCGGGGCTTCGGGTCTGCACTACAAGTTTAGGACGGCGGCGGGCGAGAATCTCCAGCAGGCCGCGGGTCAAATTGAGTTGCCGTTCGATAGGCTGATAAGGGTCGGTCACGCTGCTCATGTAGATGAGTTTTCCGTCAAGGCTACGTCTGTGGCTGCGGAGGCGCTCAATCGCGTTTTCCTTGACATCCACCCAAAGGCCCCAATGGTGGCGCTTCTCAGCGTCATGCGAGAAGAATGCAGCGTAGCAGTAGGTGCAGCCGAATGAACAACCCGCGTACGGATTCAATGTAAAGTCGTAAGCGTCCATAAAACCGCTAGCGCGTGTCAGAATGTCACGTGCAGGAGCGTATCCGACGTCGACGCGGCCGAGCTTGGTCGGACGCGGTTCTATAGTCAGTGAAGGATCCGGAAAAAGCGAGAGAGTGTGTGGGTAGGTCATTGCGTCCTCCTACGCGTCATAGCAACGTCTTGGCCCGTCGCTAGCCTTCCGCCCCAAGTCACACTGCGTTTCAGGAGGTGGTTCGACGAGAAGTGGGGTAACCGTTCCGCCAACCCGTGCCGCCATTTGGTAGTCGCTGGACAATCGCCGCGCCAGGTGGTAGCAAGAGTAGTGTGTTCGAAACCTAGTTCTTGGAAGAATGCCGTCCGGTTGAAGGATGGCTTTCGGTCAGAGTATCCATCGAATGTCGCGAGCGCGAATGCAGGAGCGTTGTCGTCCTCGGCGGTCCGGAGGACGTCCCGCAGGTCGGTTGAGTTCTTCTCATATATGGCGTGCACCGCAGTGAACCAGCAGTCCGCCATGGGAACCGAGAGATAAGGAACAGCATCGGCAAGGCACGTGTGAGTACGAGAGAACTCGGCTATGAATTCCAAATTGATGGCGAGGCACTGGGCAAAGTCATCATTCGGGTATTGTTCGCAGAGGATTTCGTTGAACTTGGACCACAATTTTGCGCCGAGGTGCGTCAATGGATCGCTGGGATCGAGTCGGTGGACGATCGCACCGACGCACTGTTTTTCAGCGAGTGCGATGGCGAGCGCGAACTGCATTGCCCAGGCACCGGAGCCGTAGCCTACTACGCATTGCGGTGGATCGTCCGCCGAAATATGCTCGCGGACGGCGGCGTAAGCGAGGTTAATCTGGCGGGGTTGGTACCAAGTGACGTAGAACGGAGCGATCCAGTCGGAGTCGTAGTCTGGTGGGGTGCCCTGCTTCAGCAGGAGCAGTGACTGGAGGGCGTCGTTAACCTCCTTGGCTTCAGCGTCCGGAGACAGTCCGTCCGCCAGACGGCCATACTCGGCCGCCGCGACGTCGGCGATGGCACGGTCGAGAGCGTCGCGAACAGAGGCGAGAGGGTCGGCAACGCACATGGGCGACGCTAGCCAGGACGCCAACGGGATCAGGCCAAGCTCCAACTACACATGGTACCACAGGAAGCAGGGCAATCCCGTCACAGCGAAGTGCTGCGGACGGCGGTCCGTACCACGGTCCTGCTACACTCGTCGCTGGGAGGAAATCCGCAATGCCCAATACCAACGGCAAATACCGTGGCACAACCACGTACTTTCACGTTCTCGCGGAGCTAGTTCGAGCTGCCCAGTACCGAGGGCTGACGACTTATCAGGACATTGCCCTTCTCATGGGCTTGCCCCTTTCTGGCAGCCACATGGGGAAGGAGGTCGGGCAGATCTTGGGTGAGATCTCGGAGGACGAGGTGCGTGCGGGGCGCCCGATGCTGAGTTCGGTGGCAGTCGGCGTCAACGGGAAGGCCGGCTCCGGGTTCTTCGGACTCGCTCGTGAATTGGGGCGGCTTGACCAGAATGAAGATGAATATGCGTTTTGGAAAGACGAGCTGCTCGCTGCATACTCGGCTTGGCGTAGGTTGCTGCCACCGTCAAACTGAGAGAGAAGCAGCGTAGAAACCTTAGCACTCCTCGAATCACATCATGGAAAGCGACGACAGAAAACCGGATTCGTTGATTGTTCCAGGCAGGAGTGCCGGGGACGCTGCTCATGCACTTCTCAAAGCGGTTGCGACATCTACTCCCTTGATCGGAGGGTTGGCCGCAGAACTATTCGGCGCACTCATTCAGCCACCGCTAGAGCGTCGACGGGACGAATGGATGCAATCTGTGGCCTTGGCGCTTGCAGGGCTCAATCAAGACGGTGTCAACGTGGATTCCCTTAGTAAGAACGAGGAATTCATTGATACGGTACTGCAGGCGACCCATATCGCGCTCCGGAGCCATCAGGAGGAAAAACACGAGGCTCTTCGCAATGCGATCCTCAATACCGCCATCGACGCTGCGCCCACGGACATGAGGCGGCAGATGTTTCTTCGGTACGTCGACGAATTCACGCCGGAACACCTTGGCATTCTCACGTTATTCAATGATCCGACCGACTGGTTTGCCGGCCGGGGACTCCCTTTTCCAGATATGTACATGGGCGGGCTATCGCACATATTGGAGAAGGCGTTTCCGACACTTGAGAATGAACGTGAGATTTACGACCAAATATGGAAGGACCTGTACCAGCGGGGGCTCGTGAATACAGATGGTCTTCACACAACGATGAGTGGCCATGGACTGCGGGCCAGCCGGACATCGGAGTTGGGCAAAGCTTTCTTGAGATTTATGCGGTTCACTCGATCTACGGAATCATGTCCTTGATGAAGTCTCGTGACAACATTCCCTAAAAACTCAGGGCGGGGAGGTCCTACGGGCGTACACCGCTCGGTGGTCGGGGACTTGCGAAGCCTGTCGATGCCGGTGAGTGTGACGGAAGCGCCGCGGTACGCTGCCGGCACTCAGTAGGCCGACCTGACGAAACATGGCCCCAAGTTTCTTCGAGCAACCCATTCTCAACTCGCCGTACGAGTACCCGTCCCGTCACTGGGAGCTCGACGCGAACGGCCAGCCGACCAACAAGGTTCTACCCAAGCGGCGGAGGGTCGCTTTCATCTCGGCGATCCCAACCGTAAAGAAGCGCCGCGGGGAACAGCGCGAGATCATCTTCCACGAGGCCGCGCAGGCGCTCGAGACCGAGACGCAGCAGTACGACCTGACCGAGCTGATCAGTGGCATTCGCCAGCGCGTGGATCGGTGGCGCGAGCTTCCGGATCGGAACTCCTGGAAGGTGACGCCGGAGACGGCGCGGCTTTTAGAGCACTGGCGCAGCCATCGGTTCGGCGACATCCGGCCTTTCTTCTGCCAAGTGGAGGCGGTGGAAACCGCGATCTGGCTGACCGAGGTGGCACCGACGCTCGGCAAGGAGGGCCGCGGGTTTCTCGATCAGATCGATGCTGCCAGCGAAGGGGCCAATCCGGGCCTCGCGCGACTAGCGCTTAAGCTTGCCACCGGGGCCGGGAAGACCACGGTGATGGCGATGATCATCGCTTGGCAGACCATCAACGCGGTGCGCCGGCCGGGCAGCCGGAGGTTTACGCGTGGTTTCCTGGTCGTGACCCCTGGCGTAACGATCCGTGACCGGCTGCGGGTGCTCCAGCCTAACGACCCCGACAGCTACTACGCGAGCCGCGAGCTCGTGCCGAACGACATGCTCCGCGACCTGGAGCGGGCGAAGATCGTCGTCACCAACTATCACGCGTTCCTACGGCGCGAGACGCTGGAGCTGTCGAAGGGGGGGCGCGCCCTGCTCCGGGGTCAAGGACCAGACCTACAGACGAAGGAGACGGAAGGGCAGATGCTACAGCGCGTTATGCCAGGCCTCATGGGCATGAAGCGCATCTTGGCGCTGAACGACGAGGCGCACCACTGCTATCGGGAGAAGCCGGCCGGGGAGGACGAAGAAGGTCCACTCAATGGCGACGACCGCAAGGAGGCCGAACGGAACCGCGAGGCGGCGCGTGTCTGGATCTCCGGGCTGGAAGCAGTGCAGGGCAAGCTCGGCCTACAGCGCGTGATTGACCTCTCGGCGACGCCGTTCTTCCTGCGCGGTTCAGGTTACGCGGAGGGAACGCTGTTCCCCTGGACGGCTAGCGACTTCTCACTGATGGACGCCATCGAGTGCGGCATCGTGAAGCTGCCGCGGGTGCCGGTGGCCGACAACATCCCCGGCGGCGAAATGCCCAGGTTCCGGAACCTATGGGAGCACATCCGCACGAAGATGCCGAAGCGGGGGCGCGGGAAGGCGGGTGGGCTCGACCCGCTCAGCTTGCCCGTGGAGCTGCAGACTGCGCTTCAGGCGCTCTACGGCCACTACGAGAAAACGTTTGAGTGGTGGCGAGGCTGGGGCATCGAGGTGCCCCCCTGCTTCATCATCGTCTGCAACAACACCTCGACCTCGAAACTCGTCTACGATTTTGTCTCCGGTTTCCTCCGTGAGAACGAGGACGGTTCGTCGACGCCTGTGAACGGACGCCTGAAGCTGTTCCGCAATTTCGACGAGCACGGCAATCCGTTCGCCCGCCCGCACACGCTGCTCATCGACAGTGAGCAGCTCGACTCCGGCGAGGCGCTTGACAAGAACTTCCGCGCTGCCGCAAGCGACGAGATCGAGCGCTTCCGGCGGGAGATCGTCGCGCGGACGGGTGATCGCCAGCAGGCTGAGCACCTGTCGGACCAGGACCTGCTACGGGAGGTGATGAATACCGTCGGGAAGCCGAACACCTTGGGTGGCTCCATCCGCTGCGTCGTCTCCGTCTCGATGCTCACCGAGGGATGGGACGCCCGGACCGTCACGCACGTGCTGGGTGTGCGCGCCTTTGGCACGCAGCTGCTCTGCGAGCAGGTCATTGGCCGCGCGCTCCGCCGCCAGTCCTACGATCCCAACCCGGACGGCCTCTTCGACGTCGAGTATGCCGACGTCCTCGGCATCCCGTTCGACTTCACAGCGAAGCCGGTGCCGGTGAAGCCCACGCCGCCGCGTGAGACGGTGCTCGTCAAGGCGATCACGCCGGAGCGCGACGCCTGCGAAATCCGCTTCCCGCGGGTGGAGGGTTACCGCGTCGAACTTCCTGAAGAGCGCCTCGATGCCAAGTTCAATGACGACTCTACGCTGGAGCTCACCCCCGCGTTAGTAGGTCCGTCCATCACCCGCAACGAGGGGATCATCGGAGAAGGAGTCGACCTGAGCCTGATTCACACCCGCGATTTGCGGAAATCGACCCTGCTCTTTCACCTGACCAAGCGGCTGCTCGAAACCAAGTGGCGGGATCCCGGCGAGGAACCGAGGTTGCACCTGTTCGGCCAGCTCAAGCGGATCACGCGACAGTGGCTCGACGACCACCTCGTCTGCAAGGGAGAGACGTATCCTGCGCAGTTGATGTATCAGGAGCTGGCGGACTTGGCCTGCGAGCGGATCAGGGCCGGGATCGTGCACAAGTTGCAGGGCGAACGCCCGATCAAGGCCGTGCTGGATCCCTATAACCCCATCGGCTCGACGGTTCACGTGCACGTCACGACTTCGAAAGAGCCCCGCTGGAAGACCGATCCCAGCCGCTGCCACATTAACTGGGTGGTGTGCGACAGCGACTGGGAGGCCCAGTTCTGCCGCGTGGTCGAATCGCATCCACGGGTGCGGACCTACGTAAAGAACCATGCCCTCGGCCTTGAGGTGCCTTACCGCTACGGTTCTCAGACGCGCCGCTATCTCCCCGACTTCGTCGTGCTCGTCGACGATGGCCGCGGCGACGACGACTTGCTCCACCTCGTGGTCGAGGTGAAGGGTTACCGGGGCGAGGACGCAAAGGACAAGAAGACGACAATGGACGCCTATTGGGTGCCAGGCGTCAACAACCTCGGCACCTACGGCCGCTGGGCGTTCGCCGAGTTGACCGACGTCTACACGATGGAGCAGGACTTCGAGGACGCTCTGAGGGCCCAGTTCGAGGCGTTGGTCGAGCGAGCGGCCCCGCAACGCGAAAAGGCCGATAACGAGGATCGCGCAACACCGGCTGCGCAGTGACGGAACGTACATGGCGAAACGGAAGCGCGAGAAGAAGATCGCGACCCTGAGACACGAGGAGGCGTCGCGAAAGAACATCCCTACCGCCGAGTTCCGGTCGGTATTGGACCGACGCGAGCAGAGCCCCGTCCAGGTCGCCTACGAGCGTCGCAACCGTGACCTCGACCCGCAGCTCGTCTGGCGCGGCAAGGACGCGCAGGACTGGTCCGACCTCGTCGTGCAGGCGCCGCCGCTCTTCATCCAAGAGAAGGTTCATCCGAAGGTGCTCATCGACGAATTGCGGCGGCAGCGCGGGAACAGGCCGGACGGGTCGGGGGGTGACGGCGAAGAGGTTCAGACGGATCTGTTCGCCGATTTCAACGGTCTGCCGAGCGATGATGCCCGGACGGAGTTCTATCAGCACGACGCGAACTGGTCGAACCGGATGATCCTCGGCGACAGCCTTCAGGTGATGGCGTCGCTCGCCGAGCGTGAGGGCCTGCGGGGCAAGGTGCAGTGCATCTATCTCGATCCGCCCTACGGGATCAAGTTCAACTCTAACTTCCAGTGGTCGACGACCAGCCGCGACGTCAAGGACGGCAAGGCCGAGCACATCAGCCGCGAGCCGGAGCAGGTCAAGGCGTTCCGGGATACATGGCGGGACGGGATTCATTCCTATCTGACTTATCTGCGAGATCGGTTGTTTGTAGCACGGGAGCTGCTGGCGGAGAGCGGCTCGATTTTCGTGCAGATCGGCGATGAGAATATTCATCGAGTGCGGGCGTTGATGGACGACTGTCTTGGCAATGCTAATTCAGTTGCGGTGATTGCATTCAAGAAGACTTCCGGTGCTGGAAGCATTTCTGGGAAGACGTTGGTCGTTCCACAAGTTTTTGACTATGTAGTGTGGTATGCCAAGAATAAGAAAATGCTGAAATACCGGCAGTTGTATTTGGAGAAAATACTTGGCGAGACTGGCGCCTCACAGTATCAATGGATAGAAACGGAGCACTTCATGCGACGTCGGATGACCAAGAGCCAAGCCAAGAAAGGCGGCACAGGAGGTCGGGTGTTTGGTGCCGACAATCTTACATCGGCGTCGGGCGTCGACAAGACGCGTTATCCCGTGGAATTTGAAGGTGCAACGTATACTCCGCATCCAGCGGTGTGGAAAACGTCATTAGACGGCATGCGAAGAGTCGCGATGGCGAGACGGCTAATCTCTGCCGCAATCAACTTGTCATATGTCAGATACATCGATGACTTTCCTGCCATTCCGATGACAAATTTCTGGTCCGATACAGCAAGTAGCTTTATGGCAGACAAGGTATATGTCGTTCAGACGAACGCCAAAGTGGTAGAGAGATGCATTCTCATGACAACTGACTCGGGCGACCTTGTGTTGGATCCCACCTGCGGGTCCGGGACCAGTGCGTACGTCGCCGAGCAATGGGGCCGCCGCTGGATCACTATCGACACCTCCCGAGTGGCGCTGGCTCTCGCCCGTGCCCGCATCATGGGAGCGCGCTACCCGTACTACACGCTCGCCGACAGCCCGGAAGGCCAGCGCAAGGAAGCCGAGATCACACGCAAGGCGCCATCGGAGGCACCGACGCACGGCGACGTTCGGCAGGGCTTCGTCTACGAACGGGTGCCACACATCACGCTCAAGTCGATCGCCAACAACGCCGAGATCGACGTCATCTGGGAGCGCTGGCAGGAAACACTGGAGCCGTTGCGCGACGACCTGAACGCCAGACTCGAGCGCGACTGGGAGGAGTGGCAGGTTCCGCGCGAGGCGTCGGAGGACTGGCCGGCGGAGGCGGTCGACACGCATCGACTCTGGTGGGAGGCGCGCATCGCCCGGCAGCAGGAGATCGACGCCTCCATCGCGGCCAAGGCGGACTACGAGTACCTCTACGACAAGCCCTACGAAGACGGCAGGAAAGTCCGCGTGGCGGGACCGTTCACGGTGGAGAGCCTGTCGCCGCACCGCGTGCTGGCCGTGGACGAGGACGACGAGCTCATCGACCGCGTTGCCGAGCCGAGGGCCGAGTACGGGCCGCAGCAGGACTTCGCGGGCATGATTCTGGCGCAACTCGCGACAGCCGGCGTGCAGCAGGCGCACAAGGAGGACCGCATCGCCTTCGCCGCCGTCACGCCCTGGCCGGGCGACTACATATGCGCGGAGGGACGCTACCGCGAAGGCGACGGAGATGACGGCCCGGAGAAGCGCGCCGGCGTCTTCGTCGGCCCCGAATTCGGCACCGTGTCCCGTCCGGACCTGGTGGCGGCCGCGCGCGAGGCCGGCGATGCCGGCTTCGACGTTCTGATCGCCTGCGCGTTCAACTACGAGGCGCACGCGTCCGAGTTCAGCCGCCTCGGCCGCATCCCGGTGCTGAAGGCGCGCATGAATGCCGACCTGCACATGGCGGACGAGCTGAAGAACACCGGCAAGGGCAACCTGTTCGTCATCTTCGGCGAACCGGACATCGATATTCTCCCGGTCGACGGAGAAGGCGCCGGCGACGAGCGGATTCAGGTGAAGATCAACGGCGTGGACGTCTTCCACCCCACCACCGGCGAGGTTCGCAGCGACGGTGCCGACGGCATCGCCTGCTGGTTCATCGACACCGACTACAACGAGGAGAGCTTCTTCGTGCGGCACGCCTACTTCCTCGGCGCGAACGACCCCTACAAGGCGCTCAAGACGACGCTGAAGGCCGAGATCGACGCCGACGCGTGGGCGTCGCTCCACAGCGACATTTCGCGTCCGTTCGACCGACCGGAGTCTGGCCGCATTGCCGTCAAGGTCATCAACCACCTCGGTGACGAAGTGATGAAAGTGTTCCGGGTGTGAATAGATCTGTAGGACACCGGAGGATGCCTCATGGCCAACGGTGAACAGCTCAAGGCGTTGCTGACGTCGCACGTGGAAGGCGATGACGACCGGTTCTTCTCCGTTGCCATGCAGGTGGCCGCCCACGAGGCGCGGCGCGGACATGGCAGACTCGCGGAGGAACTGCGTACGCTGGTCGATCGCGCCAAGAGCAAGCTGGAGGCCGCGGGGCCGATTCCAATCGGGCGGCCGCGCGGCGAATTGGCGAACCTGCTGGAAGCGTCCTATCCGAGCGCGCGACTGGGGCAGATGGTTCTCGGCGAGGGGCTCGGGGACCAGATTCGACGCGTGATTCGGGAGCAGCGTCATGCAGGTCGCATCGTGAAGCGGGGTCTCGCACCGCGCCGGAAGTTGTTGCTGACGGGACCTCCCGGAACCGGCAAGACGCTGACGGCGTCGGTTCTGGCTGGCGAACTGGGGCTTCCACTCCTTCAAGTGCGGCTTGACGCGCTGATCACGAAGTACATGGGAGAGACGGCGGCCAAGCTCCGGCTGATCTTCGAGGCGACGGCACGCACTCGCGGCGTGTACTTCTTCGACGAGTTCGATGCGATCGGCTCGCAGCGCGGACTCGCGAACGATGTCGGCGAGATCCGACGTGTGCTCAACAGTTTTCTGCAGATGATCGAGCAGGATCGTTCCCACAGCCTCGTCATTGCCGCGACCAACCATCCGGGCATTCTCGATCCTGCACTCTTCCGTCGCTTCGACGACATCCTGCATTACGAGTTGCCCGATAGGTCACAAATTGCTCAGGTCCTGAGCGCGCGGCTCGCTTCGGAGGCCGCGAAGGAGGTCCACTGGAGCAGCCTCGCTGACGACGCGGCGGGGCTAAGCTACGCGGAGGTCGTTCGCGCAGCCGACGAGGTGCTGAAGGATGCCTTGATTCACGAGCGCGGTCCGGTTGGCGAATCCGACATCCGCGTGATGCTGAAGGAGCGCCGGACGATCGCCGATAAGCTGTCGGCGAGCAGCACCTAGCGCCGTCGGCGGACACATGGCGAACGGGACGGATCGAAGAAGTCGTCATTTCATCATCGAGGGGTTCGCGGAAACCGAGGCGTATCAGTCACCACAGCAGGGCGGTGGCCGCGCCGTCGTACCCACACAAGATCGTGCCCGCCACGCCGGCGTACTGCAGCGCCAAGTGGAAGCGGTACGGCGCGAGGCGGATGCCGCTCGAGAAACTCAACAGGCGGCCGGCCTCGACGAGCTGGGCCTGCGTGTCGAGTTCGAGAGCTTTCCCGACATCGAGCTGGCCTTCGAGAGCTTGGCGCGCGAGCGGTCCGGAATAGAGCTGCTGAACGTCCGGCAAGACGGCAATCGAACGCTCGCAACCGTGCTCGTGCCCGACGGAAAGCTCGATCACTTCGAGCGGCTCCTCCGTCACTATCTGGAAGAACGGCGGGACAGCATCGGACGCGCTCGTGACAACAGGAGGCTCGTCGATGCGATTCAAGAGATTCGCGCCGCGAGTCTTCGAGCACTCTGGACCGACACGGCTACGGAGTTCCCGACAGAGGATGAAGGTCCGCTCTGGTGGGAAGTGTGGCTGCCGGTCCGGAGAGATCGGCAGGCGGTAGTCGAGTCTTTTCGAGAGCGAGCAGAAGCCCAGGGGATGCGCCTTGTTCCAGGCGAGTTGGTCTTTCCCGAGCGCACCGTGCTGCTGGTGTCCGCTTCACTGGAGCAGATGCAGCACTCGATGCTGACGCTCAACAGCATCGCGGAGCTTCGACGGGCGAAGGAGACAGCCGAGTTCTTCGACTCCCTGCCGCCCGAAGGGCAGCAGGAATGGCTCGACGATCTGCTTGCGCGCACCCAATTCCCCGCCGATGCTGACGAAGTGCCGCGCGTTTGTTTGCTCGACACAGGAGTCAATCGCGGCCACCGACTCCTACGGTCAGCACTCGGCACCGGGGATCTGCACACCGTCGAGCCGGGCTGGGGCACGGACGATACGCACGGCCACGGGACGCAGATGGCCGGTGTAGCTCTCACCGGCGATCTCACGGCGCTTGTCGAAGGCAACGATCCGGTTGTACTCGATCACCGTCTGGAGTCGGTCAAGCTGTTGCCCGGACCCGGCGGTGACGGGGACTCCCGGCACCATGGCTTCGTGACGGTAGAGGCCGTGGCCCGCCCGGAAATCTCAGCGCCGGGGAGGCTGCGGGTGTTCGGCATGGCCGTTACGGCACCGGACGACCGAGACAGAGGTCGCCCATCGGCATGGTCGGCAGCCGTAGACGCACTGGCGGCCGACGCCGACGCGGCGGGCGAACATCCACGCCTGCTCGTCTTGTCGGCCGGCAACATCCACGATTCGAACGCGTGGTTCCGCTACCCGAATTCCAATGACACCGACGGCATACACGATCCGGCCCAGGCTTGGAATGCGCTCACAGTAGGAGCTTTCACAGAGCAGGTTCAGATCACTGAGCCCGACACTGAAGGGTATGCACCTATCGCGCCACGAGGAGGCCTGAGCCCGTTCAGTACGACCGCCCTGACGTGGGAGCCGTCCTGGCCGCTGAAGCCGGACGTGGTTCTAGAAGGCGGCAACGCCGCAAAGGACTTGCTGTCCGCGGTGCGGATGGACAGCCTCAGCCTGCTGACGACGCATTACCGTCCCGCCGAACGAATCTTCACCACGACCAACGCGACCAGCGCGGCGATGGCGCTGGCCGCGCGGCTCGCAGCTCGAATCATGGTCGCCTATCCGACGTTGTGGCCCGAGACCGTCCGCGCTCTGATCGTGCATTCGGCGGAGTGGACCGAGGCCATGAGACGGGCCTCGTTGCCGACAACCGGGGCGGTCACGAAGGCTCACTACCGAAATCTGGTGCAGCGCTGTGGCTTCGGAGTCCCAGACCTTGAGCGTGCGCTCTGGAGTGTCGACAACTCGTTGACGATGGTGATCGAGGAGCGTTTACATCCGTTTCAGCGTGAAGGATCGAACCAACCCAAGCTTCGGGACATGCATCTCTACAACCTGCCTTGGCCACGCGAAGCGCTGGAGGGCCTCGGAGAAACGCAGGTGGAGATGCGAGTCACCCTGTCGTATTTCATCGAGCCGAACCCCTCCCGGCGCGGGGTGCGCTCGCGGTACCGCTACGAATCCCATGGTCTCCGTTTCGACGTCAAGCGTCCGCACGAGTCGGTCGATGACTTCCGGACGCGGATCAATGCGGCCGCACGGGACGAGGAGGAGGGTACCCACGGCGGGCACGGCGCCGATCCCGAGTGGCTGATTGGAAAGCAGACTCGTCACCGAGGTTCACTGCATGGAGACATCTGGCGCGGTGGTGCGGCCGATCTGGCGAGCCGGGGATGCCTCGCCGTTTACCCGGCGGTGGGTTGGTGGAAGACTCGCCAAGCCCTCGAAAGATACAACCGAGGGGCCAGGTACGCACTGATCGTCAGCATAAGGGCGCCGGAGATCGACGTGGATCTCCGGACGGAAGTCGCCAACCAGATTGGCGTTGCGGTGGAGATCGAAACCTGATGCGGTTCCGCATCGCCGACACCTTCACCGACAGCCTCGCCAAGTTGACCGGCGACGAGCAGAAGGCGGTCAAGACTGCGGCCTTCGACCTGCAGATGAACCCGGCACATCCGGGGCTGAAACTGCACCAGGTCGACCGTGCAAAGGACAAGGACTTCTGGTCCGCTCGGGTCAGTCGCGACATCCGCTTGATCGTCCACCGGACAGCTTCCAGCTTCCTGCTCTGCTACGTCGACCATCACGACGCCGCCTATCAGTGGGCCGAACGACGGCGGCTGGAACGGCATCCGACGACAGGCGCCGCGCAGCTGGTCGAGATCCGTGAGACGGTGCGTGAGATTCCGGTACCCCGGTATGTCGAGGTGGACGTCCCGGCGTCCAGTCAGGGCGCGGCGGCAGGCGGACCAACGGAGTCGCGGACCGCCATCTTCGCCGGCGCGTTGGACGACGACCTGCTCGGCTACGGCGTGCCGGTCGAGTGGCTCGGTGACGTGCGGGCGGCGACGGAGGACACGCTGCTCGACCTTGCCGATCACCTGCCGGCAGAGGCCTCCGAGGCGCTGCTGCAGCTTGCGACCGGCGGTGCCCCTGACCGTCCGGCGCCTGCCGTAGCGGGCGCGGATCCGTTTGCGCATCCCGATGCGCAGCGCCGTTTCCGGGTGATGGCGGACGTGGAGGCCCTGGAGCGCGCGCTGGACTACCCGTGGGAGAAGTGGACCGTCTTCCTGCACCCGGCCCAGCGGCAACTCGTCGAACGAGACTACAGCGGTCCGGCTCGTGTCTCGGGTTCGGCCGGCACCGGCAAGACCATCGTGGCGCTCCATCGGGCAGTGCATCTGGCGCGCGCACATCCGGAGAGCCGCGTGCTGCTCGCGACGTTCTCGGATGCGCTGGCCGGCGCGCTACAGACGCGTCTCAGGCGCCTCATCGGGAACGAACCGAAGATCGCCGAGCGTCTCGAAGTGCATTCGATGAGCGACATCGGGCGGCGCCTCTACACGGCGAATGTCGGCCGCCTCAACTTGGCGGCGGGCGAGGACATTCGGGCACTGCTCCGGCAGGAGGCAGCCGATGTCAAAGGCCACCGTTTCGGTGCGCACTTTCTCTGGACGGAATGGAGCACGGTAGTCGACGCCTGGCAGCTCGCGAGTTGGGAGGACTACCGCGACGTGCAGCGGCTCGGCCGCAAGACCCGCTTGGCCGAGAAACAGCGGGAGCTGCTCTGGTCGATCTTCTCGCAGGTTCGTTCTGCGCTCGCGGACCAAGAGAAATCGACGGAGCCCGGCATGTTCGCGCGGGCGACGGCCAAGATGGCGGAAACTGCGCATCCGCCGTTCGACTTCTGTGTGATCGACGAGGCCCAGGATGTCGGCGTCCCAGAGTTGCGGTTTCTGGCGGCCCTGGGTGGCAGCCGGCCGAACGGCTTGTTCTTTGCCGGTGATCTCGGGCAACGGATCTTCCAAACACCGTTCTCTTGGAGGGCGCTCGACGTCGACGTACGTGGGCGATCCCATACCCTGCGGATCAACTACCGCACATCGCATCAGATCCGGCGTCACGCCGACCGGCTCCTGCCGACCGAGCTGGCAGACGTCGATGGCAACGCGGAGCATCGAGGAGCGACGGTCTCTGTCTTCAACGGACCGGCACCCGAAGTCAGGACGTTCGAGTCGCCGGCCAAAGAGACGGAGGCGATCGCGGACTGGCTTCGAGCGCGACGGGACGAGGGCTACGCGCCGCAGGCAATTGGCGTGTTCGTCAGGTCATTGGAGCAGATCGAGCGAGCGCTTTCGGCCGTGCAGGCAGCGGGCATGCGGCCTGTGCAGCTCCACGACGGTTCCGGCGGCGTGTCCGGATGGGTAGCGGTCGGCACCATGCACCTCGCCAAAGGACTGGAGTTTCGCGCGGTCGCCGTAGCCGCGTGCGACGACGAGGTCATTCCGCTGCAGGCACGGATCGAACGCGTGGGAGACGACGCCGATCTGGAGGAGGTCTACGGCACCGAGCGGCACTTGCTATACGTTGCCTGCACCCGCGCACGCGACCGGCTGCTCGTGACGGGTGTCGATCCCGGCTCGGAGTTCCTCGATGACCTGAGGGTGCGCGAGTGAGACTGGGTACCCCGACGAAGCTGTCTGAAAATAACTGCAGGAGTCGGCTAAGCCATGGTACCGAGCGAGGGTCGACGAATACGTCTCCTGCCGGATGAGGGCGTTCCACACGCTGCACATAGGGACCGGAAGTGTCCGACACCTTCTGCATCGGCAGCCTCTGCTTCGTGCCGCTCGACCCGAACTCACCAGAGCTCTTCACGTTTTCCAGTTTTCTCGCGGGTTACGCCCTCGTTGTACTCGCATGGACGATCGCGGATACACGCTACCGGTTTCGCGTGGCGACGGCTCCGATTCCATTGACTTCTATCACCTTCTTCGTCGTTGTCGCCGTTGGCACGCTGGCACTTCTAACAGACCTTTGGCGATCTCAGGGCTGGGTGGTTCCAAAGGGCTCGCTATTGACTCCGGCGACATGGCAGGCGATCCTCGCTGGATCGTTCCTCGCGACGTCCTTGGCATGGGCATGGTTCGCGTTTATCCGGCCGCCGAAATACGGCAGGGTAAATGCTCGTCGTTATGCGACCGCACTGTACGCTGCGATCCTGAAGGGCAACACCCCAGACCTAGCCGTAATCGCCGACGAAGTCGGCCGGTCAGCGGGCTCCCTAATCCACCACGCCACAGACCACAGAGATACTCGGCACCAGTGGCCCCGTTCCGGCGAAGCGGACCATGAGGAGCCGTACAATCCGACGAAGGTCACGGCTTACGCCGACGACATTCTCCTACTGATCGCGGACAGGAGGTTCTGTCGGGCGATCGTGGATGCCTCACCAATTGTCGCCTTGGCCATGTTTGAGTATGTCTCTAGTACCAAGAAGTACGGCGTCTCGGTCAAGGAATTCGCCAGAAATGTCGTTGGTGAAGCCATACTAAACAAGAACTCGTTCCTCTTCCATGAGGCCGATGGGTACGACACCGGATTGCTCGGTTATCACAAGCCGGTGAGTCAGGCCATGTTCTCGAATCACAACATGGTGGCGGCTGTTGGCACGCTACTCGATCAAGACTTCCAGGAGCGCGACCAGTGGGATTCCTCCCAATGGAATGCCTACTGTCGGGCCGTTCTCATAACGCTTCGCGACTACGCCGATAAGCAAGTTCGGAGTCGGTCTTCCGTCTTTTCCGTGGCGTTCTCGAACATCCAGGAGTCGGTCAGGGACTTGCATCACCTTGACGGGATGGCCGACAGCGCGTGGAATCAGGATGTGACGCAGCGCCTCCGCGTCGCCGTGGATTTCATCAAGGAGGCGGCGAGGCTACTCGACGAGAGCGGGGTGGGGGCTGGCCGGCCGTCACAGAAACGGGGCCAACGGAAACGGCTCACCATTTTCGACGATATGGCTCATTTGATCGTCGAGGTCATTTGTTCAGCCGCATCCGTGCGGTCACCGAGAGATCGGTGCTGGGTGATTCAGCACAATATGGTGTGGGACGAGTTGTTCGACTTCGGTGATCTTGATGGCGTTGCGAGCCGCGGGATCAAGTATAGGGTCCGCAGACTGATCTACGACGAGGTTTCTCGCATGACGGACTTCCCGAACTTTAAGGGCGCTAAGGTCTTGGGGTTCTGTCTGAACGTCATGGGTCTTAGGATGACGACTGACAATTACGCTCGGGACACCGCAGCACTCCACAGGGTTTTGTTGTCGTGGACGAGAAGGCACTGGGTGTGGCTGCATTCGTATAACCCGCGCGTCGCAGAGGCAACTCTCGTTGACGGAATGAACTACGACCCTGATGAGTCCCGATTGGTTGTGGTATATCCAGCCCAGGGGCTGCGGCGAGAACCGCACTACGTGCACCTGGATTTAAGCCATCCGTAGGAGGACGACGCATGCGAGGAGATGCGAGCGCCGGAGCGCCGAGACGATCCCCAACCCCATCCGGAACCCTGACAGGCCCGCAGACGGTATCCTCGAAACTCGCCCGCGTGCGGGGTGCGGACTGCGGAGTGCGACGCCATGACTGACAAGACGCGGCCGGACTGCGTATCCGTCTTGGCCGTGCTGCGCGACGTAGCTGCGCGGAAGCCAAGTTTCTTCTTCGACAAAGCCGGCATCGTCGGCGCGGAGACTCCGGCCCCCTGGGTGTATCTGGGGCCGAAGTTCAGCCGGCGCGGCTCTCCGCTGGTGCTAGCCCAGAACCCCGGAGTTCCTGACCGCAACACACCACTCGAAGCCGACGACCCTGTGTATCAGGCGATGGCGCGGTTCCGGGACGCACCACTCGAAAAGCTGGCGGCCGCATTCGCGGAAGCCAACCGGGTGCAGAAGGACGCCATCTCCAGTTGGTTTATCAACGACAGGTTCTACGAGGTCGCCATAAAGGCCAGCGGTTCTTCGCTGGATGACATCGCGATCCTCAACGTCGTGCCCTGGCGCACGCGAGACAACGCAAGACCGGACGCGAACGCTTGCAAGGTCGGGATGCTCCATCTTGTTGCGCCCCTGCTGGAAGCCCTGGAACCCCGCGGGATCTTTGCGCTCGGAGGGTTTTCGTATGATGGCATCGTGCTCCACTGCCCCGAGTGGGAGAAGAGGACGTGCCTTCTGCCGCGTCGGGGACACGGGAGTGGTCGTGACGACCTGCTGCGCAAGGCGCGCTCGTTCTGGGAGGACCTGCGGTGACGCCCTCCGGCAAGGCCGGCGTCGTGCCGGTTCCTCGCCATATAGGACATGACAAAGCAAGGTAACACGGTAAAGCGCGCGGCTGCAATCATCGTTACAGTGCGCCCGCTTCATACTGCCACGGCAAACGAGAGCTATAACGCGACAAAAGCAGGCAGTAAGCGCTCCTGAGAGCCGCGTCGGTCCGATGCTGAAGCCCATCCGTCGGGCGTGGCCGCTCCAGAAGCACGCTCACTAAGCTCGCGCCGAGCCGTGTTCAGAGGACTCACGCGGACGACCCAGGTTCGACACCAACGCCAAACCGTTGCACAAACTCCTCCAACGAGCGCGCGGCCTCGTATCGCTCGACGCTGCCGTCTCTTAGCTTCGCCATCGCCTCGCAGACGCTCTCCACGTCACCTTCGTTGCCCTTCATCCCTACGAGCGCAGCGAACCGACGTCCCAACTCGACAAGGGCTTGAATCTCGGCCACAAGGGCGTTAGCACCCGTGGACGGGCCGCCGACGACGATCTGGTCGCCCACCACAGTTCCTGCCCCAAGCAGCCGGCGACGGATGACGTTCAGGACGGCATTCATCGACCGAAGAGCTTGCTCCACATCGAGTCTCGTGACGGTCGCGAGCGGCTTCACGCGGAACTCTCCTATAGCCGACTATCTCGACGGCCTGTTGAGCGAGGAGGTGTCCGCAAAGACCGCCAAGCATGTCACGATGCGGACCAACCTGGCCCGGTTCCCGTTCATTAAGGGGCTCGACAGCTTCGACTTCGGCTACCAACCCTCGGTCGACCGGAAGCAGATCCAGAAGCTGAGCCTGTGCCACTTCGTCGAGCACGGGGAGAACCTGGTCCTGCTCGGCCCACCCGGGGTGGGGAAGACCCACCTGGCCGTGGGGCTCGGTCTCAAGGTGATCGAGCACCGCTACCGGGTGCCGTTCACGACGGCCGCAGCGATGTTGACCACGTTGACCAAGGCGCTGAACGAGGGTCGCTTCGACGACAAGCTGAAGGTCTTCATGATCCCGCGGCTACTGATGATCGACGAAATCGGGTACCTGCCGATCGACCGGCAGGCGGCGACGCTGTTCTTCCAGCTCATCAGCCGGCGCTACGAGCGCGGTCCGATGATCCTGACCAGCAACCAGAGCTTCGGCGGCTGGGGCAACGTCTTCGGCGACCGCGTGATCGCCAGCGCGATCCTCGACCGGATCCTGCATCACGCGACGACGATCAGCATCCGGGGCGATTCGTATCGGCTGAAGGACAAGTTGAAGTCCGGTGTGGTGAAGCCCACCACCGCGGGAGCGTGAGCGATGGGAGGCCTGTGGACGTTGCCGGCGCCGTGGACGCGAGGACGCGCCCACATCGCCTTGGACAGGCCGCTGACGGCCTGCCCACAGCGACCACAGGCACCAATCTCATCGATGTTTCAACCAGAAGGTGGGGGATTTTCCGATGACCGCAGGTGGGGGAGTTTTGAATGACCGTTGACACCCGCGGCGGAGTCGGCGAGTTCGGACCCAACCGTGACCTTGGAGGATGTCAGAGGCCCGTTCCCACGGCCATCGCATCGGAAGCCCTGGAAGCCCGACGGCTCATCGAGTTGCGCCCTTGCAGGATTCTCCTAGTGAATGCCGAGCGTGAAATGGAGTCGTCGGCCGAGTTGCCGCCCCGTCATCTGCCCCCGCCCTGCCTTTCGCCGAGCCATCTGGCGGAGTCCTCTCTCGCTCTCGAAGCGTACGGGTCAGCTCCGTCGTACGCGGCAAGCCTCTCAAGTACGACGTCAAGGTACTCACCGAACAGCGCTGCGCACCGCTCACGGTCGATCTCGTATCGATTAACGAAAATCGGCGGGTCCACTCCAGCGGCTCTCACCGTGCTGGCCTCCGTAGCTATCAGATTAGCCACCTCCGGTAGAACAATCGCCGGCTCAATATCCGCTCCCTCTATCAGAATCGGTGCGAGGTAGTCTCGCCACACCGCAAAATCTGCAATCTCAGAACCACCCTGCCGGATCAGACGTCCGACGTCCCAAGGATATGCGGGGTGAAGTCGGGCAGCCAAGGCCGCGCCAGAGTTGATCTGCACCCTCACACTAGCGACCACCCCTTCGCGTATCGCCGCGCGCTGGTCTTCGCCGACAATCCCGTGGTCGCCAGTCCAATAGCTGTAGAACCCGTTAGAAAAGTGTAAACTCACCGATAGACCCGTGGTTATGATATGCAATAACCAATCGACGTATCTATCTCGTGGTAGTCGCCGATTGCATCGACGCCAGAGTGCAAGTAGGGCTGGGTGATCGGCCGCTGCCTCCGACCCGTCGCGTTGGAGAATGGACCGAGCAAGGGTCGACGTGAGTTCGACCAATTCTTCCTCAGAACACCTATCGGAAAACTGCTCCCAGACGTCAACGTACCCGTCGGCCCTCTCGGTTGCGGCGAGTAGCTCATCTACCATTTCTGTTGCGCGATTCTCTTTCCAACGGTCCATTTGGCGCAACACTACTTGATCCCTGACCTCCTCCATGTCTAACTGTTCAGCCACGATCCGACGAAAGTAGTCCACATGGCCGCCTTGATGCACGCCCTGCGGCGAAGCGGTTGCGTTTTGGGGTTGTGTACGCGAGATGCGGCGAACTCCCAGCAGATCTACGAGGCGTTGCGTCGCGTGAGCGTTGGGTTGCTCGCGCATGAGTTGGTCCCAGTCATCGGAGACCGTCATCGTCTGAGGTGCAAGTTCGGTCGGATCGAGTCGGGCTGCGTCAATATGAGAGACGATGAAGTCGTATACAGGCGGAGCGGATTGCCGTAGGACTGCCAGAAGAAAGAGGTCGTCCAGATCGATCTCTCCATGTAGATTTTGCCATACGTGGTCTACGCGGCGGAGCACGTGCTTTAAGGCGCGGGGAGTTTGAAGTAGGCTGACCGCGTCGTCGATTGGGGTACTTCTATTCGCGCGCCTCCACCGATCAATCATACCGCCGATGCGTACGTAGTTCAAGCGGAGCTTGCCACGTTCACGGTTTGGATGTGGATCAATGTACGAGTATGCGGACATCCAATGAGCGAAGGCCGAGTTAACAATGGTAGCGACTTGGTCATGGCCGATTGGTTCGACGATCTCGATCGAATCGCACAGCTTCGAAAAGTCGAGAGCGGTGGTACGGTCGATGGCCAAGACAAAGGAAACGAGAGGAAGGTCGCGTAGAGCCCAAAGCAGGCGTTGCAAGTGGCGCGTGTCAAAATTGTCTCCAGCGCGTTCCACGTCCTGCACAATCAAAACAATCCGGGCATTCAGGGCCTCTAGGACGGGTGTGAGGCGTTGCAGTTCCTCCAAGGAGTCGGCCGGATTACGGTGGATGCTGAGAACCCGGTGCAGCCATCGACCGGGAACTGCGGCCACAAGTCGCTGATAGGTTACTGGTAGGCCTCGCAGTGCGATGGTATCAGCGTAGTCATCGAGAGCCGTGATGATGCGGTCCAGTGCGAGACGGGGTACGTCCGCTGGTCGTGGCACGGCCCAGACGTCAAAGTCTGCGATAATAATGGTGGGTCTTGTATGGCGTAGTTCGGCAGAAAGGAGGTTGAGGATGCTGCTCTTTCCGCTGCCGAAATCACCTAATAAGGCGACGGAGCGGGTATGCTGCACAAGGGTCGTCGCAATGCGGGTACTGATCCGTTGATGTTGAAAGAGATCCTGGTCGGATCGTTGTATGGGGTACTCACCTGAGGACAGCCACTCGTGGAGTTGCTCGTTGGTGACATCGGGCGTTCGCGAGGATACCGATTCGCGTGGGCGGCGATCGCTCCACGGTAACTGGTGCAGCACGATGGCGGCCAAGAACGCGACGGCGATTGGTAAGATGATCTCGGTCTGCTGCCAATGGACCTCGGCTGTTGGAAGGCGGATTGGACTATAGAATCGCTCGGCGGCCACTGCAAGTATGCAGGCAATAGGTACGGCTAGCCAGGTGGCGGGATACCAGGGTAGGCGAAGCCATTGGCTACGACGGAAGCGTATTGGCTCGGTCGCTACGTAGAAGAGTAGAAAGGTGACCACCCAGACTAGGATCGCTGAGAATTCAGGATGGTCAGGGATGCCAAGGAAGAGTGTGGATCGCCACATGAGGGATAGGATTGACTCGAATGCCAAGAACCCAAGAAATCCAAGGGAGAGGACTGAGAACCAGCGACTGGCGCGTCGCCAGAGTCGCAGGCGTAGGGAAACTGAAGCGATTGTTGGCATCGTGTTCCTCGGGGACGAACAACGAGCATCGTGACGATAGTGGTTACGACAGGAAAGCCGCAGATTCTCGTCGGTGCGAATGGTTGAGAAAGGCCTGAAGGAGTTGGCGCGCCCAACAGGATTCGAGCCTGGGGTCTTCAGCTCTGGAGGTCGTTGGTGGCCAGCGGCTCTGCGGCCATCTGAGCATGGTATCGGTCGGGTAAGTCTACACCGTTCTTGGCTAGGGAACCGGTTCCTATGCGCGTTCAGGAGATATGAGCGGAAGGTCCTCTTGGGTTGTGAGTTGTTGAAGGTATTGCGAGGGGGTCTTGCCGTCGAGGGTCTGGTGTGGGCGGAAGGTAGTTAGTTCCTTGGCGAAGGCGTCGATCCAGCGGTTGGTGTCGAGGTCCCAGCAGTCGTAGAACTCGAAGCGCCAGACGGTGGTGTTTCGCTCGACGGCGATGCGGGCAAGGTGCACGAGTAGTCGGCGGCCGTAGCCGTTGCCGCGGTGCTCCGGGCGGACGTAGAGGTCTTCGAGGTACAGGCCGGGGCGCGCCAGGAAGGTCGAGAAGGTGTGGAAGTAGAGGGCGAAACCGACGGGTTCATCGCCGGCGCGGGCGACGACTGCCTCGGCGTGCGGCGTGTCGCCGAAGAGCGCCTCATGGATCATTGCCTCGGTCGCCACGACGTCGTCCAGGAGCTTCTCGTAGTCGGCCAGCTCCCGGATGAGCGCGAGGATGAGCGGAACGTCGGCCGGCGTGGCCGGGTCGATCCGGAACGTTGCGTCAGGCTGCGCCATGGGGCCGGGCTCCTCAGGAGGACAGGCGGTCGAACGCCTGCTCGATGTCGGCGATGAGGTCCTCGGCCGCCTCGATGCCGACCGAGAACCGCACGAGGTCGTCGGGAACGGGGGAGCCGCGCCCCTCCGACATCCGGCGCTGCTCGGCGAGGCTCTCGGTGCCGCCGAGCGACGTCGCGTTGTGGAACAGGCGGAACAACCGGACGACCCTCGCCGACTGCGTGACGCGCAGGACGACGGTCCGCATGCCGCGCAGCAGCAACCAGCTCTCGAAGGGGCGCGGAGTGCATGACGAGGTCAGCCGGCGGTAGGTGCGCGACTGGAGTTACGAGAGAAGCGGCGGCAGCGATTCGACAAGCTGGGGGAGGACTGGGGCACTTTCCTGGAGAGGTCCCGGACGGCTGGAATTCTCGACGCCTACGTCGTCGGACGAGTAGATTGCCGTCAGAAGAAACGCGGCCTACTCGTTGATCCTGTAGCAGACAACGACGCCTCCCTCACGGTAGGGGTAGCGGTCGTCGACGTCGTGCTCATCGATCACCCACACGTGCGGCCAGGATGTCGGCTCCGGGGATCTCCATCTCCTCCGTCTCGGCATTGTAGAAGTACATGGACAGGATGTTCTCGTCCATCGTCGCCGCTGTGGGTGCGGCGCGGAAGGTGGTATTGACCCCGATGCGCCCGTCGCCGACAACCGTCGGCCTCGCCGTCTCACCCACCCCGCACGACAAGGCAAGCCGGGCGTGCAGGCGGAGGCTATCTTCGGCGCACCCCGCTGCCATCGGAAACAAGACCGCGATCGTGGCCGCGCGAAGGGTAGTCGTCATTCGACTCTCCCTGCGCAAGGGCAATTCAAGTGCTCAGCCTGAACGCAGACAACCCGGCTTGACCTGTTCGCGGTGTGCGCGAGGATCGGGTTCGCCGGCCGCGCATTCGAAGTGGGACCCAGCGCGGGCGATGTGTTGGCGCCAATTATCGGCGTGACGCAGGACGGCGGTTGGCTGATCGTCTACTGTACCAGTCATGTTGTTAGGTGAGCGCTTCGGACGCCGGCTGGACTATCCGTCAGGTCCCGACCTCGCGTAGCTCGCCGGGCGACATGGCGTCCAGTGTCTTCAGAATGCTGCCGACGAGTGGCTTCAGATGGACCATGCGGTTCGACCGCGCCCGGATGATCAGTATACGCAGGCCGAGGAGGCTCAGATTATGTTGGTGCGGGAGGCCCCGATCCATGGTCAGCAGGGCATCGAATCTGTCGCGAGCCTGCCGAAGCAACTCACCGTTCTGAGTTCCGGACCAACCCGCGGCTTGCACGGTGCTGACGTCGTGCCCCGTGAGTTCCGAGGCGAGAGCGCGTGGCAGATTCTCGTCAAGCAGAACGCGCACGGGCCAGAATGAAATCGCGCGCCAGATCCAGCGCAGCGAGCGCCTGCTCCTTCGTCACCGACGGGAACTGATCGAGGAACTGGTCGAGAGTCTCTCCACCTTCAAGGTAGTCGAAGAGCGACTGAACCGGCACCCGTGTGCCGCGAAAGACGGGCGTGCCCCCGGAAATCTTTGGGTCGCTGTGGACGACGGAGCACGATTCAGACTGCATCCCTTCCATGATAATTCACCATCCCGACCAGCTCGCAACCCCGCCATCGAGGCTCGCGGGCTCGTCGGCTGAACCGACCGCGACTTCCTGCTCCTCGCTGCGCCATGCAGCGTAGGCCAGCGCTTGGCGGATGTCGTCGCGCTCAAGATACGGGTAGGCGGCCAACACGTCGTCTGCGTGATGGTCGGTGGCCAGCAGCCCCACGATGGTCGCAACCGTAACGCGAAGCCGTCGAATGCATGGGCGTCCACCCATGACGTCGGGATCACGGGTGATTCGATCCAGTCGCGTCATGCCTGCAGTATATGTGTCAAGTGGTCGCGGTTACCGTCCTTCCTCGCCAACGGTGCCTTCCCGTCCCGCGAGTTCGACTTCACGTTCTCCCCAATGATTGCCAATCCATCGGCGGGGACGGTGCGGCGGCCACGCGGAGCACGGGAACGCAGGGCGGAACCTGGAGTTGCGATACGCTGAAACTGTGAGACTGAACCGTACCGGGTTTCCTGGAGGCTCCATTTCTTGGGAGGATGGAGTCGAT
>VXMF01000052.1 GCA_009841225.1 Terriglobia bacterium | reverse complement strand
GGGGGGGGGGGGGGGGGGGGGGGGGGGGGGGGGGGGGGGGGGGGGGGGGCGGCGCCCCCCCCCCCCCCCCCCCCCCCCCCCCCCTCAGCGGTTTCGGCTACTCGCCGCCCTCGTTCAGGACGACGGTGACGCGGCTCCAGCCGCTGCCGTTGGTGTCGATTCCTTGGGCCTCGAGGTTGGCGATGGCCTCCAGCGCGATGTCGGTGCGGTAGGCCTCACCCTCCGGTTCGGCTGAGAGGATGCCCTCAGTCACCGCAATGTCGATCGTCTGATTCCACAGGCCCTCGTCCATCACGCCGATGCCGTTGCTGGACGGCCAGATCAGGGCGCTGATCTCGTTCAGCTGCCAGGTCTGGTGCGAGCGGCCCAGCGTCGGGGCGTTGTCGAGCACCACGTCGACGCAGGCGTCGGGCTCGTCGCGGCACCAGATCCACCCGGAAAGCGTGCCCTGCACGAACCGCACGGCGGTGTCGCGGTAGGCGGCGTCGCTATCCAAGCGGTCGGCGTCGGCCCAGATGGCGTCTTGCAGCATTGCAGTGCCGACGTCGTTCCAGTCGATGACCACGAGATCCTCGGGCTGGAACAACTCGCCGGTGTCGGGGTCGACGGCCTCCAGCACCTGGGCGTACTCGTTGTAGATCATGGCCTGGGCGGCGTCGATCTCCCGGTTCAGCAGCGCCGACATGTCGAAGTTCTGCTGCACCAGGGTCACGTCGCTGTCGGGATCGATGCCGTTGCGGCGCAAGCCGGCGAGCAGCTCGAACTCGTTGCCGAAGCCCCAGTTTCCGACGGTCTTGCCAGCGAGGTCCTCGACGCTCTCGATGCCCGAGTCGGCCCAGGACACCTGCAAGGTGGCGCTCCGCTCGAAGATCTGGGCGATGTTCACCACATTCGCCCCCTCCTCGCGAGGCACCAGCCCCCGCGGCACCCAGGACACGGCGAAGTCGGCGCCGCCGGAGTCCAGAACCGGGATCGGCACGATCTCAACGCCACCCTCCAGGATGGTCACGTCGAGGCACAGGTCCTCGTAGAGACCTTGGTCCTTGGCGGCGTAGTAGCCGGCGAACTGCGACTGGGTGAACCACTGCAGCTGCACGGCGACCTCGGTCAGCCCGTCACAACCCTCCTCGGCCGGCGGCGCCGGTTCGGGTGGCGGCGGCGGCTCCGGCGCCGGTGCAGGCGCCGGCTCGGGCGCAGACGCCGGCACCGCCTCCTCATCGTCGCTACCGCAGGCGGCGGCTACCAGCGCCACCGCTAGCAGGACCGCCAGCAGTCGCCAGGCGATCGTCTTCTTCGGAGTCTCCATCGTCTCCCCTTTCCTGTTTGGTGTCTTCCCGTTTTCTCGGTGGGCGGTGTGCGAGGAACCCACTCCGAGATTCTGTTGTGACCGCTCAAGCCGCGGTCGTCGCCCGGGCGTACCGGCCGGTCACGAGTCTTTCGAGTATCAGCGCCGCGAAGTAGAGGGCGATGCCGACGAGGCTGCCCGCCACGACGGCCGCCCACGCCACGTCGTAGCGCGTGAACTGGGCGTTCTGCGTAATGATGTTGCCGAGCGTGTCCTGACGGCCACCGAAGTACTCCACCACGATGGCGGCGATGACCGCTAGCGACGCCACCAGGCGCAGTGCCGTGAAGAAGAACGGCAGAGCGTTCGGGATGCGGACCGTGCGCATGATGCGCCAGTCGCTCGCCGCATACGACTGCATCAGTTCGATCTGCTCGTCGTCCACCTCGCTGAGGCCCCGCGCGGTGTTGATGAACACCGGGAAGAACACCAGCAGCACAACCACGGCCTGGTTGGAGCGTGGCGAGGTGATCCCCAGCCAGTTGTTGAACAGCGGTGCCAGGGCGATGATCGGGATGGCGTTGATCGCCACCGCTAGGGGGGTGAGGGTCTCATTCGCGGTGCGGAAGCGGATGACAATCAGCGCGGCCACCGCGCCCAGCACCACGCCGCCGGCGAGACCGCTACCGATGATGAAACCCGTGACCCGCGAGGCCACCCACACCTCGGAGATGTTCTCGCCCAGTGCGATGGCGATCTCGCTGGGCCGCGGGAGGACGAAACCCTCGGGATCGGTCGCCCACAGCACCAACTCCCAGAGCCCGAGGGCCCCAGCCCCGAAGACCGTGGGCGGCAGCCAGGCGCCACCGCGCAGGAACTTCACTGGCCTTCCACCGACCGCAGCGTGCGCCGCACAAGCGACACGTTGCGGAAGAATTCCTCGGTGTCGCGTGTCTGGGGGGTGCGCTCGGGAAGATCGATGGACAACTCGGCGGCGATCCGGGCCGGCCGCGGCGACATGACCGCCACCCGGGTGGACAGGAACACCGCTTCGGGAATGGAATGTGTGATGAAGATGACCGTGGTGGCCGTCTCGCGCCAGATCTTCAGCAACTCAGCCTGCATGTGCTCGCGGGTCATCTCGTCGAGAGCCCCGAACGGCTCGTCCATCAGCAGCAGCGACGGCTCGAAGCTCAACGCCCGGGCGATCGACACACGTTGCTGCATGCCTCCGGAGAGCTCCGCCGGATAGTGCGAGGCGAACCCGCCGAGGTCCACCAGTTCCAGCATCTCCTTGGCGCGCTTGCGGCGACGGAGCTTCGACCAGCCCATCAACTCCAGTGGCAACTCCACGTTGCGGAGCGCGGTGCGCCAGTCCAACAGCCCCGCCGCCTGGAAGACCATCCCGTAGTCGCGGTTCAGGCGAGCCTCGCCGGCGGTGCGGCCGTTGACGGACAGTTCGCCGCCAGTGGGCTTGATGAGCCCGCCCACCAGCCGCAGCAGCGTGCTCTTGCCGCACCCGGAGGGCCCGATGATCGATACGAACTCCCGGGGCCGCACCGCCAGGTACAGATCGGAGATGGCCGGCACGGCGTTCGACCGACCGGGGTTGAAGGTCTTCTCCAGACCTGCGATCTCCAGAACCAGATCCTGCGCCGCCTCCCCGGCTGCTCTCTGCGGCTCGGCGGCGTTCACTGGGCCACGATCCCGCGTCGCGTCAGCAGTAGCCGCTCCGCGGCGGCCACCACACCCACCGCGACCAGGCCGGTGATGCACGCCCCGATGATCGCCACGTAGAGCCGCTCGGGACCGGTGATGTACTTGCCGGCGAAGTCCAGGATCAACCGGCCGAGGCCACCTCGCACGCCAGCGGAGATCTCCCCCACGATGGCGCCGACCACGCTCGCCGTGGCGGCGATACGCAGCGCCGGGAACAGGAACGGCAACGACGCCGGCAGCTGCAGCCGCCGCAGCACCTGGCGCCGGCTGGCGGCGTAGGACTGCATCAACTCGGTGGCCTCCGGCGACGGCGACTGGAGCCCCCGCAAGCCGTTCACCGCGACCGGGAAGAACGTGAGGTAGGTGGCGATCACCGAGACCGACATCCAGTCCTGCCACTCCCACGGCAGGAACTCGAGGCCGGTACGTCCCCACACCACCACGATCGGGGCGATGGCGATGAGCGGAACCGTCTGGCTGGCGATCACGTACGGGAGCACGCCGCGCTCGGCGCGCCGCGACTGCAGCAGCACGACGGCGATGGCGAGCCCGATGATCGTCCCAGCGGCGAAGCCCACCGCCGCCTCCCGCAGGGTGAAAAGGGCACCGTCGAGCGTGAGTCGCCCGATGGTGGTGCCCCCCTCGCGGGGCGCCTCGCCGAATTCGGCCAGGATGTCCAGCACGGGTGGCATGTTCTTGTCGTCGCTGCGAGGCAGAAACGATCCGACGACCCACCAGTCCCGCTGGGTGTCGTCGATGGCCTGGCCGAACGCCTTGTAGCCCGTGTAAAGCAGCGCCAGCACCACCAGGAAGATCGCGAAGATCAGCGTGCGGCGTGCTCGGGCCCGCCGGGTCGTCGAGGGGTCGGCCACGGGGCGGTTCAGCCGGCTTGTTCCATGGCTTCAATGATGCCGCCGTACGCCTCGAGCGTCGCCTCCGGCTGGTCGTGCATCAGGTAGACGGCGAACTGATCCACGCCTAGCTCAGCCAACT
>VXMF01000010.1:2364-4037 GCA_009841225.1 Terriglobia bacterium | reverse complement strand
AGCACGATTCAGCCGCAGGCCATCTGTCCGGCCTTCGTCAGCCAGAGTCCCGCGCCGCGCACATTTCAGAAACGCATCCCGGGCCCCTTGCAGCCTAGGTTCGCACCGCCGCCACGCCAGCCTTGGAAGGGTGTCGCGTCGCCGGACGAGGCCCCGAGCACTCTGTTCAGCGACTTCATCTCCAGCCCCATCGTGCAGTCCAAGTGCATCTACTGCCATGTCGAAGGAGGGGCCTCCGGCCATACGCGGTTAGTGCTTACACCCCAAGACGTGTCTGGGCACGCCGCCACCAACCTGGCCGTATTCCAGAACTTCATTGATACCGTCGAGGGCGGGGCCGACCTGATCCTAAACAAGATCCAGGGAGCCGAAGCCCACGGCGGGGGCGTCCAAGTGGTGGCCGGATCGACCGACTTCGCCAATATGGAGCGGTTCCTGCGCGCATTGGGAGGCGAGACCAGATCCGGGCTGATCTCCCCAGACGAGCTCTTCAACGGCGTCACCTTCGCAACGTCGGCCAGGACGCTGCGCCGCGCGGCGCTGCTGTTTGCGGGGAGGCTTCCCACTCAAGCCGAGCTGAACGCCGTGACTTTTGGCAACAGGTCCACCTTGCGGCGAACGATCAGGGGCTTGATGACCGGCCGGGGATTTCACGACTTCCTGATCCGCTCGGCCAATGACCGGTTGCTGACGGACGCGGAGCGAAGAACCGTGATCCCGAATAACGAGCCGCGGTTTGTCGACCACACAAACAAGCTCTGGGAACTGGCCGATGCGGCCGTCAATAATGGCTACGACCGTCTGAGCCGATATCCGCCGTATCGCTTCTACTCCAGCGCCGTGCAATACGGTTTCGCGCGCGCTCCGCTGGAACTCATCGCCCACGTCGTCGAGAACGATCTTCCGTACACCGAGATCTTGACGGCGGACTACATCATGGCGAATCCCCAGGCTGCGCTCGCGTATGGCGCAGACACGGAGTTCGACAACCCCGAGAATCCAACCGAATTCAAGCCCTCACAGATCCTCAGCTACTACAGAAGGAACAATACCCAGATCGTGGAGCAAGACCCTAGGCGCGGGCGGAGGGTGATCAATCCGGGCAACCTCCCCACGGACTACCCCCATGCCGGAGTCCTCAACACGACGGTCTTCTTGAGGCGCTACCCGACGACTCCGACGAATCGCAACCGGGCTCGGTCCCGCTGGACCTACTACCACTTCCTAGGCTTCGACATCGAGAAGTCCGCGGCGCGAACGACGGATCCAGTCGCCTTGGCGGACACCAACAACCCGACGATGAACAATCCCGCGTGCACGGTCTGCCATATTCCGATGGACCCGGTTGCCGGTGCGTATCAAAACTACGGCAACGACGGCCTGTTCCGAGACAAGCGCGGAGGGATGGACTCCCTGCCGACGCTGTACAAGTACCCCAAGGACGGAACGGCGTCCCCGTACCAGCGAGGCGACACCTGGTTCCGAGACGTGCGTGCGCCGGGCTTCGACGGCATGACAGCCCCTAGCGCTGACAACAGCCTGCAATGGCTGGCGGAGAAGATGGTGGCCGACGAGCGGTTCGCAAGCGCGGCCGTCCGGTTCTGGTGGCCTGCGGTCATGGGCGTGGAACTCGTCGAGCCTCCCACGGAATCCTCCGATTCCGATTTCAATGT
>VXMF01000010.1:0-2264 GCA_009841225.1 Terriglobia bacterium | reverse complement strand
AATCCGGCGAGCTATGCCGGTTACCAACTGCTCTACGGGGGGATCGACTCGAACGGGATCACCGAACGCACAGGCGACATGACGGCCCTGATGGCGTCGGTCGCCCAGAGCCACGCCGTGGAGGTGAGCTGCCCGATCGTCCGCCGGGAACTCTTCTACTGGCCAGACGAGCATCGCTTGCTCTTTGACGGGATCAGTCGGCTAGACACCCCGTTGTCGCAAGGAGGAGGGTTTTTCGAGATCACGGCCACGTCGGAGGATGCTCGGCAGCTGGTCGCCTTGGAAGTTTCGCTCTCGGCAGGATCCCAGACGGTCAACCTGGCGTACACGAACAACAACACCTTCGGGCAGAAGGACAGCGAGGGGAACAACCTTGATCGCAACCTGAACCTGGACCGGCTGGTTGTCCGCGACAGCAGCGGGGCGGCCGTATCCGAGGTGGAACTGGAGACGCTCGACAGGCAGAGCTGCGGCTACCCGAGGCCGAGGGCAGGCATCTACTTCATGAGGAACAATTGCACTTTGCAGGTTCCGGTAGCAGTCGCGTCGAGCGGCGAATATACCGTTGAGATCCAGGCCTACCAAGACCAGGCTGGCGACCAGGCCGCGCGCTTGGAGGTCGACGTGCGATCGGAAAGCCGCCGACCCCGAGGCGAGATGGCGATCCGCCGGAAACTGGCCGACCTGCACGCAAAGCTCTACGGCGTAACAGTGGGGGTCTATTCCCCTGACGTCAACGAGGCTTTCGACCTCTTCCTCGAGGTATGGAACCGCAGGCGGACCTCGGGCGACGAGGGATTCTTCAACGGGCAGCTCACGTGTAACGGCGGTGCAGACCATGGCTACTTCGAGGGCCTTGCCCCCGACGCACTGTTCTTCCTGCCCGGCGGAGGCAGCAACCTCGACAGCGATGCCGTGCGAGCATTCACGAGAGAGATGAACATCGCCGATTCGAACCACATCGCCGAGGCCTGGGTCGTAACCTTGGCGTATATGCTGACCGACTATCGGTACCTGTACTTCTAGGAGGGCGTGATGAATCGGCGTAGCTTCATGCAGGTGATGGCAGGAGTGGGGGCCGTGACGGGCTTCCGCGTCCCGCTGGCGAAGGCCACGGACTACCGGGGCAAGCTGTTCGTATTCGTTCAAGCCCGCGGCGGCTGGGACCCGACCAGCTTGTGCGACCCGAAGACCAACGTCGCTGGCGAGCCGATCATCAACCACTGGGCGGAGGCTGGCGAGGTGCGTCAAGCGGGCAACATTCGCTATGCTCCGTTCGCGAAGAACCAGGCCTTCTTTGACAAGTACTACCAGCGCATCCTAGTTGTGAACGGCGTGGATGCCCAGACGAATTCCCACTCGGCTGGCGTTACCCACAACTGGAGCGGGCGGATCTCGGAAGGCTACCCAACGACGACGGCCCTGCTTGCCGCTCACAACGGCGCGGGCCTTTCGATGCCCTACCTGAGCTTTGGAGGGTTCTCGAACACGGCCGGAGTCGCCGTGTTCACGCGGCTGAACAATCCAGGCGAAATCCGGAACATCGCCAAGCCGGAACTGTTGGGCGGGGACTCGACCCGCAGGCCATATTTCAGCGCCGACGATTGGGCGTCACTTACAAGCCACCGCGACAAGCGAATGGCTCGCTTGGCGGCGGCTCCCAATCTCATGCCCAGAGACGCCCGGAATAGGGAACTGTACGCTGCGGCCTTGGACGTGGACGCGGCCGAGGGGCTCAGGTCGTTCGCCGACATGATTCCCAGCGATCGCGAGCTGAACCAGGTGGAGGAGTACGGTTTGTATCGCAGCTCCCTCAAGCGGCAAGCACAGCTGACAGTGCTGGCCTTCAAGGCCGGCGTCGCCGTCAGCGCGGACCTGTTCATGGGCGGCTTCGACACGCATGACAATCACGACCCGGACCAGAACTGGCTGCTGGGAAATCTCACGGACTCGATCGACTACCTGTGGGACTACGCAGAACTCCACGGAGTCGCGGACCGCATGGTTGTGGTGATGGGGTCGGATTTCGGTCGGACCAACAAGTACAACTCCGACCTAGGGAAGGATCACTGGCCGATTGGCAGCTTCATCATCATGGAGAAGAACCAGGGATGGACGAACCGCGTGGTCGGCGAGACGGACGCGCTGCACTTTGCTTACAAGGTCGATCCTACGACCCTGCAGCGGAACGACGCGGGGGGAACGCGGATCCACCCCAAGCACATCCACAAGGCCCTGCGAAAGTACCTAGGCGTCGGGGACAC